>DATMOK010000038.1:0-40702 GCA_035568235.1 Steroidobacteraceae bacterium | reverse complement strand
GGGATCGCCAGGCGGCGCGCCAGTGCGGCCAGTAGCTCCGGCCGCGCCAGCAGCGCACCGGGGACCTCCGCCGCCGCCGCCGGACGTTCGACCACGCTGCGCTCCTCGCGCGGGCGCGAGGGCACCATGAGGCTGACGCATGGCTCCTGCTCGTGCTCGCCGAGCGCGAGCGTCATCTCAATCGGCAGCACGGTGCCATCGCCCAGCAGTGCGTTGGCACGCAGCGGTACGTCGGCCTTCCAGCGCCCCTGCAGACAGGCCGCCAGCGCGCCGCGCAGCGCCGCGTGCGTCGAGTCGTCAAACAGGTCCATGACCGGTTCGCCGGCGACACCTTCGACCACGCCGAACAGTTCCAGCCAGGCGGGATTTGCCTCGACTACGATGCCTTCCTGTACCTGGATGATGGCGTCGTTGGAGCGATTGAGGACCGAGCCGAGCTGACTGCGGGCGTCCTGGGCGGACTTAAGCGAGGCATCGAGCGTGCGCTCGGTGCGAAACACCTTGAGCTCGCGCAGCATGACCGCCTGCAGGCGCTCGGGGTTGGCGAGCGTGACCGCATCGCGGGCCCCCAGCGACATGGCTTCGGCGATGCGCGCCTCATCCGCCTGCGCGGCCAGCAACAACACCGGCACCGTCGGGGCGAGCTGGTCGCGCACGCGGATGGCGGACTGCAGCTCCTCGCGGCTGTTGGCGACGTGCACCAGCAGTTCGGGGTTGAGCTGCGTGAGGGCATCGCCGAGATCACGGAGCGCGGGTATCCAGGTGCAATGTGCGGGTTGTCCGGCGCGCCGCAGGATGCTGTTGACAGCTTCGACGGGCTCGCGCGCGGAACTCAGGACGATGAGCGGAACGGCGTTCTGCTCGGGCAAGAGGCTCTCCGATGGGCGCTCGCAATGGCGGCCGATTCTAGCACCGGCGCGGCGGCGGCCTGCGTGCGCGACCTCGCGGAATCGACAGCGGTAGCTGGGCGTGCTGGCGGGGGTGGGGCGATGCCGTTATGATACGCGGCCCTGTTGGGCCGGGCGCGCGCACCGCAGCCCGTAAGCACGAGACAGCCATGGCCAGCTACACCACCAATGAGATCCGCGGGGGTCTCAAAGTCCTGCTCGACGGCGATCCGTACACCGTGATCGAGAACGAGTTCGTCAAGCCGGGCAAGGGCCAGGCGTTCAACCGCATCAAGATCCGCAACCTCAAGACCGGCCGCACCATCGAGCGGACCTTCAAGTCCGGTGAGTCGCTGGAGGCGGCCGACGTCGTCGACACCGACATGCAGTACCTCTACCAGGACGGCGACTTCTGGCACTTCATGGTGCCGGAGAACTTCGAGCAGTACACCGCCGGCAAGTCGGCCGTGGGTGACAACGCGCAGTGGCTCAAGGACGGCGTGGTGTGCATCGTGACCCTGTGGAACAACGTGCCGCTGGTCGTCACGCCGCCGCCGCACATCGAACTGAAGATCGTCGAGACCGACCCCGGGTTGCGCGGCGATACCGCCACCGGCGGGCAGAAGCCCGCAAAGCTCGAGACCGGTGCCGTGGTGCGGGTGCCGCTGTTCATCAACGAGGGCGAAGTGATCCGTATCGACACGCGCACCGGCGAGTACATCTCGCGTGCCAAGCAGTGAGCCGACCTCTCAGGCCGGGCTGACGCTGCGGCCGAGCCGGCGTGCGCGCCACAGGCTGTCGGCCGCGTACACGAGCAGCGCCACCCACACCAGGCCGAACCCGGCGGCGCGCGCCGGGGCGAAGCTCTCGTGATACATGAGTACCCCGCACACCAGCTGCAGGCTCGGCGCGATGTACTGCAGCACGCCCACGGTCGAGTAGGGGAGCGCGCGCGCCGCGTAGGCGAACAGGAACAGCGGCACCGCGGTGACAATCCCGCTGCCGACGAGCAGCGCCGTGATGGGGGCACCCGCGGTCGTGAAGGCGCCGGTGCCGGCACTCTGACACCACGCAAGGTAGATGACTGCCAAGGGCAGCAGCAGCAGTGTCTCGGTTGCGAGCCCCGGCAGCGCCTCGACGCTGATGAGCTTGCGCACCAGGCCGTAGAGGGAAAAGCTGAACGCCAGCGCGAACGCGATCCACGGCGGGCGGCCGGCGAGCAGCGTCAGGTAGGCGACCGCGACGGCCGCCAGCGCGATCGCCGCCCACTGCACCGGATTCGGTCGCTCGCGTAGCAACAGCACGCCCAGCGCCACGTTCACCAGCGGGTTGATGTAGTAGCCGAGGCTGGTGTCGACGATGTGGGCGTGGGTCACGCTCCAGACATACACCAGCCAGTTGCAGCTGATGAGGCATGCGGAGGTCGCAAGTCCGGCGACCAGCCGCGCACGAGCGAGTGTCGAGGTGAGCCTGCCGAGCTCGCCACGCGCTGCCAGCAAGGCGATGAGCAGGACGCATGACCAGGTGACCCGATGCGCGATCACCTGCAGTGCCGGGACACCGCTCAAGGGATGCAGATAGATGGGGAACAGCCCCCAGATGCCGAACGCCGCCGTGCCGGCGGCCAGCCCGCGGGGCGAGAGCCGCTCGGGTGTCATTCCGGCCCGGCGTCCCGGACCCCGGTGATTGCCGGCACCAGCTGCTCGACGAGCGACTCCAGGCCGCGGGCGTCCGCGGCATCAAAACGCCGGGTGCGTGGGCTGTCGATGTCGAGTACGCCGAGCAGCCGCGCGCCCGAGACAAGCGGCACCACGATCTCGGAGCGCGATGCGGGATCGCACACGATATGGCCCGCGAAGGTATGCACGTCAGCGACGATCAGCGTACGGCGGCTCGCCGCCGCCGTGCCGCAGGCGCCGCGGCCGAGGGCAATGCGCACGCACGCCGGCTTGCCCTGAAACGGCCCGACGACGAGCTCCTCGCCCCTGAGAAAATAAAAGCCCGCCCAGTTGATCTCCGGCAGGACATCGAACAGCAGCGCGGCCGCGTTGGCCGCGTTGGCGATCGGATCGCGCTCACCCCCGATCAGCGTGCCGAGGTCGCGCACCAGGTCGGTGTAGGCGGCATCCTTGTCGCGAAAGTCACGCGGCGTCGTCGAATAGCTCATGCAGTCTCCGTTAGACCTGACTCAAGGGATCCGGCGGCTCAGGCGCGCCCGGTGGGGAAGGCCAGCACCTCATCGAGGCGTGTGGCATCGAGTGCCAGCATCAGCGTGCGGTCGAAGCCGAGCGCCACACCCGCGCACTCCGGGAGCCCCGCGGCGAGCGCGGCCAGCAGCCGCTCATCGGGCGGCGCCACCGGCAGTCCGGCGCGCGCGCGCTCCGCATTGTCGCGCACGAAGCGCGCGCGCTGCTCGCGCTCCGACTGCAGCTCCTGAAAGCCGTTGGCCAGCTCGATTCCCTCGCAGTAGAGCTCGAAGCGCAGTGCCGTGCGCTCATCCTGCGGGTCGAGGCGCGCGAGCGCCGCCTGGCTCGCCGGGTAGCCGTGGATGAAGGTGAGGCTGCCGCGGCCGAGCTGCGGCCCGACCGCGCAGCCCATGAGAAATTCGAGCAGCTCGTCGCGGTCGGGGCCGCCGGCGGCGGTGCGCATCTGCAGCCCCAGGCGTGCGGCTGCTGCGGCAAGCTCCGCGTCGGTGGCACTCAGCGGATCGAGCCCGAGTTCGCGCTGGAAGGCCGCACGGTAGGCGAGGCGCTCGCCGGTACGCGTGGCGGCGAGCGGACCCAGCAATGCCCGCACGAGCGTTTCCACCTCGTCCATGAGCGCCGTGAGCGGCCAGCCCAGACGGTACCACTCGATGAGCGTGAACTCCGGGTTGTGCAGCCGCCCGCGCTCATCGCCCCGCACGACATGACAGATCTGGTAGATGTCGCCACTGCCGGCGGCCAGCAGCCGTTTCATGGCGTACTCGGGCGAGGTATGCAGGTAGAGGCGCGGCCCGGCGGTCCCCGCGCTGGCGGGCGCCCCGCTGAGCTCGACGCGGGCGCTCTCGATGTGGACATCGCTCACCGGCGCGCTGACGAGCAACGGGGTATCCACCTCGAGCACGGCGCGCGCGGCGAAGAACTCCCGGGTGCGTGCCAGCAGCGCCGCGCGTGCGCGCAGCGCGCCGGCCGAGGCGCTCGGCTGCCAGTCCGCGCCGCCGCTCATGCGCTCAAGCGCGCCACGGCCTGCCCCACCCGCAGCGGGCTGCCGGCGCTGAACGTCCCGAGCCACTCGGACCGGCCGGGCGGTAACAGCAGGATCACCGTCGAGCCCATGTTAAAGCGCCCCATCTCCGCTCCCTTCTCGAGGCGCAGCTTCGCGCGCGTGAACTCGAGCGGCAGGTCGGCGCGATTGCGCGGTGTGACATCGCCGTGCCAGACCGTCGACATGCTGCCGACGAACAGTGCTCCCACCAGGATGAGCGCGAAGCTCAGCGTGCCGTCTGCGAATACGCACACCAGCCGTTCGTTGCGGGCAAACAGGCCCGGCACCTGGCGCGCGGTGCTGGCATTCACACTGAATAGCTGCCCGGGCACGTACCACGCGGCCTGCAGCGTGCCGGTAAGCGGCATGTGGATGCGGTGGTAGTTGGAGGGCGCGAGATACAAGGTCGCGAACGCGCCGCCGCGAAACACCGGCGCCCAGGCGGGAGCGGCCTCATCGAGCAGCGACTCCAGCGTGTAGCCGAGCCCCTTGGCCTGCACCAGCCACGAGCCATCGAGCGCGCCGAGCTGGCTCACCGTGCCGTCGACCGGCGAGATGAGACCGGGCGAGGGATCGATGGGACGCGCCCCGGCGCGCAGTGCGCGCGTGAAGAAGGCGTTGAAGCTCGCATACTGGCGGGGATCCGGCTGCTCGGCCTCGCTCATGTCGGGGCGGTAGTTGACGACGAAGTTGTCGATCAGCGCATTCTTCAGCCAGCCGACCTCGCTGCGTGCCAGCCAATGGACCGCGCTCGTCAGCAGGTGCTGCGGCAGCAGGTACTGCAGCGCGACCAGCAATCGCCCGCCCGCTTCATCGGCCGGGCTCATGTGAAGTGCCAGCCCTTCCTGGGCGTCAGGAACGCCGCCGCGCGGCGCAGGTCCGCGGCGAAGGCTGGCGGATCGTAGGGCGGCGTGAAGATCGCCACTACGCCCGCGCGCGCCACCAGGAAGACGATCGCCGAGTGGTCCATGGTGTAGTCGCCGCCCGGGAGGTCGACGCGGTTCACGGCGACGCCGAAGTCGCGCGCCACGCGTGCGATCTCCTGCGGGCTACCGGTGAGACCCGAGAAGGAAGGATCGAAGGCGTGCACATAGCGCGACAGGAGCGGTGGGGTGTCACGCTGCGGATCGACGCTCACCAGCACCACGCGCAGTCCGGGCAGGGCCGCCTGTCGCTCGATCTGCGCGAGCTTGACCAGCGTCGTCGGGCAGACATCCGGGCAATGCGTGAAGCCGAAGTACACCAGCGTCGGTGCGCTCGTCAGGTCGGCGGTCGTGTAGGGCCGCCCGCGATCGTCGAGCAGCTGGAAGTCGGGCAGCGCCTTCGGCTGCGGCAGCCATGTACCGCTTGCCAGCGTCGGCGCTTCCCTGTCAAGTTCATGCGCGAGCCAGAAGCCCGCCAGCGCCGCACAGGCGGCGGCGGGAACGAGGATCCAGCGCAGTCGAGCGATGCTCATGAGTGAATTATTTCACACCAGCGCAGTGTCCGCGGATGGCGCGCGCCGCAGTTGAGCGGCGCACCGCCCGCGCGCCGCTCACGGTGCGCGAGCTCATCGCGCGCGGCGCACGGCGCCTCACGCGCGCCCGTGTGTACTTCGGGCACGGCACCGACAACGCGTGGGACGAAGCTGCGAGCCTCACCTTGCACGCGCTGCGGCGCGCGCCTGGCGTGGGCGCGGCGCTCTACCGGCGGCGAGTGCGCCCGGCCGAGCAGGTACGCGCCGCGGCGCTGATCGCGCGGCGGATCACCGAGCGGATTCCCGCCGCCTACCTCACCGGCGTCACCTGGTTCGCAGGCCTCCCCATACGGGTCGATGCCCGCGTGCTCATTCCCCGCTCGCCGCTCGCCGAGCTCATCGAGCAGCGGTTCGCGCCGTGGATCGAGGCGAGGCGCGTGCGACGCGTGCTCGACCTCGGCACCGGTTCCGGCTGCATCGCCATCGCCTGCGCGCGCGCGCTCCCCAGGGCCCGCATCGACGCCGTGGATATCTCGCCCGATGCGCTCGAGGTCGCGCGGCTCAACGTGCGCCGCCATCGCCTCGGCAGGCGGGTCCGCTTGAGGCGCTCCGACCACTTCAGCGCGCTCGGGCGCGCCAGCTACGATATCATCATCGCGAATCCGCCTTACGTGGGAGCTCGTGAGCTCAAACGATTGCCGCCGGAGTACCGGCACGAGCCGCGCGTGGCGCTCGCGGCCGGCGAGCGCGGCCTCAGCTCCGTGGCAGTGATCCTGCGCGAGGCCCGGCGCCACCTGCGCGCCAGGGGGCTGCTCATCGTCGAGGTCGGCAACACCGAAGGGGTCGTGCGGCGCGCGTTTCCGCGCCACCCATTTCTGTGGCTTGAGTTCGCACGCGGCGGCGGCGGGGTGTTTCTGCTGACGCGCGAGCAGCTGATCGGGCGCTGAACCCACATGTCCGGCAACACCATCGGCCGACTCTTTACCGTCACCACCTTCGGCGAGAGCCACGGGCCTGCGCTCGGCTGCATCGTCGATGGTTGCCCGCCGGGCTTGCCGCTGAGTGAGGCGGACCTGCAGCAGGACGTTGACCGGCGGCGCACCGGCACCTCGCATTTCGTGAGCCAGCGCCGCGAGGGCGATCAGGTGCGCATCCTCTCGGGCCTCTTCGAAGGGCAGACTACCGGCACGCCGATCGGCATCCTCATCGAGAATACCGACGCGCGGCCGCGCGACTACGAGCGCATCAAGGACCGCTTCCGGCCCGGGCACGCCGACTACACCTACCAGCAGAAGTACGGGGTGCGCGACTACCGCGGCGGCGGGCGATCCTCGGCGCGCGAGACGGTGATGCGCACCGCAGCGGGCGCCATTGCGCGCCGCTATCTCGCCATGCGACTCGGCGTGCGCATCTACGGCTACCTCAGCCAGGTCGGTCCGCTCACGCTGGAACCGGTCGATCCGGCATCCGCGTACCAGAATCCGTTCTTCTGTCCCGACCCCGCGCGCATCGCGGAGCTGGAGGAGCTCATCTGGAAAATCCGCGGCGCCGGCGACTCGATCGGGGCGCGCGTCACGGTAGTGGCGGGCGGTGTTCCACCAGGGCTCGGCGAGCCCGTGTTCGACCGGCTGGACGCCGACCTCGCGCATGCGCTCATGGGCATCAACGCAGTCAAGGCGGTCGAGATCGGCGCGGGTGTCAGGTCTGCCGGGCAGCGCGGCAGCGAGCACCGCGACGAGCTGACTCCTGGCGGCTTCCTCAGTAATCACGCCGGCGGGATCCTAGGCGGCATCTCCACGGGACAGGACATCGTCGCCCACCTGACGCTCAAGCCCACATCCAGCATCCAGATCCCGGCGCGCACGATCGATGTGGCCGGCAACCCCGTGGAGGTAGTCACCACCGGACGGCACGATCCGTGCGTGGGACTGCGCGCCACGCCGATTGCCGAGGCGATGCTCGCCATCGTGCTCATGGATCACTACTTGCGCCACCGCGCGCAGAACGCGGATGTGAAATCGCCGACGCCGGTGATTCCAGGCGCGGCCGGCAGCTGATCGCCGCCGACGTGCTGCGACGCAGGGCTTTCCGTCACCGTGAGGGGGCGCCTTGCGCCTGGCGCGCGTGCAGATGTGCCGGGGATCACAGTTCCGCTGCGCTACTGCCCCCGCTGACCCACCCTGAGGCGAACCGCGACACAGTTTATGTCCTGAGAATCCGTAAAGATCTCGCCTCCGAACGGGGATTTAGCTCGAGGACTGTGCCTGACCATGCGCGCGGAACAGCCGTTATCGACGGCGGTCGGAGATTCAAGGCTTTGGGTTGGAAGCCTATTTAAGTTATATTGCCGCCCAATTCGTGGTGGACTCGCAACTTGTGTTCCATCCGATTGTTTCCACAAGATATTTTGCCCAATGATTCCTGCCGGGGTGTCGTGATGACCGCCAAACGCTCAAGCCGGGCGCTGGCATTGCTGCTGGCCTTGCCGTCAGCCGCGTTTGCCCTCGGCCTCGGGGACATTCACCTGCTTTCGCCTCTCAACGCACCACTGGATGCGGAGATCGAGGTCACCGACGTAGCGCCCGATGAGATCAACACGCTGCAGGCGCACATTGCTTCGCGTGAGACGTTCAGTCAGCAGGGACTCGAATATCCGAACTATCTGACGAGCGCGCAGCTGAAGCTGGTGCACACCCCAGACGGCCGCGAGCTCATCAAGATCAAGTCCACTGATCCGATCACCGATCCGTTCGTCACGCTGCTGATCAACGTGACCTGGTCGCACGGGCAGCTGGTGCGCGAGTACACCATGCTGCTCGATCCGCCGGTGTACACACCGAATGCCACCGCCGCGAATGCGCCGGTCAGTGCGCCGGTAGCCGGATCGGATACGCGCGCCGGAGCGATCACGCGCAGCGCGGAGACACCTGCGCCCGCGCCTGCCGAAGCTGCGGCGCCCGCACCGGCGCCGGTAACCCCGGCGAGCGACACGGCGTCCGCTGCTGCGGCCGCGAGCCCGGCTGCCGCCGCGAATACCACCCCCGCGCCGAGCCCCGCCGCGACCGAGAGCGCACCTGCCGCGGCCAGCACGAGCCCCGAGCCTCCGCCGCCGACGGCTGCCGCCGCCGAGCAGGGCGCCAATACGACGCACACGGTCCAGAGGGGCGAGACACTCTCGGAGATCGCGCGCGGGGTCGCAGGCTCAGCGACCAACTCACCGCGTGCGCGCAGCTGGATGCTCGCCATCTATCAGGCGAATCCGCGCGCCTTCGAGCAGAACATGAACCTCATGCGCGCCGGGGCCGTGCTGCGCATTCCGGATGCCTCGCAGGCCGACGCCATCCCGGCCGCGGAGGCTTCCTCTGAGATCCGTAAGCAGTTTGCGGCCTGGCGTGCGACTGGCACCGCCCCGTCGGGTGCCAGTGAGGGCGCCGCCGAGGAGCGCAGCGCAACCGCCCAGCCCGGACGACTTCATCTGGTGACGCCTTCGCAGGGCGGCGCCGGCGGGACCGGTCCTGCCGCCAACGGCGCGGACGTGGCAGCACTCAAGGGCCAGGTCAAGGATCTCGAAGGGCAGCTCGCCGAGTCCAAGCGCCTGCTCGATCTCAAGAATCAGGACCTCGCGCGCCTGCAATCCGAGCTCGCCGCCAAGCAGGGCACCGCCAAGGTGCCAGCGCCGGCGCCAGCTCCGGTACCCGCGCCCATGCCTGCACCGGCTCCGACGCCCGCTCCCGTCGCCAAGGCGCCGGCACCCGAGGTCGCGCCTGCCCCCGTGGCTCCTGCGCCGGCGGAAGAGAAGCCGCCCGTGGTCGCGGAGGCTCCGCCGCCTGCACCGAAGCCGGCGTTCAAGCCGCTGGCTGCCGACAGCGCGAAGAAGCCGACACCCGCCTCGGCGCCGGCCGAGAGCGGCTCGATTCTCGATACCATCATCGGCTACTGGTGGGTGCTGGCGCTGCTCGCGCTGGTGCTTGCTGTGGTCGCGGGACTGCGCTATCTGCGCTCGCGCCGCGCCGCCGAGTTCGATGATTCGCTTGGCCGGCTCGCGGTTGCCGCAGTCGCCGGCGCCAGCGGCGCGGGTGGCGCCCTCGGCGGTGCCGGGCCGGCGCGCGGCTCCGGCGGTTTCGACGGTGGGGCGATGCGGGCCACTCCGCTGGCGGATCACGAGCCGGACGTGCTGGTCGAGGAGACCGGAACTCACGAGCGGCCGCGGATCGTAGCAGCCGGCGCGGCTGCGGCAACTTCCGCCGCGGGATCCAAGCACGTCACCGCCGACGACACGATCAGCAGCGAGACGGCGATCAACCTCGACCAGGGAGATCCGCTCGCCGAAGCCGATTTCCATATGGCCTATGGCCTGTACGACCAGGCCGCAGACCTGATCCGTATCGCGATCAGCCGCGAGCCCGCACGGCGCGACCTGAAGCTCAAGCTCCTCGAAGTGTTCTTCGTGTGGGGCAACAAGGAGCAGTTTCTGCAGACGGCGCACGAGCTCGCGCAGACGCGCGGCGAGGCGGCCCCTGGCGAGTGGGAAAAGATCCTCATCATGGGCAAGCAGCTCGCGCCCGAGGATCCGCTGTTCTCGAGCGGCGGCGCGGTGAGCGGCGCCACTGCAGGCGGCGTCGACCTGAATCTCGAGGGCGGCCAGAGCCGCGTCGACTTCGATCTGCTCGGCGAGCCGGTGCCTACCGACATGCCGCAGGGTGTCGACCTCGACATCGGCGCGGCAGTGGGTGAGGGCACGGCGCAGATGACCGAGGCGACGACCGGCGTAACCGATCGCAACCTCACGGCACTGCACGGCGACCGCACCGGCAGCACGCGTCAGATGACGACGCGCATGCGCCAGCCGTCCGATGCCGAAGGCCCGACCGTCGAGCAGCCGACGCTCGAGACTCCGGATGCCGGTATGACGGTGCGCACCAAGCCGGGCGCACAGCTGCGCAGCAGCTCCGCGGAACAGACCGCAGAGCTGGCCATCGACGATCTGGGGCTGGACCTCGGCTCCGTCGATACCGCCGAGCAACCGGCGCTCGGGGTCGGTGCCGATGCGCCGACGATGGTGGCCGGGCTCGACGACCGGACTCGCAAGAATCTCGAGGACACGGCGGCAGAGGCCGCGCACGTGAAGACCTCCACCACCGGCCAGTGGCAATTCGACCAGGAGGCGCTCGAGACGGCGCTGACCCAGGCGGGACCCGCGCAGGACGGCGGTCAGACCTCGCGCCTGGCGGCGCTGCGTGGTGACACGATAGACGTCGACCTCAGCAGCTCCGGTTCGACCGGCACGCATCAGCAGGTGCGTGACAGCTCGGGGGTCGATCTCGATCTCGGCACCAGCACGCAGCCGGGCAACGGCAACCATCTGGACCTCGACGTCGGCACGGCGACGGTTCCGGATGCCGCGTTTGCGGCCACCCAGCGGCTCGCCTCCGAGGACCTGGCGCTGCCCGATCTCGAGCCCGTCACCATGAGCGAAGTCGGTACCAAGCTCGATCTCGCGCGTGCCTACATGGACATGGGCGACCCCGATGGTGCGCGCAACATTCTCGAGGAAGTGCTCAGCGAAGGCTCGGCAGCGCAGAAGCAGGAAGCGCAGCGCCTCATGGAGTCTCTCCCCGGTTGATTGTCTGAAACGGCCTGCGGCCGTTTCGGCCGGCCAGCCCTCGCTATGGACTCCCGCCCGCTACGCGACGGGCCCTCTGCCGTGAACCGCATTGCCGTCGGCATCGAGTACGACGGCGCGGCGTTTGCCGGCTGGCAGAGCCAGCAGCAACTGCGCACCGTGCAGCAGGTGCTAGAGGGCGCACTCAGTGCGGTGGCGGCCGAACCGCTCTCGCTCGTGTGTGCCGGCCGCACCGACGCCGGCGTGCATGCGCGCGGCCAGGTGGCGCACTTCGACACCCACGCCGGGCGCACGCCGCGCAGCTGGGTGCTCGGCGCCAACAGCGACCTGCCTCCCGATCTGGCCGTCAGCTGGGCGCTGCCCGTACCCGGTCACTTTCACGCACGCTACTGCGCCGAGTCGCGCGTCTATCGCTACTTCATTCTCAACCGCCTGGCGCGCTCCGCGCTCGCCGCGCGGCGTGCCGTGTGGGTGGCGCGCCCGCTCGATGCGGTTGCCATGGCGCAGGCGGCGCAGCTGCTGGTTGGGGAGCATGACTTCAGCGCCTTTCGCTCCTCGGAGTGTCAGGCGAAGTCCCCGGTGCGCCGCCTCGAGCACCTGAGTGTCGTGCGGCACGGCGACTGGATCACCATCGAGGCAGTCGCCAACGCCTTCCTGCACCACATGGTGCGCAACATCGCGGGGCTGCTGATCGCAGTGGGCAAGGGTAAGGCGGCACCGGCATGGGCGGCCACGGTGCTCGCGGGGCGCGATCGGACGCGCAGCGCCGCCACGGCCCCAGCCGCGGGCCTCTACCTATGGCAGGTACGCTATCCGCGGGCCTTCGGGCTGCCCAGCCCGCCGCCTGAGGAGCACCCCTTGACCGATGGGCTATGATCGGTCCTCGCCGGGGCTGCCGGCGCTTGAGCGGGTGTCGCGGATGTCCTGGTTCGAGAAGATCATGCCCTCGCGCATCAAGACCGAGCGCCGCACCCGCTCGGTACCGGAGGGACTGTGGATCAAGTGCCCGGCGTGCGATGCGGTACTGTATCGCGCCGAGCTCGAGCGCAACCTGTATGTGTGCCCCAAGTGCAGCCATCACATGCGCATCCGCGCGCGCGAGCGTCTCGAGCGCTTCCTCGATCCGGGCCCCCAGGGGGAGATCGGTGGATCGATCTCGCCTGAGGATCCGCTGAAGTTCCGCGACAGCAAGCGCTACCGCGACCGGCTCAACCAGGCGCAGAAAGCCACCGGCGAGAGCGATGCGCTGGTGGTCCTCGAGGGGACGCTGAATGGGCTGCCGGCGGTAGCAGCAGCCTTCGAGTTCCAGTTTCTCGGCGGCTCCATGGGCTCGGTGGTCGGCGAGCGTTTCAAGCGCGGAGTCGATTACTGCATCCAGGAGCGGCGACCGTTCGTGTGCTTCTCGGCGAGCGGTGGGGCGCGCATGCAGGAGGCGCTCTATTCGCTGCTGCAGATGGCCAAGACTTCCGCGGCGCTGGCGCGTCTCGCGCAGGCGCACTTGCCTTTCGTCTCGGTGCTCACCGACCCGACCACCGGTGGCGTGTCGGCGAGCCTCGCCCTGCTCGGCGATCTGAACCTGGCGGAGCCGAAAGCCCTGATCGGCTTCGCCGGCCCACGCGTCATTCAGCAGACCGTGCGCGAGACGCTCCCCGAGGGCTTCCAGCGCAGTGAGTTCCTGCTCGAGCATGGGGCGATCGACATGATCGTCGACCGGCGCGACATGCGCGATCGGATCGCGGGACTCCTGCGCGTGCTGCTGAAGCTCCCGGTCGCTCCGCCCGCGGCTGCCTGAGACGTCCCTGCCTCGCGCGCGATGCGCACGCTCGATGAGTGGCTGAGGCTGCAGGAGTCGGTACACCCCAGAAGTATCGATCTGGGCCTGGAGCGCGTCGCGGCGGTCGCGCACGCCCTCGCACTCACAGCGCCGGCCTTCCGGCTCATCACCGTGGCGGGCACCAACGGCAAGGGCTCCGTGGCCGCGCTTGCGGAGTCGGTGCTGCGGGCGCGGGGGGTACGGACGGGCCTTTTCACCTCGCCGCACCTGGTGCGCTACAACGAGCGCATCCAGGTCGCAGGCGTGAGCGCCGGCGATGCCGAACTGCTCGCTGCGTTTGAGCGCATCGAGGCAGCTCGCGGCACGACTACACTCACCTTTTTCGAGTACAACACGCTGGCGGCGCTCGAGGTCTTCACGCGCCGCGTCGTGCAGGTGGCGGTGCTGGAAGTAGGGCTCGGCGGGCGCCTCGATGCCACCAACCTCGTTTCCGCCGACGTGGCGGTGCTCGTCTCCGTCGGTCTCGACCATCTTGACTGGCTGGGCGACAGCCTCGAGTCGATCGGTGCGGAAAAGGCCGGCATCTTCCGCAGCGGCCACCCGGCGGTGCTCGGCAGCGCAGACATGCCTGCGAGCGTGTTCGCAGTGCTTAAGACGCTCGGCGTGCCCGCGCTCATCGCCGGGCGCGACTTCACCTGGGAGGCGGACACGGCGGGCTGGAGCTACCGCGCCCCGGGAATCGCGCTTACCGGGCTCGCGCCGCCAGGACTTGCCGGCTCGATCCAGTATCGCAACGCCGCCACCGCGCTCGCCGCCGTGGGGGCACTCGAGGGTAGGGTGCGCCTGCCGGGGGCGCTCGATACGCGCACTGTCAATACCGCGCTCGCGGCGGTGCATCTGCCGGGACGACTGCAGATCGTGCCCGGCCCGGTCGAGTGGATCCTCGATATCGCGCACAACGAGCCGGCGGCGCGTGTGCTCGCGACCCACCTGCGCGAGCGCCCGGCGGCCGCTCCTGGCGCTCGCACGCTGGCGGTCGTGGGCGTGCTCGCCGACAAGGACGCAGGGGGGATCGCCGCCGCTCTCGCGCCGCTCGTCGATCACTGGATCGTGTGCGCGCTTGCCGGGCCGCGCGGCGCGAGCGCCGGCGAGCTCCTCTGGCGGCTGAAGCTCGCCACGCAGAGCGTCACGCTCGCAGACTCCGTAGTGCGCGGCTGCGAGCTCGCGCGCGCGCTGGCTCGGCCCGGGGACCGCGTTGTGGTGTTTGGTTCGTTCCACACCGTGGGTCCGGCGCTCGAATGGCTTGGGCTATACTGAGAGCGCTGGCCGGCGCTCTCGCCGGCTCTCCGCCGCACTTGGCTTTCGCAATTTCGTCCCCATGGTGCATGGTCTGGTAAAAGAACGGCTGACGGGCGCAGTCCTTCTCGTGGCCCTGATCGTGCTGTTGGTGCCCGAGCTGCTTCAGGGGCCGATTCGCCCGGCGCCGCAGGCGCGCGGACCGGAGTCCGCGGCGGAGGAAGCCCCATTAAAATCCGTCACCATCAGCCTCGCGGACGACACCCGCACTGGCGCGCCGCCGCCGCAGCCGCCGTCTCCGGCGGCCCCGGCCGCGGAGCCTGCGGGCGCTGCCGCGCAGCCGCCCCCGGCAACGGCCTCGGGCGCTGCACCGATGGCGGCCCCGCCTGCGCCACCGACGGCCGCTCCCGAGCCGGTCGCTGCGGCGCCGCCCGCATCACCACCGGTACCGAAGTCCACGACGGCCGGCGGCTTCGTCGTGCAGCTCGGGAGCTTTGCCAATCGGGCAAATGCGGACCGGCTGGCGCAGCAGGTGCGGGCGCGCGGCTTCCCGGTCCTCGTGTCGCGGTCGAACAAGGGCAAGCATCTCTATCGCGTCCAGGTCGGCCCGGCGCGCGACCATGCCGGTGCCGAACAGCTTCTGACCCGGCTGCGGGCCACCGGGCACGGCGGCCCGATCATCCCGCAGTAGCGCGCCACCGGTGCGATGCAGTGCTCGGCACGCGCGCGGGCGCTCTTGTACAATCCGCGCCGCGCCGTGTCAGCGCGTCAACGCCGGATCGCGATGGTTATCACGGATTATGTGGTCATGGCCGCCGTCGTCATTGCGGCGCTCGTGGGTCTGGCGCGCGGCTTCCTGCGGGAAGCGATCGCGCTCGTCACCTGGATCTTCGCGCTCACGCTCGCCGGGCATTACGCCGATCTGATCGAGCCGCATCTCGGTGGGTTGCTGGCCGGGGCGATGGTGAAACCGTGGGCGGCGCGGCTGATCATTCTGGGGCTGGTGCTGCTCATCGGCGCCCTGATCGGCGCGCTCGCCGATCACTTCGTCCGACTGTCGATCTTCGGCGGTCTGGATCGGCTGCTGGGATTCGTCTTCGGGCTGCTGCGGGGGCTCGTGCTGCTCGGCGTGTTCGTGATGCTCGGCCAGCTGCTGCGCCTCGACTCGGAGCATTGGTGGCGCGACTCGCGCCTCATGCCGTACGGCGAGTCGGTGGCCAATGGGCTGCGCTTCCTGGTGGGCGAGGGGGCCGTGCCCCACAACCGGGATGTCAGGACGTGAGGCGCTAAGGCGATGTGCGGCATCGTCGGCATAGTCGGCACGAGCGCGGTCAATCAGCGGCTCTACGACGCGCTCACCGTGCTGCAGCACCGCGGCCAGGACGCCGCCGGCATTGCCACCTCGAGCGACGGCGAGCTGTACGTGCGCAAAGGCAGCGGCCTGGTGCGCGACGTGTTCCAGCAGCATCACATGGTTGAGCTCAAGGGTCACTGCGGCATCGGCCACGTGCGCTATCCGACCGCCGGCTGCGACAGCGCCTCCGAGGCGCAACCGTTCTACGTGAACGCGCCGTACGGCATCTGTCTCGGTCACAACGGCAACCTGACCAACGCCGCCGAGCTCGCCGAGATCCTGATCCGCGAGGATCGCCGCCATCTCAACACCACCTCGGATTCCGAGGTGTTGCTCAACGTATTTGCTTCCGAGCTGCAGCGCGTCGGCACGGCGCGCATCACGCCCGCGGACGTGTTCGCTGCGCTGAGCGCGGTGTACCGCCGCTGCCGCGGCGGCTACGCAGTCGTCGCCATGATCATCGGTCACGGCATCCTCGGCTTCCGCGATCCCAACGGCATCCGCCCGCTGGTGCTGGGCGAGCGCCGCACGGCGCGCGGTACCGAGTGGATGCTGGCTTCCGAGAGCGTGGCGCTCGATAGCCTGTCGTTCCGCCTGGTGCGCGACGTGGCGCCGGGCGAGGCGGTGTTCATCGACGAGAGCGGCCGGCTGCACGCGCAGCAGTGTGTCGCGACGCAGCGCCACACACCCTGCATCTTCGAGTACGTGTACTTCGCGCGTCCGGACTCCAAGATCGACAACATCTCGGTGTATCGCGCGCGCATGCGTATGGGCGACCGGCTGGCCGACAAGATCCTGCGCGAGCATCCGCAGCACGACATCGAGGTAGTGATTCCGGTCCCCGACACCAGCCGCACCAGTGCGCTGCAGCTCGCGCAGCGGCTCGGCGTCAAGTACCGCGAGGGGTTCATCAAGAACCGCTACATCGGCCGCACCTTCATCATGCCCGGACAGGAGGAGCGCGAGAAATCGGTGCGGCGCAAGCTGAACGCCATCGATCTCGAGTTCCGTGGCAAGACGGTGCTGCTGGTCGACGACTCGATCGTCCGCGGCACCACCTCGGCGCAAATCATCGAGCTGGCGCGCGAGGCGGGTGCCGCCAAGGTGTATTTCGCCTCGGCCGCCCCACCGGTGCGCTTTCCAAACGTCTATGGGATCGACATGCCCGCGGCGCGCGAGCTGGTGGCGAGCGGGCGTACGCTCGAGGAAGTGCGCACGCTGATCGGCGCCGACTGGCTCGTCTATCAGGACCTCGATGATCTGATTGCCGCCTGCCGGCACGAGGATGCGCGCGTCGAGGAATTCGACACCTCGTGCTTCTCGGGCAGCTACGTCACCGGCGACGTGACGCCCGAGTATCTGGAGCGGCTGCAGGATGAGCGCTCGGATGCCGCCAAGGTCGCGCGCCGCGACCGGCGCAAGCTCAAGGTCGTGCGCGGCAGCTGACAGCCAGCGCGCAAAATCGCGCTTGCGACGCCGAGTGAGCGACAACCTTTCAGGAAGACGCGCGATTCCCCGACAACCCCGCTCGGTCGACCCCGGCGATCCGCGGCGCGCACTGCTGCTCAGGTTGCTCAAGGCGGGGCTCGAGCGCGTCGACGGACGGCGCTGCGTGCGCGAGCAGCTCGCGCGCTACCCGGTCGCCGGCCCGGTGTGGCTGGCGGCGGTCGGCAAGGCAGCCGCCGCGATGGCGCTCGGCGCGCGCGATGCGCTCGGTGAGTCGCTGGCGCGCTCGCTCATCATCACCCGCGACGCGCATGCACCAGAGGAGCTGCTGAGAGCATCCGCCGTCGAAGTTGTTGCCAGCTCGCACCCGGTTCCCGATGAGCGCTCACTGCAGGCCGGTGCGCGCCTGCTCGAGTGGGTCGAGGCGCTGCCGGCGCAGGCCCAGCCGCTGTTCCTCATCTCGGGAGGTGCCTCGAGCCTGGTCGAGGTGCTGCGCACCGGAACGACACTCGAGGACCTCGAAAGCTTCACGGCGCGCGAGCTCGCAGCCGGCACTGCGATCGGCGAGCTCAACGCGCGCCGCATTGCGCTGTCGCAAATCAAGGGCGGGCGGCTGACGGCGCGCCTCAGGGGCCGGCCGGCGCGGGCGCTGTTCGTCTCGGACGTTCCGGGGGATGACCCGGCCGTGATCGGCTCCGGGCTCCTCGGGCCCTCGAGCGAGGGTGCTGACTGCGTGCACCGCGAGGTGGTTGCCTCGGTCGACGACGCGGTGGCAGCAGCGGCGGAGGCGGCGCGCGCCCGCGGGCTCAAGGCGCACGCCGCTGCGCGGCGCTTCGACGGCGAGGCGCTGCGTCTCGCGGCGCGCTTTACCCACGAGCTGCGCCTCGCCGACAGCGCGGTATGCGTGTGGGGCGGGGAGTCGACCGTGCAGCTGCCGCCGCGCCCGGGCAAGGGTGGCCGCAACCAGCACCTGGCACTCGGCGCGGCCAAGCTCATCGCCGGGCAGACGGACCTCCTGCTGCTCGCGGCGGGGACCGATGGCACCGACGGAGTGACCGAAGACGCCGGTGGCCTGGTGGACGCCGACAGCTGCGCGCGCGTCGCGCTCGGCGGCCTGGATGTTGACCTGTGCCTCAAGGGTGCGGATTCCGGCACTGCGCTTGAGGCGAGCGGTGACCTGGTGCACCTGGGTCCGACCGGCACCAACGTCGGCGACCTGGTGATCGGTTTGAAGCTGACCGTCGAGGCGGCGCGCCGGTATTCCCAGGTCGATCGTGACGCGCCCGGTTCGCGCGTGTTGTAATCATCGACCATGCGGGTGCTGTTGATCGAGGAGGACGCGCGCCGCTGCGCGCAGATCCGCGAGCGCCTCGCCCTCTGGCGGCCGCATGCGCAACTCACCGTGCACAATCCCGTCTCGCATGGCGCGCTGGCGCCGGAGTTTCTTGCCCAGGGTTACGACGCCGTGCTGCTCGCCGCGCAGTGGCCGGGCGGCGGACGCGGCCTCGTCTGGGCTCGCGAGCTCGCGGGTCGTGCCGGTTTTGCGCCCCTCGTGCTGCTGCATGACGGCGGCGATTCATCCCTGGCGGGCGAGACGGCAGCGCTCGGCGTCTGGGCGGTGAGCGGCGAGGAGCTCGACGGCGAGCAGTTCACCCGCGTGTTGAGCGCTGCCGAGCAGCGGCAGGCCCACGCACGCGCCGTGTGGCGCTCGAGCAGCGCCGGGCGCGAGGCGCAGCGCTTCGGCGATGCCTTCATTCGCGGCTACCGCCGCGTCCGCCGCCTGGCCGCGGGCCGGCTCACCGATCTGTACGTCGGGGAAAGCGAGCGCGCCGGCATGCTGGTCGCGCTCAAGGTAGCGCGCGACCGCCAGGACACGAGCGACCCGGCGGACATCTTCGGGCGGTTCCTCCAGGAATACGAGCTCGCGCAGCGCCTCGGCGCTGCCCCGGGCGTCGTGCGGCTGTACGATCTCGGCGTGAGCGATGAGCACGCCTGGCTCGTCATGGAGTACTTCCCGCTCGGGGACCTGCGCCGGCGCATGCGCACCGCAGTGCTCAGCGCACGCGAGGCGCTGCTCTACTCGATCGAGGTGGCGCGGGCCCTGCAGAGCGTGCATGCCGCCGGAGTGCTGCACCGGGATCTGAAACCGGGAAATGTCATGCTGCGTGCCGATGGCAGCATCGCGCTCATCGACTTCGGGCTCTCCAAGGACCTGGCGCTCACCGCCGATGCGACCGACAGCGGCACGATCTTCGGCACGCCGCACTACATGAGCCCGGAGCAGGGTCACGCCGAGCCGATCGATGCGCGCAGCGACCTGTACAGCCTCGGTGTGATGCTGTTCGAAATGCTGTGCGGCGAGAAGCCGTTCCGCGCCGACAACCCGATGGCCATCGTCTACAAGCACCGCAAGGAGCCGGTGCCGCGCCTGCCGGAGCGCTACCGTGCGCTGCAGCCACTCATCGAGCGGCTGCTCGCCAAAGCGCCGGCCGATCGTTACTCGAGCGCTCGCGAGGCGACGCAGGCGCTGACCCGCACGCTCGGCGAGTGGCTGACACACGAGGCGCACGCATGACCGGCAGCGCTGCCGTCGTGACTGCGTTCGCGACCGACTCGATTCTGTGCGCGCCGACACCAGCTGCGTGGGTCGAGGCCGCGGTGGCGCGCTGGCCGCAGCTGCTGGTCGACCACGCCGCCTGTGAGAAGAAGGCCGCCTCCAGCGCTGTGGCGCTGATATTCGCGTATCCCGAGGACACGCAGCTCGCGCTGGCGCTCTCGCCCCTGGCGCGCGAGGAGCTGCGGCACTTCGAGCAGGTGCAGCGCTTGATGCTCGAACTCGAGGTCGCCAATGCGCGTCAGCGGCCCGGCCGCTATGCGCACGAGCTGCGCGGCGCACTGCGCACCACACACGCCGAGCGCAAGCTCGATCTGCTGCTCAGCGCGGCGCTCATCGAGGCACGCTCTGCCGAGCGCTTCGCGCTGCTCGACGGGCGCTTGCCCGCGCCGCTGGCGGCACTTTATAGCGAGCTCGCGAGCTGCGAAGCGCGGCACTTCGAGCTGTACGTGAGCCTGGCCCGCGCGTGTAACCCTGGGGAGTGGCGCCGCCGCCTGGCCGAGCTCGCAGCGCTCGAGGCGCGGCTCGCGACCGCACCCGATCGGGAGTTGCGATTCCACTCCGGCCCGCCTGCCGGCACCTAACATTTCCTTACAACGGCTGCCGCACCAAATCCCCGCCCCGGTGTCTTTAGGTCCCGGTATCCTCGGACCTGAGCTGCACCATGAACGAGCGTCCCCACCTGCTGATCGTCGACGACGACCGTGAGATCCGCGGACTGCTCGCGCAGTACCTGGAGAAGCACGAGTTCCGCACCACCGCCGTGCCCGACGGCAAGGAAATGCGGCGCGTGCTCGAGCGCTCACACGTCGACCTGCTGGTGCTCGACCTGATGCTGCCGGGTGAGGATGGGCTGTCACTGTGCCGCGAGCTGCGGGCGCGCACGCAACTGCCGATCATCATGCTTACCGCGCGCAGCGAGGATGTCGACCGCATCGTCGGGCTCGAGCTCGGCGCCGATGACTACGTCGCCAAACCCTTCAACCCACGGGAGCTCCTCGGCCGCATCAAGGCGGTGCTACGGCGCACGGCGCACGCGCCGCGCGATCCCAGCCCCGAGCAGGTGCGGGGCTTCGTGTTCGGCGGCTGGCGGCTCGACACCGTGACGCGCACTCTCACCGACCCGGCGGGCGGGGAGGTGGCGTTGAGCGGCGCGGAATACCGCCTGCTCGCGGTGCTGCTCGGGGCGGGCAATCGCGTCCTGACCCGCGCCCAGCTCACCGAGCTGTTGCGCGGCCGGGATGCCGATCCATTCGATCGCAGCATCGACGTGCGCATCAGCCGCCTGCGACAGATTCTGGGCGACGACGCGCGCGCTCCGCAGATCATCAAGACTGTCTACGGCGAGGGCTATGTCATCGGCGTCGGCGTCGAGAGCCAGTGAGCGCCGCCGCTTGCCGCGACTGCGGCTCTGGCCGCAGTCGCTTCTCGGACGGCTGATCGCCGCTTCGGTCGTCGCGGTGCTGGTCGCGCAGGCCGCGGTCCTGGTGCTCGTCGCCCAGGAGCGCGAGCGCTTCGTTCTCCAGAGCAGCGTACGCGAATGGACCCGGCGCATCGCCGAGACCAGCCAGATGCTCGCGCCCTTGAGCGCTGCCGAGCGCGCCGCCGCCCTCGAGCAGCTCGCGGCCCCTCGCAGCGGCTTCGGCCACCGCCCGCCGGGCGGCCCGCACGTGCCGCCCCGCGGCGGGCCCGATCCGTCACTCGGCTTCCTGCCGATGCCGATGCTGTCGGGCTTCGAGCAGACCCTCGCAGAACAGCTGCGTGCCGCGCTCGGCCCCGGTTACCAGGTGACAGTGGGCCGCACGCTCGATGCCACACGACCGGCGATCCAGATCCCGGCGCCGTTCTTCGAGGCGCACGAACTGGCGGCGCACCAGAGTACCGCGCTGCGCTACGACGTGGCGGTGCGCCTGCCGGACGGCGACACCGTGCTGTACCGGGTGGTGCGCATGCCGGGTGGCGCGACGCTGCCACGCACCCTGGTGGTCAACCTGATGCTGTTGCTGGTAGTGCTGGTGATCGCCCTCTACGTCACGGCACGCAACATCACGCGCCCGCTGTCGGCGCTGGCACGGGCCGCCGACAGCATGGGGCGCGATGCGCGCCCCGAGAGGCTCGCGGAGCGCGGCGCGCGCGAGCTGCGCGATGCGGCCCGCGCCTTCAACACCATGCAGGACCGGCTGCGCCGCTACCTCGACAGCCGCAGCCGCGTGCTGGCGGCGATGTCGCACGATCTGAAGACGCCGCTCACCCGACTGCGGCTGCAGGTCGAGACGCTGGAGAATCCGCAGCTGCAGGAGCGTATCGGCAAGCAGCTGGATGAGATGGAGGGCATGGTGCACGAGGCGCTGGCGCTGTTCCGCGGCCAGGACGACGGTGAGCCCGCAACACCGGTCGATGTGAACGCGCTGCTCGAGGCGCTGCGCAGCCAGTTCACCGAGATGGGAGCCGCGGTCACGGTGCGTGGTCGCGCGCTCGAGCCGTACACCGCCAAGACGCAGGCGTTGAAGCGCTGCCTGTCCAACCTGATCGCCAATGCGATCAACTTCGGCGCGCAGGCGACGCTCGTGGTCGAGGACGGGGCCGAGCTCGTCATTCGCGTGCGCGATCAGGGACCCGGTATCCCGCAGGCGCAGCTCGAGCGCGTGTTCGAGCCCTTCTACCGGCTCGAGTCCTCGCGCAACCGCGACGGCGGCGGCACGGGTCTGGGACTTACCATTGCGCGCGACATAGCGCAGGCGCACGGCGGCACCCTTTCGCTCAGCAACCTGCCGCAGGGGGGGCTCGAGGCGGCGCTGCTCCTGCCGCGGCGGCGCTGACAATCGCTCACCATTGCTCACCGGGGAGCGCTGTGCCGCGGCCTAGTCTGAATGCGCCATGGAGTCCGTGAGGTCACGGACCGGCATAGGAGATGTTTCATGAAAGCGTCGATGAAGGCTTGCGTTGTAGCAGTCGCTGCGCTGTGGGCCGGTGCCGCGGTCGCGCAAACCCCGGGTGCGGGCCACGAAGCGACTCACATGGCGAACCTCGCCATACTCCTCGATCTCACCGATGCGCAGAAGGCGCAGCTGCAGACCGTTCTCGAGGCTGAGCACGCGCAGATGCGCACCCTGTTCGAGCAGGCCAAGGCCGCCGGCGGCAAGCCTGACTTTCAGGCGATGCGCGCCGCACATCAGCAGATCAGCCAGGACACCGTGACCAAGCTGTCGACGGTGCTGAACGCCACGCAGCTGAAGAAGTTCCAGACGCTGCAGCAGATGCATGCGCACGGCTTCGGCCATCGTCCGGGCGGGCCGCCGGGCGCCGCGCCTGCCGCACCCAGCAGCAACTGATCCGTACAGCAGCACGCCGGCGGGGCTGCGCTCCGCCGGCGCTGCTCCCCCGAGCCGCGGCGCCAGCCGCAGCCTCGTGCTGCTAGCGTGGCAACGCTCGCAGCTCGTAAGCGCCGCGCGCGCAGCTCACATAGCTTCCCTGCTCGTACCACGCGCCGAGCACGATGCGCCGGACCGCTGTGCCGTCGACCTCGAGATCGTGGACCGCCGGGCGGTGGGTGTGGCCATGAATCATGCGCCGTACCCGCGCCACGCGGAACGCTGCGGCAACCGCTGACGCATTCACGTCCATGATGGTGGGCACGGTGCGCGCCGTATGGGCGCGGCTGCCGGCGCGCACCTCG
The DNA here is from genome assembly GCA_035568235.1 of Steroidobacteraceae bacterium. Taxonomy (GTDB): domain Bacteria; phylum Pseudomonadota; class Gammaproteobacteria; order Steroidobacterales; family Steroidobacteraceae; genus 13-2-20CM-66-19. The sequence goes on along the minus strand of DATMOK010000038.1, from coordinate 17,330 downwards.
CCCGCGAGCGTCTCGCGATGCGCGAGCGGCAGGGCGAGGAAGCGCCGCTGCCAGGCCGGGTTACGCACCATGGTGCGCAGCTCCTGGTAGGCGTGATCGTCGGTGCAGAGCGCATCGCCGTGCGTCAGCAGCACCCGCTCCCCATCGAAGTCCGCGACCACCGGGTCGGGCAGCAGACGACAGCCGGTGCGCGCCGCAAACCCCGGGCCGAGGAGAAAATCGCGGTTGCCATGCAGCACGAAGCACGGCACACCCGCCCCGGTGAGGCCGCGCAGCGCATCGCACACCCGCTCGGCGGCGGCGCTGCGATCGTCATCGCCCACCCAGCTCTCGAACAGGTCGCCGAGGATGTATAGCGCCGCGGCGCTGGCGGCGGAGGTCGAGAGGAACTCGACGAACTGCTCGATCGCAGGCTCGAAGCCGGCGCCCAAGTGCAGGTCGGAGACCAGGAGACGCGTCATCGACGGCTCGGCGCGCGCGCGGCTATTTCGGTGACAGGATCTTCTGCGGCTCGGCCGGGTTCACCGCGGCTGGCGCGGCCGGTGCGCTCGTGGTGATGATGGTCGCGCTCTGGATGATGATCGGCTTCAGCGGTGCGTCCTGCTTGAACGGGCCGACCGCACCGGTCGGGGTCTCGGCAATCTTGTCGATGACATCCATGCCGGACACCACGCGCCCGAAGACTGCGTACCCCCAGCGGGTCGCCACCGGGTCGAGGTCCGGATTGTCGACCAGATTGACGTAGAACTCGGCATTGCCCGAGTGCGGCGCCGGGGTGCGCGCCAGGCCGACCGTGCCGCGCTTGTTCTGCAGACCATTGCCGGACTCGTTGGGTATGTCCTCGTGTGTCTTCTTGAGATCCATGGTGGCGGCGTCGTGGCCACCGCCCTGGATCACGAAGTTCGGCACCACGCGATGGATCAGAGTATTGGTGTAGAAGCCCTCGCGCACATAGCGCAGGAAGTTGGCGACCGTGAGCGGCGCACGGTCGGCACGCACCTCGACCACGAACTCGCCGTTGTTGGTGACGAAGCGCACCTGGGCCGGCGGCTCATCGGCGCGCGCTGCAGCGACTGTCAGCGTCAATGCGCCCAGCAGCAACGCGGCGGCGGCAATTCGGGTACGGGACTTGACGGGCATCAGATTCTCCGGCGTCGGTCGGGAGCGGCGGCGAATTCTATGCCGCCGCGTGCTGCAGCGACAGCGCCGCCGCGCCGTCTTGGACCTTTGTGAGGCCTCGCAGGTTTCCCGTAACATGCCGTCAATGAGCCCGCCGCCGGTCACCCGCTTCGCTCCGAGCCCCACCGGCGAGCTGCACCTGGGGAATGCGCGCACCGCGCTCTTCAACCTGCTGCTCGCGCGGCATGTGGGCGGCCGCTTCCTGCTGCGCATCGAGGACACCGACGCCGAGCGCAGCCTCGAGGCGCACACGCGCACACTGCTCGAGGACCTGCGCTGGCTCGGCATCGAATGGGACGCTGGCCCCGACCGGGAGGATGGCGCCGGACCCTACCGCCAGTCGCAGCGCGGCCCGCTGTACGCGGGCTACTTTGCGCTGCTTGAGGAGCGGCACGCCGCCTACCCGTGCTACTGCACGCCGCTCGAGCTGGCGGCCGCACGGCGTGCGCAGCTGGCCGCCGGCAGACCGCCGCGCTACGCCGGCACCTGCGCCGGGCTGTCGGTGCAGCAGCGCGCCGAGCGGGTGGCGCGCGGCGCGGCCGCGACGCTGCGTTTCCGCGTGCCCGCCGGGGAGCGAGTCGAGTTCCTCGATCTGGTGCACGGGCCGCAGAGCTTTGCGACCGACGACATCGGCGATTTCGTGGTACGGCGCGCGGACGGCTCGGCCGCTTTCTTCTTCTCCAACGCGGTCGATGATGCCTGCATGGGCGTGACGCTTGCGCTGCGCGGCGAGGACCATCTTGCCAACACGCCGCGGCAGCTGTTGCTGCTGCGGGCGCTTGGCCTGCAGGCTCCGGGCTATGGCCATCTGGCGCTGCTACTGGGCGCCGACGGCGCGCCGCTGTCCAAGCGCCACGGCGCGATGAGCGTGCGCGCCTATCGCGAGCGCGGCTATCAGCCGCTCGCCATCGCCAATCACCTGTTCCGCCTCGGCCACTCGAGCCCGCTGCACGGCCTGCTGACCCCGGAGGAGATGGCGCGCGGCTTCGACACGGCGCACCTCGGGCGCGCCGCAGCGCGCTTCGATGAGCAGCAGCTCGAGGTGTGGCAGAAGGACGCCGTGCATCACCTGGCGCCCGAGGCCGCGCGTGCCTGGCTCGCCGGCGTGCTGCCGCCGGGGCTCGATGCGCGCGCGGCGAGCGCGTTCGTGAGCGCCGTGCTGCCCAATCTGGTGCTGCCGGCGGATGCGCTCCCCTGGGTCGAGGTGGTGTTCGGCGGGCCGCCCGCGCTCGATGCGGGGGCCGAAGCCACCGTGCGCGGCGCCGGCGCCGGATATTTCGCCGCCGCTGCTGCGGCCGCGGCGGTGAGCGGCAACGACCTGGCGGCGATCGCCGGGGCGGCGCGCGCGGTGAGCGGCCGGGAGGGCAAACAGCTCTACATGCCGCTGCGCCTGGCGCTCACCGGACGCGCGCACGGGCCGGAGCTCGCACCGCTGCTGCGGGCGATGCCGCCCGGCAAGGCACGTGAGCGACTGGCGCGCTTCGCATGATCCGCATTCACGACTCACTGTCGGGCGAGAAGCAGGAGCTGCGCCCGATCGAGACCGGGAGGCTGCGCATGTACGTCTGCGGCCTCACGGTCTACGACTACGTGCACATCGGCCACGCGCGCATGCTGACGGTGTTCGACATGGTGAGCCGCTACCTGCGTCATCGCGGCTTCCACCTGACCTACGTGCGCAACATCACCGACATCGACGACAAGATCATCCGGCGCGCGGCCGACAACGGCGAGACCATCGAGGCGCTCACGGCGCGCTTCATCGCGGCGATGCACGAGGATTGCGCGCGTCTCGGCATCCTGCCGCCGGACGCCGAGCCGCGCGCCACGCAGTACGTGCCGCAGATCATCGCCATGGTGGAACAGCTGATCGCACACGGCTATGCCTACGTGGCCGCCGACGGCGACGTGCTGTACTCGGTGACGCGCTTCGCGCCCTATGGACGGCTGTCGGGCAAGCGCCTCGCTGACCTGCGGGCCGGCGCGCGCGTCGAGGTGGATGAGGCGAAACGCGACCCGCTTGACTTCGTGCTGTGGAAGAGCGCCAAGCCGGGCGAGCCGTGGTGGGAATCACCCTGGGGCCGCGGCCGGCCGGGCTGGCACATCGAGTGCTCTGCCATGTCGACGGCGCTGCTCGGCACGCATTTCGACATCCACGGTGGCGGACTCGACCTGAAGTTCCCGCATCACGAGAACGAGATCGCGCAATCGTGTGCGGCGAGCGGCGATCAGTTCGTGAACCTGTGGATGCATAACGGCTTCGTCAGCATCGATGACGAGAAGATGTCGAAGTCGCTCGGCAACTTCTTCACGCTGCGCGAGGTGCTCTCAAAGCTTCGGCACCCGGAGGTGCTGCGCTACTGCTTCCTCGCCAGCCACTATCGCGGGCCCATCAACTATTCGCTGGAGCAGCTCGAGCAGGCGGACGCGGCACTCACGCGCATCTACACTGCGCTGCGCGGGCTGCCGGCGGCGGCGCCGGCCGCGGGCGTGCACACGCAGCGCTTTCACGAGCGCATGGATGACGACTTCAACACCCCGGAGGCGCTTGCGGTGCTGCAGGGGATCACCCGCGAGATCAATACCGCGAAGGATGCGGGCGATGCGACGCGCGCGGCTGGCCTCGGTGTCGAGCTCGAGGTGCTCGGCAGGGTGCTCGGTCTTCTCACCGTGCCGGCGGAGGACTGGTTTCGCCTCAGCCGGCCGGCGCTTGCCTCGCCGGGGGAGGAGCAAGCGAGCGCGGCCAACGTGTCGCTCGGCGAAGCGGAGGTCGAGGCACTCATACAGGCGCGCGCCGCGGCGCGGGCAGCCAGGAACTGGGCGGAGTCGGATCGCATCCGCGATGCGCTCGCGGCGCGCGGCGTGATCCTCGAGGACAAGCCCGGTGGTCATACAACATGGCGGCGTGCGTAGGCGCCATGAGCCAGATGGCGCGGTACGCAAGGCCGGGATGACTACCAGCAGCAGCGCTCTGCTCTCTCAGGGCGAGGCCCTGCAGCAGCAGGGCCGTCTGCTGGAAGCCGCCGCCGTGTTTCGTCAGCTGCTCGTTACCGAGCCCGGCAACAGCCAGGCGTTGCATCTGCTCGGCGTCACGCTCGGTCGGCTGGGGCGCCGCCAGGAAGCGGTGGATCTGATCGGCGCAGCCGTTGTGCTGCAGCCGTCCAACGCAATCATGCACACCAACCTCGGGTATGCCCTGAGCGAGAGCGGGCGCGACGCGGAAGCGCTGCGCTCGTATGAGCGGGCTGTGGCTCTCAAGGCAGACCTGGCGATGGCGCACCTGGGTCGCGGCATGACGCTCATGCGCCTCGGGCGAGCTCAGGAGGCCCTCGATAGTCTCGAGCGTGCAGCCCAGCTGCGTCCCAATGACGCGCAAGCCCAGAACGCACTTGGAGTCGCCCTCGAACAACTGGGTCGAAATCAGGAAGCGCTGCAGCGGTTCGAGCGATCGGTGGCGCTCAATGCGGGCTTCCCGGAGCCGCATCGTAACCTCGGTCTCGTGCAGATGAGTATGGGTCGCTACGCGGACGCACTGCGCGCCATCGAGCGCGCACTGGCGCTGCAACCCGGTCACGCGACCACGCTCGCCAACAAGGGCAGTGCGCTGCGCGCGCTCGGTCGTCCCGCCGAGGCGTTGCTGAGCTACGAGCAGTCGCTCGCCGTTGCTCCCGGCGCGGCCGACGTGCACCATCAGCGCGCGCTGGCGCTCCTCGGTCTGCAGCGCTACGCAGACGCGCTCGCGAGCCTCGAGCGCGCACTGGCGCTGTCACCGGCCGACTCCGGCACGCACTTTCACCGCGGCGTGGCGCTGGCGCACCTCGACCGTCATGAGGAGGCGCTGGCCTGTTTCGATCGCGTGCTGGCAGCCAATGGCCGCTCTGCCGAGGCCCTCAACAACCGCGGCAACGAGCTCGCGCAGCTGGGGCGACACCAGGAAGCGCTCGAGGCTTTTCGCGACGCGGTCGAGTGCAACCCGGCTCATGTGGAGGCGTACACCAACGCCGCCTACATGCTGCGCGCGCTCGGGCGTCTGCCGGAGGCGCTGGAGAGTTTCGATCGCGCGTTGTCGATCGACCCCGAACACACGCAGAGCCAGTGGGGCAAATCGCTGCTCAAGCTGACTCTCGGCGAGTTCGAGCAAGGCTGGGGACTGTACGAGTCGCGTCTGCGGCTCGAGCACGCGCATCACCACGCGCGCGACCTTGGCGCGCCGCGCTGGTCCGGGGCCGAAGAGCTCGCTGGCAAGAGCATACTGATTCACGCCGAGCAGGGCCTCGGCGATACCGTGCAGTTCAGCCGTTACGTGCCGTTGCTCGAGGCGCAGGGTGCCGACGTCATTTTCGAGGTGCCGGCGGAGCTCTCCCGGCTCATGCGCTCGCTCAAGATGCGCGGCGCACTCCTCACCCGGGGTGAGCCCGTGCCGCGGGTGGATTATCAATGCCCGCTGCTGAGTCTCCCGTATGCGTTTCACACCCAGCTGCACACGATCCCCGGTGGCGTGCCGTACCTGTCGGCCGATATGGGGGCCGTGGCCGAGTGGCGCTCGCGCCTGGGCGCGCTGGCGGGCCTCAGGGTCGGATTGAACTGGCAGGGCAATGCAGGGACTGAACGGCAAGTCTGGTTCCGAGGACGGTCTTTCGCGCTGGCCGCTGCTGCACCACTCGCGTGCCTCGCGGGCGTGAGCCTCGTGTCGCTGCAGAAAGGCGCGGCCGCCGCCGAGCGGGAGCGGAGCGCATTCGGCGGCGCATTGGCGCAATTCACCGACCCACTCAACATCGGTCCAGACGCGCCCCTGGAGACCGCAGCGCTCATGACTGGGCTCGATCTGGTGGTCACTTCCGACACGTTCATCGCTCATCTTGCCGGTGCGCTGGCGCTTCCGGTGTTCGTCGTCCTGCCAGCCGTGTGCGACTGGCGCTGGCAGCTGCAGGCTTCCAAGAGCCCCTGGTACCCCACCATGCGACTCTTCCGCCAGCGTGTGGCCGGCGACTGGCAGGAGGTGTTCGAGCGGGTGGCGGCTGCCGTGGCAGCGCTCACCGAGGCGCGGGATCGTTGACACACACCACACGCGACGGTGGCTGCGTCAGAGCCGGTCGGACAGTAGTGGGGCTGACCCGACGACTTGGCAACAAATGCAGCGACCAAATCACGATCACGCCATGCGGATTGGTCGGGGTGACAGGATTTGAACCTGCGACATCTACGTCCCAAACGTAGCGCTCTACCAGTCTGAGCTACACCCCGCCGGCGGGGCATGATTCTACGCCACGGACTCGGCGCGCGGAAAAAAGCACCGTGCAGGTGCCGGCCTCAGTCGAGCGTGTCGAGCTCGCGCGCCAACACCGCCCGCAGCTGTTCGAGATCGTGCACGCGTTGCGCGGCCTTGCGCAGCGCGCGCACGTCGGTCGCCGCGGCGGCGTGCAGGGCACGGTGCTCGAGGCGCGCGGCGTGCAATGCCTCCAGCGTGCTGCGCCAGCGCGCAGCTACGGACTCGCGCGCCGCCTGGCTCAAGGCTGCCCGCCAGCGCAGCGCAGTGTTCGACTCCGGCATGAGCATTTCCGCAGCTGACACCGGCTTATTGTGGCGAGGTCGTATGACAGGCAGGGGTCAGGCAGCGGCGGAGGACCTGCCGCCCCTCGGGACCCGGTATTGCCGGGGCAATTGAAGTCTCGGCAGTGTAAGCCTTGACAAAGACAGCCTAGGCAACTAACGTACGGCGAGTTCCACCGGAGGGGTGCCTCATCCCCCTAACGACAGATTCACGGAGTCACTATCTTGGGCGAGATTTACGACAGCACGAATTACCAGCCGCGTAAGTCGATCGGCTCTCTGCTGGGACGCATTAAGGTGGCCATGATGGCGGCGCTCGATGCGGAGCTCTGTGCCGACCGGCGCCTCGCGCCGCTCGAGTTGAGCGCGGCGCAGTTCAGCGTGATCGCATCGCTCGTGGGCGAGGAGCGCAAGTCCGCGTCCGACCTGTGCAGGGGAATCTCGTATGACGCGGGGGCCATGACCCGCATGCTGGATCGACTGGAGGCTAAGGGTCTGATCCGCCGCAGCCGCAGTCCCGAGGATCGCCGCCTGATCCATCTGGAGCTCACCGAGGAGGGGCGCGCGGCCTATCCGCGCATGCGCGAGCTGGCACTCGCCGTCACCAACCGCTTCCTGCGTGGCTTCAGCAAGGCGGAAGCACGCACGCTCGAGAGCCTGCTGAACCGCATGCTCGATAACGCTGATACGGGTGAGGTCCGCGAGAGCGCATAGCGCCCGCGAACGAGCCACAAGGGACCCGAGTTCTTCGAAGGATCGCCATGAGTAGCGACGACCGTACCATCCCTGTCACTTCCCGCCGCCGCTGGCGCCTGCTGGCCGGCATCGGCGCCGCCGTGCTCACCATCGCCCTGGCCTATGGCCTGCACTGGGCGCAGGTTCTGCGCTGGCATCAGAGCACCAATGACGCTTATGTGGGCGGCAATGTGGTCGAGATCACACCGCAGATATCCGGCACCGTGGTCGGAATCGGTGCCGACGATACCCAGTTCGTGAAGGCCGGCCAGCCGCTGGTGCGGCTCGACCGCGCCGACGCCCGCGTGGCGCTCGATCAGGCGGAGGCGCAGCTCGCCCGCACGGTCCGCGAGGTGCGCACTCAGTTCGCGACCAGCGCGCAGCTCGAGGCTGCCGTTGAGGTCAAGCAGACGGCGCTCGCCGCGGCGCAGAGCGACCTGACGCGCCGCGAGCACCTGGGTACGTCCGGGGCGGTCTCGGGCGAGGAGCTGCAGCACGCGCGCGATGCGATGCGTGCCGCGCAGGCGGACCTCGCTGCCACCCGGCAGCAACTCGCCGCCAACCGCGCGCGCGTCGATGGCACCACACTCTCCGATCACCCCGAGGTGCGCGCCGCCGCCGCCGCGGTGCGCAGCGCGTATCTCACCTGGACGCGCACCGAGCTGCCGGCGCCGGTCGCCGGCTTCATCGCACGCCGCAGCGTGCAACTCGGCCAGCGAGTGAGTCCCGGCGCGCCACTCATGGCCGTCGTGCCGCTCGATCAGGTGTGGGTGGATGCCAACTTCAAGGAGCCGCAGCTCGCCTCGATCCGGGTAGGGCAGCCGGTGACGCTGCGCGCCGATGTATACGGTACCAAGATCGTGTTTCACGGTCGGGTAGCCGGTTTCGGCGCCGGCACCGGCAGCGCTTTCTCGCTGCTGCCGGCCCAGAACGCCACCGGCAACTGGGTAAAGATCGTGCAGCGCGTGCCGGTACGCGTGGCGCTCGATCCGGCCGAGCTCGCCGCGCACCCGCTGCAGATCGGGCTGTCGATGCGCGCCGACGTCGAGACCCGTGATCGCAGCGGGCCGCGCCTGCCGCAGCTCGCGAGCAGCGCGACTCCGTGGTCGACGGAAGTGTTCGGCTCGGGCGATGCGCTCGCCGATGCGCGGGTCGCCGCCATCATCAGCGCCAACGAGGCCGCGCCGATGCGTGCGGCGGCGCATGAGCAGGACACGCGCAGCCACGGGCTGCTTGCCGACACGCAGCTGCCTGCCGCACGGCACCACGCACCCTGAGGATCGGCAGGGCCGACCATGTCCGACGCCACTCCCGACCCACCGGCTCCGCAGCCCGCGCCGCGCCCTGCTGAGCTGCTGCCGCTGACCGGCTCGAAGCTCGTGATCGGTACGATCGCGCTGTCGCTGGCGACTTTCATGAACGTGCTCGACACCTCGATCGCCAACGTCTCTCTGCCGGCCATCGCCGGGGACCTGGGCGTCTCTCCGGACCAGGGCACCTGGGTCATCACCTCCTTCGGCGTCGCCAATGCGATCTCGCTGCCGCTCACGGGCTGGCTGACGCGCCGCTTCGGGCAGGTGAAGCTGTTCATGGCATCGACGCTGCTGTTCGTGGTCGCCTCGTTCCTGTGCGGGCTGGCGCCGAGTCTCGGGATGCTCATCCTGTTCCGCGTCATCCAGGGCGCGGTCGCAGGTCCCATGATTCCGCTCTCGCAGTCGATCCTGCTGGCGAGCTATCCGAAGGCCCGCGCCGGCACGGCGCTCGCCATGTGGGCGATGACGACGCTGGTGGCGCCGGTGGCCGGGCCGCTCCTTGGCGGCTGGATCACCGACAACATCTCCTGGCCGTGGATCTTCTACATCAACGTGCCGGTCGGTATCGGCGCGGCGATCTTCAGCTGGGGCATCTACCACAAGCGTGAGACCCCGACGGCGCGGGTGCCGGTTGATACGGTCGGGCTGGCGCTGCTCGTGATCTGGGTGGGCGCGATGCAGGTGCTGCTCGACCGAGGCAAGGATCTCGACTGGTTCAATTCGGGCCAGATCGTGACGCTGGCGTGCGTCGCGGTGGTCGCCTTCGCGATCTTCCTCGTCTGGGAGCTGACCGAGGAGCATCCGATCGTCGATCTGTCGCTGTTCGGGCAGCGCAACTTCACGGTCGCCACCATCGCGCTGCTGCTCGGCTATGGCCTGTACTTCGGCAACGTCGTGCTGCTGCCGCTATGGCTGCAGGAGTACATGGGCTATACCGCGACGCTCGCTGGCCTGGTGCTGGCGCCGGTCGGGCTGCTGGCGTTGCTGTTCACCCCGTACGTGGGCCGCATCGTGCACCGGTTCGACCCGCGCATCCTGGTGACGATCTCGTTCGCGATCTTCGCGCTGGTGTTCTTCATGCGCGCCGACTTCAACACCGACGCGACGATCGGTACGCTGCTCGTGCCGACCCTGATCCAGGGGGCAGGCGCCGCGGCTTTCTTCATTCCCCTGCTGACACTCACCCTCTCGGGGCTGCCGCCCGAGCGCATCCCGGCCGCCTCCGGGCTGTCGAACTTCGCGCGCATCACGGCCGGGTCGTTCGGCACCTCGATAACCACCACGCTGTGGGACCGGCGCGCGACGCTGCACCACGCGCAGCTGGTCGAGCACCTGACGCCGAGCGATCCCAGCGCCGCGCAGGCTTTCGCCACGCTGCACGCGCACGGCGTGGGGCAGAGCCAGAGCTATGAGCTCCTCAACCGCCTGGTCGACGGGCAGGCGTTCATGATGTCAGCCGACGACATCTTCTACGTCTCCGGCATCATCTTCGTCGCGATGATCGGGCTCGTATGGCTGGCACGTCCGACGCACGAAGGCGCGGGCGGTGCCGCGGCGTCTTCCGCAGCGCACTGAGGTTGTTGGCCGATTGAGGCTGCGGATTTTTCAGCGGGCCGACCGGCGCCCATAAATTGCTAGCGGGCGGCGCGCAGCACTTTCGCCGGCAGCAGCCATTCGAGGCGCGCGCCACCGGTGCGCGCGGCGCCATCGAAGGTGAGGAGCGCCGCGCCCATTTTGCGCAAGCGGAACGCGCGCGGTGCCGCGGTGCCGGCGAGCACGATGGCGAGCAGTCGCGACAGCCCAGGCTCATGCCCGACGGCGGCAATGCGCGCCCCCGGCATGCGGCGCAGCGTCGCGAGCAACGCCTGCGGCGTGACGCCGGGCGCGAGCTCGGCACACTCAGTCGCCTCGGGCCAGCCGCTCACCTCGGTGAGGATCGCGGCGGTCTGGCGCGTGCGAACCAGCGGACTGACCAGTACGCGCACGGGTGCCGGTGTCAGTTGCTTCATACCGGCGGCAGCCTTACGGGCGCGCGAGAGACCCTCGGGGGAGAGTGGACGCTCGCCGTCGTCGGGCCAGCGCCGGGGGTTGCGCTCGAAGGCTGTGGCGTGGCGGACGAGCAGCAGCTCCATGCGCGCAGGGAGCTCCGCCCTTCAGTGACTGAGTGGGTGCTCTTCTGCGGCCAGCGGCGAGCTCACCGCCAGGACCTCGTTCGCGGGCGAAATGCCGGGTGCTCCAGGCAGGCGATGCTCGAACTCTCCGAGGCGGCTACGCAGGGCCTTCCAGCGTCGCCCACGTACCTTGCGCCAGCAGCGTGTCACCGTGGCGCGCGCCTCCGCGGTCACCTTGCTGTGATGCGCTGCCAGCCGTCCCATCAGGAAGAGCGTCGCCGGTGGCAGTGCGCACGCCGGGTCGGCTGCGAGCCGGGTAAGGTGCTGGTGGGCCATGTAGGCATCCTGCTGCGTGCCCAGTCTGTCCTGCAGGCGGCGCAGAGCCTTCAGCATTTCCTCGGCGGGTTTGCCGTAGGCGAAGACGCCCGACTCGAGCGCGTAGCGCAGCTGCTTCGCGCGCCGGCGTACCTTGTGGTACTCCTCCATCGACGAGTTGCCGCGTAACTGCTTCACCGCCTTGCGCAGCCTGCGAAAGCGACGTCGTACCCGCCGCGGCAGGATCGCGGCGACCGTGAGGGTCGCGGCATCCGTCGCCGCCTCGGTCGCCGGCGATTCGGTCGCGCCGACGAGCGTCTGCACCCAGCGGCGCGTCGCCTCGGAGTCGAGCGCGCGCAGCATGCGCGTGTGGGCACGTACGCGCTCGTGTGACAGCTGCTCCTTGAGCGGCTCGAGCGCCGTGCGCTCCTCCTCGGCAAGATCCTGGCAATAGGCGGCGAGCCCGGCGAGCTGCACGTCAAGATCGCGCGTGGCGCCGAGCGTGCGCAGCAGCGACTTTGCCGTCCGGCGTGCGCGCACCAGCCCCGCAGGCAGGTGCTCCTTGAAGAGACTGAGTGTGGCATCGAGCCGGCGGGCGGTAACCCGCAGCTGATGCAGTTCTTCCGGATCGACGCCGAGGCGTGCGCCCGGTTCGTGCGTACGCCAGGCGGTGAGCAGGCGGCGTACCTCGGAGAGCGCGGCCTCGCCGACCGCCGTGGAGCCCTCGAGCCCCGATGGCGCGCAGGCCTGGCTGCGCAGCTCGCCCGTGCTGCGATCGGCTGCGAGGGACTCGCGGGCGCTGGCCATGTCCTTGATCAAGAGCGAACTACCTCCGGGGATGCAGCCAGTCTAACAAAGTCCGCCCCGCTCCAAGCCAGGCCGTGAGCGTCTCCTGGAGTCCTCGGGGGCTCGTGCCGAGGCCAGGGGGCGCTGCAAAAATTGACGCTCCTTGAGGCATCTACGTATGATTCGCGCCCCCCGTGCGGCGGGGCCGGCTAGGGGCGCTTTGCAGTCGTGCCCGTAGCTCAGGCGGATAGAGCATCGGCCTTCTAAGCCGAGGGTCGCAGGTTCGAGTCCTGCCGGGCACGCCAACGCCGTCACGGGGGCGGATGGTGGGCGTAGCTCAGTTGGTAGAGCCCCGGGTTGTGATCCCGGTTGTCGTGGGTTCGAGTCCCATCGTCCACCCCAGAACTGAGGCGCAGCGGGCAAAAGCGACGTCTTTTGCCGGCGGCCGCGGGTTTAAGAAGTAAAGTCTGCCGAAAGTGCCGCAGGCAATTTCGGCCAACGGATAAGGGCCGTTAGCTCAGCTGGTAGAGCAGGAGACTCTTAATCTCTTGGTCGTAGGTTCGATCCCTACACGGCCCACCAGCTTCTCGAGCGCTGCCGAGGCGCGGACCGGCAATCGGACCGGAAGCCGCGGCGGTTTGCTGACACATTGCATAAGTTGGGTTCGCGATCGGATCGAGCCTCTCGCGACTGTCCAGTGCCCTGGGCCGCAAACCCCATCGGCTATAATGTCGCGGGCCCGCTGCCGTTTAGGCGAAAGTGGCGGAACTGGTAGACGCGCTGGATTTAGGTTCCAGTGGGGAAACCCGTGAGAGTTCGAGTCTCTCCTTTCGCACCAGATTCCCGCCTGTATCAAGGTTGAGCGGTTCTTGCAGCCTGGGGTCGGCGGCATTCGGGGGATGGATTGATGCAAGTCTCTGTGTCTGAAACGGGTGGACTATCGAGGCGGCTCGAGGTCGCCGTGCCGGCGACCGAGGTGGCGAGCGAGGTCGCACAGCGGTTGAAGCGTCTGTCGCGCACGGCGCGCTTGAAGGGCTTCCGCCCCGGCAAGGCGCCGCTCACGGTGATCACCAAGCAGTTCGGCGAGCAGGTGCGCGCTGAGGTCGTGAGCGACCTGATGCGCAGCTCCTTCGCGCAGGCGGTGAATCAGCAGAACCTCAAGCCGGCGGGCGGCCCGCGTATCGAGCCGCTCGCGGTGGGACCGGAGTCCGATCTCAAGTACGCCGCGCATTTCGAGGTGCTGCCCGAAGTGCTCGTCAAGACACCCGACTCGCTCAACATCGAGCGCCCGACAGTCACGGTCACCGAGGCCGACGTCGACGCCATGATCGAGAACATGCGCGCGCAGCGCCCTGTGTTCACCGCGGTTGCGCGCCCGGCGCGCAACGCCGACCGCGTGCTCATCGACTATCGGGTACAGGCCGCAGGCCCGGCTTTCGAGGGCAGCGAGGCCAGCGATGTGCTCGTGCTGCTCGGCTCCGGACAGTCGCTGCCGGAACTCGAGAGCGGCCTCCTCGGTGCAGGCGCAGGCGAGCAGCGCGCCATCAGTGTCACCTTCCCCGCCAATCATCCGCACAAGAGCTTCGCGGGGCAGCGCGCCGAGCTGCAGGTATCCATTAAGAAAGTGGAGGAGCCGTCCCTTCCGGCCGTGGACGAGGCGTTCTTTCGCGAGTACGGTGTGGAGGAGGGTGGCTTAGCGAAGATGCGCGCGGAAGTGCGGGAGAGCATGGAACGGGAGCTCGCCGACTTGGTACGCGCGCGCCTGCGCAGCCAGGTGCTCGAGGGCCTGTATCGGGACAACCCCCTCGAGCTGCCTCGCTCGCTGGTTGAGGAGCAGGTGCAGCAGCTGCAGATCGAAGCGGCGCGCCGCATGGGCGTGCGCGAGGCGAGCCAGGTGCCGCCGCGCGAGCCATTCCTCGAGCCGGCCCGCAGACGGGTGGCACTCGGCCTGCTGATGGGACAGGTTGTGCAGACGCAGGGCTTGAAACCCGATCGGACACGCCTCAATGAAAGGCTCGATAGCGTGGTTTCGACTTACCCCAATCCAGACGAGGCGCGGCGCGCTTACCTGCAGAACCCGCAGGCGATGAGCCAGCTCGAGTCCGCGGTCCTCGAGGACCAGGTGGTCGACTGGGCGGTGAGCCTCGCACGCGTGACTGATCGCCCCATGAGCTTTGCGGAGCTGACCGGCTTTGGTGCTCGCGAGCCGCAGACCGAGCCCGCGCACCTACAGACAAGTGAAACGAGCGGTACATGAACGAACGTGGCCTGAACCTGGTTCCGATCGTCGTCGAGCAGACGGCGCGCGGTGAGCGGGCTTATGACATCTACTCGCGCCTCCTCAAGGAACGCCTGGTGTTCGTCGTCGGCCCGGTCGATGACTACATGGCGAACATCGTGGTGGCGCAGATGCTGTTCCTCGAGTCCGAGAACCCGGACAAGGACATCGCGTTGTACATAAATTCCCCCGGCGGGGTCGTAAGCTCTGGACTTGCGATCTACGACACCATGCAGTTCATCAAGCCCGATGTGAGCACCATCTGCATCGGGCAGGCGGCCAGCATGGGGGCGGTGCTGCTCGCCGGCGGGGCGCGCGGCAAGCGCTTCTGCCTGCCGCACGCGCGCATGATGATCCATCAGCCCCACGGCGGTACGCAGGGCCAGGCGGTGGACATCGAAATCCAGGCCCGCGAGATCCTCGAGCTGCGCGAGCGGTTGAACCACATTCTGGCCAAGCACACCGGGCAGAGCGTCGAGCGCATTAAGACGGACACCGACCGCGACCACTTCATGGACTGGCAGGAGGCCGTGCGCTACGGGCTCATCGACCAGGTTCTGGAGAAGCGGGTCGAGGTCGCAGGTACCCCCGGCGGGAACCCCGGAAAGAGCGCTTGAGGGGCCCGCACGCCGTTGTCGCAGCGCCATTTCACAAAGTAGTGACGCCGGTCCCACAAAGCGCGGCCGAACAGGGAGTTACCGTGCGGGGGCGCTTTGCGTCGGGTCCCGGCACCTGCTATATAAGAAAACGACAGCCGGGAGAGACCGGTGGCATGGAACGAGAGGTGAGGCCCCTCGATGAGTGAAGACTCGCGCAACCGTCACGATGACGGAAAGCTTCTCTACTGCTCCTTCTGCGGGAAGAGCCAGCACGAGGTCCGCAAGCTCATCGCCGGCCCCTCGGTATTCGTCTGCGACGAATGCGTCGAGCTGTGCAACGACATCATCCGTGAGGAGCTCGAGGATCGCGCCGAGCGCGCGCGCGACAAGCTGCCGAAGCCCCACGAGATCAAGAAGGTTCTCGACGAGTACGTGATCGGCCAGGAGCGCGCCAAGAAGGTGCTTTCGGTGGCGGTCTACAACCACTACAAGCGCCTGCAGACCCGTACCGGAGCCGCGCGCGCCAAGGAAGAGGTGGAGATCGCCAAGAGCAATATCCTGCTCATCGGCCCGACGGGCTGCGGCAAGACGCTGCTCGCCGAGACGCTGGCGCGACTGCTCAACGTCCCGTTCACCATTGCCGATGCCACGACCCTCACCGAAGCAGGCTACGTAGGCGAGGACGTCGAGAACATCATCCAGAAGCTGCTGCAGAAGTGCGATTACGACGTCGAGAAGGCACAGACCGGGATCGTCTACATCGACGAGATCGACAAGATCTCGCGCAAGTCCGACAACCCATCGATCACCCGTGACGTGTCCGGCGAGGGCGTGCAGCAGGCGCTGCTGAAGCTCATCGAGGGCACGATCGCCTCGGTCCCGCCGCAGGGGGGTCGCAAGCACCCGCAGCAGGAGTTCCTGCAGGTCGACACCAGCAACATCCTGTTCATCTGCGGCGGTGCGTTCGCCGGACTCGAGAAAATCATCCTCAACCGCACGCAGCGCAGCGGCATCGGCTTCACCTCCGAGGTGCGCGGCATCAACGCGCGCCCCCACGGCAACGACCTGTTCCACGATGTCGAGCCCGAGGACCTGATCAAGTACGGCCTGATTCCGGAGTTCGTCGGCCGCCTGCCGGTGGTGGCGACGCTGGATGAGCTCGATGAGGGGGCGCTGATCTCGATCCTCACCGAGCCGAAGAACGCGCTCACCAAGCAGTACCGGCGCCTGTTCGAGATGGAGGGCGCGGAGCTTGAGTTCCGCGACGAGGCGCTCAAGGCCGTGGCGCACCGCGCCATGCAGAGAAAGACCGGCGCGCGCGGATTGCGCACCATCCTTGAGACGGTGCTGCTCGACACCATGTACGAGCTGCCCTCGATGCGCAACGTGTCACGGATCGTGATTGACGAATCGGTCATCGACGGACAGACCAAGCCGTACATCGTGTATGGCTCGGACGAGAGCCGGCTCGCGAGCGTCGATGAGCCGCGCCGCGCTTCGGGGTCGAACCACCACTGAGGCGCCGCCGTTCCGGCGGCAAACTTCCCGCGTCGTGAGCTGCGTCACTCTTGAAACGCGCAGCCCAACCCTCATTTCCCGCTAAACTACTGTCATAAGAGGCCGATAGCAGTGTGTCCAGGCACTGCAGTCGCATCGACCACCCGCCAGCGAGGGCTTGAGCGTGTCCGAACCTACTCCTCCAGCAATCCCGAGCCCCGCCTCCGCCGCCATCGAGAACGTGCCGGTGCTGCCGTTGCGGGACGTGGTCGTGTATCCGCACATGGTGATCCCGCTGTTCGTCGGCCGGGAGAAGTCCATCCAGGCGCTCGACGTCGCCATGCGCACCGACAAGCGCATCATGCTGGTGGCCCAGAAGCAGGCGGACATCGATGATCCGAAGGCGGACGACCTGTACCGCATCGCGACCATCGCCACCATCCTGCAGCTGCTGAAGCTCCCCGACGGCACCGTCAAGGTGCTGGTCGAGGGCGTCGACCGCGCGCGCATCGAGAAGCTGCACGCCGGCGAGTACTACGCCTCGGACGCGACGCTGCTGCCTGATGACGAGGCGTACGACGAGAAAGAGATGGACGTACTGGCACGCTCGGTCATCTCGCAGTTCGAGCAGTACGTCAAGCTCAACAAGAAGGTACCGCCGGAGGTGCTCACCGCACTCGCCGGCATCGAGCAGGCCGGACGCCTCGCGGACACGGTGGCGGCGCACATGTCGCTGAAGCTGGCCGAGAAGCAGAAGGTGCTGGAGATCCTCGACGTCCGCAAGCGCCTCGAGCACATCCTGGTCGCCATCGAGAGCGAGATGGACGTGCTGCAGATCGAGAAGCGCATCCGCGGCCGCGTCAAGGCGCAGATGGAGAAGAGCCAGCGCGAGTACTACCTCAACGAGCAGATGAAGGCGATTCAGAAAGAGCTCGGCGAGATGGACGAGGGCGGCAACGAGATCCAG
>DATMOK010000037.1:0-30857 GCA_035568235.1 Steroidobacteraceae bacterium | reverse complement strand
GGCGCCGCGCCACGTGCTGCGCAACATCCTCGAGCTGTACGCGCAGCGCGGCTGGGATCCGATCGTCGCCCCCGAGCTCGAGTTCTATCTGGTGGAGCAGAACAAGGACGCAGACTATCCACTCAAGCCCCCGGTCGGGCGCTCGGGCCGCGCCGAGCCTGGCCGCCAGTCCTACAGCATCGCCGCGGTCAACGAGTTCGACCCGCTGTTTGACGACATCTACCAGTTCTGCGAAGACCAGGACATCGAGATCGACACGCTGATCCACGAGGACGGCCCGGCGCAGATGGAGATCAACCTCATCCACGGCCAGCCGCTCGACCTCGCCGACCAGGCCTTTCTCTTCAAGCGCACGGCGCGCGAGGCGGCGCTGCGCCACAAGATGTACGCGACCTTCATGGCGAAGCCGCACGCCAAGGAGCCCGGCAGCGCCATGCACATCCACCAGAGCGTGGTGGACACCAAGACGCGCAAGAACGTTTTCAGCAACCCCGACGGCACGCCCTCGACGCTGTTCTTCCACCACATCGGCGGACTGCAGCGCTACCTGCCGGCCGCCATGGCGCTGTTCTGCGCCAACGTGAACTCCTACCGGCGCCTGACCCGCTACCTGTCGGCGCCGATCAACGCCCACTGGGGCTACGACAACCGCACGGCGGGGCTGCGCGTGCCGATGTCGGACGCACAGGCGCGGCGCGTCGAGAACCGCGTGGGTGGCGCCGATGCCAACCCCTATATCGCGATCGCCGCCTCGCTCGCCTGCGGGTATCTCGGGATGGTGGAGGGCATCCAGCCGTCCGATCCGATCGTCGGCAGCGCCCACGACCTGGCGTTCGGACTGCCGCGCTCGCTCGATGAGGCGCTGCGCGAGCTGCGCGGCTGCGAGCCGCTGGTGAAGCTCCTCGGCGAGCCGTTCATCGAGGCCTTCACCATCGTCAAGGAAGCCGAGTACGAGGTCTTTCTGCAGGTGATCAGCTCCTGGGAGCGCGAGCACCTGCTGCTAAACGTGTAGCCTGTGTTTTGCTGGGCGCCAGCCGGCCATTGCACGGCGGGCGGTTGCAGCGAGCGGCAGGGGCCTGCGGCCCTTTCCGGGGGTCGATACATATATAAGAATGAATCGGGTGAGCAGCGCTCTGCGATTCTGGGCTTCTACCGCGGCCTGCGCGGCCGTGCTGGCGGCCGCGACGGCATGCTCGGGCCACGCGACCTCGGGCCCCCGGGCCAGCGAGTCGGAGAAGGTCCTCAACGTCTACAACTGGTCGGACTACATCCAGCCGAGCGTGATCACCGACTTCGAGAAGGAGTACGGCATCCGCGTCAACTACGACGTGTTCGACTCCAACGAGATCCTCGAGACCAAGCTCCTCACCGGGCATACCAACTACGACATCGTGGCGCCGTCGGGGGCGTTTCTCGAGCGCCAGATCCAGGCCGACATTTACCAGAAGCTCGACAAGAGCCAGCTGCCGAACCTGAAGAATGTCGATCCGGACGTGGCGCGGGCCGAGGCGCTCTACGACCCGGGCAATCAGTACAGCGTCGACTACATGTGGATCACCTCGGGGGTGGGCTACAACGTCGCCTCGATCCGCGCGCGCATGCCGGACGCACCTCTCGACAGCTGGCGCATGCTGTTCGATCCGGCCGTGGCGGCGCACTTCAAGGACTGCGGCATCTCGATTCTCGATGCGCCCTCTGAGGTCGTCGGGACGGTGCTGCTCTATCTCGGTCGGCCGCCAATGAGCAACTCCCCGGAGGATCTCAAGGCCGCGGAAGTCGCGCTCAAGGCCATCCGCCCCTACGTGCGCTACATCGATTCCTCGCGCTACATCGACAATCTCGCCAACGGCGACATCTGCCTGGCGATGGGCTGGTCGGGCGACGTCAAGCAGGCGCACGACCGGGCGCAGGATGCCGGCAAGGGCGAGCTCGCGTACTCGATCCCGAAGGAGGGCGCGATCTCCAATTACGACGTCATGGCGATCCCCGCGGACGCGCCGCACGTGCACAATGCGCTGCTGTTCATCAATTTCCTCCTGCGCCCGCCGATCGCGGCGCGCAACTCGAACCTCATCAAGTACGCGAACGCAGTGATTCCCTCGATCCAGCCGCTCGATCCTGCCGTGGTGAACGATCCGGGGGTATATCCGCCGCCCGCGGTGCGCGCGCGGCTCGTACCTGAGCGCGCCCGGCCCGCCGGCTATCAGCGCCTCCTCACCCGCATGTGGACGCGGTTCAAGACCGGAAGGTAACGTCACCCTGTGAGCTCATCCACTCAGCCTGCCGCCGCCGCAGCATCGGGCGCCGATTCCGCCTACGTCCGCATCAACGACGTCAGCAAGCGATTCGGCGATTTCACCGCCGTCGATCACGTGTCGCTCGACATCCGCCGCGGCGAGATCTTCTGCCTGCTCGGCGGGTCGGGCTCGGGTAAAACCACGCTGCTGCGCATGCTGGCGGGCTTTGAGGCCCCGACCACCGGCAGCATCGAAATCGACGGCCAGAGGCTCAACGGCGTGCCGCCCTACGAGCGCCCAGTGAACATGATGTTCCAGTCGTACGCACTGTTCCCGCACATGAGCGTCGAGAAGAACGTCGCCTTCGGGCTCGAGCAGGAGCATCTGGGCCGCGATGCGATACGCCGCCAGGTGGGCGAGATCCTCGAGATCGTGCGCATGGGTGGCTTTGGTGCGCGCAAGCCGCACCAGCTCTCGGGCGGTCAGCGCCAGCGCGTGGCACTGGCGCGCGCGCTCGTCAAGCGGCCGAAGCTGCTGCTGCTCGATGAGCCGCTCGCGGCCCTCGATAAGAAGCTGCGCGAGCACACGCAGTTCGAGCTGCTCAACATCCAGCAGCGCCTCGGGGTCACCTTCATCGTGGTGACGCACGACCAGGAGGAGGCCATGACGCTTGGTACGCGCCTCGGCGTCATGAACCAGGGGCGCATCGCGCAGATCGGCACGCCATCGGACATCTACGAGTCGCCGGCGACGCGCTTCGTCGCCGACTTCATCGGCTCGGTCAACATGTTCGAGGGCCAGGTGTACGAGAACGGCGCGGACGGCCTGTGTATCAGGAGCGCTGACCTCGGCTGCACGGTGCGTGTCGAGCGTGCTGCCGGCAGCGGCCATGGCGCTACGGTCTGGACCGCCATCCGCCCGGAGAAGATCCAGATCTCGCGCGAGCCGCTCACCGGCCAGGAGCTCTCGCGCGGCGAGAATCTCACCCAGGGAACCGTCAAGGAGATCGCCTACATGGGCGACATGTCGATCTACCTGGTGCGCATCGACTCCGGAAGTCTCGTGCGGGTGACATTGCCGAATGTTTCGCGCGGCACCGAGCGCCCGATCGGCCGCGAGGAGCGGGTATGGCTCTCGTGGCACGGTTCGAGCCCGGTGGTGCTGACCGAGTAGCGCGGGGGCAGGGCGGTGCGTTTCTCACCAGCTGCCGGCCGGCGCCTGATCGCAGGCATTCCGACGTTGTGGCTGCTGGTGCTGTTCCTCGTCCCGTTCCTCATCGTGTTCCGCATCTCGTTCTCCGAGGTGCGGCTCGCCATTCCGCCCTACACCCCGCTCCTCAGCTGGCGCCACGGGACGCCGCACTTCGAGATGCACTGGTCGGCGTACTCGTTCCTGTTCACCGATCCGCTGTACGTGAGCTCGTATCTCTACTCGCTCAAGGTGGCCGCGGTGTCGACCCTGTGCTGCTTAGCTCTCGGCTACCCGATGGCGTACGCGATCGCGCGCTCGGGGAGCGCCACCCGGCCGCTGCTCCTGATGCTGATCGTGCTGCCGTTCTGGACCTCGTTCCTGCTGCGGGTCTATGCGTGGATCGGGCTGCTCAACAACAACGGCGTCATCAACAACGTGCTGCTGCGCCTCGGCGTGATCCATCAGCCCCTCGCGCTGATCCAGACCGACTTCGCGGTGTACATCGGTATCGTGTATTCGTACCTGCCGTTCATGATCCTGCCGTTGTACGCAAATCTCGAGAAGCACGACGGCGCGCTGCTCGAGGCCGCCGCGGACCTCGGGGCACGCCCGTGGCGGGCGTTCCTGCGGGTGACGCTGCCGCAGTCGCTGCCGGGGATTGCCGCGGGTTGCCTGCTGGTGTTCATTCCGGCGGTGGGCGAGTACGTCATCCCGACCTTACTCGGCCGCCCGGATCAGCTGATGATCGGGCGGGTGCTGTCGGATGAGTTCTTCGAGAACCGCGACTGGCCGGTGGCGAGCGCGGTTGCGATCCTCATCCTGCTGCTGCTGGTGGTGCCGATCCTGCTCTTCCAGCGCGTCGAGCGCCGGCAGCTGGAGGCGTCGCGATGAGAACACGCGGCCTCTTCTCGCGGCTGATGCTGGTACTCGGGCTCGTGTTCCTGTACGTGCCGATCGTCTCGATGATCGTGTTCTCCTTCAACTACTCGCGCCTCGTCACCGTGTGGGATGCGGCCCGCTCGCCGAGCCTGCGCTGGTACTCGGCGCTCATCCACAACGAGCAGATCCTGTCGGCGGCGTGGCTGTCGATCCGCATCGCGGTCACCGCGGCGAGTGCCTCCGTGGTGCTCGGCACGCTCGCCGGGGTGGCGCTGGCGCGCTTCGGTGCCTATCGCGGCCGGATGCTGCTGGCCGGCATGGTCACTGCCCCGCTCGTCATGCCCGAGGTCATCACCGGGCTCTCGCTGCTGCTGCTGTTCGTCGCCCTGGAGCAGCTGATCGGCTGGCCCAAGGGCGTGGGCCCGGTCACCATCGCCCTTGCCCACATCACCTTCTGCATGGCGTACGTCACGGTGGTAGTGCAATCACGTCTCGCCGGGTTCGATGAGTCGTTGGAGGAAGCGGCCATGGACTTGGGGGCGCGCCCCCTCAAGGTGTTTCTGCGCGTCACGCTGCCGCTCATCCTGCCGGCGATCGCTTCCGGGTGGCTGCTGGCATTCACGCTGTCGTGGGACGACCTCGTCATCACCCAGTTCGTCGCCGGGCCGGGCTCGAGTACGTTGCCGATGGTGGTGTTCTCCAAGGTGCGCTTCGGGGTAACGCCCGACATCAATGCGCTCGCCACCATCCTGGTGATGCTGGTCGCGACCGGCATCGCCATCTCCACCGTATGGATGCGCTATCAACAGCGACGCCGTGAGCGCGATCAGCAGCTCGCGGCCGCCGCCAACCTGTGAGGGATCCGTCGTGACACGCAACGTGCTGGGCATTGATGTAGGCGGATCCTCGGTCAAAGCCGGCCTGGTGGACGTCGATTCCGGGCGCATCACCGGCGGACTGATCTCCGCCCCTACGCCTCAACCCTCGACACCCGCCGCCATGATGCCGGTTCTCGCGGCACTGGCCGCGCGGCTGCCGGGCGCCGAAGGCGGGGTCGGGATCGCCTTCCCGAGCGTCATCAGTCAGGGCACGGCGCGCACCGCGGCCAACGTCGATCACGGATGGATCGGTACCGATGGAGCTGCGCTCGCAGCACGCGCCCTCAGCCGGCCGGCACTCTTCCTGAACGATGCGGACGCCGCGGGTATCGCCGAGATGCGCTGGGGCGCGGGCCGGGGGTTCGACGGCACGGTGATCATGGTGACGCTCGGCACCGGCATCGGTACGGCGCTGTTCTGCGACGGCAAGCTCTATCCCAACACCGAGCTCGGGCATCTCGAGCTGCGGGGCATGGATGCGGAGAAGTGGGCCTCGGCGCGCGTGCGCACCGCCGAAAAGCTCGGCTTTCCGGAGTGGATCGGGCGGGTGAACGAGTACCTGAAGCGGCTGCACGAGCTGCTGTGGCCGGACCTCTTCATCCTTGGCGGCGCCGTCAGTGAGCGCTTCGCCGAGTTTGCGCCGCTGTTGCACTCGGATGCGCAGCTGCGTCCGGCGCACTTCGCCGGCCAGGCGGGAGTGGTCGGGGCGGCCATGGCCGCGGTCGAGGCCGGCCTCTAAAGGGCGTCCGGCGGTCACTGACACGGAGCGCACGTGCGCGCGAGCAAGTTACCCGAAGTCGGCACGACGATCTTCTCGATCATGTCGCGCCGCGCGCGCGAGCTGGGCGCGTTGAATCTCGGCCAGGGCTTTCCCGACTACGACATCGACCCGCGACTGACTGAGCTGGTGGCGCAGGCCATGAGCGGCGGCTACAACCAGTACGCGCCCATGGAGGGACTGCCGGAGCTGCGCGAGCGCATCGCGATGAAGCTGCGCGCCTGTTACGCGGTGAGCGCAGATCCGGAGACGCAGATCACAGTCACGCTCGGTGCGACCGAGGCGATCTACTCGGCGATCCAGGCGGCAGTCGGCCCCGGCGACGAAGCTATCGTCTTCGATCCCGCCTACGACTCCTACGAGCCGGCGGTGCGACTGGCCGGCGGGCGCTGCGTGCGCGTGCCGTTGAGTCCCCCCGACTTCCGCTACGACTGGGAGCGCGTGCGCGCGGCCACCAATGCGCGCACGCGGCTCATAATCTTCAACAGCCCGGCAAACCCGGCGTGCACGGTCGCGGGCGCCGCGGATCTCGATGAGCTCGGCCGCATCGTCCGCGACCGCGACATCCTGGTGCTGTCGGATGAGGTGTATGAGCACGTGGTGTTCGACGGCGCCCGCCACCATTCGGTGCTCGCCCACGCGGAGCTGGCGGCGAGGAGCTTCGCGGTGTTCTCCTTCGGCAAGACGCTGCACGCCACCGGTGTGCGCGTCGGTTATTGCGTCGCCCCGCCGCCGCTCACGGCGGAGCTGCGCAAGGTGCATCAGTTCAACACCTTCAGCATCGCGCACCCGCTGCAGCGGGCGATCGCCCTCTACCTCGCGGAGCAGCCCGATGGCTGGCGCACCCTGACGCCATTCTTCGCCGCCAAGCGCGACCGGCTGCGCGCGGCGCTGCGCGATTCGGGCTTCGAGCTGCCGGCGGCGCAGGGCACTTATTTCCAGCTGCTCGGCTTCGGTGAGCTCGCGCCGGCGGATGATCTCGCTTTCGCCGAGCGGCTGCTGACGGAGGCGGGAGTCGCTACCATCCCGCTGTCGCCGTTCTACGCCACTGCCGTGAGGATGCCGTTTCTGCGGCTCTGCATCGCCAAGCGCGACACGACGCTCGATGAGGCGGCGCACCGGCTGCTCGCATTCAGCACACGACTTGAGTCAGGAGCGGGCCGATGACGCAGCTGCGGGTCACGCTCGTGCAGCAGCCGCTGGTGTGGGGGGACAGTCAGGCGAATCGCGCTCGCTTCGAGGCGCTGCTTGCGCCGCTCGCCGGCGCCACCGACCTGATCGTGCTGCCGGAGACCTTCACCACCGGATTCAGCATGCAGGTCGAGCGGCTCGGCGAGGCGGCCGGCGGTCCGAGCAGCGAATGGCTCGTAAGCCGCGCGCGCGAGCTCGACGCCGCCATCACCGGCAGCCTCATCACGCAGGATACCGGGCGTTACTACAACCGCCTGCTGTGGGCCGAGCCCGGCGGCGCGGCACCGCGCCACTACGACAAGCGGCACCTGTTTCGCATGGCCCGTGAGCACCAGCATTTCACCGCGGGGGGACGCGCCCTGAGCGTGCTGTGGCGTGGCTTTCGTATCTGTCCGCTGGTGTGCTACGACCTGCGCTTTCCGGTCTTCAGTCGCCGCCGCGCCGAGCTCGACTACGAGCTGCTGCTGTACGTCGCCAACTGGCCGGCCGCCCGTGCCCACGCCTGGCGGCAGCTGCTGGTGGCGCGGGCCATCGAGAACCAGGCGTACGTGATTGGCGTCAACCGCGTCGGCGCCGATGGCAACGGCGTGCCACACTCGGGCGACAGCGCCGCGATCGACTACCTTGGCCAGCCGCTCGCCGCCGCGGGCGCCGAGCCCGCTGTCATCACCGTGACGCTCGATGCGGCGCGGCTCGCGGCCTTCCGCGAGAAATTCCCGGCACACCTGGATGCCGACCGCTTCACGCTCGCCGAACTCCCATGAGAAAGCCGACGCGCGTCAATCACCCGCCCCGCATCGACCTGCCGGCCGACAATCACGCGCTGGTGGACCCCATCTACCAGAGCGTCAAGTTCGAGTTCGAGTCGCTCGCGGAGACCGAGCGCTTCCTGCGCGGTGAGCGCCCGGGATACTTCTATACCCGCAGCGGCAACCCCACCAACCGCCAGCTCGAGCAGCTGCTCGCGGAGCTGCAGGGGCGCGAGGACTGCCTGGTCACCGCCTCAGGCATCGGCGCGATTGCCCAGACCCTGCTCGCGCTGACCAAGAGCGGGGACCACATCGTAAGTTTCATCGAGGGCTACAACCCGAGCCGCCACCTCATACGCCGCGTGCTCGGACGCTTCGGCGTGCGCCACAGCCTGCTGCCCATCGAGGACACGGCGGCCCTCGGGCGCGCGCTCAACGCGCAGCCGGTGCGACTGGTGCTCTTCGAGAGTCCGACCAACCCCATCACGCGCATCGCCGACATCGAGGCGCTGACCCAGGCGGCGCGCGCGGCCGGCGCACTCACCGTGATGGACAATACCTTCGCCGGTTTTCACCAGCACGGCGAGTACGATGTGGACGTGTTCGTGCACAGTCTTACCAAATACGCCTCGGGGGCCGGGGATGTGCTGGGCGGGGCGGTGATCGCGCGCGCCGAGCTGATCCGCGCCATGCGCAGCGACTTCGCGACGCTCGGTGGCACCCTCGACCCGCACGCCGCGTTCCTCATCCTGCGCGGGCTGAAGAGCTACTTCGTGCGCTACCAGGCGCAGGCGGCGAGTGCACTGCGTATCGCGCAGCACCTCGCCGCGCACCCGGCGGTGGCGCGCGTGCACTACCCGGGCCTGCCGAGCCATCCGCAGCACGCGCTGGCGGCACGGCAGATGCGTGATTTCGGCAGCATCGTCAGCTTCGACCTCGCCGGGGGTGAGGCGGCCGCGCGCCGCTTCGCGGATGCGCTCGAGCTGTTTGCGCTCACTCCGAGCCTCGGCTCCGGAGAGTCCCTGATCCTCACGGCGCACGTCCTGCTGCCGCGTGAGCTCGACGCCGCCGAGCAGCGGATCTCGGGGATCACGCCGGGAACGGTACGGCTGTCGATCGGCCTTGAGGACGTGGATGATCTGATCGAGGATGTCAGCCAGGCGCTGGCTGCTGCGGAGTCGTGAGCGAGGAGGAGTCGATGGGGCGGGTGCGGCGCGTGTGGGCACGCGGCCTTTGGGCCGTGGGGCTGCTCGTGCTACGGGACGCCACGGGGGCGCCGCCGCTTCGCACCGCATGGGCGCCGGCGAGCGTGGCGCCGGCCCAGCCGCCGGCGCCGACGATCAATCCCTCGCCGCGGCCGCCGGCTGCCGCCGCGGCGGTCGCGCCGGGCGCGACCGGGGCCGATATTCCGCTCGAGGCGTTCGCCGGCGCTCCGCAGATGAGCGACCCGCACATCTCGCCCGATGGCCGCTATATCGTGTTCTTCACGACCATCGAGGGTCGGCCGCGCGTCGCAGTTCGTGAGCTGACGACCGGGCGCGAATGGCCGATTCTCAACGCCGCCTCCGGGGACTTCACGGTGAGCCGCTGCGAGTTCAAGACCAACGAGCGCATGCTGTGCCACCTGGAGGGGGTGGTGCGCGGTGGCGACCCGGGGCGGCTGTATCCCGCCTCGCACCTGCTCGCGATCAACGCCGACGGCACGCGCTACAAGGTGCTGTTCAGCAGCTCGTTCTTCACGCGGCTGGCGCCGGCGGCCACCTCGCAGTTCCAGGACCGCATCGTGAACTGGTTGCCCGGGGATCGTTCGCACGTGCTTATCGAGCTCGGCGACCGGGGCAGCGTGTTCCCTGCGGTGTACCGGCTCGATGTCTATAGC
The DNA here is from genome assembly GCA_035568235.1 of Steroidobacteraceae bacterium. Taxonomy (GTDB): domain Bacteria; phylum Pseudomonadota; class Gammaproteobacteria; order Steroidobacterales; family Steroidobacteraceae; genus 13-2-20CM-66-19. The sequence goes on along the minus strand of DATMOK010000037.1, from coordinate 21,075 downwards.
GGCGATCTGCAGCAGGTGGTCGCCTCGCACCCGCCGGTGATGGACTGGACCGCTGATCCTTCGGGGGTCGTGCGCTTCGGCTACGGCTTCCAGGACGAGAAAGGCGTGTACATCGCGCGCAACGGTGCCGACTCCCCGTGGCGCACGCTGGAGGAGTTCAAGCGCTTCGACCGCAAGAACCGCTTCGATCCGCTCGCCTTCGGCGCGCGCCCGACCGACCTGCTGGTATTCGCTCCCTACGAGGGCCGCACGGCGGTGTGGAAGATGGACCTCGACGCGGCGGGTGGCGGCATGCAGCTCGTCTACTCGCGCCCGGATGTGGACGTGGGCGGCATTCTCGAATGGCCCACCGACCGGCACGTCGCCGGATATGTCTACGAGACCGACCGCCCGCACACCTACTTCACGGATGAGCACGCCGCGGCGATCGATGCGGTGCTCGAGCGGGCGCTTCCGGGGGCCTATCACGTGGTGATCGATGCGACGCGCGACGGGGGCCGGCTCGTCACATTCTCCTTCAGTGATGTCATACCGCCGCGCTACCACCTGCTGGACGTCGCGAGCGGCAAACTCACCGAGCTCGGCAGGCAGGTGCCGCTCAGCGAGGCACAGCTCGCCCCGATGCGCTCCATCACGGTCGCAGGTCCCGGCGGGATCGCCATTCCGGGATATCTGACGCTGCCCCGCGGCAGCGAGCCGGGCGAGAAGCTCCCCGGGGTGGTGCTGCCGCACGGCGGACCGTACGCACGCGACCACTGGGCTTACGATCCCCTGGTGCAGGTGCTGGCGAGCCGCGGCTACGCGGTACTGCAGCTCAACTTTCGCGGCTCGACCGGCTACGGCGAAAAGTGGCGCGATGCCGGGCAGCAGGCCTGGGGCACGATCATGAGTGACGACATCACCGCCGGCGCTCACTGGCTGATCGATCAGGGCATCGTCGATCCGCAGCGCCTCGCCATCGTCGGCTGGAGCTACGGGGGCTATGCGGCGCTCATCGGTGTGGAGAAGGAGCCGCAGCTGTATCGCTGCGCGGTCAGCATCGCCGGCGTGTCGGATCTTTCGCAGATGGCGCTCGACGACGAGCGCTTCTACGGCGGCAAGGACTCAGCGGGCGATGCCATGGGTACCGATCCGGCCTCGCTCCGTGCGCAGTCGCCGCTCGAGCATGTCGCGGACATCCACGTGCCGGTGCTGCTGGTGCACGGCGAGGATGACTACACGGTGCTGGTCGGACACAGCAAGGCCATGGACCGCGAGCTGTCCCGGCGTGTCGTTCCGCACGAGCTGGTGCTGATCCCGCATGGCGGGCACAGCCTGGAGCGCCCCGAGATGCGCCTCACGCTGTACCGCAAGGTCACGGAGTTCCTCGGCACCAATCTGCGCCCCGATGCCGCCCCCACGGCACCGGTCAGCGGCGCAGCAGCCACGCGATGAGCGACACCATCACCGACAGGAGCAGCATGCTGGTGAGCGGAAAAAACACCGTGAAGCCGCTGCGGTGGATGACGAAGTCGCCCGGCAGCCGGAACAGCGGCACGCGCCGCAGCGCCGGCCACAGGAGCCCGGCGAGCAGCAGCCCGATGCCGAGAGCGACGAGCGTGCGGTTCATGTGCGCGCAGCTTAGCGTGGAACCGCAGCGCGCTGGGCAGGTCCAAGCAACCGTGTTGACATGCGACAGCCTGTCATGAGGCGCGCCGCAGTGCATGGATCGTGGCTGCTGGTGGCGCTCGGCGGCGCTGCGCTGTGCGCGGCGCCCCTGAGGCCGGCGAGCGGCGGCGCCGCAGACCGCCGACCGGATGCGCCGGTTGCGCAATGGCGCTCGTGGGATCTGCTGGTCGAGCTGCACGATCTGCCGCGTGCATATACGTGTAACGACCTGTGGTATCGGTTCCGCGACGTACTGATGGCGATCGGCGCGCGCCCGTTTCCGCAGATCATCGCCTACCGCTGCGCCGCGACGGCCGCCGCCTCCAGCCGTTCGCCGAGCGTGCAGCTGCAATTTCAGCTGCCCGACCCGTTGCCGCAGTCGCAGTCACGCTACGCGGACGTGACCGTGGAGCGCAGCACGGTTCGGCTAGGCCCGGGGAAGGTGCCGTCCTTCACGGCTGCCGACTGCGAGCTCCTCAGACAGATGAACGATAAGCTGCTCGCGGCGCTGCCGGTACGGGTCGTCGGCACGCTCACCTGTCCGACGGACGCCTCGAACGAGCGCTTCGCGCTCGAGGTGCAGGCGCTGCTGCCACACTCATGAGCCGTGCCCGCTCTGAAGCGAGGCGTACACGAGCCAGATGCTGCTCCATACTCCGAAGCTGAAGTAGAGCGACATCCACGGCAGCTCGTCCTTCCAGTCCTGCCAGCGGCGGGACACCGTCCAGCGAGTGCGTACGTCGAGCCAACCGTCGGCGATGCTCAGGTACCGGTGCCCGCGTGCCTGATCGGCGTGCCATCGCGACCAGTACATCGGCACGTCGTAGAAGAATATGAAAGCGACATAGAGGACGCCGCCGGCGAGCACTTGCCCGTACAGGCCCGCAAACCGATGCGGACCCGCTGCCAATACGGCGGCGACCACGAGCGCGGCCGACAGTCCCCAGAGTGAATTCTCGGCCGCGTGCGCGCGCTGCCCGGTGGTCAGCACGGCGTACCACGAGCATCCTTCGGCGAGCACGATGAGGGCGAGGACGGCTGCTGCGGGCAGCGCTTGCCCGAGTGGACTGGCGCTCGATGGAGCCAGGCGATGCAGCACCAGGGCCCATTGGGCGGCGAAGCACAGTTCAGCGAGCGTGGCGATCGAGCGACCGATCGACACTCTGGACAGCCGGGAATCAACCAGCACGAGGCGCGGGACGTCGATCACCGGCAGGAAGCAGCGGAAGGCGCACCCTGCGACATATCCCCCCGACAGCAGCAACTGGATGTAGCACGGGCCGGTGCAGAAGTGCGCGGGAGCGCAGGCGCGCGCCACGGCGAGCGCGCACAGCGACCAGAGGACGATATTCAGTACCGCGATTGCACAAAGCGAGGTGTGCCACCAGGCAAGGGCCCGCGACGTCACCGTTCGGTCCGGCTCATTCAGACGGAAACCAAGCGCCTGTCACGCTCCTGATTCTCGTGTCCGGCGGCCATGGTCATCGAGGACCATGACACCGTCGTGAAAAATTTCGTCTAAACAGTGGCTTGTCATCTGTTCTTAACAGTACTCCTATAATTCGTTCATCCCAGCGCAGCCGCGCGTTGCACGGACTGGAGGAGCGAATGCACGCCTTTCTGGCAGAACTCAAGAAGCAGCGCTGGGACGACCATCGGTACTACCACCACAGCCGCATCAACCAAACCCTGCACCTGGTGAGCGCCTTGAGCTTCCTCACCGCCTACGTCTGCATCTTCACCAGTCCCGTCGCAGCCGCCCTCATCGGCTGGCTGGTGGCCATGGTGACACGCCAGACCGGCCATTTCTTCTTTGAGTCCAAGGCCTACGACGAAGTGAACCAGGCGACGCACGAGCACAAGGAGGACATCAAGGTCGGCTACAACCTGCGGCGCAAGATCGTGCTGCTGTCGATCTGGGCTGTCTCACCGCTCGTGCTGTGGCTCGACCCGACGCTGTTCGGCATCTTTGGCGCGGCGCATGGGCATGCGGATTTCCTGCGCCACGTCTGTCAGGTCTGGCTCGTGCTCGGTGTGGGGGCGTTGCTGTTCCGCACGGTGCAGCTGTTTCTGCAGCAGAGCGTGTTAACGGGCGCGGTGTGGTTCACCAAGATCCTCACCGATCCGTTTCACGACATCAAACTCTACTGTCGGGCACCGCTGTACTTGCTGCGCGGGGAACTGGTCGATCCGATGGACGACGTGGTGCACCAGGCCTGAAGCAGCTCGCGCAGGACGCGTCGACGGATCGCCTTGTTGGTGAGCGCCGGATCCTGCCACCACCAGCGATCGCGTCGCATCGCCTCGGCGGCCGCCACCACCCGCTCGGCGATCGTGGCGAAGTCGGCGTCGCTCAAGTTGAGGCTGAAGATGAGCCGCGCACTGCCAACCCAGCTGAGGGACAGCCCCTGCGCGCGCAGGTAGTACTGGAACATCCAGTTGTAGCGCGACGCAGTGAGGTAGTTGAAGGTCCAGATGGACGAGAGATTCGCCACTTGAAGCGGCAGCTCCGCGGCCTGCAGCCGCGCATTCAGCGCGGCGGCGCGGCGCTCCCAGACCACATCCAGGTCGCGATACAGCGCCCGGATCGCCCCGCCGTCGAGGCGCGTCAGGAACTCGTGCATCGCGCCCATCACGTACGGGTGCGAATTGAACGTACCGCGTGCCAGGCACACATCGGCCGGGCGCTGCTCATCGTAGCGCTTCATGAGATCGCGCCGTCCGCAGACGACGCCAACCGGCAGGCCGCCGCCGAGACTCTTGCCGTAGGTGACGAGATCGGCGCACACGCCGAAGTATTCCTGCGCGCCGCCGCGGGCGAGCCGAAAGCCGACGAACACCTCATCGAAAATGAGAATGATGCGCCGCTCGCTGCACACCGCGCGCAGCTCGCGCAGCCAGGCGGCGTAGGCCGCGCGGTCGAAATGCGCCGTCCGCGCGCTGTCGATCAGGCCCGAATCGGCGGGCGCGCTCGCATTCGGGTGCATGGCCTGCACGGGATTCACCAGCACGCAGGCGATATCGCGCCGCGTACGCAATACCCGCAGCGATGCCGCATCCATGTCTTTCAGTGTGTAGGTGCCATCCGGGGGCAGCGGGTTGCCAACTCCCGGCTGCACGTCCCCCCACCAGCCGTGATACGCGCCGCAGAAGCGTACCAGGTAGCGGCGGCGCGTGTGATAGCGCGCCAGGCGCACGGCCTGCATCACGGCCTCAGTACCCGACATGTGGAACGAGACCTCGTCGAGTCCGGAGATCTCCCGCAGCCGGCGCAAGTTCTCAGCCAGCAACGGATGATAGGCGCCGAGCACCGGGCCGAGCGCGCGCACCTTGTCCGCGCCGCGCTCGATGCACTCCTTGTAGAAGTCGTAACCGAACAGGTTCACCCCGTACGAGCCGCTCACGTCGAGCAGCACGTTGCCGTCCACATCGGTCACCGTGGCACCCGCGGAGGCCTCGAGAAAAGTGCCACCCGGCATGTACTGTCGGACCAGGCGGCCGAACTGAAAAGGCACCCGGTAGCGCATCGTGAACTGCAGGTCGGATGCCGTGCGCGCCACCTCACGGGCGAGCGCGGCCCCTTTGGGGAAGCGCTGCGCATAGAGCTGCGCGAGCTGCATGAATCCCGCGCGCCGCGCCGCAGCCACCTCGGGCGGCGCATCGTCGGCGCTGAAGAATTGCGTCTCGTCGTATTCGTAGCTGCGAATGAGCCGCACCAGGCGCCGCGCGAGACGCGCGTGCCCGGCGAGCGAGGGGTGCTTGGCGCGCGACAGCAACAGGCGCAGCCACAGGCTCCGCAGTGCGAACAGCGCGACCAGCGCGCCGGCGATGTACCACAACAAGCTGATGCTCCGATGGCCCCGCCCGCAAACTATTTCGGTTTCGTGACAGGACGATGACAATTCGTGCGGCCATCACCCGGGTTACCCAGCAGGAGCAGCTGAACTTCCTCCTGACCAACCGTCTGCCGCGTCGCTGGCTGACGCTGTTCATGGGGCGGCTGAGCCGCCTCGAGCAGCCCTGGCTGTGCCGTCTGTGTATTGCGATCTGGGGACTGTTCACGGAGCTCGATCTGAGTGACGCCCGCAACACACGCTTCCGCAGCCTGCAGGAGTTCTTTACCAGACAGCTGAAGGAGGGGGCCCGCTGCGTCGATCAGGATCCGTACACCGTCGTGAGTCCGTGCGACGGCATCGTGGGGGAACTGGGTCCGGTGAGGGAAGGTTCTGTGCTGCAGGCCAAGGGCTTTCCCTACACGCTCATGGATCTGCTGGGCGATGCGCACCTGGTGAGTAACTACCTCGACGGCAGTTTCGTGACGCTGCGCCTCACCTCCGGCATGTATCACCGCTTCCATGCACCCCATGACTGCCGGGTGGAGGGGGTCACCTACGTCTCGGGGGATACCTGGAACGTCAATCCGATTGCGCTCAGACGTGTCGAGAATCTCTTCTGCAAGAACGAGCGCGCCATCATCCGCTGCCGGCTGAACGCTTCCGACCACCTCATCACGCTGGTGCCGGTCGCGGCCATTCTGGTGGCGAGCATCCGGCTGCACTGCGCGGACGTGCTGCTGCACCTGAAGTACCGGGGGCCCAACACGATTCCGTGCGACGCCAGGCTCCTGAAGGGCGAGGAGATGGGCTGGTTCGAGCACGGCTCCACCATGATCGCCTTCGCGCCCCCGGGTGTGGTGCTCGCGCCCGGACTCGGCCACGGCGGCGTGATCCGCATGGGCCAGCCGCTACTGAGTATCCCGAGCCGGGAGTCATGAGCGAGGTTGCAGTCATCACGGGCACCACGCACGGCATCGGCCGGGTGACGAGCCGCGAGCTGGCGCGCGCCGGCAAGACCGTCGTCATGCTGTGTCGCAACGTCGCGGCCGCAGGCGCGGTGCGCGCTGAGATCGTGCGGCTGGTACCGCGCGCCCGCATCGAGGTGGTGCACTGCGACCTGGCCTCGCTCGCTTCTGTGCGGGAAGCAGCCGCTGTCGTGCGCCGCGACTTCCCGCCACTCGGGCTGCTCATCAACAACGCCGGCATGGTGAGCACCCGCCGCCGTACTTCGGTCGATGGTTTCGAACTCACGTTCGCGACCAATCACCTGGGGCCATTCCTGCTCACCAGCCTGTTGGCGGATCACCTCGACAAGGCGGCGCGCATCGTCAGCGTCGCTTCCCGCATTCACTACCGCGGCCGCCTGGACCTTGCCGCGGTCACGGACGCGCGCGCCCGTTATCGCGCCACCGCCGCCTATGCGCAGTCGAAGCTCGCCAACGTCATGCATGGGTTCGCGCTCGCGCGCCGCACGGCCGGCACCGGCATCAGCGTCAATAGCCTGCATCCGGGCGTCGTCGCCACGAACCTGCTGCCGCCCTGGCTGCGAGTCATCAAGCCGCTCATCACCCGGGTCATGTTCGACGCCGAGCGCGGCGCGCGCAGCAGCATCTACCTGGCGCTCGATCCGGCTGTCGGCGGCGTCACCGGCCGCTATTTCGATGAGAACCAGCTGCCTCGTCCGGCCGCCGCGCTCGCCAACGACGTCGAGCTGCAGGAGGCGCTGTGGAATGCAAGCGCAGCATGGACCGGGGCACCCCACTGACTGATGAACGTACACCACCCATCCTAACCGCGAGGCCTGCCATGTTGGAGAATGCCCGATTGCCGCTGGTCAAACCGCTCAGCGAAGCGCTGCTGTTCGCGAGCAATTTTCTGCGCCATCCAAACATGCTTGGCTCCATCATCCCGAGCTCGCGCTTCCTGGTGGAGCAGGTGCTGGAGTCAGTCGACTGGGGCCGTGCCCGGGTGATCGTGGAATACGGCCCCGGGGTCGGTACATTCACCGGCGAGATCCTGCGCCGCATGCGCAGCGATGCCCACCTGGTGGCCATCGAGACTAATCGCGATTTCGTACGCTTCCTTGAGAGGAGCCTGCCGGATCCGCGCCTGCGTGTCGTTCACGGCTCGGCGGCAGACGTGCAGCAGATCCTGACGCACCTCGCCCTTCCCGCGCCGCGTTACATCATCTCCGGCATTCCGCTCGGCAGCATGCCGGACGCGTTACGTACCGACATCGCGATGCAGAGCCGCGCGGCGCTCGAGCCGGGTGGTGCCTTTCTCGTCTACCAGTTCACCGCCCGTGCTCTGCCGACGCTGCAGCGGACCTTCGGCGAGGTGCAACGCAGTTTCGAGCGACGCAACTTCCCGCCGGCGCAGCTGTTCCTGTGCACAACAAGCGGGGCCTGAAGAGCTGGCCCGTTTTCTCCCGGTGGGCGGGCGCGGAGGGGCGGTCAGCCGTCCCCGGGAATGCGTTTGTCCTTGAGCAGCACGAGTGGACTCGCTTTGCCGTTGTGCGTGAACACACCGGTTATCGTATCGTCGGCCTCGTTGTCGGTTCCGACGAAAGTCGCGGTGAACTTTCCGGCAAGGTTGAAAGTCATGGTCACCGTGGGTCCCTGAGCGGCAATGCTGGCCGGCACTCCCGCGGCGTGCAGTCCCGGGCTGTCCATGGTTGCCGACATGTCGGGCCCCTGGAGCGCTATTCGTACCTGCACCGTCACCCCGGGCGAGATGTCGCCTCGCCAGTCTTCGTGGACCACCGGCGCCGGCACATTGTCAGCTTTGTTTGTTCTCCAGGCCGTGCCGAGATACTCGATGCGGTCCGCGGTCGCCTGTGCCTGGGTCGTTCCGAAGTAGAGCTCGACGATGTGCAGCGCCAGGTCAACGCTCGCGAGCCCGCCGCCCGCACTGTAGATCTCGGGGTCGCCTTGGACGTAGCGCACTCCGCGTACCAGCGTCACGTTCGGGAACGCCTGAGAAAACTGATTGAAATGCCAGTGGTGTGTGGTGGCCTGTTTGCCGTCGAGCAGCCCGGCCCTCGCCAGCTTGAAGGAACCGGTGCACGTGGAAAGCACGAGCTTGTTCTCGTCACGCATTTTTCTCAGCCACTGCAACATTCCCGGGCCTCCCGCCTGCGCGCCGATTACGATGATGTCCGGCGTCGGTACGGTCGCAAAGTCGTAGTCCGGCACGATGGTTGGACCTGCACGGTGCACGCTCTCGGTGTGGAGCGGCGCCTTTGTCGGCGCGACGGTATAGAGCTCGAACGGATGGGCCTCTTCCGTTTGGCGTTGGTCACTCAGTTGAACGTTCTCGAAGACCTCCCACGGACCCACGAAGTCCATGAGCGTGGCGCCCTCATTGATGACGACTGCGACCTTGATCGTGCCGCTCCTCGGCGCAGTCAGGGTTTGGCCGCGCTCGGCGGCTCGCGTGGGCATCGCGCACACCGCGATTGCAACTAGGGCCAGTGCGACTCTCATGAGGAACAGCTCCGACTGTAAGTCCGAAAAGTGTACGGACCGCAGGCGCGCACCACGCCTCAACTACGGACACTCAGCAGGCAGATCAAGTCGGCGCGGGAGCGAGCAGTCACAATCGGCCAGCTTTGGGTCAATTGCGGACCGCGGACCCACGAGGCTCGGCAAAAGTCCTCGACGTGCGCACGCCGCATCGCATAGTGGCGTCCGGTGCCCGACTTGACGGGTTTAAGGGGAGTGCAACGTGATTCGCACACTGCTCGCTGGAGCCGTTCTTCTTGCAGCGCTGGCCGGCGGCCGTGCGTTCGCCGCGCCGGCGCCGCAACGGCATGGCTCGTTTCCGTCGCCGAGCCCCGACGGCAAGCTCATCGCCTTCGCATCGAGCCGCGCGGCGGCGATCGACCCGAAGCAGTCGGCGTGGATGCATATGCACATCTACCTGATGAGCGCGGATGGGACCGGCGTTCACCAGCTCACGCACTCCGATACCTCGGACACCGCACCGGTGTGGACAGCCGACGGGACGTGGATCGTATTCGGAGCGCTGCGCCCGGGTTCCGATCGGACGAGCCTGGAGGCCATCAAGCCGGACGGGACCGGGCGGCATACGGTGATGACGGGCGAATTCTTGCCCTGGGTGCGACTGTCGCCGGACGGCCGCCGAATCATCTACACCGCCGTGACTCACGCCTCACCCGCCGGCATATTCACCGTCGGGCTGGACGGCAGTGATCGGCGCGAGCTCCCCACCCGCCTGGACCGCCCCTGGGACGGTATTCTTTCCCCCGACGGCAAGCGCCTGGTCTTCGGGCGATGGCCGCCCGGGCCCGACCCTGAGCATCAGACGAGTGAGATCTACATCGCCGACGCAGACGGCGCGCACCGCCGCCTGCTCGCGACTTATCCTGGCGTGGTCCAGGTGGCGTCGTGGTCCTTCGACGGCAGAACCATTGCGTATCAGACGTGGACGGGCGGGAAGGGGGAGGCCGACATCGTCGCGCTCGACGTCGCGAGCGGTCAGTTCCACCGCGTCTCCCGACGCGACGGCGTGTACCTGGACGAGACTCCGTCCTGGACACCGGACGGTCGATTGCTGTTCCAGAGCACGCGCAGCGGCAGCTTCGAGGTCTATGTGATGGATCCTGACGGCACACACGTCCGTTTGTTGACCCCATAGGCCTTCACGCAAGCGCCCCCCGCTCGGAAGCTGCCCCGGCGGCGAGAGGCTCGCGCATAATCCCGCCCGGCTCGCAGGGAGGGCAATCAAATGCCGAAGATCCTGGCAGGCATCGAGCACATCGTCGTCGTGATGCTCGAGAATCGCTCGCTGGACAACATGCTGGGCTCGCTGTATACGGACGGCAGCGGTCCGGCGCTGGTGCTGCCGCGGGGCGGACCGAGCGCCTTTGATGGCCTGCGTCCCGGGCTCACGAATCCCTCCAACCCCGGATTCTTCTCCGGCGGCGGCCCTGACTATGTGCCGGTGCGCGATACGGTCCAGGCCTCGACCGTACCCGACCCCGATCCGGAGGAGACGTTCGTCAACGTCACCTTCCAGCTTTTCGGGCCCGAGGCTCCGGGCACGAGTCCCCGCTGGCCGATGCAGGGCTTCCGGGTGAATTATGCGCAGGCTGGCGCGAGCGACCCGGACCAGATCCTGCAGTGTCACGGCACTGCACAGCTGCCGATCCTCGCCGCGCTCGCTCGCAGCTACGCGGTCTCGGACGCGTGGTTCGCCTCCGTGCCGTCACAGACCTGGGCCAACCGGGCCTTCGTCCACGCCGGGACCTCGAACGGCCACGTCGACAACGGCGAGCCGCCCGACCCTCTGGAGTGGGACGTGCGGACGATCTACCCGGTGCTCGGTCAGGCCAAAGCGACCTGGGCCGTCTATCACGACACCGAGATCATCCCGTCGCTTACCCGTACGATGTTTCCTGAGCTCTGGCCGGACTCACTGGATGGCAATTTCCGCGGGTTCGCCGCGTTCCTCGCGGACTGTGCCAACGATAGTCTGCCGCAATACTCGTTCCTCGAGCCGAGCTTCCTGCTCGACCCCAACGACGATCACCCGCCGCACGACGTCAACGCCGGTGAAGCCTTCTTGCGCGCGATCTGGGATGCCGTGAGCGGCTCTGCGGGCTTTGCCCGCACGCTGTTGGTCATTACCTTCGATGAGCACGGTGGCTGCTACGACCACGTGCTGCCGCCCTTCGGCGCGGCGCCGCCCGATACCGCCAGCACGCCCGGAGATCAGGGCTTCGGGTTCGATCGCTTTGGAGTGCGCGTGCCGACCGTCGTCGTCTCGCCCTGGATTACTGCCGGCACGGTGTTTCGCTCGGACGCGCCTGCGCCTTATGACCACGCGTCCATCCTCGCGACGCTGCGCGATTGGCTCACCATTCCCGAGTCGCTCATGCTGCCGAGCCGGAGGATTGCGGCGGCCCCGACGCTCGGGCAGCTCGTGACTCTCAGCTCGCCACGCACGGACATCCCCTCGGTGCCACCCGCTCCGACGGTTGTCACGGCGACACCGCTCACAGCGGAACCCAATCCGCTGCAGCGCAGTCTCGTGAGCGGCACGGCGCGGCGCTACGGAATCGATCCGCGGGCGGCGCTAGCGACCGTCAGGACGCGGCAGGATGCGGCCGACTTTCTGCGTCGCAGGGGGGTCAAATGACCCGGGACCCGGACGCATCCGGCGCCGCACAAATCGCCGCCATGCGCTGCTGCAGGCGTTTCCTGAACCGCCGGCTCAACTGCAGCCGCACCCCGGACTTCAACACGACCTCGTAGTCGCCGCCGTTCTGCAGCTCGAGCCCGCGGATCCGATCTACGTTGACGATGATCGAGCGATGAATGCGCATGAAGTTCTCGTCCCCCAGGTCGCGCTCGAGCTCTGACAGCGTGCGACGCATGACGTGGGTATCGGCTGCGACGTGCAGGCAGGCGTAGTACCCGGCGGCCTCGACCCAGTCGATGTCCGCGACGCTCAGAAATACAATCTGTCCACGGTCCTTGACCGCGAGTCGCTTCGCGGCTTGCGGCTGCAGCGGCGAGTAGTGGGCGATCTTGTCCTTGGCGCGGCTGAGCGCACGCTCGAAGCGCGAATCAACGAACGGCTTCAGCAGGTAATCGAGTGCGCCGGCCTCGAAAGCGCGCAGTGCATATTCGTCATACGCCGTCACGAATATCACCGCCGGCGGCAGTTCGCTGCCCAGCAGCTCGAGCACGTCAAAGCCGCCGCACTCGGGCATCTGTACATCGAGAAACACCAGCTCCGGCTCCTCTCGTCTGATGGCTTCGATCGCCTCCAGTCCGGAACCGCATTCGCGCACGGATACGATGTCAGGATCGCGCTCGAGGAGCAGCGTAAGGTTGCGCCGCGCCAGCGCTTCGTCGTCGACCACCAGGGCGCGAATGGCGGGCATGCGCCGTTCCGCGGCGGGCGTCATTCACGCCTCCGTGAAGGGCAGGGTGACTACGACTTCCACTCCGCCGCCGGCGCCTCGTAGCTCCAGCCCAGACTGGTCGCCGTACAGGATCTGCAAGCGCGTGCGCAGGTTGCCGATGCCAACGCCGGTGGGTGAGGCCGGCCAGTCTGGAAGTGAGCCGGCGCCGTCGTTGTAGACACTCAGGTAAAGGGTGCCGTTGCTGCGCACGCCGGAAACCCGCACGGTTCCTCCGGCGACCCGCCTGGCGATGCCGTGCTTGATGGCGTTCTCCACCAGTGGCTGCAACAGCAGATTGGGAACCTGCGCACGCAGCAGCTCGGTCGGGATATCGACGCTCACCTGCAGCCGCTCTGCGAACCGCATCTTCTGCAGCTCGAGGTAGCGCTGCACGTACTCGACTTCTTCCGCGAGCGCCACCTGCGCGCGGTGCGAATCCTCCGAGGTGCGGCGCAGGAACTCGCTCAAACCCACGATCATGCTGACCGCAGCATCGTTCCTGCGGTCACGGATCAGGCCGGAGATCGAATTGAGCGTGTTGTACACGAAGTGCGGCTCTATCTGGCGGCGCAACGCCGCGAGCTGCGCCTCGGAGAGCTTCTCATTGAGTCTGGCCGTCTCGATCGCCTGCCGGGCGATGCTCTCGCGTGCGTCAGCCAGATAGGTAACTGTCAATATGAGTGCGTAAGCGATCAGAAATGTGACTGCCTGGAAGGTGAGCGAGGTGTTGAAAGTGTCGACGAACGTCGGCCATCGCCGGTTGCCCCACGGGTTAAAGAGCACCTGCAGCCATGCAGACCAGGCCTCACTCGCCACACTCAGGGCGGCGAAGGTAACGAGGTGGACTGCGAAGGCTCGCCCGCTCATTCGGCGAACGATCGGGTAACGCCGCGCGAGGCTGACGACCAGTGGCGTCGCCAGCGCCCATGGCAGCCACAGCGCCAGCTCGGTTGCGAACAGCGGCAGCCACGGCCCCTGTCTGCCCTCCGCGCGCATGATGAGTACCGTCTGGCACGCGTCGAACAGCCCACCGGCAAACCAGATCGCGACAATCCAGCGCCAGCCCGTGGTGCGCACGTTGCTGTGAGTCTCTGTCACGGCCGTCACTCTACGCCAAGGTTTTTCGCGCCGCTCATACATGCAGTGAATCGACATCCCGGTGCAGCGAGCGGTCTCGGTTGTGTGGGGGAGCGCACCTACACTGACCTCCCCATGAGCAAGCACCGTGGAAGTTGGTCCTGGTCCGGCGCCGTTGTCAGGTGGGCCAGCGTAGTGTCGCTGGCCGCTTCGAGCTGCCACCCGGTCGCGGCTCAGCACGCAGCGGACAATCCCGTCACCTCCGCGGAGGATGCGTTTGGACTCACCCTCGGACTTGAGTCCATCGGCATGTACGGCCCGGGGCAGGTGCGGGGGTTCAGTCCGCAGACGGCCGGCAACGTCAGGATCGACGGTCTGTATTTCGACCAGCAGGGTGCGCTGTCAAACCGCGTGGTCGAGGGCTCGACTATCCGCGTCGGAGTGAGTGAGATCGGCTACGCGTTTCCTGCGCCGACCGGCATTGTCGACTACAACCTGCGCCACACCGGGGATGGCACGCCGAACGCGACGATCATCGCCAACGCCGGGCCGTACGAGGCACGCGGGCTGAGCGTCGATGGCAGTGCGCCGGTTGTGGGCAAGGAGTTTCTGCTGCCGATCGGCGTGAGCACGCAAGTCAGCACGCAGACCCCTTACGGCCCGTATCCCGGGTACACCTCGACGGTGACGAGCGCTGGTGCCACACCGCAGTGGACGCCGAATGACAGGGTGACGGTGCGCGCGCTCCTCGACTGGCAGGAAACCAGGAACGCGACGACGTTTCCGTTGTTTTTTCCGGCCGCCGATTTTCTGCCAGCGCCGAGTTCACGCGGCTACCTGGGTCAGAACTGGGCTGAAGGACGCAGCGTGACGGAGAATCTCGGCGCTCTAGTGATCGCCCAACTGAGCCCGGTGTGGTCGCTCGCGGCGGGCATCTTTCACTCCAGCGCGGATAATCCGCTGAGCTTTGCGGACCTGTATACCGATGTGCAGCCGAGCGGCCGCGCCGAGCACCTGGTCGTCGGCTACCCCGATCAGAGCGCCGCGTCCAGCTCCGGGGAGGCGCGCCTCAGGGGTGCCTTCACATCCGGCGAGTGGCATCACGACCTCATCTTTCTGGCGCGCGGCCGCGACATCCTGGCGCGCTATGGCGGTGAGGACGTCGTCGACGTGGGTCCGGCCAACATCGGCACCGGCGCTCAAGTACCCGAGCCAGGCTTCACTTATTCGACCCGCACCAGGGACCGATCGCAGCTCTGGAGCGTTGGTTCCGCTTACCACGTGGACTGGCGCGGTCGCGCCGAGCTCGAGATGGGTGTCCAGGAGGAGAGTTATCGCAAGGACGTCGCGTCCCCCGGTGTGCCGGAGGCCGAGCTCACCGATCATCCGCTGCGGGTGTACGCCAACTCGGCGCTCGCGCTCAACCACAGCCTGACACTCTACGCAGGCTACACCCAGGGACTCGAGGATTCCGGGATCGCTCCGAGCTCCGCGCAGAACCGCGGTGCCGTGCTGCCCGCATCGCTCACCTGGCAGGTGGATTCCGGGCTGCGCTACGTGGTGACGCCGCAGCTGAAAGTCATCGCCGGCGTGTACGAGCTGCAGAAGCCCTATTTCAATCCGGATACCAGCGGCATCGACCGGGAGCTCGGCGTACAGCAGGCCAAGGGCTTCGAGCTGTCGATCTCGGCAAAGCAGCTCGCGCACTTCGATATCAATGCCGGCATTCTGCTCGCCAGAGTGAGCATCATCGGGCCCGACCTGTCAGCCGAGGGGGTCGGGCCGATCGCGCTCGGGCAGCCGCGTGTACAGTATGTCGCGAACGTCAATTACACCGTGCCGTGGTGGCCGGCCGTATCCCTGGACCTGGCGTCGACGCACTTTGGCGCTCAACCGGCGAGCATCGACAACGGCATCTACTCGCCCGCGGTCACGTGGCTGAATCTCGGCGGGCGCTACCGATTCAGCCTGTTCGGCAAGAACAGCACGCTGCGCGTTCAGATCCAGAACCTCCCCGATTCCTACTGGTGGACGAACGTCTACACGCCCGGGCTGTTCCAATGGCCGGCCCCGCGCACGGTGTTTGCTTATCTGACGACTGACCTTTAGACGGCCGCCTCGGTTGCCACCGTCCGGCGACCTGCTAAGGTCGCTCGCATGGCATCCGTGCTCATCGTCCCGATAGCCCTCGGAACCTGCCTCGCCACCCTGATCGGCGGCCTGTTCGCGCTCGCCATGCGCGACCGGCTGCACCTGGTCCTCGGGTTCAGCGCCGGCGCGGTGCTCGGAGTCGCGTTCTTCGATCTCATGCCCGAGGCGCTTGCACTCGGTCGCAACATCGATTCTCGTGCGCTGCTGGCGATCGTCGCGCTCGGCTTCTTCCTGTACGTGCTGCTCGATCGAAGCGTCGCGCCCCACGATCACGGCCGCACGCTCGAGAAGCAGCAGCGGCGTGGCTGGCTGGGCGCGGGAAGTCTCTCCGTCCACAGCTTCCTCGACGGCCTGGCCATCGGTGTGGCTTTCCAGGCCAGCCGTGGCGTCGGCATCGTGGTATCGGTCGCCGTACTCATTCACGATTTCTCCGACGGCCTGAACACCGTCAATGTGGTCGTCAAG
Organism: Steroidobacteraceae bacterium; assembly: GCA_035568235.1. Taxonomy (GTDB): domain Bacteria; phylum Pseudomonadota; class Gammaproteobacteria; order Steroidobacterales; family Steroidobacteraceae; genus 13-2-20CM-66-19. The sequence goes on along the minus strand of DATMOK010000037.1, from coordinate 4,965 downwards.
AATGGCGGCGACAGAAAAAATGCGCTGCGCTGGCTGCTGGTGGACGCCGTCGCACCGGTCCTCGGCGCGCTCGCGAGTCTCACCTTCAGCTTGCCGGACGGGACGATCGCGGTCGTGCTGGCGTTGTTCGCCGGCTTCTTCCTCTACATCGGCGCGAGCGACCTGCTGCCCGAGAGTCACCACGCACACCCGCGGCTCTTTACGACTCTCGCGACACTCGTGGGCGCCGCAACACTCTATGGCGTGACGCGGATCGCTGGCTGAGGAGTTTGGTCCGCTGCCGGTGGCGCTTGCCGGGCGCCTCTTGGGCAAGTCGCGGCCACGGCGCTCATGCGCTGCTCGCGACCCGCACGCGGTGCGGATGGTAGGGCAGGACTTCGATAACCTCCCCGCCGCGCAGCCGCTGTTGCACGTCGCGCCAGAAGCGCGCGGTGAGGATCTCGGCGTGAAAGCGCAGCAGCGCCTCACGCTGCGCATCGTCGAAGGCGAGGAAGCGCATGAAGGTCTCGGGAAACACGTCGTTGTCGGCGACGTAGAACCAGGCCTCGCCGCGCATCTCGTCCTCGGGGCTCGCCGGCTGCGGGAGGTCGCGGAAGTTGCAGTCGGTCACGCGGCACAGCTCGTCGTAGTCGTAGAAGATCACGCGGCCGTTACGCGTCACGCCGAAGTTTTTCAGCAGCAGGTCCCCGGGAAAGATATCGGTACAAGCAAGATCACGGATGCATTGCCCGTAGTCGATCGCGGCGCGCGCTGCGTCTTCGGGCGCCACGGCCCGCAGATACAGGTTGAGCGGGGTCATGCGCCGCTCGACGTACACGTGGTCGAACACCAGGTCTGAGCCGTCCTCATGCACGGTGTGGCTGGCTTCGCGCCGCAGCTCCTCGAGCAGCACGGGTTCGAAGCGTGCCAGAGGAAAGCGCAGGCGGCGGAACTCCTGGGCGTCCACCAGCCGCCCGGCGCGATCGTGAATGAACACCAGCTGGTACTTCGCCAGCACGTCCTCACGCAGCACCGTCTTCGGCGGCGCGAAGCGTTCGCGGATCACCTTGAAGACGACATCGAAGGAGGGCAGGGTGAAGCACACCATCACCAGCCCGCGCTCGCCGGGCGCATGTGCGAACCGGTCGGTGGTGCGCTCCAGGTGGTGCATGAGCTCGCGATAGCGCTCGGTCTTGCCCTGGCGGGCGCGCCCCAGCACCGTGAACAGCTCGCTCACCGGCTTGCGTGGCATGATCGAGCGCAGGAACACCACCGCTTCCGCCACCCGCTCGAGGTCGACGTGGAAGTAGGAGCGCGTGAAGCTGAAGACGATGCTGACGTCAGTCTCGGCGAGCATCACGGCATCCACCAGCATGCCACCGTCGGTGTTCTTGAGCGCAATCACCAGCGGCAACATGAAGCCGCGGCCGATCAGGCGGCCGACCATGTAGGCGCGCGACACCTGGTAGAACACCGGCCGGATCACCTCGACCCGCTCCACCGGACGGCGCTCGCCGCGAGCCTCGAGGAAGCCGCGCACCTCGCCGGCGACGTGCGCGATGCTCTTGTCGAGGTCACGCCATGGCGAGCGGAAGCGCACGTCGCCGAGCAGATCCTCGAACAACAGCGGCAGTGAGCCATGGTTCGCGTAGCTGTTGGTGCCGACGCTGGAATGGACGGCGGCGAGCGGATCGAGATCGGTGGCGACGAACTCGATGTCGGGCGCTACGCCGACGGTGCCGAACAGCCGCCGCGTGACGGAGCTGAAGAAGGTCTTGATGAACTCGGGATCCGGCAGCTCGGCGATCAGCGCGGCAAATTCTCCCCGGATCTGCCGCCAGCGCCCGCGCTCGAGCGCCGCGGGGCCGAGCGCGGCGCGCAGCTCGGCGATCGTCTGCTTGACGAAGCGGTCGTAGAGCTCGATGCGCTCGACATGGTCGCGTTGCGCGCCCTTGGAGTCGCGGTTGTCGAAGCGCAGCGGCGCGCGGCGCGTGATGGCGCGGAATTCCGCGTTGTAGGCGGCGAAGGCCTCGACGAGGTGGCGCGCGCAGTCCATCTGTCGTGGCGGTCGGCCGTCAGTCGAAGTCGGCCGGCAGCACGGGGTCGAGCCGGTGCTGGTAGAGCCGCTCGATCTGCGAGCTGAGCACGCGCCCCGTCGAGAGCTCAGGGAGCGCGGCCACGGGATGGAACTCGACGGCATCGGTCTCGTCGCTCACCGTGGCGGCGCCGCCCTCGAGCTCGCAGACGAAGAACAGCTTGTAGATGTGCCAGATTCCCGGCGGATGCGGATGGCGGCTCTTGTCGATGAGCATCGCGAGCTTCACGGCGCGCGCCCGATAGCCCGATTCCTCGAGGATCTCACGCTCCACGGCCTCGGAGGGCGCATCATTTACATCCGCCCAGCCGCCCGGCAGCGTCCAGCGCCCGTCGCTGCGCTCGCGCACCAGCAGCACCTGATCGTCGCGGAATACCCCGCCGCGTACGTCGACCTTGGGCGTCGCATAGCCCTGTTCGTCCTTCCACAGGGCGCGCAGCGCCTCAGGCGTTGCGCCGAGCTCTACGCCGAGCATGCCGGCGGCGAGAGCTTCGAGCTCCGCGTAGCGTTCGCGATCGAATGGGTCGCGGCTGAAGGCGAGCCCGTTCTGCGCGATCGCCCGGAGCCTGCGCGCCCATTCGAGGACGGTCGCGGTGCGCGCTGGTCCGGTCATCGGCGGCGGCTGCCCGCCGGTCGCTGCTGGCGTGCGGCGCTCTCCTCACGGCGCGGCCAGGCTTCGCGCTCGCTCTTGCGCACGACGAGCTTCAGCCCCGACCAGATGTCATCGACCGCGCATACCTTGATGTCGACCAGTCCGAGCGGCAGGGCGAGCTCGCGCACCACGTCCTCGGTGATCTCGCTCGCTAGTCCCGAGGACCTCTTTGGCCAGCTTACCCAGATGACGGCATCGGCCCGCATCGCCTTGAGGCTGGCCGCCAACGCCCGCTCGAGTACGGCGCGGCGCGTCGCGAACACGTGAATGAGGTCGGTGTCGGTGCCGATGCGGCGCACGGTCCGTACTCCCTCGGGGAGCGGCGCCAGCAGGGTGCCGTAGTCGTCCGGCGCAGCGATGAGGTACAGCCGGCAACCGGCGGCGATGCCGAGCTTTTTCGCGAGCGGCGTGCCCGAGTAACCGCTCATCGCGGCTCGCCCGGGCGGCTTAGGAACCGCATGGCGCTTGAGGTCCGCTTGGCGCTCAGAGATTGCGGATCAGCGCATCCGCAAACGCGCCGGTCGACACTTCCTTGGCGCCCTCCATCAGCCGCGCGAAGTCGTAGGTGACGGTCTTCTGAGCTATGGTGCGATCCATCGCGGCGATCACGGCGTCGGCGGCCTCGAGCCAGCCGAGGTAGCGGAACATCATCTCGCCCGACAGGATCACTGACCCGGGGTTCACCTTGTCGAGATTGGCGTACTTCGGCGCGGTGCCGTGCGTGGCCTCGAACACCGCATGACCGGTGAGGTAGTTGATGTTGCCGCCCGGGGCGATGCCGATGCCCCCCACCTGTGCGGCCAGAGCATCCGACAGGTAGTCGCCGTTCAGATTGAGCGTCGCGATGACATCGAATTCCTCGGGGCGCGTCAGCACCTGCTGCAGCGTGATGTCGGCGATCGCATCCTTCACGAGAATGCGGCCCGCCTTGCGCGCCGCGTCCATCTCCGCGTTGGCGTCCTTCTCCCCCTTGGCTGCCTTGGTGCGCTCCCACTGCTCCCACGTGTAGGTCACGCTGCCGAACTCGCGCTCCGCGAGCTGGTAGCCCCAGTTGCGGAACGCGCCCTCGGTGAACTTCTGGATGTTGCCCTTGTGCACCAGGGTGAGGCTCTTGCGGCGGTTGGCGACCGCGTACTCGATGGCCGAGCGGATCAGGCGCTCCGAGCCATCCTTTGATACCGGCTTGATGCCGATGCCCGAGCTCTCCGGGAAGCGGATCTTGGCGTACGCCTTGGGAAAGGCCTGGCGGAACAACTCGAGAAATTTCTGGTTGTCGGGTGTTCCTGATTCGAACTCGATGCCCGCGTAGATGTCCTCGGTGTTCTCGCGGAAGATCACCATGTCGACCTTCTCCGGATGCTTGACCGGGGAGGGCACGCCCTTGAACCAGCGCACCGGGCGCAGGCACACGTACAGGTCCAGCATTTGCCGCAGCGCGACGTTAAGCGAGCGGATGCCACCGCCCACCGGGGTCGTGAGCGGACCCTTGATGGACACGAGGTACTCGCGACAGGCCGCCACCGTTTCCTCCGGCAGCCAGGTGTTAAACAGCTTGTTCGCCTTCTCCCCGGCGAACACCTCCATCCAGTGGACGCGGCGCTTGCCTCCGTAGGCCTTGGCGACCGCGGCATCCATGACGCGCACGGAGGCGCGCCAGATATCCGGCCCGGTGCCATCACCCTCGATGAACGGCACGATCGGGTTCTCCGGCACGCTCAGCTTGCCGTTTCTGATGGTGATCTTCGCGCCCGCGGCGGGCGGCGTCACCGTGGGGCTCGTGGCCGTGCTCATGGGAAGTTCTCCTCGAGAATCACCGGCGTAGGGGCCTCGCCGGGCGCGCAATGCTAGCACACGAGCCGCACCGGACGCGGCGCGTACCAAAGCCGGACGCGCCTGTGCGACACTCGTACGCGCAGCACGCCGGGGGCTGCCCAGAAACGAAAGAGCGAGTGTCAAACGCTATGCATGGGAGTGCTCCCGCGGCCGGGAAACCCTCGATCCTCAGACAGATGTGCGCCATCCGGCCGGTCGATCCGACCGAGGTGCTGGGCGAGAATCGCCTGAAGAAGGTGCTCGGACCTTGGGGCCTGACTGCGATCGGGTTGGGCGCCACTATCGGCACCGGAATTTTTGTGCTGACCGGTCAGGTCGCCGCAACGCAGACGGGCCCGGCGATCACGCTGTCGCTGCTGATCGCCGCGTTCGGCAGCATGCTCGCGGCGCTGTGCTACTCCGAGTT
>DATMOK010000036.1:0-64915 GCA_035568235.1 Steroidobacteraceae bacterium | reverse complement strand
CTGGGCCGTCGTCGCTCACGACGAGCCGCACCGAGCCCGCGAGCCGCCGCACCGCAACCTCGATGTTGCCGCCCGCGGGCACGTACTTGATCCCGTTCTCGATCAGATTGGTGAGCAGCTGCGCGAGCAGCTGGCGGTTGCCCTGCACCAGCGCCTGCGGCTCGGGCCGGCAGGCGAGCTGCACCCCCCGCTCGCCCGCAACCGGCTCGAACAGCTCGACCAGCTCCGCGGCGAGCTCGCCCACGTCGACCGTGCCCGCGGCGGCGAGCGGTGCGCCGGACTCGGCCAGCGCGATCTGCAGCAGCGTCGCGAGGGTGCGCTGCAGCTGATCGACCTCACGCAGGGCCGATTCGATCGATTCGTGCACCGCCGGCTCGAGCGGCGGGGAGCGCAGCAGCAAGGCATCCATGCGCGTGCGCAGGCGGTGCAGCGGCGCGCGCAGATCGTGCGCGGTGCTGTCGAAGGTCGCGCGCAGCGTCCCCGCCTGGTCCTCGAGGCGATCGAGCACCCCGTTCACCGAGGTCGCGAGCGAGTCGAACTCGTCGTTGGCCCCGGCAAGCGGCAGCCGCGAGCTCAGGTCGCCCGCCATGATGCGCTGGCAGGTGCGGGTCACCTCGTCCACCCGCCGCGCGAGGCGGTAGCTGAACCAGAAGCCGGCGAGGGCCGCAGCCAACGCCGAGAGACCGATGCCCCAGAGAGTCGCGAGCCGGAACTTCTCGGCGAAGCGCCGCCCCTGGGAGATGTCGGTCCCGACCAGCAGCAGGTCGCCGCCGGGCAGCGCACGCACCGCCGCGCGCACCGGGTGCACGGCGCGCCGTCCCGGCTCGATGGTGGTGATGTCGAACTGCGGCCACGGCTCGCCCGGCATCCCATCGAAGGGCCAGCTGGTGAGATTGCCGGCAATACGCTCGAAATTGGCATCGGCGATCATGTAGACCCCGCCGATGCGCCCCCAGCTCTCGATGCGCAGGTTGATCTCGTCGGTGACCCCCGCCACGCCGCTGCGCGCGTACTTCTCCTCGAGGCTCTTGACCTCCGTGTCGATGATCAGGTCGAGCTCGTCGTCGATCAGCCTCTCGGTGAGCTTGTAGGCGCCGACCAGCGTCCCGGCGACGGCGAAGGTGATCAGCAGCGTGTAGGCTACCGACAGGCGGAATGCCGTGGTGTTGAACAGATCGAGCTTCATCAGGAATCCGTGCGCAGCACGTAGCCCGAGCCGCGCACCGTGTGGATCAGCGGGTGATCCGAGCCGCGGTCGATCGCCTGGCGCAGCCGGCTGATGTGTACGTCGATCAGGTTGCTCTGCGGATCGAAGTGCAGGTCCCACACGCCCTCGAGCAGCATGGTGCGGGTCACCACCTGCCCGGCGCGGCGCATGAGGAACTCGAGCAGCTTCAGCTCGCGCGCCGTGAGCTCGATCTCGCGTCCGCCGCGCGTGACACGCCGCGCCAGCAGATCGAACTCGAGGTCCTCGACCTGCAGCCGCGTCGCCTGCGGCGCGCTCGAGCGCCGGCGCAGCAGCGCTTCGATGCGCGCCAGCAGCTCCGCGAACGCGAACGGCTTGGTGAGGTAATCATCGCCCCCGGCCTTCAGTCCCTTGACGCGGTCATCGACGCTGCCGAGCGCCGACAGCACCAGCACCGGCGTCGTCAGCCCCTTGCGGCGCATCAGCTCGATGATCGCAAGTCCGTCGATGTGCGGCAGCATGCGGTCGGTCACCACCAGGTCGAACTGCCCCTCGGTGGCGCGGAACAGCCCCTCGCGGCCGTCGGCGGCGTGATCGACGCTGTAGCCGCTCTCGCGCAGACCCTTCACCAGAAAGCGCGCGGCCTCGGTGTCGTCTTCGATGAGGAGCACATGCACGGCGAACTAATTTATTGGAAAAATCGCCTGGCGGCGATTTTTGTTTGCGGCGCTTGCGGCGCCTGCGAGCCGGCGTACGCCGGCGCAGCCGTCTTCAGCTGCTGGCGGGGGCGGGGGCCGCGACCGGAACGCGCTCCGCGCTCTGCAGACGCGCGATGAGCGAGCGCAGAAACACGCGGTTGAAGCGCAGCTGACAGGAAGCCGACACCTGCTCGAGCAGTGTCGAGCTCACCTTGAGAACGGTTACCGCGGAAGCGGCGCGGATGGTCGCAGTGCGCTTGGCGCCCGGCACATAGCTCGCCTCGCCGAAACAGTCGCCGGTGTCGAGCGCGCCAACCCGCGCGCCGTGGCGCTCAACCGCGCAGCTGCCTGACACGAGGATGTAGAAGCGATCGTCCATCTCGCCTTCCTTGACGATCTCCTCGCCGCCGTTGTAGTCCTGCCAGCTGCTGGCGCGCAGCACCTCCCAGATCTCGGCGTGCGAGAACTCGTGGAAGAACTTCAGGCGCCGCAGCACACCGAACTGCTCCTGGCGATCGATACGCGAATTGGCCTCGCGCAGCCGCTGGTGCACGCGCGTCAGCTCGGCGGCGAAGTCGAGCCCGCTCTTGTGACGCTTGGTGGGTTCCTTCTGCAGCGCGGTGGCGACGACGGCCTCGAGCTCCTCGGGCACGTCCTTGCGCATGGTGTGAATGGGAGGCGGCGTCGCGTACACGATCTGGTGCAGCAGCTTCTGCAGATTGCCGGCGCGGAACGGGCGCTGGCCGGTCAACAGCTCGTACATCACCGCGCCGAGGGAGTACAGGTCCGAGGCGTTGGTAAGGTCGAGGCTCTGCACCTGCTCGGGAGACATGTACGAGGGACTGCCGGCGATCCCCTCGATGCGCGAGATGTCCGAGTCGGCGACCAGCGCGATACCGAAGTCGATGATGCGCACATCGCTGTCCTGGGTGAGCATCACGTTGGACGGCTTGATGTCGCGGTGGATCACGCCGCGCGAATGCGCGTAGTGCAGCGCCTTGGCGCACTTGAACATAATCTCCACCGTGTCGTCGATGCGCAGCAGATTGTCCGGGCGGCAATACGCCGCCAGTGTGCGCGCCCCGTGCACGTGCTCGGTGACGATGTAGCAGTGGCCGTTTTCCTCGCCGGCGTCATAGATCGGCAGGATGTGCGGGTGCTGCAGCATGCCGACCAGGTGTGCCTCGGAGAGGAACATCTTGCGGGCGATGCGCGCGCGCTCCTCATCCCCGCCGGTGTCCATGTTGTAGACCTTGATGGCTACGTCACGGCCGTAATACGCATCGTGCGACAGATACACGACGCCAGTGCTGCCGCGCCCGACCTCCTTGATGACCGCGTACTTGCCGATCTTGTCGGGCATGCGCGTGCCGGGCTTGGCGGGCGGTATGGATCTTGAAGCCGGTAATGTCATGCGTGCGAGCTACGGCCAGAGGCGCGTCAGGATACGGCGTCCCTAGGTGGCGCGACTGTGATGCACGCCTCACGCCCCCTGCACCCAAAGTCGCAGTCGCGATGACTGCCTCGCACGCCGCCTCAGGCAAAGTGCTGGTACCCGCAATGCGAGAAGTCCATCACAGTACCGTCGCGCGTGACCACCGCGCCCGCGGCCTCGCGCAGCACGCCGATGCGGCGATAGTGCCATTGCGCCGGCGGCAGCTCGCGCTCGAGCTGCGCGACACGCGCCGGCGGCACGCTGAAACATAACTCGTAGTCATCACCGGCAGTGAGTGCGAGCTCGCGTGCCGCATCCTCGCCCACAGCCTGCGTGAGCAGCCGCGACACCGGCAGCTCCGTATATAGGATCTCGAGCCCGGTGCCACTCGCCGCCGCCAGCTTGCCGGCATCGCCGAGCAGTCCGTCCGAAACGTCGATGCAGGCACTGGCGTGTTCGCGCAGCCGCTCCCCGAGCGCCACGCGCGGCGTCGGCAGGCGGAAGCGCTCGCGCAGATACGCCGCCGCGTCCGCTGCTGCGCTCAGGCGCCCCTGCTCGAGGGCGAGTCCCGCGCCCGCATCTCCGGGCGTGCCGCTGACGAACAGCAGGTCCCCCGCATGGCCGCCCGCGCGGGTGAGCGCGCGGCCGCGCGGCACGTGCCCGAGCAACTGCACGGTGATGCACAGCGGTCCGCGGGTGGTATCGCCGCCGACCAGCGCCACTTCGTGCGCGCGCGCCAGCCGACCAAGGCCGGCGGCGAACTCCGCGAGCCACGACTCCTCCGCCGCGGGCACTGTGAGCGCGAGCAACGCCCACGCCGGGCGCGCCCCCATCGCTGCCAAGTCGCTGAGGTTCACGGCCAGCGCGCGATGTCCGATTGCGGCGGCAGGCACCGACGACGGAAAATGCACGTCCGCGACCAGGGTGTCAGTGGTCGCCACCAGCTGCGTGCCCGGCGGGCATTCGAGCAGCGCGGCGTCATCACCCACGCCGAGGCGTACGTCGCGCCGCTGCCCGCCACAGGTGCGGAAGTAGCGTGTGATGAGCTGCGATTCGGAAAGCGGCATGGCCGGTCCTGCGCAGTCGCGTCAGTGCTCCGCCGGCCGCAGCGTGCGCGCGGCGCGATCCAGCACGGCGTTCACGAACTTGTAGCCGTCGGTCGCGCCGAAACGCCGCGCCAGCTGTACCGCCTCGTTGATCGCGGTGCGGTACGGCACCTCGGGCTGAAACTCGAGCTCGTAGAGTCCGATCAGCAGTATGGCGTGCTCGATCGGATCGAGCAGCCGCGGCTCGCGGTCACTGACGGTTGCGAGGCGCGTCTCGAGCGCATCGCGTGCGCCGACCACCCCGGCGATGAGCGCGCGGAAATAGTCATGATCGGCGCGCGGCATGTCCTCGGCGTCGGCGAACTCGCTCACCAGGTCCTGCCAGGGACAGTCGTTGAGCTGCCAGCGATACAGAGCCTGCAGCGCGAGCTTGCGCGCCACGGTGCGCGCACCGCTGAAGCGCTGCGGTTCGCCGTGGCTCTGCGGTTCGCGACTCACAGGCGCGCCAGGAACGATGCCATCTCCAGCGCGGTGTCCATGGCTTCGCCACCCTTGTTACCCGGGCCGTCCGCGGCACGCTGCAGCGCCTGCTCGAGCGATTCGACGGTGAGTACCCCGAACGCTACTGGCACTCCGGTCTCGAGGCTCGTCTGCTGCAGGCCGCGCGCGCATTCGCCCGCTACGTACTCAAAGTGCGGCGTATCGCCGCGGATCACACACCCCAAAGCGACCACGGCATCGTAGCGTCCACTCAAGGCGAGCCGGCGCGCGGCGAGCGGCAGCTCGAAGGCGCCGGGCACCTGGAATATCGGCAGGTCGGGCTCGGCGCCACCGCGCGCCACCCAGGCCGCGGTCGCCCCCTTTACCAGCCTGGAGACGATGTGATCGTTGAAGCGGGACGCGACGACCGCAATGCGGCGGCCCTGCGCACTCACCCCCGCCGCGCTTGTCTGCGACCCCGTCACCCATCCTCTCCGACATAACCCTCGATCTCCAGATCGAAGGCCGATATGCCGTGCATTTGCTTGGGCGCCGACAGCACCCGCATGCGCGTGACGCCCAGGTCCTTGAGAATCTGCGCGCCGACGCCGAAGGTGCGCAGCACCGCGCCCTCACCGACCTCCGCAGCGCTTTCGGGCACGCCGGCCGGCGCGGCCGGTGCCGCCAGATTACGCAGCGCAACTGCCAGCTCGGCCGGCGGCTCGGGCTGGCGCAATACGACGACCACGCCGCTGCCCGCCTGGGCGATGCGCTCGAGCGCTGCATGCAGCGTCCAGGCGCGCCCCGCGGTGCGCACGCCGAGCAGATCGCGCAGCGTGTCGGGCAGGTGCACGCGCACCAGCGGCACTTCCGCCCCGTCGAGGCGCCCGCGCGCGAGCGCCAGGTGCACCTCGAGGTTCACGCGGTCCTGGTAGGTATAGAGCCGGAACTCGCCGAGCGCGGTCTGCACCGTCTGCTCGCCGATGCGCTCGACGGAGCGCTCGGTGCGCAGGCGATGGCGGATCAGGGCGGCGATGGTGCCGAGCTTCAGGCGCTGACGGTGCGCGAACTCCTCGAGCTGCGGGCGCCGCGCCATCGAGCCGTCGTCGTTCATGACCTCGCACAGCACGCCGACCGGCTTCAGGCCCGCGAGCCGGCACAGGTCGACTGCCGCCTCGGTGTGACCGGCGCGCACCAGCACGCCGCCGGCGCGCGCCCGCAGGGGAAAGATGTGGCCGGGCCGTGCGAAATCAGCCGGCGCCGCGCCCCCGTCGGCGAGTGCGCGGATAGTGGCCGCCCGGTCCGCGGACGACACGCCGGTGGTCGTCCCGGTACGCAGGTCCACCGACACCGTGAACGCGGTACGCTGCGACTCGTTGTTGGCCGGTACCATCTGCGGGAGCTCGAGCGCCGCGAGCCGCTCCTCCCCCATCGGCACGCAGATGATGCCGCTCGTATGGCGGATCATGAACGCGACCGCCTCGGGGGTCGCGTGCTCGGCGGCCATGATGAGATCGCCTTCGTTCTCGCGATCCTCATCGTCGAGGACGACCACCATCCGCCCGGCACGCAGCTCCGCCACCAGCTCTTCTATCGAGCTCAGGCTGGCGGCTACGGGGGTGGGCTTACCGGGAAGTGACAGGACCTTTGACATGGGAGCGCGGCGCGCGGCTTTCGGGTCGATCAGTATACCCGAGGCCCCGGTTCTACCCCGCGCCGGCGCACCGGCTGCGGCCGCTGCTTAATGCGCTCCGGTGCCCTGCGGCAGCAGCGGCACGACCGCCTGAGTGAGCGCTGCCTCCGTCACCGCGTTGCCGGAGACCAGGCGCGCGCGCACCACGCCACTCGCATCGATGATCCATGTCATGGGCACCGCGAGCGGCGGCCCGAAGCCGTTGGTTTTCGCGTTGGCCGCGAGCACCGCCGGATAGCTGAACTGGTGCATGATGCGCTCGACCGCCGCGCGGTCGCCCGGCTCATCGACGCTGACGCCCACGAGCCGCAAGCCCTGCGCGCGGTGCTCGAGATAGAAGCGATTGAGGAGCGGCATCTCCGCGCGGCACGGCGCGCACCAGCTGGCCCAGAAGTTCACGATCACCACTGAGCCGCGCAACGCCGCCAGGTCGAACGCCTTGCCGTCGAGCTCGGGGGCGATGAGACCCGGGGCAGGCTTGCCGACCTCGACGGATGCGCCAAGCAGCACGCCCGCAAGCAGCAAAAGGGCCGCGAGTCTCGGTAACGGTGCGCGATACCTTTGAGTGATCACAGAGTATGTCCCCCTAAAAACTGTAGCCAACGATGAGCTTCACGAGCACCGGCGCCACGAGCTGGCCCTGCGTACCTTCGAACGCCACCGACGGGGCGGCGTTGGCGTAATGGTAGATGCGAAACTCAGCATCACCATAGAACTTCCATTTGCCGAGGTCCGCTTCGAGGCCCGGCGACAGGAGCACGCGCTGATAACCACTGTTGGGTGGATCTGCGTTCACGCCGCTGTCGTGCAGACGATCGGCGCCGATCACTTGCAACAGGGCGGTCAGGGTATTGCTGTTTCCCAACTGAATTCCGTCGTAGAGCAGCCCAGCCGCAGCGTCCGTCTCGTTGCCCGGCCGATATCCCTCGCGCGAATCGAAGGCGCGCTGAAACAGCGCCTCAGCGAACCACTGCAGATGGTGCTCGACGCTGATCGTGCCGAGGTGGTAGCCGGCGAGCAACAGGTCGGTGGTCCCGCTCCCGATGGAGGTGTCACGATCGAAATTCGGGTACGTCCAGTCGCCGGTCGGTAGTTTCACGCCCATCGAAAGCCCCGAGGACATATCCGGCGAGAAGCCAGTGTAGGTACCGAGAACGCGTATGTCGCCGACGGCATTGTGACGATAGGTCTGAATGTCGGGCGCTTGCGGGGCGCCGATGTCGGTGCGAAAGGTCCGAAACCAGTACGGCACTTTCACCGACATTCCCCAATCGCGATTGAAGTTGTAGTCGAAGCCCAAGCCGCCGAACTGAGTCTCGATCTCCTTGTCGGTATTGTTGGCGGCCGGGGCGGCGTGCGAGCCGACCCAATTCTGGTCCTGGTCCTGGTAGTCATCTTCGAGATACAGCATGCCGCCCGGGTGCGTCAGGATCATGGCGGCGGTGCCAACGTCGAAAACGCCGCAACCGCAAGCACACGCCAACGCAGGGCCCGGTACCAGGGCAATCGCGAGAATGGCGGCAACGAGCCGCGTTATGCGGCCGGCCGAGAAACCAGTGAACGGCGTGCTCGAGCCACGCTCCGCAGCAGGTGAACTCATGGTGCCCTCGAACGTAATTCCGAATAACTATGAGGCGTACATGGCGCAAGCGAGGTAGTGGCTTGCATCACGCACGGCACTTCAGATTCACGCTTCAGATGGCGAGAGGAGGGCCGCGTGCCTGGGGGAGATGAACGAGCCGTACGGAGAAGCTCGGCGCGCAGCAGGACTGCACTGCCAGCAGCACGGGATCCGGGGTGACCGGGCGCGGCGCCTGCGCCGACACCGGGCCGCTGCCACCAGCGGCGCCGAACGCGCAGTGCCCGCCGCCGCCGTGCTCGCCGCCCCCGTGATGATGGTGGTGAGCTGCGTGTGGCAGCAGCCAGACCGGAAAACCTTCCGGGCAGATCTGCAGAGTAAGGGGCGCATCGCTCGCGGGCATGAAGCCTGCGGGGATTAGCAGCTGCAACCCCAGCACCGGCAGCAGCGCGAGCACCGCGATCAGCGCCCAGCGGCGCCGCCGTACGCGAACCCCCCTCACCTTCGGTCCCCTGCCGCTCATGGCCCCGGAGCGAGCAGCCGTTCGACGTAGCGGGCCAGCTGATCGACCTCGAGATTCACTGCGTCCCCGGCCTTAAGGCTGCCCAAAGTGGTGACGGTCAGGGTGTGGGGAATGAGGTTGACCCCGAAACCGTCGCTTCCGACCTCATTCACCGTGAGGCTCACCCCGTCCACGGTCACCGAGCCCTTGCGCGCGATATAACGCATGAGCGCCGCCGGCACGCCGATCGCCAGCCGGCGCGAGCGCCCGTCCTGCACGACGCTCGTCACGCGCGCGATCGCATCGACATGACCCGACACCAGGTGGCCGCCCAGGTCGTCGCCGGCACGGAGCGAGGGCTCGAGATTCACCGCTGCGCCGACTGCGAGCTCGCCGAAGGTCGTGAGCGCCAGCGTCTCGCGCGACAGGTCGGCGGCGAAGCTGCGGCCCGCGACAGCCGTCATGGTGAGGCAGCAACCCTGCACGCAGATGCTGTCGCCGATACGCAGCCGCGCCTCCTCGAGCTGCGTGCAGGCAATCGTGAGGCGCACGTCCCCGCCGCGCATCTCGCGTCCGACGATGTGCCCGACATCTAGCACTATCCCGGTAAACATCTGCCCGCTCCTGCCCTGTCAGGCTCCGCTGGCGGCATTCGGATCCGCTGCATCCGCGGGGACCTCGGCACCGGCGCGCAGCCGCAGCCGCGCATCTCCGCCCAGATCACGCAGCTCGACGAGCTCGAAAGTAGGCGCATCGCCGAGGTCGGCGAGTGACGGCAGCTCGGCCAGCGGCAGCGCCTTGGGTCCCAACAGCTTCGGCGCCACGTACAGCAGCAGCTCATCGACCAGCGACTGCCGCACGAGTGCCCCGGTCAGGATCGCGCCCGCCTCGACCTGCAGCTCGTTGACCTCGAGCTCGCCGAGACGCTCGAGCGCCATGAAGAGCGGCACCCGCCCTGCCTCTGCGGGCAGCGTTTCGATACGCGCTCCCTGCGCCGCAAGTGCCGCCGCTCGCGCCTCCCAACGCTGGTCGGCAGCCGACAGGGCGCTCAGGATCAGCACGTCGCCGGGCACGCTGAACAGCCGTGACTCTGGGGGCGTGCGCAGCGCGCTGTCGAGCACTACGCGCAGCGGCTGGCGGCCGGAGCCGTCGGACGCATCGTCCGGCCGTACGTCGAGCCGCGGATCGTCGGCCAGCAGCGTGCCGATGCCGGTGAGTATTGCGGAGCTGCGCGCGCGCCATCGCTGCACGTCCTGTCGCGCAGCTTCGCCGCTGATCCAACGGCTCGCGCCGTTGGCGAGCGCGGTGCGCCCGTCGAGGCTCATGGCGAGCTTCACCCGCACCCATGGACGCCCGTACCGCATGCGCTTGAGGAAGCCGCAGTTGATTTCCGTTGCTTCGGGCGCGAGCAGTCCGGACTCCACGCGCACGCGCGCCTCGCGCAGCTGCGCCGCGCCGCGTCCGTCGACCTGCGGATTGGGATCCGCGATCGCGTACACGACACGTCCCACATGCGCGCCAATCAGCGCATCGACGCACGGCGGCGTGCGGCCGTGGTGGCTGCACGGCTCGAGAGTCACGTACACGGTTGCACCGGCGGCGCGTCCGCCCGCCGCGCGCAGCGCGGCCACCTCGGCGTGCGCCTCACCGGCACGCTCATGCCAACCTTCGCCCACGATGTGCTCACCCTGCGCAATCACGCAGCCGACGCGCGGGTTGGGATCCGTGGTCGCGAGGCCCCGCGCGGCGAGACTCAGCGCGCGCCGCATGGCGGAGTGATCAAAGTCAGTGAACATGGTCGTTGCAGATCACCTGAATCTGACGTCTATTCCGCGCGCGACGGCGCAGTCTCAACTCTTGCCGCCTTCACCCGGCTCGCCGTCGTCGTTGGCCGGCTCGGGCAGCAGCGGCAGCTGGTCGCGGTCGACGCCGCGCGCCGCGCGGCGCTTGTGCGCGTGCGGCACGCGCGCGAGAGGGGCGGCGCTGCGGGCATTGCGCAGCCGCTCGATCTCGTCGTGGAACGCCTCGACGTCCTGGAACTGGCGGTATACCGAGGCGAAGCGCACGTAGGCCACCTCATCGAGATGGCGCAACTCCTCCATCACCAGCTCGCCAATGGCGCGCGAGCTCACCTCGCGATCGCCGAGACTGCGGACCGCGTGGACGATTCGGCTCAGCGCCTCATCGATCTGCTCACGCGCCACGGGGCGCTTCTGCAGGGCCTTCTCCATGCCGGCGCGCAGCTTCGGCTCGTCGAACGCCTCGCGCGCGCGATCGCCCTTCACCACCACGGGCATGACGAGCTCGGCGGTCTCGAAGGTCGTGAAGCGCTCGCCGCACTTGAGGCACTCGCGGCGACGGCGGATCTGGCGTCCCTCGCCGGCGAGCCGCGAATCGTTCACCTTAGTCTCGACGTGGCCGCAGAAGGGGCAATGCATGCGCTCTCGGGTTCCGCTCCGGCGCTAGCGACCGTATACCGGGAAGCGCCGGCACAGCTCGAGCACCTGGCCGCGAACCCGCTCGACCACGTGCGCCGCGCCTTCCGCGTCCAGCACCTGGGCGATGAGCTCCGCCACCTGCTCAACCTCGGCCTCACGAAATCCACGGGTGGTCGAGGCCGGCGTGCCGATGCGCAGGCCGCTCGTGATCATCGGCGGCCGTGGGTCGTTGGGCACGGCGTTCTTGTTGACGGTGATGTTGGCCCGGCCGAGCGCCGCATCGGCGTCCTTGCCAGTGATGCTGCGGTCCGCCAGGCTCATCAGGAACAGGTGGTTGTCGGTGCCGCCGGAGACAATCTGGTAACCGCGGCTCGCAAGCCGCGCCGCCATGGCACGCGCGTTGGCGAGCACCTGGCGCTGGTAGTCCCGGAACTCGGGCTGCAGCGCCTCCTCGAGCGCCACCGCCTTGGCAGCGATCACGTGCATCAGCGGGCCGCCCTGGATTCCCGGGAACACCATCGAGTTGAGCTTCTTCGTGATCTCGGGGTTGGCGCGCGCCAGGATCAGCCCGCCACGCGGGCCGCGCAGCGTCTTGTGGGTGGTGGTCGTCACCACGTCGGCGTGCGGCAGCGGATTGGGGTAGAGCCCGGCGGCGACGAGCCCCGCCACGTGCGCCATGTCGACGACGAAATAAGCGCCGACCTCGCGCGCAATGGTCGCGAAACGTGCCCAGTCGACGATGCGCGAGTAGGCCGAGAAACCGGCGACGATCATCTTCGGTCGATGCTCTTCGGCGAGGCGCTGCACCTGGTCGTAGTCTATCTCGCCGCTGTCGGCGCGAATCCCGTATTGCCAGGCATGGAAGAACTTGCCGGAGAAATTGACCTTGGCGCCATGCGTCAGATGGCCGCCATGATCGAGACTCATGCCGAGGATCGGGTCCCCGGGCTGCAGCAGCGCGAAGTAAGCCGCGGCGTTGGCCTGCGAGCCGGAGTGCGGCTGCACGTTGGCGTAATCCGCCGCGAACAGCTTCCTGGCGCGGTCGATCGCCAGCTGCTCGACGATGTCGACATACTCGCAGCCACCGTAGTAACGCTTGCCGGGATAGCCTTCCGCGTACTTGTTGGTGAGCACCGAACCCTGCGCCGCGAGCACCCGCGGGCTCGCGTAGTTCTCGGAGGCGATGAGCTCGATGTGCTCTTCCTGGCGGCGGCGCTCACCCTCGAGAGCGCGGTTGAGCTCGGGATCGAAGTCGGCGATGGTCTGGTCGGTGCGGAACATGCGCGCTGAGCCTTGAGGCCGCGGGAAGCGGGGAACGGGCCGGTAATTGTACCTAAAGGATCCGGCAGCCGCCCTTGTCCATTGCGCGCGCCGCCGCAGAAGCGTCCCGACACGCGCGCGCGTTGCGCTGCCCGCTTACAACAGGTTTTCCAGCACCGCGTTCCAGGCCTGAGCGAGATTGCTGCGGTTGTAGCCGCCGCCGCCGAGCGCCAGAACGCGGCCGTGGCCGAGCTGCTCGGCGAGCTCGCTTAAGGAACGTCCGGCGTGCCCGTGCGAGCGGGCCGAGAGCCGCAGGTGAGTGATCGGATCGCCATCGAGGCTGTCGGCGCCGCACTGCAGAATGACGAACTCCGGCTCGAAGCGCTCGAGGTGTTCGAGTACCTGCGGCCACACCTGCTCGAACGTCTCATCGTCCGCTCCCGGCGGCAGCGGCACATTGAGCTTCATGCCGGCGGCGGCGCCGCGGCCGGTCTCGCCGCTCGCCCCGGTGCCCGGATAGAGATAGCGGCCGTCCTCGTGCAGGTCGGCGAACACCACCGCCGCGTCATCCTCGAACGCGTAGAAGACTCCGTCGCCATGATGCGCATCGATGTCGACGTAGGCGATGCGCTTCAAGCCTGCGCGTTTCAACATCTCGATCGCCACGCCGCAATCGTTGAAGACGCAGAAGCCCGCGGCGCGATCGCGCGCCGCGTGGTGGAGCCCCGCGATCGGCACGAACGCGCGGCGGCACTCGCCGCGCAGAATTGCCTCCATGGCACTCAAGGTCGCGCCGACCACGCCCGCAGCTGCCTCGTAGACGCCGCGAAACGCCGGCGTGTCACCGGCATCGAGGAGTCCCGCGCCACTCGCCGAGCGCTCGCGCACGAACTCGAGATAGGTCGGACTGTGGAACGCGCGCAGCTCCTCCTCGGAGGCGGTGCGCGGCTCGAGCAACATTACGCGCCGGTCGAGGCCGCGCGCCTCGAACTCACGCGTGAATGCCGCGAGCCGGTCCGGGCCGAACGGGTGGCCGTCGCCGAAGCTGTAGCGAGCGAGGCGCTCGCTCACCACCACCGCAACGCTGGGATTCATGCGCAGAAGCCTAACACACGGCGACCGGCACCGAGCGCGTCGCGCCATGCGCGGGCCCATCGCCAAGCGTGGCCGCCGCGCCCATAATCCCTTACATCCCCTCCCCTCCGGTCGACGGTTACATGGCTCAATACATTTTCACGATGAACCGCGTGTCGAAGGTGGTCCCGCCGAAGCGGGTCATCCTGCGCGACATCAGCCTGTCGTTCTTCCCCGGCGCCAAGATCGGCGTGCTGGGACTGAACGGCGCCGGCAAGTCCTCGCTGCTGCGGATCATGGGCGGCATCGACCGCGAATTCGACGGCGAGGCACGCCCGCAGAGTGGCATCCGCATCGGCTTCCTGCCGCAGGAGCCGCAGCTCGATCCGGCGCGCGACGTGCGCTCCACGGTTATGGAGGGCCTCGGCGATACCTTCCGCCAGCTGCAGGAGTTCAACCAGATCAGCGAGCGCTTCGCCGAGGCGCTGCCAGAGGACGAGATGAACGCGCTGCTCGCGCGCCAGGCGCAGCTGCAGGACGCGATCGAGGCCGCCGGCGGCTGGGAGCTCGAGCGCAAGCTCGAGATTGCCGCGGACGCGCTGCGCCTGCCGGCGTGGGATGCGGTGATCGGCACGCTCTCGGGTGGCGAGAAGCGCCGCGTGGCGCTGTGCCGGCTGTTGCTGTCGGCCCCCGACATGTTGCTGCTCGATGAGCCGACCAATCACCTGGACGCCGAGTCGGTCGCGTGGCTGGAGCATTTCCTGGAGGAATACCCGAGCACCGTCATCGCGGTTACGCACGACCGTTACTTTCTCGACAACGTCGCCGAGTGGATCCTCGAGCTCGACCGCGGCTACGGCATTCCGTGGCACGGCAACTATTCCTCGTGGCTCGAGCAGAAGGAGCAGCGCCTGGCGCTCGAGGAGCGCGAGCAGGAGGCGTTGCGCCGCACGCTGGCGCACGAGCTCGAGTGGGTGCGGCAGAACCCGCAGGCACGGCGCGCCAAGAGCAAGGCACGTCTGCAGCGCTACGAGGAGCTCGCCTCGCGCGAGTTCCAGCAGCGCAACGAGACCAACGAGATCTACATCCCGCCCGGCGAGCGGCTCGGCGATCTGGTGATCGCCGCCGAGGGTCTGCGCAAGGGCTATGGCGAGCGGCTGCTCATCGACAACCTGGCCTTCAGTCTGCCGCGCGGCGGCATCGTCGGCGTCATCGGCCCGAACGGCGCCGGCAAGACCACACTGTTCCGCATGCTCACCGGCGCCGAGCAGCCCGACGCCGGCACGGTGCGCTTGGGTCCGAGCGTGCGTCTTGCCTACGTCGATCAGTCGCGGCAGTCGCTCGATGACTCGAAAAGCGTCTGGCAGGAGATCTCCGGCGGCCTCGACCTGATAAAGGTGGGCGCGTACGAGACCTCCTCGCGCGGCTACGTCGGCCGCTTCAACTTCAAGGGCGCGCAGCAGCAGCAGCTGATCGGCGAGCTGTCCGGCGGCGAGCGCAACCGGGTGCATCTCGCCAAGGTGTTGCGCGCGGGCGGCAACGTGCTGCTGCTCGATGAGCCGACCAACGATCTCGACGTCGAGACGTTGCGCGCTCTGGAGGAGGCGCTGCTGGCGTTTCCGGGCTGCGCGGTCGTGATTTCCCACGACCGCTGGTTCCTCGATCGCATCGCGACCCATATCCTCGCCTTCGAGGGCGACTCGCAGGTCGTGTGGTTCGAGGGGAACTATCAGGAGTACGTCGCAGACTTCCAGCGTCGCCGCGGCGCCGAGGCACAGCAGCCGCACCGCATCCGCTACAAACCGCTGACGCGCTGACGGCCGCGATCACTTGAGCGAACCGGGCGCAAGCGACGGCGACACGGGCGGGCGACGCAGCCGCTGGCGCTGGGTGGGGCCGCTGGCGGCGCTGCTGGTGTTCGCAGGAGTGGTCCTGATCCTGCACCATCAGCTGGCGCACCTGCACGTGCGCAATGTGCTCGAGCATCTGCACGCGATCCCGCGGCGCCAGGTGCTCACCGCACTCGGCTTCACCGCCGCCAGCTACTGGCTGCTATCCAACTACGACATGCTGGCGCTCGTGTACCTGCGCCGCAGGATCCCCTACCCGCGCGTCCTGTTCACCTCCTTCATCGCCTACTCCTTCGGGCATACGCTCGGCTTCTCGGCGTTCACCGGTGCCGCAATCCGCTTCCGCCTGTATGCCACCGCGGGGGTGAGCGCGATCGAGGTGGCCACGATCTCGGCGTTCTGCAGCCTGTCGCTCGGCATCGGCCTGGCGACCATCACCGGACTGTCGCTGTTCTTCTCGCCGCTGCACGCCGCGCAGGTCCTGCACCTGCATCACAACTGGGCGCTGGTCGCGGGCGCCGTGCTGCTCGCCGCCGTGGCCGCCTACGCCGCCTGGGCGACTCTGGCGCGCGGCACACTCGAGCTGCGCGGCTGGGCGTTGCGCGCCCCGGGTCCGGCAATCGGGCTCACGCAGGTCGCGCTCTCGGTCGTGGACCTGTCGTTGTCCGCGGCAGTGCTGTGGTCGCTGCTGCCGGCGGAGGCGCACGTCGGCTTCGTCACCTTCCTCGGCACCTACGTGACCGCGGTGATCGCCGGGATCGTGAGCCACGTGCCGGGCGGGGTCGGGGTGTTCGAGGCGGTCATGCTGCTGACGCTGCCCGGTGTGTCGCCCGATGCGCTGGTCGGCTCGCTGCTCGCCTACCGCGCGGTGTACTACCTGGTGCCGCTGGTATTCGGAACGCTGCTGTTCGGCACCAAGGAGGTGGCGGCGCAGCGCGGTCGCATGGTCTGGGCGCAGGAGCTCGCCTCCGAGTACATCGCCCCGGTTGTGCCGCAGATCGCAGGGGCCCTGACGTTTCTTGCCGGCGCCCTGCTGCTGTTCTCCGGTGCGACCCCCGCGGTGGAGGAACGGCTGGCGTTCCTCGATCGGTTCCTGCCGCTGGCGGTGCTCGAGGTATCGCACCTCGCCGGCAGCATCGTCGGCCTGGGGCTGCTGGTGCTGGCACGCGCACTGTTCCGGCGCGTGCAGGGGGCCTACCACATCACCGTATGGCTGCTGGTGGCGGGGATCTTCGCCTCGCTTCTCAAGGGTCTCGACTTCGAGGAGGCGACGCTGCTCGCGCTGGTGCTCGCCGTCCTGGTCCTGGGCCGGCGCGCCTTCTACCGCCCGACCGCGATCCTCTCCGAGCGCTTCACCCCGGTGTGGGTGGCGAGCATCGCGGGCGTGGTGGCGATGGCGCTGTGGCTCGGGATGATCACCAACCGGCACGTCAGCTATTCGCACGACTTGTGGTGGACGTTCGCATTCGATGGCAACGCGCCGCGCATGCTGCGCGCCTCGCTGTCGATCGTGGTGCTCGGCACGGCCTACGTGCTGCTCAATATGCTGCGCCCCGCGCGGCCGGAGCCGGCGGTCGCCGGCGCCGACGAGCTCGCCCGCGCGCGCGCGCTCATCGCGCAGGGCGACACCACCGTGGCCAACGCGGCGCTCACCGGCGACAAGCGGCTGCTGTTCAACGACGCCGGCACGGCCTTCGTCATGTACCAGATCGCGGGACGCAGCTGGATAGCGCTCGGCGATCCCGTCGGGGCACGCGATGGCGCCGAGGAGCTGGTATGGCGTCTGCGCGAGATGTCCGACCATCACGGTGGCGAGCCCGTGTTCTACCAGGTGTGCGCGGACCGCCTGGCGCTGTACGTCGACCTCGGGCTTGCGGCGCTCAAGATCGGCGAGGAAGCGCGCGTGCCACTCGCGCAGTTCTCGCTCGAAGGCGGCACGCGCGCCGACCTGCGCCAAGCGCACCGCCGCGCGCAGCGCGACGGCGCCAGTTTCGAGGTCGTGCCGCCGGAGGGGGTCGATGCGCTGCTGGCGCAGCTCAAACGCGTGTCCGACTCCTGGCTGAGCAGCAAGTCGACCGGCGAGAAGCGCTTCTCGGTGGGCGCGTTCTCTGCGGACTACCTGCGTCAGTTTCCGCTCGCGGTGGTACGCACCGAGGGCACGCTGGCCGCATTCGCCAACCTCTGGACCACCTCGACCCGCGCCGAGCTGTCAGTGGACCTGATGCGTTTCGGACCGGACGCGCCGCGCGGAGCGATGGACTACCTGTTCACTGAGCTGATGCTCTGGGGTCAGCGCGCCGGCTATCGCTGGTTCAATCTCGGCATGGCGCCGCTCTCCGGGCTCGAAGCCCATCCGCTCGCGCCCGCCTGGCACCGGGTCGGCAACTTCATCTTCCGCCACGGCGAGCACTTCTATAATTTCGAGGGACTGCGCCGCTACAAGGCCAAGTTCGATCCGGTATGGGAGCCGCGTTACCTGGTGGCGCGCGGCGGCATCGCGCTGCCCCGCGTGCTGATCGACGTCTCGACGCTGATTGCGGGCGGAGTGAAGGAGCTGTTCGCGCGATGATCAACTCGAGGACCACAGCGCTGGCGACGCTCGCGCTGCTACTGCTCGGTGCCGGCGCGACGGCGGCGCCTCCGGCCCCGGTGACGAAGCCGCATCCCGCTGCCGCGGCTGACGATGGCGCGGACGCACATCTCGCCGCCGGCCGCTTCGGTACCGTGAGCGTCTACATCCCCGGGGGTGTCCCTAAGAGCGTCGCGATCTTTCTCTCCGGCGATGGCGGTTGGGAGCTTGGGGTGATCAACATGGCGCGCGCGCTCGAGAGTCTCGGCGCGGTGGTGATCGGCGCCGACGTCAGGCATTACCTGGCGAGCCTCGGGACCGCGGCGGCGCGTCCGGGCGCGCCCTGTCAGATGCTGGCTGCCGACTTCGAGCTCCTCAGCCATCAGGTGCAGAAGGAGATCGGCATGCGCGAGTATCACGTGCCGGTGCTGGTCGGCTACTCCTCCGGTGCCACGATCGTCTACGGGGTGCTGGTGCAGTCACCGCCCGGCACCTTCGCCGGGGCGCTGAGTCTCGGCTTCTGCGCCGATCAGGATTTCTCCGGCGCGCAGCTCTGCCCGGGCGCGGGTCTGCATTACACACCCAACAGCCAGCATGAGCTGGTACTCGCGCCGGCGAAGACCCTCAGGCAGCCGTGGATCGCATTCCAGGGCCAGAAGGATGAGGTGTGCAGCCCGCAGGCGGCCGATGAGTTCGCAGCGCTGGTCGCGGGCGGGGAGATGGTGCGCTTGCCACTCGTCGGTCACGGCTTCTCGGTGGAGCGCAACTGGATGCCGCAGTTCCGCGCGGCCTATACCAAGCTGAGTGCGCCGCTCGAAGCCGCGCCGGCACGCGCGCCGGAGATTGGCGACCTGCCGGTGACCGAGGTGCCTGCGGCAGGCCACGCCGACGAGTTCGCGCTGCTCCTCACCGGGGACGGCGGCTGGGCCGGGCTCGATCAGGAGCTGGCGGCGCATCTGGCGGCGAGCGGCGTGCCGACCGTGGGGCTCAATTCTCTCAAGTACTTCTGGAGCGAGCGCACTCCGGATGAGACCGCGCGCGACGTTGCGCGGCTCATGCGGCACTACCTCGCGGCGTGGAACAGCCAGCGGGTGTTGCTGGTCGGCTATTCATTTGGAGCGGACGTGCTGCCGTTCGTCGTCAACCGCCTGCCGCCCGACCTGCGCGCGCGCGTCGCGAGCGTGAGTCTGCTCGGCATCGACTCCAACGCCTCCTTCGAGGTCAGCGTCTCCGACTGGGTAGGCAGCGGCAAGGAAGGGCCGCCCACGCGTCCCGAGCTCGCGGCCGTGGCCCACCTGCCGGTGTTGTGCATTTACGGCGAGGGGGAGTCGGACTCGATCTGCCCCGGCCTTCCGGCGGCAAGCGGCATTACCCGCGAGCAGATCGGTCAGGGCCACCACTTCAGCGGCGAGTACGCGACGCTTGCCGATCGGATCCTCGCCTTCGCGCGCGGCATCCGGCCGGTGACATAACGCGGCCCGTTATGGTCCTTCCGACTCATCCGCCGCAGGTCGCGGCGGCTGCCGTGCCGGAGGGGTGGTCGGGGACGCGATCGGTTACCATGGAGGCCTCGAGCGCGGCGACATTACAACAACAGTCCGCAAGCGCTTGAACGGTATGTCCCTGTACATCGATTCATCGAGTCACCTGCATCACGACCAGGAGCAGAACCTGGTGGTGACCTGTGCGCATTGCCAGACGGTGGCGCACATTACGCCGTGCGCCGTACCGCGCTTCGAGGAACTGCAGCTCTACCGGCCCAAGCAGGTCGGCATCGTGTACCTGTGCGACGCCTGCCATGCGCCGGTGTTTCTGCGCTTCACGGCGCGGGTGTACGGCGCCGCGCGCATCGAGCTGTCGCCGCAGTTCGCGGAAGTCGAGCGGGCGCGTGAGAAGTTCAGCTTCACCTACATACCGGAGGAGGTGGAGCTGCTCTTCAAGGAGGCGCTCACTTGCTTCACGCACGACGCGTTCAATGCGTTCGGCTCCATGTGCCGGCGCACGCTGCAGGCGATGTTCGCGGACCTCGGCGAGTCGGGCAAGCTGCGGTCATTCGATGAGCTGAACGGCCTGCGCGAGCTCACCGACATCTCGCCCGAGCTGTTCGCCCGCATCAAGAACGTGTTGTTCGGCGCCGAGCTCGACGCGCGCGCCGGGGTGCCGCTGCTCGACGGCTACCAGGCGGGCGTGCTGCTCGAGGTCGTAAAGGATCTGCTCTACGAGGCCTACGTCCGCAAGGGGCGGTTGCAGCAGGCAATCATGGTGCGGCGCTTCTTCCTCGACGAGACCGGCACCAACATCACGCCGCTGGTCTCGGCGAGCTGACCTCTCTCAGCCAACGAACCGCCGCGCGTTGCGGAACAGACGCATCCAGCCGCTGTAGCCGTCGGCGCCGCGTGGCCGCCAGGAATTCTGCAGGTAGCGGAACGAGCGCTCCGGGTGCGGCATGGTAATGGTGACCCGGCCATCGGCGTTGCACAGCGCCGCGATGCCGAACGGCGTGCCGCTCGGATTCGCCGGATAGTTGCCGGCGACACTGCGGTCGCAATCCACGTAGCGGAACCCCACCAGTCCGCTCGCAGCGCTCGCCGCGGCGGCGGCGGCCGAGGCAAACTCCGCCCGGCCCTCACCGTGCGACACCGCGATCGGCAGCAGCGAGCCGGCCATCCCCTCGAGCAGCACCGACGGCGAGGGCAGCACCTCGACCAGCGGAAAACGCGCCTCATACTGCTCGCTGCGGTTCTGCACGAAGCGCGGCCAGTGATCAGTCCCGGGAATGAGGCTCTTCAGCGCCGCAAACATCTGACAGCCGTTGCAGATGCCGAGCGCGAAGCTGTCGGCACGCGCAAAGTAGCGTCCGAACTCCTCGCGCACCGCGGCGTGAAACAGGATCGACTTGGCCCAGCCCTCGCCCGCGCCCAGCACGTCGCCGTAACTGAAGCCGCCGCAGGCGACCAGCCCCTTGAACTCCGCGAGCGTGCGGCGCCCGGCAAGCAGGTCGGTCATGTGCACATCGTGCGCCTCGAACCCGGCCTGGTCGAAGACCGCCGCGGTCTCCGTCTGGCTGTTGACGCCCTGCTCGCGCAGGATTGCGATCTTGGGTCGCGCGCCGCGCGCGATGTACGGCGCCGCGATGTCCTCCTGTGGGTCGAAGCGCAGATCGACGAGCAGCCCCGCCTGCTGCTCCGCGGTCTGTGCGGCGTACTCCTCGTCGGCGCACTGCGGCTCGTCGCGCAGGCGGCGCATGCGCCACGAGGTCTCCGACCAGGCGCGCTTCAAGTCCGCCCAGCGCTCATCGAGTAGCGCTGCCCCGACGCGTACCGTCACGCGCAGCTCGCGCCGCGGCTCCCCGAGCCGCAGTGCCGCGTCGGTCAGTGCGTGTCGCGAGAGGATCTCGCTGAAGCGCGGCTCATCGGCCGCGAGAATCTGCACCACGACGCCCGGCTCCTCGCTGAACAGCTGCGCCGCGACCGGTCCGCGTGCCGCGGGCAGCGCGATGTCGAGCCCGCAGTGCCCGGCGAACGCCATCTCGAGGAGTGTGACGAGCAGCCCGCCATCGGAGCGATCGTGGTAAGCGCGCAGCAGCCGCGCCGCGCGCAGCTCCGTGAGGGCCGCGGCGAGCGCGATGAGCTGCTCGGGTGCATCGAGGTCCGCGGGATCCTCGCCGAGCTCGCCGAATACCTGCGCGAGGGCCGAGCCTCCGAGCCGGTTGCGTCCTTTGGCAAGGTCGATGAGCCACAGCGAGCTCGGCCGCTCTTCGAGCTCGAGTGCGGGCGTCAGGGTGCGGCGCACGTCGGCGACCGGCGCGAACGCCGAAACGATCAGCGACACCGGCGCTACCACGCTGCGCTCGGTGCCGCCCTCGCTCCAGCGCGTACGCATCGACAGCGAGTCCTTGCCGACCGGGATCGCAATGCCGAGCGCCGGGCACAGTTGCTTCGCCACCGCCGCGACCGTGGCGTAGAGCGCCGCATCCTCGCCGGGCTCGCCGCTCGCCGCCATCCAGTTCGCCGACAGGCGGATCTTTGACAGCGAATCGACGTCCGCCGCCAGGATGTTGGTGATCGCCTCGGCGACCGCGAGTCGCCCCGAGGCCGGTGCGTCGAGCAGCGCGACGGGTGTGCGCTCGCCCATGGCGAGCGCCTCCCCCGCGACGCCCTCGTGGTCCGTGAGCGTCACCCCCGCATCGCTCACCGGCACCTGCCACGGGCCGACCAGCTGGTCGCGGCTCACGAGTCCGCCCACCGTGCGGTCACCGATGGTGATGAGGAAGGTCTTGTCCGCGACCGCCGGCAGACGCAGCACCCGGTAGGTCGCCTCGCGCAGCTCGAGACGCGCCACATCGAAGCGGCGCCGCGGCGGCGTGACGCTCTTTACATCGCGTTTCAGACGCGGCGGCTTGCCGAGCAGCATCTCGAGCGGCATGTCCACCGGTCGGTCGTGAAACAGCGGATCCGAGACCGTGAGGCGGCCGCTGTCGTCGAGCTCGCCGATGACCGCAAACGGACAGCGCTCGCGGGCGGCAATTGCCGCGAATTGCGCGAGCGCGTCAGCAGCCACGATCAGCACGTAGCGCTCCTGCGCCTCGTTGCACCACAGCTCCATCGGCGACAGCCCGCTCTCGGCACTCGGGATCGCGCGCAGGTCAACGCGCGCGCCGCGGCCGTCGTGGGCCACCGATTCGGGCACGGCGTTGGACAGTCCGCCTGCGCCGACATCGTGGATGAGCACGATGGGATTACTTTCTCCAAGCGCCCAGCAGTGATCGATGACCTCCTGGGCGCGGCGCTGCATTTCGGGGTTGCCGCGCTGTACCGAGGCGAAGTCGAGATCGGCACTCGAACTGCCGCTGCCGAGCGAGGAAGCGGCACCGCCCCCCAGGCCGATGAGCATCGCCGGGCCGCCGAGCACCACGAGTCGCGCGCCGACCGGCAGCGCGCCCTTCTCCACGTGCGGACGGCGGATATTGCCGAGTCCGCCGGCAATCATGATCGGCTTGTGGTAGCCGCGAATCCGCGCCGGCCCGTCCCCGGGGAGCTGCTGCTCGAAGCTGCGGAAGTAACCGCACACGGCCGGCCGCCCGAACTCGTTGTTGAACGATGCGGCGCCGATCGGGCCCTCGAGCATGATGTCGAGCGCTGAGGCGATGCGCCCTGGAGATCCGTAGTCGCGCTCCCAGGGGCGCTCGTACCCGGGGATGCGCAGGTTCGACACCGAGAACCCCGTGAGTCCCGCCTTGGGCTTGGCGCCGCGGCCGGTGGCGCCTTCGTCGCGAATCTCACCGCCCGAGCCGGTGGCCGCGCCCGGGAAAGGCGAGATGGCGGTCGGATGATTGTGGGTCTCCACCTTGATGAGGATGTCGATCGGCTCGACGCTGCGCCGGTAGACGCCTGAAGCCGGGTCCGGAAAGTAGCGCGTGCCTCTCGAGCCCTCGATCACCGCGGCATTGTCCCGGTAGGCCGACAGCACCCCCGCCGGGTGCATCGCGTGCGTGTGGCGGATCATCGCGAACAGCGACTCCGCGCGCGCCACGCCGTCGATGGTCCAGGCGGCGTTGAAGATCTTGTGCCGGCAGTGCTCGGAGTTGGCCTGCGCGAACATCATCAGCTCGACGTCGGTCGGTTCACGCTTGAGCTGCGCGAAGCTCGCGAGCAGGTAATCGATCTCGCCCCCGGAGAGCGCGAGCCCTAAGCGCTCGTTGGCCGTGACGAGCGCTGCACGCCCGCCGGCGAGCGGCACGGTCGCGAGCGGTCTGGGTTTGGCGTGCTCGAAGAGCCGCGCAGCATCGGCGGAATCGAGCAGCGCCATCTCCGTCATGCGGTCGAGGAGCAGCGCGCCGAGACGTGTCAGTTCCGCGGCATCGAAGGCGCGCGTGCCGCGCAACCGGTACTCGATGCCGCGCTCCACGCGCCGCACACTGCCGAGGCCGCAGACTCTCAGGATGTCGGTTGCCTTGCTCGACCACGGGGAGATCGTGCCGGCGCGCGGCACCACCAGGATCCGCTCGCCATCGTCCGCTGCCGCCGGCGGCGGCGTCGGGCCGTAGGTGAGAAGTTGCGCGAGCACCGCGCGCTCCGCGGCGCTCAGCGCGCGCTCCAGGTCGACGAAGTGCACGAAGCGCGCCGTCAGGCTCCTGACGGCGGGCTCGAGCACCGTGAGGCGATCGAGGAGCTTGGCGATGCGGAACGCGGACAGGGCCGGTGTGCCCGGAATCTCGAGCATGCCTTGACTAGCGCCTCATTTCTTCTCGCCGGGGGGCGCGGAGTACAGCGGCATCGGGAACTGCGCCACGTTGGCGCCGCCCTCGAGAACCGTGATCTTGCTGACACCCTGCTTCTTGACCTCATCGATGCGCAGGATCGAATGCATGGGCAGGAAGGTACGTTTCACGCCCGAGAACTCACCCTTGATGCGCTCCTCGGACGGGTCGAGCACCACCGAGGAACGCTCGCCGAACACCAGCTCCTCGACCTCGATGAATCCGAACAGCTCCCCATGATTCACCTTGCGCGCGTAGACCTCGTAAACCTTGCCTTGATTCACGAACATAATGCGGAAAATGTGACTGGCTGCCATGGCCTCAGGTGCACGCTCGGGTAGCTTTCGACGCTGGCATTATATGTCCGGACCGTGCCGCAGACGCTGCCGTGCGGCCCGGCAGCGGGCAAGTATTTGAGAATGGAAGCCTCCGTGAGCCGGGGAACAACCACACTTCGACTGCGCGTCGTGAGCGACCAGCGCCGCTCGCTGGCCGATCGCAGCAGCGCAGTATTCTCGGTCGAGGGCGGTACCATCGGCCGCTCCGCCGACAACGACTGGGTACTGCCCGACCCTCTGCGCTACGTCTCGGCGCACCACGCGCGCGTGCAGTTCCGCGAGGGCAATTTCTACCTGCAGGACGTCAGCACCAACGGCGTCTACGTCAACGACGACATGGAGCCGCTCGCCAAGCGCGGCTCGAGCGGCTATCGGCTGGTGAACGGCGATGTGCTGCGTATCGGCGAATACCATATCGTCGCGGCACTCGAGGCGCAACGCGGTGGCGAGCCGGAGATCCTCGATCCGGCGCTGGCCGCGGTGCCGACCAGCATCCACGCGCTGCGCTCGCTCTCCCATACCCCCGACTACGACATCGGTGCGGTGCTGAATCTCGATGACCTGCTGGTGCCCGAGCCGCGCCGCGAGGCGCGCCATACTCAGCGCCTCGACCCGGTGTTGCCGGTGAGCGCCTACGGCCAGGAGGTCGAATCGGCTCCGGTGCGCGCGCTCGCCGACGGCGGCGGCGCCGAGCCGCCGCCGGGCGCCGTGAGCGAGCCGGCGCCCGCTGAGCCAGCCGCGGAATCGCACGGCGAGCGCATAGCACGGCTCGCCGAAGCCGTGGCGCGCGAGCCGAAGAACGGTGCCGGGGCGATGGTGCTGGCAGATGTGCACGGTGGGCTGGATGCCTTCGGCCGCGGTGCCGGCATCGACACCGAGCGGCTGCCGGCGGACGCGCAGGCGCGCCTGCTGCATCTCGCCGGCCGGCTGTTCCGCGAGGCGCTGCTCGGACTGAAGGAGCTCGAGCGCACGCGTGTCGCCACCCGTAACCGCTACCGCATCGAGACGCCACCGCGCGACCCGGACGACGTGCGGCCGTCGCTCGCCGACTCGATGCTCGACGACCTGGTGATCAGCCTGTTCGTGCAGCACGAGGGCCGGCAACTCGACTCGGTGCAATGGCTGCGCGAGGCAGTGAGCGAGGCGAAGACGCACGAGAAGGCGATCACGCAGGCGACGCGCGCCGCGTTCGTCGAGTTTCTCGATCGCCTCGATCCCGCCGAGCTCGAAGCGCGCTTCGAGCGCGCCGCACGCCGCGGTAAGACGAAGTCGACCGACAAGTCCCAGTACTGGGAGCTGTTCATCAACTTCTACCGGAATCTGATCGAGATGCCGGCGGATCATCTGCCGCATACCTTCATAGAGGCATTCGCGGCCGCCTACCGTGAGGCGCTGAAGAAGCCGGACGCGTAGACGAGGGGCAATGCCGAGGCTGGCGGAGAGGGTGGGATTCGAACCCACGTGCCGGTTTTACCCGACCATCCGATTTCGAGTCGGCGCCGTTATGACCGCTTCGGTACCTCTCCGACTCCGCGACCTGGACTCATGTGCGGGGCTGGTATTCTAGCGGAAAGCCGTTCGCCAGGAGGGCCTCCTTGGTGCGGATATTGACTCTCGGCGCCGCCGGCGTGCTGCTGCTCGCCGCCTGCACGCGCAGCGCGCCATCCGCCCTGGAGCAGATTCGCGCACGCGGTGAGCTGCGCGTCGTGACGCTCAACCTCCCCACCTGTTACTACCTCGGGGCCCAGGGCACCGAGGGTCTCGAGTTTGAGCTGGCGACGCGTTTCGCCCAGCAGCTCGGCGTGAAGCTCGTCATGTATCCGGTCGCCAACGAGCGCGCCATGCAGCAGGAGCTCGGCGCCGGCCACGCCGACCTCGCCGCCGCCTCGCTCAGCAACTCCCCCGACTGGGACAAGGTGGGAGATGCCGCCGTGCCGTACGCCAACATTCCGCAGCTGGTGGTCTACGAGCGCAGCGGTGTGCGCCCGCGCGAGACGCTGCAGCTGGAGTCCGCGCGCCTCGCGGTCCGCGCCGGCAGTCCGCAGGAACGCATTCTGGAGCGGATGCGCGGCACCGTGGCACCCACGCTGCAGTGGGTAGAGACCGCGCCGAGCTCGGCGGACCCCATCGAGGACGTCGACTCGGGCGAGGCCGACTACGCCATCACCGATTCCCGCGAGTTCTCTTTTGCGCGGCATCTGTATCCCAACGTGCTGGTGGGGTTCGCGCTGCCCGACACACGTCCGGTGCAATGGATCGTGCGCAAGGACGCCACCGGACTGCTGGAGCGCGTCGATCAGTTCTTCGGCGCGCTCAGCCAGTCCGGCGAGCTGTCGCGGCTGGTGCAGTCCGCCTCGGGGGACACGCGGCGCTTCGCATACGAGGAGTCGCGCGAGTTCCAGACCCACGTGGGCGACCGGCTGCCGCGTTATCGGGCCTGGTTCGAGCAGGCCGCCTCCCAGGCGGGCATTGACTGGCGGCTGCTCGCCGCCATCGGCTATCAGGAATCCAAGTGGGATCCGCACGCCGCCTCCGATGAGGGCGCACAGGGGCTCATGATGCTCACCGCCGACACTGCGCAGGCGATGGGAATCAAGGACCGCAACGATGCGCAGCAAAGCATCTTCGCCGGCGCACGCTACCTCGCGCAGGTGCGTCAGATGATCCCGGATCGCATCGCCGAGCCCGATCGCACCTGGCTCACGATCGCCGCCTACAACGTCGGCTTCGGGCATCTCGAGGATGCGCGCATCATCGCGCAGTCGCTCGGCAAGGACCCGGACTCGTGGGCCGAGGTCCGCGAGCAGCTGCCGCTGCTCGCGCAGGGGCGCTGGTACTCGCGCGCCAGGCGCGGCTACGCGCGCGGCTGGGAGCCGGTGCAGTTCGTCGACCGGATCCAGCGCTACCTCACGCTCCTCGAATGGCAGCCTGGCGAGGCCGCGCCCACGCAGCGCGCCGGGTTGGCGGCGCAGGGCACGCCGGTCCGCGCAGGCACCGCCCGCCTGGTACCTTAACGCCGCGCGCCGAAGAATTCCTGCAGCAGCCGCGCGCAGTCCTCCATCAGCACGCCGCCGAACACATCGACACGATGATTGAGCTGCGGCAGCGCGAACACGTTGGTGATGCTGCCGGCCGCGCCGGCGCGCGGGTCGAAGGCGCCGAACACCAGGCGCCGCACGCGCGCATGCACAATCGCCGCGGCGCACATCACGCACGGCTCGAGTGTCACGTACAGCGTCGTGTCGGTGAGCCGGTAATCGCCGAGGATCCGACCCGCGGCGCGCAGCGCCAGCAGTTCCGCATGCGCGGTCGGATCGTGGCTCGCGATCGGTGAGTTGCCGCCGCTCGCTACGATCTCGCCGCCGCGCACCAGGACCGCGCCGACCGGCACCTCGCCGCGGCCGCCCGCCGCGGCGGCCGCATCGAGCGCCGCGCGCATGTAGTCCTCGTCACGCCGCGCGGCGACCCCCATGCGCTCAGCCGCGGCCACCGTGCGCCGTGGGCGCAGCCGCGGGCACGGGCGGTGGCGTCGGCAGGAACAGCGCCGGGTCGACGAAGACGCCGTTCAGCGCCACCCCGAAGTGCAGGTGCGGGCCGGTCACGCGACCGGTCGCGCCGACGGCGCCGATCACAGTGTCCGCGGCTACGTGCTGGCCCCGTTCGACATGAATGGCGCTCAGATGACAGTACATGGTGACCAGCCCGGCGCCGTGATCGAGGATCACGGTATTGCCGTTGAAGAAGAAATCGCCGGTGTCGACCACGCGCCCGTCGGCAGCTGCCCGTACCGGCGTACCGGTATCGGCGGCAATGTCCATCCCGCTGTGGGGATTGCGTGCCTCGTTGTTGAAGACACGGCGCGAGCCGAACGAGCTGGAGCGGATGCCCGGCACCGGCACCACCAGCCGCAGGCTCGCCGGCAGATCCTCCGACCAGGTTTCGATGTCGGCGTGCAGGCGCGGCTGCTCGCGGTTGACGCGCGCCAGATCCTCCGCCGACAGATCGACCTGGCGCGGCGGCACCTTGAGACTCTGCACGGTGTACTGCTTGTCGGCGACTTCGAAGCCGAGGGTGACGCTCTCGTGGCCTGCATCCACCACACGCACCGCTGCCGGCCCCACGGCCTGCGACAGCGGGATGCCGACTACCGCGGCCCATCGGTCCGCGACGCGCAGTACCAGCACGCGCCGCCCATCGAAGGTGACCGCCGGAGCAGGCGCCGCCGCGCTCTCGAGCGGTAGGATGGCGACGCCGCCGGGAGCCCGTTCCTGTTGCGGTAGCTCCCGAGGGGCGACGGCAGCCGCCGCCTGCGGCCGGGGCGCTGCCTGCAGCGCGCACACGAGGGGCGCTGACAGGGTAAGCGCACCCGCGAGCACCCAAGTGGCACGCCGCATCGCGCTCAAGGCTCCTGTCTCCGGCCTGTGACTCGCGCGGCAAGCACGCCATGCGCGAGGTGTGCTTCGATCTCCTGCCCGGGCGCCACCGTAGCCGCATCGGTGAGGAGCGCACCGTCCGCGCGGGTCACGATCGCATAGCCGCGCGCCAGCGTGGCGCGTGGACTCACGGCATCGAGCGCACGCCGCGCGAGCTCGAACCGGTGCCGCGCGCGCGCCAGCCGCTCGTGCGTGGCGCGCTCCAGGCGCGTCTCGAGCCGCTGATACCTTACACCCTGCTCCCGCAGCAGTTGCGCGGGTGAGCAGCGCATGAGGCGCTCGCTGCCGTGCGCCAGGCGCAAGCGTTCGCGCTGCAGACCGGCGTGCGCCACCGCGGCCAGCCGCAGTGTCAGATCATCGAGGCGCTGCGCCTGCTGCAGGAGCAGCACGCCCGGGTGCGTCCGTTGCAACCGGTGGCGCGTAGCGGCAAGCCTCGCCGCGAGGGCGCGCAGCTCGCGACGCATGCAGACATCGAGACGCTGCGCGGTGCGCGCCAGGCTCTGCAGCCACGCCGTGCGATCCGGCACCACCAGCTCGGCAGCTGCCGAGGGTGTCGGTGCGCGTGCGTCGGCGACGAAATCGGCGATGGTGAAATCGATCTCATGTCCGACGCCGGAGACCACCGGCAGCGGGCAGCGGCAGATGGCACGCGCCAGGCGCTCGTCATTGAACGCCCACAGGTCCTCGAGCGAGCCGCCGCCGCGCGCCAGGATGAGCACGTCGCACTCGGCACGCGCGCCAGCGGTGTCGATGGCGGCGATGAGCTCCGGAACCGCGGCTACCCCCTGCACGGCCGCGGGATAGATGAGCACCGCCGCGGGCGGGTAGCGGCGCGCGAGGATCTTGAGGATGTCGTGCAGCGCCGCGCCCGCGGGTGAGGTGATGACGCCGATACGCCGTGGGAAGCGCGGCAGGGGACGCCGGCGCTCGGGTGCGAACAGGCCCTCGGCGGCCAGTCGCGTCTTGAGGCGCTCGAACTGACGCTGCAGGGCGCCGACTCCAGCCTCCTCCAGATGCTCGGCAATAAGCTGGCACTCGCCGCGCGGCTCGAACAGGCTGATCCGGCCGCGCAGCAGCAGCTGTGCGCCTGGCTGCGGCGTAAAACCGAGCAGCGCATTGCGGTTGCGGTACATGACGCAGCGCAGCTGCGCATCCCGGTCCTTGAGCGTGAAGTACCAGTGCCCCGAGGCGGGCTGCGACAGGTTCGACAGCTCGCCCTCGACCCACAGCACGCCCAGGCCGCGCTCGAGCACCGCACGCACCTCGCGGTTCAGGCGCGACACGCTGTACACATCACGGGTCGGAGCGCGGCTCTCAAACTCGCTCTTCAGGGCCATGCGGCACCTTAGCACGAGGTTTACCGGGGCGGTCCCGCCGCCTATAATTACGCATGCGCATCCTCGAAGAAGCTCTCACCTTCGACGACGTCCTCCTGGTTCCGGCCTACTCGGAAATTCTCCCCCGCGAGGTCGACCTGTCAACGCGCGTCACGCGCCGCATCCGCCTCAACGTGCCGCTGCTGTCCGCGGCCATGGACACCGTCACCGAAGCGCGCCTCGCGATCACCATCGCCCAGGAAGGCGGCCTCGGCGTCATCCACAAGAGCATGTCGATCGAAGCGCAGGCGCGTGAGGTCGGGCGCGTAAAGAAGTTCGAGAGTGGCGTGATCAAGGATCCGATCACCGTCTCGCCCAACATGACCATCCGTGAGGTGCTGGATCTCACCCGCGCGCGCGGCATCTCGGGCGTGCCGGTGGTGGTCGGTCGCAAGGCGGTCGGCATCGTCACGCATCGCGACCTGCGCTTCGAGGTCAAGCTCGATGCGCCGGTGTCCTCGGTGATGACGCCCAAGGAGCGCCTGGTAACGGTGCGCGAGGACGCCTCCAAGGAGCAGGTGCTGTCGCTGCTGCACAAGCACCGCATCGAGAAGCTGCTGGTGGTGAACGGCGAGCACGAGCTGGTCGGCATGATCACCGTCAAGGATTTCCAGAAGGCCACCGAGTTTCCACGCGCCTGCAAAGACGAGGGCGGACGGCTGCGGGTCGGCGCGGCGGTCGGCACGACGCCAGACACGCTGGAGCGCGTCGCGGCCCTGCGCGATAGCGGCGTGGACCTGGTGGTGGTGGACACCGCGCATGGGCACTCGCGCGGCGTAATCGAGACGGTCGGGCGCATCAAGGCGCGCTGGGGGGACTGCCAGGTGATCGCCGGCAACATCGCCACGGCCGAGGCTGCCCGCGCCTTGCGCGATGCGGGTGCCGACGCCGTCAAGGTCGGCATCGGCCCGGGCTCGATCTGCACCACGCGGATCGTGGCGGGCGTCGGCGTGCCGCAGATTTCCGCCGTCGCCAACGTCGCCGCGGCGCTCGGCGATGCCGACGTGCCGGTCATCTCCGACGGCGGTATCCGCTTTTCCGGCGACATCGCCAAGGCCATCGCCGCCGGTGCCGACGCTGTCATGATCGGCGGCCTGTTCGCCGGCACCGAGGAATCGCCCGGCGAGGTCGAGCTCTACCAGGGGGCCTCCTACAAGTCCTACCGCGGCATGGGCTCGCTCGGGGCCATGGGGGAGCGTCACGGCTCCGCCGACCGCTACTTTCAGGACGCCGCCTCGGAGCTCGAGAAGCTCGTGCCCGAGGGCGTGGAGGGTCGCGT
Source organism: Steroidobacteraceae bacterium (assembly GCA_035568235.1). Lineage (GTDB taxonomy): Bacteria > Pseudomonadota > Gammaproteobacteria > Steroidobacterales > Steroidobacteraceae > 13-2-20CM-66-19. The sequence continues at coordinate 33,420 of DATMOK010000036.1, read as the reverse complement.
GCCCTACAAGGGGAGCGTCGTGACCATCCTGCAGCAGCTCGGCGGCGGGCTGCGCGCCGCCATGGGTTACACCGGCAGCCGCAGCATCGCCGAGATGCGCACGCGCCCGGTATTCGTGCGCATCACCAACGCCGGCATCCGCGAGAGCCACGTGCACGACGTGTCGATCACCAAGGAGGCACCCAACTATCGGGTGTCGTGACGGTCTGCACCATGGCGAGCGTTCCCCGCGTTGACGGCCCCCGCCCCGCCGCATCCGCGGGCGCGCCGCGCGCCGATATCCACGCGCACCGCGTCCTGATTCTCGACTTCGGCGCCCAATACACGCAGCTGATCGCGCGCCGCGTGCGCGAGCTCGGGGTGTACTGCGAGATCCACCCCTGGGACGTGAGCGACGCAGACGTTCGGGCCTTCGCACCACGCGGCATCATCCTGTCCGGCGGACCCGAGTCGGTCATCGATCGTGACCCGCCGCGGGCGCCGCCCGCGGTATTCGAGCTGGGCGTCCCGGTGCTCGGCATCTGCTACGGCATGCAGACCATGGCGCAGCAGCTTGGCGGCCGCGTAGCGCCTTCCACCGAGCGTGAGTTCGGCTATGCCGAGGTGACCGTGACCGGTCCATCACGCCTGCTCGATCACCTCGAGGACCGGCGCGACGCCTCCGGGCGTGCGCAGCTTGATGTGTGGATGAGTCACGGCGACCGCGTCGATGCCCTGCCCGCGGGCTTCGTGGCCTGCGCCTCGACCAGCACGATCCCGTATGCCGCCATGGTCGATGAGCAGCGCCGTTTCTACGGCGTGCAGTTCCATCCCGAGGTGACGCACACCAAACAGGGGGCGCGGCTGCTCGAGCGCTTCGTGCGCGAGATCGCCGGCTCGGACGCGCTGTGGAGCGTCGGCAACATCGTCGAGGACGCCATCGCGCAGGCGCGCGCCACAGTCGGTAGTGGCAAGGTGCTGCTCGGCCTCTCGGGCGGCGTCGACTCATCGGTGGTCGCCGCGCTTCTGCACCGCGCCATCGGTGCGCAGCTCACCTGCGTGTTCGTCGACCACGGACTGCTGCGGCTCGGCGAGGGCGAGCAGGTGATGCGCACCTTCGCCGAGCATCTTGGGGTGCGCGTCATCCGGGTGGACGCCGCGGCGCGCTTCCTCAGCGCGCTCGCCGGTGTCACCGACCCGGAAGCGAAGCGCAAGATCATCGGCCGCACGTTCATCGACGTGTTCGACGAGCAGGCGCAGCAGCTCACCGGGGTGGAGTTCCTCGCGCAGGGAACCATCTATCCGGACGTGATCGAGTCCGCCGGGGCGCGCACCGGCAAGGCGCACGTCATCAAGTCGCATCACAACGTCGGCGGCCTGCCTGAGCGCATGAAGCTCAGACTGCTCGAGCCGCTGCGCGAGCTGTTCAAGGATGAGGTGCGCCGCATCGGGGTCGAGCTCGGGCTGCCCCGGGAGATGGTGTATCGCCACCCCTTCCCCGGGCCGGGTCTCGGGGTGCGGATCCTCGGTGAGGTGCGCCGCGAGTTCGCCGACCTGCTGCGCCAGGCCGATGCCATTTACATCGAGGAGCTGCGCCGGCACGACCTCTACGATCGGGTCAGCCAGGCGTTCGCGGTGTTCCTGCCGGTGCGCTCGGTTGGCGTGATGGGCGACGGCCGCCGCTACGACTATGTGGTGGCGCTGCGCGCGGTGGAGACCGTCGATTTCATGACCGCACACTGGGCGCGGTTGCCGTACGAGTTCCTTGACCATGTGTCGCGGCGCATCGTCAACGAGGTGGCGGGCATCTCGCGCGTGGTGTACGACATCTCCGGCAAGCCGCCGGCGACCATCGAGTGGGAGTGACTCGGTCGACCGAACTTAGCGAGACTGCGTAGCACTCGCATCGATCGCGGGTTCCCCGAAGGGTCTGCCGCGTACGGTTGTGTAGACCCCATCGAGAATCATCAGGCTGTCCAGGTTCGCAACCCCGGCCACACTCACGGGATCGCCCAGATACAAGACCCTGGTGGAGGGGTTCGTAAACGCGGGCCACGCAGGCAAGCCTCGGCTGTTCGGGTCGCCCGATCGCGCAAAATTGCTCCAGTACGCGGACATGTCCCGCGCGAGTGCCCGATCCCCGGGGCTCCAGTGCCATGGGGCTTGGTTCAGATGGTCGAACACGTACCAGAGCTCGGCGAAGTGACTGGCTCCCCATCCGGCGTACACGGAGCCGAGCGGGAAGGGCGGCCGCCGGCGAAACGAGTAGTAGTAGACGGGGTTGCGTCCGGTCGTGGCTTGCAACCTGGCCCACGCCCACATGTCCCAGCCAAAACGCAGATCACGCTCGAGGTGCAGGCGCGCAATTCGTGCCGCTTCGTCGGTTGCATGGGGATACGCTGCGATAATCGCTGGGGGCAACTGGCCGAAGGAGTGCTCGATGTCGGTCGCGAAAGTCGCAGCGGTCGTATGGCTCACATCCGTCAGCGAGCGCGCCTCCTCGGCGTTGGATCCGATGAGCAGCGGAACGTCGTTCTGATGCCCCGCCGTGAAGGCTTCATAGGGCGCAACCGGCAGCATATAGGGTTCGATCACCGGATGGGTGACGCCACCAGCGTTACCGCCGCCCGTCAGTCGGGCAGCCGGCAGCTGACGGAGTTCCGCAAGCGAGGCGACACCGAGTGAGGCGACATATTTTTCGCCGTCCCGTTCAGCGTTGCCGAGCAGGTAGCTGGGCGCAAGTTGCAGCGGCTCAAACAAACCACCGCTCTCGCCGATGGCACGCTGAAACAATCCTTTCGCGCGCGGCGACGCCATTAGCACGCTAACCGATATCGAGCCGGAGGACTGGCCGGCGATCGTCACGCATCGTGGATCGCCCCCGAAGGCGGCAATGTTGCGCTGAACCCATTCGAGGGCGGCGATCTGGTCCATGAGGCCGTAGTTCCCGGATGAGCGGTGCGGGGACTCGCGCGTCAGCTCGGGAAGCGCAAGAAACCCGAGCGGGCCCAACCGGTAGGCGATCGTGACCACGATCACGCCTTTGCGCGCCAGCCGGTCGCCCCAGTACAGCGGCATTGCAGCGTACCCATTCCGGTAGCCACCGCCGTGGATCCAGACGATCACCGGCAGGCGCTGCGCGGGGCTCTTTGCCGGCGTCCAGATATTGAGGTAGAGACAATCTTCACTCTCAGTTGGCGGCGTTTCTCCCGGCATGGAGACGCCTTCCTGCACGCACGCCGCGGCAAACGCGTTCGCCTCACGGATGCCAGTCCAGGGTGCGACCGCTGCCGGGGCTCGCCAGCGCAAATCGCCGACGGGCGGGGCAGCGAACGGGACACCCTTATAAACGCTCAAGCCGCGTTCGGATATTCCGGATATCGCTCCGGACTCCGTCAGGACCTGCCATGCGGGCGCAGCATTGACAGCCTGGGCCGCCATTACCGCGGCGACGAACAGCCGGTATTTGCACATTCGATCCCTGGATCGCGCCGCTGGCCGAAAGGTGTTGGTCCCGACAACTCCGACCCGGTTAGTTTCTCGTCCAGTCGGACATGTCCACTGTAGCCGCCCGCGACAACCGCCGTGACCTGTAGAGCCCAGGCGCTCTTCAGGGCCTTGTCCGAGATGTACAGATTGGGGGGAATCGCGACTGCCGCACATGGAATGGCTATCGCAAGTAGGCCGCATCCGGAGCACGGGGTGAAATTACCGGGAACTGTCTGTCGATGATTGGAGGTTGCTGTGGCGCAAAACCTTCTGGTGATGCCCGTTACATTCCCGTATCTCGCAACTCGTTGTTATAAAAAGCATACTACTGCTGAGTCCGACCAAAGGGAACGGCAACTATGATCTCCAGGCGAAGCTTTCTGCAGACCACCGGAGCCGCAACCGTGGGTATCGGCGGCGCAGGGGAAACAGCAGTCGCCGGCGCCGGGAGCATGGCAGTGGAAAAGAAGTACCCGGGCCCGCACGAGATGCCGAGCGGGGTCACGCTGCTCGCCATGCGCAACGCCGACGGCACCGAGACCCTCGGCGCCAAGCTCGATGCGGTGTCGGTGCTCGACGTGCGCGCGGCGCGGCGGCTGCTCGGCATCGCAGCGCCACTGACGCTGGAAGAGTTGCTGCGCGAGGGCAACGCGCGCGGACTCAACCAGCTGATCGACACTGCCCGCACCGCACCCAAAGCGCGCGGCGCGATCTTGAAGGAGTCCAGCATCACCTTCGGCAGGCTCTTCACCAACCCGGGCAAGATCGTCTGCATCGGGCTCAACTATCGCAAGCACGCCGCGGAGACCGCCATGCAGCTGCCGAGCGTGCCGATCCTCTTCAACAAGTACAACAACGCGCTCGCAGCGCACAACTGCACCATCAAGCTGCCGCCGCGCGAGATCGCCTACAAGTTCGACTACGAGACCGAGCTGCTGATCGTCATCGGCAAGGCGGCGCGCAATGTGCCGGAAGCCCAGGCGCTCGACTATGTCGCCGGCTACTGCACCGCCCAGGACTTCTCGGCGCGCGATCTGCAGCTCGAGACTCCGAGCGTGCAGTGGATGGTCGGCAAGACGCTCGATGACTTCGGTCCCATCGGGCCGTACTTCGTGTCGGCGGACCGGGTCGGCGATCCCAACAATCTCAACCTCGAGACCCATGTGAACGGTGAGCAGCGCCAGTCCTCCAACACGAGCTACATGATCTTCAACCCGCAGAAACTCATCGCCTACATCAGCCGTATGTGGACGCTCGAGCCCGGCGACATCATCTGGTCGGGGACGCCCGAGGGCGTGATCCTCGGGATGCCGAAGGAAAAGCAGGTCTGGCTCAAGGCGGGCGATGAGATCGTGAGCACCATCGAGAAGCTCGGCTCACTGCGCTTCAAGCTCGCCTAGGACCCGCCGCGCTTCCACTCCGCCCGCTCGGCGTCGCCCGGCGGCGACATTACATTCCCGTCACGCGGTCAGCCGCTCGGAAAGTGTGACGTTGTGTGTTTCATAAGGCCTGCGCCGCTGCGTAGGCTGCGTCACCACCAACCTCAGGGTCGTCCTATGTCGCAATTATCGCGTCGTCAGATCAGCTTTGCGCCGCTCGCCGGGCTCGCGCTCGTGTGCGTAGCGGCCACCCAGCTCTCGGGCTGCGTGGTACGCGCCGGAGTGGCCGTGCCGGCCCCCGCGCCGGTGTACGTCGCCCCGCCCCCGCCACCTCCGGCACCCGCCTACGTCGCGCCAGCGCCGGCGGTGGATGCCGACGTGCAGGCGAGCGAGCCGCCACCGCCGCTGCCCGTCTATGAGCAGCCGCCCGTTCCGGGCCCGGGATACCTCTGGGCGCCCGGCTACTGGGCCTGGGCACCCGCCGGTTATTACTGGGTGCCGGGCACCTGGGTGATGCCGCCGCGCGTCGGCCTTCTGTGGACCCCGGGGTACTGGGGCTTCGTGGGCGGCGTCTACGCGTTCCATGCCGGTTACTGGGGCCCGCACGTGGGCTTCTACGGCGGCGTCAACTACGGCTTCGGTTATGGCGGTGTCGGCTTCGGCGGCGGCCGCTGGGTGGGCAACTCGTTCGCCTACAACCAGTCGGTCACCAACGTGAATGTCACGGTTATTCACAACACCTACAACGAGACGGTGGTCAACAACGTCACGGTCAACCGCGTGAGTTACAACGGTGGAGCGGCGGGCGTCGCCGCCGCGCCAAGCCCGCAGGAGCGCGCCTACGGGCAGGAGCCGCACGTCGCACCGACCGCCATGCAGCAGCAGCACGTGCAGCAGGCGGCCGCGAATCCGGCGCTGCTCGCCAAGAACAACGCCGGTCACCCGTCGATTGCCGCCACCCCGCGGCCCGCGGCCTTCAACGCCCCGGGTGTCGTGGGCGCACACGGCGCCAGCACGCCGCCTCCGGCCGTGGCGCACGGCAACGGCCCCGGCCCCGGCGGCAATTACGGCGGCAACAACCGTGGGTTCGGCGGTCCGATGGGTCAGCAGAACGGCGCGCGAGCAGCAAACCCGGCGCCCGCCGGGGCAGCCACGCACGCACAGACTCCGGGCGGCAGGCCGCCGGGCGGTCAGCCGCCGAAGCAGGCCGCACAGAAGCCGCATCCGCAGAAGCAGGAGCACCCCAAGGAGGGCGGCAAGCGCGAGCCGGAAACGGCACAGCGCTAAGAGTCCGGGCTCTCTAGCAACGCCCGCCGCGCGTGTCGTGCGGCGGGCGTTTCATTTAGCGGATGCCGACCTGGCCACGCACCGAGTCAACGAGCCGTGCCGGGTCATACCCCTGCCCGTCCTTGAAGACCACGGCGACATTCTCGAGCTCGGCGATGTGTGCCGCCGGATCGCCGTGCACCAGGATCAGGTCGGCACGCTTGCCGGGGACCACGGTGCCGATGTCGCGCTCGCGGCCGAGGAAGCGGGCGCCGTTCTCGGTGCCGATCTGAATCGCCTGTAGCGGGGTGAAGCCGGCCTCCACCAGCAGCTCGATGCCACGCTGGTCGCCGAAGCCTGGCAGCACGCCGCCGGCACCCGTCGGGTCTGGCCCCGTGAGCAGCAGACCACCAGCGGCTGCGAACGCGTGCTCGAAGTCCATCTCGGTGCGCAACAGCTGCGCCGGCACTTTGTCCGCCGGATCGAGCAGAACCCGGTAGGTGAGATAGTTGCTGCGCGCGTCCGGGGACATCGCATCGAGCGTGCGGCGTTGCGCCGGGGCGCGGCCGGGCACGGTGAGCTCGAACACCGGCAGCGTGGAAGTCACCGCCACGTGATGCTCGATCAGAAGGCGGATGAGGCGCACCACCTCCGGATCGCTCGCCGATCTGCCGACCCAGGATGACGAGGTGCGGTCGGGGCACTTGTCGGGCTGACGGCCAGCCACGAACTCACTGTCGGTGTACACCGGACCGTGCTCGAGATCATCGACGCCCGCGGCGACCGCCTCGGGCCAACTCACCGAGCACAGGTGTGCCGTGATCTTGAGTCCGTGGCGGTGCGCGGCCGTGGCCGCCGCGGCGAGCTCGGCGCGCGTGATGTTCATGTAGCCCTTGTACGAGGTCATGCCCGTCCCGGCCCAGTAGTCGACGAACCGCGTTGCCTCCTCCGGCCCTGCGAGCTCGTGCATCTGCGCAAAGAAGGTGCCGGCGCCCTCGAGGTAAGGCGCCGTGAGATCGAGATGCGGACCGGGCATCGCCCCCGATTCAATCCGCGCCCGCACCTTGAGGTCGGTGTAGGGCTCGATGCTTCCCGTCGTGCGCAGCGTCGTCACGCCCGCCGCGAGGTACAACCGCGGTGCCGAGTAGGGAATCTCGTTGACCACGAACCCCGGCTCGAGTCCGCCCGGGGAGTTGCGCTGCGTGTCGCGCGAGGCGGTGTAGAAAAGGTGATCGTGCATCCCGACGAGACCCGGCAGCAGTGTGTAGCCCGCATAGTCCAGCACCTGCGTGCCGGGCGGGATCGTCGTACTGGCAGCGGACCCAAGCGCGGCGATGCGGCCGTCGGTGATGAGCACCGTCTGATCGGGGCGCGGCGCGGCGCCCGTGCCGTCGATGACCTCGACGTGGCGCAACGCGACGCTCCCCGGTTGGATCGCGAGGTAGGAGGCGGCGTCGGTACGTTCGGCGGCCGGGCTCAGCCCCGCAAATGCCGCCAGCCCGGCGAGCCACACCCAGTAACGTGGATTGCGCATGAGATCAAACTCCCGCTGCTCCCCAAGAGATTCATTTTCTGCGGCGTGCCGGCCGGCGCGGCCGGGCCCGCGCGCGCCCCTCGCGATCGTAGGGATTGGCGTCGGTGCGGTACTCGACCACGACCGGCGTCGCGTACAGATCGTAAGTCTTGCGGAACAGATTGGCGAGATAGCGCGTGTAGGCATCGGGAACCGAGGCCGTCTGATTGCCGTGGATCACGACACGCGGCGGGTTGCGCCCGCCCTGATGCGCGTAGCGCAGCTTGATCCGCCGGCCGCGCACCAGCGGCGGCTGATGCATGCTGAGTGCGTGCTCGAGGGTGCGGGTGAGCTCCTTGGTGGGGAGCGTGCGCATCGCGCCCTCGTAGGCGTGCACCGCCGCGGCCATGAGCTCACCCACCCCGGTGCCGTGCCGCGCCGAGATGAAGAACAGCGGCGCAAACGGTACGAAGTCGAGCTTGAGGGTGAGCTGGCGGCGGATGTCTTCGCGCTGCTCCGGCGCGATCCCGTCCCACTTGTTGACCGCGATGATGATGGCCCGGCCGCGCGTTAGCGCCAGGCCGAGAACGCTGGCATCCTGCTCGGCCACCGTGTCGTGCGCATCGAGCACCAGGATCACGACGTGCGCCTCTTCGATGGCCTGCAACGTCTTGGCGACGCTCGCCCGCTCGACCTGGTCCGCGACGCGCGCGCGCCGCCGCACGCCGGCGGTATCGATGAGCAGGAACTCGCGGCCGTCACGCGTGAACGGCACGAAGATGCTGTCGCGCGTGGTGCCAGGCTCCTCGTCGGCGATGACGCGCTCCTCGCCGAGCAGGCGATTCACGAGTGTCGACTTGCCGACATTGGGGCGTCCGATGATGGCGACGCGGATTGCTCCATCCGCCTCCGCGGCGGGCTCCTGCGGCTCGAGGCCCGCCAGCACATACTCCATCAGGCTCTCGCAGCCCTGGCTGTGACTTGCCGAGATGGCGCAGGGTGCGCCGAGTCCGAGGGAATGAAAGTCGGCGGCGATCAGGTCCGGGTCGAGCCCCTCCGCCTTGTTGAGCGCGAGCGTCACCGGCTTGCCCGAGCGGCGCAGCTGGTGCGCGACGAACAGGTCCTGCGGCGCGAGGCCGGCGCGCGCGTCGGCAAGAAACACCAGCCGGTCGGCCTCGGCGACCGCGCGCTCCGTTTGCGCGCGCATCTGCGCTTCGATCCCGGTCGGGTTCTCGATGAGTCCGCCGGTGTCGATGACGACGTACGGCATCGGCCCTACCCGCCCGAAGCCGTATTGCCGGTCGCGCGTGAGCCCGGGAACGTCGGCGACGATCGCGTCGCGTGTTCCGGTCAGGACATTGAACAGCGTCGATTTGCCGACATTCGGACGGCCGACGATCGCGATGATGGGCAGCATGAAGGCACGGTGCGGCGCGACGGCGGCGGCGGCGCGCGGCTACTTGTGTGCGAGGGCGAGCGGGGTGACGCGGAACGCGCTGATCTGACCGCGATCGTTGATGACCAGAACCATGTCGCCGACCACGAGCGGTGCGGCGCTGACGCGCGCCTTGCCCGAGGAGGCCCGCGCGGCGAGCGCCCCGGTCGCCTTGTCGAGCCAGTGTACGTAGCCCTGGAAGTCGGCGGTCACCAGCGCCTTGTCATCGTCCATCGCGGCGGGTGCCGTAAGGCCGCGATGCAGCAGCGCCTTCTGGCGCCACAACTCAGCCCCGGTGCGGGTGCGCAGGGCGACGATCTCACCGTCGGCCGAGGTCATGTACAGCGCGTCATCATCCAGCGTCAGGCTGCGGTAGCTCGAGGCGTCGTGCGACCACCAGATCTGGCCGTTATCGAGCGCCAGCATCGCCACCTTGCCCTGGAAGCCGACCGTATAGACATCCTGTCCGGACACGCGCACGGCGGTATCGATGTCGTCCAGCCGCTCGAGCTCGGTGCGGCCGTGCGGCGGGGCGACATTGGCCTCCCACTGCACCGAGCCATCGCCGCTGCTCACGGCCAGAATCTTGCCGTTGTCGAAACCACTCAGCACGACGTCACCGACGATCACCGGCCGCGCCGTACCCCGCAGCGACAGCCGCGGCACTTGCTGCTGCTGCACCCACAGCTCGTGCCCGTCGACCGGGCTGAGCGCGTGCAGCTTGCCGTCGACGGTGCGCAGCGCGATCAGATGCGCCGCGATCGCCGCCGGTGCCAGCACCTCGCCGTTGACGCGCACCGACCAGCGCCGGCTGCCGTTGGCCGCATCGAGGGCGAACAGCTGCCCGTCGCTCGAGCCGATCAGCACCAGTCCGTCGCCGGCCGCGGTGCCGCCCGACAGCGGTGCTTTGAGATGCGTGCGCCACAGCTGATGGCCGGAGGCGAGAGCGAGCGCGACCACATCGCCCTTGTGACCGGCGGCGTACACGCGATCATCGGCAACCGAGAGGGTCAGTCCCAACCGCAGCTTCAGCGCCTTCTTGTCATCCACGGTGGCCGACCAGACACGGGCGACGCGCAGCGTCGAGGCGAGCGGCGTGAGCTTGGCCGGCTGATCGATTGCCTTGTCCTTGGAACAGGCCGCGACTGCCAGCAGCAGTGCCACGATCCACAAGGGGCGGGTGAGGTATGACATGGGCTACTTCGCGCTTGTGGCGGGCGGGGTGGCCGGGCCGGACGCCGCCGCGGGTCGCGTGGCGGCGCCCGTTGCAGGGGTCGGCGCATCGGCGACCAGGTCGGATATCTTCAGGTCGAGCAGCGCGCTCTCGCCTCGGTCCAGCGTGCCCTGCGCGCTGCGATACTCCTTAAGCGCGGCGACCTTGTCGCCCTTGGCGTAGTAGGCATCGCCGCGCACCGCGTGGTAGCGGGCGGCGAACGCGCCGGGATCCGCGGCGTTCAGTGTGCCGAGCGCCTGGTCGGGCTTGCCCTGCGCGATCTCAATCCGCGCGAGACGCATCCGCGCCACCAGTCCGAGCGCATGGTCCCTCGACTCCATGACGGTCGCGAGCTCGTGGGCCGCCTTGTCGAGCTCGTGGTCCTCGACGAACACCCGGGCAGCCACCATCTTGCCCTGATCGGCGTATGGCGAGGAGCCGTAGTTGCGCTCGAGCTCACCGAGGCGCACGAACGCCGCGCTGCGGTCGCCATGCTCGAGCGCCGTGATCATCTGCGTATAGAGGGTGTCGGCCTGAATCCCGCGGGCATCCAGATGCCCTTGCCACCAACGCCAGGCACCGATCAGCCCGACGGCGACCGCCACCCCCGCGATCACCCACGGACCGTTGTCGCGCACCCACGCCCGGATCTGCTCCCATTGTTCTTTTTCAGACAGATAGTCGCTCACTCACCCACTCCTCAAGCCAGCCAGCGCCGCATCCAGGCCCGCCGCCAGCGAGTCGATCGGGCACTCGCTCTGACCCGATTCCTCGCGCAAAGGTTTCATCGCCACCACCGCGCGCCCGAGCTCATCGTCGCCGATGATCAGGGCGAGCCGGGCGCCGCTCTTGTCGGCGCGGCGGAACTGGGCCTTGAAGTTCCCGCCCCCCAGATTCAGCTCGAACCGCAACTGCGGCCGCTCGCTGCGCAAGCGCTCGATGAGCGGCAGCGCTTCGGCAGCGGCGCGCGCGCCGTTGACCACCACGTAGACGTCGGGGACGGCCGGCGCCGGTACGCCGCCGGCGGCCACGAGCAGCGCCACCAACCGCTCGACCCCCATGGCAAAACCGACCGCGGGTGTCGCCTCACCCCCGAGCTGCGTGATCAGTCCGTCGTAACGGCCGCCGGAGCATACGGCATTCTGGGCGCTGGTGGCGGCGGTGATCCATTCGAAAACCGTGCGGTTGTAGTAATCGAGGCCACGCACCAGACGCGGATTCACCCGATAGCCGATCCCGACCCCATCGAGCAGGCTGCGCAGGGCCGCGAAATGCTCGCGTGATTCCTCATCGAGGTGCTCGGTGAGCAGTGGTGCCCCCTGGATCAGCTGCTGCATTGCCGGGTTCTTGCTGTCGAGGATGCGCAGCGGATTGCCGTCGAGCCGCCGGCGGCTGTCGGCATCGAGCTGCGACTCGTGTTGCCCGAAGTACTCGATCAACCGGGCACGATAGGCGCGGCGGCTCTCGGGCGTGCCGAGTGAGTTGATCTCGAGCGTCAGGCCACCGAGACCGAGCCGCTGCCACAGACGTGCGCTGAGTGCGATCAGCTCCGCGTCGACGTCGGGACCCGCATAGCCGACGGCCTCGACATCCACCTGCCAGAACTGACGGTAGCGCCCGGCCTGTGGCGCCTCGTGCCGGAACATGGGACCTAAGCACCAGAGCTTAGGTCGTTGGCCGCGCAGCAGCCGATTCGAGATCAGTGCCCGCACGATCCCCGCGGTTGCCTCGGGACGCAGCGTGAGGCTGTCGCCACCACGATCGGTGAAGGTATACATCTCCTTGCCGACCACGTCGGTGTGCTCGCCGATGGCGCGCTTGAAAAGCTCGGTGCGCTCGAGCACCGGCACGCGGATCTCCTCGTAGCCGTAGGCGGTCAGGAGCTCGCGGGTCACAGCCTCGAAGTGCTGCCAGGCGCCGATCTCGGCGGGCAGCACGTCATTGATGCCGCGAACCGGCTGAATCTCCTCGGCCACCTTCAGTCCCCGTGTGCAACCAGCGGCGGGAGTGGCGCGACGTGACCGCTGCCATCGAGCTGGAAGCGCGCGCTGCCGTCGCGGCGCACCAGCTCATCGAGAGCTACCTTGGTGCCGTTGAGGCGCAGCGTCACGCCGGGGGCGTTGCCGATGATGATGCGCAGCGGCGGCGTGCCGCTCACGGTACGCGTGCTGTCCGGGGCATTCAGACCCTCGAACAGCCGCCTGCCCGAGGCGTCCGTCACCTGCGCCCAGCTGACACCGAAGAACTTCACGTCGAGCTGCGCCTGCGCGGCCGTCGAGGCCGGCGCCCCCGGCGCGCCGCGCCCCGAGGCATTCGCCAGCGCCGTCATCAGCTGTGACGCCGAGGAGTCGCCCACGGTCGCCGGGCCGGCCGCCGAGACCAGCCGTGGCCTCACCACCGGCAGTGTCAGCACCCACCACAGCACGCCGACGATCGCAAACCCCAGCAGCACCAGCAGCGCCAGCGTCACGAGCCGGGCGGAATGGCCGGCGGGCGCGAGGTGCGGGAGGCGGGTGAGATCCGGGCCCGAGGCGGTGGCCGAGGCCGGGTACAGGGTCTGCAGCTCCGCGGGTGCCTCGCCGATCAGCTCGGCGTAGCGGCGCAGGTGGCCACGCGCGTATACGGCGGCGCCGAGCGAGGCGAAGTCCTCGGCCTCGAGGGATTCGAGGATGCGTGCATCCACGTGCAGCTTTTCCGCAGCCTGCAGGATGGTGAGGCCGCGCGCCTCGCGCGCTGCCCGCAGCCGCGTGCCGATGCCGCAGCGCGCTTCGCCGCCAGCCTCAGTCGTGCGCATACACCCTCAGCAGCCGGGGTTGTGATCGAGCGTGGGCAGAGCGCGCGCCTGCTCGGAGCCCGGATAGTCGAGTAGCAGCCGGCGGGCGTACTTTTGCGCCGCCACCGCATCGCCCTGCTTGCGGGTCACTCGCACCCCAAGCAGCAGCAGATCCGGAGTGGCCTCGTAGGTGCCTATGTAACCGTCGATGCGCGCGCGTGCCGGCGCCAACTGGCAGTGATCGGTGTCGAGGCTGGCGAGCTGGTAGGCGGCCTCTGCGTAGTTGGGTCGCAGCTGCAGGGCGGCGTTGAACTGCACGCGGGCCTCATCGTCGCGCTTGGCAGCCCGCAGGCAGACGCCGGCATTGGTGTAGGCCGCCTGCGGTGTGCGGTACAGCGCGTTGTGCGCAGCCTCGAGAAAGCGCTTCACACCCTCGTCGGTGCGGCCGTTCTGGCAGAGGTAAACGGCGTAGTTGTTGACCACATCGGGGTCGTGGGGCGCGAGATGCAGCGCAGTGCGAAACTCCTCGTCGGCTTTCGGCGCGTCGTGCATGCGCTCGAACAGCATGGCGCGCGCGCTGTGGACGTTGGCGTTGTTCGGATCCTCATCGAGTGCCCGGTCGAGCTTGATCTTGGCGACGCCAAGGTCGCCCTGATTCATGTACTGGATGCCGAGCTGGACATTGTCGGCGGCCGCCTCCTGCGAGTTGGCCATATGCAGCGGTGTGCTGCTGTGGCTCACGCAGGCGGCGAGGCCGAGGGCCGCGAGCGCAGCGAGTGCCGCTGCCGCAACGGTGCAGATCGTAGTGTTCACGTGTGTGCTCATGCCTGAACGGCGACGCCGATGACTTTGCTCCCGAGCCGCACCGTGGTGCGGTCGATGACGCGGCCGGCAAGCTGTCCGCAGGCGGCGTCGATATCCTCGCCACGCGTACGCCGCACGGTGGCAAGCACGCCCCGCTGCAGCAGCTCGTCGCGAAAGCGCTGGATGGCGGGTGCGCTCGAGCGGCGGTAGCGCGCGCCGGGAAAAGGATTGAACGGGATGAGATTGACCTTGGCGGGATGCCCCTTGAGGAGGCGGGCCACGGCGCGCGCCTGCGCCGGGGAATCGTTCACTCCATCGAGCATCACGTACTCGAAGGTTACGCTGCGGCCGTTTTGCTCGTCGAGGTAGTGCCAGCAGGCCGGCAGCAGCTCGCCGATCGGGTGCTTGCGGTTGATCGGCACCAGCTCGCTGCGCAGCGCATCGTCGGGCGCATGCAGCGACACGGCAAGTGCCACGTTGCTCACTTCGGCCAGGCGATAGATCTGCGGTACCAGCCCGGAGGTCGACAGCGTCACCCGCCGCCGCGACAGGTCGAAACCGAAGTCATCGAGCAGGATGTCGAGGGCCGGCACGACATTGCGGAAGTTAGCGAGCGGCTCACCCATGCCCATGAGTACGACATTGGTGATGCGGCGTTCGATAACCGCCGCGGCGGATTCGACGGTCGCGGCGCCGCTCGGCTGCGGCACTGCCGCCTGCTCGCGCGACAGCTCGCTCATGGCGAGCCAGACCTGGCCGACGATCTCGGCAGTGGTGAGATTGCGATTGAAACCCTGCTGAGCAGTCGAGCAGAACGAGCAGTCGAGCGCGCACCCAACCTGCGAGGAGATGCACAACGTGCCGCGATCGGGCTCCGGAATGAAGACCATCTCGAACGCCTGGCTCGCATCGGCACGCAGCAGCCACTTGACGGTGGCGTCTGCCGAGCGCTGCACGCTCACGATCTGCGGCGCGCGCACTTCGGCGTGAGCGGTGAGCCGGGTACGGAAGTCTCTGGCGAGATCCGTCATGTCGCTGAACTCGCCCCGGCCGCGCTTGTAAATCCAGTTCATGAGCTGGCGCGCCCGGAACGGCCGGCTGCCAAGCTGCGCGACAAACGCCTCGAGCGCCGGACGCGGCAGCCCGAGGAGGTTGGTGCGCTCTGTAGCGGGCGAGGTCATGGCGTGGCGCGCGTCAGAGGCGCGAGTGCAGCTCCGTGGTGCTGAAGAAATAGGCGATCTCGCGTGCGGCGGTGGCGGGGGCATCCGAGCCGTGCACCACGTTCTGCTCGATGCTGAGGGCGAGATCTGCGCGGATCGTTCCGGGCGCGGCCTGCTTCGGATCCGTGGCGCCCATCAGGTCGCGATTGCGCGCGATCGCATTCTCGCCTTCCAGCACCTGCACGATCACAGGTCCCGAGGTCATGTAGCGCACCAGATCCTTGTAGAACGGACGCTCACGGTGCACGGCGTAGAAGCCTTCGGCCTCACGCTGCGACAGATGCAGCATGCGAGCGGCGATGATCGACAGTCCGGCCTTCTCGAAGCGGCGATAGACCTCGCCGATGAGATTGCGACCGACGCCGTCGGGCTTGACTATGGACAGGGTGCGCTCGAGCGCCATTCGATGGGTACCTCCGCGGGAAAACGCGCGAGTTTACCTTGGGTGCGGCGGCCACGGCAATGCAGCACCCGCCGGAAGTGCCCGTTTGGTAAGGGTTTTTTGAAGCGCGCGGCCGCCCGAAGCGAGCGCAAGCCGGTACTCAGACCGAAAAGCTCTCGCCGCAGCCGCACTCGCCCTTTACGTTCGGGTTCTGGAAGCGGAACGCCTCATTCAAGCCCTGCTTCACGAAATCGACGATCGTGCCGTCGATGAGGCTCAGGCTTCCGGAATCGACGAACACCCGCACGCCGCGGTCCTCGAACATGATGTCGCCGGGCTGCGCAGCCTCGGCGTAGTTCACTGCGTAGGCATAGCCCGAGCAGCCGGTCTTGCGAACCCCAAGGCGCAGCCCGATCGCGCTACCCCGCGCAGCGAGCAGGCCCTTGACGTGGTTGGCCGCGGATTCAGTCAGTGAGATGGGCATCGGTCCTCGACATTGTAGCGCTTACCGCCATTGCAAGAGACAGGCCCGCAGGGCGTCCTCGATCACAAGCAGCCGTCCGAGCTTCTCCACCGGCACCGCACGATTCGCGGCCCAGTCCGCCGGCTCCCCGGGAGCGAGCGTCGCCCGGCTCCGGCCCGGCAGCTCGCGACACAGCCAGCCAGCGACATCGAGAGTATGCGGACAGCCGAAGGCCTGGAAACGTGCATCTTTCACAGTGTCGCCGCAGATGAGCAGCTGGAAGCGCACCCAGGTCTCCTGGCCCGGGCCGCCGGCCTCGCCACTGACCACGGCCTCACCGGCCTTAGCGCCCCCCTCCCAGGCCGGCCGAGCCTCAGGCGGCGCGGCGGGCGACAGCGCGCGCAGGCGGCGCACCGCCGCACCGATCGCCGCCGCGGCGGACTCGATCTCGCGCTCCTCAGTGAACCGGCCGAGGCTCAGGCGCAGCGAACTTGCGGCGAGCTGCGCATCGCGCCCCAGGGCCCTGAGCACGTACGAAGCCTCGGCGCTCGCCGAGTTGCAGGCGGCACCGGTCGAGACGGCGATGCCATCGAGTGCACTCACCAGGCTCTCGCCCTCGATACCCTCGAAGGACACATTGAGGATCCCGGGGGCACGCGGCGCGGCCGCGCCGTTCAGGTGCACACCGCCCAGCGTGCTCAGCCTCATCCACAGCTGATCGCGCAGCTGCGCGAGGCGCGTGGTCTCTGTGGCCAGCTCCTGCGCGGCAATTGCGCACGCCACGCCGAAGCCGACGATCTGGTGCGTCGCCAGCGTCCCGGGGCGCCAGCCCTGCTCCTGGCCGCCGCCGAACATCACCGGCTGCAGCAGGCCACGCGCGCCGCGCCGTACATAGAGCGCACCGATGCCCTTGGGGCCATAAACCTTGTGGGCGGTGAAGGCGAGGAAATCGACCGCCAGGCGGCCAAGGTCGAGGGGCACCTTGCCGGCCGCCTGTGCACAGTCGCTGTGGAAGGCGACTCCGCGCGCGTGACACAGGGCACCGATCGCCGCGATGTCCTGCAGCACGCCGGTCTCGTTGTTGACGCACATGAGCGAGACCAGCTGCGTGTCGGGGCGCAGCGCCGCCGCGACCGACGCCGGCGTGACGACGCCGGAGCGCTCCGGGGTGAGGTAAGTGACCTCGAAGCCCTCCCTGGTGAGGCGCTTGCAGGGGTCGAGCACTGCTTTGTGCTCGGTGCGCGCGGTGATGAGATGACGCCCACGGTCGGCGTTGGCACGTGCCACGCCAAGCAGCGCGAGATTGTTCGACTCGGTGGCCCCGGAAGTGAACACGATCTCCTCGGCAGTGGCGCCCACCAGCACCGCCACCTGCGCGCGCGCCTCGGCGATGCGCGCCGCCGCGGCGCGCCCGTACCGGTGCAACGATGCGGCGTTGCCAAAGTCGCCCTCGAGCGTGAGACAGCTCGCCATGGCCGCGGCCACCCGCGGATCCACCGGCGTCGTGGCCGCATAGTCGAGGTACACGCCCGCCGAGGCGCTCATCGCGGCTGACCCGCGTGCCGGCGCCGGCCCTGCACGGCGGTGAGGATGCCGCGCAGGATGTTGGCCTCGTTGTGATCGAGCTCGGCGCGCTGCAGCAGGCGGCGGATGCGGCTCATGAGGTGAGTGCCGCTCTCGGTGCGGTCGCGGAAATCGATCTCCTCGAGCACCTGCGCGAAATGCGCATAGAGCTGCTGCATCTCCCGCGCCGTGGCGAGCGGCGTGCCCGCGGGCCCGGGGGCAATCTCGAGCGCGCCGCGCGCGCGATACAGCTCGTAGCACACCAGCTGTACCGCCATGGCGACGTTCAGCGCCGGGTAAGCCTCGCTGGCCGGGATGCGCAGCAACACGTGCGCCGACTCGAGCTCCTCGTTGGTGAGCCCGGTACGCTCGGCGCCGAACATCACCGCCGCCGGCGAGCGCCGCGCGTGCTCAACGATGCCGGCCGCGGCGCTACGCACGTCGGCGACGCGGAAATGCTGATCGCGCTCGCGCGCGGTGGTCGCGGCGATCAAGCCGCAGCCCTCGAGCGCCGCCGCGAGCGAGTCCACGACGCGCGCCCCCGCCAGCACGTCGGCGGCGCCCGAGGCCCGCGCGGTCGCTTCGGGGTGCGGAAACTGCCGCGGGCGCACCAGCACCAGCGACGAGAGCGCCATGTTCTTCATGGCGCGCGCCGCCGCGCCGATGTTGCCCGGATGCGAGGGAGCAACCAGTACGATGCGAATGTCGGGGGAATCCATCTGTTACGCTAGCGATCAGCATGGACGTCGCGCCGCAAGGGCAGGCGACGCCGGTCGTCACAACGAGCTTAAAGATCGTGCAGCCGCTTCTCAACATCGCCGTGCGCGCGGCGCGCCGCGCCGGCGAGATCATCGTGCGCAGCCTGAACCGCCTCGAATCGTTGACCATTACCTCGAAGGGGCGCAACGACTTCGTCACCGAGGTGGACCACGCCGCCGAGCACGAGATCATCCAGACCATCCGCCGCCACTACCCGCAACATGCGTTCCTCGCCGAGGAGAGCGGCCGCAGCGGCGAGAGCGACACATTGTGGATCATCGACCCACTGGACGGCACGACCAATTTCCTGCACGGCTTTCCGGTGTTCTGCGTATCGATCGCCTGCCAGATCAAGGGGCGCCTCGAGCACGCCGTGATCTACGACCCGATGCGCGGCGAGCTGTTCACCGCGAGCCGCGGGGCGGGCGCGCACCTCGACAACCATCGCATGCGTGTCAGCAAGGCGCGCTCGCTCGATGGCGCCCTCATCTCCACCGGCTTTCCCTATCGCGCCAATCTGCGCTACCTCGACGCCTACCTCGGCATGCTGCGTGCCGTCACGGAAAGCGCCGCGGGCGTGCGCCGGCCGGGTGCCGCAGCGCTTGATCTGGCTTATGTCGCGGCGGGACGTGTCGATGCGTTCTGGGAGCTCGGCTTAAGCGCCTGGGACACCGCTGCCGGCACGCTCCTCATCCAGGAGGCCGGCGGGCGCATCGGCACATTGACGGGCGCTGAATATCGCCAGGAAGGGCACATCGTCGCCGGCACTCCCAAGGTGTACGCAGCGCTGCTCGAGGCGCTCGCACCGCACATCCCCGAGGATCTGCGCGCCCGCTGAGACGCGCATCCGCGCGCGCTGCCTCGCCCGAGCTGGCTCGCTTTCCCGGGGTCGCTTGTGTAGAGTCCCAGCGAAAAATCGGGGGTCCAAATGGCGCGACAACTTCTGGCTACCAAGTCGATCGCCGAGCTGCAGGAGCAGGAAAAGAGCGGCAATCAGCTGCGGCGCGCGCTCGGTTGGGGACATCTGACGCTGCTCGGCATCGGCGGCATCATCGGCACCGGCATCTTCGTGCTCACCGGCACCGCGGCCGCCAATCACGCTGGCCCCGCCCTGCCGCTATCGTTCATCGTCGCCGGACTCGGCTGCACGTTCGCGGGTCTGTGCTATGCGGAGTTCGCCGCGATGATTCCGGTGTCCGGCAGCGCCTACTCCTACTCCTACGCGACGCTCGGCGAGGGCATCGCCTGGTTTATCGGCTGGAACCTGGTGCTCGAGTACCTGTTCGCAGTGGCGACAGTCTCGGTCGGCTGGTCGGGCTATGTGGTGAGTCTGCTCGATCAGCTGCACATCCACCTGCCGGCACAACTGACCAACGCGCCGTTCGGCACGCCGATGGGTAAGGAAACCTTCGACATCGTCTCCACCGGAGCGATCCTCAACGTGCCGGCGGTCCTGATTGTCGCGGGCATCGCCACGATCTGCTACATCGGTATCAAGCAGTCGGCCTGGTTCAACTCGGTCATCGTCGCCATCAAGGTGACGGTGATCCTGCTGTTCATCCTGGTCGGCGTGAGCTACATCAATCCGACCAACTGGCACCCGTTCATACCGCCGAACGGCGGGCAGTTCGGCCTGTTCGGCTGGAGCGGCGTGATGGCCGCCTCCGGCGTCATCTTCTTCGCCTACATCGGCTTCGACGCCATCTCGACCGCGGCGCAGGAGACCAGGAACCCGCAGCGCGACATGCCGATCGGCATTCTCGCGAGCCTGGTGGTCTGCACGGTCCTGTACGTCATCGTCTCGACGGTGCTGACCGGAATGGTCAGCTACAAGGATCTCGACGTCGCGGCACCGGTCGCGCTCGCCCTCGACCGGCACAACGCTCCGTACTGGATCGGAATTGCGGTCAAGCTCGGCGCGGTCTGCGGCATGACCTCGGTGATGCTGGTGATGACCATCGCCCAGGCGCGTATCTTCTTCGCCATGGCACGCGATGGGCTGCTGCCGCCGGTCTTTGGGCGGGTGCACCCGCGCTTCAAGACGCCCTCGGTCGGCACGGCGGTGACCGGGGCGTGCGCTGCGCTTGTCGGCGGACTGTTTCCGGTGAAGATCCTCGGCGAAATGGTGGCGATCGGAACGCTGGCGGCTTTCGTCACCGTGTGTATCGGCATACTGGTATTACGCCGCAGTCGCCCCGATCTGCCGCGCCCGTTCCGCGCACCCTGGCCGTGGTTCACCTGTATCGCCGGCGCGGTCGTGTGCGGTGCGATGATGGTGTCACTCGGGGCCGCCACCTGGGCACGGCTGGTAATCTGGACCGGCGTGGGGGTATTGGTCTACGCCTTCTACGGCTACCGCCACAGCTGCGTAGGCAAGGCCAACGGCGCGGCTGCATCGCCCGCCATGACGCGCTGATTGCTGCTCGGCGTGGCGCGGGCCTGCGCTAAGGCAGGTGGTCCAGCGCTGCCTTCTTGACGCTCGGGAACAGGTGCTCGGCGGTCAGGCCGAAGTCGAGCGCGATCGCGCTCGAGATGTAGATCGAGGAGTAAGTGCCGGCGATGATGCCGATCAGCAGCGCCGCCGAGAATCCCTTGAGCGCCGGCCCGCCGAGAAACAGCAGCGCCACCACCACGATCGAAGTCACCACTTTGGTCATGATGGTGCGCGACAGCGTCTGGTTGATCGACTGATCGAGCACCACGTCGGGAGGCGAGCGGCGGTTGCCCTCGAAGCGCTCGCGGATGCGGTCGAACACCACAACCGTGTCGTTGAGCGAGTAGCCGATCACCGCCAGCATCGCCGCCACCACCGACAGGTCGAACGACATCTGCGTGATGGAGAAAAACCCCAGCACCAGAATCGGATCGTGCAGCACGGCGAGGATCGCGCCCGACGACAGCCGCCAGGTATGGAAGCGGAAGGCGATGTACAGGAATATGCCGAACAGGGTGAAGCCGAGCGCCTCGAAGGCGCTCCACTTCAGCTCGTTGCCCACCTGAGGGCCGACCACTTCGAGCTGCACCACCTGGGCACCGGCGTCGATGCCGCGCAACACACCCTCGAGCTGCGTGCGTACGGCGTTCGCGTCCTGCTTGGGATCGGGCGGCAGGCGGATGTTGATGTCGCGCGAAGTACCGAAGATCTGCACCGACGGATCGTGGAAGCCCGCGGCCACCAGCCGGGTGCGCACCTGATCGACGTCCGCGGCCCGCGAAAAGGTCGTGTTGGCGCTGACACCGCCGGTGAAGTCGATGGCGAGATTCACGCCGCGCATGAAGAACGAGCCGATCGACACGATCATCAGCAGCGCCGACAGCGTGTACCACACCTTGCGGGTGGCCATGAACGGGTAGCTGGTCTGATGGCTGAAGAATTCCACGTTGAGTCCTTGAGTGAAGCGGCGGCGGTCAGCCGATCGCGAGTCCGGTGAGCTTGCGCCGACCGCCGTACATGAGCGTGAGCAGTGCGCGGCTGCCCATCAGCGAGGTGAACATCGAGGTGATGATGCCGAAGGTCAGCACCACGGCGAAGCCGCGGATCGGGCCGGTGCCGAGCACCCACAGCACGACGCCCGCGATCAGGGTGGTGACGTTGGAGTCGGCGATCGCCGAGAACGCCTTCTCGAAACCGGCGCGGATCGCTGCCTGCGGCGACACGCCCTTGCGGATCTCCTCGCGGATACGCTCGTAGATCAGCACGTTGGCATCCACCGCCATGCCGACGGTGAGCAGGATGCCGGCGATACCCGGGAGTGACAGGACCTGGTGCATCATCGATAGCAGTGCCGCGAGCAGCACTACGTTGGCGAGCAGCACCAGGTCGGCGACGATGCCGAACACCTGGTAGTACAGCGCCATGAACAGGAACACGCCGGCCATGCCGATGATCAGCGCGGTGACGCCCTCCTCAATGTTCTTGGCGCCGAGGCTCGGGCCGATGGCGCGCTCCTCCACCGGGTAGATTGCGGTCGCCAGCGATCCGGAGCGCAGCAGCAGCGCCAGCTCGCGCGCCTCGCCCGACTGCAGCCCGGTGATCACGAAGCTGTTGCTGAACACCCCGCGGATGGTCGCGTCGTTGATGACGTCCTCGTCGGTCACCTCGTGCACGACCTTCTTGCCATCGACCTCGACCGTCTCGGGGTGCTTCTCGATCAGCACCACCGCCATGCGGCGGTTCACGTTGGCGCGCGTGGTGCGCAACATGTTGTCGCCGGCACGCGCATCGAGGCGCACGTTGACCCCCGGGCCGTCCTGCGAATTCCCGGTGGTGGCGTTGGTGAGCTGATCGCCCGTGGCGATGACTTCGCGCTTCAACAGTATCGGCCGGCCGATTCGGGTATGGGTATAGAGCTTGGAGCCGAGCGGTACCTGCCCGGTCTGCGCCGCCTCGACCGCGTTGTTCTGCATGTCCTCGAGACGGAACTCGAGGGTCGCCACGCGGCCGAGAATGTTCTTGACCTCGGCGGAGTTCTGCACTCCGGGCAGCTGCACGTTGATGCGATCCACGCCCTGGCGCTGCACGATCGGCTCGGACACGCCGAGCTCGTTGACGCGATTGCGCAGCGTCGTGATGTTCTGCTGGATGGCATAGTCCTGGCGTTCGCGTACCTGCGCGGTAGTCATCGACGCCGCGAGCACCGGACCTGCGGTCGTGCTCTCGGTGGCGATCGACAGGCCCTGCAGGGGCTGCGCGAGCGCGCTGCGCGCTGCACCCACGTCCGCACCGGGCGCGAGCTGCACGCGAACGGTGTTCTGCTGGCCGGCCGCGCCGACCGTGACGTCACGGAAGGCAACCTTGGCGTTGGTCAGCGCGCGGCGTGCGTCGGTGGCGTAGCCCTCGAGCGCCTGCGAAACCGCGGAATTCACGTCGACCTGGTACAGCAGGTACAGGCCGCCGCGCAGATCGAGTCCCAGCGGCATCGGCTTCAGGCCGAGCACCCGCAGCGCCTCGGGCGTACGCGGCGCGAACGACACCGCCGTGATGTAGGTGTTCTTGAAGTCGTCGTTGTTGTTCACCGCATCGCGCGCCGCCAGCTGATCCGGAACGCCGGCGAAGCGCACCATGAGGCGCCCCTGGTCGATGTAGCTCTTCTCGAAGCGCACGCCGTGGGTCTTGAGGAATGCCTCCACGGTCTGCGCGGCTTCCGGTGTAACGGCGCTGTGATCCTTGCGCGCCACCTGCAGCGCCGGGTCCGATCCGAATACATTCGGCAGCGCAAACAGCAGCGCCAGCAGCAGCACCGCCACGACGAGGATGTACTTCCAGCGCGCGTACTCGAGCATGGATCAGGCGCTCTTCAGCGTGCCCTTCGGCATGAGCTGCGCGATCTGGAAGCGCTGGATCTTGACGCGCACGCCGTCGGCGATCTCGAGCGTCACGAAGGTCTCGCCGACATCGGTGACGCGACCGAGCATTCCGCCGGTGGTCACCACCTCATCCCCCGCGGCGAGCTTCGACACCAGTGCCTGGTGCTCGCGGGACTTCTTCTGCTGCGGCCGGATCAGCAGAAAGTAGAACACGCCGACGAACAGCACCATCATTAGCAGCGGCATGAACTGCCCGGTCGGGCCCGGCGCGGCCTGCGCCCAGGCGTCGGAAATCAGAGGGTTCATTTAGGCGTTCCGGAAAGCGAAGGGGCGGCATTATGCCACAGCATCCTCACCGGGCCGCCGGTCGGCGAGGAACCCCCGGGCGAAGCTTTCCAGGGTACCGGCCGCCAGGGCGTTGCGCAGTGCGCGCATCAGGCCGAGATAGAAGTGCAGATTGTGCAGGGTGTTAAGTCGCGCGCCCAGCATCTCGTTGCAGCGGTCGAGGTGGCGCAGGTAGGCGCGTGTGTAGTTACGACAGGTGTAGCAGGCGCACGCGGGATCGATCGGACCCAAGTCGCTCTGGTGGGCGCTGTTGCGGATGTTGATGACCCCGGTGCGCGTGAACAGGTGGCCGTTGCGCGCATGGCGGGTCGGAATGACGCAGTCGAACAGATCGATGCCGCGCAGCACCGCGGCCACTATATCCTCCGGCCGACCCACGCCCATCAGGTAGCGCGGCCGCTCGGCCGGCATGTGCGGCACGACCGCCTCGAGCACAGCGAGCCGCTCCTGCTCCGATTCGCCGACCGCCAGCCCGCCCACCGCGAGTCCCGGCCAGTCGAGGCGCAGCAGCGTCTCGAGCGAGGCGAGGCGCAGCGGAATGTGCATGCCGCCCTGCACGATGCCGAACAGGCCACCGGGAGGACCGGCGGCGCGGTGGTAGTGCGCATGACTGCGCGCCGCCCAGCGCATCGAGCGCTCCATGGAGGCGCGCGCCTCGGCTTCAGTGGCCGGGTGCGCGGTGCAGTCATCGAGTGCCATGGCAATGTCGGAGCGCAGCGTGAGCTGCACGTCCATCGAGTCCTCGGGCGTCAAACGCACCTCGGCACCATCGATGGGCGAGCGGAAGCGCACCCCTTCCTCGCTGATATGCCGCAGGCTCTTGAGACTGAATACCTGGAAGCCACCGGAGTCGGTGAGCAACGGCCGCTCCCAGTGCATGAAGCGATGCAGTCCACCGTGCGCGGCGATGACCGCGGTCCCGGGCCGCAGCATGAGGTGGAAGGTGTTGCCGAGCACGATCTGCGCGCCGAGGCCGTCGAGCTCCTCGGGGGTAAGCGCCTTCACCGTGCCGTAGGTGCCGACCGGCATGAAGGCCGGGGTCTCGATCACCCCATGCGCGGTCGTCAGCCGCCCGAGCCGCGCCGCACCGCAGCGCATCGACACTGCGAATGCCGGCCTCACGGCTGGCGCTCACGGGCGAGCAGCATGGCGTCCCCGTAGCTGAAGAAGCGGTAACGCGCGGCGATGGCGTGCGCGTAGGCGGCGCGCACCGCCTCGTGGCCGGCGAATGCGCACACCAGCATGAGAAGTGTCGACTCCGGCAGATGAAAGTTGGTGAGCAGCATATCGCTCACCCGGAAACGAAATCCCGGCGTGATGAACAGGCGCGTCTCGCCGCTCCAGGGCGCGAGCTCACCGCCGGGGGCGGCGCGCGCGGCGGACTCGAGAGCGCGCGTCACGGTCGTGCCGACCGCCACCACCCGGCCACCGCGCGCCCGGGTGCGCCGCACCGCCTCGCAGGTCGCGCGGCTCACCGCCATCCGCTCGGCGTGCATGGTATGCGCATCGAGCTCATCGACCCGCAGCGGCTGGAACGTTCCCGCACCGACGTGCAGCGTGACGAAAGCCCGCTCCACGCCGCGCGCCTCGAGGGCAGCCGCGAGCGCCGGGTCGAAGTGCAGACTGGCCGTGGGCGCCGCCACCGCGCCCGGCTCGCGCGCAAAGATGCTCTGGTAGCGCTCGCGGTCACTGGCGAGCGGGGCGCGGCGGATGTAGGGCGGCAGCGGGACCTCGCCCCAGCGCTCGAAGAACTCGACGGCGGACTCAGGCAGCGCGACGCGCCACAGGTCGCCACTGCGCTCCAGCACCTGCAGCGCGCCGCCGCGGGTGGCAATCGTGAGGCCGGCGCGCACCGGCTTGCTGCAGTTGAGGTGCGCCAGTGCCTGGTTGCCCTCGAGCCCGCGCTCCAGAAGGATCTCGACGCGCCCGCCGCTCGGCTTAGCACCGAAGAGGCGTGCGGCGATCACGCGCGTATCGTTGAACACCAGCAGGTCACCCGCCGCCAGGTATCGCGGCAGCCCGGCCACCGTGTCATCGGTGAGCGCGCCGCTCGCTGTGTCCAGCACCAGCATGCGGCTCGCCGAGCGCTCGGCGAGCGGTGTCTGGGCGATCAGCTCGGCGGGCAGTTGATAGGCGAAATCCTGACGGCGCACGCGCGCATGGTACACGCACGGCGCCCGCGGTCCGCCGCGCGCGCCTGGCCGTGCTGTCAGGTTTGGTCGCGCATGATCACCACGCCCGCCGGCGCCGGCGCTGCGGGCGGCAGCGGCGCGGCCGGCGGCATGGGTGCGAGCGCGCGCACGCGCGCATCGCGCGCCGTGGCGTGCCGCTCGCCCAGACGCTCGGGCAACGTGGTCGAGATATCCTGCGTCTTGTGGAGGCGCACGATGCGCAACGTGACCTTCTCACCGGGCTGATAGGAGCCGAGGATACGCGTCGCGTGCGAGCCACTGCTTGGCTCGCGCCCGTCGATGGCGAGAATGACATCGCCGTCCTCGAGCTTCAGCACGCCGTCGGCGGGCGCCCGCACCACCAACACCCCCTTGTCGCTGCCGAAGTAGCGCCCGAGCTGCGGCGTCAGGGTTGCGAGCTCCATGTCCATGAGCGGCCGCTGCAGCAGCAGCGGACCGCGAAACCCGGACAGCAGGTCGCCCACACCGGGCAACCCCTCGTGCGCGAACACGACGTCGGGCCCGGAGCGTGCGGTGACCGCGAAGTCGCGCGTGGCTCCGTCGCGCTGCACGCGCACGCTCACCTTGCTGTCGGGCTTGACCGCGCGTATCAACCGCATCACCTGCCGCGCCGGATTGTCGCCTTTCACTTCGGTGCCGTTCACCGCCACGATCACATCCCCGGCGTGGATGCCGGCCTCGGCCGCCGGTCCGCCGGGACTGACAGCGCGGACTCGCGCGCCCGCTCCACCCGGCGCGGGGTCGAGTTGCACGCCGATGATGGCGCGGCCGTGCTCATCCCAGCTCTCCCAGTCGAAATCCTTGAAGCCCTCGATCACGGGACGACTCATCTGCGCGGTCAGCTCCGCCACCTGATGCGCGGCCGCTTCGAGCTGCTTGCGCGCCGCTTCCAGCTGCGCCTCAAGCTTCTCCTGCTCGGCCTCGCGGCGGCTGTCGTCGCCGCGCTTGCGGGAAGCCTCCGCTGCCTGCTGAGAGTCGTCTTCGGCGGGCGCCGCGACGGCGGCGACCGCGACCATGGGCCGGCAGCTGACCGCGGCGGCACAGGCCGCCAGCAGGGCGCCGAAGATGAGGACCAGGGATCGGTTCATGTGTGACATCTCCTCCAGGTATTCAGCGCGAGGCAGCGGCGAGCGACTCCGCATAGCGCACCTGCACAAGCGAGCTGACGAGTTGCGTGCGGTCATCGAGCAGCGCCTGCAGGCGCGCCGGCGGAGCCCGGCCCGCACGCGCCGCGCTCACCAGGTCATCGACCTGCGCGATGTTGTCTTCGAGCGTCTCGACCGCGGCGCGCGTGCCGACGTGCACCAGGGAGGGCTCGCGCGGCAGACTCTCGAGGTAACGCTCGGCGGAAGTCTCATCGGCGACCGGGGGCTCCCGGCTCGGCAGCCTGGCGAGGCCGTATTGCAGCGCCTCCGGGACGGTGGTGCGTGGATGGCGTGGCAGGCCGGCGACACGGATCGCCAGCGCGCACAGTGCCACGGCGAGCACGAGGCCGGCGGCCAGCGCCGGTGCCCAGGTGAGGTGCGTGGCCCGTGTCGGGCGCGGCAGCGAGCGGCGGCGGAACTCCTCCCAGCCGAAGGGCGGCGCGGCCTCCTGCGGCAGCGCGTGCAGCAGCGGTGCAACGCTCGGCTCGCGGCCTAAGTCGGTGTGCATGTTGGTCGGTGTCCCTGCGGCTCGAGCCAGGCGCGCACCCTGTGGTGCGCGCGTGCGAGCTGCGACTTGGAGAAGCTGACTGATCGGCCGAAGGCCTGGGCGATCTCGGCATGCGAATAGCCCTCGACCTCGTACATCCATAGCACCGCGCGCGCCGTCGGCGCGAGCAGCGCCAGTGCCCGCTCGAGGTCGATGACTTCCGGGAGGAACGGCGCGGTCACGCCCGCGACGGCCTCGGGCAGCTCGCCTGGCTCGTTCGCCCCGAAGCACAGCCGTACCCGCCGCCACGGCGAGCGCAGGTGCATGAGGCTGCGCGAGATGGCGATCTGCCGCAGCCAGGCGCCGAGCGGCGCCTCGCCACGGAAGTCTGTGAGGCGCTCGAACAGGATCATCATGGTGTCCTGGAACACGTCCTCGGCTGCACTGCGCTGCGGGATGAGGCGCAGGATGAGGCCAAAGGTTGCCGGCGCCACGGCGGCGTAGATCGTCCGCCGCGCACCCTCCTCCCCCGCGCACGCCCGCAGCCGCACCGCCTCGGGAACCGTGATGTCGACGAGTCTCGCCACGGGTTACTTAGATGCAACAGGCGCGCAAAAGGTCGCAGTCGGGAGTCGAATTCCCAATATCCCTGCCGACGTCCGCCGCCGTATACTGAAATCCGATGCCCGAGTGGCGGAATTGGTAGACGCAGCGGACTCAGACAACTTTGAGCCCTCGCGGAGAAATCCCCGAGGTGAAGCCCGTCAAACTCGGTGAAGGCCCTGAGCCCTAGCGGCGCTCGAGCTAACGCCGAGCCAAGCCCGCACGGCAAGCGCGCGGGAAGGTGTAGAGAGCAGACGGCGGGCACCTAAAGCCTTAAGAAGGCCATGGTGATGGCGTGCTCCAGACCACGAACCCGGAACTCAGACTTTCGGGGCGGCGAAAGTCGAAGTGGCAGGAAAATCCGCCGCCCTCACAGGCGTGTCGGTTCGACTCCGACCTCGGGCACCATCATCAAATGCGCAGCTCCCAGTGCCGGCAGCGCCGACAGCAGCACGAGCCCGCTCCAGAAATCGAAGGCCTGGAATGTGCCCGCGACTCGCTCGCTCAAGCCTTGGGCGATGAGGACTATGCCGTTGAGTACCGGCGCGGCCATCAATGCCGTGCGCAGCCACCGCGCACTGATTCGTTTCGCATTGAAGAGCGTCCGGAATGCAACGACCAACCCGATGGGGCCCATCGCCGCGAGAGCCGCGGCTACCAGCGGAACCGCCGCATCATTGGAGTCCCCCGACATGGGGCGGTGCAGGGCGCTGCTCAGGGCCTGCACGGCGTCACAAAAAGCGATAGTGAGCGGCACGAAGCACAGAAGCATCTCGGGTACCGCCACCCAGGTGGAAATCCGCAAGCTGCTCTTGAACATGGCTGAGACCCTCTCTTTGAGCGCCGCAACTACGCAGCCCACAGCCCAGACAACCGCAGCGCCCTCATCGTCGCAATGCGGAAGCTCCGCGATCATGGCGCTCGCCCAAGCGGCGCGTTTTGCCGGCAGCAGGCGCGCGGCAAGCCTCACCAGCGCCAGCGAAAATCTCCGCACTGGCGGACCAGAGCCGATCACGGGGCGAGGCCTGCGGCACGCGCAACACCAGGTATTTCGACGGAGATAGCCAGCTGCTGCCTCGCGAACGCAACGCCGTCGGCCGTCAGCCGGTACATGTGCCGGGGCGGACGGCCGGGTTCAGCCGCGGCCTGCCAGCGCGAGTCCAGCAGCCCCCGGTCGCTGAGGCGCATCAGGATCGGATACAAAGTACCGGACTTAAGTCCGGCCTCCCTGGATAGCTCATACCCGTGTCGCCAGGCTCGCGGCCGTTGCGTCAGAACGGCCAACAACAACAAGGTCTGGCGAGAGGCTTTTCGGCTGCGCTCCATGGCACTAAGTCTACATATATAGAGATAAGTATCAAGCGCTGCCCGGTACTTTGTGACGGGCTTCGCCGCCGCAGTGACCGTGCCTCGTCGCCGCGCGCCGACGCCTTGCCGCGCTTGCCTCGTCCTGCCATGGTGCAGGCGGCAATGACGCTCCACCTGCCGCGCACCCTGCTGCTGCTCACCGCGACCCTCACCGCCTGCGGCGGGGGCGGACATTCCACCGCGCAGTTGACTTCACCGCCCCCGCCACCGCCGCCACCGCCGAGCAGCACGCACACCGACGTCACGACCTACAAGAACGACCTGGCGCGCACCGGCCAGAATCTCACCGAGACCTCACTCACGCTGACTAACGTCAGTGCATCGAGCTTTGGCCTGCTGCGGATCCTCGCGACCGACGGCAAAGTGGATGCGCAGCCGCTGTACCTGTCGGCGCTGTCGGTGGGCGGCACGAGCCACAACGTGGCGTTCGTCGCCAGCGAAAACGACACGGTATACGCCTACGACACCGACACCGGGACAGCGCTGTGGCAGAAGTCGATGCTCGGCGCGGCTGAGATGCCGAGCGATGACCACAGCTGCAGCCAGGTAACGCCCAGCATCGGCGTCACGGCGACTCCGGTGATCGACCGCAGCGCCGGCGCTCACGGCGCCCTGTTTGTCGTTGCCATGTCGCTCGACGCGTCGCAGAACTACCACCAGCGGCTGCACGCGCTCGATGTAACGACGGGAGCGGAGCTGTTCGGCGGCCCGGCGGAGATCGCCGCCGTGTATCCCGCCGCCGGCGGCGGCTCCAACAGCTTCGCCGCCGGCGACTACGAGGAGCGCGCGGGACTGCTGCTCCTGAACGGCGTGATCTATACCACCTGGACCTCGCACTGCGATGACTCGCCCTACACAGGCTGGGTGATCGCCTACAGCGAGACTACCCTCGCGCAGACCGCGGTGCTCAACGTCGCTCCCAACAGCGCCGGCGGCGGGCCCTCGATCTGGATGGCCGGCGGCGGGCCGGCGGCGGATTCCTCCGGCAACATCTATCTGCTCACCGCCAACGGCGTGTTCGACACGACGCTGAATGCCAGCGGCTTCCCGAACCAGGGCGACTACGGCAACTCGTTCCTCAAGATCTCTACCGCCGGCGGCGGCTTGAGCGTTGTCGACTACTTCGCCATGTACAACGAGGTCGCCGAGTCGAACGCGGACACCGATCTCGGCTCCGGCGGCGCGCTGCTGCTGCCCGATGGAACCGATTCGGGTGGCACCACCCGCCATCTCGCGGTGGGTGCCGGCAAGGACGGCAACCTGTATGTGGTCAACCGCGACTCGATGGGCAAGTTCAACCCCACAAACAACAACCAGATCTGGCAGCAGCTCTCCGGCGCGCTCGGCGGCGGCATCTGGTCGACGCCGGCTTATTTCGACGGCAGCGTGTACTACGGTCCGGTGGGCGGGGCGCTGCTCGCGTTCCGCGTGAGCAAGGCGATGCTCGGGGGCGCACCGAGCTCACAGAGCGCAACCAGCTTCGGCTACCCGGGAACGGCGCCGGCGATCTCGGCCAACGGTACCGCCAACGGCATCGTCTGGGCGCACGAGAACGCCGGTTCGGGAGCTGCGGTATTGCATGCCTACGCGGCGAGCAATCTCGCCACCGAGCTCTACAACAGCACCCAGGCGCCGAACTCGCGCGATTCCTTCGGCAGCGGCAACAAGTTCATCACACCGGCGATCGCCGACGGTAAGGTGCTGGTCGGCACCACGAGCGGCGTTGCGGTCTTCGGACTGCTTTGACCACCGGCGCGCGGCGGCCGTATCCTCGCCGCCCACCATGAACTACTGCAGCCAGTGCGGCGCGCCGGTGGCGCTGCGGATCCCGCCCGGCGACCACCTGCCGCGCCACGTCTGCGAGGCGTGCGGCACGATCCACTATCAGAACCCGCGCCTGGTCGTCGGTTGCGTGCCCGAGTACGAGGGCCGCATCCTCCTCTGCCGCCGCGCGATCGAGCCGCGCCTCGGCTACTGGACGGTGCCGGCAGGCTTCATGGAGAACGGCGAGACGCTGCAGCAGGGCGCCGCCCGCGAGTCGCAGGAAGAAGCGCTGGCGCACGTCGAGATCGGCTCGCTGCTGGCGGTCGTGCACGTGCTGCACGCCCGCCAGGTGCATGTGTTCTTCCGCGCCAGCCTGCGCGGCGGCGACTATGGTGCGGGGACTGAGAGCCTCGAGGTCGCCCTGGTGCCGACCGCCGACATCCCGTGGGGGGATCTGGCCTTCCCGAGCACCGAGTTCGCGCTGCGTCGCTGGCTCGAGGACCGGGCGGCGGGGCGCGAGCCGCACCACTTCACCACCATCGACCGGCGGCTGGGCACGGCGGTCCGCTCGACCTCATGACCGGCAGGCCGCTGCTGATAGCCGCGGATGCTCACCCGCACCGCTGCCGCGTGGCACAATATTCGGCCGCTGCGCTCAACTCCCGGGAAGTCTGAATGACCTTTGTCGTCACCGAAAACTGTATCAAGTGCAAGTACATGGATTGCGTCGAGGTCTGTCCCGTCGACTGCTTCCATGAAGGGCCGAACTTCCTCGCCATCGATCCCGAGGAATGCATCGACTGCACGCTGTGTGAGCCGGAGTGCCCGGTCGAGGCGATCTTCTCCGAGGAGGAGCTGCCGAAGGGCCAGGAGCAATTCAAGCAGTTGAACGCCGAGCTCGCCAAGGGGTGGCCGGTGATCACCGAGAAGAAGGCCGCACCCACCGATGCCAAGGAGTGGGAAGGCAGGCCGGACAAGCTGAAGCTGCTCGAGCGGTAGCCCGATTGGCGCGCCGGCCGTGCGGGCGGGGCGCAACGCCACGTCAACAGCTCGTTTGTACCTGCGGGCAAAAGCCCGGCTGCCCGCTAACCCCCGCTCTGCCCCGCGCTCAGTGGTGCGGCTCTTCCTGCAGGTGCTTGAGCAGCACATCGGGCGGCAGGTAGCCGGCCACCATCTCGCCGTCGGCCATTACGATGGCCGGCGTGCCGGTGATGTTGAACTTCTGACCGAGCGCCCAGAAGCGCGCCAGCGGCGTGTCCGTGCAGGCCTTGTTCTTGAGGTCCTGACCCAGCTTCGCCTTGGTGAGGGCGTCGTTGCGGTTCGAGGAGCACCACACCTGCTCCGCTTTCGTCCAGGACGGCGTGTTCGGCCCATTGCGCGGATAGAGCGCGTAGCGCACGCGGATGCCCAGGCGGTTGTACTCGGCGATCTGGCTGTGGAGCTTGCGGCAATAGGGGCAGTCGACGTCGGTGAACACGGTGACCGTGTACTTCGGATCCTTGCCGGCGAAGATCAGCATGTCGCTCTCCGGCACCGCCGCCAGCTCCCGTAGCCGCAGCTCGCGCCGGTGATTCTCCGTGAGATTAGTGTTCGAGCCGAGCTCCACCATGTCGCCGCTGATCGCGTAGCGGCCATCGCCGCTTACGTAGGCGATGTCGCCGTCCCGGGTGAACTCCCAGATACCCGGAATCGGTGTGGCACGCAGCTCATCGACGCGTGCGCCGCCCGGGATTTTCTTGGCGATCTCCTCGCGCGGATCGACGCTCTTGGCCTGCGGCTGCTGGGCGAGCGTCAGACTCCACGGCGCGACCGCCAGCAGCGCGATAACCGGCAGCAGCTTCTTCGGGGACATTGGGTTCTTCCGTGGACGCATCAGGTGGGCGGTTGGACTTGCGCCGCCGTGATTGGTTCGCGGCCCGCGCGCTGCACACCCGGCAGCGAATTAAGTTTAGCAGACGGGGAACCGAGACA
>DATMOK010000035.1:0-97746 GCA_035568235.1 Steroidobacteraceae bacterium | reverse complement strand
CTCATCGATGCACCCGTCGTAGATGTCGATGATGTGGCCGCCGCAGAGTGTGAAGATCGTATCCACCCCCTCGTTCTTCAGCGCCTTCGCCACCAGGTGCCCGCCCGAAACCACCCCGGCCTCGCGGCTCTTCTTCTGCAGGGTGTCCTCCGCGGTGGTCGAGCCGGGAGCGGCAACGGGAATGGGGGTTGCGGACATCATTGAGTGTCTCCTCGGGAAAACGCCGTTCAGTGCCGACTGTTATTGCGTCCCGCGAACCCGACGTTGCATCCGCACATTCAAGAGTAAGCGTCGAATCAACTGACTGGGTCTACCAGTGTCTGCGTATAATATAT
The DNA here is from genome assembly GCA_035568235.1 of Steroidobacteraceae bacterium. GTDB lineage: Bacteria > Pseudomonadota > Gammaproteobacteria > Steroidobacterales > Steroidobacteraceae > 13-2-20CM-66-19. Next base: position 97,411 of record DATMOK010000035.1, on the reverse strand, counting down.
CACAGTATGATATAGTCCAATCTCTCCAATTCTGCGAAGCCTGGCTGGCTCAAACAGAAGACGCCGTGATATGGAAGAAGTGTTCTTCTTTATCCGCAGCTCTGCTTAATCACGGGTCTCGGAGGCGCGAATACGCGACTACGCAAATGTCGGCGAACTTGCCGAGTCCCCGCAGGCCCAGCCGCGCGGCGTGGCGGGCCTGACTTCGCGTCGTGAAATGACCGACACTGGTACGCCCACCGAGGACCAGACCCGCAACTACGCGGGACACCTTGCTCTCGCGCCCCTGAATCTAGTGAGCCTGCGCGATCAGGCTTACGCGCTCCTCAAGGACGCCATCGCACACACCGACATCTACAGCCAGCGACAGACGCTGCGGCTCGATGAGCGGGAGCTCATGCGGGCGCTCGGCGTCAGTCGCACACCGGTGCGCGAGGCACTGTCAATCCTCGAGCAGGAAGGCTTCGTACGCACGATCCCGCGGCGCGGAATCTTCATCATCCGCAGGTCCAAGCGCGAGATCATAGAGATGATCCACATGTGGGCGGCGCTCGAAAGCATGGCGGCACGCCTCGCCACGCTGCATGCGCCCGACGCGGAGATTGGCAAGCTGCGGCACCTGTTCGACCAGTTCCAGAGCTCCCCGCCCGCGGAGCTTATCGGCGAGTACTCCGACGCCAACATCGCATTTCACCAGATGATCATCCGCCTCGGCGCCTCGCAGCTGATCACGCAGGCTACCGGCAATTTATTCATTCACATGCGCGCCATCCGCAAGATGACGATCTCGCAGAACGAGCGTGCAGCGCGCTCGATCATCGGTCACCTCAAAATCATCGAAGCTCTGGAGCGGCGCGATACGGAGCTCGCCGAGCGGCTGACTCGGGAACACACCCTCGAGCTCGCCGCGCACGTCGAGCGTTACTGCGACTTTCTCGATTGACCACGCATGATGCGCCGGGCGGCATCCGCGGTATGGGCAGCCCTGCTGTGCGACCGGATCGCCCGCATGACGCCGCGGCAGCCAGGCTCCCGGCAGGCGGCGCGGGGGACTCTCCGCGCCTTTGGATTTCCCTGCGGATCGATATTCATAATATATCACAGTGTGATATAGTATAGTCACACAAATTCCGGCGAAAACACGATGGCTTTGGCAACGCGGCGTCCGGACTGCCTGAGCGGGCGACCGCTCGGCAAAATGCGCTGTAATGAAGGATCCAATTTCACGACTCAACGGGGCGACCTTGACGTAAGGCGACGTTTCTCATGTGTCTTATCGGGGGGTTAGCAAAATGAACGCGGCTCAGATAACAGCACCGATCCAGCAGACTGGGTTAGGAAACCGCTGGGCGCAGTTGGTGATTGGAATCATCTGCATGGCGATGGTGGCCAATCTGCAATATGGCTGGACGCTGTTCGTGGATCCGATGCACGAGAAGTTCGGCTGGACCAAGGCAGCCATCCAGGTCGCATTCACCATTTTCGTGCTGTGCGAAACCTGGCTGGTTCCAGTCGAAGGCTACCTGATGGACAGATTCGGGCCGCGCCCGGTGGTGTTGGTGGGCGGCATTCTGGCGGGCCTGTCCTGGGTCATGAACTCCTATGCGAGCTCGCTGGGGCTGCTGTATTTCTCGGCGGTGATTGGTGGCATCGGCGCCGGCGCCGTATACGGGACCTGCGTCGGTAATGCACTCAAGTGGTTCCCGGACAAGCGCGGTCTCGCCGCGGGGTTGACCGCCGCGGGATTCGGCGCCGGGGCGGCGCTGACGGTAATTCCCATCGCCAACATGGTGAAGACGGGCAGCTACACGCAGGCATTTTTCACCTTCGGGCTGATCCAGGGGATCGTCGTCCTGGTGCTGTCGTTGTTCCTGGTGCGACCGCCGATTACCGCGATCGTGGCCGCGGTCAAGGGCGCCGTGAATCCAATGACCCGACGCAACATCGGGCCCGGCGAAATGCTTAAGACGCCGGTGTTTTGGGTGCTCTACGTCTGTATGGTTCTGGTCGCCTCCGGCGGCCTGATGGCGGCTGCCGAGATCGGTCCCATCGCCAAGGATTACGGTGTCGCCAAGATGCCGGTCACGGTTCTCTGGGCCACGCTGCCGCTGCTGACGATGGCTCTGTCGATCGATTCGCTCGTGAATGGCCTGACTCGGCCTCTCACCGGCTGGATTTCGGATCTGCTCGGCCGTGAAAACACCATGGTGCTGGTGTTTATCGTCGAAGGGGTGGCCATCTGGGGCGTGATGCGCTTCGGTCACAGCGCCGCGGGCTTCCTGATCTTCGCGCCGCTGATCTTCCTCGGCTATGGCGAAATCTTCTCGCTGTTCCCTGCGGCGAGCGGCGATACCTTCGGTCCGAAGTACGCCGCGACCAACAATGGCCTGCTGTACACCGCCAAGGGAACCTCCTCGCTGCTCATCCCGCTCGCCAACGTGTTGAAGGCGTCCTCCGGCAGTTGGGTGCCGGTGCTGTGGATCGCGGGTGCGCTACCCATTGTGGCTGCCATTCTGGCGAAATTCGTGCTTTCGCCGATGCGCGTGCGGATGCTCGACAAGGTGGTTGCGGATCCCGTGGGGAAGGACGCTCAGCCCCAGAGAACATAGCGCGATGGCGTAATCGCCTACGTGGCAGAAGAATGGGGCGTTGTCTAACGCCCCATTTTTTTACATTCTTTAAGCTTTAGCGGCAGCGGCGTTCAGTATAGTCGAGCCTCTCGAGTTCCGCGAAGACACGATGACCAAGTCTGTTGACGTCGCGATATCGAAGGCTGCCTTCGAGCAACTGTCCGAATTTCGATATCAAATGCGGCGCTTCCAGCGATTTTCGGAACGCGCCGCCAGATCCCACGGTATCACTCCTCTTCAGTATCTGCTGCTCCTGCATATCAAGGGGTATCAGGGACGCGACTACGCAAAAGTCGGCGAACTCGCCGAGCGCCTGCAGGCCCACCAGCACGGCGTGGTGGCGCTGATCTCCCGTTGTGAGAAGCGCGGGCTCGTGATCAGACGGCAGAGCAAGCAGGATCGTCGCGAGGTAGAAGTCCACCTGCGCAAGAAGGGCGAGCGCTTGCTCGTCAGGCTGGCATTCCTGCATCGGTCAGAGCTCAAGTCCTTTCGTCGGGCCTTCCCGGCTGCCTTGGAAGATGGCTGATCGTGCCAGCGCGCCGGCTGTCATCCCGAGCATGGCAATTCCGATTGCAAAAAATGCCAAGTGGTAAAACGCAATGACGGAGAGCACCCGCGTCTGCATGATCTGTCACTGCGATGTAAGGACACCGCGACGATCGAACCTCAAGCGCAGCGCCCGACCGATCTGCTCCCGCTGGTGGGCGGATACGCCCGCAGTCCCCGCGTAGCGCGGCCACTTCTTAACTGTCTCCATCACCTCCTCGAGGACGGTCTGCGGCCGGCCGCGCTTGAGCCCCGCCACTTCGGCAACCGCCTCGAAATCCTCGCGCGTGAAGTCGTCGCGCTTGCCGTTGATCGTCATCTGGTGCCGGCTGGTCCAACTCCCCGTGGGGTTGTAGGCGTAAGTCACGTCGAAGGCGGGTGACAGTGACCACGCGCCCGTTTTGTCCATGAGGAAGGCGATGTTCTTCACGTGATCGTCCTGATTGCGGGCGATGACGTTGAACACCATGCGACGAAACTGCTGCTCGCGGGCGCGCATCGGCAGCTGCAGCCGCTTCATGAGATCGAAGGCCTGCTCGTAGGAGTAGGCGCCGGCGGCGTTGAAATCGAAGTGCCCGAGGGCAGCCAGTGATTGCATGTGGAGCTTGCCGCCATCGCTCAGACGATCGAAGCGTCGCGTCATGAAGTGTCGCCGACCGCTCTCCTCGAGCAGCCGGGACTCGGTCATCTCGATCCCAGCCTCAGCGGCCATGAGGGCGTAGGCGTACTCGATGACCGTGTAGCCCCTGGGATCCTCGAGCTCCTTGTCCTTGTTGGCGCTGACGCCGTCGAATTTGAGCAGCCAGTACTCGAAGCCCTCCGGTGCCGGCACCTGCCCGGATCGCACCTCGTTGGTGTCGCGGTTCCAGGCGATGATGGCCTTGGCGCGCGCACCGCCCGCCGAGGTGCCGACCCGCAGCATCTCCGTGAGCCCGGTGTGCCGGCGGCCAGGAGCGAAAGACACCTGCAGTGAGGCGCGATGCGCCAGCACCTCGGAGGCGAGCCTGACGAGCTCGCCCACGTGCACCTGCGTAGACTTTCGCAGCGGCGGCCCCCTGGCCGGCGCGAACTCGAGCGCACCCATGCCGCGAGTTCCGATGTAGCAGAGCCGCTCGACGGCGTTGAAGCTCTCGGGCCGTCGGCCCTGGGTCGCGAGCCACGCATCGATCAGCGCGCTGCCGAACTTATCCGGCAATGAATCCGCGAGCAGACCCGGCAGGCCGTGAAAGGCCGGCTGCGGGAGCGACGGAAACTGATAGACCCGGGCCGCCAGAGGCATGACGATCGGTGCGAGCTCGATGCCACTACCAAGAAAAGCCGGGTGGTACTGAAAAGCGGCGCTCGCCGTGCCCTCTTCCAGGGAAACTGCGCCGATCGTGCGGCCCCAGAGGCGTACCTCCGCCACACTGGCCACGTGCTACTCCCGCCACTTCCAGGGCGGAGCCTGCCGGGACTTCTTCGCGACAGTGGCCAGGCGCCGCGGATGTCCCACGCGCCGACGCGTACGGCCGCGGCTTTTCAGCAGCAGCAGCGGGCTCTGCGGCAGGTCGGGTATCCACTGCTCGAGCGGCTCGATGAGCTTAAGCACACGCGCGACGCGCAACAGCATGACGAAGTCGGTGCTGCGGCCCGCCTCCATGCGCTCCACCGTGCGTTTGGAGACGCCGGCCTCCTCGGCCAGATGCGCCTGAGTCAGTGCCGCATCGATCCGGCGGCGTTCAAGCCGCGCGCCGATCTCCTGCAGCACGGCCTTATCGGTCAACGCGGCGGTCAGCTTCATAACGCATCCGTTTAGTCGCCCCTATAGGCGAATAGTATCACCAAATATATGTTGTGTTAATTCGGCTAAATAGACGATTTTAAGCAACATATAGCACTAACTCGTCCTATAAGGCGAGTAGAGATAACTAAAATACCAGGGAGATCTGCGACAGCAGCGACCGGCGCCGCGACGCCGCGTCACAGCGCGTGCCAGCGGCGAGCAGTCGTTGAATTAAGTGAAGCGCATCGCCACGCACGACTCGCACCACTCACGCTGCAGCGCCCGCAGCCACGCGCGGCGTGCCGGCGTCCAGCGGATTCATCACCACCTGTGACCTGCGACGCGGAATCCCGCGCGTGGTGAGCAGACACTTATTTACACGCTCGGTCAGCCAAAAATCAGGGGGCTTCCGTGGTGCTCACAGTGTGGGGATACCTGTTCCTCGCCCTATCCGGTCTCGCAGTGGGCCTGTTCTGCTGGCTCAGCTATGCGAGCCTCACCGAGGCGGCACAGCCCGGTAAAGCCGACCACGATGACTTCCTGGCGCGCGCCGCGGGCGACATAACGGGCTGAGCTCAGGCCCTCTTCTTCTTCGCTGCGGACTCCCCGAGTGAAGTCTTGAAGAGCGCCAGCATCCGGCTCCACGCCTTCTCGGCCTGCTCGTCGTTATAGACGCGCGAGTCGGGCGGGCACCAGCCGTGCAGCGCCCCCGCGTACACCTCGACCTCGGCAGGCAGCTTCGCCTTGGCAAACGCATCGCGCAGCACGGTCTTCTGCTCGGGCTGACGCTGATCGTCGTTCGAGGCGATCGCGACCAGAAACCCCGCCTTGATCTTGGGGATCACCAGGTGCGGGCTGTCCGGCTTGTCGGTGACGAGGCCACCGCCGTGGAACGAGGCTCCGGCGCCGATGCGCTCGGGGAGCGCCGCCGCCCCGCGCAGCGTAAACGGCCCGCTCATGCAGTAACCCATGGTTCCCATGCGGCGCTTGTGGTCGACGGATGGTTGCGAGTCGAGCCAGGCAACGAAGGTCTTCGCGTCGCTGACCTGCGTCTCCGGTGACAGGCTACCCATGAGCGCCATGAGCGCGTCGCGCGTCGGCTTGTCGTTGAAATCCGGATTCTCGGGCGCGGTCGGCGCGCGCTTGGTGCGATAGAAGGGGTTCGGAACCAGTACTGCGTAGCCGGCCTCCGCCAGCCGGCGGGCCATCTGCTTGAACGCCGGGCGCAGCCCGAAGATGTCCGGCCACATCAGCACCCCGGGGCAGACGCCATCGGCCGGATGCACGAAGTAGGCGTCCGCGGTGCCATCGGGGGTCTTGATCTCCACATCCGCGTCCTCGATCCAGCCGGCGTGCGCCGCCACGGGCAGCAGCGACACCATCCCGGTACCGAGCGTGAGTGCGCCGAAGCGCCGTCGCGACAGTTGTGCCGACTTCAGCTGATATTCGATCATGTCATCCATCGAGTCGCTGTCGCACATGGAGGCTCTCCGCTCGCGGGACGGGCCGGCAGTATATCGCGTCGTGGTGACAACTCATGCCAACACCTGAGGATCTGCCGCCGGCTGAGGCCGCCGCCTCGCGGCAATTGCTGCCATGGCTGGTGGCGGTGGCGTTCTTCATGCAGGCGCTCGATACCACCATCCTCAACACGGCCGTTCCCGGCATCGCCCACGCGCTCGGGGTTGCGCCCCTCAGCATGAAGGCGGTGCTCTCGAGCTACACCCTCAGTCTCGCGGTCTTCATTCCGATCAGTGGTTGGATGGCAAACCGCTTCGGCACGCGCCGCGTGTTCGCCGGCGCGATCGGACTGTTCACCCTCGGCTCACTGCTGTGCGGCGTGGCGCGCAACATCCACTGGCTGGTGGCGTTCCGCGTGCTGCAGGGTTGCGGCGGCGCGATGATGGTGCCGGTCGGTCGGCTCACTCTGGTGCGCTCCTTCGGCAAGTCCGAGCTGGTTCGCGCCATGAGCTTCGTCGCCGTGCCCGGGCTCCTCGGGCCGCTGTTTGGTCCGCTCGCCGGCGGCCTGATCACTGGCTACGCACACTGGAGCGTCATCTTCTTCATCAACGTGCCGATCGGCATGGCAGGACTGTACCTCGTTAGACGTTACCTGCCCGACTACCGCGAGGCGCAGACACCGCGCCTCGATCTGGTGGGATTGATCCTGTTCGGCGCGGGGATCGCCCTGCTCTCCTACGTACTCGAGGTGTTCGGCGAGCACAGCCTGAGCAGCGCCGAGGTCATCGGGCTGCTGCTGCTATCGCTCACGCTGCTCGCCGGCTACGGCCTGCACGCCGCGCGCAGCCTGTATCCGCTGCTCAACCTGGCGCTGTTCCGTATCCGCACCTTCCGCGCCGCCGTGAGCGGCGGCTTCTTCACGCGCATCAGCATCAGCGGCATCCCGTTCCTGCTGCCGCTGCTCTTCCAGGTGGGGCTCGGCTATACGCCCATCCAGTCGGGGCTCCTCATGATGTCGCAGGCCTTCGCCGCCATGGGCCTGAAAACGCTCATGCCGCGCATCCTGGCGCGCTTCGGCTATCGCGCGGTGCTGGTCTCGAACACCGTGATGCTCGGGTTGCTGATCCTGCTGTTCGCCACCATCGGCCGCGCGACCCCGGTATGGGTCATCGTGCTGCAGGTGTTTGCGTTCGGACTCTTCGCTTCGCTCCAGTACACCAGCATGAACACCCTGGTGTACGCCGACGTGAGCGGCGCGGCGGCGAGCGATGCCAGCACCATCGCCAGCACCGGCCAGCAGCTGTCCATCAGCTTCGCGGTAGCACTCGCCTCGCTGGTCACGGCGCTGTTCGTTCCCGACCGCTTCCATACCGCGCCGGGGGAGCTGCTCACTGGAATTCACGAGGCGCTGTTGGTGCTCGGTGTTGCGACGCTCATCTCGACGCTCGTGTTCTACGGTCTGAAGCGCGATGACGGCAGCGCCGTGAGCCGCCACCAGGAGTCCGCCCGCGCGGCCTGAGGGCGCGCTACTCGATATCGACGAGCGCGAGCTTGCCGACGCCGCTTTCCGCGAGCACAAGTCCTCCGTCACGCGTCGGCATCATGTTGCGCACCACGCCGCCGCCGGAAGGAATCGCCCACGACTGAAAGCGCTGTGAGCTCGGGTCGAAGCGCACCAGCGTGTTGGGTGTGACGCCCGACTCGCTGTACCAGATCACATCGTGCAGCGCTGTGATGCCGTACGGCTGCGAGGCGGCGCCCCCGGGCGACGGCCATTCGCGCACCGCCCCGCTGCCCGCGTCGAGCCGCCCGAGGAAGCCGCGCGCATAGTCCGAATACCAGATCGCATCGTCCGAGGTGATGGCGAGCCGACGCGGGCGCGCAGCTGCGTCCGGCAGTACATACTCGCGCACGGTGAGACTCGCGGGGTCGATCCGCCCGATGCGGTTGCTGCCGAACTCGGCAAAGAACGGCACGCCTGCGGAGTTCACGACCATGCCGTACGGCAAGGCGCGCGCGGTGGGGGGCGCGAACAGCCGCACCTCGCCGCTTTGGGGTACGAGCCGCCCCAGGAGATCGGCGCCCTGGACCGTAAACCACAGCACGCCGTGCTGATCGAAGATGGCGGTGTGCGGGTCACGCGCCCGGGGGTCGGGCATTTGGTACTCGGTGATGGCTCCGCTCGCCGGGTCGAGCTTGCCGATGTAGCCGGCACTGTTGGCGGTGAACCAGATGTTGCCGGCAGAATCGGCCACCAGACCGTGCGGACCTGATTGCGGAACGCGGGTCGGGTACTCGCGGATCGCACCGCTCGCCGGGTCGATACGTCCCAGCAAGCTCGCGCGCTGGCCCGTGTACCAGATCGCGCCATCGGCGGTGGCGAGCGGGTCGTGAGGGAACGCGCCGGGAGTCTTCACCGCCCACTCCCTGAACGACACCCGCACGCTCCCCGAGACGAGCCTCGCGGCCGGCTTCGGCGCGGCGGGAAAGGTCCGCGCCAGGTAATCGGTGAGCAGCGGCAGTTGCTCGGCTGTGAGCGTGACGCCGAGCTTCGTCATCCGCTCGATGACGGCCTGCCAGCCCTCACGCGTGTAGCCTGGGACGACGAGACGGCTCGCATCGTGGCAGCTGGTGCACTTGGCAGCCGCAATCTCGCGACCGGCCCCCGCGGGCAGCTGTGTGGTGGTCGCCGGACTCTGACTCCACGCAGGCATCGACCCCGATACCAGTAGCGCCGTGATCGCCAGCCAGGGTGTGGTGCGCATGGTGCGGCTCCGCTCGCTGCGAAGCGGCGATCCTACACCAGACCCCAAAAACAACGGCGCCGCCCGCAGGCGGCGCTCTCACTCACCATGTGGGGCCCGCGCTCAGGACTGGGAGCGCGCCAGACGGTCTCCAACCACCGACGCCAGATGTCCCACCAGCAACGCAAACGTCAGAACAATCGAAAGCGCAACAACTTCCATTTCAATCTCCAGTTCCATGGGTCTGTCAGCACGCGGCATTGTAGGGACCGCCGCCTCGCGGCGCGTCCGCCTTTGGGGGGAGTGCACAGTGCACACCCGGCGCCTCGCACGATGGGAACCAAAGCCCGCGCGCGCAACACATTGCGGGCACTTAACACTCGTGCTGCCGCGAATGTGACCGGCAGCACATCCGTGGCCCCGAAACCGGTAAAGTGGCGCGCGACTGTCATCCGCCCGAAACAGGGAGCTGCATGAAAATCGCCATCGAGGTGGCCGGCTGGATCGGCGCCGCGTTGATCGTAGGGGCCTACGCGTTGCTCTCCTCGGGCAAGGTGACGGGTGACTCCAGGGTGTATCACTACATGAACATCGTCGGCGCGGTGGGCTTCGTCGTGAACAGCGGCTGGAACGGCGCGTACCCCTCGGCGGCACTGAATGTCGTGTGGCTCGGCATCGGCAGCTACGCCCTGTTGCAGCGGCGGCGCCCACAGGTCAAGGGCGGCGCCCCGATTCACTGAGCTGTCGCGCATCGCCGACGCGCGCTGTTGCCTCGCACCCGTAACCAATTGCATTGCTCAGCAGCGAGGGGCGCCGCCGGTTCGCTGAGCGCTGCGCGGCGCGAACCGATCGGCTATAAGTGAGTCCAAGCTCATCAATACTCAGGGGGCTCTCACGATGTCACTGCACCGGTTTTCCGCCGCCGCCGTAGCCCTGCTCAGCGTAGTGATCGCTGCCGCGACGCCAGGTCCCGGGAGCGGAACCCGGCACCCGAAGACACTCCCGGGCAACGCCCCCCTCATGGCCTTCGGCGGCCGCAGCGCCGCGCAGATGAGGAGCGGCTTCGGCGGCAAGCTCGATGCGGCGCTTGCCGATATCGCTCGCCATGCGCACGCCAATAGTTCGGCTGCAAACCTGCACGCGATGAATCCCGCGGCTAAGTTCGTGCAGCGAGGCGCCGGTACTCCTGCCCTGGTGACCATCGATGCCGTGACGCGCGGCGACCCGCAGCAGCTCAAGGAGGCGCTCGAGAGCCTCGGGCTCGAGCACGCGGCGGTGTTTCGCAACGACGTGAGCGGCTGGCTGCCGGTGAGTGCGATCGAGTCGGCGGCGGCGCGCGCCGAGGTCACCTCGCTCCGCGCGGCGATGTCGCGGACCCGGGCCGTGGTCGCCACTCAGGGCGACTTCGTGCAGGGCACGGCCGCAGTACGATCGAGCCACTCTACGGTTGACGGGACAGGCGTCACCGTCGGTATCCTCTCCGATAGTTTCGATTGCTACTCCATATACGCAGCGAATCAGGGCCAGACGATCGCTGGCATTGTCGTTCCGCCAGCCACGGGTCCGACGGGTTACGCCAGCGAGAATGGCATCACCACCGATGCCGAGACGGACGCGTCGACCGGGGCGCTGCCGGCGAACGTCAATGTCCTGCAGGAGCCCGCCGACCAAACCGTAAGCGGAGTGGATGTCCCGGGCTGCATAGCGGACTTCGGCTACCCGATCGAGCTGCCGTTCGCCGATGAGGGCCGCGCGATGCTGCAGATCGTGCATGCGGTCGCTCCCGGGGCGAGCCTCGCGTTCTACAGCGCCGACAACGGCGAGGCGGATTTCGCCAACGGCATCCAGGCGCTCGCCAGCGCGGGAGCCAAGGTCATCGCTGACGACGTCGGCTACTTCGATGAGCCCTTCTTCCAGACCGGTATCGTCGGCCTGTCGATCGACACCGTGTACGGCAACGGAGTCGCCTACTTCTCCGCAGCCGGCAACGACAGCAACTTGGCTTACGACAACACGGCCCCTAAATTTAACGCCGGCAGCGGTCCGGAAGCCGGCGAGACGCTGCTCAACTTCGATGCCACCGGCGCCACCACCGCGACGACGCTGACGATCAACGTCCCGGCCCTGATTCCCGGGGAGTTCGTCGCCGTGGTCGTCGAGTGGGATCAGCCGTACGTGACCGGCTACCCGAACAGCCCGGGTGCCAGCAGCCAGATCGATCTGTGCGTAACAGCGCCGGCCAGCTACATCGTCTTCAACCTCGACGGCACGAGCGAGACTTGCACCGGCGTTAATGCGCCGGGGACGGACCCTGTGCAGGTGCTGATCCTCGGCAATCCCGCAGACGCGGCCGGTGGCGCGAACACCGCGGCCGGCACGGTCAACATCTCCGTTGGCCTCGCTTCCGGCAGCCCCGCTCCGGGACGCATCAAAGTCGCCTGGGAGGACGACGGCGCGGGCAGCAGTTTCGCCAACTTTGCGCCCACCAACAATGCGACCATCCAGGGACATCCGAACGATCCCAATGCGGCGACCGTCGGGGCAGCGTTCTTCGCTGACACCGCGCCCTGCGGCACGGTCGCAAAGGCCGAGCTCGAGGGCTACTCGTCGCTCGGTGGCTCGCCGATCCTCTTCGACAACACCGGCACCCGCCTGGCAACAGCGGTCGTGCCGCAGAAACCGGACTTCGTGGGCCCCGACGGCGTCAACACCACCTTCTTCGGTTTCTTCATCGCCGGCACCGGCTTCGTCGACACCTCAACCGTCGCCGGCTGCGCGAACGACGCCAGCCTGCCGAACTACCTCGGCACCTCCGCCGCAACGCCACACGCGGCCGGACTGGCGGCGCTCATGCTGCAGGCGGACTCCTCGCTCACGCCGACCGCGATCTACAGCGCGATCCGCAGCACCGCCTCGGCCATGGATGATCCCTCGCCGGACTTTGCAACCGGTTACGGATTCATCAACGCGCAGGCGGCATTTGCCACCCTGCCGAGCAGCACGCCGCCGCCCGCAAAGTCGGGCGGTGGCGGCGGCTCGCTCGGTGACCTGACGCTGCTCGTGCTCGCCGGCATCGTGCTCGCGCGGCTGCGACTGCGGCGCTATGCCTCAGCGATGACGTCGGCGAACACGAAGCCGTCGCGCTCCACGACCTCGCCCCGGCGCACCTGAATCGGCGCGCTGAACATCGGCCCGGCGGATACGACGGTGTGGAACTCACCGTTCTCGCCGCACGGGTCGACGCCCGCGGGCAGGTCCTGAAGGAGCTCACGGTCGAAGCGCCGCCCGGCGAACGCCGCATTCAGGCGCCGCGGATCGACGCATACGAGGTGCGCAACGAGTCCGCTCGCGATCATCTCGTGGGCGAGACCTGAGGTCTCACGCTGCCAGAGCGGAAAGATCGCCTGCATGCCGAGCGCATCGAGCTGCCGCTCGCGGTAGGCGCGGATGTCCTCGAGAAAAAGATCGCCGAACACGATATGGCGCACGCCCTGTGCCTTGAGCTCCTCGCACGCCCGCGCAAAGCGCTCCTCGTAGATCTCGTTCGGGCAGGGAGTCGGCAGCATCACCCGCAGCGCCGGGAGCCCGAGAGCCGCGATCTGCCGCTCGAGGAGGCTGTCACGCACACCGTGCATCGCGACGCGGCCGTATGCCTCGCTCAGCGTCGTGAGCACGCCTGCGATCTCGGCGAGGCCTGTCGTGCGCGCCCGCCACAGCGCGTACGCGCTGTCCTTGCCGGAGCTCCAGGAAACGTACGCTTTCGGGGGTCGCTGCATCGGATCATTATCAACTGGAATCAACACGTTGCGAAATCCTTAGGTCGCATTGCGGCCGGCCGGACCTGCGGCGCATGATCTCGCTGTCAACGCACCCGGCGGGGGCGCGTTGAGGCAAGCACGCGGTGCTTCGGTATCGCGCGGCGGCGAGAGGTGTTGCGCATGCTCACACGGATCCTCACTCAGATGGCCCTGGGCCTCGGGATAGCAGCTCTCGCGGGCTGCGCTCTGCAGGTACGGTCGGATGTGAACCGCTCAGCGTTTCACTCCGGGCAATGCAAGACCTACGCCTGGGCCGGCGCGTTCCATACCGACAACCCGATGCGCAGCACGGTCGCAAATCCCGTGAACGAGAGCCGCCTGCGCGCGGCAATTGCCGCTCACATGCAGACACTCGGAGTCCAGCCCGTCAGCAGCAATGCCGACTGCCTGGTCGGCTATGGTATCGGCAGCACCCTCGCCGTCGACTGGTACGCGGGCGGCTGGGGCTACGGTTGGGGCCCGGGTTGGGGCTGGGGCGGCTGGGGAGGCCCATGGGGCCCGTACGGCTGGGGCGGGCCGTACACGTACCGGCAGGGGATGATCGGCATCGATCTCTACGACGCCAAGAGCCGCGAGGCGCTCTGGCATGCCTCCGTCGATCAGGATCTCTACGGCGCCAGCGGAGCCGTCGCCGAGAAGCGCATCGACGCCGCGGTCGACGCCCTCTTCAAGAAATTCCCGAGCTGACCAGGCGGCGCGCGCTTCCCGGCCGCGCCACCGTTCTCCTTCGGAGGACGCATCGCTCCTTCGGGAGTCGTCTTGTCGCCTGAGATGGGCACGCGCAAGATCGATCGGTGCGCAGCCCCATCGGTCTCGGTCTCGTATTCGTCAATGTCCTGCTCGAGCAGCTCGGGCTGCCCGTGCCCGCGGTACCGACGCTGGTGGTCGCCGGCGCCATGGCCGCCAACGGCCGACTGCCGGGCGGGGCGCTCTTCGCCCTGGCGCTCGCCGCCTGCCTGATCGCGGATGCCTGCTGGTACGTCGCCGGGCGCCTGTACGGCGGGCGTGTGATGAGCATCCTATGCCGGATCTCGCTGTCGCCCGACTCGTGCGTCAGCCAGACGCAGATCGCGTTCGAGCGCTGGGGCCCGCGCGCGCTGGTATTCGCCAAGTTCGTGCCTGGGCTCGCACTGCTGGCCCCACCGCTCGCCGGCGCCACCCGAATGGATGTGCCGCGCTTCGCCCTCTGCAGCGCGCTCGGCGGATCGCTGTGGGTGGGAACGGCGCTGCTGCTCGGGCTGCTGCTGCGCCGGCAGATCGAGCAGCTGCTGCCGCAGGCAGCGCATGTCGGCGGCGCCCTGGCCGTCATCGTCGTCGTACTGCTCGCGGGTTACATCGTCTACCGCTGGTGGGACCGCCGGCGCTTCTACGCGGCGCTCGACATGGCGCGCATCACCGTCGAGGAGCTGCGCTCGCGGATCGATGCGGGCGCGGCGCCGGTGATCGTCGATGTGCGCTCGCCAACCGCACGGACGCTGGAGCTGCGGCGGATTCCCGGCGCGCTGCACCTGCCGGTGCAGGACGTGGTGCGCCATCTGACCGAGCTGCCGCGCGATCGGGAGATCATCATCTATTGCACCTGCCCGAATGAGGCCTCCGCCGCCAAGGCTGCGCGGCTTCTCATGGACGGCGGCTTTCTGCGCGTGCGACCGCTCAAGGGCGGCCTCGAGGCCTGGATCGAGGCGGGCTACGCGGTGGAGGCCATCGTGCTCACCGGGGCGCTCGCGGCGGCGGACGGCCCGGCGCCGGCGCCGAGCGGCTGAAGCAGCCCGCGCCGCGGCTCTGCGGCCATGCGCGCTTCCATCTCGGCCCAGAGCGCCGCGTAGATGAGCGCCGCCTCACTCTTCGGCGCGAACGCCGGCAGTGGCGCACGGCGCAGCGTCATGCGCTCGATGTCGCTGCGGTAAGGGACGTGCGTGGCGAGCAGCTGCGGAATCCTCGCGCGCGTCTCCGTCATCAGCTGCTCGTGCAGCGAGCGACGGCGGTCGACCATGGAGAAGAACGGCAGCAGCGTCAGATCGGTCCACTCCTCGCGGGCCAGGAAATCGGTCAGCTGCGTGAGCATGCGGACCGACAAGGGCGATGGCACGAGCGGCACGATCACGCTGTCGGCAGCGCGCAGCACGTTCTCCGTGAGCAGCGAGATGCCCGCCGGACAGTCGAGGATCAGCGTGTCGTAGATCTCGCGCAGCGAACGGCTCATGCGCAATAGCCGTTCGGTCGGGTGGCGCGCTCGGGCGAGGTGCACCGCGAAGTTGCGGTAGGAAAAATCCGCCGGCAGCAGGTCGAGGTGCGGGTAGCCGGTGGACATCACCAGCTCCGGGAGCTCGCGCTTGCCCTTGACGAGCTTGCCGGCCGAGGCGTGCTCCTGCGGCTCGCCCTCGAGGCCGTGGGTCGCGGCACCCTGCGGATCGAGGTCCCAGAGCAGCGTCGCCCGGCCGGACGCGGCGCACAGGTAGGCGAGGTTCACGGCGGTGGTGGTCTTGCCCACCCCACCCTTGATGTTGCTGACGGCGATGATGCGCACGCGGTGCTACATCAGGTGATCGAGCCCGGCTTGCGCAGCATCTTGCCGATGTCCGCGACGTGCGCCTCCTCGGCGGCGATCTGGGCGCGCGCGTACTCCTCGAGCATGATGTTGCGGCCCGCGGTGAGCTCGAGCAGCCGGCGGTACTCGGTGAGCCCCTCCTCCTCGTGCGACAGCGCCTCGCGCAGAATCTCATCGACATTGTGCTTGTGGGTCTCGAGCAGCGCGCCGATACGCAGCGAGGGGTGGCCGCCGAGGTTGGTGATGTGCTCGCCGGCCTGCACGGCGTGCGCCTGCGACTCATCCGCCTGGCCGCGCAGCCAGGCGACGATTGGGATGCGGTTGTGGCCGAAGATCATGAAGCTGTAGTGCAGGTAGCGCACCAGCCCGGCGAGCTCCAGCTCGAGTATATGGTTGAGTGTCTCGACCGCCTTGGCGGTCTCGGCCTTGTTGAGCCCGTAAGCCATCGCTGTCTCCCCGCCCGAAAGCGCTGCGCGGATGTTAATCCCGCCGCTGGTGTATCGTACATGCACACGGCATCGCCGCCGGCAAGGAGCGGCCCATGAGCGGCTTTTACGACATCGCGGTCAAACGGATCGATGGCGCCGGAGACCTGCTCGGCGAGCTGCGCGGCAAGGTCACGCTGGCCGTGAACGTCGCGAGCCGCTGCGGCCTCACGCCGCAGTACGCAGGTCTCGAGCAGCTGCATCGCGAGCTCGCCGCCGAGGGCTTCAGCGTGGTCGGCTTTCCCTGCAACCAGTTTGGCGGACAGGAGCCGGGAAGCGAGGCGGAAATCACCGCATTCTGCAAGGCCAGCTACGATGTGAGCTTCCCGCTGAGTGCCAAGCTGGACGTCAACGGCGCGAGCCGCCATCCGCTCTATAGCTTCCTCACCTCGCCCGCCACCGGCTTCGCCGGCGATATCAGCTGGAACTTCGAGAAGTTCCTGATCGCTCGCGACGGACGGGTGCTGCATCGCTATCCGCCCGAGACCAAGCCGCAGGACCGTGGCCTCATGCAGGACATCGCCGAGGCACTCTAGAGGCGGCCGCGCGCCATGCCCGAGTTCGACTTCGCCATCCTCGGCGCCGGCGCCATGGGCTCGATCGTCGGTGCGCACCTGGCGCGCGCCGGGCAGCGCGTGGCGATGCTGGCGCGCGGCGCGCGCGCCACCGAGCTCGAGCAGCACGGCGTGCGCATCCGCGGGCTCGCCGAGTTCACGGCTGCCGTGCGCACGCTGCGCGAGCCGCGCACGCTGCGCAGCGCCGGCGCGCTCATCGTCGCCACCAAGACGCCTGGCACCGCCGCGGCGCTCGCGACGCTTAAGTCGGCGCACTTCGATGTCACGCTGTCGATACAGAACGGCCCGCTGAAGAACGAGCTGCTGAGCGCCGCCTTCGGCCGCGAGCACGTGCTGGGCGCACTCGCCGACACCAGCGGTGAGCTGCTCGCCGACGGCGCGGTGCTGTTCACACGTAACGTCAACATCATGATCGGCGAGCTCGACGGCGCGCAGACCTCCCGGGCGCGCGATCTCGCCCGTACCATCGACGCTGCGGGCGTGCGCGCCGCGGCGACGCGCGAGATCGTCAGCCTCGAATGGTCGAAGTTCTGCGGCTGGGTGGGCCTCATGGCGCTATCGGTGGCGACGCGTGCCGAGACCTGGAAGTTCCTCTCGGATCCTGATGCGGCGCTGCTGCTGACACGGCTGGTGCGCGAGACGGGTGCGCTCGCGACGGCGCTCGGTATCCCCCTGAGCGATCACGCGGTGCTGCCCGCGGCCAGCCTGTGCTCGCTGCCGGAGCCCGATGCCGTCGCGCGGCTGCTCGCCCTGGGGAGCGAATACCGCACCAGCGCGCCGGAGCACCGCATGTCCTCGCTCCAGGACCTGCTCGCCGGGCGTCCGCTCGAGGTGCACGAGACGCTCGGATTCGCGCGCCAGCGCGCCCGCGCGCTCGGTCTCAGCCTGCCGTTGCTCGAGTCCTTCTACGCCCTGATCGCGGCCATCGACCGTACGCGCCGCGCCACGCCGCCTTGAGGGCGGCCGCGCCTCACCCGCTCAGTTGCCGCCCGCAAGCCCGCGGTACTCGAGCAGCGGCTCGATGTCGGGGGCACGGCCGTAGAAGTTGCGGAACATCACCTGCGGGTCCTCGCTGCGGCCGCGCGACAGCACCATGCGACGCAGCGTCTCGCCGTTCTCGAGCGTCATGCCGCCGTGGGTGTGGAACCACTGTCCGGTATCACGCGCCAGCACCTCGCTCCACAGATAGGCGTAGTAGCCGGCCGAGTAGCCGCCGGCGAAGATGTGCGAGAAGTAGTCCGAGTGATAGCGCGGCGGCACCGGCGCGTACTCGAGCCCGGCCTGCTCGAGCGCGCTCGCCTCGAACGCCGGCACCCCGGCAGGCGTCGGGGTGTGCGCGGCGTCGATCAGATGCCAGGCGAGATCGACCTGCGCCGCCTCGATGTACTCGAGCGTCGCGTAGCCCTGGTTGAAGCGCGTCGCGGCGAGCACCTTGGCGAGCAGCTCCGGGGGCATCGGCGCGCCGCTGCGGTAGTCGTGCGCGTAGTGCTCGACCACCTTCGGCTCACGGGCCCACATCTCGTTGTATTGCGAAGGGTACTCGACGAAGTCGCGCGGTACGGCGGTGCCCGACAGCGTCGGATAATGCACGTTGGAGAGCATGCCGTGAATGGCATGGCCGAACTCGTGGAACATGCCGGTCACCTCATCGAAGGTGAGCAGCACGGGCTGGCCGGCCTGAGGCTTGGGGATGTTCAGATGGTTGGCGACCACCGGGTGGCGGCCAAACAGCTTCGACTGATTGACGTAGCTGTTCATCCACGCCCCGCCCTCCTTGTTGCCACGGGCGAAATAGTCGGCGATGAAGAGTGCAAGCGGCTTGCCGTCAACGTCCGAGACCTCGAAGACGCGTACGTCGGGCTGGTAAACCGGCAGGTCCCTGCGCTCCTTGAAGCTCAAGCCGTAGAGCTCGTGCGCGGCATAGAACAGGCCGTCGCGCATCACGTGCTCGAGCTCGAAGTACGGCGCCACCTGCGCCTGGTCGAAGGCGTAGTGAGCCTTGCGCACCTGCTCTGAGTAGAAGCTCCAGTCCCAGGGCTCGAGTGTGAAGGAGGCTACGCCGCGCGCGGCGGCCTGTGCGTCGATCAGCTTCTGGATGTCGGCGGCCTCCTCGCGCGCGCGCCTGAGCGCCGCCGGAGCCACCTGCTTGATCATGTCGGCGACCGCCGCCGGATTACCGGCCGACTCGTCCTCGAGCACGTAGGCGGCATGATCGGGGTAGCCGAGGAGCGCCGCGCGCTCGGCGCGCAGCTGCACCAGCTGCGTGATCACGCCGCGGTTGTCGGTGGCACCGTCGAGTCCGCGGCTGACCGAGGCACGATAGATACGCTCGCGCACCGCACGGTTGGTGAGGCTCGCAAGCACCGGCTGCTGGGTCGTGTTCTGCAGCGGGATGACCCACTTGCCGGTGAGGCCGCGGTCGCTGGCCGCCTGCGCCGCGGCGCCGATCTGCACCGGCGTGAGGCCGTCGAGCTCGGCGACGTTATCCACCACCACGGCGCCGTCGGCCGTGGCTTTGAGAACGTTCTGGCGGAAGCGCGTGGTGAGCGTGGACAGCTGCTCGTTGATGGCCTTGAGCCGCTCCTTGTCCTTGGGAGCGAGCTGCGCGCCGGCACGCACGAACTGCACGTGGTAGCGGGTGAGGAGCTGCAGCGACTCGGGGTCGAGCTTGAGGCTCGCGCGCTTCTGATAGAGCGCGTCGACGCGCGCCCAGAGCGCCGGATCGAGGAAGATGGCGTCCTGGTGCGCCGCGAGCTTCGGCGCCACCTGCGTCTCGACCTTCTGCATCGCAGGGTCGGTGTTGCAGGAGCTCAGGTTGTAGAACACGGTGGTCGCGCGATCGAGCAGCTGCCCGGAGCGCTCGAGCGCCACGATGGTGTTGTCGAAAGTCGGCGGCTGGCGGTTGTGGGCGATCGCGGCGACCTCCTTCAGCTGCGCGCGCATGCCGGCCTCGATAGCCGGCAGGTAGTCGGCGTCGTGCACCTTGTCGAACTGCGGGAACTCGAATTGCAGCGGGCTCGGATGGGCGAAGGGATTGTCGGCGGCCATGGCGGGATTTCCTGCATCCTTGGTTTCGGCGGCTGCGGCGAGCGCGGTGATTGCCGATGCGGCGGCGAGCAACACCAGTCGGGCGAATCTCATGCGGGCCTATCCTCGTGGGCGCCTGTAAGGGGTCGCCGCTCAGTTGCAAAGGGGTGCTAATGGTATTCTGCGAGGCTCCGCGCGTGCAGCTTTTCATATCGGACGCTTTATGCCCATAGCCCAGAACGATGTTGTCAGCATCCACTACACCCTCAAGGACGACGCGGACAAGGTACTGGACAGCTCCGCGGGCGGCGAGCCGCTCGCCTACCTGCACGGCCACGGCAACCTTGTGCCGGGCCTGGAACGCGCGCTCGCCGGCCACGACGTCGGCGAACGGCTCAAAGTGACCGTTCCCGCCGCCGACGGCTACGGGGAATACGATCAGGCGCTGGTGCAGAAAGTGCCGCGCCGGGCGCTCAAGAGCATCGCCAATCTGCGCGTCGGGATGCGGCTGCAGGCAGGCACCGACCATGGTCACCAAGCGGTAACCGTCACGCACATCGCAGGCGACATGGTGACGCTCGATGGCAACCACCCGCTCGCCGGGCGCAATCTCAACTTCGAGATCGAGATCACCGCGGTGCGCGCCGCGAGCGAGGAGGAGCTCGCGCACGGTCACGTGCACGGCGACGGCGGCCATCATCACTGAGCGTCGCCGTCCGCCTCCTCGGCGGCCGCGAAGCGCGCGAACACCGCCTGCATGGCAGACACCCGCACGAGATACGCGCGCGGGTCGTGATCGCCGCAGCGCTCACCCGCGGTGAATTTAAGTCCCCGCCGCACGTACGCCTCGGCGGCACCCGCGCCGCACAGATGCACCACGGCGGCAACCTGCCCCACCTCGGGCGGCCGCGCGGCGCGGCGTTGCCGCGCCAGGATCTGCGTCACCTCGAGATCGAGGTATGCGGCCGTGAGCTCGACGGCATCGCCTGGCAGCACCCGCAGGTAGAGCCGGTTGAACCAGCAGGAGCCGAGGTCGTTCCAGGGACCCTCGCGCGTCAGCTCGTGATGATGGATGCAGTAGTGGCGAGCTACCTCAAAGGTGCCATCCGTAACCTGGTACATGCCGACCGCGCTCGAGGCCGGCCGGTACACATCGAAGGGCCGCGACGCCCAGGCCCAGCGCCAGTAAGTGCGCACCAGCGGGTTGCCGGAGCCCTCCACCTGCGCGAGCGCGGCGAGCAGCGGCGCTGAGATCGCGGCGGTCGAATAGCGGCGAAACAGCGGCGCGTAGTCGCTCCAGGTCTGCGCCGGGGTCTTATACAGCGAGCCGCTCACCGGAAAGAAGAGCTCGGTGGGCTTACGGATCAGCTGATAGATGCCGTTGACGGCGAGCGCCACAACAGCAGCCGTGGCAAGGCCGACGGCCAGCTTGAGCGGCCAGGGTGTGCGGCGCAGCGTCCGCAGCCAGCGCCGCCGGGTCGCTATGCCGGGCCACGGGCGCCACCGGCGCCGCCGGCGTGGACTCATCGCACCTCCTTCGTCTTCCGTTTCGCACGCGGCCCGCGTGCACTACCATGCCGTACTTGAGCGTGAGTGTAGGGGGCGCCGGTGTCACGTGAAGCGGTCGAGGTCGAGACGGGACCCAACCCGTCCGCAGCAGTCATCTGGCTGCACGGGCTCGGCGCCGACGGCCATGACTTCGAGCCGATCGTGCCCGAGCTGGTGCGCCCGGGCGAGCGGGCGCTGCGCTTCGTGTTCCCGCACGCCCCGATCCGCCCGGTCACCCTCAATGGCGGCTTCGCCATGCGCGCCTGGTACGACATCGTCAGTCTCGAGCGCCGCGGTCCCGAGGACGAGACCGGCATCCGCGCCTCACAGGGGCTGGTCGATGCACTGATCCGGCGCGAGAACGAGCGCGGGATTCCTAGCGAGCGCATCGTGCTCGCCGGCTTCTCGCAGGGCGGCGCGCTCGCGATCGTAGCGGGCACGCGCTACCCGCAGAAACTGGCCGGGATCATGGGACTGTCGTGCTACCTGCTGCTCGCCGAGCGCTTCAAGAGCGAGCGCGCGCCGGCCAATGAGGCGACGCCGATCTTTCTCGCACACGGGCTTCAGGATCCGATTGTCGCACCCGTCCTCGGTGAGCATGCGCGCGCCTGGCTCGAGTCGGCAGGCTACGCGGTCGAGTGGCACACCTATCCGATGCCCCACAGCGTCAGCCCGCAGGAAGTCGCGGACATCGCGGCCTGGCTGCGCCGGGTGCTTTAGCCGGTCCGCACCCCGACGGCGTTTGTTACGCCTGTGCCGCAGCCTTCTTCAGATCCGCCACGGCCTGCGTCCGCTGGGCCGCCGCCTGGGACAGGTCGCGCGCGGCGGCGGCGACTGCAGTCTCCGCCTTTGCATTCGCGGCACCAGCGGCTGAGCGCGCGCGCCAGCCCGCAATGAGATCGGCGTGGAAGGCCCGTCTGCCGCCTGCGGCCGCTCCCGTCAGGGCACTTGCGGACGCCTGATCGGCATCGATCGAGGCGATTGCCTTCTCGGCTGCCACGCGATTGGCGCCAGCCGCCGCATCCGCCGCCTGCGCGCGCGCCTTGTCAGCCTTCGCGGCAGCTTCCGCCGCCGCGGTCACCTGGCCATCGAGCTGCGCCAGGTGCGCATCCTTGCTCGCGGCCTGGATTTGCCGGTAGGCGCCCAACACGCGTCCGAATGCCGCCAGCTCGTCGTTGCTCGCCTTCGCGCGTGCGCCGGCGGCCGCAGCCTGATCGTTAGCGGCTTTCCTCAGATCGGAGTTGGCCGCGGTGACCTGCGCTGCCGCGGCATTGAGCTGCGCGACGCTCGCCGTTGGCGAGTTGAGGATGGCCACGGCATCCGCAACCCGATTCTCGGCGGCAGCCTTTGCGTCAGCTGCCGTCTTGAAGTCTGCAGCGGCACGCGCATAGGCTGCGTCGGCGGCCTGTTGGTCGCGAACGGCGTCAGCCCAGTTGGCGAGAGCGATCTTGTCGGCGACCGTTTTTGCGGCGAGCCGCGCGCGCGCCGCTTTCTGCTCCGCCCCGGCCAGCTGCTCGGAAGCCTGTTGGTAGGAGGCCTCGGCGGAAGCATAGGCGTTCTCCGAATTCGCCCGCTGCGTATCAGCCGCCGCCAGTGCCTGCGCCGCCGCGGCGGCGTTGCGGTCAGCAGCAGCCTGCTTCGCATCCTTGGCGGCCGCCGCGCGAGCTGCATAGGCCTTCTGCAGGTCGGCATTCGCACGCGCCATATCCTGCATGGCCCGCACCCTCTGCTGATGCGCGCTCTGAATCAGGCCGTGCGCCCTCGCCTCGGCGGCCTGTGCGGCCTCGAGCTCATTCTGCGCGGCCTGTGTGTCCGCGAGCGCCTGCTGCAGGTTTGCAGCGAACACCACCGCCGACATGGAGAGCGCAAGCGCGCTCAGGCACACGGATAAACGCAAGCTTTGACTGGACATGTGTGTCTCCCTCGAAGGCCATCAGAAGTTGGCCGAGGCTACCACCGCTCGGTTGCGCTGACTGTCAGCGCTCACCGGCGAAGCTTGCGCCGCGGCACCTGTCGCTCGAGTTCAGCCGTGGGGATGCTCGCCGCGCGAGTCGGCGTTGCGTGCCTGACGCTGCGGCTCGGCGCTGCGTGTGGCGTGCTGCTGCGGGCGAGGCTGCGTCGCGTGCGCCGTGCGTTGCTGCGGATGCGACGCCGCTACGTGCGCCGTGCGCTGCTGTGGATGCGATGCCGGCGCAGGCGTCGTGCGCTCCGCGTGGGCCGCTTGCGGCTGCCGGGCTAGACGCTGCTCGGGCCGCGATTGCGCGGCGTGCGCCTCGTGCTGTGGGTGAGCCTCGCGCGGCTGCGGCTGATGCTCCTCGCGCTGCGGGTTGCCGCGCGGCTCGGAACCGCGGGACGGCCCGTGCTGCGGCTGGGATGGGTACCCACCCCGCGCCTGCCCGGCACCGCCGCGCGGCGGCGGGGTGCCCCCGTGTGACGGCGCGAACGAGCTGCCGTGGCCCTGCAGAGATGCCCCACCATGGGTGGCGGTGGCGGCGCCGGCGCCGCGCGCAGCGACTACGCCCTTGCCGGAGAACACTCCGGCGTGCGCGGTGGCGGCGACCGCCGGATGGCCACCGTTGGCCGAGGCCCGCATCGCATTGTCGTGCGAGGCCATGGTCTGGTGCTGCGTCTGCACCTGCGTCGGCGGCGTGTGCGGCTCATTCGCCGCGGCGCGCTCCGCCGCCGTGGGCTGCGCGGTGATGCCGCCCGGGCCGCCGTTGAAGCTGGTGTGATTCACCGTGGTGTTGTTCACCACGGTGGTGTTGTAGACGTTGGTGATGTGGGTCGTCGATACGTTGGTCACGGAGCGGTTGTAGTAGAGCTGTCCGCCCCGCCACTCGCCGCCGCCGAATCCCACGCCGCCGTAGCCGAAACCGTAGTTGACCCCGCCGTAGAAGCCGACGTGCGGGCCCCAGTAGCCGCCGTGCCAGGCGTAGACCCCGCCCGACCAGCCCCAGTATCCGGGCGTCCACAGGAGCCCGACCGGCGCCAGCACCCAGGTCCCGGGCACCCAGTAGTAGCTGCCGTCCCACGCCCAGTAGCCGGGCGTCCAGACGTAGCCCGGCCCCGGGAGCGGCGGCTGCACGTACACCGGCAGCACCGGCGGGGCGATGGTCACGGAGACGAAGATGCCCGCCTCCGCGACGAGCGGCAGCGCCACCAGTAACAGCGTGGCGATGAGTCCGCGGATGAGATTGCGCATGACGAGCCTCCTCGGGAGGGACCTTGGGCGGTGGACGCTGAACGGGGCCTGAACTTGCGCGGCGCCGATACTGCGAGTCCCTGGTCAGCTGCAACGCGCCCTGCGTGCGGTGGTTGACGGTCCGCTGGCGCTGTGAGCCGCTAGAACCAACTATAGTTGAAACTGATGCTGACACGCTCCACGGCGCTGCCGTTGGGTGGCACCTCGTGCCGCAGCCAGCTCTCGAACAGCATGAGGCTGCCGGTGTGCGCCTTAAGCACCACCCACGGCGAGCGCGTGCGGCGAGCGCGCGCGCGGCGTGGCGGCGCGGCCATGTAGCGCTCGAGCCGCGGGTCTTCCAACTTGAGGCCGGAGGCATTCGGCGGCGCCGATACGTAGTAAGTGCCGCTCAGTGTCGACAGCGGGTGCAGGTGCAGCCCGTGGCTGCCGCCGCGGCCCATGATGTTGACCCAGCAGTCGGTCATGGCGAGCGCTCGGCCGGTGAGATCGAACTCGAGCGTGCGGGCGAAGCGCGCCACATGAGCATCGAGCGCGCGCGCGAGCGTGGCGAAGGTCGGCGACAGCTCGTGCATGCGGTTGACGGAGCCGTAGGAGGTATAGCCGCCGGCGTAGTTGCGCGCCGACCAGCGCCGGCCCGCGGCATCGTCGGCCCGCAGCTGCCGGCACTCGCCCAACAGGCGGGCATTGAGTGTGGTGAGCCCGCGCCCGCGCAGCCGTCCGGTATAGATGAGCGTCGGAAAGAGCGCCTGCGTCGTCATGGGCGTTGCGCAGTATGCGCACCGTACCCGGCGTGGTCTATGATCGGCGCGCATGGCCGTATCCACCGTAGCCCCTTGCCCCGCCGGCGACTCCGCCTCAGCCGCGACCGCGATCGACACCGTGCCGCACTGGATCGGCGGACGCGTCGTGCGTGGCTCGGGAGCGCTGCTCGATGTATTCAATCCGGCGAGCGGCAAAGTCGCGCGGCGTGTCGCGCTTGCGACTGCCGATGAGGTGCGTGCGGCGGTGGTGAGTGCACGCGGCTCCTGGCCGGCGTGGGCGGATACCCCGCCGGTACGCCGCGCGCGCGTGCTGGCAAAGTTTCTGACTCTCCTCAACCGCGACCGCGATGCCCTCGCTGCGCTGATCACCGCCGAGCACGGCAAGGTGTTCACGGATGCGCAGGGCGAGGTGACGCGCGGTATCGAGATCGTGGAGTTCGCGTGCGGCATCCCGCAGCTGCTGAAGGGCGACTTCACCGACCAGGTATCGACCGGGATCGACAACTGGACGCTGCGCCAGCCGCTCGGCGTCGTGGCGGGCGTCACGCCGTTCAACTTCCCGTGCATGGTGCCGTGCTGGATGTTTCCGCTCGCCATTGCCTGCGGCAACACTTTCGTGCTCAAGCCCAGCGAGCGCGACCCGTCGGCCGCCGTGCGGCTCGGCGAGCTGCTCGCCGAGGCCGGCCTGCCGGCGGGCGTCTTCAACGTCGTGCAGGGCGATGGCCAGGCGGTTGATGCGCTGCTGCGGGATCCGGACGTGAAGGCGCTCAGCTTCGTCGGCTCAACGCCGATCGCCCACTCGATCTACCAGCGCGGCGCGCAGCACGCCAAGCGCGTGCAGGCGCTCGGCGGCGCGAAGAATCACATGGTGGTAATGCCGGACGCCGACCTCGAGCAGGCGGTCGATGCGCTGATCGGCGCGGCCTACGGCTCCGCGGGCGAGCGCTGCATGGCGATCTCGGTGGCGGTGCTGGTGGGCGAGGTCGCCGAGCAGATCATGCCGCAGCTCGCCGAGCGCGCGCGGGCGCTGCAGATCGCAGATGGCATGCAACCCGAGGCCGAGATGGGCCCGGTGATCAACGCCGCGGCGCTCGAGCGCATCCGCGGCTACATCGCCGACGGCACGGCGGCGGGCGCCGAGCTCGTGGTCGACGGACGCCTCGATCAGAGCGGCAGACCCTTCAGCGTCGCCGGCCAGGAGCGCGGCTTCTGGCTGGGAGCGACGCTCTTCGACCGGGTGACGCCTGCGATGCGCATCTACCAGGAGGAGATCTTCGGCCCGGTGCTGTGCTGCGTGCGCGTGCCGGACTTCGCCGCCGCCGTCGAGCTCGTCAACTCCCACCCGCTCGCCAACGGCGTCGCCTGCTATACCCGCGACGGGCACGTGGCGCGCGAGTTCGGCCGCCGCATCCAGGTCGGCATGGTGGGCATCAACGTGCCCATCCCCGTGCCGATGGCGTGGCACGGTTTCGGCGGCTGGAAGGGCAGCATCTTCGGCGACACGCACGCCTACGGCGAGGAGGGTGTGCGCTTCTACACGCGCCAGAAGTCCATCATGGAGCGCTGGCCGGAGTCGACGCCCAAGGGCCCCGAGTTCGCGATGCCGACGGCGAAATAGGACTCGCGCCCATCCGATTTGCGTGCCTGCTCGGTGCCTGCTTAGCCTGCGGCGCGCCGCTCGCGCTCGCCGAGCCGCTCAATCTGTACCTCGGCACGGGGCTCGGCTACGCCACCGTGCAGCAGACGTTCGTGCCGGTTACGGTCGTCGAGCATCCGCTCGGCTGGAAGCTGTTTGGCGGCTGGCGGCCGATCGAGATGCTCGGCGCCGAGGTCGAGTATGTCGACCTCGGGAGCAGGAGTAACGCGATCGCCTACGCCGAGGGCGGCGTGCAGCAGTACGTGAGCGCGAGTGCAGCCGCGGCGTTCGCGGTTGGCTACCTGCCCCAACCGCTGCCGTATCTCGATCTGTACGGCAAGCTGGGCGTCGCGAGCCTGCGGATCGAGGCCGGACAGCCGTTCGTATGTCAGCCCGGGGCTTTCTGCCCGGCGAGCTACCTCACCCCGCCCAGCTACGCGGATTCCGGTCGCGCGCGCTTCGCCTACGGCGCCGGTGTGCAGACAAAGGTCGGCGCGGAGGTCGTGCGGCTCGAGTACCAGGGCTTCAGCACCTCGGGAGGCGACCAGAGCCTGCTGTCGCTCGACGTCGCGTTCAATTTCTGACGGCAGGGTTGCCGCAAAGCTAGCCCACCTTCTCGAGCCGCGGCTTCTTCGCAGCCGCGAACTGCTGCTCCTCGGTACTGCCAGCGAGCGCGGTTATCGAGGAGTGGCCGCCGCTCACCACCTGGGTGACGGCATCGAAATAACCGGCACCGACCTCGCGCTGGTGCTTGGTCGCGGTATAGCCGGCGCTCTCGGCGGCAAACTCCGCCTGCTGCAGTGCCACGTAGGCGGTCATCTGCTGCGCCTTGTAGGCGCGCGCCAGGTCGAACATCGAGTAGTTGAGCGCGTGGAAGCCGGCGAGCGTAATGAACTGGAAGCGATAGCCCATGGCGCCGAGCTCGCGCTGGAAGCGCGCGATCTGCGCATCATCGAGCTTGCGTTTCCAGTTGAAGGACGGTGAGCAGTTGTAGGCCAGCATCTTGTCCGGGAAGCGCGCGTGCACTCCTTCGGCGAACTCGCGCGCCTCATCCAGATCGGGCTTCGCGGTCTCGCACCAGACGAGATCGACGTAGGGCGCATAGGCGCAGCCGCGCGCAATGGCCGCCTCGAGTCCCGCCTTCACGGTGTAGAAGCCTTCCGCGGTACGGCCGCGGGACTTGTCGATGAACGGCTGGTCGCGCTCATCGACGTCCGAGGTGAGCAGCGTCGCCCCCTCGGCGTCGGTGCGCGCGATCAGCACCGTCGGCACGTTGCAGACATCGGCGGCGAGGCGCGCGCCGATCAGCTTCGCCACCGCCTCCTGGGTCGGCACCAGCACCTTGCCGCCCATGTGGCCGCACTTCTTCGCCGAGGACAACTGGTCCTCGAAGTGCACGCCGGCAGCTCCCGCATCGATCATCTGCTTCATCAGCTCAAACGCGTTGAGCACGCCGCCGAAACCGGCCTCGGCATCCGCCACGATCGGCTTCAGCCAGTCGATCGAGTCATCCCCCTCGGCGTGCTGGATCTCATCGGCGCGGCGCAGCGTATTGTTGATCTTGCGCACCACCGAGGGCACCGAGTCGGCCGGGTAGAGCGACTGGTCCGGATACATCTCGCCGGCGAGATTGGCATCGCCCGCGACCTGCCAGCCGGACAGGTAGATTGCATCGAGTCCGGCGCGCACCTGCTGCATCGCCTGGTTGCCGGTGAGCGCGCCGAGTGCGTTGACGAACGGCCGCTCGGTCATGTAGCGCCACAGCTTCTCGGCCGTGAGCCGCGCGATCGAATGCTCCACCGCAATCGTGCCGCGCAGGCGCACCACGGCGGCGGCGTCGTAGCCGCGCTCGATGCCGCGCCAGCGCGGCTGCTCGCGCCACGCGCGCTGCAACTCCTCGGCGGCGGGCAGCGATCGGGGAAGCTGGGTGATGGTGCTGTCGCTCATGATGGTCGGGTCTCCGTGTGTACCTGGACGCTCAGCCGAGCAGCTCGTAGGCCGGCAGCGTCAGGAATTCATCGAAACTCTCGGATTTGATCATCTGCTCGAGGAGGCGCGCCGCGGTCGGGAACACGCCCTGGGTGAGGCGCTTGGCGCCCACCTCGCCGTGGATGCGGTCGAGCTCCGCGCCGAGCAGCCGATCGAAGCGCGCCACGGTCAGCTGCGCGCCATCGGCAGTGCGCGCGCCGTGGCGCAGGCACTGCCACAGCTGCGCGCGGCAGATTTCCGCGGTGGCCGCATCCTCCATCAGGTGATAGAGCGGCACGCAGCCGTTGCCGCGCAGCCATGACTCCAGATACTGCACGGCGACGCGGATGTTGGCGCGCAGGCCCTCCTCGGTGACCGCGCCCTCCGGCACCATGAGCAGGTCACGCGCCGTGACCGCGACGTCCGCGCGCAGCACGTCGAGCTGATTGGGCCCCGGCATCACGGCGTCGAACGGCTCGCGAGCGACGCTCGCCAGTCCCGGGTGCGCGATCCAGGTGCCGTCGTGCCCGGCACGCGCCTCGCGCAGTTTGTCGGCGCGCACGCGCGCCATCGCCTGCTCATTCGCCGCCGCATCGTCGCGGATCGGAATCTGCGCTGCCATGCCGCCCATGGCGTGCGCGCCGCGGCGGTGGCAGGTGTGGATCAGCAGATCCACGTAGCAGCGCAGGAAATGCCGCTCCATGGTGACGCTCGCCCGATCGGGCAGCAGGAAGTCCGGGCGGTTCCGGAACTTCTTGATGAAGCTGAAGATGTAATCCCAGCGGCCGCAGTTGAGCCCCGCGGAGTGCTCGCGCAGCTCGTAGAGGATTTCGTCCATCTCGAAGGCGGCGAGAATGGTCTCGATGAGCACCGTCGCCTTGATGGTGCCGCGCGGCAGTCCGAGTGCATCCTGCGCGGCGAGGAACACATCGTTCCACAGCCGCGCCTCGAGATGGCTCTCGAGCTTCGGCAGGTAGAGGTAGGGCCCGGTGCCCTGTGCGGCGAGCGCCGCGTGGTTGTTGGCCACGTACAGCGCAAAGTCGAACAATGCCCCGGAGACGACCTCGCCGTTGATGCGCACGTGCTTCTCGGGCAGATGCCAGCCGCGCGGGCGCACGATCAGCGTCGCGGTGCGCTCACCGAGCCGGTACACCTTGCCGGTGGCGGCGTCCTGGTAGCTGATGGTGCGCCGCACGGCATCCGCGAGGTTCACCTGGCCGGCGATCAGGTTCTCCCAGCTCGGAGTGCACGAGTCCTCGAAGTCCGCCATGAAGGCGCGCACCGGCGCATTGAGCGCGTTGATGATCATCTTGCGATCGACGGGGCCGGTGATCTCGACGCGGCGATCGGCGAGATCGGCGGGCACCGGCGCGACGCGCCAGTCGCCAGCCCGGACCTCGGCGGTGCTGTCGAGGAAGCCGGGCAACGCCCCCTCATCGAACTGCCCCTGGCGGCGGGCGCGCTCGGCGAGCAGCTCGAGACGTCGCGGGTTGAAGCGCTGGTGCAGGCTCGCCAGCAGCTGCAGCGCCAGCGGCGTCAGCACCTCGGTGCCGCGCTCGATGGGCGCTCCCAGGATCTCGACCCGGGGACCGTTGGGCTCGCGGGAATAGACCCGCTGTTCGGCGCTCGTCTGCATTACGACCCAGCATAGCGTGTCGCTGCATAAATTTGACTACAGAAACTTCACACTGTTAATTTCACAAGCTCGCCAATTTGGCGTCGGTGGGCTCCTACGGATTGAACTTATGGCGGAGCTGGAGCGCCGCGGTCATTTTCTCGGCACCAAATTACGCAGCCTGCGCAAGCGCAACGGATTGACGCTCGAGGAGCTGTCGGCGCGCTGTATCCAGCGCGACGCCGACATTGCCCCCTCGGTGTCCTACCTCAGCATGATCGAGAGCGGTAAGCGCCTGCCCTCGCAGGCGCTGCTGGGCCTCTTGGCCGCGGTCTTCCAGCGCTCGCCCGCCTGGTTTCTCGATGAGAGCAGCGAACCTGAGCCGGCGGCGCCGGCGGCGGGCACGGGTGGTGCGGCGCGCATGCCCTTCGAGCCGGCGTTCCTCTTCTCCAGGAACCTCCTGCAGTCGGCGATCCCGGAGCTGCTCGCGCAGACCGGCACCAGCGGCCGGCAGTTCGCTCACCTCCTGATCCGCTCCCACCAGGAGATGTCGCACAACGACTTCCCCGACCTCGAGCGCGCGGCCGAGCAGGTCGGCGAGCGGCGCTTCCCGCTCGGCGTCGAGGACCTGACGCGCCTGTGCCGCCGTCACGGGCTCGAGATCCGCTGGTTCGACCGGAAGCCGGTGCTGGCACGCGACAAGGATCGCGAGGTACGCAGCATGGTGCGCTCGTTCTTCGAGCCGCCGGGAATCGTGTATGCCAACCGCGCCCTGCAGTCGGACACGGCGCGCC
The DNA here is from genome assembly GCA_035568235.1 of Steroidobacteraceae bacterium. Lineage (GTDB taxonomy): Bacteria > Pseudomonadota > Gammaproteobacteria > Steroidobacterales > Steroidobacteraceae > 13-2-20CM-66-19. The sequence continues at coordinate 66,291 of DATMOK010000035.1, read as the reverse complement.
TGAAGTTCGACCTCGCCGCGCACATCGCCCACAAGGTGCTGCACGGGGGCGACGGGCTGAAGTCGCCGCACGCCACCGGCGGGGAGATGGGCGGCAGCCCCGAGGGCGGCTCGGGGGCCGGCGGGCTCGAGCCGCAGGACGTGCTGCACGCCTGGCGCGACTTCGAGTGCAGCTTCTTCGCCGGCGCGCTGCTCGCCCCAAGGGTGCCTTTCCGGCGCTTTCTGGCGCGCGAGCGCCATCGGGTCGAGGCCGGACAGAAGCTCGACCTGACCCCGGCGGTCGTGATGCGACGCATGACCAAGGTATCGCCCTACCCGTACTGGCATTTTTTCGACGCCTATCCGCCCGGCTACCTGCGGGCGGTGTATCGCGGCAACGGCATCCCCCTCCCCTGGGGCAACCTCGCGCAGGTGAGCGACCCGTGCCCCCACTGGGCGGTGTTCCGCATGATCGACGGCGAGCATGGCGAGTCGGGCTCGCAGATCTCGGTGCTGCGCGACGGGGAACATTCACTCCTCTACTGCTGCCACTCGGTGCGTGTGCGCGACATGGCCGGTAACCCTCACGTGCTCTCGGTAGGCGTCGACCTGGTGCCGGCGCTTGCGGCCAATGGCGTCGACAGCGCGGCCACGGTGGGCGCGATCCTGCGCGAGTGCCTGCACCGCCGCGGCGAGGCGCGCATCCCCAAGGAGGCCGCACAGTCCCTCGGCGTGCTGGCGCAGGTGCTGAACATCGCCTGGATCGACGATGCGCTCGGCTCGCCCGCCCGGCTCATCTGTCCGCGCAGCAACCGCTGTCCGCGGCCCGAGCGCTGCGAGGCGGCACGGCCGTCGCGCGCCCGCGAAATCGCCGAGGTGCGCGAGGAGATCCTCGGGCGCGAGGGCTGATGGCATGATGGGGGCCGCCAGTTTCGAGAAAGGACGCCATGACCGCCCCGCTCCGTGCCTGCCGCCGCGTCCGCGGCGTGCTCACGATCCTGACGCTCTTGGCGGGCGCCGCGCTCGCGCCGCAGCCACCGGCGTGCGCCGGCGAGGACGCCACGGTACTCGGCGCCGAGCGCACCGCAGTCGAGGCGTGGCGTACGGCGCGCCGCGACAGCCTGATGAGCGACACGGGCTGGCTGACGCTCATCGGACTCTTCTGGCTCAAGCAGGGCGATAACAGCTTCGGCCGCGCGCGCGGCAACGCACTCGCTCTCGATAACGCGGCGCTCGCCGACAGCGCGGGCACCTTCGTGGTGAGCGGGGAGCAGGTGCGCTTCATCGCGGCGCCTGCAAGCGGCATCACACACGACGGCCATCCCGTCACGACTCTCGACCTGGCCGCCGACACCAGCGGCCATCCGACGGTGCTCGAAAGCGGCTCGCTGCGCTTCTACGTCATCGGGCGCGCCGGCAACCTCGGCGTGCGGGTGCGCGACCTCAACAACCCGCACCGCACCGGGTTCCGCGGCCTCGAGTACTTCCCGGTGAGCACCGACTGGGTGGTGAATGCCCGCTTCGAGCGCTACCCGGCGGCGCATACGCTCAGGATCATGAACATCCTCGGCATGGAGGTCGACATGCAGTGCCCGGGCGCGGTGGTGTTCAGCCGCGACGGCCGCGAGTGGCGGCTCGACACAGTGTTAGAGGCGCCCGACGACAAAGAGCTCTTCATCATGTTCGCCGACGGCACGAGTGGCAACGAGACCTATGGCGGCGGGCGCTTTCTCTACATCCCGATTCCGCAGGGCGGCACCGTGGCGGTGGACTTCAACAAGGCCTACAACCCGCCGTGCGCACTCAATGAGTTCGCCACCTGCCCGCTGCCCCCGCCGCAGAACCGGCTGCGGCTGCGCATCACGGCGGGCGAGAAGAAATACGCCGGCGGCCCCGAGCATCACCTCTGAGGCGCCGGATAGCCAGACTAGCGGCCGGCGCGAACGCTGGCGGCGATTTCCACCGATAAACCTACGGCTCGCGGCGCCGCTCGATGCGCCGCTCCTCGACGTGTTGCGCGATACGCCGCCGCGCGCCGGGGGCGATCGCGGCGAGCGCCACGTGCGCGCGGAAAGGCGCTGCGGCGCTCTCGCTGAGCGCGGCCGCAGGAGCGGCCGGAAATCCCATGAAGGCGTCGCTGCGCACTGCGGTGCCGGCGTCGGTCTGCGCGTAGAGCGGCAAGATTCCGGCCGCCCCCGACAGCGCCTCGTAATCGCCGACGAACAGCCCGCCCGAGTCGGGTGCGTTATCCATGTCGAACGGCCCCGACAGGTGGCTCTCGCTGAAGGTGCTGCCGTCGCTCGAGGTGACGATCCAGGCGTCCGCGAGCAGCGCGCCGAGCGGCGCATTCGTGTCGTTGCGCAGGTCATAGTAGGTAATCGTGACGGCGCCGCTCGGCTGCACGTGAATCGTCGGCGTAAAGGCCTGCGCGCTGGCGTCACCGTTCACCTCGATGGGCGCCGACCAGGTCATGCCGGCATCGCTCGACTCTGTCATCGCGATGCCATCGTGGTTGCCGCCCGAGAAGCGTGAGTCCTGCCAGGCGACGTACACGACCCCGGCGGGACCGACACTCACGGAGACGATATCGGCGCCGTCGCGCACGCCCTGGCCGGTGCGCGGATCGGCGGTGCCGAGCGGTTCGAGCTGCGCGATCGTGATCGGCTCGGACCAGTTCGTCCCGTGATCGAGGGACTGCACCAGGCGCGCCAGCGCCGTGGTCTGCCCCTCGGCGTTGGTGTCGAGCTCGGTGAACACATCGAGCACCACGTCCCCCGGAAGCACCACCACCTGGTTGCCGAGCGTCTGATTGCCGGGGCCCGGATCGTAGATGTTGCGGGCCGCCGCCCAGGTCACTCCGGCATCGGCCGTGACGGCGAAGTAGCTCGGGCCGGCGGAGGCACCGCTCAGGCGGTCCCAGACGACGTAGACGTAGTCCGAGTCGGTCGAATCGGCGGTGATCGAGCCTTTGTCGTCGAAGAACTGATCGCCATCCTGGACGACCGCGACCGGTGGGCTCCAGGTGAGACCGCCGTCCTGCGAGCTCGCCACCAGCATGGCGCTCGAGGAGCCGGCGAGCAGCGCGCCGCCGCTGAAGGACAGCGACAGTGCGTAGGCCACCCCGCTCGGGGAGGCCGTGAGCCATACGTCGCTCGCGCGCGGATAGTTGCCGGCGTTAGCGCTGCCGCCACCGGTGCAGAGCGAGAACGCGGCGTTGCTGAGCGTCCAGCTCTTACCGCCGTCGAAGGAGGCGGCGAGATTCAGGCCCTGGGCGCCGCCGCTCGACCAGCGGTTCTGCTGCCAGCCGGCGATCAGGTTCATGGGGTTGGTGGGATTGACGACGAACGAGGGCTCGGCCGTGGTGTTGGTGTAGAGCGTGCCGCTTCCCCCGCCGCCGTCGCATCCCGCAGCGAAGGTCGAGACCTTCGACAGCTGCACGAGCGTGGTCGAGGTGTAGGGAGGTGGCTGCGGGCCCGTGCCCCCACCGCCGCCACCGCTGCCGCAGGCCACCGCCAGCAGCGCCAGAACGCCCGGCAGCGCGGCTCGCGCCTGCATCAACTGCCGATGAAGATCGTGGCCGGGTGCTCGAGGCACTCTTTCAGCGCCTGGATCATCGCCGCGGCGTCGTAACCATCGACGAAGCGATGATCGAAGGATGAGGACAGGTTCATGGTGAGGCGGATCGCGATCGCGCCATCGCGCACTACCGGACGCTCGATCGAGCGGTTCACCCCGACGATCGCCACCTCGGGTGCGTTGATGATCGGCGTGCTGGCGATGCCGCCGAGCTTGCCGAGGCTGGTGATAGTAATGGTCGAGCCGCTCAATTCCTCACGCGTCGCCTTGTTGGTGCGGGCGGCCTCGCTCACGCGGCGTATCTCGGCGGCGAGCTCCCACAGCGAGCGCTCTCCGGCATCGCGCACCACCGGCACCTTGAGCCCGTCGGGCGTCTGGGTGGCGACGCCGAGATGCACCGCGGCGTAGCGCACGATCACGCCGCGCTCGGCGTCGTAGTGCGCATTGCATTGCGGAAAGTCGCGCAGCACCCGCACCAGCGCCAGGCCGAGGAACGGCAGGTAGGTGAGGCCCGGGGAGCCGCGCTCGAGCTTGCCGTTCAGATGCCGGCGCAGCGCTTCGAGCTCGGTGATGTCGAGCTCCTCCACGTAGGCGAAGTGCGGGATGTTGCGCTTCGCCTCGCTCATGCGCTGCGCGATCAGCCGGCGCAGGCCGATGACCTTGATCTCCTCGGTGGCGGCGGCGGTGCGCGGCGCCGGACGCGCAGGCGTCACCGCCCGCGGCGCCGTGCGCAGCGGCACGGCGGCCCGCTCCGCGCCGCGCGCCAGGTAGGCGTCCAGATCCTTGGCGACGATGCGCCCGCTCGGACCCGAGCCGGCCAGCTGTGTGAGGTCGACGCCCGCCTCGTGCGCGCGGCGGCGGATCGCGGGCGATGTGGCGACGCGGCTGGCGCGCGCGGCGATCACGGCCGGCGCCTCGGGCGCACCGCCCGCGCCGTTGCCGGAGGTGGCCGCACGCAGTGGTGCGGCAGCCGGGGCAGCGGCGGCAGGCGTGGCGGGCAGCGCCGCAGGCGCAGCGGCGGCTGCCTGCGCCCGCGGCTCGGTCTCGAGCACCAGCAGCGGCGCGCCGACCGGCACCATGTCGCCGGGCTCGCCGGTCGTCGACACCACTCGTCCGGCCACCGGTGCGGGCACCTCCACGGCGGCTTTCTCCGTCATCACCTCGACCACCACGTCGTCTTCGGCCACGGTGTCGCCCGGCTTCACGCGCCAGCCGACGATCTCGGCCTGCACCGTGCCTTCGCCGAGATCGGGCAGCTTGAAGACGTACTGGCTCATGCCGCCTCCGTCACCTGTCTGAGGGCAAGGGCGATGCGCTCCTGCCCGGGGAAGTAGTCCCATTCGAAGGCATGCGGGTACGGTGTGTCCCAGCCCGTCACCCGCAGCACCGGCGCCTCGAGGCTCCAGAAGCAGTGCTCCTGCACCGTGGCCACGAGCTCCGCCCCATAGCCGCTGAAGCGGGTCGCCTCGTGCACCACGATACACCGCCCGGTCCGGCACACGGAGGTGCACACGGTGTCGACATCGAGTGGCGCCATGGTGCGCACGTCGATGATCTCGGCATCGACGCCTGCCACGCGCACCGCCGCCTCCGCGACGTGCACCATGGTGCCGTAGGTGAGCACCGTCACGTCGTCCCCGGGGCGCACCACCTCGGCGCGGCCGATCGGCACGGTGTAGTGGCCCTCGGGAACCTCGCCGCGCGGGTGTGCGCTCCACGGGACCGCCGGCTTGTGCGGGTCGCCGTCAAAGGGCCCGTTGTAGATGCGCTTCGGCTCGAAGAACACCACCGGATCGTCACCCTCGATCGAGCTGATGAGGAGTCCCTTCGCGTCGTAGGGGTTGGACGGCATCACGACCTTGATGCCGCAGACGTGGGTAAAGATCGCCTCCGGACTCTGCGAGTGCGTCTGCCCGCCACGGATACCACCGCCACAGGGTGTACGGATGGTGACCGGCGCGGAGAAGTCACCCGCCGAGCGGTAGCGCAGCCGCGCCAGCTCACTCACCACCTGATCGTAAGCGGGGTAGATGTAGTCGGCGAACTGGATCTCAGCCACCGGCTTCAGGCCGTTCACCCCCATGCCGATGGCGGCGGCGATGATGCCGCCCTCGGCGATCGGGGTATCGAGCACCCGGTGCTCGCCATACTTGCGCTGCAGTCCGTCGGTCACGCGGAACACGCCGCCGAAGTAACCGATGTCCTCGCCGAGAACGACCACGCGCGGATCGCGCTCGAGCATCACGTCCATGGCGGAGTTGAGCGCCTGGACCATGTTCATGCGTGCCATGGGTTCAGGCCTTGCGGGCGGCGGGCGGTGCCGGGCTCGCGGCGGCGCCGGCCTCCCGCTGCGCCGCGCGCAACGCGCGCAGCTCGTTCTGCTGCGCCTTGAGGTTCGGCGGCATGTCCTTCAGGACGTCCTCGAACATCGTCAGCGGATCGAGCGCCGGGCCGCCGGTGAGCGTGCCGTAGCTCTCGGCCTCCTTCCAGCAGGCGCTGACATGCGCCTCGAGCTCCTTCTCGAGCCGCGCGTGGCGCTCCTCGGACCACTCGCCGAGTGCGATCAGATGCTGCTTGAGGCGCGTGATCGGATCGCCGAGCGGCCATGCGCGCCACTCGTCCTTGGGGCGGTACTTCGACGGATCGTCGCTGGTCGAATGCGCACCGGCCCGATAGGTGACGAGCTCGACCAGCGTCGGGCCGCCGCTCTGGCGCGCGCGCTGCGCGGCCCACTGCGTGACCGCATAGACCGCGAGGAAGTCGTTGCCGTCGACGCGAATCCCCGGCATGCCGTAGCCCGGTCCGCGCTGCGCGAAGGTGCGATGCTCGCCGCCGGCGAAGCCCTGGAACGTGGAGATAGCCCACTGGTTGTTGACCAGATTGAGGATCACCGGCGCCTGGTACACCGCCGCGAACGTCATGGCGTAGTGAAAGTCCGCCTCGGCGCTCGAGCCTTCGCCGAGCCAGCTCGCGGCGATGCGGTCCTCGCCCTTGATCGCCGCCGCCATTGCCCAGCCGACTGCCTGCGGGAACTGCGTCGCGAGATTGCCGGAGATCGTAAAGATGTTGCCCGCGCCCCAGTGGTACATGATCGGCATCTGCCGTCCCTTGCACATGTCGTGCGTGTTGGACAGGCACTGGCACATGAGGTCGACGAGGCTGCGTCCGCGCACCACGTGCAGCCCCTGCTGCCGGTAGGACGGGAACAGCATGTCGGTCGGCCGCAGCGCCATGCCGGCGGCGACTGCGACGGCCTCCTCGCCGGTCGACTTCATATAGAAGGAGGTGCGGCCCTGGCGCTGGATCTTCTGCATGCGATCGTCGAACACGCGCGTGAGCAGCATGTGACGCAGGCCGACCTGCAGCTCCTGCGCCTCGAGGTGCGGGTCCCACTGTCCGACCGCGCGGTGCTCCTCGTCGAGCACCCGCACCATCTCGAGCGACAGGGCCTCCATGTCGCGCGCCGCGGTGGTGACGTCCGGCCGCATCACGGCGCCCGCCGGCGAGATCTGCACGTAGCTGAAGTCGGGCTCCTGTCCGGGGCGTGCCGGTGGAGCGGGAACGTGCAGGCGCGAGCGTGGAGTCATGACGGGTTGTCAGTGCGTTCCGATTGCGGTTGCCGGGATTACTGCGGCAGGATTGTAATCGCCCCACATCGTCAACACTACGAGTGAGGCACGCATGAAGCCGAGAGCGACCTTCCGGGGCGTCGTGCTGCGCGGGCCGCAGGCCCGGCCCTCGCCGCCGCCGGCGGCGACCGGTACCAGCGGGCCGGCGCGCGTGCGGGTGGGGCGCGAGGTCGCCGGTCGCGGCGGCAAGGGCGTATCGGTGATCCGTGGACTGCCGCTCGGGCAAGAGGCGCTCGAGGAGCTGGCGGCACGCCTGAAGCGCCTGTGCGGCGCGGGTGGCGCAGTGCGCGACGGCGCAATCGAGATCCAGGGTGAGCACCGCGACCGGCTGGTGGCGGAGCTGCTGAAGCTCGGTTACGAAGCGAAACGCGCCGGCGGCTGAGCCGGGCGGACCCGGGCGTCACCCGTCGGCGCAGTGGTAAGCGCCTGCGATCCTTGCTATATGACTAGTGGAGCAGACAGTGGCGGGATCCGACATGAACTACGACCCCCAGACGGGACCTGCGAGCCGCAACGGTCAGGCGCTGCTCTTTGCGCGCAATTTCTTCCGCCACCCCTTGATGCTCGGCTCGATCGTGCCGAGCTCGCGGTTCCTCATCCGTGAGCTGCTGGCCCCGATCGACTGGAGCCGCGCGCGGGTCATCGTCGAGTACGGGCCTGGGGTCGGGGGCATCACCGCCGAGGTGCTGCGACGCATGCCGGCCGATGGGGTGCTGATCGCCATCGAGATGAATCCGGACTTCGTGAGCTACCTGCGCAGCGCTTTCAGCGACCCGCGGCTGCACGTCGTGGCGGGCTCGGCCGAATCGGTCGAGGAGATCCTGCACCGCTGCGGCCAGGCACACGCCGACTACATCATCTCCGGCATCCCCTTCAGCACCATCCCGGCGCCGCTGCGCGAGCGGATCCTGCGCCGCACCCGCGCGGCGCTGGCGCCGGGGGGCGCGTTCCTGGTGTACCAGTTCACGACCCGCGTGTTCCCGGATCTGAAGCGAGTGTTCGGCTACGTGGGGCGCAAGTTCGAGCCGCTCAACGTACTGCCGGCGCACCTGTTCATCTGCCAGCCGCAGGCAGCCTGAGAAGCACCCGCGCCCGCTACTGCGCGCGCAGGGTGCGCAGCAGCTCCGGGCCGAAATAGCCGGGCGGGATCGTGCCCTGCTTCATGAGCTCGAGATGGAAGCGCTGCGCTGAGTAGCGCGTGCCGATCTCAAGTTGCGCGCGCCGCCGCAGCGACAGGATCTGCTCCTTGCCTACCCGATAGGTGATCGCCTGGGTCGGCCAGCGCGCGTAGCGTGTGATCGCCGCGCGCGCGGCGCTGCAGCTCGCCTGCTTGAGGTCGGACTTGAGGCTCGAGGGGTCCTGACACGAGCCGGGCAGGAAATCGACCACCTCGGAGAGCAGCGTCACCGCCTCATCGAAACTCAGGCGCCCGGTGTGGATCCCGGTGTCGATGCGCAGGCGCAGGTCACGCAGCAGCTTGCCGCGCAGCTCATACAGCCGCTCCTCGGGCGTGTAGAACCCGTGCGGCGCGCCGGCCGCCGGCTCCGCCAGCAACGCCTCCGAATAAAGCGCCCAGCCCTCAGTGGCCATGGAGTCCTGCCACATCGATGAGGAATCCTCGACGGCACCCGGCAGCAGCCAGCGAATCGGCGAGATCGAGGCGCGGTACTGCGTCATGACCTTGAAGTCCCAGTCGTGCCCGGGGAAGCCCTCGTGCGCGGCGGTATCGGGTATCGAGGCGTAGCAATGCTGCGCACGCAGCGCCGCCGCGTCATCGCCGGTCGGCGTTATGTAGAAACGCCCGACACCGGTCTGCTTGAACGGCGGCGCCGGGTAATAACCACCGGCCGGGAGCGAGGCGCGCAGCGGCGGCGGTGTCGGCAGCACCTCGAGGCGGTAATCCGCCGGTACCACGAAGAGGCCGGTGGTACGGGCGTAGCCGACCAGCCGCGCGCCCGTGCGCCGATACGCCTCGAGCATCTCGGCATCGCTCTGCGGCGCCTCGCGACTCAGCTGCTCGAACACCGTCCGCACGGTCGCCGGGCCCCCGCCCGCCGGCCCCCAGCGGTGACTCCCGGCAATCTGCCGCGCGAGCACGATCATCTCGGCGCGAGTCGCCTCGACGGCCGGCCAGGACTCGGCATACAGCTCGGCCGCGGTACTGGTGAGGTGCAGGTTGTGCCGCAGCGCCCAGTCGTACTCCGCCTCGCCGAGCGCAAAGCGGCCGGCGCGGTACTCGCTCCGGAGAGCGAGCCCGCCGCCGCCGGCCTCGAAGAAGGTGGCGGTGATGAAGGCGTTCAGATGACGGTAGGCATCCGCCGCGGCGCTGCCCGCCGCCTGCAGGTCCTTGAGCAGGCTCTCGCGATGCGGTCCGGTCGCCTCGCCTGCGGCCAGCTGCGGCAAGGTCGCGGAGAAGTAATCGGCGTCCGCCATCGCGGCGGTGAGGCCGTAATCGCGCAGCACCAGGGCATCGGGCGTGTTGTGCGCGCTCACCCCCGCCGCCAGTTGCCCCTCGGCGGTCGCGAGGTACTGAGGTACCGCGCGCACTCGCATGAGCAGCGCCTGCCACTCGGCCTCCGTCCCGCGGGTCGCCGGGCCGGTCGGCGTCATACCCTGGATCTGCCAGTCGACGCCGCGCGCGGGCTCATCGACATAGGAGTCGAGCGAGCTCTGCTGATGTCGGCGCACCGCATGCAGATGCTCGAGAAAGGCGATCTCGGCAAGCGCGACCGAGCGGTCGATGCGCCGCCGCGGCGACAGGGCCGCGGGTGCGAGGACTGCGAAGCGGGCGCGAAACTGCCCGAGCTGCGCGTCCTCGGCGCGAATCGCCTCGGGGGAATAGTCGCGCAGGCGGCCGTCGACGTCGGCGAGCTGCGCATCGAAGGCCGCGCCGCCGAGGTAGGTCGCGACCACCGGGAAGCGCCCGAGGACGTATATCGCGTAGTCGTGCTCGACGACCGCGAAGCGCGTATCCGCCCACGGCCGGTGCTGCACGGGCTGCGCGAGCGGCGCCCGGGGTGGCGCGGCTGGGGCCGCCGGCGCTCCCAGGCTCGCGGGGCCTGCTGCCGTTTGCCCGAGCGCCAGCGCGCCTGCAGCGAGCAGCAACGCGGCCGCCGGTGTCAGGCGCGGGGTTGGCAGTGGCACGGCAGTCGTAACGTCCTGTGAGGCGCGGGGACGGCGCAGCATACGCTGGCCCCACGGGGCGGGCGAAGGCCCCCTGGGTCGTTGACAGCGCGCGCGGCGGGCGAGGATCCTCGGAGCATGATGAGCACACCGTGGCTCCCGACGCGCAGGCACCCGCGGGCCACGCGTAACCTCGACCGATGACGCTGTCGGCCGGCGAACGCGCGCGTTATCAGCGCCACCTCGCGCTCGCCGAGATCGGCGCCGCGGGCCAGGAGAAACTCAAGGCCGCCCGCGTCCTGATCGTCGGCGCCGGCGGGCTCGGATCGCCGGCGGCGCTGTATCTGGCGGCCGCCGGGTGCGGCACTCTCGGGCTCCTCGACTGCGATCGGGTGGAGATTTCGAACCTGCAGCGGCAGGTGCTGTTCGACAGCGACTCGCTCGGGCGCCCGAAAGCCGAAGCCGGCCGCGAGCGCCTCGCGAAGTTGAATCCCGAGATCCGCGTGGTGGCGCACGCCGTGGAGCTGAAGGCCGCCAACGTGCTCGCGCTGTTCGCCGACTACGACCTGGTGCTGGATGGGAGCGACCGGCTGTCGACGCGCTACCTGGTGAACGATGCCTGCGTGATCATGCGGCGCGCGCTGGTGTCGGCCGCCATCCATCGCTTCGAGGGTCAGGTCATGACCTACGTGCCGGGCCTCGGGCCATGCTACCGGTGCCTGTTTCCCCAGGCGGCCGATGGCATGGTGGCCAACTGCGCCGAGGCGGGAGTGCTCGGCGTGCTGCCGGGCGTGCTCGGCACGCTGCAGGCCACGGAGGCCATCAAGCTCATCACCGGCGCCGGCTCACCGCTCTCGGGACGACTGCTCACCTACGACGCGCTCGAGCTGCGCTTCCAAGAGTTTCGCGCGCAGCGCCGCCGCGACTGTGCGGTGTGCGGCGACACCCCGACGATCACCGCGCCGCGCGATCCGCCGCTACCCGAGGATGCATCCATGACACGCGACGACATCCGCCGCCTCACGCCGCAGGCACTGCAGTCCCTGCTCGATCCGGCCGCGGGGCCGCAGCCGCTGCTCATCGACGTGCGCGAGCGCTGGGAGTTCGAGACCGGGCATCTGCCGCAGGCGCTCAACATCCCGGGCAGCGAGCTGCCGCGACGACTTGCGGAGATTGCGCGCGGCGGCGTGCCGGTGTTCATTTGCCGCAGCGGCGGCCGCAGCCTGCGCGCCTGTCAGCTGGCACTCGCCTCCGGTGTGGCCGCGCCGGCGAACCTCGAGGGCGGCATGCTCGCGTGGGCGGAGCAGATCGACCCGACGATGCCCGTTGCCTAGAAATACAGTTAGGCGGCTGTGACTCCCGCGACGCGCTTCCGGCTTTCGTTCTTGGCACTGGTTGCGACCCAGGCCGCGCACTCAGTCGAGGAGTACGTCGGCCACCTTTATGACGTGTTTCCGCCCGCTCGAGCCGTGAGTGGCCTGATCTCCCAGGATCTCGCGCGCGGCTTCGTCATTTTCAATGTCGCGCTCGTAACGTTTGGACTGTGGTGCTTCATTGGGCCGGTACGAGGACAGTGGCACTCCGCAATCCCCCTTGTCTGGTTTTGGGTCGCCATCGAGCTCGTTAATGGAATAGGCCATCCAATTTGGACCGTTGCAGAGCGGCGGTACACGCCTGGCGTGGCCACGGCACCAGTCCTACTCGCGCTTGCGCTGTACTTGGCTTGGCAACTGCGCGCTGGTCGCGCGTCGTCAGCTCCGCCGCCTGGCAATCGTTCGAGGGGGCCGTGATGCGCTTGTGGCTTGGCGCCACGAGCGAGAAATAGGGCGCGCCCGCAGCGCCTTGCCGGCGCGACTGCCCGCTCCCTCAACATCACCGCTGATGCTCGAAAGCGCCTGCTGCGATTTCGGCCCGTTCACTCCGGCAGGCGCGAGCGGGCCAGGCACGGTCCCGTCGGCTTCTCGCTGCTGAGTTCGATGCGACGCTTGAGCACCTCGAGCGCCGCGCGCGGCTCGTCCACGAACTCGAAGAGCTTCAGATCCTCGGCGGCGATCGTGCCGTGGCGTACCAGCGCCTCGAAGTTGACCACTTCCTTCCAGTACGCCGAACCGTACAGCAGCACCGGGATCGAGCGATCGAGCTTACGCGTCTGCGCCAGTGTCAGGATCTCGAACAGCTCATCGAAGGTGCCGAAGCCGCCCGGAAAAGCGACCAGAGCCCGCGCCAGGTAGGCGAACCAGAGCTTGCGCATGAAGAAGTAGTGAAACTCGAAGGACAGGTGCGGGGTGATGTAGGCATTGGGACGCTGTTCCTGCGGCAGCCCGATATTCAGCCCGACGCTGCGTCCGCCGGCCAGCGCCGCACCGCGATTGGCCGCTTCCATGATGCCGGGGCCTCCGCCCGAGCAGACGATCACGCGCTCGCCGCTCAGCGTGCCGCTCCATTCGGTCACCAGTCGGGCGAGCTCGGTCGCCTCGTCCACGTAACGCCCGAGCGCACTGCCGGACCGCAGCCGCGCCGATCCGAAGAACACCACGGTCGCGGTAATGCCTTCCACAGCGAAGGCGCGCAACGGCCACAGATACTCGGAGATGATGCGCACCGGGCGCCCTTCCTCCGAATCGATGAACTTCGGATTGCGATAGGCGAGAGGGGGGCTATGCGCCATGGCTGCCGGCTCCGGAACCGCGGCGCGGTGCCGCGCGAAGCCGCAGTGTCGCAGTTCGCGCTGGAGGCGTCATCCGCGCCCCCGGAGCGGGCGCTCCGTCGCCCGCTCCGGGATGATGCTGCGGGCGGCGCTACGGCCGCGACGCCCATGAGATAGGCTAAGGCCCGCGTGTTGCATCTCCGTGGCAGAAATTTTGCGCGCTTCAGTGCTGCGGTGCTCGCCGTCGGACTCGGTGCCGTCGCGCACGCCGTTGCGCACGCGGCCATCGCCGCCATTCCTACTCCGGCCGATGTGGCGCGCGCCACCGCGGCGGCGCAGCTGCCGCTGCTCGACGCCTCGACCTCACTGCTCGTCGTCGCACCGCACCCGGACGATGAGACGCTGTGCTGCGCCGGGATCATGCAGCGGGTCGCGCACGCGGGCGGTCGTGTGAGCGTCGTGTGGATCACGAGCGGCGATGCCTCCGAGCTCGACCTGCTGCTCATCGAGCGGAGCTTCCTCATGCAGCCGGCCAAGGCGCGCGATCTGGCGGTGCGCCGCATGCATGAGGCACGCGCGGCCACGACGCTCCTCGGCGTCACGATCGAGGGACAGCTGTTCCTCGGCTACCCCGATCGCGGCCTGCGGGCCCTGCTCGCCGGCCCGGCGCCCTACACCTCGCCCTTCACGGCCGCCGCAGCGGTCCCCTACCCCGACGCCGTCACGCCGGGCCATGCCTACACCGGCGCGAGCCTCGAGCAGGATCTCGCCGCGGTACTCGATCGCGTGCGCCCGACGCTGGTGCTCGCACCGAGCCCGCGCGATTCGCATCCGGATCATGCTGCCGCCGGGCGCCTCACGCTGCGCCTGATGCAGCAGCGCTCCGCGTTGCCGGCGGTGCGCTGCTGGATCGTGCACGGCGGTGAGGGCTGGCCGAGCCCGCGCGAGCTGTCCCCCGGACTGCCGCTCGAGCGCGCGCCGCTGCTTCAGGGCGTACCGCTCGTCGACTTCGAGCTCACGCCGGCGGAGGAGGACCGCAAGCTCGCCGCGTTGCGTGCCTACCGCACACAGATGCAGACCATCGGTCCGTTCCTGCTGGCCTTCGTGCGCACCACGGAGAGCTTCTCCGCCGCGCCCTGAAGGCCGCGCGCCTCAGCGCGGGCGCCGCCAGCCTTCGAGCCAGCGGGCGAGGACTCCGGCGATGCGCTCGCGCAGACGGTCCGCCCAGGCGCGCTGCGGCCAGTGGCGGCGGCTCAAGGCGATCGACAGGGCGCAGTCGCGGCCGAAGAGCGCCGCGGCCGCATCGGCGACGCCGGCGTCCGCCACCTCCTGGTTGGCCTCGAGATTCCAGGTGAAGCTCCAGCGATCCAGGTTGCTCGAGCCGATCGACAGCCAGTCATCGCACAGGATCATCTTGGCGTGCAGCACCCGCGGCTGGTACTCGAAGATGTGCACGCCGTTGCGCAGCATCTTGCCGTAGAAGCGGCGCGCGGCGTGGCGCACCCACGGATGATCGGTACGTGCGCTCGGCACCAGCAGCCGCACGTCGACTCCGCGGCGTGCCGCGCGGCGCAGCGCCTTGCGGAAACGGCGCGAGGGCACGAAGTACGCGCTCATGATCCAGGCGCGACGGCGCGCGGCGTCGATCCGGCGGACGACGTCATTGGCGAGCACCGAGTGCTCGCGCGCCTCACTCAGCGCGAGCCGGCCGTCCGCGCCGCCCGCGAGCGGTGTGATGCGCGGCTCAGGCAGGGCGAGCTCAGGCCCGCAGCCTCTCCAGGTGTGCGCGAACGCGCGCTCCCAATCCGCCACGACCGGACCGCGGATCTGGATCATCACGTCGCGCCAGGCAGCGGGGCCGGGCGCGAACGCATCGCTCAGGCCCGCGCCGCCCACGAAGGCGACGGCGCCATCCACCGTGAGGAGCTTGCGGTGGTCGCGCATGAAGTTGTGCAGGCGGTTGCGCCAGCCGAGCGGGTTGTAGTAGCGCAGCTCGACCCCGGCATGATCGAGCCGGCGCCCGTCGGCCCCCGAGACGCCGAGCGCGCCGAAGCCGTCGAACAGCAGACAGCAGCGCACCCCGCGGCCGCAGGCGCGCGTGAGGGCCTCGATGAAGCGATCGAGCAGCGCCCCCGAGCTCACCAGGTACATCTCCAGCAGCACGTGCGAGCGGGCCGCATCGATCGATGAGAGCATCGCCGGAAAGAACTCCGCCGGGCCGTCGAGCAGCCGGAACTGATTGCCGGACCGCCACGGCCAGGCGGCGGTTTCGGGCCGCACCGCGTGTGGCTGCCTCATGCGCGAGCCCTCATGGCGGGTGGCGGGCCGCCCGGTGCTCGAGACTGACGATCGTGCCGGCGCCGAGGTCGAGCAGCACGAACCAGGCGAGGCTGCGGCTGAGCAGCTCATCGAGCGTGCGGTAGATGGCGCCCTGCGAGCGCGCGTAATAGCGCTGCGCCCCGACGCCGCCGATGAGCAGTGCCGCCGCGATCACCAGCACGAGTCCCGGCCCGGCGTGCGCGCGCCGCGCAGCTTCCGCGCCATGCGCCGTTTGCGGGGTGGGGAGCTGCCTGTACCACAGCGCCACGATCAGCAGCCCGATCACCGAGCTCAAGTACTGCAGCACGTGGCAGACCTCACCGGAGTAGCTGCCGATCGTGACGGTCTCACCCAGCACCGCGATGTGCTTCACCGCCCAACCATCGCCGTGGGTGAAGGAGTCCCACAGCAGGTGCGTCAATATGCCGAGGTAGATGGTAGGCGGCGCGAGCAGCCAGTCGCGCGCCGAGCGCCGGAACGGCTCGAGCGCGTGCAGACACAGCGCGCGTGCCCGCGCGGGCAGCAGCACGGTGAGCGGCTCGCGCAGCAGCACCACGAGCACGAGCAGCGCCACCCCGAGCGGCAGGTCGACACTGTACGAGCCGACGAGGGTATGCGTCTGGACGCGCAGAAAATGCTCCATGAAGGAGTGCGGCAGGTAATCCGGCACGTCCGGAACCATCGCGCCGATGATGAGCGGAGCGGTGCGCAGGTAGCGCAGATGGCGCAGCGGCAGCACGGCGGCTGGGTGCGCGAGAGTGAAGGGCATCGGGCGAGACTAACCCGAGCCGCTCTTGGCCGCGGTCACGCGCAAGGGACTGGCGGGCGCACTCCAGTCACCACCCGCTGCGTGGCGGAATGTGATCTCGAGGCGCTGTCCGGCGCGCAGCTCACGCGTGTCGAACTCGCACACCTGCAGGCCGAGCGAGGTCGGCCTGGTCGGCTGCTCGCGCACGTCGCGCCCATCGATGCTGATGCGGAAGGCGCCCGCCGTGCGCAACGCCAGAGTCAGCGCACAGCCTGCCGGCAGCTCGGTGGCGGGCGCGTGCTCGCACCACATGACACGCGTGAGCGGCGGTCGCTGTCCGCGGTAGCGCTGCCAGATGCACGCCGGCCGGTCGACCGGGCGCTTCAGGGCGCGCGAGATGATGAGCTTGATGTACTCGGCGTGCGCCCAGGCGAGCGGCATCGCCCCCCCGGTCGGGCGCCCGGGCGCGAGCCCGCGGGACGGGATCGGCGCGGCATCCCACACCTGCTCGGGAAGCATCCCGCCTGAGGATGCCATGCGCTGCATCGCCTCGATGTACGGTAGCGGATCGCGCCCCGCGGCGAGCTCGTAATGGCCGCGTTCGCCGGTCAACAGCGGCCAGGCGCGTCCGATTCCGGTGCCGTCGTACGCGCTGCCGTCCTCGTGCTCGCCGTAGCCGTCGCCGTTGTAGCGGTGCCAGCAGGGCCCGGCAGGTGTGTCGACCTTCAGCAACGCATCCGCCAGCTGCACGCTCGCGACGATCAGCGGGTCGGCGGCGTCGCGCAGTCCGAAACGCACCAGCTGCAAAAAGTCGACCGCGATCTGCTCGGAGGCCGCTAGGCCAGGATCCTGAGCCCGGTTCTTGATCGGCAGCGCCGAACAAGGCCGGCAGCGATCGGTGAGTGACTGGGGCGGGGCCACCCTGATGTAGTAGCCCGGCAGCCCATAGCGGCGCGCGAGGGGCGTATCGGTCACCGCGGTCCAGTCCTCGAGCCGTGCATTCCAGTAATCGGCGAAGGCGAGCGCCAGGTCGCGCCCGTCGGCGGGCAGATGCGGGGCGCCGCACACGAGCGCCGCGATGCACGCAGCGAGCGTGAAGGTATTGAGCCCGGCGTCCTCCTCCCAGCGGTCCTGATCGCTCACCGGTCCGGTGCGCACCAGGAACCCGAGCGCGCGGCGCACCATGTCGGCGACCTGGATGCCGCCGAGCACCTCGCGCTCGGCCAGCCCGCTGGCAAGCAGCACGGGGAAGGCCGCCTCATCGAGCTGAATCCCTGCCCAGAAGCCCTTGCCGCCGAGCCACTGGTTCTGGTTCCAGTGGCCGTCCGCGTTCTGGGTCGCGATCAGGTAGCGCAGCGTGTTGTGCGGCTCGTAGGTGGCGCCCATTGCGAACAGCGCGCCCGCACACTCCACCAGGTCGCGCGGCCAGACCAGGTGATAACCCTCGCGCTCATCGCGCGTGTTGCCCCAGGGAACGCTGAGGGAAGCCACCATGGCGCCGGGGTAGGTCTTGTCGCGATGCGTGCGCAGCACCATCGTCGATATGCGCAGCTGCTGCAGAACCTGAACGGGCAGATCCGCGGGAAACTCGCTCATCGGACGGGAGCGGGTATGCCACAGCGCCCAGGACTCGTGCTGGCGCGTCCAGTTGAGCTCGAAGGGCTCACTGAGGGCCGTGAGTGCCAGCGTCGCCGCCGACTCGGCACTGCTGCCGAAGCCGAGCGCCAGCACCGCCTGTCGCGGCAGCTCGCCGAGCAGTGCCACGTTGCCGGGCCCCGCGGAGTCGTATTCCCAGGTCATCGCGCCGTGATGCGAGAAGTCCTGCCAGCCGTCACTGTCACCGACGAACCCGGCGCTGCCACGGGAGAAGGCGTCCGCCTGTGCGCTCGTGGCCGCGGCGAGTGCCAGGCCGAACGGCCCCTGCTCCGCCCACAGCACGCGACGCCCGCGGTAGCACACGACCGCGGCGCGGTTGTCGCGTCCGGTACCGCCGAGGTGTGGTGCGAGCAGCGCGTAGGGCCGCAGCGTCGGGTCGCCGCTCAAGCTCACCTCGATGAGCAGCACCTCGCGGTCGTCACAGGGCGCGACCCGGAGCGTCAGCTCGAAGCGCTCGTGGTGATGCACGATCGTGACGGCCGGCGTTCCGGAATCCGCCAGGTCGAGGTCGTGCTTCCAGAGCCGCTTCACCTCGACCCAGAAGCCCGCGCCGTCGGCGACGATGAAACCGAGATCGCGGATCTGTGGCAGATCGACCCGCGGGTAGTAGACCTCGTTGACGATGCCGCCGCCGATGGTGAACCACAGCCGCGCGCTGCCGAGCGAGCAGCCGACCATCTCCTTGTCGCTGCTGCACCAGGTCGGCGACAGTCCGGGACCGCCCGGCGCTGTCGTCATCGGCCGCCAGCCCCCCTCCACAGGCGCACACCGCCGATGAAGGCATTGCGATTCTTGCCGCGGTGCACGCCGTGCGGCAGCTTCTTGATGCGTGCGGCGTTGCCACCGCCGAGCACGACGTAGTCGGCCTCGAGCGAGGTGGCAAGCTGCGCCGCGACCCGGGCGACCTCGCGGCGCCACTTGCCGGTGCCGAGCCGCTCCCGGCCGCGCTCGCCGAGATAATCCTCGAACGTGCGGCCGCGCCGGTAGGGCATGTGACCAATCTCGGTCGGCTCGACGACTCCGTCGATGATCAGGGTCGCGCCCAGTCCCGTGCCAAGGCCCAGGAACAGCATGCGGCCACCCCGGTAGCTGCCGATGGCCTGCATCGCGGCGTCGTTGACGATGCGCACCGGGACACCGAACGCTGCCGAAAAATTGAATGCGGTCCAGCACTTACCGAGGTTGTAGGGCTCGGCGGTGATGCGCCCCCGGAGCACGAGTCCCGGATAGCCGATCGAGACGGCATCGTAAGGGGCCCCCTCGAGACGCTCGAGGATCCTGCGAACCATGCGCTTCGGTCCGAGCTTCGGCCCGGAGTCGAATTTCTGCGTCCTGCCATGCGGCTCGATGCGAAACTTGACGTGCGTGCCGCCGACGTCGATGACCAGGATGCGGCGGGGCGGCCGCCGCCCCGGGACTTTCCTTGCGGCTGGCATCGGAGGGGATTCTCCCCGGAATCCGGCCACTTGGCCACCACGGCGCGGGCGCCGCTCGTCCCTGTAAACGCTCGCCGCGCGCGGCGCATCTTAAGTCTGCAGATAAGATCCTCACACCACGACCGAAAGGGTCCCTATGACCGTACGACACCGGCTGTCCGCCCTGCTGCTGGTCCTCACTCTGGGTGCGTCCGCCGCAGCCTTCGCTGGGGACAGTGTCTCGAAAGTGATGGGGTCGATCACGATCGCCGCTGGGGAGCACGCGGGCAACCTCGCTACCGTGAACGGCTCGATCGACATCGGCGACAACGCCGTGGTCGAGCATGCGCACACCGTCAACGGCAGCGTGCGCCTCGCAGAGCACGCGGGCGCGGGCGAGGTGGAGACGGTCAATGGCTCTATACACCTGCACGAGGGGGCGCATGTGAGCGGGCGGGTGCACACCGTCAACGGCTCACTCTCGCTCGAGCCGGGGGCGGAGGTCGGCGAGCGGCTGAGCAATGTGAACGGCTCGATGCACGTGCACGGGGCCCACGTCGGCGGCGAGATCGAAACCGTGACCGGCAGCATGGAGATCGGCCCGGACGCACGGATCGATGGGGGCATCCACGTGCGACGCGACGAATCGAGCGACTCGGGCCACCGTGGCATGCCGCGCATCGTCATCGGCCCGGGCTCGGTCGTGAAGGGCACGCTCAGGTTCGAGCGCCCGGTGGAGCTCTACGTGAGCGATCGCGCCAGCATCGGTCCCGTCGAGGGCGCCACGGCGATCAAGTTCAACGGCGACCATCCGCCCGTGAGTGAGCGATCGAGCGACTGACCGCTCACAGGTCGAACCAGCCGGCCAGCCGCGCGCGCGCCGCGCGCCCGGCATCGAGATCGGTGCAGTTGACGACCGCGAGCCGAAAGCCCCCCGGGGGCATCGCATGCGCCACCGCCGGCCGGTCCTCATGGAAAGTGATCTGCACGCTGGTCACGTGCGGCATACGGCGCACGTCGGCGACCAGCTGCGGCGGCGGGTGGCGGTACTCGCGCCCGTGGGGACCGAACAGCGCGACGCTGTAGCCCGTGCGCCGCTCGCCGTTCGCGAGCTCCCACGTGCCCTCGCTGTAGAGCCCGACCACGGCGTTGAGCCAGCCGCGCTCGTAGAGATCCGGCCACTGATCCGCGACCCGTAAGTGCGCCTCGATGATGCGCTCGCCGATCGTCTCGGCGTTGAACATGCCGGTGTAGCCGGCCAGGTGCCTGACGACCCAGGCATCGAGGTAGCTCACGAGGGATTCGCGCCTCCCTGCTTCGATCGTCCAGTAGTCGAATGTGCCGCCTCCCCCCGTCGCGCCGAGGCAATGGCGAAACCAGCGCGTGCGTCCACGCTCGACGGCCACGTCGGTGGAGACGTGCTCGCCCGTGAGCAGCGGCATCCAGAAGTGTCCGGCGGTCTCCTCGCGCTCGTAAGTCGCGAGGTCCGGCAGCACGCGGCTGCCGACGCCCATGCCGTGCAGATTGATGATCGGCTTGCTGAACACCGGAAAGGACGCTGGCAGCACCCCGTGCGGCGCGCACTCGAGCCCCTGCGACTCGGCCACCTGGAGCTTGTTGTAGACCCAGCGGTAGGCGGGGTACCACTGGTATGCATCCGGGTCTTCGGTCGGAATGCGTACCTCGGGCGGACAGGGGATATCGTGGAAATACTGCAGCCGCCAGGGGTCGGCCTCGCAGAACGGCACGGCCCTGTGCCCGGCTCAGAACAGCCCGGTGATGCGGCCGCTGTCGTCGACGTCGATACTGTTGGCCGCGGGCACCTTCGGCAGCCCCGGCATGGTCATGACGTCACCGCAGATCATGACGACGAACTCCGCGCCGGCGGCGAGGCGTACCTCGCGGATGTTGACCACGTGGCCCTCGGGTGCACCGCGCAGCTTCGGATCGGTGGAGAAGGAGTACTGCGTCTTGGCGACGCACACCGGGTACTGGCCGTAGCCCGCCTCCTGCAGCTCCTTGATGCGGGTGCGAACCTTGCTGTCGGCGGTGATGTCCTTGGCGTGATAGATCTTGGTCGCGATCGCCTTCATCTTGTCCCAGAGCGGCGCGCTGTCCTCGTAGACGAAGTGGAACTTGTTGGGCTGGCCGCACAGCCGCACCACCTCGCGCGCCAGCTCGACCGCACCCTTGCCGCCTTCGGCGAAATGGGTCGCGGGAATGACGCGTACGCCGAGCGCCGCGCCGCGCTCACTCAGCAGGCGGATCTCGGCGTCGGTGTCATCGTGACGGCGATTGATGGCCACCACACACGGCAGGCCGTAATGGTTGACGACGTTGTCGATGTGGCGCTCGAGGTTGACCGCGCCCTTCTCCAGGGCCTGCAGGTTCTCGGTCTTGAGATCGGCGAGCTCGACGCCGCCGTGGTACTTGAGGGCGCGCACCGTGGTGACGATCACCGCGGCACTCGGCCTGAGGCCCGCCTTGCGGCACTTGATGTCGACGAACTTCTCCGCGCCGAGATCGGCGCCGAAGCCGGCCTCGGTCACGACGTAGTCGGCGAGCTTGAGGGCGGTGCGGGTAGCGATCACCGAGTTGCAGCCGTGCGCGATGTTGGCGAACGGGCCGCCATGAATGAAGGCCGGGTTGTTGGCGAGCGTCTGCACCAGATTGGGCGATACCGCGGTCTTGAGCAGTGCCGCCATGGCGCCGTGCGCCTTGACGTCGCGCGCCAGGATCGGCGTCTGATCGGCGCGGTAGCCGACCACGATCTTGCCGAGGCGCTCCCTGAGGTCGGCGAGGGTGGTTGAGAGGCACAGGATCGCCATCACCTCGGAGGCGACCACGATGTCGAAACCGTCCTCGCGCGGCACGCCATTGGCGGTGCCCCCGAGCCCGACCACGATCTGGCGCAACGCGCGGTCGTTCATGTCGACCACCCGCCGCCACGCCACGCGCCGCACGTCGAAGCGCAGCTCGTTGCCCTGGTAGATGTGGTTGTCGATCATCGCCGCGAGCAGATTGTTGGCCGCGGCGATGGCCGCAAAGTCGCCCGTGAAATGCAGGTTGATGTCCTCCATGGGCACCACCTGGGAATAGCCGCCACCGGCCGCGCCACCCTTCACGCCGAATACCGGACCGAGTGCCGGCTCACGCAGGCACATGATCGCCTTGTGGCCGAGCAGGTTGAGCGCATCGCCAAGCCCGACCGTGGTCGTGGTCTTGCCCTCGCCTGCGGGCGTCGGCGAAATCGCGCTCACCAGGATCAGCTTGCCCTCCGGGCGCCCCTTGAGCTGCGCGATGTAGTCGAGCGACACCTTGGCCTTGTAGTGCCCGTAGGGCTCGAGGCTCTCTGCGGGGATTCCGAGCCGCTCCTGTGCCAGCGCCACGATCGGACGCATCTTGGCCTGCTGCGCGATCTCGATGTTGCTCGGGAAGGGTGCGGTAGAGGCGGCGGGCGTGCTGGACATAAGGATGCGCAATCCTGGAGACGATGGGGGGGCGTGATGCTACCAGACGAGCGCGGCTGGTTTCGCCTTACCCTTGTTTATGCCGCCCATTACAATCACTCACGGGGCGGCGGGGAGACGTGCGGCGATGCTGTGGCTCAAAGCCTTCCACGTTGTCTTCGTAGTGACCTGGTTCGCCGGGCTGTTTTACCTGCCGCGGCTGTTCGTGTACCACGTCGCGACCCCGGAGGCCGCCGGCCGCGAGCGCTTCGCCGTCATGGAGCGGCGGCTGTTTGCGATCATGACCCTCGGTGCCACGGGGAGCCTGGCCTTCGGACTGGCGATGGTCGCCGCCGCCCCTGCGTATCTCGCCTTCCCCTGGCTGCGCGCCAAGCTCGTGCTGGTCGCACTGCTGATCGGCTATCACGCCTGGTGCTACGGGCTGATGCGAGCGCTGCGCGCGGGGGCCGGCCGGCATTCGCAGCGCTGGTACCGGCTGTTCAACGAGGTGCCGGCGCTGCTGCTGATCGCGATCGTGATCCTGGCCGTGGTCAAGCCCTGACTCGCAGCCTCGATCGCGAGTGGGCCCATCGAGTCGCGCGCGAACCTGACAGAGCGGTCGTTAGCGGCGCTTGCGCCGAGGCAAGCGAGCCGCCACTCATGCGCTTTAAACTTATATCCCACAGAAATAAAACTTGTGGGATATAATGCCAATAACTACTATATCCCACAAGCACTCTTTCTGTGGGATACCCCCGTTTTGGCTACCCTCACCTCGCCGCACGAACAAGCACTGACATTGCTCTTTGCGGAGCTTGAGGAGACCGCAGCGGCACAGCGGGATGCATTCCTCGGCACGCCCGGGACTCTCGCGCAACGCACTAACGATAACGGTACCAAGTACTGGGTTCATCGTTATTTGGACGGGGTCGGCCGGCGAAAGGAGACTTACCTCGGGACTCTCGACGATCCTGACGTGACCGCTCACGTGGATGCCTTGCGCGAGAAAATTTCGGTAGCCACCGCAACAATTGCCCGAGTCCGGGTGCTGGCGCGCTCGGGATTCGCGAACGTCGACCGCAAGACCTATTCCACGGTGGCCAGCTTGTCCAATCACGGCCTTTTCAGAGCTGGCGCGCTTCTCGTCGGCTCGCACGCCTTTGGCGCCCTGCTTAACGCGTTGGGCGTGAGGGCTGTGGTGTATGCGACGGAGGATGTAGACATTGGGCGCGGGGAACAGCTGGCCCTCTCCGGAGTCCCGCCGTTTCTTGGCATGCTTCGCGAGACCGGAATCGAGTTCTTTGAGGTTCCCGCACTGCATCGCCGAGCCCCCTCGACCTCCTACGCAGAGCGCGGCGGCTCGCGCTTAAAAGTCGATCTGCTGGTGCCCTCTTCCGATGAGAGCTACCGGACGATTGCGGTACCGGAGCTAAGAGCGAACGCCCAGGGGCTGCCGTACCTTCGTTACCTGCTGGGGAGCTCGCAGGAGGTGCCACTGCTCAGCCCGCATGGTGTTGTCATGGTGCGCGTGCCGGTCCCTGAGCGGTTTGCAGTCCATAAATTGCTTGTCTCCCAGCTCAGGGCAAAGACCACGAGCAAACCGGCGAAGGATCTGCGGCAGGCTGCCACGCTCATTGAGACCATCGTCGAGCGATTCCCCGGCGCACTCGAGGACGCGATGGACGCCATTCCAAGAAGCGCGACAAAGCTCATTCGCCGTGCCATGGTGGCGCTTGAGAGCCACCTGCCCGCAAGCGCTGAGAGCGCTTGGGATGCGTTGCGATCCCTGAAGGGCCGACAGGTCGCCCGACGCTAACCGGCCGATTGCGGCCCCGTCCGCGCTACCAGATCCGCACCCGATCCTCGGGCTTCAAGTACAGCTTATCGCCCGGCTGCACATTGAAGGCCTCATACCAGGCGTCGATGTTCGGCAGCGGGCCGTTGACGCGGAACTTGTCGGGGCTATGCACGTCCGAGAGCACCAGCTCGCGTAACGCGCCGTCACGGTACTTGCTGCGCCACACCTGCGCATAGGCGAGGAAGAATCGCTGCGCGCCCGTGAGCCCGTCGATCACCGGCGCCGGCGCTGCGTGCAGCGAGATACGGTACGCCTCGTAGGCCATGTTGAGGCCGCCGAGGTCGCCGATGTTCTCCCCCACCGTGTTGGCGCCGTTCACCTTGAGGCCGGGGAGCGCCTCGAAGGCCGAATACTCGCGGATGAGGCGCGCAGTACGCGCGCCGAACACCTGCGCGTCCTGCGCCGTCCACCAGTCCTCGAGCGCGCCGTCGGGCCCGAACTTGCGTCCCTGGTCGTCGAAGCCGTGACCGATCTCATGGCCGATCACGGCGCCGATGGCGCCGTA
Source organism: Steroidobacteraceae bacterium (assembly GCA_035568235.1). Lineage (GTDB taxonomy): Bacteria > Pseudomonadota > Gammaproteobacteria > Steroidobacterales > Steroidobacteraceae > 13-2-20CM-66-19. Next base: position 41,388 of record DATMOK010000035.1, on the reverse strand, counting down.
ATTGACGGCGGTGTCGGCATGCGGGTCGAAGAACGGCGGCTGCAGGATCGCCGCCGGGAACACGATCTCGTTATTGGACGGGTTGTAATAGGCATTGATGTCCTGTGGGTTCATCTGCCACTCGGCGCGGTCGACCGGACGGTCGAGGCGCGCCACCTGGTAGCTCCAGTGCCACTCGGCGGCGCGGCGCACGTTGCCGAGCAGGTCGTCGCGGCGGATCAGGAGCTGCGAGTAGTCCTTCCATTCATCGGGATAGCCGATCTTGAGCGTGAAGGTCGCGAGCTTCTCGTGGGCGCGCGAGCGCGTCTCGGTGCTCATCCAGTCGAGCGCATCGAGGCGCTCGCTGAGGGCTGCGAGCAGATCGTCGCACAGCGCCAGCATCTTCTCCTTCGACTCCGGCGGGAAGTACTGCGCCGCATACAGCCGGCCGACCGGCTCGCCGAGCGCTGAGTTCACTTCATCGACGGCGCGCTTCCAGCGCTCGCGCTGCTCGAGCTGCCCGCGCAGCGTCCGCCCGTAGAAGTCGAAGCGCGCGGCATCGAAGCGGCGCGGCAGATAAGGCGCGTGGCCGGAGAGATACTGGAACGTGAGCCACGCCTGCAGCGTCGGCACCGGAGTGTGATTGAAGAGCTCGGCCAGCTCGCGAATGGCGCCGAGCTCCGCCAGCACCAGGTCCTGGCGCGTGCCGAGCTGCGCTGCCTCCAGGAACGCCTCCCAGGGAAAGCCCGGCGCATACTCGAGCAGCTGCGCCCGGGTACGCGGATTCCAGGTGGCCTCCACGTCGCGGCGCTTCTCGATCGGCCACTGCACGCGCGCTACCGCGGTCTCGAACGCCAGGATGTCGCGCGCGCGCGCGGCGGGCTCCGGTGTGCCCCCGAGGGCCAGCATCTGCGTGATGTAGGCCAGGTACTTCTCGCGCAGGGTCTGCAACGAGGGATCGTCCTTGAGATAGTAGTCGCGGTCGGGCAGGCCGAGACTCGATTCGCTGATGACCACCGCGTAGCGATCCGGATTGCGGAAGTCCGCCGGCAGATCGATGTCGAACAGCGAGGCGAATCCCGGCAGCGCAAACAGGCGCGCCAGCGCCTCGCGGCTCGAGGCGGCGCTGATGCGCTTCAAGTCCCCCTCCGCGGGCGCAAGTCCGGCGGCCTCGATGGCGCTGTCATCCATGTAGCTCGCGTAGTAGTCGCCGATCTGCTGTTGCGGAGTGCCGGCCGGCGGGTGCGCTGCGGCCGCCGCCTCGATGATCCCCCGCACCCGCTCGGCGGACAGCTCCTCGAGCGCGTTGAACGGCCCGTAGCTCGAGTGGTCCGCGGGGATCACGAAGCTCTCGTTCCAGGCGCCGTTTGCATAAGCGAAGAAGTCATCCCCCGGGTGCACCCGGTGATCGCCCGCGGCGAGGTCGACGCCGAAGCCGCCGATCGCGGCTCGTGCGGGGGCCGCCGGCGCCGGCGGATCGTCAGGCACGGCAGCGACGGCTGCAGGCGCTGAGTCAGGCGCTGCGGCGGGGGCGGTGGCAGGCGGCACGGTGGCCTCCTTCGGGGGTTGGATCGTGCAGGCGATGAGAGCGGCGAGCGTCGCCGCCGACAGCAGCAGCAGTCTCACGGGAGGGCCTTCAGCGGGGTCGGGGGGCCGGCATCATACGGCAGGCCCGTGCCACTCGCGCACCAGCTCGTGCCACTCGCCGCGTGAGGCGGGCGCCTTGCCGACTTCGGTCCCGATATAGACGAAGCCGACGATTGCATCGGCTGGCTCGAGGCCGAGCGCGCGCTTGACGTCCTCGTCGTAGGCGGCACCGCCGGTCTTCCACATGGCGTTGAATCCGAGCGCCAGCGCGGCGAGCATGATGTTGCCGCCGGCAGCGCCGGCCGACAGCAGCTGCTCGACCGGCGGAATCTTCTTCACCGCGGGATTCACGTGCGCCGCGACCACGATGATGAGCGGCGCCCGCAGCGCCTTGTCGCGCTCGCGCTGCAGCGCTTCCGGCGTTGCCGTGGGCTGGGTACGCGCGAGGTGTGCGGCGAGCAGCTCACCGAACCGCAGCCGCGCCTCGCCGCGCACGACGATGAACCGCCAGGGGCGCAGCCGCCCGTGGTCCGGGGCGCGCGTTGCGCTCGCGAAGATCAGCTGCAGTGCGCCCTCATCGGGGGCAGGCTCGGTGAGGGTGACGGCCGAGCGGCGGTTCACCAGGGCGTCGATGGCTTGCATGCGCGCATTGTCGCAGACTCGCAGCCATGCTGGCCCACTCCGACGCCTGCGAGCGCAACAAGGGTCCGATCCTCGCGGTGCTGCGCGATGCGCTCGCCGGCTGTCGCACGCTGCTCGAGATCGGCAGCGGCACCGGACAGCACGCCGTGTATCTCGCGCATCACCTGCCGCAGCTCAGCTGGCAGCCGAGCGAGCGGCAGGGCGAGCTCGGCCCGCTCGCCGAGCGCATCCGCCTCGAGGGCTCACCGAACCTGCTGCCGCCGCTTGAGCTCGACGTACGGTGCCAGCCGTGGCCGCTCGGGACGTTCGATGCGGTGTTCAGCGCCAACACGCTGCACATCATGGGTTGGCAGGCGGTGCAGGATTTCTTCCGCGGCGTCGGCGCGGTGCTGGGTGCGCCGGGCGTGCTGTGCGTCTACGGGCCGTTCCGTTATCGCGGCGGCTACACCAGCGACAGCAACGCGGCGTTCGACCGCTGGCTTCACGAGCGCGATCCTGAAAGCGGCATCCGCGACTTCGAGGCGCTCGATGAGCTGGCGGCGCGCAGCGGGCTCACGCTCGCCGCCGACTACGCCATGCCGGCGAACAACCAGACCCTCGTATGGCGGCGAATGGCCTGAGGAGTACAGTCGCCGGCATGGAACTGCTCACGCCCGCGGAGATCCGCGCCGCCATCCGCACTATCGCCGACTACCCGAAACCCGGCGTCATGTTTCGTGACATCACGACGCTGCTCGGCGATGCGCGTGCCTTTCACAGCGTGGTGGAGCTGTCGGCCCGACCCTGGCTCGATGCCGGCATTGCGCGCGTGGCGGGCATCGAGGCGCGCGGCTTCATCCTCGGCGGCGCGATCGCCGCGCGGCTCGCGGCCGGATTCGTACCGATCCGCAAGAAGGGCAAGCTGCCGCACGCGACGGTACGCGTGGCGTACTCGCTCGAATACGGGCTCGATGAGATGGAGATGCATCGCGACGCGGTGGTTGCGGGTGAGGACATCATCCTCGTGGACGACCTGCTCGCCACCGGCGGCACGGCGAGCGCCGCGGTACAACTGCTGCGCTCCCTCGGTGCATGCGTGCGCTCGGCCTGCTTCACCGTCGAGCTGCCCGAGCTCGGTGGCTCGCAGAAACTGGCAGCGCTCGGCGTACCCGTTCAGGCGCTGGTCAGCTTTCCCGGTCACTGAGGTCTGTCGCTGTTTCCCGAACGGCAGAGGTTTTCCCTGCCAGCTCCGGGGCTTACACGCGCCGCGACGCCAACATTACGTTGCAGTCATATGGCGTTTGCAACCGGGCAATACGGTGATAATAGCGCCGCTTAGCGGACGCACCGCACCCACACTTTCTTCCTCTGGAGAGCACATCGATGTTCAAGAAGCTTATCCCCGTGATCGCGCTGGCCCTGATCGCCGGCCCGGCCTTCGCCCAGTCCACCCCGCCGGCCTCCTCGACTCCGGCTGCCTCGTCCTCGTCTTCGTCGTCCACTGCGGACTCGTCGAAGAAGAGCCATAAGGGCAGCAAGCACCACAAGAAGAGCAGCGACAAGAGCGCCGACAAGTCGACGTCGAGCTCGTCCTCGAGCGCGCCGCCGAAGTAAACCTTTCCTGTCCTGACCCTTAAGGAGCCCCGCGGGCAACCGCGGGGCTCCTTAGCTTTCCGGGGTACGGCGCCGGGGCACCCCGGGGCTTGCGGCCGGGCGAAAACGGGTTCAAATTCTCCCCATGGACGGGGAGCAGCAGACCGCAATACACGAGGCGCTGGTGTCCGTACAACATGCCGTTACGAGCATGACATTCCCGATCTGCGATCAGGAAGACCTGATCGAAGCCATCGATAGTGTTGAGGCGCAGCTGCACGTGGGCCATCCGAACCTGGCCCTCGTGTGCCGCTTCCTCAACTCCATCGCGCGCAGCCTCCGGGCACAGCCCGAGGCGCGCGATGCGTGCATGGCAATCGAGGATGCCATCGGCCGGGCGGGCATGCCGAGCACCTGGCAGTCGGGCATCTGACCAGCACCATCGCCCCCACGCCTCGCACGACGCTGGTGCGCCATCCTGAGCGCGCCAGTTACGACCGTGCGACCGTCAACGCCATTCTCGACGAAGGGCTGGTTTGTCACGTCGGCTTCGTGGTCGATGGGCAGCCGTTCGTGCTGGCGACCACTCACGCGCGCATCGACGAGCAGCTGTATCTGCACGGCGCGCCGACCAACCACATGCTCGGCTCGCTCGAGCACGGCGCACCGGTGTGTGTGACGGTCACCCTGATCGATGCGCTGGTGCTGGCACGCGCTGCTTTCCGCCACTCGATGAACTACCGCTCGGTGGTGGTACTCGGCGCGGCGCGCGAGGTCACCGCCGAGGACGAGAAGCGCCTGGCGATGCACGCTCTCATCGAGCGCGTCCATCCCGGGCGCACCGCGCTGGTGCGGGCGCCCAGCCCCGAAGAGCTCAAGTCGACCACCCTGCTGCGCTTGAGCGTCACAGAGGCCTCAGCCAAGGTCCGGACCGGGCCGCCGATCGACCTCGAGGCCGATTACGCCTCGTCGTGCTGGGCGGGGGTGCTGCCGCTCGAGCTCATCGCCCGCGCACCGATCCCGGACCCGCGGCTGGCTCCCGGGACACCGGTGCCCGCGAGCGTCAGCGGCTGGTCGCGCAAGCCGCCGGGGTCGGGCGGCTGACACGCCCCGCTGTGCGGCGCGCCGCGCCGCTTCGCCGTTGCCTTTGCCGCACGGCGCAGTCTAAGTTCTGAAGTCCGTGACCCCGCTCTCACAGGCCCTGATCCTGCTCGCCGGCTCGGTGTTCCTGGTGACGCTGGTGCGCCGCCTCGCCCTGCCGACCAGCATCGCGTATCTCGTGCTCGGCCTGCTCATCGGGCCGCACGCACTCGGCGTCCTGTCGGACACCAACACCACGCGTCTGCTCGCCGATCTCGGGGTGGCGTTCCTGCTGTTCACGCTGGGACTTGAGTTCTCGCTGCCGCGGATGCTGGCGATGCGCGGCGAGGTGTTCGGCCTCGGCGGACTGCAGGTCAGCGCCACCGCCGCCGTGTTCGCCCTCCTCGGCCATCTGCTTGGTATCCCGTGGCTGCCGGCGATCGTGCTCGGCGGCGCGGTGGCGATGAGCTCGACCGCGATCCTGCTGCAGCAGCTCACCGAGCGCGCCGAGCTCAACCGCACCCACGGGCGGCTCGCCTTCAGCATGCTGCTGTTCCAGGACCTGGCATTCGTGCCGTTCCTGGCACTGGCGGCGGCATTGGCCGGCAGCACGGAGCAGCTGCCGCTCGGCCAGAATCTCATCGCCGTGGTCGGTGGCGGCATCCTCGCCATCGTCGCGGTGCTGGCGGCAGGACGCTGGCTGTTGCGGCCGCTGTTCCACGAGATCGCCCACAGTCGGCTGCGCGAGCTGTTCACGCTCACCGTGCTGCTCGTGGCGCTCGCCTCGGCCTGGGTGTCACATCTCGCCGGGCTGTCGTTCGCGCTCGGCGCATTCCTCTCCGGCATGATGCTGGCCGAGACCGAGTATCGCCACCAGATCGAGGCGGTCATCCGGCCGTTCCGCGACATCCTGCTCGGTCTTTTCATCATTTCCGTCGGCATGCTGCTCGACACCGGGCTTCTGCTGCGCGCGCTGCCGCTGGTCTCGCTCATGCTCGTCACGCTGGTGGTGCTCAAGGCGACGATCGCGGCGCTGGTGTCCCGCCCGTTCACGACCTCGCGTTTCAAGGCGCTGCGCACCGGTATCGTGATCTCGATCGGCGGTGAGTTCGGCGTGGCGCTCACCACCATCCTGCTCGAGTCGGGGCTGGTGAACGCGCGGCTCGGACAGCCGCTGCTGGTGGCGATCGTGCTGTCGATGGTGTTGAGCCCGGTGATCCTCAACAACAACAAGCGCGTGGCGCGCTGGCTGCTGCGCGAGCATGCTCCGGCGCCCACTGCCAGCGAGCGCGAGGACGCCGCCACCGGTGGCATCGCCGGGCGCGAACACGTGATCCTGTGCGGCTTCGGCCGGGTCGGGCAGAACGTCGCGCGCGTGCTCGAGTCGCAGGGCTTCGAGTACATCGCGCTTGATCTCGATCCGGCGCGTATCCGCGCCGCGCGCCAGGCCGGGGATCCGGTGATCTACGGCGACTCGTCCGATGAGGAGCTGCTAGCGAGAGCTGGCCTCGTCGCCGCCAGCGCGGTGGTCATCAGCTTCTCGGACCCCGCCACCTCGCTCGGCATTCTGCACAGCGTGCGCCGCCTGCGCCCCGAGGTGCCGGTGCTGGTGCGCACCGCGGACGATGCACGCCTCAAGGAACTGCAGGACGCGGGCGCCACCGACGTCGTGCCGGAGACCTTCGAGGCAAGCCTGACGCTGGTGTCGCACGTGCTCATGCTGCTGCACGTGCCGGTGGCGCGCGTGGTGCGTACCCTTGGCGACATCCGCGCCAACCGCTATGCCGTGCTGCGAACGATCGTCGGGCGTGGCGATGCGCCGCCGGTCGATGAGCTGGGCGAGTACCGCGAGGAATTGAAGTCGGTGGTCGTGCCGCCGGGCGCCTGGGCGGTCGGCCGCAGCCTCGCGGAGGTGCGCGGCCGCGGCGTCGAGGTCACCTTCAGCGGAGTGCGACGCCAGGGGATTCTCGGCCGCGAGCCCGCCGACAGCACCGTGCTGCACGAGGGCGACATCGTGGTGATCTACGGACAGCCGGAGGAGCTCGAGCACGCCGAATCGGTGTTGCTGGCGGGGTAGTCGCCCGACCTTGGAATTTTTCCAACGGCCGCCATCGACGACCCCAAGCTGCCGCCCACCAGTGGCTGCTTCCGGCAGCCAAAGTCGGCCACCCTCGCAGCGCGCCGCCGTTTGCGGGCGTGCGAATTAACGTTCGGCCGATCAGTTGCCGCGGCCCCGCACGGCGCGCGCGCAGTCATCATCTTGAATGCCTGCAGCCGCCTTCGGATCATGGGCAGGCTTGCCGCCCGTCCTGATTCGGCCGTTTGCGCTGGCGCTGGAGCCAGTGTTAGCGGGTGGGATCTTGCAGCTGAACCATCGGCGCCATATCAATATTGTGACGTCCAAGGCGCCCACATTGTCAGAGCCGGCGGCGATGGACCCGAGACATCTGGATTTGGCTGCGATAGCCACATCCGCAGATTGCTATCGTAGTCCCATTCGTCGCTGGGGCTGCTGGTCGCTAGACCGTCAAATGTGCTGTCCAGGTACTTGTAGGGTGCATTGCACCCCGAGATGGTCAGGGACACGTCGTAGACATTGACCGCTCCGTTCAGATGCGGCCGTACTTGGCCGTTGCCCGTACAGCCTGAACTCGCGCTCTGGAAGAACAGCACCCCCGCTGCATCAATTTTAATGATCGTGTCGCCGCTGAGCGCGAAATCTGCGAGCTCTTCTTGATATTGGCCTTCGAGGCCGCCCTGCGTTGCTGGCAGGTCAACGTAGTAGTTGCTGAACGAATACATATCCAGCGACCATGTCTCGGTGCCGGCGCTGGTTGTTACGAGGATATTGCCCTGAATGACGGCAGGTATATCGACGGATGCGACTGCAATGCTAATGCTGGCGTGGCCGATTTCAGCGCAGAATCGGATCGGGTCTGAGGCCGCACACTGCTGGCCGAATACCAGACCGTCACCGGATATCTGATTCGTCTGCCCGTGGAGCGTGCCGACCAACTGCGCGGAATTCGCAGGTGCTGCTTGCGGCACTGCACCGTCATCATCATATGGACCAGCCACGTACAGTCGAATAAGACCGTCAGCCGTAAGCATCGCGTCGCCGAAGTATTGAACATCCCCAATCGTCACCGTCCCCACATAGCGTCCCTGCCAGGCGTCCCCGCTTTCTGACGGTGCCATTGGTGGTGGCACCGGTGTTGACCGCGCCGTTGGCGGTGGCGTCGGCGCGCTTTGGTCGTTGCTGCCGCCACCGCACGCGGTTAGCGCCATCAGCAAGAGCCCGGCGAAGGAAAAATGACAGACGTCGCGCAGAGCAGTTCTCACATGCCACCCCTTTTCATAAGGCGGCGGGCGCGTATCGTGCCGGCAGCACTACACGAGCCTCAGCGCCAAAACACAGGGTCATTCGAGACTTGCGGTACAGCAAGCGGCAAAGCGCCGCATTGCACCGCAAAGCACGGTAAACGGTAGAAATGGTGCTCGACACTGCAGTAGCAGAGTGCAGGGTGCCGCACACTGCGGCAGCCGCGACGAGTGTTCTCATGATGATTGACTCCTGTGCGGCAAAGTGCGGTTTGTCAAATAGCTATTGGTAAACGCGCCCCGGTCTGCGGGCTCAAAATAGCCACCAGTTCTCGCCGCCTCACTCACTAAGACACGACCCAAAGGTCGAACCCGACATTTGTGGGATCGGTGACCCTCGGCATCCGACAAACGCCAGCCTGCCCAAGGATCAGGAACGCGAAGCGTTCAGCCGGGGCATTCGCACTGAGTCAGTACAGAGCGGCAGCTTCCGGGAACCCATCTGGATGCACTGAGCTTCCGGTTGTGGCCGGAATGCGCCATCGCATGGCAGAACGCCAGGCGGAACACACCCGCCAATTTGTGCCAGCGCGCTCGGCGAAATACACTCATTCGGTACCGCGCTCGCTCGCGCTCAATTGCCGAACGCACGTTTGCACGGCGCTACGACAGCGCGGAAGTGACAGCGGTACCGGAGAACCCTCGCGTGAAGTTCGGGATGCAGGTGGGGTGCTTGGCCATGGTGTGCGCCGCACTGACGGCCTGCGACACGCAGGAGTCCGCGCAATTCAAGGCCGCTATGACGCTGCAAAGAAGGCTCGCGGAGATCGCCGGCCAGGCTAACGGCGCCGCCCCCGCCGCAGTTGATCCGGATACCAGATTGGATGGCGCGCGGGCCGGGCCAGGACTGAGACTCACCGTCATGTACACGCTCGTGAACGCCGAATCGAATGGCGTCGACAGTACGACATTCGAGGCGAAATTGACTGCGACGATAACGGAAGGCGGCTGCGCAAACCCTGACTTGCGGCCGCTGATCGACCAGGGCGTCGTTGTAGTTCTGGAGTACAGCGGGAGGCAAGGCAACCCGATAGGAACGGTCAACATCAATCGCGTCACGTGCGGCGCACTAAGTGACCCACGCACAACTTAACCGCGAATGGGTGCTCCTGGCCGACGACGGCGGCTTTCGAAACCCCAGCGCCCCGATCTTAGAGACCAACATCAGACGCAGACACCGCAGAGTACGCGTTTCTTCCGAGCCGGCTCGCTGTCCAGAATTGTGCGAACAACCCGAGGTCGGGGTACTGGGCTGGAACTGCTAACCTCTGCCGTGATCTCTGCGACGGTTCTCTACCGGTCGGGTTTGCCGTCCCTGCTCTGGTCGTAAACCTCACGGATGGCATCGACGACAGCGTCCGGAGCGTCGAATTGGACGTACTCGGAGCTATTGGGTACGAAAATCTGCCTTGCATTGGCAGACAGAGTAAGCAAGCGGGCCTGCGCCGATTCGATCTGATGCTCGTACTCCAGGTGCTTGGGGTCGTGCGCATTCGGTGCGGGCAGGAAGTGCACGGCATGATTGCCCGTCGAGAGCACGCGGATCGGACGGGAGCCCAGTGACTGACTGTGTTGCTGCAGCCAGGCCTCGGTTTGGGGCATCTGCTCCCACTCACCCAGAGCGGCATCGTACGCTGCAACCTTGGACTGTAAGATCTTCAGCAGCGCGGCGTTCAGCTCAGGCGAAAACCTGGACTCGGGCAGCCCGCGAAAGAAGAAGTCCGCACAGCCCGGATCCAGGTGTGGCGTTCCCGCCGCCACGGCGTCGCGGCACTTGCGCAGCTCGGCAATGCCCCTTGCATTGTTGGCGTGATCTTTGTCCTGCATGGCCTTCGGCTCAAGGTCGGTCACGTCGGGCTCGAGGAGCACCAGGCCAGCAGTCTCCGCCATGTACATTTGCGCAAAGCTGCGGGCCGGTTGCCCCCCGGAGGCGTTTCCCACCAGGATGTATGGTCCCGCGATGCCGGCGTTGTGCAGCGCCTGATTCAGCTCGTTCGCGAGGCGCACGTTGGTGCGCGGCATCGGGCCCGGATCGCTGAACCCCGCTCCGGCGTGCTCGTAGACGCAGGCCTGCGTCCAGGTCGCGACCCTGGGCAGCACGATCGCCCATACCGGCGCCCAATCTCCGAACGTGGATTCGAATACGACCGCGGGTGAACCCACTCCCATGCAGACAAAATTCAGCCGGGCGCCGTCACTCACGGAAACGAGACGTCCGGGATGTGCGTAGATCGCATCTCCCGGAGCCGCGCTCGCCGCAGCACTCAGCGTCAGGAGGGCTGGCAGTAACAAATATGGAAGCGTACGTTTAATCACAAACACTCCAAAACCCGAGCTGTGCGCGCCGGGATGACGCGCAGCTCTTTGCCTGTCACTGCAAAGCGGAGTCATTTCTCACCACCTCGCCATTCTTCATAACGAACCACACGCGCTCGAGCTCGGTGATATCTGCGACGGGATCGCCGGAGACGGCGATGATGTCGGCGAATTTGCCGGGTTCGATGGCGCCGATCCTGTCCTGCCACCCCAGCATTTCCGCGCCATTGACGGTGATGGCGCGGATCACCTCTAGCGCCGGCATCCCGGCTGTGCGCAGATTGAGCAGTGTCGCGACGCTGGCCTCACCGCAGGTCTTGCCGGGATACCACCAACACATGTCGGTACCCGCAGCAAACCTGACGCCTGACCTCAGTACGCGCTGCACCAGCTGATCGTAGTCCCTGTCATGGCGTGCATCCGACAGGACTCTGGCAGCGCGTCTCTGCGGGGACAGCACTATGCTCGGCTCCATTATCTTGAGGAACAAGCCGCCATAGGAGGTGGGCGTAAGGTCGAGGAAGATGCCCTTGTTGCGCATTTGCCTCAGCTGTTCATCCGTCGCTTCGTTGCCATGCTCGATGGAGTCGGCGCCTGCGTCGATCGCCGTCTGTATTGCCGCTTTCTCGATGGCATGCACGGCGATCTTCAGATGGTTGCGGTGCGCCTCTTCGACAGCCGCGGCCAGTTCCGGAACCGTGAGATTCACATCGGCAGTGACCTTAATAAGATCGACGTTCTGGAAGACGTTCTGTCTGACGGCCGCGCGGGCCCGGTCGGCGCCGTCGATGAATAAGAATTCCTGATTGAGGATCGCGTCCGCGAGGACCGGATTCAGGTTCTGCAGATAGTCGCCGCGCGTGATCAACTTGCGGCCTGCAGCCAGTACCCGCGGGCCTGGAACGCGACCCGCGTTGATGGCGTCACGCAATTCGGTGTCGCCATCGATCCCGGAATGGCCAAGAATGCGAACGGTGGTGATGCCGCTGCGCAGGTCGTCGCGCGCGTTCTGCGCGCCCACAAATGCGCGCTTGGTCGGAGACTCCACGATGGCCAGCAGGTCCGCGGGCCCAAAAAAAGGGTTTTCGTGGCGCTTAAGTTCCTCTTCCGGCGGAATGACGATGCTGAGAAAAAGGTGGGTGTGCCCGTCGATCAGCCCCGGTAGCAGAGTTGCGTTGCCCAGGTCGATGATTTTCGCCGCGGCGGGCGGCCCGATCTGCGACGCCAATCCAACCTGCTTGATCTTCTGACCTTCAATCAGGACGGCGGCAGGTGCGAGGGTACCTCCGGTGCGCGGATCCAGCAGGCGACCCGCTCTCACTAAGGTGACAGCCGCCGGCGCCTGAGCCAAAAGGTGGCCACTGAAGACAAGCGCCGCCAAAAGGGGAAGGACCCGCACTCTTGCCATTTGCTCACCTGCGCCAAGCCCGATTCTGGAGCACGTCTACTACAAGATAAGGTGAATCTACTACATATGAAGGAGCGATACAAACGAGACAGCCGTGCCCGGCGTGAGTACTGCGCGACAGGGCGTGACAGCGAACCGGCGCGATATTGCGCGGCGGCGGCTTAGTGCCGCTCTCTGCGCACGATCATTCGGGGCGGATGAATCGAGAGTCGAGACGCACTGACAAGAGTGCGCGCCGAATCCAGCCAGGGAGCCGGGCGCTTATTGCCGGTCAAACACGAGGACGTTCGGCTGAGATCGGCCCGCGTTCCGTACGCTCATGCTCAGGGTGTTGAGATCCGCGGAAAGCTCGATCTTCTGAGTGTCATAGAGTTTGCCGTTGCTACCCTTGTCCACCAGCTCGAGTGTACGCGCGTCAAGTCTGCGCACTGCGGACGTGGCGACTATGGCCGCGTTGGGGCCCGCATTGCGATAGTCCTGACCATCGAATTTCATGTTGCGCGTCAGTGAAGAAGGATTGATGATGGAAAGGCCGTCTGCTTCGTACGCTCGGATCTGGATTGTAAAAACGAAATTTATCGCCGCGCTCGTGCTCACCCAGATGCCCGCGAAACCCGATCCGCTTCCTGTTCGCTGGTACACATAGTTCACCGTCGAGGCCTTCCCGTCGGGCGAGATTGCGGAGAAGTCGTCTGTGAGCGTATTGGCGTCTTTGGAAAGCCGCCAGTTTGCGGTGAGGAGCATGCGACCGTCCTTCTTGCGAACGACTTTCCAAGCGCCGGGGCCCACGGCGGCGACCGACAGGGTCGTTCCGCTTTCACCGGGCTGGTCGGTTCCATCGATCACGATCGTCTCGACGACGCCGTTGCTCTCAAAGTCGAAGCCGTACTTGTTGGCGGCGAGGCTCGTAACCTTCATTTCGTCAGTGAGTTTGCTTTTGGTTGGGCTGAGCTTCCAGTCGCCAACAAAGGGGCTGTCGGGCGCTCCCAAGGCACAGGTTCCGAAGCCTGTTGAAATCGCCGCCAGGCTGATTGCCAGGGACGCCCGCAAGGTGAGCTTCACGTTTGGCACTCCATTCAGCTGTGGACTTGCCGGCCGCCCGTACATAGGGATCCGCGTGCAGTACTCGATCGCAACGTGCATGCCCCAGGACCTTGTGGGGCTGCAAAGCCTCACTTTACGGCGGCCATGACCGTTCGGCGGATCGGTTCGGCGTCCCCGGCCAACCGTTTGGCGCGAGCGCGTTCCCGGGAAGCCAAGACACGCCCGGCCAATTTCGGCTGCTGGGCGGCAAACCGCCGCAGCACGCTCGTCATTTCCTGCGGATTCTCTCGATGAGCCGTTCGGTCATCGATCGCTGCTGGCGCGAGAATTGATGCGCACAGGCGCGCAGGTACGGACTCAATTGCCGTCTCGCATAAGCGATATACCCGACTTCGCGCAGCTCATCGAGGGTGCGACTGTAGTCCTCAAGGATCAGCGCTGCGAAGAGTTTTCCGGTGCGCGCGGCGCCCACGCGGGTTGAGGATGAAAGCCAGAGCGCGCGCTCGGGCAGCGCACGTACGGCAGCGATCGCCATCACGGCCGAGATCTCGAAAATCGAGCGCTCCTGTCGCGCCGCCTCGCTCTTCAGCGCTTCCCATCGGCTGCTGATGTCTTTGACGCTCGGCAGCTCGGGCGGCTTCAGCCCACGCGCCTGCAATCTGATTTCCGCCCACTCCTCGCGAAGCCGGGGGACATCGATAGGCGGTGCATTGATGGTCTGCGCCAGGCGTGCTGAGGTCTTCTCAAGGCTGTCGAGCAGCTGATCTACGGTCTCGGACCGCGCTTCCTTGTCCAGCAGGCCCCGTTCCTTCAGGGCCGCGGCGATCTCCGGGATCACGCGCAGCCCAAGGCCGCTGAGATCGGCAAGGGCTGCGAATACCCACACGGGAGAGACGCGAAACGCGGCGATGCCGAGGAGCTCTATGCCATGACCCACGCCGCGGCGCGCCAGAAAGTCCTGCGCGTGCCCCAGTTCGGTGGGGTAGACGCCCTGGGCGCCGCCTACTTGCTCGATCAGATAGCGCAGCGTCGTGTCCACGAGGCTCTTGTACAGTTGGCCGCGGCGCACGCTTCGCGGCAGCGCGACCTCCCCGATCTCCCGGAGCAGTCCGGCGCTCAAACCCAGCGCCGAGCGGATCACGCGTTCGGGAAGCGACAGCAGGTACGCCCGCGAAGGCATCGCCCTACTCTACCGCGGCGCCACGTCAGGCTGTCGTCCGCGGGGGCGATCGGCCCGGCGATATCCAATCCGCCGCCGGACGCTTGAAGCCAGCGAAATCATCGGCTTCTGGCATCGGCGTTACCCGAATCCGCCACCCCGAAATGCCAGCCAACCCCTTGCCTCGCTCGGCGCCGCCGTCACCGGAGCCGGCGGTACAATAGTCCGCTCGAGCGTTGCGCCCGCCCGCGCCCCCCGGAAACTCACCATGCATAAGAGCCGTCTCGCCGGATTCATCATCGACTGCCAGACGCAGGACCTGGAGGCGGCGACACGTTTCTGGAGCCGGGCGCTCGGGCTCAAGGTACGCGCCTCGTCCGACCCGGCCGATGCGGGCTATAGCCTGCTCGATACCCCCGCCGATCAGCCGCATCTGGAAGTGCAGCAGGTGTCGCATCCGAGCCGCGTGCACCTCGACATCGAGACCGATGACATCGAAGCCGAGGTGGCACGACTCGAGGCGCTCGGCGCGCGGCGCGTCGGCGCGGTGCGCAGCTGGTACGTCATGGAGGCCCCAACCGGGCAGCGCTTCTGCGTGGTGCGCGCGCTGCGCGCGGATTTCACGGCGCGCGCCAACACCTGGGGCGAGGATTGAACCGCAGCGACATCCACTTTCCGCCCAAGCACGAGCCGCTGCGCGACGACGTGCACGCCCTCGGTGGGCTGGTCGGGGAAATCCTGCGCGAGCAGGGCGGCGAGCAGCTGTATGAGCTCGTGGAGCTGGACCGCGTGGCCGCCATCCGCAGCCGTGCCGGGGAGAGCGATGCCGGCGTCGAGCTCGCCGCCTGCGTGCGCGACCGGCCGCCGGCGCTGGCGCGTGACCTGGTGCGCGCCTTCTCCACCTGGTTCCAGGCGGTGAATCTCGCCGAGCGGGTGCATCGCATCCGCCGCCGCCGTGACTACTTCCTCAAGGACAGTCAGCGGCCCCAGCCGGGCGGAGTCGAGGATGCGATCGCCGCCCTGAAGAGCCAGGGCTGGACGTTTCCCGAGGTGCTGGAGCTGCTCGGCTCGCTGGCGATCGATCCGGTATTCGCGGCGCATTCTGCGGATGCCAACCGCCGCACGCTGCTGCGCAAGCAGCAGCGCATCGCGCAGCGGCTGCTGGCGCGGCTCGATCCGGCGATTACACCCAACGAGCAGCGCAATCTCTGGGCCAGCATCCGCCTGGAGATGACCGCGGCGTGGCAGACCGAGGAGCTGCCGCGTGAACGGCTCACGGTCGCCGATGAGCGTGAGCAGATCCTGTTCTACCTGCTCGAGATCCTCTATCAGGTGGTGCCGGCGTTCTACGAGGAGATCGCGCAGGCGCTCGGCAAGGTGTACGGCGCCGCCGCCGCGGCGGTGCACGTGCCGCCCATCCTGCAGTTCGGCACCTGGGCGGGCGGTGACACGGATGGCAATCCCGACGTGCACGCCAAGACCATCCGCGAGAGCCTGGCACGCCAGCGGCAGGTGCTGCTCAACTGCTACGTCGCGGAGTGCCAGCGCCTCGGGCAGCGCCTGTCGCAGAGCGCGAGCCGCGTCGGCGTGTCGGCGGAGCTGCAGAAGCGCATCGAGCGCTATACGACTCTGTTGCCGGCGGCGCGCGGCGGCGTGCCGCCGCACCACGAACGCATGCCCTACCGGTTGCTGCTGGCGCAGATCTGCGAGCGGCTACGTAACGCCAACGAGGGGCGCGCTTCGGGCTACGAGGGACCGCAGCAGTTTCATGCCGACGTGGCGCTGATCGCCGCCAGCCTGCGCGCCAACAAGGGGACGAATGCCGGCCTCTTCTACGTCGAGCGGCTGCTGCGCCGCATCGATACCTTCGGCTTTCATCTCGCGGCGCTCGATGTGCGCGTGCACGCGAGCGTGCTGCACCAGGTTATCGCGCGCGGGTTCGCCGATCCGGCCTGGCTCACGCGCACGAGTGAGGAGCGGCGCGTGCTGCTCGCGGCGGCGCTGGAGAAGGATCGCGGCCCGCTCACCGAGCTCGATGCGCTCGGCAAACGCTCGCTCGCGGTGTTCGAGGCGATCGTCCAGGCGCGGCATCGCTACGGCGCGGACGCCATCGGCTATTTCATCGTGAGTGGTGCCACGGGAGCCGATGATGTACTGGCGGCACTGCTGTTGGCGCGCTGGGCGTCCGCCTACGACAAGCGCACCGGCGAGCTGTCGCTCGACATTGCGCCGCAGTTCGAGACCGAGGAGGCGCTCGCCGGCTGCGGCGCCGCCATGCAGCAGCTGCTGGCGGAGCCGCAGTACCGGCACCACGTCGGGGCGCGCGGCCGGCGGCAATGCGTGGTGGTGGGCTACTCCGACAGCAACAAGCAGGCCGGCACCTGTGCCTCGCGCGTCATGATCCATGAGGCGCAGCGCGCGCTCGCCCGCGTGCTCGGCTCGGCGGGTGAGCAGACGGTGGTGTTCCACGCCCGCGGCGGCAGCCTGGCGCGCGGCGGCGGACGCATCGAGGCACTCGTCAAGGCGGCGCCCGCGGGTGCCGTCGACGGCGTGCTGCGCATCCGCGAGCAGGGCGCGACCGTGCGCAACGGCTACGGCTTGCGGCCGATCGCGATGCGCACGCTCGAGCGCGCCTTCAGCGCGCTCGCCCTGACGAGCGCCGCGCAACGGCGCGGCACGCTGGCGGCCGACCGCCCCGAGCACCTCGAGTGTGCGGTGCTGCTCGGCGCCGAAAGCCGCGCCGCCTATCGCCGCCTGGTGTGGCAGGACGCGGGTTTCTACGAGTACTTCCGTGCCATCACACCGATCGATGTGATCGAGCGCATGCAGATCGGCTCGCGCTCGATCCACCGCGACCAGGGCAGCAGCATCGAGACGCTGCTGCCGGTACCGTGGGTGTTCGCGTGGTCGCAGACCCGCTATCTGCTGCCCGCCTGGTACGGTGCCGGCGCGGGCCTGAGCGCCTCGCTCGAGCGCTTCGGCCTACAACGCGTGCGCGAGATCTACGCGCAATGGTTCTTCATGCGCAACCTGCTCGATGACGTGGAGAGCATGCTGGCACGGGTCGATCTCGACATCGCGCAGCACTACGAGGAGTTCGCCCCGCCGGGCCTGAAGCGCTACTCGGAGGACATCCGCGCCGAGTACCGCGCCGCCTGCCAGCACATCCTCGCCATCAAGGAGAGCCGCGCGCTGCTCGATTCCGACCCGACGATGCAGCGCTCGATCCAGCTGCGCAACCCGTATGTCGATCCCATGAACCTGTTGCAGGTGGATCTGCTGCGTCGCTGGCGCGCCAGCGGGCGCGAGGACCGCGACTTGTTCGAGGCGCTGCTCGCGAGCGTCGGCGGGATCGCCCAGGGCCTGCAGACGACCGGCTGAGACGCATGCAGGCCCCGACTCCCTCCCGTGCCGTCACCATCCGCGGCGCGACTGCGGCGGATGTGCCCACGGTGCTTAGCTTCATTCGCGAGCTGGCCGTTTACGAGCGCCTCGGGCACGAGGTGCTGGCTACCGAGGTGGACCTGCACGCGGCGCTCTTTGGGTCGCGAGCCTACGCCGAGGTCGCCCTCGCCTGTCTCCAGGGCGAGCCCGTAGGGTTCGCGCTCTTCTTCCACAACTTCTCGACCCTGCTCGGCAAGCCAGGGATCTACCTCGAGGATCTGTACGTGCGGCCGCAGGCCCGTGGCCTGGGCGCCGGCAAGCGCCTGCTCGCTTACCTTGCAAAGACGGCTCGCGAGCGGGGCTGCGTCCGGCTCGAATGGACGGTGCTCGACTGGAACGAGCCCTCGATCGCCTTCTACCGCGGCCTCGGCGCCGTCGCGAACAGCGAGTGGACTACCTACCGTATGCAGGGCGAGGCGCTGCGGCGGCTGGCCGATGAGTGTCCGAGTGATAATTCAACGGTTGCGCGACGCTGGCGCGGGCGGCTCATTGCACCGCGTGGCAGCGGGGATCGGGACTGGCTCGCGCTGCGCCTCGCCCTGTGGCCGGATGAGGAGCCCGCCGCAGAGCTCGCCGCCATGGCGGAGGACCTCAGGCGGGACTTCCACGTGCGCCTCGCCGTCGATGATGCCGGCGCGGCCGTGGGCTTCGTCGAGGGTTCGATGCGCACCGACTACGTGAACGGCACGCGCTCCTCTCCGGTGGCGTTTCTCGAGGGCCTGTACGTGGTGCCCGAGTTTCGTCACCTCGGCGTGGCACGCGCACTGGTGGAGTCGGTCGCCGAGTGGGCGCGCAGCGCGGGGTGCGCCGAGCTCGCCTCCGACTCACTGCTGGACAACCGGTCAGGACACGCCGCGCATCGGGCACTCGGGTTCGAAGAGACCGAGCGAGTCGTGTATTTTCGCCGGGCACTGTCTGCCGAGTGAGAGCTATGTCCAAACTCGTGGTGAAAAGCATCGGAATCTCCCTCGATGGCTACGCCGCAGGCCCCGAGCAGGATCTCGAGCATCCGCTCGGCGTTGGCGGCGCGGAGCTCTTCGAGTGGTTCTTCGCGACGCGCACCTGGCGGCGCATGCACGCTGAGCAGGACGGCGGTGAGGCCGGGGTCGACGATGCCATGGCCGCGCGCGGCTTCGAGCGCATCGGCGCCTGGATCATCGGGCGCAACATGTTCGGGCCGGTGCGCGGTGCGTGGCCCGATGAGAGCTGGCGCGGCTGGTGGGGGGAGGAGCCGCCCTTTCACACGCCGGTGTTCGTGCTGACGCATCACCGGCGAGCGCCTCTCACCATGGTGGGCGGCACCAGGTTCCAGTTCGTGACCGAAGGCATTCACGCCGCGCTCGAGCAGGCACGTGCCGCGGCAGGTGCGCGCGACATCCGCCTCGGCGGCGGCGTGGCCACCATCCGTGAGTACCTCAGCGCCGGACTCGTCGATGAGCTGCATCTCGCCGTGCGGCCGGTACTGCTCGGCGCCGGCGAGCATCTGTTCCGCGACCTCGACCTGCCCGCACTCGGCTATGAGTGCACGGGACAGTTCGCGGGCGAGCGTGCCAGCCATGTGTTTCTGCGCCGGCGTACCGCGAGCGGATGAGCACGCCGCGTCACACGCGCCGTAGCTTCCTCACGAGCGCCACCGCGGCGGGCGCTGCGGCGCTGGCGCCGCACCTGCTGCCCGCGGCGCGGTCGCCCGAGCAGCGCCGGCCGAATCTGGTGTTCTTCCTCGGTGAAGGGGCGCGCTGGGATGAGTCCTCGCTCGCCGGCAACGCGCTGCTCAAGACACCGCACATCGATCGCATCGGCCGCGAAGGCGCGGTGTTCGACAACGCCTTCTGCATCAACTCGCTGTGCCTGCCGGCCCGCGCCACGATCCTGAGCGGCCTCTACTCGCACGTGACCGGCGCGGTCGACAACCAGCATAGCCGCGTGCCAGCGCGCTTCCCGATCCTGAGCGACCTGATCCGCGCGGCCGGGTATGAGGTGGCCTTCATCGGCAAATCCCACGTCGAGGGGTCGCTCCTGGACCACTACTGGGACTACTACTTCGGCTTTGCGGGCCAGGCGGATTACCAGTGCCCGGTGGTCGTCGAGGGTGTGCGGGGCCGTTTCGGTCCGCCCCGCCAGTACCACGACTACGTCGATGACCTGCTGACGCGCAAGGCGGTCGCGTGGCTCAAGCAACCGCATCAGTCGCCGCTGTGCCTGTTCCTGTGGTTCTACGCACCGCACGCCCCGTTCGACCGACCACTGCGCATGGTCAACGATTTCAACGGTGTGCCGATCCCAAAGCCCGCGAGCTTCGATGAGTACCTGTCGGGCTACGCGGGCAAGCCGCGCGGTGTGATCGAGGCGCGCAACAAGATCGGCGCCCAGTTCCTCGAGCGCGACGCGCCGCGCTCACTGGAGGAGCTCGTCAAGGACCACTACTGCGGCATCGAGTCGAACGACGAGAACATCGCTCAGGTACTGGACGTGCTCGAGCGCGCCGGCACACTCGATGACACCGCGGTCCTGTGGAGCTCCGATCACGGCTTCTTCCTCGGCGAGCATCGGTTCTACGACAAGCGCCTCATGTACGAGCCCTCGATCCGCATTCCGCTCATAGTCCGATATCCGCCGCGGATCGCAGCCGGCACGAGTAGCCAGCGCATGGCGCTCAACCTGGATCTCGCTCCCACCCTCCTCGATCTTGCCGGCGCGCCGGTGCCCGCGCATTTTCAGGGGCACAGCCTCCTGCCGCTGCTCGCCGATCCGGCCGCAGCGTGGCGCAGCGACTGGCTGTACGAGTACTACGAATACCCCGGCAACGAGCAAGTGCGGCCGTGCCGCGGCGTGCGCACCGAGCGCTACAAGTACATTCACTACTTCACCTCACCCGAGGAATTCGAGCTCTACGACCTCGGAAACGACCCTGACGAGCTGCATAACCTCTACGGCGACCCGGCCCATGCCGGGCTCACGCGTCAGCTCGCGGCGCGACTCGAGGAGCTGCGCCGTGAGACCGGTGATCACTACGCGTGGCAGCGCACCTCGTTGCTGAAGCAACAGGCGGCGAGCGCGGGCTGTGAGGACTCCGAATGATGCAACCGCGAGGCCTGCCAAACCGGAGAGTGATTGTTGCGATCGGGGTCGCCGCGTTGCTGGCCGTAGGACGGGCGGCCCTTGGCGTGGAGCCGGCGGACGATTCGATGCCGGCCAGCTCCAACGTGCCAGGCGCCCAGAGCCCGCGGATTCACCGCGATGGCCGCGTCACCTTCACGCTCAAGGCGCCGGAGGCCCGCAGTCTCGACGTCGCCGGCGGCGACGGGCTCGGCAAGGGGCCGTTTCCGATGACGCGGGCGGCCGATGGAACCTGGAGCGTGACCATCGCGCCGCCGGTTCCGGGATTCCACTACTACTGGTTCGATCTCGATGGGGTCGCGGTGAACGATCCTGGCAGCCGGACCTATTTCGGCTACAGCAAGGAGACCAGCGGCATCGAGATCCCCGATCCGCATGGGGACTTCTACGCCGTGCGGAATGTCCCGCTCGGGCAAGTGCGCACCCAATGGTACTTGTCCAGCACCACCGGCGAGTGGCGTCGCGCGGTCGTGTATACGCCGCCTGGCTACGACACGAGCGGCAAACGGTACCCGGTGCTGATTTTGCAGCACGGCATGGGCGAGGATGAGACCGGCTGGACGCGCCAGGGCCGCGCCCAGTTCATCCTCGATAACCTGATCGCCGCGGGCCAAGCCGCGCCGATGATCGTGGTCATGGACCGCGGCTACGCCGATCCGCGGGGTGCCGCGCCCTTCGCCTTGACGGCCGACATGCCGCTGCGCGACATCCGTGCGGCGTTCAGCCGCTTCGAGGCCGTGCTGATGCATGACCTCATCCCCACGATCGATCGTGCCTACCGCACCATCCCGGATCGCGACCATCGCGCCCTGGCGGGGCTGTCGATGGGCGGCATGCAGACACTCTTCATCGGTCTGCGTCATCTCGATACGTTCGCGTACATCGCCGCGCTCAGCAGTCCGGTGATCCGCGGCAACGACCCGGACGAAAAGCTGGCATCGAGCCTCCTCGGACCGTTCGACGCCAGGACCGCCTTCGATGGCGCCTTCGCCGATGCCGCGAAGTTCAACCAGCGCGTGAAGCTCTTCTGGCTGGGCGTGGGAACCGCCGAGGGCGAGCCGATACATTCGAGCGTACGCGGCGCAGTCGATGCGCTGCGCGCGAGCGGCGTGCGGCTCGAGCACTTCGAATCTCAGGGCACGGCCCACGAGTGGCAGACCTGGCGGCGCGACCTGCTGGAGGTCGCGCCGCGACTGTTCCGTTAGCGGGTCACGCCACTCAGCGCGCCGGCGCCGGCGCGAACACCTCTTGCTGCGGTTTTTTCTGCTGCTGCTGACGCGCACGCCAGATCGCGAGCTGCTCCTGCCACTGCTTGTCGAAGG
The DNA here is from genome assembly GCA_035568235.1 of Steroidobacteraceae bacterium. GTDB lineage: Bacteria > Pseudomonadota > Gammaproteobacteria > Steroidobacterales > Steroidobacteraceae > 13-2-20CM-66-19. The sequence goes on along the minus strand of DATMOK010000035.1, from coordinate 19,337 downwards.
CCGCTACCAGCCGCGGCAGCGCGGGGCGCAGCAGCAGGTCCGCCGCCTGTCCGGGCGCCGGCACGGCCACCTCGGGGGTGCCGCCCAGGGCGTGGAGCCGCTCCTGCAGGGAGGGGTGCGTGTTGCTGACCGAGGCGACCTGCTTCAACGCCGCGCTCACCCAGTCCTTGCGGTCCGCTTCGGAGATCCCCGTCAGGGCGGCCGCCCCCAGGTTGCTGAAGGGCGCGAAGGTGGTCGTTGCGGGCGCCTCGGCGGCGGCTTTTGCGATCCCCGGCCAGTAGCGCTGCGTGAGAAATGCCCCCACGACGCTGACGGTAGTCAAAGCCTGCGAGGCAACCTGTGGCGAAGTCAGCCGCGCAGCAGCCGCGTCGGCCTCGAACTCGTTGGCGCGTGCCAGCGGGAACGAGAACGCGAAAAAGTATGGCACGTACCAGCGGTAGAACCAGGTGATCAGCTGCGACCCCGCAGGAGCGTGCCGGCTCAACGCCGCACCAAGCCGCAGCCACGTCAACCGTAAGCGGTAGATCCAGTTGGATGAGCGCGCGTGTCCATGCGAGAGATGACCGAGCTCGTGCGCGAGAACCGCGGTGAATTGCTCGCGCGTGAGTACCTGCAGCAGGGGCAGCCCGAGCAGCAGGTAGTTGCGATGCCAGCCGAAGAGACCGAGACGTGGAATCTGGCATACCCCGGCGTTGAAATCGGGCGTCACGAGCACCGTGTGGATCGGCGGTGTGTTCAGCTCCCGGCTCAGTCGATCGAGCAACCTGAAGAGATCGGGTGCGTCGCCTGCGGCCATCGCCCGGCCCCTGGGCGGCTCCAGCCTGACCCATAGCGCGCGCAGCACCACCAGCAGGAAGCCGCCGATGACAATGACGAGCTTGACGCCAAGCGCCGGGACATGACGGATGACCAGGACCGCCGCGACGATCAACGCCAGCAAAATGGCGACCACGACGGCGAGGAAGCCGTAGCCGAGCACCGCCAGGCCGAGGACCTGGGCCTTGTACATCCCGGGACGGGCCCGTGCTGCGCGCTCGAGGCGCTCGACGAGCAGTTCAAAATCCCGGTTGTCCATGACCTGGAGTATCCCTGCGTTTAACCGGGTCGTACCAGGACCTGGTTCAACGAAGGCAATGGTAATCAGGCTCGGCCGAGTTTTGGCGACCGGCCGCCCTCGCCCCCCGGAACGGAATTCTGCCGCCTGGAAGCTGCGCTGGGATTCGACTGGTCGCAAGCGGACCGTCACCCTGGCGCGCTCCAAACGACGGACCGGTTCTCGGCGCAGGAAACCCGGGAGATAATCAGCCACGCTGACAGGTAGGTACGCATGCGCATGACAACACTCGGCCAGGGCCTGTTCGCCATTGCCGCAGCGAGCCTCGCCATCCTGAGTCTCGCGTACGGCGATTTCGGCTGGGGAGCACAGTCAGTTCTTGCCGGCGTTCCGTGGCGGCAAGCCTGGGTGTACGCATCCGCCCTCATGCTGCTCGCCGCCGGCGTCGGACTGTGCTTCCCGCGCACCGCCCTGCCGGGCGTCCTGACGATCGGCGCCTACCAGCTGATCGGAGCTGCGCTCTCGGTACCGCTGATCCTTGCAAAACCGCTCGGCGTGGACGCCTGGTATCCCTTTTGCGAAGCCCTGACACCGCTGGCTGCCGCATGGATTCTCTATGCAGCATTGCGACGGCAGTCGCAAACACCGGCGCTGCCGATCGACAGCGCGGGCGCCGTGCGCACCGCGCAGGTCCTGTTCGGTCTCACCTGTGTTTTCTACGGCTTCTCGCACTTCCTGTACGCCGACTACACCGCCGGCATGGTGCCTGCGTGGCTCCCGGGTCACCTCGGATTCGCCTATTTCACGGGACTGGGTCACGCCGCCGCGGGACTTGCCATCATCGTCGCGACACTGCCACGTCTGGCGGCAATCCTCGAGGCGACCATGATGAGCCTGTTTGGACTTCTGGTCTGGGTACCGAGCTTCTTCGCGCATCCCCGCCCCGCATGGGCGACGCAGCCCGAACACCAATGGTCGGAGCTGGTCGTGAATGTGGTGCTGGCCGCATCGGCGTGGGTGGTCGCAAGCTCCTTTGTGACTCGCTCGACAACACCTCCGCGCTGAGCGTTCAGCGCAGCGCTCAACGACGCGCTGTAGGCCGAGACTGACGCTGTAACTGTGCTTCCGCACGCTGCGCGCCTGTGCTGCGTCGCACTAGCATGTCGCTGAGGCACTTCATCGGAGAGCACAGCCATGGCCAGAGCAAAACGCAGTCGTCACCGCACGGCTCGCACAGTCAAATCGCGGCGCGCGCGGCCTTCGGCATCAGCTCGCCCCACGCCGCAATCGCGCCGGGTGGCGCGGGCGCGGGTCAAGCGCGCCGCAAAGCGCGTGCTGGTGAGTGCCAAGCGGGTGGCCGGAACGCTGGTGCGCGCCGGAGCCGTCAGAGGCCGCGCGGCGCTGGCGCGCGGCGCGCGCGTCACGGCGCGAACTGCAGGGCGCGGCGGCAAGCGCGCCGCCGGCGCTGCGCAGACGGCAATCGAATCGCTCGCAGACCGTATCGCGCCCTGAGCGGGTGAACGCGCGGCCTCACGGCCGCCGGTACAGCACCCCGCCCTTCATGACGAGCACCACGTGCTCGATGGCGGCGATATCCTTGGTCGGATCGCCGCTCACCGCGACGAGATCGGCGAGCATGTGCTCGCGCACACCCCCGAGATCCGACTCGTGGCGCAGGATCCTGGCGTCGGTGGCGGTGGCGGCGGTCAGCGCCTCGAGCGGTGTCATGCCGTCACGCACCATCCACTCGACTTCCCGGTAGTTGGTGCCGTGAGCGAACACGCCGACATCGCTGCCGCAGCCGATGGTCACGTGCGCCTCGCGCGCGTAGCGGAACGCCTGCGCCGCGCGCTGCATCGCCGGCGTCGGCGGGCTCGCGCCGCGCACGTAGTGCTCGAAGTACTCCGAGTACGCTTCCTCGGCCGTGAGGGTGGGAAGATAAGCGACGCCGCGCTCGGCCATCAGCTTGAAGACCTCGGGTGTGCCGTTGAAGCCGTGCTCGATGGTGTCCACCCCGGCGAGCGCGGCGCGCCGCATGCCCTCGGCGGTGGTGGCATGCACCGCGACCGGCCGGCCCGAGGAATGCGCCGCCTCGACTGCCGCCTTGAGCTCCTCCTCGCTGAAGGTCGGCTGCTGCGTGCCACCCGGCCCCCAGCGATAGTCGGCGTACAGTTTGATCCAGTCGGCGCCGCGCCCGGCCTGCTCGCGGACCGCGCGGATCATCTCCGGCACGCCGCTCACCTCCTGCGCTCCCTGCGGAGTGCAGCAGACGTCCGGCCGCAGGCCGCGCGGCGCGGGCCCGTAGCTGCCGGTGGCGACGATGGCGCGCGTGGCAACGAACAGCCGCGGACCATCGATGAGCCCGTCCTCGATCGCCTGTCGCAACGACACGTCGGCGTACTCCGCCCCCTCGGTACCGAGATCGCGCAACGTGGTGAATCCCGACAGCAGCGTGGCGCGTGCCTGCACGGCGGCGCGCAGCGTGCGGTACGGGACCGGCTCCTTCAGCACCTGGTCGTTCCACAGGGTCTCGTTGTACGGATGCAGCAACAGGTGCGAGTGGATGTCCATCAATCCCGGCAGCAGCGTCGCGCCCGGCAGATCGACGATGAGCGCATCGGGCGGTGCGTGCACCGCACTCGGCGGACCGACGGCGGCAATGCGCGCGCCATCGGTGAGCACCACCCAGCCGCTGTGCAGCGGCTCGCCGGCGGTCCACACCTGCGCCGGGCGCAGCAGTACCGCACCGGTCGCTGCGGGCGCGGCGGCGCGCGCCGCTGACAGGGCGCCGCAAAACGCGAGTGTCAAAAGCGCGGCCACGCGCAACCCGTGCGCTGCCCGGATGATCATGGTTCGGCCCGTCCTGTTGTTGTTGTGCGGACGTGAGGCGGCGTCGGCGCCGCATCTCCCCGTGCTGCGCAGCACCCCGGCCTGCCGGCGCGCTGCCGCAGCTCCTACGACGGTCCCATCAGCACCGTGGTGTCGTAGCTCTCGAAACCCTGGATGGCACGCCCGTAGGCGTTGAACACCAGCCGCTCGGCGACCTTGTCGGCACGCGGCGCGAGCAGCATGCGCAGTACCACCTCGTCGGCCGGCCGCGTCGCCTCTTCCGCGAGCAGCTGCTCGACGACTCGCGTCAGGCGGAACACCAGCTCGTTGACGAAGCGCAGGTGCGCGCCGTCGTGCACCTGCTCGGCGCCGGGGCCGTAGGTGGCGCGTGCCTCCTCCGCCAGCTCGTGCAGGACCAGGTTCAGCAGCCGCGCCTTGTCGACGGTGCGCAGCTCACCGAAGAACTCGATTTCGGAATTGAGGTTCATGGCTGCCTCATGCGACGAACGCCCGATTGAGGTTAGGCCGAGGTGGGGAAAAAGTCGATTGGTTTAGTGGCAGTTACGGCGTCGACGTCCTCGGGCTGGAACTGGAAGAGTCGTACCAGCGAGATGATCTTCTTCTCGAGCTCCGGGTCCCTGAGCTCGCTCGAGACGACGCGACAATCGGTTACAGTGCCGTTGGGCGCGATGGTGAACTCGAGCACCAGCTTGCCCTGCAGCTCCGCGTTGTCGCGCAGCGCGCGCGCATACAGGTTGTAGATGCGGCCCTTGTTCTTGTCGAACACCAGCGCGATCTCTTCCGGCGAGCGCGCCGGCTTGCCGCCACCGCCCGAGTGGGTGGCGCCGCGGTTGGCGACGCTCGACATCGCGACCGAGGAGGTGACCGCGGTCGCGGTGTGCCCGGTGAGCGAGCCCGCCCCGGTGCCGAAGCCGCGGCTCGAGTTGGCGGAGGTGATGCCGCCGCTTCCGGCGCCTACCCGGGACGTGATCAGCGAGCGTTCGGCGTGCGAATCGGCGCCGACGGTGCCCGACAGGTTCTTGGTCTCGAGCGGCGTCAGGTCCATCTGCTCGCGCAGGTCCGCGAGCTCGTCCTTCACCTGGTTGAGCTGCTTCTCGGCCTTCTTGTGCGCCAGCTCCTTCAGGTCCACCGGCGGCGGCGGTTGCTTGACCATCGCCAGCTTCGGCTCGATCTTCGGCTGCTCAACGGGCTTCGGCGGCGGGGGCTTGGGCTTCTGCTCCAGCATCACCTTGGCGAGCCGCTCCGGGATGTCCTCGGCCGTCTCGCGCTTGGGCGTCGGCAGGAGCGGGAACAGGATGCCGAGCACCACCAGCACGATCAGCAGCACCCGCAGGATCTTGCGAAAGCGCTCGCCGGATTCCGGGTCGCCTTCCCAGGGCAGCTCGTATTCGCGGTAGTAGGGAGCGAGCAGCATGCCTAACCCGCCTTGACCTGGCCGGCCGCGACCGGCTTTTCCTTCTGGATGACCGCGAGCGAGATCTTGCCGTAGTCGGCATCCGTGCAGGTCTGCATCACGCGCTTCAGCACGTCATAGGGCAGCTCCTTGTCCGCCATGATGGTGATCTCGCGCTGCGCGATGTCCTTGTCGGTCATCTCCTGGCCGACCAGCATCGGGCGCTTGAGAGCTGCCGACAGCGGCGCGATCAGCGCACTCGGGGAAGCCTGGATGTCCTTCACCGTGGTGATGTACTCGCCCTGCACGAACAGGTCGCTCTTGGTGATCATCACCACCACCGACTGCTTCGGCGCGGTCTGCGCGATCGACTGCGGGATCTCGATGCCCTTGGAGTTCTGGATGACCTCGACCTCGGTCGAGTACACGAGCAGGAATGCCACCATCACCGACAGGATGTCGATGAGCGGAATGAGATTGAGCTGCGCGTCGGCGCGGTGCCGCAGGTGATGCTGCGCCATGCGGCGGGCGCGGTTGGACATGCTCATGAGTGGGCTCCGTGGCCCGTCGCAGCCGCCGGCGCGACGGGCGTCGCGGCGGTGGGTGCGGGCGCACCGGGCGGCGCCTCGGTGGTCGAGGGAGCATCGCCGATGGAGATATCCGGGAACAGCTCCGCCTGCACCGTGTTGATGCCCTGCCCGGTCTCGAACACCCGCACCCGGTCCATGACCTGCACCAGCGTGTCGTAGGGCGTATCGGGCTCGAGCAGGATGCTGGCGTCGGTCTTGTCGGGGAACTTCGCCTTCACGCGCTTCAGGTACTCGGTGAGGTTGTCATAGTCGTAGCCGGAGGCGGTGTTGGGGAGCGTGGCGAGCGGTCCGGTGTTGCGGTCGGCGACCTGCAGCAGGTCCTTGCGCACCATCACCTCCAGCTGCAGACCCGGCGGCGGCTCCTTCCATGTGGTGTTGGGCGGCGGCAGGTTCAGCTGCAGAACCACGGTGCGGGAGAACACCGCGGTCATGAGCAGGAACGTCACCAGCACGGTGAAGATGTCGATCATCGGTACGAGCAGCAGCTCGGCCGGCCGGCGCGAGTGACGCTCCAGCTTGCGGTTTTGATACGAGCGACGCATGCGGCTCCTTCGACCGTGCTCGGTGCGGCGGCCTTAAGGACCTCAGGCCGCGGCCGGTGCCGCGCTGCGCTCGGTGATGGCGTTCAGGAACTTCACCGACGCCATCTCCAGACTGTCGATCAGCTCCGTGGTCTTGGTCTGCAGGAACGCGTGGATGAACAGCAGCGGCACCGCCGTCATCAGGCCGAAGGCGGTGCAGTTCATCGCCACCGAGATGCTCGCCGACAGCAGGTTGGCCTTCTCGGCCGGGTTGACCGTGGCGACCGCCGCGAAGGCGCGGATCAGTCCCATCACGGTACCGAGCAGCCCGAGCAGCGTCGCCAGGTTGGCGAAGGTTGCCAGGTAGTGGGTGCGCTTCTCGAGGCGCGGCACCACCTCCATCAGGCTCTCCTCCATCGCTTTCTCGATGTCATCGCGGCGGCGCGCCGACTGAATGCGCGCCAGGCCGTAGTTGAGGATATGGCCGATGGCCGACTGCGACTTCGAGGTCGCCTGCGCCACGCCGCGGAAGTTGCCCTGCGACAGCAGCGGCACGATCTCATTCCACAGACTGCGATTACGCGTCGCAGTGGCGGTCAGATAGATCCAGCGCTCCAGGGCAATCGCCAGACCGAACACGAACACGATGGCGATCGGGTACATGAAGTCCCCGCCGCCCTGAAAGAAACGCACGATCAGGTTCCAGACCTGCATAAAGCACTCCCGCTCAAAGAACCCCCACACATGGGGACGCAAGCATGTGAAAACTGAATGACATATACCTAAAAAGCTGCGATCCAGCTCTCATCCTGAAAGGGCGCCACCGGCAGCCTCAGTGCCTGTCGCCAGAACCCGGCACTGTGCCCGCCGGGGGGCCCGTCACGTCGGGCTTCAGGGCGTCGTAATAGCGGTTTTCCCGCAGGAATACCTCACGGTCGATCGGCTGCAGTACGTCGTCCACGAGGCTGTTGGCGGGCTTACCGACGAGGTCACCGAGGTCGGAGCGCTTCCAGGGCACGATGTACAGCACCTTCGGCAGCTCGCGGTTGCCGGTGATGTCGGTGGTCTCGAGCTCGAGGCGATCCGTCCCCTTCGGCGTCCGCGCGGTGCTCTTTGACGATCCGGCGGCGGCCGGTGTTGCCGGCGCGGGTTTGGTGTTGGACGCGCCTGCCGGGGCGGCAGCCGCTGGCGACGGCAGGCTCGCACTCGGCGCGGGGCTCGCGGCCGACGCTGGTGCCTGATCCGGCGTGGAACGGGTGTCCACGCCAGGCTCGAGCTGATCCGGGGGCGGCGCCACCGGAGCCTTGGTCGCCGGGCGCGCGGGCGGTGGGCTCTCCTGCGCCTGGGCAACGGCGAGCGCCATCAGGAACACGAGCATCAGTCCTTTACGCATGGTCAGACTCCTGTTGCGCCGCGCGCGGTCGAGGAACCCGAGGGACTCGCACCGGAACCCTTCGGTGGCGCCGCAGCGGGCGCGTTGGCCGGCGCCGTCGCGGGCTCCGCGGCGGGCGGTGCGGCGCCCGGCGCCGTTCCCGGCGCCGGCTCCGCGGCGGGTGTCTGCGGGGCAGCCTCGGGGCGCTTCACGGGCGGCATGCCGAGCCGCTGGCGCAGCTCGGCGATCCAGCCGCTCACGGGCTTCTCCTCACCGGTCAGCTCCTGATACCGCGACAGCGCCGCGAGCGCGCGCTGCGGATCTCCGAGATAGAGGTCCGAGACGACGCCGAGGTTCCGCCAGGCGGGTGCGAACTGCGGGTCGGCTTTGACGGCTTCCTCGTAGGAGGCGGCCGCATCCTTGAACTCGCCGCGCATCCGCTGCGTCACGCCGAGCTCGCTCCAGGCACTCGCACTGCCCGGCTCGTGCTCGACGGCGCTCTTCAGCGCCCGCTCGGAGTCCTCGAGCCGCCCGTTCTTGCGGTACAGGATGCCGAGATTGACGAACGGGGCGGCGTACTGCGGGTACTGGAGCGAGATCTGCTTGAAGCCGAGCTCGGCCTCGGTCGCGTTGCCGGCGCGCATGTAGTTCACCGCGCGCGCGAAGTCGGCGGCGGCCGCGGGCGGCACGGGGGGCGGTGCGGCAGCTGCGGGTGCGGCTGCGCCGGCGGCCGCCGGTGCCGGGTGCTGCGGCGTCGCGGTGCCGGGCGAGGCGACCGGGGCCGGCGCGACAACCGCGGGCTGCGGATGCTCCTGCTGCGGCGGCGCGGAGTGACACGCGGCAAGCAGCGTCGGCGCGGCGAGCGCGAGCCACGCGCTGCGCGGCACGCGCCTCAGACGCCGCCCCGGGTGCTCACTCGAGCTTGGCGACCACATCCTCGGTCAACTCCGTCTTGCCATAGCGGGCGGGCTTGAGCTCAGCGAGCGCCGCAAAGCTCTTGCGTATCGATTCATCGTACAGGCCCTCCTTGGCGCGCGCCGCATTGAGCTCGTGCACCTTGATGGCCTCCTCCTCGAACGGGAATACCTGCTCCTCGAGCAGCGAGTTGTACTCCTCGAGTGCGTCGCCCTTGAGATTCGGCGGGCGCTCGGAATGCATCACGTCGTGCGCCAGGGTGCGGTACAGCTCGGCCATCTCGTAGGTTGCAGCCGTGGTCACCTCGGCCACCTGGTAGTCGGCGGCGGCCTTGTAGCCGTCCATCGCCGCCTCGAGCGCATGGCGCTTCACCACCAGGCTCTTCTTCAGCGGCACGGTGAGCTGCACCGCGCGGAAGGCATCGCGCGCCGGCGCGGCGAGCACCAGTTGCGCCTTGGCCGCCAGGTAGTGTGTGCGCTCGGTGCGTTGCGCACCGGCCTGCGAGTCGGCGGCGATGATCTGCCGATACCAGTAGTCGCGGCGCGTCAGGTCGGCGCCCTTGGCGGCATAGTCGGCGAGCTTCTGCCGTGCCTCGACGGCATCCGTGACCGGCGTCGGGTTGGTGGCGACGAACTTCTCCAGCATCGCCACCGCCTTCGGCGTGTTGCCCGCCTTGGCATACAGGTCCGCCGACTGCAGCTGCGCCTCGCGCCGCACCGCCGGCTCCTCGGTGGGGCTCGCCGCAATGCGCTCGAACTCCCCGGCCGCCTCGCCGGGCCGATTGGCCTCGCCGTAGGCGACGGCGAGCTTGCGGGTCACGTCCGCAGACAGCGGGCTCGAGGGAAAGTCGCGCCGGAAGCCCTCCAGCACGGAGATGGCACGGTCCCAGCTCTTGAGCTGGATGAGCTGCGCCGCGGCGTCGTACTCGGCGTTGGAGCGGATCTTGGAGTCAGGCGCGACGCGCGCGACGCGCAGGTAATCCTCGACGGCGCCGCTGCCATCGCCGGCCTTCTGCTTGGCCTCGCCCTGCTTGTACACCGAGGCGGCGAGGCGCTCGGTGAGATCGGCGCGCAGCTTGTCATCGGTCCCGGCGAGCGTCCGCGCCTGGCTGAAGGCGGGCTCCGCCTGCGCGTATTCGCCCTGGTCGAAGTGCGACTGCGCGATGATGGTCCAGGCGATGCGCTGCTTGGCCGCGTCCACCGGCGGCTGCCGCGCGAGCAGCATCTGCGCCACGCCGATGGCGCGTGGCCGGTCGCCGGCGGCGAAGATGTCCTCGGCGGCGCGTGTCAGGACGCCGGCGCTGTCGGGGTGCTCGGGAAAGGTCTGCGCGAAGTGCACGCCGGAATCGGTGGCGCGCCGGTGCCAGGCGTCCTTGTCGGCGCCGCTGAGATTCGCCTCGCCCTTCTGGTAGGCGATGAGCGCGGCGTAGGCCGCGGTCGAGGACTTGTCATTCTTCGGATAGTCGTAGGCGGTGTGCTCGTACTCGCTGGCCGCCTGCTCGTACTGGTGGCCGGCAAACAGCGCCTCCGCCAGCAGGTAGTTGGTGGCGGCGGAGTCGGGATCGTCGGGGAAGGACTTGAGGTAGGAGCGATACCAGCGTGCCGCCTCCTGATAGTCCTCGATGCGTCCGGTCTTCTGCGCATTGGCGTGAAAGAACGTCGCCACGTCCTTGAGATTGGTCTTGAGCTCGGTCACGACCTTCGGGTTGGCGGCTTTGGTGCGCGTCTTCCAGTACGGCGAATCGAAGTTGTAGCGCTCGACGAACTCATGCTTGCCATCGAGCACCAGCTGGCTGAAGCCGCCCTTGCTGTAGGCCTCGATGCCCGCCATGGCGAGGTTCGGTGCCTGTTCGCTGTAGGGGTCGAGCGCCACGTAAGCGCGATACGTCGTGGCGGCGTCCTGGTAGCGCTGCTTGTCGACGTACAGGTCCCCGAGTCGCTGGTAGAGCAGATAGGTGTAGGGACGCTGGCCGGTGCGGCCGACGTACTCGCCGAGCGTCTGCGCACCCTCGTTGTACGAGAACGTGATGCTCATGACGCGCAGCGTGTCCTCGACCAGCTCGCGATCGGCGCGCTTCAGGTTCTCGAGCGCGCGCCCCTTGCCGCTCACACCGAGCTCGTGATCGAGGACCTTGCCGAACGACGGCAGGCTCTCCTCGGCGCGTGACTGCTTGAACAGCGACCAGCCGTGCTTGTAGAGGCTCTGCTGATAGAAGCCCGAGTCCGGCCCGCGGGCAATGGCGGCCGCGTAGGCATGCTCGGCGTCCGGGTAGCGCTTGGCGGAGAACAGCAGCTCACCGCGCCGGAACTGCACCTCGGCGAGCTGCGGGGTGTTCGGGTAGCGCGCGATGATCCGGTCGAGGGTCGCGAGCGCCGGGTCGGGCTGACCGGTGACCTCGTAGGCCCGCGCCAGCTGGTAGAGCACCTGGTCGTTGCGCGCGTAGTCGGGGTACGCCTTCAGCAGCGTCGTGTACAGCCGGATGGCTTCCGCGCCCTGCAGGTCCTGGACGGTGACCTCCTGCTCCATGCGCTGCAGCTCGCCGGCGTCGAGGTTCAGATCGCCGAGGCGCCGCATCGCCTCCGCCCGCAGCTTCGGGTCGGTGTTCTGCAGCTCAAGGAAGCGGCGGTAGTTGTCCATCGCCTTCTCGACACTCGGTGCGGCGGCGGTCTCGCGATGCACCTCGACCGGGCGCGACTTCAGGTCGCCGATGGTCGCGGGCGCGGATTGCGCCGCGAGCGGTGCCGGGGCGAGCATCGCCAGCAGGAGTGCCGGCGCCGCGAGTGTTGTGAGCACTGCGGCTCTCACCGCGGCGGCTCCGGCGTGGCAGCAGGCGGCTGCGGCGGCGGCGCTGTCCCGGGGGGCAGCGCTGCCGGCGGCTGGGTTTCGGGGGGCGGCGTCTCGGGCGGCGGTGTCGCACCGGCAGGCGGCGACTCACTATTAGGCGCCCCGGGAGGCTGGGCTTCGGCAGGTGGCTGCCCCGCGGCGGGCGGCTCCTCGCCCGCGCCCTTCTGTACCGCAGCCGGCGCTTTGGCGGGCGCGCCGTTGGCGTGCACCGAGCGATCGTACATCTCGGCGAGCGCGAAGCGCGCCTGTACCTGGTAGGCGGCGAGGCGCGCCTTCTGGTCCTCGAGCTCCTGGATCGCCACATGCGCCAGATAGTCGGACTGGCGCTGCTCGGTGGCCGCGAGCCGCACCTGCATCGCATCGAGGCGCGCCTTGAGGGCGGCGATGCGCGTGGCGAACTCGCCGGTGTTGGTCGGTACGTTGCGCCGCGCCTGCTCGACGCGGATCCAGCGGCTCTGCGCCTCGTGCAGCGCGAGGTTGAGATCCTTGAGCGAGCGGTGTGCTTCCCAGAGGCGGGCGTTGTAGGCGTCGTTGAGGCGGAAATACAGCACGCCCTTCACCAGCGCCAGCCGTTCGCGCAGCTCGGCGTTGTCCGGAGTATCGGGCGCGGCGGCGAGCGCCGCCTCGATGCGCTGAATGCGCGCCCACTGCTCGCGCTCGGTATCGGTGCCGAGCGCGGCGACCTCGCGACGCGCTTCGATGGTCTGCAGCTGCCCGGCGAGGTCGACGTCGCGCTGCTGCAGGTGCTTCACGGCATCCGAGGCGAGCAGCGCGTCGACTCGCGGCAGCCGCTCCGCATAGGCGTGCTCGCGGGTGTCGACCATGTCCTGGAAGGCCTCCATGCTCTCATCGCCGCGATTGAGCAGGTTTCCCATGTGCAGCAGGTCGCGGTAGTTCTTCAGCCCCTCCTGGAAGTCGTAGCCGGCGAGCACCGTGTACAGATAGCGCGATTCGGGCGCATCGGGGAGCGTCTTCAGCTGCCAGAACCATCCGTAGGGCTGCTCGCTGCCGTTGCGCCCGCTCGCCAGCACGCGCTTGAGCATGTCGCCCTGCTCGATGCGCGTGATGGCCGCATCGAGCCGGCCGTTCTCGGCGTCAAATGACTCGACGGCGCTCTCGTAGTACTGCGCCGACTGCGCATCCGCGTTCAGCTTGCCGAAGGCATACGGCACCGCCAGGTAGGATTCCTGCACCGCCGAGTCGAGCACGTTGCGGTTGTGCAGCTCCATCCACGGCGCGAGCGCACCCTGATAGTTGCCGAGCGCCGCGTCAGCCCAGCCGGTACCGAGCAGCGCCTTGTTGGAGTATGGGCCGTTCAGGCGCACGCGCTCGAGCGCCGGCAGCGCCTTGGCCGGCTGGTTCGCCTGCAGATAGGCGAAGCCGAGCGCCAGGTTGGCCCGATCCCTGAGCGCGAGCATCTCCTCGCTGGCGGCGGGCTGCGAGCCCACGGCGGTGAGCAGCGGGTCGGCTTCGGCGAGGCGATTGCTGCGCACCAGCGCCACCCCGAGGTTGAAGCGCGCGTACGCCGACCAGCTGAAGGTGCCGCGCCAGCCGGACAAGAGCGCCACCGCCGCATCGAGCTTGCCCTGGTGAATGAGCACGTTGCCGAGCAGCAGCTCCTTGTGCGCCTCGAGGTCGGGTGACATGCGGCCGTTGACGCGCGAGAGCGCCTTGCCGGCCTCGTCGAGGTAGCCGCGGGCGTACCACACCTGCGCCAGGTAGAACCAGGCGACGTTGCGCACGCCGCTCGGCACCGGATCCTTGAGCAGGACCTCGAAGCGCTTGCCCGCCTCGTTGTGCATGCCGAGGGCGAGGTACAGTCCGCCGATCAGCAGCTGCGCGTCCTCCTCGTGGTGCGGCATGCGCTTCCAGTACTCGTAGGCGGACAGGCGGGTGAGCGCCTCGAAATCATCGTGCTGGTAGTAGTGGAACAACGCATCGCCGTAATGCAGGTCACGCACACGGATCTCGGGCAGTTTCTCGGGGTCGTGCCGCCGCGCGAGCGCCGGCGCCGTGGCGAGCGCCACTGCCAGTGCTGCAAGGAGTGCGGGCGCGAGCCGGCGGTACACGGTTGCGCTATTCCCAGTCCTTGATCTCGAACTCCGGCTCGAGCTTGCGCTGCCGGTCATCGATCTTCAGCTCGAGATACTTCGCCCCGATGCCCTTGTCGAACTTGATCGAGGCGCCGCGCTTGTAGGGGCGGTCGTGCGGGCCCTTGCCGTTGAAAAAAGCCACCAGCTCGTGCTGTCCGACCTTGAGGTTGCCGATGTACAGCCGTTGTATCCCGCCCTTGAGGAGCGCGTCGACTTCCCGCGGCGTGTACAGGTAGTTGATCACTTCCTTGTTGTCGATCTTGAGCTGTACCGAATCGAGGGCGAAGAAGTCGCCGACGTCGACCGCGAGGAACACCGCCACCTGGGTGTTGGCGGGAAACAGCAGCTCCTCCTCGAGGATGAAGAGATCGCGGTTGAGATCCACGACGTCCTTCTTGAGCGACTGCACCTGCTCATCGAGCCCGCGCGTGTCGGGGGCAGCCTCGGCGGGCGCTGCGGCGGCGGGCGCGGCGCTGTCGGCGGGTGCGCCAGGCGCCGCCTGGGAGGCCGGCGGCTCGGCGGCCGGCGCGGCGACGGTGCTCGCGCCCGCAGGCGGCGGCGTGGCGGGCGCGGCCGCGCCGGTGGCAGGCGCCGGCTGCGCGGCTGCCAGCAGCCGTGCCGCGATGAGCAGCACCGCGCCGAGCATCATGCTGACACGCCGTACGGAGATCGATGAAGCATCGGGCATGGTCGTTCCGATCATTCGTTCAGCAGAACCTTCAACTGCTCGAGGTACAGGTCCTCGGTCTTGGCATTGAAATCGCGCAGCACGTTACGCACCGTGCCGCCGCGATCGATGAGCACGGTCATCGGCAGATTGTCGACCTGGTAGGCGCGGCCCACGGCCTTGGCCGGGTCGAGCAGCATGGGGAAGCCGAGGCGCGCACCGCGCGCGTAGCCCTCCGCCCGCTGCGGCTGATCGTCGACGCTCACGCCGTAGATCGCGAGGCCCGCGGAGCCGTAAGTGGCCAGGCTGCGGTTGAGCGCAGTGAGCTGCCGGGCGCAGGTGCCGCAGCCGCTGCTCCAGAAACTCAACACCACCACCTCGCCGCGATGCTCCGAGAGCCGCACGTTGCCGCCGGCGGCGGCGCGCAGGGTGAAGTCCGGCGCAGCCTGGGCGATGAGGCTGTAGGTGGGCTGCGCGAGGGCCGCGACGCTCATCGTCAGCAACACCGCGGCGATACACCGCGGCATGACGGGCACGCGCGACCGACAGCGGTCACGCGCCGCCGGACCGTTGGGCCGTTGCAAGCTCAAGAGAGATTCCTTCGGGCTGTGAAGCCGAGCTGCGCGCAAGCGCGGGAACCCTCGCACAGCGCAGTCGAGACTGTCAACGAAGCAGGCCGCGAAAGCCCCGGCCGCCGCCCGCGCGTGCCGGCCATCGTCGGCAGCCGGCGACAGCTCGCGTGACGGTCCGCGCCGGGGTGCGCGGCGTCCCGTGGGGCGCCGCGGCGCGCCTAGATGATGGGCTCGAAGACCGTCAGGGCTCCGAGCGCCGATGCGGGCCCGAGTCCCTGCATCGGGAACACGGTGGGGAACTGCGCGTCGGTGCCGATGAGCCCCATGTAGTTGAGCATGATGAGCTCGGGGATCTGGTTCACCGAGTTGGCGGCCGGACTCGAAGTCGTGACCACCGAGCCATCGGCGCTGAAGTACCCGATCTGCTGCCCCGCCGCGCCGTTGCGCAGCGCCGGGCGTCCCTTGGGGCTGTACACCAGGATCAGCGTCGCTGCCACCGAGGAGTTGTCGCCCTGCCAGCCGAGCTTGTCGCGGCCGGCGGCACTCGTATCCACCATACTGTTGGAGTTGAGCGAGCCGTCGCTCATGATCTGGATCATGAGCGGCGAGCCCTTGCGGGCCGCGTACTCGAGCACCGCGCCGATCATCTGCCCGGCCTGGAAGTTGCGCGTCTCGCCGGTGGCGCGCGTGCTGTCGTGGTAATCGAAGCCCCCGAGGGAGATGGTGCCGGCGCCGGCATAGCCGTCGATGACCAGCTTCATGACCGAGGCGGTCATCGCCACGTCCTGGTTCTGGAAGTCAGCGGCCGTGAAGATCGGCGTGGTGCCGCCGACAATGAGCTGATCCTGGGTCGGATCGAGTCCGGCCGGACCGGCGGCGAAGATGTTGGCCGTGTTGGCCGACTGCACGTAGCTGCAGCGCACCTGATTCTTGAGAGTCGCATCGGCGCTGCCGCCGCCGGGGATCAGCTGCACGCCCGGAGTCGAGCCGCTCGGTTCGCTCATGGCGCCGGTGAACTCAGCGCCTGTCGAGCCCGAACCCGTATAAGGCGTAGTACCGGTGCTGATGCGTGCCTGCGACTGAAGCTCGGCGAGCGCCAGCGGGTCTACACCGCCGGGGGGCATCGGCGGCGCGAGTGCCACCGCATCCGAAGGCTGCTGAATCGTGGCCGGCTGCAGCGCCGGGTTGATGGTGTACATGAGGGCCGCCGAGTTGCCGCCGGAGACGGATGACTGCGTGCCGACGAGATTCACCACGGTACCCTTGGCGCCCGCCTCGGCGATGCCGTAGATGGGGTTGATGGTGTTCGACTGCGTGTCGTTCTGCGACATGGCAGGGATCACCGCACCGTTGACGCCCGCCTGGGTGGCGGCGGCGGCGACGGTTTGAATGCCGCGCAGGATCGCGCCATCCGAATGCCACAGGAGTCCGAGCGCACTGCTCACGAAGGTGCTCGCGGTCGGCACCATGTTGCCGGGCAGGCCGAGCTTGCCGTAGCCGGCTACCGACAGGAGGTTGGCCTGGCCGCCCTGCTGTCCCA
Source organism: Steroidobacteraceae bacterium (assembly GCA_035568235.1). Classification (GTDB taxonomy): domain Bacteria; phylum Pseudomonadota; class Gammaproteobacteria; order Steroidobacterales; family Steroidobacteraceae; genus 13-2-20CM-66-19. Next base: position 2,926 of record DATMOK010000035.1, on the reverse strand, counting down.
CCAGGGCCTCGGAGCCGACGAGATTCGCCCCGCCGGCGAGGTCAAACACGATGAACGGCAGCGATCCGGAGCCGCTCGGGATGTTGCACTGGCCCGTGCCGAGCAGCGCCTGGATGTCGGAATCGAGTCCGGCCCGCGCGGTCTGCGCCTTGAGCAGCGCGCCGAGCCAGGCCGAGCCGATCACCATGCCCTGCGCACCGATCATGCCGGCCGCGAGGAAGTCGCGGCGGGTCACCGGCCGCGGGTGATTCTCGTGGAGCAACGGGGCACCAGCAGGAGTGGGCCGCGGGGGACGCTTGCGAATCAGCATCTGAGTTACCTCTCCAGTCCCTTACTGCAGTGTCACGGCGGCGCTGCCGAGCGTCGCGGTACAGGCTGCGATGGTCGTCTGCGTAACGGTTGCCGCGGCGTTGATCTGCGGCACGCGCGTGATCAGCGCATCGACCTCGTTCTTCACCGCGGTCGCGGTCTGCGGCGCCACGTTCGCCCCGACGGCGTTGGTCGCCAGCGCGTTGATGACGATGGCGCGGTTGGCGCTGCCGCTCGCGCCGAAGAAGCCCGTGGAGCCGGCCGTCAGGCTGGCATCCAGCCCCGTGCCGAAGAAGGCATCACGGAGCGATGCGCTCGCCATCATCTCGCCGCAGTAGGCGTTCGCGAGCGCCGAGATCGCCGTCTGCTGCGAGGAGATGAATCCCGCCATGAGCGGCGTCGCCGGCATCGACTGCTGCGAGCTCTCGTACAGCGGCTCGACCACCGGGTCGGTGATCGCCACGCCCGTGATGCGGGCGAATGCGTTGTTGATGCGCTCGTAGGTCGCGACGCCGTAGTCGGGCACCGCCGTGTTGTTGGGCGTCGGCGGTACCACCGTGCCCGGCGGATCGACAAACGTATGCGTATGCGTACCGAGCTGGTCGAACGACAGGAAGAACAGGTCGTTCGCCGAGCCCAGGTTCACCGGGATCACCGTGCCGAGCGGCGACAGCGCCTGGCCGTTGTTCGGGCCAACGCCCGCCATGTAGGCGGCGCCGCCGAGCGTCGTAGTGAGGGTGGCAAAGGACTGCGCGCTCGGTGCGAGCTGACCGTTCACACCGATGCGCATGTGCGACAGCGTGAGGTTGCTCGGGATCGTGGCGGTCGGGCTCAGGCTGATGAACCGCGGCTGCGCGAACAGGTAGCTGTAGTTGTCGTACTGGCTGGCCGTGAACATCACGTACGACTGCGGCACGCCGGTGAGTGAGCTCACACCGAACAGCAGGAAGTACTTCTGGCCCACACCGGCGTTGAAGTTCTGCTGCACCTGCGTCGGCGTGAGCGCGGTGTTGTACAGGGCGACCAGCTTCAGCTCACCCTGCCACTGGCGCTGGCCGCTGGTCTCGTTGCCCAGCACCAGCGCGAAGGTGCTGTCCCAGTTGGCGAGCGAGCCGCCCTTGGAGGGATCCGCGTCCCCGGTATACACACCGTTGACGTAGATCTTCTGGCCGTTGGTGGGGTCGTAGGTGAGCACGACGTGCTGCAGCGCCGCCTGCGCGGCGCCGTTGGCCGTCGTCGTGACGAGCGGCGGCATGCCGTTCGTGTCGGTGACGCTCGAGCGCGTGAAGCCCTCGTACTGGTCGGTGGCCTGGCCGAGGGTGACGTTGCGCGTCGTGTTGCTGCCCGAATAGCTCACCATCCAGGCGTTGGTCTGCGCGACGTTCGCCGGCGCCGCCCACACCTCGATCGAGTACTCGCCCGATTCCTGGATCATGGTGGCGATCTTCGAGCTCGAGCTGGTCGAGGCCTGGGCGGAGCTGCCCTGGGCGAAGATCACGCCCCAGGCGCTGTCCCAGGTGACGTTGCCCGACAGCGTCAGGTCCGCCTCGGGCGTGACGCCGCTCGTGTCATAGGCCGTGCTGCCCTGGCCGCTCTCGAACATGTACTTGGCGATCATGGAGCCTTCGAAGCGGCTGCCGCCGGAGGCGATCGTGCCCTGCGTCAGGGTGACCGCATTGGACACCACCAGCGTCGGATCGATGGGCGTCACCGGGATGCCGTTGGCGAAGGCGGTGATCGCCGCGAGCATCGTCGCGGCGCTCGCCGTGCAGTCAGGTGCGCCGTTCGAGGTGGATGAGGGCCAGCAGTGATGCATATCGACCGCCTGGCGCAGATAGAAGCGCGACAGGTTCGGCTGGGCGAGGTCGATCTTGGGCTGCGCCGCGAGATACGCCGAGTCGATGTCGGCCGGGTTGGGATCGGCGAAGTACGGCTGCTGCGGGCTGGCCGACGTCGGGTTGTGGCAGCCCGAGCAGTACTTGGTGACGATCGGGTAGATCGTGCTCTGGTAGCTCGGGTTGCCGACGGTCGGATCCGCCGGGAACTGCTTGCCGCCGCCCGCCGCCTGCACCGGCGGCGCGGCGAGCACCACGCTGGTGAGCGAGGAATTGCCGGCGCCGATCCAGTTCTCGATCCACTGCAGCATGGTGGCGGCGCAGGCCGATGGGTCGGACACCCAGCAGTTGTGGCCACCGCCGACGCGCAGCACGAGGGTCGACTGGCTCGGGTTGGTGAGATTGACCAGCGGCAACGCCGCGGCGTACGCCTGGTTCACGTCATCGGAGCGCGCGAACATCGGCGACTGCCCGCCCTGGTGGTGACAGCCACCGCAGCGGTTCGAGGGAATGATGTTCTGCCACAGGTTCACCTGGAACGCCTGGATGTCGGCATTCTGGGCCGGCGGCCCGGTGTACGACTGTGTGCTCGAGGTCGTCTGCTGCTGGTTCACCGTGGTCGGCGCGCCCCCGGAGGAGCTGCAGGCAGCGAGAGCCGCGAGCACGACGGCCGCGGCGCCGATCTTGAGCGCGCGGCGGGCGAGAATCTTATCCATGGTTTGTTCCAAGGCGGCGTACATCGTGGCGCTCCCTTAAGGCCCCGGACAGGCGGCGGCGGCTTG
>DATMOK010000034.1:0-30533 GCA_035568235.1 Steroidobacteraceae bacterium | reverse complement strand
GGGCGCGCACCTCGGGCGGCGGGTATACGCCGGGGTCGCTCGCCACCGCGGCATCGAGCGGCTGGATCGAGGGGATGACGGCGTTCGCGTACTTGATGAGGTTCGAGTTGCGGGCGGCGATATCCGGCCGCAGCAGGAAATTGATGAACAGGTGCGCGTTGCGCAGGTGCGGCGCGTCGGCAGGGATCGCCAGCACGTCGTAATTGGCGATCGCGCCCTCCTTCGGGATCGAGTAGGCGAGCTCCACGCCCTTGCCGGCCTCCTGGGCGCGGTCGTGCGCCTGCTTGACGTCGCCCGACCAGCCCATCGCCAGGCAGATGTCGCCTCCGGCGAGCAGGTCGATGTAGCGCGACGAGTCGACGTAGCGCACGTACCGGCGAATCGACTTCAGCACGGCCTCGGCGGCCTTGAGATCCTCGGGTGAGTTGCTGGCCGGGTTCCTGCCGATGTAGAGCAGCACGGTGGCGACGACCTCGGAGGGCGCATCGAGGATCGAGACACCGCAGTCGGCGAAGTGCGCGACGACCGCCGGGTCGAACACCATGCGCCAGCTGTCGATGGGCGCAGCCGCCAGGCGCGCGCGGATCTCGCCGCTGTTGTAGCCGACCCCCGAGGTGATCCACATATAGTCGACGCTGTACTGGTTGCCCGGGTCGTAGAGCGCCTCGGCGCGCGCCACGTCCGGGTCGACGTTGCTGAGGTTCGGCAGCAGCGACTTGTCGAGCTTCTGATAGATCTCGGCCTGGATCTGGCGCTCGAGGAAGGCGCCGGACGGCACCACCACGTCGTAGTTGGTATGCCCGGTCAGGAGCTTGGTCTCGAGGATCTCGTTGGAGTCGAATACGTCGTAGTTGACGCGGATGCCGTACGCCTTCTCGAAATCCGCGATCACGCTCGGCTGGATGTAGTCGGACCAGTTATCGACGTTGACGACCTGCTCGGACTGCGACGCCTGCGGGCCCTGAGCTTGAGGACCCGAGCACCCCACGGCGCCGGCCAGCGCCGCCATGCCACAGAGGTAAAGGGACCCGAGCCGGGGAGCGCTACTCACGACTCATTCTTATATATGGGTCCGCCGGTGCAAACAAAGGGCGGCCACCAGACCGGCCTGCCGGCCGGTGGCGGCCGATCAAACATTCAGCAGCAGATGCTCGCGCTCCCAGGAGCTGATCACCTGCAGGAATACCTCGTACTCGGCCTCCTTGACGATGGTGAAGGCCTCGACGAAGGGCTCGCCGAGGAGCTTCACGAGCGGCTCGCTGGCGCGCAGCTCGCGCAGCGCCTCATCGAGCGAGCGCGGCAGGCCGAACGGCAGGTCGTGGGCGCTGCCGACGATCGGGTCGGAGGGCTGGATGCCCTCGATCATGCCGAGGTAGCCGCAGGCGAGCGAGGCGGCGATCGCGATGTAGGGGTTGGCGTCGGCGCCGCCGACGCGGTTCTCGACGCGGCGCGCCTGCGCGTCCGACATCGGCACGCGCAGCCCCGCGGTGCGGTTGTCGTAGCCCCAGTGGACATTGATGGGCGAGGACAGGTAGCGCGTGAGTCGCCGGTAGGAGTTCACGTTGGCGCAGAACAGCGCCATCGCGGCCGGCATATAACGCTGCAGCCCGCCGATATGGCTGAAGAACAGCGGCGACGGCGTGCCGTCGGGGTTGCTGAAGATGTTCTTGCGCGTCTTTATGTCCACCACGCTCTGGTGGATGTGCATGGCGCTGCCGGGCTCCTTGGCGTGCGGCTTGGCCATGAAGGTGGCGTACATCTTGTGGCGCAGCGCCGCCTCGCGCGCCGTGCGCTTGAAGAGAAACACCTGGTCGGCGAGATCCATCGGCTGGCCGTGGATCAGGTTGATCTCCATCTGCGCCGGGCCGTCCTCGTGGATCAGGGTGTCGATCTCGATGTCCTGGTCCTCGCAGAACTGGTAGATGTCATCGAACAGCGGGTCGAACTCGTTCACCGCGGCGATGCTGTAGGACTGGCGGCCAGGTTCGGCGCGGCCAGAACGACCCACCGGCGGCTTGAGCGGATAGTCTGCGTCCTTGTTCTGCTCGACCAGGTAGAACTCGAGCTCGGGGGCGACGATCGGATCCCAGCCGCGCTGCGCGTACAGCTCGAGGATGTTGCGCAGCACGTGGCGCGGCGCCATCGTCACCCGCCGGCCGTCCGAGTAGAAGCAGTCGTGGATCACCTGCGCGGTAGGCTCGGCCGCCCACGGCACGCGCCGCACGGTCTTCGGGTCCGCCTTGAGGATGATGTCGATTTCCGCCGGGCTCATGGCATCCCCGGTCTCGGGCGGATAGTCCCCGGTCACGGTCTGCAAGAACACGCTCTCGGGCAGGCGCATGCCGCCGTCCTCGGCGAACTTCTCCGCGGGCATGATCTTGCCGCGGGCGATGCCCGCCATGTCCGGAATGATCGCCTCGACCTCCGAGATGCCGTGATCGCGAAAGAACTGCCGGATCTCGCTCACCATAGGCGCGCCTTTCACTTCTGTCGGGTGCGCTCAGCCGCCGCCTGCCCGAAGGCGGCGAACAGCGCGCGCGAAAACGGATTCGCCATGACCTTCCACTCCGGGTGCCATTGCACCGCGAGCGCGAAGCTGCGTGCTGCGCGCACCCGGAACGCCTCGATGAGGCCATCGGGTGCGCGGGCCTCAACCGCCAGCGGCTCACCTAAGCGGTCGATGCCCTGGCTGTGGAGCGAGTTCACCGTCACCTGCTCGCTCGCGCTCAGCGAGCGCAGCACACCGCCCGGCTCGAGCGTCACCTCGTGGGCCGGCCCGTACTGCACCTCGAGCGGCTGACTCTCGTCGTCGCGGTGGTCCAGGTAGCCGGGCACCTCGTGCAGCCGCTGGTGGAGCGTCCCGCCGAAGGCGACGTTCATCTCCTGGAAGCCACGGCAGATACCGAGCACCGGCACGCCGGCATCGACCGCCTTACGGATGAGCGGCAGCGTCGTCGCATCGCGGGCCGGATCGTGCAGCGTGCCGGGCGCGCTCGGCGGCCCGTCGTAGTGATGCGGCTCGACGTTGGAGGGGCTGCCGGTGAAGAGCAACCCGTCGATCCGCCCGAGCAGCTCCTCCGACCTCAACTCCTCGGCGAGCGAGGGGATCAGGAGCGGGGCTGCGCCGGCCGCATCGAGCAGCGCGCGCGCGTACTTCTCCCCCACCATGTGATAGGCGTGATGGCCGACGATACGCCGGTCGGCGGGGATACCAATGAGCGGGCGGGCGGATGCCATGGCGGCAGTTATAGGCGGCAGGTGTTTAATATTCTAAACAAACCCTGCCAGCTCGATCTCCGGATGAGGGATCCATTAGACCACAGCCGGCGCCCGGAAGCCTCTGCTTGCCAGCTGCCCGCCAAGTGCGGTAGAGGCCAAAGCACAGGCATAACCCCGGGCATTTGACATTCCCAGGCGGCGCGGCGATTTGCCGGGCGTGCCCTGCCCTCGCTATCCTGCGCCCCCGCGCCCGGGGCGCAGCTTCAATAGATCTTAAACACACGGGACTTGGGTTGTGGCACGCCTAGCCTACGTCGACTCCTACTACGCGGCTTCCGCGCACCCCGCCCTCGAGCGCCCCCGCGCCGAGGGCTCGGTCGACTGCGACGTCTGCGTGGTGGGCGGCGGGATCGCCGGGTGCTCCACAGCGCTGCATCTCGCCGAGCGGGGCCTGTCGGTGGTGCTGCTCGAGCAGAACCGGATCGGCTGGGGCGCATCGGGTCGCAGCGGCGGGCAGGCGCTGCTCGGGGTCGCCGCAGGCCAGCCGAAGCTGCGCCGGCTGGTCGGCGCCGCCGATGCACGCGCGATCTGGGATATGTCGGTGGAGGCCCTGAGGCTCACGCGCTCGCTGATCGAGCGCTTTCGCATCGATTGCGACTGGGTCAACGGCTATCTGCTCGCCGCCGTCAAGGCGCAGCACGAGCGCGAGATCGCCGACGAGATCACCGATCTGCACGACACTTACGGCTACACCAGCGTGCGCTACCTCAGCCGCGAGGAGGTGCGCGCCCAGGTCGCGACCACGCGCTACGGCGGCGCACTCTACGACAGCAGCAGCGGCCACCTCCATCCGCTCAACTACACGCTGGGACTGGCCGCGGCGGCGGAGAGCTTCGGCGTGCGCATCTTCGAGGACAGTCGCGCGCTGTCCTTCTCCGCGGCTGCCGCCGCGCGGCTGCGGGTCGCGACGCCGGGCGGTGAGGTGCGCACACGGCAGCTCGTGCTGTGCGGCAACGTCTATCTTGGCGCCACCGCCCCGCAACTGGCGCGCAAGATCATGGGGGTGGCGACCTATATCGTCGCCACCGAGCGGCTCGGCGAGGCGCGGGCGCGCGAGCTCGTCGCGAGCAACGTCGCGGTGTGCGATATGAACTGGGTGCTCGACTACTTTCGCCGCTCGGCCGATCACCGGCTGCTGTTCGGCGGACGCGTCAACTACTCGGGTTTGAGTTCTTTCGACGCGCCATCCGCGACGCGCGCGCGCATGCTGCGGGTATTCCCGCAGCTGAAGGACGTGCGCATCGAGTACGCCTGGGGCGGCGATCTCGACATCACGCTGAATCGCGCGCCGCATTTCGGCAGGCTCGCGCCCAACGTGTACTTCCTGCAGGGTTTCTCGGGACACGGCATGGCGCTCACCGGCATCGCCGGCAAGCTGGTCGCGGAGGCGATCGCCGGCACCGCCAGCCGCTTCGACGTATTCGCGCGCATCCCGCACGCCGACTTCCCGGGCGGCAGTGCGCTGCGCCGCCCGGCGCTGGTGCTCGCGATGTTGTATTACCGGCTGAAGGACATGTTGTAATGCGCCCGCCGCGCGCCACGCGCTAGGATGGCGGGCATGCGGCACGATCCTGAGTTTTATCGCCATCTCATCGCATGGCTGTGGATCGCGGTGGCTCTCTACTGGGTCATCGCAGCGTTCGGCACCAAGCGCACGGCGCGTCGCGAGCCAGTCGGGTCACGGCTGCTGTACGTGTCGGCGCTCGTCCTCGGCGGCGTGCTGCTCAGCTGGCATCACTCGCTCTGGGGGCGCGTCCTGGACCTGCGCTTGTGGCCACGCGCGGCGCTCCCCTTTTTTCTCGGCCTCGCAGTCCTCGTGGCCGGGCTCGCCTTCGCCGTATGGGCGCGGGTGCACCTGGGCCGTAACTGGAGTGGCAACGTGACCGTCAAGGAGGGCCACGAGCTGATCCGCACCGGGCCTTATGGCTACGTGCGTCACCCGATCTACACCGGGTTTCTCACCGGCGTGCTCGGCACCACGATCTGCTCCGGCACGCTGCGCGCCGCGCTCGGGCTCGCCATCATCGCCACCGCGCTGATCGTCAAGCTGCGCGCCGAGGAGCGCTTCATGCGCGAGACCTTCCCGGGTCAGTACGAGAGGTACAGCGAGGAAGTCCCGGCGCTGGTGCCGTTCACCAAGCCGCGCCGCCCGCCGGCGCCCTGAGCGAGACCTCTAGCCGGCGCTGCTGCCCGTAACGACCACGGTCAGGCGGTTGTCGTCAAAGTGCGCGACGTCAGGTTTGCCGCGCAGCTGAAAGATCACGCCGTAGGGGAAGCGCTGCGCCGGACCTCCGCTCGCAGACCAGTTGGGCGGGATGAGAAAGTGGCCTTCCGCGAAAACCTTGCGGGCTGCGTCATCGAGTACCAGACCGCCGGATTCCATGATGACGACGTCGTGCGCGTAGCCGCGTGCATCGACCGAGCATTCGAGTCCGACACGGCCGGTGAGCCCGAGATCCTTCGCCACCGGTGGATAGTCATCCCGACCGGACGGCGCCAGAGCCGGTCCCCACGGGGCGCCACCCATTCCCACCGCGCGTCCGAGCTCCGCGCAGCCAGGACTCAAGAGCGCAACTGCAAGCGCCAGAATGGCCGTCGCGCTGAAGGTAAGGCGCCGCATGTCTGCAGCGTCACAGACGAATGGGAAGTGCTCTGCCGCGGGCCCGTGCCGATCGGACTATGAGGAGGAGTGGCTGCGGGTCACAAACCTTCCGCGATCTGCACCGCATTCAGCGCCGCGCCCTTGAGGAGCTGGTCGCCCGCCACGAAGAGTGCGATCGAGCGTCCGCTCGGATCGCTCACGTCGCGGCGGATGCGGCCGACCAGCACCGGATCGTGGCCCGAGGCGTCCTGCGGCATGGGAAAGTAGTTGCGCTCGGCATCCTCGACCAGCTTGACGCCCGGCGCGGCGCCAACCAGCGCCCGCACCTCCTGCGGCGTGATCGGTCGCTCGCACTCGAAGGTGATCGCTACCGAATGCGCGCGCAGCACCGGCACGCGCACGCAGGTCGCCGACACGCGGATCGAGGAATCGCCGAAGATCTTGGCGGTCTCCTGTGCGACCTTGATCTCCTCGTCGTTGTAGCCGCTGACCGGATCGATCTTGGTGTTGTGGCTGAAGAGGTTGAAGGCGTACGGATGCGGCAGCACGCGCGGCGTGAAGGGGCGTCCCTCGAGGTAGGCGCGCGTCGACTCGCGCAGCTCCTCCATCGCCGCAGCTCCGGCGCCCGAGGCGGCCTGGTAGCTCGAGATGAGCAGCCGCACGATGCGGTTGGTTTGGTGGATCGGCCACAGCGGCGTGATGGAGATGATCGCGGTGCAGTTGGGATTGGCGATGATGCCGCGGTGCTCGCGCGCGGCCTGCGGGTTGATCTCCGGGACCACCAGCGGCACGTTGGGGTCCATGCGGAAGGCCGAGGAGTTGTCGATGACGATGGCCCCGGCGCGCACCGCGAGCGGTGCGAACTCCCTGGAGATGGCGCTGCCGGCCGAGAACAGCGCCACATCGACCCCGGCGAAGCTCGCCGCCGTCAGCTCGCGCACCGGGAGCGCCGCGCCGCGAAACTTCAGCGTCTTGCCGGCCGAGCGCGCCGAGGCAAGCAGGCGCAACTCCGCGAGCGGAAACTTGCGCCGCTCGAGGCAGCCGATCATCTCCACCCCGACCGCGCCGGTGGCACCTACGATTGCCACCACCGGGTTGGTGCGGCCTTGAGGACCCATGCTCGATTCTCCAGCCATGTGCGCAATTATTTGGAGGTTTCCTACCCTAGCGGCGGCGGCCTGTAAAGCGACTGGTACGCTGCGCCGTCATTGGGGCGCCTGCGCCCCTCCCCGGGCGGCCGAAGCCGCGTTTTCCGCTGCGCCCGAGGCGCGCGGCCGCACCTCAAAACACAGGTGAATGCGCGGATTGCGTGCGAAATCCTCGGGCAGCGTCGCGGCCGAGACGTTGCTTATGTCGAAGCGCTCACTGAGCGTCTCGGCCAGCCTGAAGCGCCCCGCATTGGTCGAGAACACCAGGAGGCCGCCGGGCGCCAGCAGGCGTGCGCAGGCCTCGATCAGCTCGGGGTGATCGCGCTCCACATCCAGCACCCCCTCCATGCGCTTGGAGTTCGAGAAGGTCGGCGGCGCGAGATACACGAGATCGAAGCGCCGTGATCCGCGCGCGGCTTCCGCGAGCCAGGCGCGGCAGTCGGCCTGGATGAGCGAGTGGGCCGGGCCGGCTAAGCCATTGAGACGCAGATTCTCGTACGCCCAGTCGAGATAGGTGCGCGACAGGTCGACGGAAGCGCTCTCGAGCGCCCCGCCCGCCGCTGCGTAAACCGTGGCACTCCCCGTGTAGGCGAACAGGTTGAGGAAGCGCTTGCCCCGCGCGGCAAGGCGCAGTCGCGCGCGCGTCAGGCGCTCATCGAGAAACAGCCCGGTGTCGAGGTAGTCGTCGAAGTTGACGCGCAAGCGCAGCCCGCCCTCCTCGACCACATGAAAGCGCTGCCGCTCGCTCAGCTTCTCGTACTGCTCGCCGCGGCGCGTGCGGCGCCGCGTACGCACCCGGATGCGCTCAGGCGCGACGCCCGTGACCTCGGGGAGCGAGGCGAGCACCTCGCCGCGGCGCCGCCGCACGGCCTCCGCCTCGATCTCCGCGGGCGCTGCGTACTCCTGCACGTGCAGCCAGTCCTCCTCGGGCTCGAGCGTGCGATAGACATCGATCGCGAAGGCGTATTCCGGCATGTCGGCGTCGTACAGCCGGTAGCAGGACACCCCGGAGCGCCTCGCCCAGCTGCGCAGGCGCTTCTGATTCTTCGCCAGGCGGTTGGCGAACATGCGCGCGCCGGCTGTGTCCTTGAGGGAGCTGAGCCCCTTGCCAAGCGTGCCGGGCGCACGCTCGCTGTCGGCGCCGACCTTGATCCGCAGCAGCCGGCACTCGAGCGCACCGTTCCACAGCGTGTGGGTGCGATAGGCACGCAGACCCAGCTCGAAACCGAGCGCCGGCGCGCCGCTGAGCACTGCGGCGTTCCAGCCGGTAAAGCGCTCGCGCAACACCACGCCGAGCTCGCGATGTACGGCCCGCGCCGCCGCCTCATCATCGAGTCGCACGCCATAGGGAGGATTGGTGCACAGCAGTCCGGGTCGTGCCGGGCTGCCGCCCTGCAGCGGCGCCGCCCCACTCAGCGGCCCCACCTCGAACTCAACCCGTGGCGCGATGGCAGCACGTGCCGCGTTGGCACGCGCCGCGGTGATTGCCTCGCGGTCACGATCGCGGCCGCGCAAGATGACGGGTGTTGCCTCACCCGCCCGGGCCCGCTGCCGCGCCTCCTCGCGCAGCCGCTCCCACAGCGGTCGGTCGTGCCCGCGCCAGCCGAGGAAGCCGAAGTACTCGCGGGTGAGGCCAGGCGCGCGGTCGAGCGCGATCAGCGCCGCTTCGATCACCAAAGTTCCAGAGCCGCACAGCGGATCGAGGAACTCAGCCCCGGGGGGCGGTGCGCGCGCCAGCGACTCCCAACCCGCGCGCAGCAGCACGCCGGCGGCGACGTTCTCCTTGAGCGGCGCCTCGCCGGCTGCGCCGCGATAGCCGCGGCGGTGCAGGCTCTCGCCCGACAGATCCAGAGCCAGGGTGATGCGCGGGCCGTGGGCATGCGCGTGCACGCGCACATCGGGACGCGTGATCGCGACGTCCGGGCGCGAGCCGGTCGCCGCGCGCAACTGATCGACGATGCCGTCCTTGAGCTTCAGCGCCCCGAAGTGACTGTGCGTGATCAGCGGGTGGCGGCCGGTGAAGTCGCACGCCAATGTCGCGCCGGGCCCTAAGTGCGCCGTCCAGTCGATGCGCCGCACGCCCGCATCGAACTCCGGCACGTCGCGCGCCTCGAACTGCGCGATCTCGAGGAACACCCGGTTGGCGAGCCGCGACCACAGACACGCCCGGTAGGCGCTCTCTAGGGTGCCGGAGAAGGTAACCCCGGTGGTGCGCTCGCGCGGCTCGAGCGCCCCGCAGGAGCCGAGCTCATGCACGAGCAGATCCGTGAGCCCGCGCGGCGCGCTGGCGAGGAAGCGCAGCGGCGCAGCGCTCACAACCGCGCGCGCGGCCCGCTCACGAGAGATCGAGCCACGTGGTCTTCAGCTCGGTGTACTTCTCGAGCGCATGCAGCGACTTGTCGCGGCCGATCCCCGACTGCTTGAAGCCGCCGAACGGCACGGTGATATCGTCGGCGTCGTAGCAGTTGATGTATACCGTGCCGGCGCGCAGCGCGCGCGCCACGCGGTGCGCGGTGGTGACATCGCGCGTCCAGATCGCGGACACCAGCCCGTAGATGACGTCGTTGGCGATCTCGAGAGCCTCGTCCACGGTCTTGAAGGTGATCGCCGACAGCACCGGGCCAAAGATCTCCTCGCGGGCAATCGACATCGTCGGCTTCACACCCTCGAAGACGGTGGGCTCGATGAAGTAGCCGCCGCTGTCCTCGCGCACCCGGCGGCCGCCGACGCGGATGTTCGCGCCGGCATTGCGCCCGGCGTCGATGTAACCGAGGACGCGCTTCATCTGGATCTCATCGACGATGGCGCCCATCTGGGTGGCGGCGTCGAGCGGATCGCCGGGCTGCATGGTGCGCGCCATGGCCTGCACCTTCTCCAGCACCGCGTCCTTGATGTCCTCCTGCAGCAGCAGCCGCGAGCCCGCCGAGCACACCTCGCCCTGGTTATCGAAGATGGCATGCGCCGCCGCGGTCGCGACCTTGTCGAGATCCGGATAGTCCGCCAGCACGATGTTGGGAGACTTGCCGCCGCACTCGAGCGACACGCGCTTCAGATTCGACTGGCCGGCGTACTGCATGACCTGCTTGCCGGTCGCGGTCGAGCCGGTGAAGGCGATGCAGTCGACATCCATGTGCAGCGCGAGCGCCTTGCCGGCGGTCGTGCCGAGGCCCGGTACCACGTTGAACACCCCGGGCGGCACGCCCGCCTCGACCGCGAGCTCGGCAACTTTGAGCGCGGTGAGGGGCGACTTCTCCGAGGGCTTCAGCACCAGCGAATTGCCTGACGCCAGGATCGGGGCAAACTTCCACGCCGCCATGAGCAGCGGGTAATTCCACGGCACGATCGCGCCCACCACGCCGAGCGGCTCGCGGGTCACGAGGGCGAGCGCGCCGGGACCCGTGGGTGCGACCTCGTCGTACACCTTGTCGAGGGCCTCGGCATACCAGCGCACGCAGGCCGCCGCGCCCGGCACATCGCCCTTGAAGCTGTTGGTGATCGGCTTGCCCATGTCGAGCGTCTCGAGGAGCGCCAGCTCCTCGGCGTGCTTGACGATCAGCTCGGCGAACTGCAGCAGGATCCGCTTGCGCTTGGCGGGGCGCAGGTTCACCCACACGCCGCGACGGAAGGCGGTGCGCGCCGAGGTCACCGCGCGGTTGATGTCCTCCTCATCGCCGGAAGCGACGCGCGCCAGGAGCTTGCCGGTTGCCGGGTTGATGGACTCGAAGGTGGCACCCGAGGCGGCATCGGCGTAGCGGCCGTCGATGAAGGCCTGGGTGCGGAAGGTGAGCGCGCGGGCGCGCTCGTGCCAGGAGACCTGAGCAGGTTGTGCGTTCATGGACTGAAGTCCTTCAGAAAGTCGCCGGGGTGCAGGCGCTGATGATCTCACACGCCTCGCGCCCGACATTGCGAAAACGGTGCGGCAGCTGGCTCGCGAAATAATAAGCCTCGCCGGCCGACAGCACGCGCGTCGCCCCGCCGACGGTGAGCTCGATGCGGCCGCGGACCACGACGCCTGCCTCCTCGCCCCGGTGCGCGAGCATCTCCTCGCCGGTCGCAGCGCCCGCCGCATAGCGCTCGTGCAGCACGGTCAGCTGTCGCCCGGCGCGCTTTGCGGCCACCAGCCGCAGCGACACCTCTTCATTACCGAGCTCGACGAGCTCTTCGGCGCCGAAAAACGCCTGCGGAGCCGCGCTCAGGTCCAGAGTGAAGAACTCCGCGAGCGCCATCGGCACCCCGTCCAGGACCTTCTTCAGCGAGCTCACCGAGGGGCTCACCCGGTTCTGCTCGATGAGCGAGATGAGCCCGTTGGTTACCCCGGCGCGACGCGCGAGCTCGCGCTGCGATAACCCAAAAGTGGTGCGGACACTGCGCAGCCGCGCGCCGACATCAATGCTCATAGTGTTTAAGATACTAGACAAGAACGGCCGCAATATCGTCCCGATGGCTAGCTTTGTCCACTTTATTTATCATCCGCCACCTTCACCGGTCCCCAACTGAGCACCCCCATGGCACCGCCCAGCGAAGCCCTGCAGCGCACCGATCTCGAAGCCTTCTGGCTGCCCTTTACGGCCAACCGCCAGTTCAAAGCCAAGCCGCGCCTGCTTTCGCGCGCCAGCGGCATGCGCTACTGGACCGAGGACGGCCGCGAGATCCTCGATGCGGTCGCGGGCCTGTGGTGCGTCAATGCGGGTCACGGCCGGCGCGAGATCGCCGCCGCCGCCGCGGCGCAGCTCGAGACCATGGACTACGCCCCGCCCTTCCAGATGGGGCATCCGGGCGCGTTCCGCCTGGCGAACGAGCTGGTGAAGATCGCCCCGCAGGGGCTCGATCATGTGTTCTTCACCAACTCGGGCTCCGAGTCGGTGGACACCGCGCTCAAGATCGCCCTCGCCTACCATCGCGTGCGCGGCGATGCCGCGCGCACCCGCCTCATCGGCCGCGAGCGCGGTTACCACGGCGTCGGCTTCGGCGGAATCTCGGTCGGTGGCATCGCGACGAACCGCAAGATGTGGTCGAGCGCGCTGCTGGCGGGTGTGGATCACCTGCCCCATACGCACAACCTGGCGAAGAATGCATTCTCCAAAGGGCTGCCGGAGCATGGCGCGGAGCTCGCTGATGAGCTCGAGCGGCTCGTGGCGCTGCACGATGCCTCGACCATCGCGGCGGTAATCGTCGAGCCGATCGCCGGCTCCGCCGGCGTGCTGTTGCCGCCGCAGGGCTACCTGAAGCGCCTGCGGGAGATCTGCGACCGGCACGGCATCCTTCTCATCTTCGATGAGGTGATCACCGGCTTCGGGCGCACCGGCTCACCGTTCGCGGCCGAGGAGTTCGGCGTCACTCCGGACATGATCACGCTCGCCAAGGGGCTCACCAACGGCTGCGTGCCGATGGGGGCGGTGCTGGTGAAAAAGCCCATCTACGAGGCCTTCATGCAGGGGCCGGACGGCATCGAGCTGTTCCACGGCTACACCTATTCGGCGCATCCGCTCGCCTGCGCGGTGGGGCTGGCCGCGCTCGGGATCTATGAGCGCGAGGGACTGCTGACGCGCGCCCGCTCGCTGTCAGCCGACTGGCAGGAGGCGGCCCACACCCTGAAGGATGCGCCGCATGTGCTCGACGTGCGCAGCTACGGGCTGATCTGCGCGATCGAGCTGGCGCCCGGACCTAAGCCGGGGGCGCGCGGCTACGAGGTGTTCCTCAAGTGTTTCGAGCGCGGCATGCTGGTGCGCTTCACCGGCGACACCATCGCGCTGTCGCCGCCGCTCATCATCGAGCGCTCACAGATCGAGCAGATTTTCGGCACCCTGCGCGAGGTGCTGCGCGCGCAGTGATTGGCGCAACGGGCGGCCGCGATCGCCGGGATCAGCACCGGCGAGGTGACTTCAGCGCGGAAGCTCTTCAGGCGTGGGGCTGCTGACGGCCGCGCAGATGACGCAGAACCGTCCAGGCGAGCAGCGCGACAACGAGCGCACTGCCAATCAGTATTTCAGCTTCCGAGAGACCCAGGCTGGGCTGGCGCGACGCAAACACGGTCACCGTTTCCACCGTATACCTCCTAGGCCGGCATGCGCCGGCGCAAGCAGCCCTAGGGTTTCACCCGCGCGGTATACGGTGAAGGCGGGCGTCGCGAATCTGCGACGGGCTTCAACGCGTCGCGGTGTTATGTCAGCTGCGGCCGCACCCGCAGCGCTCCGCCGGCGGCTGCCCTCTAGGAGTGCGCCTCGAAGATCGCGTAGATCTTGGCGCAGTCCTCCAGCACCTCCCAGGTACCGCTGAAACCCGCCGGCACGAGGAACGCATCTCCCGGGCCGAAGCTCGAGCGCTCGCCCGTGGCGCTCTCGATCACCACCCGGCCGGCCGTCATTACGCACAGCTCGTTCTCGGTGTAGCGCACGCGCCATTTGCCGCGCGTGGCTGCCCAGCGGCCGGCGAAGAACTGCTGCGTCGGATCGGCGTAGTAGTTCTGCACCCGCAGCTGCGGGTTGCCGGCGATCAGGCGCTCCACCGCCGGCGCGGAAACCTCCGGGTCGAGCGGGGTGTCGAGCCGTACGATCGAATTGCTCATGTGCGCACTACTCAGGTACTGGGGCCAGGAAATTCTAGCGCGGCGCGGCGCGGCCGGCGCGACAGCCTCCTTGATCCCCCTCACGGCCGCACCACCCCGCTGTCGGCGGCGGCGCTCGCCACCGTCTGTGCGACCGGCACCACCGGCGGCGCGCGCTCGAGGCGCACCACGACCCGGCGATCGAGCGCGTAGGCATCGAGATCGCCCGCGGCGCTCCTCGACTCACCGCTCCCGTGTGCCTCGACGATGAGGCGCTCACGCGGCAGGCCGGCGCTCTCGAGCGCTGCCACGACCGCCGCGGCGCGATGTGCCGACAGCGCCTCGTTGTAGTCCGCCGGCCCGCGTGGATCGGCGTAGCCGGCGACCCGCACCCGGGCCTGTGGCATGGCCGCGGCCAGCGCGCCGAGCTTGAGGAGCGGCGGCAGGTCCTCGACGCGGATGGCACTGTCGTCGGTGCGGAAGCTCAGGTCCATGCCGACCTGGTCGGCCGCGGCGACCGTCTGCTCGAGCTCAGCGCCGTGCGAGCGCGACTCCTGCAGCGAGCCGTTGAGGTCGGAGACGCTCGCCGTGAGCCGCGAGCGCTCGGCTTCGCTCGCGCCGAGATCCGAGCTCAGCTCGCGCGCGGTCTGCTTCTGGCGATGCCAGCGATCGCCGAGCAGCCCGCCCGCCGCGGCACCGATCAGGGCGCCGACGGGGCCGCCCGCGGCGGCACCGATCGCGAGCCCGCTCACGATCCCGATGTCTTCCGACTTGCCGTTATGCTGCGGTTCGCTGTCGGCGCAGGCCAGCGCCGGCAGCGTGGCGAGGCCCGCGACGACTGCCAGCACGATCGCGCTACGGTACTTTTTCCGGGTGCCCATGGGTGCATCCTCTCGTTGGTTGAGGCCGGTCCGTTCCGGCACGAGAGTCAGTACAGCGCGCCGGCCGGTCGCCACCGTGGCGCAAAGGCATACACACCGCGGATGCTTTGTGGCAAAACATGGCGCGCGGCGCCTCGCATATACTCACCGTCCCTCAAGGAGCTGAGAGATCTGCGCCATGCGGACACGCCCGCTGCGCCGGCTGGGTCCGGCCCACGCACTCACCACGGTTCTGGCCGCCCTCGCCCTCTCTGGCAGCGCCCTGTCCGCGCCGGCCGCGGAGCAGGCCGATGCCGACGTGGTGCGCGCCACGCTCGACAACGGCCTGCGCGTCATCGTGGTGCGCAACACGCTCGCTCCGGTGGTCACCACCTCGGTCAATTACCTGGCCGGCTCGGACGAGGCGCCAGCCGGCTTTCCGGGCACGGCGCACGCGGAAGAGCACATGATGTTCCGCGGCAGTCCCGGCCTCACGGCCGATCAGCTCGCCGACATCGGCAGCGTGCTGGGCGGCGATTTCAACGCCGACACACGCGAAGATCTCACCCAGTACCTGTTCACCGTGCCGGCCGAGGATCTCGATGTGGCGTTGCACATCGAGGCGCTGCGCATGCGCGGCGCGCTCAACACCTCGAAGGAATGGAGTCAGGAGCGCGGCGCGATCGAGCAGGAGGTGGCGCAGGACGTGTCGGAGCCGGGCTACGTGCTGTACTCGAAGCTGCGCGCGCGCCTCTTTGCCGGCACCCCGTACGCGCACGACGCGCTCGGTACGCGACCGTCGTTCGACAAGACCACGGCCACCATGCTGCAGCAGTTTCACCGGACCTGGTACGCCCCCAACAACGCCTTCCTGGTGATCGCCGGAGACGTCGAGCCGCAGGCGGCGCTCGCCGAGGTGCGCAGCCTGTTCGGCGACATCCCGCGCCGCAAGCTCCCGCCGCGCCCGAGCGTACATCCGCGCCCCGTCGTACCGACCTCCTTCAGCGTCGATACCGACCGGCCGAGCGGCACGTTGATGATCGCGCTGCGCACGCCCGGGCCACGGGATGCGGATTTCGCGGCGCTGGAAGTGCTGTCGGACGTGCTCAGCAGCCGGCGCTTCGATCTCTACGGGCTGGTACCGCAGGGCAAGGCGGTGGGGGCGGAATTCGCACTCGATCCGCTGCCGCAGTCAGGGCTCGCCTACGCGGTGCTGTCGTTCACCGCCGGTACCGATACCAAGGCGCTCGAGCACGAGGTGCGCGCGATCCTCACGCGCGTGGCGCACGAGGGCGTGCCGGCCGAGCTCGTCGAGGCGGCCAAGCTCCAGGAGCGCAGCGATGCGCAGCTGCAGCGCAACTCGATCGGTGAGCTGGCATCGGTGTGGTCGGATGCGGTCGGGATCTTCGGTCTCGAGTCTCCCGACGACGACCTGAAGCGTATCGAGCAGGTGAGTGCCGCGGACGTCAATCGCGTGGCGCGCAAGTACCTCGACCTCGGGCACGCCATCACCGGCGTGCTGCTGCCGCGCGGCTCGGGCCGCCCGGTACCGGGCGGCGCCGGCTTCGGCGGCCACGAGGCGATCTCGCTCGGCGAGGCGCACCAGACTGCGCTGCCGCCGTGGGCGGCGAAGGCGCTGGAGCGCCTCAGTGTGCCGCCCTCGACACTGCATCCGGTGGTGAGCACGCTGCCGAATGGCCTCACGCTGATCGTCCAGCCGGAGGATGTCAGCGACACCGTGAGTGTGTACGGACACATCAAGAACCGCCCCGAGACCGAGGAGCTTGCCGGCGAGGAAGGCGTCCATCAGGTGCTGGAGCAGTTGTTTTCCTACGGCAGCGAGCATCTCGACCGGCTGGCTTTCCAGGAGGCCCTCGATGCGATCGGCGCGCGCGAGGAGGCGGGCACGGATTTCGGCGCGCAGTCGCTGTCCGAGCACTTCGACCGCTCGCTGGCACTGCTCGCCGACAACGAGCTGCACCCGGCGCTGCCCGCCGCGGCGCTCGAGGTGATCCGCGGCCAGGTCGCGCAGGGGGTCGCTGCGCGCAACGTCAGCCCGGGCTTCCAGGCGCAGCACTCGCTGCGCGGCGCCCTGTTTCCGAGCGCCGACCCCAGCCTGCGCATGTCGACACCGGAGTCGGTGCGCGCGCTCACTGCCGACAAGGTGCGCGCCTACTACCAGCGGGTGTTCCGCCCCGATCTCGCCACGCTGGTGATCATCGGCAAGATCACGCCCGCGGCGGCGGCCGCGGCTGTGAGCCGCTACTTCGGCGCCTGGAGCGCGAGCGGCCCGGTGCCGCCCACTGATCTGCCCGCGGCGCCCCCCAACCGGCCCGACGTCATCAGCGTGCCGAACGTGAGCCGCGTTCAGGATCGCGTGGTGCTGGCCGAAAACCTCGCCATCACGCGCACCGACGCCGACTACTATCCGCTCGAGCTCGGCAACGCCGTGCTCGGCGGCAGCTTCTATGCGACGCGCCTCAGCATCGATCTGCGCAAGAACGCGGGACTCGTGTACGGCGTCAGCTCGCTGCTGCAGGCCGGGCGCACGCGCAGCGTGTACCTCGTGGAGTACGCGAGCGATCCGCAGAACGTCGGCAAGGCCGCCGACATGATCGTGCGCGAGCTGACGACGATGCAGGACACCGCGGTCGGAGATGATGAGCTGACGCGCGTCAAGGCCTACCTGGTCAGACAGCTGCCGCTCGGCGAGGCGGGGGTCGCGGCGATCGCGGGCGGATTGCTCCACAGGCGCGACGCCGGCCTGCCGCTCGATGAGCCGACGCACGCCGCACAACGCTACGTCGAGCTCGGGCCACCGGACGTGCAGGCGGCGTTTCGCAAGTGGATCCGCCCGAGCGATCTGGTGCGGGTCAGCGAGGGCCCGGCGCCGCAATAGCAGCGTCGAAGCTCCGTCCACGTAGCTGTCATACGACGGTGCCTGGCCTATCCCCATCGGGGGATGGCCTGTGAACCGTCCGGACGGTAGGGTCTCACGCCTCGTCGAAATCCAGGGGATCGGCCGCATCCAGCTTGCGGCTCTACTTGTCACTGTATGGACGTCCGTCAGCCCGTTTCACCCCGCCCGGCGCGCGACCGGCTGCTCGATGCGGCAGAACGAGTCGTGGTTGAGTCGGGCGCGACTCATCTGACGCTCGATGCCGTGGCAAAGTCCGCGGGCGTCAGCAAAGGCGGATTGTTGTATCACTTCCCCTCCAAGGAGGCGCTGCTCGAGGGCATGCTGGCGCGGCATTTCGAGGACGTCGACGCGGAGGTGGCGAAGCGGCTCGCGAGCCGCGACCGCAAGACCAACGGCCGCGACCGCAAACCCTCGCGCGCCGAGCTGTTCAGCGAGCGGGTACGGGTGCTGCTCGAGCTGGCCCCGGACCGGCCGGCGTTCGGCGTCGCCATGGTGGCCGCCTCGGCCGACAACCCCGAGCACATGGCGGCCTGTCGCACCAAGTACCGCAACCTCCTCGATGAGTTCGCCAAGCTGCCGGGCGGTTTCGAGCGCACCGCGATGGTGCTGCTCGCGGTGCAGGGTCTGCTGCTCGCCGAGCTGCTGCACCTTTCGCCTTTCACCTCCAAGGAGCGCTCGAAGCTCGTGAAAGCCATGTTGCGGGCCGCAGATGAGTGTGGGAGCACCCAATGACACGCAGCGCACGCGGACCTTTCCTCACTCTGGTGACGGCCACGCTGGTCACAGCCTGCGCGGTTGGGCCCAACTTCCATGCGCCGGCGCCGCCCGCCACCGAGCACTACACGCGCGCGCCTGAGCCGACCGGCACGGTGGCGGCGCCGGGCGCGAGCGGCGTCGCCCAGACCTTCAGCGCCGAGCGCGACATTCCGGCCGACTGGTGGACGTTGTTTCATTCGAATGCGCTCGATCAGCTGGTGCGCCAGGCACTCACCGACAGCCCGACGGTGCAGTCGGCGCGCGCGACGCTGCTCTCCTCGGTCGAGACCTGGAAGGCGAACCGCGGCGGGCTGCTGCTGCCGACCATCGACGCACAGGGGTCGGCCACACGCGAGCGCGAGCCGGGCGCGGTGATCGGCGAGCCCAACGTACCGGCCTTCATATTCAACGTGTTCGATGCCTCGGTGAACGTCAGCTATCGCTTCGACCTGTTCGGCGCCTCGCGACGCCAGATCGAGGCGCTGCGCTCCCAGGCCGACTACGAGCGCTGGCAGCTCGAGGCGGCGCGCCTCACGCTCAGCGCCAACGTGGTGACCACCGCCGTCAACATCGCCTCGCTCCACGCGCAGATCGGCGCGCTCGGCGACATCGTCGCGAGCGAGCGCGATCAGCTGAAGGTGGTGCAGCGGCAGTTCGATGCCGGCGCCGCTTCGCGCTCCGACGTGCTGGCGCAACAGACCCAGGTGGCCGATAACGAGGCACAGCTGCCGGCGCTCGAGAAGCAGCTCGCCCAGGCGCAGCATCGTCTCGCGGTGCTCGCCGGTCGCACCCCCGATGACACCAGCGTGCCCGACTTCACGCTCGATCAGCTGACGCTACCCGCCGAGCTCCCGCTGTCCGTGCCGGCGAAGCTGGTGCGCCAGCGCCCCGACGTGCAGAGCGCCGAGGCGCTGTTGCACCAGTCGACCGCGCAGCTCGGCGTCGCGACCGCGAACCTCTACCCGCAGCTGAATCTCACCGGCTCGATCGGCTCGGAGACCATCCAGGCGAGTGATCTCTTCAAGACCGGCTCGGCGGCCTGGAACATCGGCGGCTCGCTCACCCAGCCGTTGTTTCACGGCGGCGAGCTGCTGGGACTGAAGCGCGCCGCCCGCGCCGATCTCGACCGCGCCACCGCCGACTACCGTCAGGCGGTGCTGGCCGCGCTGCAGGATGTCGCCGACACCCTGCGGGCGCTCGAGGCGGATGCCCGCACGCTGCAGGCGGACCTGATCACCGAGACCGACGCTCAGGACACCCTCAACATGACCAAGCTGCAATACAAGGTGGGCGGCGTGAGCTACCTGCAGTTGCTGAACGCGGAGCGCGTCTTTCTGCAGGCGCGGCAGAACCGGGTGCAGGCCGAATCGGCCCGCTATGCAGATACCGCGGCGCTGTTCCAGGCGCTCGGCGGCGGATGGTGGAACCGGGATAACGGGAAGGAGAGTCGCTAGTGAACCCGCTCTTGAAGCGACGCTTGATCATTGCGGTCGTGGCGGTCGTCGTGCTGGTCGTGTTGATCGCCGGCATCAAAGCCATAACGATCTTCCGGATGATTGCGCAGGCCAAGGCCAACGGCGCGCCCGCGCAGACGGTCACTGCAATGACGGCAGCGTACTCGGACTGGCAGCCGGAGATAACTGCAGTAGGGAGCGTGCGCGCGGTGCGCGGCGTCGACATCACGACCGAGGTCACGGGTCTGGTGCGCAGCGTCGACTTCCGTTCGGGCGAGGATGCCAAGCGCGGTCAGATACTGGTGCATCTCAACGCCGACTCCGACATCGCAACGCTCCATTCGCTCGAAGCGGCCGCCGATCTTGCCGCGACCGTGTACGCGCGCGACAAGATGCAGTTCGAGGCGCAGGCGATCAGCCAGGCGCAGCTCGATGCGGATGCGGCTGACCTCAAGAACAAACGGGCGCAGGCTGCCGCGCAGGCGGCCCTCGTCGAGAAGAAGACTCTGCGGGCGCCCTTCGATGGGCGGCTCGGCATCACCACCGTCAATCCGGGGCAGTACCTCAATACCGGCGACAAAGTGGTGACGCTGCAGGAGCTCGATCCCGTATACGTCGATTTTCGGCTGCCGCAGGAGCAGCTCGCGCAGGTGCACGCAGGGCTCGAGGTGCGGGTAACCCTCGATGCATTCCCCGGCGAGAGCTTCGCCGGCAAGATCAACGCCGTCGATCCGCTGGTCGATTCCTCGAGCCGCAATTTTCAGGCCGAGGCGACCGTGCCCAATCCCGCGCTCAAAGTGCTGCCGGGCATGTTCGTGCGCGTGACGGTGCTCTCCGGCACCCAGCAGCACTACCTGACGCTGCCGCAGACCGCGATCACCTTCAACCCCTACGGCTCGACGGTGTTCCTGGTGAAGAAGGACGACAAGGGCAAGAGCACGGCGCAACAGAGCTTCGTCACAACGGGCTCGACGCGCGGTGACCAGGTTGCGGTCGTCTCGGGCCTCAAGGAGGGCGACCAGGTAGTCACCACCGGACAGCTGAAGCTGAAGAACGGCACGCCGATCGAGATCAGCAGCACGCTGCAGCCGTCGGATGCCGCGAACCCGACCCCGCAGGAGCATTGAGGGAGCGCAGCGATGAAATTCACTGATCTGTTCATCGAGCGTCCGGTCCTCTCGATCGTCGTCAGCCTGCTGATCCTGGTGCTGGGTGCGCGTGCGGTGTTCCAGCTGCCGGTGAGCCAGTACCCGGAGACCGAGAACGCGACGGTGACAGTGAGCACCACCTACTACGGTGCCGACGCCCAGACCATAGCCGGCTTCATCACCCAGCCCCTCGAGGCCGCGATCTCCCAGGCGCAGGGCATCGACTATCTGTCCTCCAACAGCATCGCCGGGGTGTCGATCATCACCGCGACGCTGCGCCTCAACTACGACGCCAATCGCGCGATGACCGAGATCAACACCCAGGTGGCCTCGGTGCGCAACCAGCTGCCGCCAGCGGCGCAGCAGCCGGTGATCACGGTGCAGGTCGGCCAGCAGATCGATGCCATGTACCTGGGCTATTTCAGCGACACCATTCCTCCCAACAGCACGACCGACTATCTGCTGCGGGTTGTGAAGCCCAAGCTCGACTCCATTGACGGCGTGCAGACCGCAGAGATCCTCGGCGGCCGCACTTTCGCGCTGCGCGCCTGGCTCGATCCGCAGCGCATGGCGGCCCGTGGCGTCTCCGCCGATGATGTCTACACGGCGCTCGGTTCCAACAACTACCTCGCCGGCGTCGGCTCGACCAAGGGCCAGATGGTGAGCGTCGACCTCAAGACCAACACCGACGTGCAGTCGCTCGATGAGTTCCGCCATCTGGTGGTCAAGCGGCAGAACGGTGCGCTGGTGCGGCTCGAGGACGTCGCCAACGTGGTGCTGGGAGCGGAGGACTACGACTTCAACGTCGCCTTCAGCGGCCAGCGCTCGGTGTTCATCGGCATCAAGGTGGCGCCGCGCGCCAACATCCTCGACGTGGCTTCACGGGTGCGCGCCGCGCTCCCCGATATCGCCGCGCAGCTGCCGACCGGCGTGACGCAGAAGCTGGCTTACGATGCCACCATTTTCGTCACCAGCTCGATCAAGGAAGTCGTCAAGACCCTCATCCAGGCGCTCATCATCGTCACGGTGGTGATCTTCCTGTTCCTCGGCAGCCCGCGCGCGGTGGTGATACCGGTGGTGGCCATGCCGCTGTCGTTGATCGGCGCCTTCTTCCTCATGCAGGCGCTCGGCTACTCCATCAACCTCCTGACGCTGCTCGCGCTCGTGCTCGCCATCGGGCTGGTGGTGGATGACGCGATCATTGTGGTCGAGAACGTCGACCGGCATCTCAAGGAAGGGGCATCGCCGTTCCAGGCGGCGATGCAGGCAGCACGTGAGCTCGGCGGTCCCATCATCGCCATGACGGTCGTACTGGTCGCCGCCTATGTGCCAATTGGCTTGCAGGGCGGCCTCACGGGCGCGCTCTTCACCCAGTTCGCCTTCACGCTCGCCGGGGCCGTGACCATATCGGCGGTGATCGCACTCACCCTCTCACCGATGATGTGCGCCAAGGTGTTCCGCAGCGAGCAGGAGGAGGGACGCCTCACGCAATTCCTCGACCGCACCTTCAACTCGCTGCGCACCGCCTACCTGCGGCGACTGTCCAACTGGCTCACCACCTGGCCGGCGATAGTGCTGTTCGGGGCGCTGCTGCTTCCCTGTGTAGCGCTGCTCTTTAAGACCTCGAAATCCGAGCTCGCGCCGCCGGAAGACCAGGGGATCGTTCTGGAGGCGACCACCGGTCCGCCGGACGCGACCCTCAATCAGATGCAGGCGTATTCGGACGCCGAGTTCCAGATCGCAAAGCAGCTCCCCGAGTACCAGCAGATGTTCCAGCTGACCGGGCAGCCGACGGTGAACCAGGGCTTCGGCGGCGTGTTGTTCAAGACCTGGGACCAGCGGCACCGCAGTGCCGCCCAGCTGCAGATGCTGCTGCAGAACGAGTGGAACAAGATTCCGGGCGCGCGTGTTGCCGCGTTCCAGTTCCCGACTCTGCCCGGCGCGTTCGGCTTGCCCATCCAGTTCGTCATCACCACCACCGAGCCGATCGAGAACCTCAACGACGTGGCGGACCAGGTGCTCGACAAGGCACGCGCCAGCGGCAAGTTCTGGTTCATCGACAAGGACCTGAAGCTCGACAAGCCGCAGCAGACCGTAAATGTCGACCGCGACATGGTGAGCGATCTCGGGCTGACTCAGCAGAGCGTGGGCGGCGCACTGGCCGCGGCGCTCGGCGGCGGCTACGTGAACTATTTCTCGATCGCCGGCCGCTCCTACAAGGTCATCCCGCAGGTACTGCAGGTCGACCGCCTGAATCCCGACCAGGTACTCGACTACTACGTGCATTCGGGCAACGGTTCGCTGATCCCGGCACGCACCATCGCGAGCCTCAAGACCTCGACGGTTCCCGAGACCATCGGCCACTTCCAGCAGCTCAACGCCACCACCATCGGCGGCGTGTCCGGGGAAGCCGAGGCGGACGCACTCAAGTTCCTGCGTGATACGCTCAAGCAGGTCGCGCCCACGGGCTACAACGCCGACTACTCCGGCGAGTCGCGGCAGTACATGCTGGGGTCGGGCAGCTTCGT
The DNA here is from genome assembly GCA_035568235.1 of Steroidobacteraceae bacterium. GTDB lineage: Bacteria > Pseudomonadota > Gammaproteobacteria > Steroidobacterales > Steroidobacteraceae > 13-2-20CM-66-19. The sequence continues at coordinate 7,294 of DATMOK010000034.1, read as the reverse complement.
ATTCACGCTGCTGTTTGCCCTCGTCATCGTCTATCTGGCGCTGGCGGCGCAGTTCGAGAGCTTCCGTGACCCGGCGGTCATCCTGGTGTCGGTGCCGATGGCGCTGTTCGGCGCGCTGATCTTCATCAATCTCGGGGTGCTGGGCATCTCGCTCAACATCTACACGCAGGTGGGACTCGTGACGCTGCTCGGCCTGGTGAGCAAGCACGGCATCCTCATCGTGCAGTTCGCCAACGAGTTGCAGCGCGCCGGCCATACCAAGCTGCAGGCCATCGAGGAGGCCGCGGCGGTGCGGTTGCGCCCGATCCTCATGACGACCGCGGCGATGTGCTTCGGCGTGATCCCGCTGGTCATCGCCTCGGGTGCGGGGGCTGCCGGCCGGCTCAACATGGGCGTGGTGCTGCTCACTGGACTTGCGATCGGCACGCTGTTTACGCTGTTCGTGGTGCCGGCGATGTATCTGTTCATCGGCGCGGACCACGCCCACGAGGCGCGCGCGCGTGGCCATGAGAGCGATCCACCCGCCGAGGGAACCGGCGGCGAGCCCCATCCGCAGGCAACTTAAGGAGTGAGTGTCATGATCGACGTCTACTACTGGGGCACACCTAATGGCCTGAAGATCAAGCTGTTCATGGAAGAGGCGGGGCTCCCCCATCGCATCATCCCGGTCGATATCGGCAAGGGCGAGCAGTTCGCTCCGGAGTTCCTCAAGGTCTCACCCAACAACCGTATTCCGGCAATCGTGGACCACGAGCCGCGCGGCGGCGGCGAGCCGATCTCGATCTTCGAGTCGGGCGCCATTCTTTTATATCTTGCGGAGAAGACCGGACGCTTCATCCCGCCCGACATCCGCGGCCGCACGCTCACCCTCGAGTGGCTCTTCTGGCAGGTTGCCGGCTTAGGTCCCATGGCCGGACAGAACGGCCACTTCTCCGTCTATGCGCCGGAGAAGATCCCCTACGCGATCGAGCGCTACGTCAAGGAGACCAACCGTCTGTACGGCGTGCTCGACCGCCAGCTCGCCGGCCGCGACTTCATCGCCGGCGACTACACCATCGCCGACATGGCGAGCTACCCCTGGATCGTGCCGCACCAGCGGCACGGACAGAGCCTCGAGGATTTCCCGTACCTCAAGCGTTGGTTCCACCGCATCCGCGAGCGGCCGGCATGCCAGCGCGCCTACGTCGGTATCGAGCAGTCGTATAACCGCACCATCTCCGATGAGGAGCGCAAGGTGCTGTTCGGCCAGACCGCCACATCGCATCGGACCTGAGCACGCCTCGCTCGCCGCCCGCAGAGGGCGGGCTCGTCTGTTGTTAACACGGAGCGGGTGGCGCCCCCCCGCTTCCACCAGCGGATGCCGCATCGAACGCGGCGCTACCGCCCACGCTGAGGCCGGTCCGGGATAGCGACGGTCAAGGCACTGCCGCGATTTCTTCAACTGACCATCACCTGTCTGCAACACGCGGCGCCCTACCATCGCCCCGCGCGTCGCACCGCGCCCAACCGACAGGGAGATGCCATGAGAGTAAGTGCCATTGTTTCGCAGACGCTGCGCGGCTTGCGCACGGCCGCGCTATCGCTGGCGATGGTCCAGATGTCCATAGGACCCGCGCTGGCCACCGCCGCACAGACCGGCAACGATTTGCCCAGCCCGGGGAGCCTCGGCCACCCGCGCTCCCCGATCAAGCACGTCATCGTCATCATCGGTGAGAACCGCAGCTTCGACCACATGTTTGCCACCTACCAGCCGGCGGCCATCAACGGTCGCCCGCAGGAGATCCTCAACCTGCTGAGCGAGGGTATCGTGAGCCTGAACGGCACCAATGCAGTGCCGGGTCCGAACTGGCGGCGGGCAGTGCAGAAAGAGGCCTTCTCGCAACAGTCAGAGTTCACGCTCAGCCCACCGTCGAGGGACTACCAGAACCTGCCCAACCCGCTCGCCGGCGGCCCGTCGGGTCAGTTCGCAAACCTGACGGGCTTCTGTACCACCACTGCGCAGTGCGTCGGATTGGCCGAAGAAGTCGAGACCGGATTGCCCGATGCCTCTTACTACGCATCGCTCGCCTCGGGCGGCACCGGACTGACTTCGGGCACGCCCGACACACGTATCCAGTGGGCCAGCGGCAGCGTGTTGGACAACAACCTCCTGCCCGGTCCGTTCCAGCTGACCAGCGCGACGCTGGCGTACACGGCCTACGCCGCGAGCCCCGTGCATCGGTTCTATCAGATGCAGCAGCAGCTCAACTGCCAGCCCCGCGAGTGGAACCTGGTCAACCCCTCCGGTTGTGATGGCAAGCTGTTCGCCTGGGTGGAAACCACCTTCGGTGCGGGCTCCAATGGTGATCTGCCGGGCTACACCGGCACCCCCGGCGCGGCGGACTACGCACACACGGGTACCTTCGCCGCCAACTACACCAGCGGCGAAAGCCCCGCTCCGGTCACCACCGGCGAGGGTTCGACGGCGCTCGGCTTCTACAACGTACAGCAGGGCGATGTGCCCTACTTCAAGCAGCTGGCCGACACCTACGCCCTCAGCGACAACTTCCATCAGTCCGTCCAGGGCGGCACCGGTGCCAACCACATCATGCTCGGTCACGCCGATGCCCTGTACTTCCAGGACCAGAGCGGCAACCCGATCGCCCCTCCCAATCCGGTCAGCAACCCGCAGGGATTTCTCAGCGAGATCGAGAACCCCAATCCCAATCCGGCGGCGGCTCCGCTGGGCAGCAATAATTGGTACACGGAGGACGGCTATGGCGGCCACGACAAGGCCGGCAGTGACTACTACGGCGGCGGAAGCTACAGCGACTGCTCCGACTCCACTCAGCCCGGCGTCGGACCGGTTCTGCGGTTCATCCGCAGCCTCGGGGTCGACTCGCGTTGCGAGGCAGGCCACTACTACCTGCTGAACAACTACAACCCGGGCTACGAGCCCCAGCTGAGCAACGAAGACGCCGGCAGCTTCAGCGGCCTGTGGCAGGATGCGTACTATCAGGACTACGCCCTGGGTGATGGCGCCACCGCGTTCACCATCCCGCCGAACCGAAATGGCAACGGCCGGGACCCGTCCAGGACCAACAGCATCGGCGACGTGCTGAACAACGCGGGTATTTCCTGGAAGTACTACGGCGACCAGCTGAACGTGTTCCACACCGACCCTCACGTGACGAACAGCCCCGCCAAAGGTCAGTTGCCGGACGAGTACTGCCAGATCTGCAACCCGTTCCAGTACGACCAGTCGATCATGGAAAGCCCGGACGTGAACGCGCACATCCAGGACACCACCAGCCTGTACGCGGATCTCACCAGCGGTACGAACCTGCCGGCTGTTTCATTCGTGAAACCCAGCGGCTTCGTCGACGGCCACCCGGCCTCCTCGAAGCTGGACCTGTTCGAAGGCTTCGTGAAGAAGATCGTGGACCAGGTGCAGAGCTCGGCCTATGCGAACGACACCGCCATATTCATCACCTTCGATGAGGGTGGCGGCTACTACGACTCAGGCTATGTGCAGCCGGTGGACTTCTTCGGCGACGGCACGCGTATCCCCCTGCTCGTGGTGGCGCCGCGGCAGTACCTGAAAGGCCCGGGCTACGTCTCGCATCAGTACGCGGACCATGTCTCGATCCTGAAGTTCATCGAGCGCAACTGGCGGCTGCCAACGGTGACGCGCCGCAGCCGCGACAACCTGCCGAACCCGCTGCAGTTGCCCGTCACGCGCAGCTTCACGGGCTTCGTGGACACTGCCGGCTATGTGCCGTACGTGAACGGCGTGCCAGGCAAGGCGGCGATCGATGATCTGTGGGACCTGTTCAACTTCAGGCACGACTACTAGCCCGGACTCTTATCAGACATACGAGAGCTCTCGTCCTTGAGAACCGGGGCCGCCGTAAGGCGGCCCCTTTTTGTTGCCAGCGCGTGTGCGGCTGCCAAAATCGAGGTAGCCTGCCCGTGAAGTCGGACCGGGGTTTCGTATTGCATGGTCGCGCGCGAAGCGTGTTGTAAGGGTGTGGCACGCGTTCGGCCGGCCGGCTAGCGTGTTGTCATGACGATCGATGCAGAACCGGTGCGCATCGCGGTGCGCGATGATCTCGAGGTTTCGGCGCGGCTGCTCAGGCCCGCCGGGGCACGCGCCTGCTACGTGCTGGCGCACGGCGCCGGCGCCGGCATGGAGCACCCCGCGATGCGCGCGGTGGCCACCGGGCTTGCGTCGCTCGGACTCGCGACGCTGCGCTACCAGTTTCCCTACATGGAGAGTGGCTCGCGCCGCCCGGATCCGCCGCCGCTGTGCCACGCAACGGTGCGCGCCGCCGTGGCCGCGGCGGCGCAGCTGGCGCCCGGCCTGGCGCTCATTGCCGGCGGGCGCTCCTTCGGCGGGCGCATGACCTCCCAGGCGCAGTCCCTCGAGCCGCTTGCCGGGGTGCGCGGCCTCGCCTTCCTAAGCTTCCCGCTGCACCCCGCGGGCCAGCCCTCGCAGCAGCGCGCCGAGCATCTCGCGAAAGTCTCGATCCCGATGTTGTTCCTTTCAGGCAGCCGCGATGCGCTCGCCGAGCGCGCGCTGCTCGAGGCGGTGGTCGCACGGCTCGGCGCGCGCGCCACGCTCAGCCTCGTGGAGGAAGCGGACCACTCCTTCCACGTCCCGGCCAGAAGCGGCCGCAGCGACGCGCAGGTGCTGTCTGACGTGTTGGCTCGACTCGCCACCTGGAGCGATGCGCTGACTTAGTTGATCGGGCTAAAGGCGGAGTAACATCTGTCGGTGCCCAAGCGCGCCCTCGAACGCTACGCCGCCAAGCGCACCTTCACGCGCACGCCGGAACCGCCCGCGAAGCTCGCGCGCGAGCGTCATGGGCCGCTCCTGTTCGTGGTGCAGAAGCACGCCGCGCGCCAGCTGCACTACGACTTCCGCCTCGAGCTCGATGGGGTGCTCAAATCCTGGGCCGTGCCCAAGGGCCCCTCGCTCGATCCCGACGACAAGCGCATGGCGGTCGAGGTCGAGGATCATCCCTTCGACTATGCCTCCTTCGAGGGCGTGATCCCGGCCAAGCAGTACGGCGCCGGCAACGTCATCGTGTGGGACTGCGGCGTGTACTCGCCCGATGAGGGCCAGCGCTACTCCTTCACCGACCGCGCCGAGGCCGAGAAGCGCGTGCGCGCCGAGCTCGCCGCCGGCAAGCTCAGCTTCCTGCTGCGCGGGGTAAAGCTCAAAGGCTCCTTCACGCTCGTCAAGACCCGCACCGGCAACCAGTGGCTGCTGATCAAGCACCGCGACCGCTTCGCGCAGGCGAACGACGTACTGGCGCAGCCGGCCTCGGTCCTCTCGGGTGTCTCGCTCGATGAGCTCACTCCCGAGAGCACCCCGCAGCGCCTCGACGCCTCGGTGCTCGCCCCCGAGGGTCCGCACGAGGCGATGCCCAGGGACCTGAGGCCCATGCTCGCCGAGAGCGGTGAGGCGGGCGGCTCGGACCCGAGGTGGCGTTACGAGCCCAAGCTCGATGGCTACCGCGTGATCGCCCATGTCAAAGGCAGCGAGGTGCGCTTGAGCTCGCGCCGCGGGCTGGATCTGACCGCGCTGTTCCCCGAGCTGACCGCCGAGCTCGCCGCTCAGGCGATCGAGCAGATGGTCCTCGATGGCGAGATCGTGGCGCTCGATGCGCAAGGCCGCCCGTCATTCAATGCGCTGCAGAACCGCGCGCAGTTGAAGAGCGCCGCGGAGATCGCCGCCGCGCAGCGCGCGACTCCGGTGGTGCTGGTGTGCTTCGACCTGCTGCACTTTGCCGGCTTGAATCTGCGCGCCGCTCCCTACCTCGCCCGCCACCGTTATCTCACGCAGTGCCTGCTGCCTTCGGCACACCTGCAGCTGGTGCACCACTCGGCGGATGCCGGCGAGTTGTATCGCGTCGCTCTCGGCCTCGGCTTCGAAGGCATCGTCGCCAAGCGCATCGACGGCATCTACCAGCCGGGCAAGCGCTCCGGCGCGTGGCTCAAGATCAAGGCGGCGCAGTCCGCCGAGTTCGTGGTCGGCGGCTACACCCGCGGCAAAGGAGCGCGCGAGCCCCTGGGCGCGCTGCTGCTCGGCTACTACGAAGGCAAGGCCCTCAAGTACGCCGGACACGTGGGCTCGGGCCTCGATGATGCGGTCATCGCGCAGCTCGAGCCGCGGCTCGCGAAGCTCGCCCGCAAGGATTCCCCGTTCACCGGGGAGGTCGAGCTGCACCGCCCGACCACCTGGCTGCAGCCGAAGCTCGTAGCCGAAGTCACCTACAGCGAGTGGACCGCGGCGGGGTCGCTGCGCGCGCCGGTGTTCGTGCGGCTGCGCGAGGACATCGAGCCGCGCAACGTGCATCGCACCGAGGGAGCGCGGGTCGCTGCCGGTCCGCCCGGCAACGACGGCGCCGCCGCGGGTGCGGCCGCAGGGCCGGGCGCAAGCGCGGCCAACGAGGTGGCAGCCATTCTCGAGCAGCTCGGGCAACGCGCCGAGCGCATCGACCTTCAGGTCGGTGCGGCGCGCATCCGCCTCACGAACCTCGACCGGGTGTACTGGCCCGCCGCCGGCAAACGCGAGGCGCCGGTCACCAAGCGCGACCTGCTGCGCTATCTCGCGCGCGTCGGGCGCTTCATGCTGCCGCATCTCGCCGACCGCCCGCTCACCATGATCCGCATGCCCGACGGCATTCACGGCCAGCGCTTCTACCAGAAGCATTGGCACCAGGAGCGGCCGCCGTTCGCCGAGACGATCACCGTGTTCTCGGATCACAGGGACGAGTCGCACGAATACCTGCTCTGCAACAACCTGCCGACGCTGCTGTGGCTCGCCCAGTCCGGCACGCTGGAATTCCACGTCTGGCACTCGCGCGCAAGAGTGGCGCCGGATGCGAAGGGCCGGGACACCGACTACGCGAGCTCGCTCGAGTCGCTCGAGCGCTCGGTGCTCAATTACCCGGACTACGTGGTGTTCGACATCGATCCGTACATCTATTCGGGCCAGGAGGCGCCGGGCGATGAGCCGGAGCTCAACACCGCGGCGTTCGAGAAGGGCAAGGAGGTGGCGTTCCGGCTGCGCGAGCTACTGAACGGCATGGGACTCGAGCCGATCGTGAAGACCTCGGGCAAGACCGGCCTGCACGTTTTCCTGCCGATTCGCCGCACCATCGACTTCGACGCCGCACGCCAGGTGTCGGAGTTTGTCGGCCGGCATCTCATGCGCCTGCATCCGAAAGACATCACACTGGAATGGAGCGTGCCGAAGCGAACGGGCAAGATATTCATGGACTACAACATGAACGTGCGCGGCAAG
>DATMOK010000033.1:0-120684 GCA_035568235.1 Steroidobacteraceae bacterium | reverse complement strand
GCGGCAGGGGTTGTGGGTGGCTCAGCAGCTCGAGCCGTCGGGCGCGAGCGCGAGCGAGCGCCTCATCGAATGGCCGGCAGGGGTGAACGTGGCCTGCCGTTACGAGGAGGAGGCCGCGGAGCGCCTCGCGCAGGCGTATGCCGCCTGCCGCGCGCAGGGGAGGGAGCTGCTGGTCGTGATCGGCGGCAGTGCGCCAGCGGCGCAGGCGATGGCGCGCCTCTACGCGCTCGGGATGCGGCCGGACTGGTGGGGGCTCGCAGCCCCGGCGGACCCCGGGATCCTCGAGGCGTGCGCGCGGACAATCGCCGCCGGGGACGCGTACTGCCGTGGCGTGATCGTGGTGCTGGAGGAAACGCCGGCCGATGCGCCGCAGCGACTCGCCGTGGCGGCCGCGAGCCCGATCGTGCGCGGCTTCATCGCGGCGGGTAGCATCTCGACGGGCGTCGCGGAGTGGTTCCGCACGCTCAACGAGGCATGGCAGGCAGCGAAGGAGCGGCATTGACGCAAATCCGGCTCACGATGGCGCAGGCGCTGGTGCGCGCGCTGGCCTCGCAGTGGACCGAGTACGGCGGCGAGCACAAGCGCCTCTTCGCCGGTGTCTGGGCGATCTTCGGTCACGGCAACGTGGCGGCGCTCGGCGAGGCGCTGTACGGCGTGCGCGCGGAGCTGCCGACGCTACGGGCGCACAACGAGCAGGCGATGGGACATGCCGCGGTGGCCTTCGCCAAGGCGACGCGCCGGCGCCGCGTGATGGCCTGTACGACCTCGATCGGCCCAGGCGCGACGAATCTCGCCACCGCAGCCGCGGTCGCGCACGTCAACCGCCTGCCGCTGCTGCTGCTGCCTGGCGATGTGTTCGCCACGCGCACCCCCGACCCTGTGCTGCAGCAGCTCGAGGACTTCGGCGACGGCCTGATCAGCGTGAACGACTGTCTGCGCCCCGTGTCGCGCTACTTCGACCGTATCACCCGGCCCGAACAGCTCATCGCCGCCTTTGCTCGAGCCATGCAGGTGCTTACCGATCCCGCCGAGTGCGGCCCGGTGACGCTGGCACTGTGCCAGGACGTGCAGGCGGAGGCACTCTCCTGGCCGCAGAGCCTGTTCGAAGAGCGCCTGTGGGCATTGCGCCGCCCGCCCCCTGCCACGGAGGAACTCGAAGCGGCGCTCGCCGTGCTGCGCCAGGCGCAGCGGCCGCTCGTCATCTGCGGCGGCGGCGTGCTGTACTCGGACGCCGAGGCGGTGCTCGCCGAATTCTGCCTGCGTCACGGAATACCGAGCGGTGAGACGCAGGCGGGCAAGTCGGCGCTGCCCGCGAGCCATCCCCTGAATCTCGGCGGCATCGGCGTCACGGGCACTGCGGCTGCGAACTCGCTCGCGAGCGAGGCGGACGTGATTCTCGCCGTCGGCACGCGGCTGCAGGACTTCACGACCGGCTCGGGGAGGCTGTTCCGGGCTGCGGGGCGGCGCATCGTCGCCCTCAACGTCCAGGGCTTCGATGCCGGCAAGCACGGCGCGCAGCCGCTGATCGCGGATGCGCGCGAGGGCCTCGCACGCTTGAGCGCGGCACTTACCGCGTGGCGCGCGCCGAGTGCCTGGACCGAGCGCGCAGCGCGCGAGCGCGAGGCGTGGCTGCAGACCGCGGCCGGTTTCACGGCGGCGGGCGCTCAGGCGCCGCCGTCCGACGCGCAGGTCATCGGCGCGGTGCAAAGAGCCGCGCTACCCTCCGACATCGTGGTGTGCGCCGCGGGCGGGCTGCCCGGGGAGCTGCACCGCCACTGGCAGGCCGCGCAGCCCCTCGGCTATCACCTGGAGTACGGCTACTCCTGCATGGGCTATGAGATTGCGGGGGCGCTCGGTGTCAAGCTCGCTCATCCCGGGCGCGAGGTCATCGTTATGGTGGGGGATGGCTCCTACCTGATGCTGAACAGCGAGATCGCGACCTCGGTCCGCTTGGGCCTCAAGCTCCTGATCGTGCTGCTCGATAACGGCGGCTTCGGCTGCATCGAGCGGCTGCAGGGCGCCACCGGCAACGCGAGCTTCAACAATATGCGCGCTGCCGGGGGCGGCCTCGCCGGCCTCGATCTGGCGGCGCACGCACGAGGCCTGGGCGCACACGCGCGTCAGGTCGCTGGAATCGATGGGCTTGCGAGCGCACTTGCCGAGGCGCGGCGCGCCGATCGCACCACGGTGCTGGTGATCGCGACCGACCCGAAGGCGAGCACCACCGTGGGCGGCCACTGGTGGGACGTGCCGGTCCCCGAGGTATCCGAGCGCGCCGAGGTGCGGGCAGCGCGCGAGCGCTACCTGGCAGAGCGCGCCGGGCGCGCGGGCAAGGACTGACATGCAGGTCCGCCTCGGCGCCAACCCCATCATCTGGTCGAATGACGATCTGCGCGAGCTCGGCGCGGACATCACGCTCGAGACTTGCCTGCGTCAGGCGCGCGACATCGGCTTCGAGGGCATGGAGCTCGGACACAAGTTTCCGCGCGACGCCGGCGCGCTCCGGGCGCTGCTTGAGCGCTTTGGGCTGCGCTGCGTCTCGGGCTGGTACTCGGCGGAGCTGCTCGTGTGGGGGGCGCGCGAGGAGCGCACCCGGCTGCGAGCGCACCTCGAGCTCCTCAAAGCCCTCGGGTGCCCGGTGCTGGTGTTCGCCGAGGTGAGCGGCGCGGTGCACGGTGATCTCAAGCGTCCGCTCTCCGAGCGTCCCATCCTCACGGCGCGCGACTGGGCCGAGCTTGGGCGGCAACTCACCGAGGTGGGGGTCGCTACGGCGCAGCAGGGCGTACGGCTCGCGTACCATCACCACATGGGGACGGCGGTGCAGAGCGAGGCGGATATCGATGCGTTGATGCAGTCGACGGGACCTGAGGTGGGGCTGCTGCTCGACTCCGGGCACGCCGCCTTCGCCGGCGCTGATCCGGCGGCTCTGGCGCGACGCTACGCAGAGCGGATCTGCCACGTGCACGCCAAGGACGTACGCACCGCAGTTGTCACGCGCGCGAGGAGCGGCAACTGGAGCTTCTTGCGAGCGGTGCTCGAGGGCGTCTTCACGGTTCCGGGAGACGGCAGCATCGCCTTCGAGGAGCTGTTCGCGCCACTCAGCGGGTACTGCGGCTGGGTGGTGCTCGAGGCGGAGCAGGATCCGAGCAAGGCCGACCCGCTCAGCTATGCAACCCTCGGCTACCGCAACCTGAGAGGTTACCTCGGAGGTACGGCGCCATGACGTCGCCTCTGCTCGTCAAGCCCGACCGCTCGGGCGGGGCGCGGGAGGTGCACCGCCTCACGCCGGAGCGCGCCGGCTGGCGCTACGTCGGTTTCGAGGTGCTCGACCTCGTGGCGGGGCAGACGCTGAGCCGCGAACTTCCCGACCGCGAGCAGTGTCTGGTGCTGCTCTCGGGGCGCGCCGCGGCGAACGTCGCCGGCAAGGACTTGGGTGCAATTGGCGAGCGCAGCGATCCCTTCACCGGCATGCCGTTCGCGCTTTACCTGCCGCCGCGCACGCCGCTGCGCTTGAGCGCCGATACCGCGTGTGAGCTTGCGGTGGGCTCAGCGCCCGCCGCCGGGCGCTTCCCGGTGCGCCTCATCAAGCCTGAGGACGTCAGCCGCGAGGTGCGCGGCATCGGCACCAACGAGCGCTACATCCACCAGATATTGCCCGAGACCGTGCCCGCCGAGCATCTGCTGGTGGTCGAGGTTCTGACACCGGGCGGCCACTGGTCGAGCTACCCGCCGCACAAGCACGACGTGGCGGGCAACGGCGAGACGCAGCTGGAAGAGATCTACTATCACCGCATGCGCCGCCCCGGGGGCTTTGCCGTGCAGCGCGTCTACACCGAGGACCGCGCGATCGATGAGACGCTCGCGGTCGAGGATCGCGATCTGGTGGTCGTGCCGCGCGGCTATCATCCGGTGAGCGCCGCGCATGGCTTCGATCTCTACTACCTCAACGTCATGGCGGGTCCGGAGCGCAGCTGGCGCATCAGCACAGCTCCTGGCTACGAGTTTCTCACGCGCCGCTGAGGCGCGGCGGCGGAGGCGGCATGCTGGGCATGGCAGTACTGGGGTGCGGGCGCATTGGGCGGCTGCACGCGGCCAACGTGGCACGCCACACAGGGGCGCGACTGCTGAAGGTCTACGACCTAGCGGCGGCGGCCGCCGCGGCGACGGCCGCCGAGCTCGGCGCGCTCGCCGCCGCATCGCTCGATGAGGTCTGGTCGGATCGCGCCATCGCCGCGGTGCTGATCGCGACGCCCACCGCGACCCATGTGCCGCTCATTACGCAGGCGGTCGCAGCGGGCAAGGCGGTGCTGTGCGAGAAGCCGGTCGATCTCGACCTCGGGCGCGCGCGGCAGTGCTGGCAGGAGATCGCGCCGCGAACGCCGCGCGTCATGATCGGCTTCAACCGGCGCTTCGATCCATCCTATTACTCCCTGCGCGAGCGGCTGCAACGCGGCGAGGTCGGCCGGCTCGAGATCGCCGTCATCACGAATCGCGACCCGGCGCCGCCGCCCGCGGACTACATCGCAGGCTCAGGCGGGCTGTTTCGCGACATGACGATCCACGACTTCGACATGGCGCGCTATCTGGCGGGCGACATCGCGCGCGTGCATGCCTTCGGCGCCAACCTGGTCGATGCCGAGATCGGCCGCCAGGGCGACATCGACACCTGCGCGATCTCGCTCGAGGCCCGCTCGGGCGCGCTCGTGCAGATCAACAACAGCCGGCGCAGCGTTTACGGCTACGACCAGCGCATCGAGGCCTTCGGCGCCACCGGCATGCTGCAGGCCGGCAATCGCCGTGCGACCTCGGTCGAGTCCTGGAGCGCCGCGCGCACCGCGGCGCGCGATCCGGTCCTCTACTCCTTCATCGAGCGCTACAACGAGGCCTATCGCGGCGAGCTCGACGCCTTCGTATCGGCGGTGGAGGAGGGGCGGCCGATGAGCCCGAGCTTCACCGACGGCATCGAGGCGCTCAACCTGGCGGTGGCCGCGGCGGAGAGCCTGAGGAGCGGTGCGGCCGTGACGTTGCGTTGAGGCGCGGGCCTCAGCTGCCCGCACGGAGCCTGAGGCGCTCGCGGGTCTCGGCGGAGCTCAGCACCCGTGCGCCGAGGAGCTCCACGAGCCGCACGGCACGCTCGACCAGCTGCCCATTGGTGGCGAGCACGCCCTTTCCCAGGTAGAGGTTGTCCTCGAGGCCGACGCGCACGTTGCCGCCGAGCAGCACCGCCTGAGCCACCATCGGCATCTGCAGCCGGCCGACGCCGAAGGCCGACCACGTGACTCCCGGCGGCAGCGCATCGCGCATCGCCAGCATCGCGTGCGCCGTGGCGGGGGCACCGTAGCGGATGCCGAGGCACAGCTGAAAGAGCGCTGAACTCTCGATCAGCCCCTCGGACATGAGCTGCCGGGCGAGCTCGATATGCCCGAGCTCGAACACCTCGATCTCGGGGCGAACGCCGCGCACGCGGTACGCTGCGGCCATCTCGCGCAGGTAGCGCGGCGTCGTGCCGTAGAGCTGCTCATCGAAGTTGAGCGAGCCGCAGTCGAGGCTCGCGACGTCGGGGGAGAGCTCCACGATGTGGGCGATGCGCTCGGCGGGGCCGACGAAGTCGGTACCCCTGGCGAATTTGAGCGGCGCATCGTCGGGGCCGAACATGAGATCGCCCCCCATGCCACCGGTGAGGTTCACGATCACCTCGGTGTTGCGCGAGCGGATGCGCTCGAGCACCTCACGATAAAGCGCGGTGCTGCGGCTCGGTGCCCCCGAGGCGGGGTCGCGCACGTGAATGTGCACGATTGCGGCCCCGGCCGAATGGGCCTCAAGCGCTGCGGCCGCGATCTGCTCCGGGGTCACGGGCACGTGGGGACTCTTGCCGACCGAATCGCCCGAGCCGGTGAGGGCACAGGTGATGAACACTGCCTCGCTGGCCACGGCCGCCCCTCTTTCGCTGCAGGAGTTGGCGAGCATAGCGCCAAAGCCCTCACAATAGACCCCTCAGGCGGAGGTGCATGCGTGAACGACAACGTCCAGCAGCGGCTCGCGAAGGGGCCGATCACCGGTTTCCAGCTCGGCGCCATTGCGGTGTGCGTGGGGCTCAACATGCTGGATGGCTTCGACGTGCTGGCGATGGCCTTCTCGGCCTCCGGCGTCAAGGCCGCCTGGGCGCTGAGTGATGGCCGGCTCGGCTGGCTGCTGAGCGCAGGCCTCATCGGCATGGCGGTGGGTGCGCTCGCGCTCGCGCCGTGCGCCGACTTCGTCGGCCGGCGGCGCATCGTCCTCATCGCGGCGAGTGTCGCGGCGCTTGGCATGTTGAGCTCGGTGTGGGCGCGCGACTTCACCGACCTGCTCACGCTGCGGGTAGTCACGGGAATCGGCATCGGCGGCACCATCGCGAGCGCTGCGGTGGTGGTCTCCGAGTACGCCTCCGACCGCTGGCGGACCACGGCGCTGGCGGCATATTCCACCGGCTACCCGGTCGGCGCGACGCTCGGTGGTGTGCTGACCGCGCACTTCATGCCCGAGTACGGCTGGCGCTCGGCGTTTGCGATCGGCGGCGTGATGTCGCTCCTCATGGCGCTGATTGCCCTGTGGGGACTGCCGGAGTCGCTCGACTTCCTCATCACACGCCGACCCCCCGGAGCGCTCACTCGACTCAACGCGCTGCTCGCGCGCATGGGCCAGCGGGCCTTAAGCGCGCTGCCCGAGGCTCCGCGCGCGGGTGCGGGGCAACGGGTGCCGCTCGAGCTGCTGCTCACGCCTCGCACGCTCCTCGTGTGGCTCCTGTTCTTCTGCACGATGGCGGCCTTCTACTTCTCGGTCAGCTGGACGCCGCGCCTGCTGAACGCGGCGGGGGCGAGCGCCGCGCTCGGCCTCGCCGCCGGGGTGCTGTTCAATCTCGGTGGCATCGCCGGCTGCGGCGGCTTCACGCTGGCCGCGGTGCGCTTCGACGCGCACCGTCTGCTGCTCGGCTCGCTCATCGCTTCCGCATTGCTGGTCGCCGCGTTCGGCGTCGCAGTCCATCATGTCGGCGCGGCGCTCTGGACCGCGCTGCTCCTGGGGCTCATCACGAACGCTGCGATGTCGGGACTCTACGCGGTGGGTCCGCCGCTCTACCCGGCGGCGGTGCGCGCCAGCGGCATGGGCTGGGCGGTCGGCATCGGCCGCCTGGGGGCGATCCTGGCACCCATCGTGACCGGGACGCTGCTCGATGCCGGCTGGGCGCCGGCCAACCTGTACTTCCTGTTCGCGGTGCCGTTGGTGGTCGCCGCGATCGCGCTGCTCGGCATTGGACTTCGCCAGGGATCATGAGCGCGAATCGTCCGGCCGGCTGGGGGATGGGCGCGCTGCCGCGCATCGTGCGCGGCGTGGGGAGTTATCTCTACGATGCCGCCGGCAAGCGCTATCTCGATGGCTCCGGAGGGCCCGCCGCCTTCAGCCTCGGGCACGCTCATCCGGAGGTCAACGCGGCGATCGCCGCGCAGCTCGCCAAGGTGGCATGCGGCTACCGTTATCTGTTCACCAGCGAGCCGCTGGAGGAGCTGACCAGCCTGATGCTGAGCCTCGCGGGCAGCGAATACGGCCACATCGTGTTCTCGGGCAGCGGCTCGGAGGCGGTGGAGTCGGCGCTGAAGGTGGCGCTGCAGTACTGGGATGCGCGCGGCATGCCCGCGAAGCGGCGCTTCATCGCGCGCGAGCGCTCCTATCACGGCAATACCTTAGGCGCGCTCTCGGTGTCGGGATTCCAGGAGCGGCGCCGGCCGTTCGAGGGGAGCCTGCTGCCGGTGTCGTTCGTGTCCGCCGCCAATGCCTACCGGCCGCTGCGCGGACTTTCCGGCGCGGCACTCGTCAGGGCGCTTGCGGAGGAGCTCGAGGAAAAAATCCGCTCGCTCGGGGCCGACCAGGTGGCGGGCTTCATCTTCGAGCCGGTGGTGGGCGCGGCGGGCGGTGCGGTGCCGGCCCCGGAGGGCTATGCGCAGGCGGTGCGCGCGGTGTGCGCGCGGCACCAGCTGCTCGTGATCGCGGACGAGGTGATGTGCGGCTCGGGCCGCTGCGGCAGCTGGCGTGCGCTCGAGCACGATCGGGTGGTGCCGGACATCCTCGCGGTCGGCAAGGGACTCGCCGGCGGCTACGTGCCGCTCGCGGCGACGATCGTGACGCAGGAGCTGGGCAACACCATCCGCGACGCCCACGGTGCGTTCCTCACCGGCCATACCTACTCGGGACATACGACCGCCTGCGCCGCCGGGCTGGCGGTGCAGCGCATCGTGCAGCGCGACAAGCTGCTGGCGCGCGTGCGCGAGCGCGGCGAGGTGCTCAAGTGGGAGCTGAAGAGCGCGCTCGAGCGCTTCGCGGTGGTGGGCGATGTGCGCGGCCGCGGTTACCTCATCGGCATCGAGTTCGTGCGCGAGCGCGCGACGCGCGAGCCGCTGCCCGCCGCGCGGGCCTTCAGTCAGGCGCTCGGCAAGCGCGCCTTCGAGGACGGGCTGATCGTCTATCCGTGCTCGGGGAACGTCGCGGGCGCGGCGGGCGACACGCTGCTCGTCGCGCCGCCCTACAACGCGAGCGACAGCGAGCTCGCCGAGCTCATCGAGAAGCTGACGCGCGCCATCGAGCGCACGCCCGCGGGAGGCTGACTCCCGCGGGCGTGCGGCAAGCGGTTCGACCGCGCCGCTAGAAGCGCTGCCCGATGGTGAGCGCGATGGTGCGCGGCTGCGTCGGGATGACGTACGGCTGCGGTCCGCAGGTCGTGGTTGCGCACTCGACGAAGCGCGTCAGCTCGGCACGCTTGTCGAACACGTTGCTGAGCGCGAGCTTGAACCAGAAGTTGTGGTGCTCGGCGCCCCCACTCAGGTCGAACAATGCATACGCCGGCATCGGACCCAGGGCGATCTGGTCGATGGTCCGCAGCAAGGGCTCGGTCTCGGTCTGGTACATGCCCGAAGCCTGGGCGTTGGCGTCCCAGTTGCCCACCGGCCAGGTGTAGCGCGCCACGAGGTTCAGTTTGAACTTCGGGGCCACCGGCAGCTGCGTGCCGGACGGCGCCTCCGGCCCGTTGGGCGCCGGAATGCCGTCGGCGTAGCTGTTGACCTGATTCGGGCAGTTGGTGGACTGGATCGAGGTGCCGGGAATGGTCGCCGACGGGCCGCAGTAATTGGCCGTTGTGACCGCATGCAGCAAGGTCGCACCTCCCGAGATCAGGAGGTTCGTGGACGCGGCCCACTCGAGCTCGGTCTCGATGCCCTTGATCTGCGCCGAGGCCGCGTTCTGCACCACGGTCACGCTGTTGGGACCTAAGTACAGGAACTGGAAGTTGTTCCAGTTCTCGAGGAACACCGCGCCGTTCCAGCGCAGCGTGTGATCGTCCGTGGTCGTCTTCCAGCCGATCTCCCAGTTGGTGAGGAAGTCGGCCTGGTAGGGGGGGAAAACCTTACCGATCTCCGCGTCGAACACGCGATTCACCCCGCCCGGACGGTAGCCGGTCGAGTAGGTGAAGTAGAAGAGCTTGTTCGCATCGAGCTTGTAGGTCAGGTTCGCCTTGTAGGTGCGGCCACTGTCGGACACGTCCGAATTGAGATCCGTGCAGGGCGCGCCGTGGAAGGGCTCGTAGTTCGGCAGCAGCGGCGCTCCCGGTGCGCCCGGGTTCGGGCCGCAGATGTTCTGCCCCGGGAAGTATCCAGTCTGGTCCTGGTAAGCCGCCGAGTAACCGTAGAAGCCTTGAATGGAGTTGTCGTACTTGTAGAAGCGGATCCCGCCCGTGACCTGCCAGTTCTTGGTGATGTCCCAGGTCGCCTGACCGAAGGCGGCCTGGTCGCGGTCGACGCGCTCCTCGTCCGTGAGCCACACGGTGTTGCCGTTAAGGCCCGGAATGCTGAGGCTCGGCGCGAAGCCCTGCGGGTTCTGGGTGTAGGGATTGCCATCCGCACCCGGGATCGTGTACTGCTCCCAGATCTCGTGGACCTGGCGTTCGGCGAACAGGCCCACGATCCCCTTGAGCGGGTAGTCCTGCGGCGTCGTGAGGCGCAGCTCGTGGCTCCACTTGGTGAAGTGCCCGTTGGTGATCACGTACTCCTGCGGCTCGGTGAAGTCGCCCGCAGGGTACTTGGTGCCGCTGTAGCAACCCTTCTGCGCGTTCGGATTCGCCTGCAGATAGTTGTAACCGGATTCCGTCACCCAGTTGCAGCCGGAGGCGAAGAACTTGTCGTAGTAGTAGCTGTAGTCGCTGTAGTCGGAAAGGGTATGCGTTTCGCGTACGAACCACCCGCCGGTGTAGGTGATGTCGAAGTCACTCACTCTGCCATCGATGGTGAGCGAGGTCTGCGTGAAGGCGTCCTGGTTGCTCTCCGGCCCGTAGCGCACAGCCTGGAGATCACCCACAGCCGGGTCGAAGCCGAAGAAGCCATTGGCGTTGATCGACTGTGTGACGAAGTTGGGGGTCACGGTCCAGTTGTCGCCGAGCCTGAGTAAGCCCGCGACGCGCCCACCGAGGGTCGAGACCGGGTTGTACTGGCTGTCGGTCTCCCCGGAGTTGTCGATCGACAGGCCGGAGACGGGGAAGGTGCGCACGCCGTCGACGATGCCGCCGGTGGTGTTGGTGCCGGCGACGTTGTGGATGTAGCCGGCGTCGTGCTCGTCCCATCCGACCAGGCGCACCGCGGCGATCGGCGATAGCGGCAGATTCACGTAGCCCTCGGCTATCGTGCCGACACCGCCGTGATCGACGTCGTTGATGCCGACGTCGTACGCCGCCGAGAACTTGTTGGGATCCGGCTTGTTGGTGATGATGCGGATGGTGCCGGCTTCCGAGCTCGCGCCGTACAGAGTGCCCTGCGGGCCCTCCAGTACCTCGATGCGCGCGATGTCGTAGATGTGAATGTCCGGCGTGCCATCGATAGTGGTGATCGGCTGGTCGTCGAGGTAGGTGCCGACGCTCGGCTGCGAGGCGGAATGGTTGCCGTCCTGGCCGCTCACCACGCCGCGCATGTACATGTGAGTCGTGCCGACGCCGTTGCCGCCCTGGCCGAGTCCCTTCACCGTCGTGACGCCCGAGAGGTACTTCACGTAGTCGTCGATGTCCGTGATGCTGAGCTCCTCGAGCTTCTGCGTGTCGAGTGCCTGGATGCTGATCGGCACGTCCTGCAGGTTCTCGGTGCGCTTCTGCGCGGTGACGACGATCTGCTCGAGACCACCGGCTTCGGCGCCGGTGCCCTGCTGCTGCGCCTGCTGTGCATAGGCCGCCGGTATCGCGGCAAGCACCGCGGAGGCCAGAGGAAGCGCCCGGCGCGCTGGCAATGTACGCCCGGCCGAACGGCAGGCTGCGCGCATCAGCTTTCTGCGACGACTACGTGTCATGGAACCCCCCCGAAAAAAAAGTAAACGCGGCTACAGCCGCTGCGGTCGATCTATTGTGTCCCTATTGTCACATCTGCGGGCACGTCCGGGTAGGCGGTGAGCACCGATCCCAGCGCACCTTTCAAGGGCGCGAGCCACGGCTCGTAATGTCGCCATTGTTCAAGTCCGGCCGTGAATATCGGCTGGCGCACCTGCTCGGAGCTTGCCGTGCGGACGGCCCGCTCGTTATCGTAGAACCGCAGACAGGTCTCCTCGAACCCGAGCCCGCAGTGAGCGAGCAGCGCACGCACCTGTGCCTCCGTGTCCCCCACCATGTCCTCGTACAGGACGCGATGCACCTTCCCGGGAAGGACCGCATCAAAGTGGTGCATCAGCGCAACATAGTCACGGTAGTAGAGTCCGAGGTCTTGCAGCGTATAGGCGAAGCCCTGGCCGCGCGCGAAATGCTGCTTGAAGCAGGAGAAACAGCAGCCGAGTGGATGGCGCCGCGCGTCGATGATGCTGGCGTTGGGCAGCATGAGATGTATGAGGCCGACATACAGGCAGTTGTTCGGCATCTTGTCGATGAACAGCGGGGCGGAGGTTTTGCGCAGTGCGCGGGTGCCATCGAGATAGCGCTCGCCGAGACGCAGCAGTTCCTCGCCCGTCAGATCGGCGACCGCGTGGCAGAACCCCGCGGCGCCCGCGCCGCCACGTTCGGCGAGCTCGCGCGCGATCTGCGGCACATCCGGCAGCTCCATCGTGCCCTCCACAAGCGAGTGGCTGGCGAGGATCTGCTCGATGAGCGTCGAGCCGGCGCGTGGCAGCCCGAGGATGAAGATCGGGTCGCGCGCACTGACTCCGGAGCCGCGGCGCGCCTCGAAGAACTCACGTGTGAAGAGCTCACGCGAGCGGCGCACGAAGTCCGTGTTCTCGGCCGCGCGGTACGGGAGTGACTTGCGGCGCTGCGCGTTGCCGGCCGCGTAATGCGTGAAGGATTCCTCGTAGCGGCCTTCATCCTCGAGCGCCTTGCCGAGCGAGAACTCGAAATGCAGCCGGTCGTCCTCACTCAGGTCCTCGCGTGCGAGCGCCGTGCGCAGCGCTGCCACGTCAGGAGGCGCGAAGGCGAAGGTCTTGAGGTTGGCGAGACTCCACCAGGCCTCGCCGAGCCGCGGCTCGCGGGCGATCGCGCCGCGATAGGCGTCGATGGCTTCCCGGGTGCGCCCGGTGGTCTTGAGCGAGTGCCCGTAGCTCATCCAGACTTTGGGCTGCTGCGGGAAGTCCTCGAGCACGCCCGCGTAGATGCGAGCCGATTCGCGGTACTCGCCGAGGTTCGCGAGCACGGCCGCCTTCAGGTTCCGATGGCCGGGGTTGCGCGGCTCCTTC
Source organism: Steroidobacteraceae bacterium (assembly GCA_035568235.1). Taxonomy (GTDB): domain Bacteria; phylum Pseudomonadota; class Gammaproteobacteria; order Steroidobacterales; family Steroidobacteraceae; genus 13-2-20CM-66-19. The sequence continues at coordinate 107,970 of DATMOK010000033.1, read as the reverse complement.
GCGAGCAACGTCTCGACGTGCGGCAGCGCCGCCGCGGGCCTGCCCTGGCGGTTGAGCACCGTCGCCAGGTTGTGGCGCGCAGCATCGAAGTTCGGCGCCAGCTCGAGGCAGCGCTCGAGCAGTAGCTGCGCGTCGCCCCAACGGCGCAGTCGAGCCGCCACCTCACCGAGCATGCGCAGCGCCGCAACGTCGGTCGGTTGGGCCCTGAGGTGCGCGCGCAGCAGCGCCTCGGCCTCGGGGATACGGTTCTCGACGAGGGCGGCCGCCGGGGCGAGCAGACGTGGATCGCGGGTCGCTGCTTTGATGTGATGGGCATAGGCCGCATCGGCCCCCTCGGTGTCGCCCGTTGCGGCGAGGTGGTCGGCGAGCGCCCGCCAGGCGTCCGGCAAGTCGGCCTTGAGCGCGACGGCGCGGCGCAGAGATGCAATTGCCGCGTCGCCGTGGCCGAGGCTCGAGTGCGTGATGCCGAGCTCGTATTGCACCTGCGCCGAGTTGGGCTCACGACGGCCCAGCTCCTCGAGCCCGGCGAGGGCGCCCGACAGGTCGCCGCAGGCGCGTTGCGCGAGCGCGAGCAGCAGCAGCGCCATAGGGTGATCGGGCGCTGCCTTGAGGATCTCGGCCGCCTGCTCCGCAGCCAGCTCAGGTCGGACGGGCAAAAGGCGCGCGGCATGCTGGAGCGCGACCTCCACCGAGCCGAGCGTCACGAGGCGACTCCCGTCTCGGCGGCGCGCCGCGAGCGGGCCCAGTCGAGCGGCTCGAGCTTTGGCACCAGGCCCAACCAGCCGACGATGCCGAGCGCGCTCATGACGGCGGCGATGACGAACGCGAGCTCATAGTGCCCGGTACGCTGGACGACGAAGCCGGTAAGTGCCGGGGAGATCAGGCCGGGCACGTTGCCGATCGAGTTCTGAATTCCGACCCAGCGGCCCGAGGCCTTGGGTCCGGCGAGGATTTGTCCCATCACGTAGGTTCCCGCGGACGAGGCTCCCATCATCACCTGGAAGCCGAACATGCCGGCGACCGCCGCGGATTGCGATCCCCACGCCATGATCAGCATGAACACGACCGAGCCGCTGTGCGCGAGCGCCATGATGAGCTTCCAGGCGAAGCTCACCGAGCCGCCCCGCCGCTGGTAGTGGTCGACCAGGTAGCCGGTGAGAAGCGCGGTCGTGCCGTTCACGACGTAACCGGCGGTGCTCACCCACACCATGCGGTCCATCGAGAAGCCGTGCTCCTCCTGGAGATAGCTCGGCAGCCAGCCGAGCATGAAGTACCAGAGATAGTTGCTCGAGAAGAGCCCGAGGCTCGTGCCCCACAGGCCGCGTTGCGAGAGCACCATGCGCCAGGTGGGGGTGGTGGCATCGGCGCGCGCCGTGGCGAGCTTCGGCAGCTTCACCCGCGACCACGGCACGAGCCACAGGAGCGAGGCGGCGCCGAGCGCCACGAACATCGCGCGCCAGCCGAGCGAGTTGATGAGCAGTCCGGCGAGAAATGTGCCGATGCCGGGCGCCATGAGGTAGCCGAGAGCGACGATGCCGTTGGCCTTGCCGAGGCTCTCGAGCGGCACGACGCAGGCGAGCAGCTTCGATACGCATGGAAAACCCACGCTCTCGCCGAGCCCCAGCATCAGACGCACCAGCAGGAGCGAGGTGAATCCGGCCGCCGCTCCCATGAGCATGGTCGCGGCCGCCCACAGCACCAGTCCTCCGGCGAGCACCCAGTGCGCACCGTAGCGCTCGGCGAGTGCACCGACCGGGATCTGTACCCAGAAGTAGAAGTACCAGAAGGCCGAGAACAGGATGCCGTAGTCCTGGGCGTTGAGGCCTAAGTCGTGCCGGATCTGCAGCGCGGCGGTCGGCATCGCGCCGCGGTCGATGTAGTTGATGGCGAGCGCGAGCGCCAGCAGCGCCACTACGTACATCGGCCGCGACAGGCCGGCCGCGCGCGCCTGCACGGCGGTGAGCACGGTGCCGCGCTCGGCGGGCGGATTCGGCAACAGGCTCAGCTGGCGTAGTCCGCTTCGAGGCGATCCAGCAGTCGCTTGAGGGCCGCGAAATGCAGCTCGGTCCTTCCCTCGCCGCCGACTTCGGTGCAGGCCTTGAACTGCGCGGCGGTCGCCTCGACGATAGGCTCGGGCACGCGGTGGAGCGCGCGCCCCGAGGAGAGCGCCAGCAGCTGCGCCTGACAAGCCCGCTCCAGGAAGTAGAGCCGTTCGAAGGCCTGGGCGGGCGAGTGGCCGATGATGAGTACACCGTGGTTGCGCAGCAGCGCCACGGGCTTATTGCCCATGGCGCGCGCGAGGCGCTCACCCTCGCTGTAATCGAGCGCCAGGCCGTTGTAGTCGACATAGGCGATCTCGTCGTGGAAGCCGATCGCAGCCTGGGACGCCATCTCGAGGCGCGGATCTTCGAGCATGCTGAGGGCGGTGGCGTACGGCATGTGCGTGTGCAGCACGCAGCGTGCGGCGGGCAGCTGGCGGTGCACCGACAGGTGGATGTAGAGCGCGGTGTCCTCGACCAGCCCACGCCCGGCGACCACCTTGCCGGCGAAGTCGAGCTCGAGCAGCTGGCTGGCGCGCACCTCCGACCACAGCAGTCCAAAGGGCGCGAGGTAGCAGCGCTCGGCGCGGCCCGGGACGAGCATCGTCAGGTGATTGTCGATCCCTTCGTTGAAGCCGAAGCGCGCCGCCAGACGGTGACAGGCGGCGAGATCGATGCGCGCCTGGCGCTCGGCGTCCGGCACTACGCTCTGTCTCGAGGCATTCATCGCCGTGCCCCCGCGCGCCGCGCGGCCCCAAAGTTCGCATCCGCGACCACGCACAGGATCTCGTACATCATGGTCGCGCCGACGAGCGCGGTGTTGCCGGTCTGATCGTACGCCGGCGCCACCTCGACGACGTCGCCGCCGATCAGGTTGAGCCCCTTGAGGCCGCGCAGCAGGCGCTGCGCCTCGAGCGTCGTGATGCCGCCGACCTCGGGAGTGCCGGTGCCCGGTGCGTACACCGGATCGAGGCCGTCGACGTCGAAGGAGATGTAAGTCGGGCCGTCACCGACCACCGAGCGCGCGAGCTGCGTCACCTTGTCGACGCCGAGCTCGGCGAACTCGTCCATGAACACCACGCGCATGCCGTGCGACTTCGAGAACTCGATGCCGTCGAGGAAATTCTGCGCGCCGCGGATGCCGATCTGGATGGTGCGCCTGGGGTCCAGCACGCCGGCCTCGACCGCGAGCCGGAACGGCGCGCCGTGCGTGAACTTCGAGCCGAAGAATTCCCCCCAGGTGTCGCAATGCGCATCGACGTGCACCATGCCGACCGGATGCTCGGCGCCGAGCGCGCGGAAGATCGGGTAGGTGATCGAGTGATCGCCACCGGCGCTCACCGGCAAGATGCCGGCCGCCCTGACGCGCCTGTAGAAGGCCTCGATCTCCTCGTTCTGCCGCTCGAGGTCGTAGCGGTGCGAGAGCCGCACGTCACCGAGATCGGCGACGCGACACAGCTCATAAGGGTTGACGCCGAGCGACATGTTGTAGCCGCGCATGAGGCTCGAGGAATTGCGGATCTCGCGCGGACCGTGCCGCGCGCCGGGGCGGTTGGTGACGGCGATGTCGGTCGGGACTCCGATCAGGCCGATATCGACGTTGTCGAGCGCCGTGGCGAGCGGGGCGCGCATGAAGGTCGCGATCTCGGTAAAGCGCGGCTCCTTCATCGGATCGTAGGGCGCGCCGTCGCCTAGGGCCCGGCGCTGGTAGTCGTCGCTGCTCATGGGCTTCTCGAGCGTTGCGGGGTGGCCAGTGCCCCTATCGTGTCGCGCCGCCCGCGCGAGGGCAACTGGTACCGGCAGGCGGTGCCGTCAGCCTCCCTCGAGCCGCCGCTGGCGCCGGTAGTGATCGATCACCACCGCTGCGACGATGATCCCCCCTTTGACGATCTCCTGGTAATAGGCGTCGATCCGCAGGAACGTGAAGCCCGAGGTCACGACGCCAAGGATCAGCGTGCCGATGACCGTGCCGGTGATCCGCCCCACGCCCCCGGAGAGCGAGGTGCCCCCGATCACCGCGGCGGCGATGGCGTCCAGCTCGTACATCGTGCCCATGCCGGCCTGGCCGGAGACCGCTCGCGCCGAGGTGAGGACGCCTGCGAGGCCCGACAGCGTCCCGGCGAGGGTATAGACGATGATCAGATGGCGTGCCACCCGGATTCCGGACACGCGCGCCGCCTGGCAGTTCGAGCCGATCGCGTAGGTGAACTTGCCGTAGCGCGTGTAACGCAGCGCGATATGGAACAGGAGCGCCGTCCCAAGGAAGATCGCCACCGGCGTAGCGCCGCTGCCGATGGCGGCATAGCTGTCCGTCAGCATGCTCACCGGCTCGCCGTGGGTGTACCAGCGGGCAAGCCCGCGCGCCGTGACCATCATGCCGAGCGTGGCGATGAAGGGCGGGATGGAGGTGCCGGCGATCAGCGCGCCGTTCACCAGGCCAGCGAGCGCCCCTACCACGAGCCCGGCGGCGAGCGGCACGATGACCGGCAGGTCGGTGAGCGCGGGGTAGACGGGGCGCGCCGCGTCGGAGGATTGCGCAAGACTCGCGGCCACCATCGCGGTGAGCGCCACCACCGAGCCGGACGACAGATCAATGCCGCCGGTGATGATCACCTGCGTGACGCCGACCGCGATCACGCCGATCACCGCGACCTGCAGCACCATCACGACGAGGCGCTGCTCGTTCATGAGGAAGCTCTGCCCGACCACGGCCCATCCGAGGAGCTCGAACGCGAGCGCCAGCCCGACGAGCACCAGCAGGATGCCGAGCTCAGGCGGCGCGCGCCAGCGGCGCGCTGCGCTGGAGGGCGAAGGAGCGGCGGGCGGGGGCTGCATGCGGTGGCTCGGGATCTCTCTAGCGTGCGGCGAGTCGCATGATCGTCAGCTGATCCGCCTCGCCTCGCCCGAGGGTGCCGGTGATTCGTCCCTCGTGCATCACGAGGATCCGGTGGCTCATGCCGATGACCTCGGGGAGCTCCGAGGAGATGAGGAGCACCGCGGTCCCCGCGGCAGCGAGGCCCGCGATGAGCTGGTGGATCTCGGCCTTGGCGCCGACGTCGACGCCCCGGGTCGGCTCATCGAGGATCAGGATCCTGGGGTTCGTGAGCAGCCAGCGGCCGATCAGCACCTTCTGCTGGTTGCCGCCGGAGAGATTCTCGATGCGCTCATCGAGCCCCGGCGTCCGGATGCGCAGCTCCTGCACCAGCGCCGCACAGCGCGCCTCAACGCTGCGCCCCTCGATGAAGCCGAAGCGCACGTAGTCGCGGTTGAGCACCGAGATCTCGAGATTGTCGAGCACGCTCAGGCCGCCGAAGCAGCCGCTCTCCTTGCGGTCCTCGGTGAGCAAGCCGAGTCCGCTCGCCATGGCGGTGGAGGGGGAGTCAAAGCGCATGGGGCGCCCGGCGATGTCGATCGAGCCGCCGCTCGCGGAGGCCAGCCCGAAGAGCGCGGCGGCGAGCTCGCTGCGACCCGAGCCGACCAGGCCGGCGATGCCGAGTATCTCCCCGGCGTGCAGCTCGAAGCTGACGTCGTGAAACTCACCCGCGCGGGTGAGTCCGCGTGCCGCCAGCACGACCTCGCCCGAGGGCGGGGGTAACTGCGGGTAGAGCCCCGAGAGTTCCCGTCCCACCATCATGCGGATCAGGGCCTCGCGCGTGAGGTTGCCGGCGCTGTCGGTGCCGACCAGCCGGCCGTCGCGCAGTACCGAGATCTCATCAGCAATCGCGAACAGCTCGTCCATCCGGTGGCTGATATAGATGACGGCGGTGCCCTGTGCCTTGAGCTCGCGGATCACCGCGAACAGCCGCTCGACTTCGCGCTCGGTCAGAGCCGAGGTCGGCTCGTCCATGATGAGGAGCTTGGGCGCGTGCGACAGCGCGCGGGCGATCTCCACCATCTGTCGCTGCGCGATCGGCAGGGTGCGCAGCGGTGCGTCCGGGTCGATGTCGACGTGCAGCCGCTCGAGCAGCGAGCATGTGCGGCGGCGCAGCTCCGCGTGGCGGATGAGGCCGAACGCGGTCAGCGGCTCACGGCTGATCCAGATGTTCTCGGCGACGCTCATGGTGGGCAGGAGATTGAGCTCCTGGTGAATCATGGCGATGCCGCAGGCGAGTGCGGTGCGCGGCGAGTCGAGCCGCAGAGGCTGGCCCTCGAGCCGCAGCTCGCCCGTATCGGGTGTCACGAGACCGGCGATGATCTTCATGAGTGTCGACTTGCCGGCGCCATTCTCCCCGACCAGGGCGTGAACCATGCCGCGGCGGAAGACGAGCGACACCCGATCGAGTGCCGTCACCCCGGGAAATGACTTGCTGACATTCACGACCTCGACGAGGTCCGGTCGGGAAGCGTCGGCAGCACTCGGCATGGATGCGTCAGTGCCGCCCGATGTAGGAGCTGAAATTGCTGGGCGTCACCAGCTCGAACGGAATCCACACGAACACCGGGACGCTCTCGTTACGCATCAGCTTGAGAGCCGTGTCGATGGCGCCGCGGCCCTGCGCCGCGGCGTTCTGGTACACCGTCACCTTGAGCTCGCCGGACTTCATCTCCGCGAGCCCGTCGGGCGTTGCATCGATGCCGGCGACCACGGTGCTCGACAGCAGCTCCGCCTGCTTGAGCGCGTGAATCGCGCCGATTGCCATCTCATCGTCGTTGGCCACGATCGCCTGCGGGCGCAGGCCGGAGCTCAGCCAGTTGGTGACGAGGTCGGAAGCGGCGGTGCGCTTCCAGTCGGCGGCCTGGCGGTCGAGCACGTGAATACCGTGACAGGCGGGTTTGCCGATCACGTCGTACACGTCCCGGGTGCGCTGCCGGGCGGACTGGTTGGTGAGCTCGCCCATCAGGATGACGATGTCGCCCTTGCCGTGCAGCAGCCGGCAGACCTCAGTCATCTCCAGCGAGCCGGACTGCACCTCGTCCGAGCCGACGAACGAGACGCGCGGCGGCAGATGCTTGTCCGCCGGCATGCGATTCACGTACACAAGCGGAATGTGCGCCGCCGACACCAGCTGCGTCATGCGCGGTGTCGCATCCGTATCGACCGCGTTGACCACGATCGCATCGACGTGCGCGGCGACGAAGTTCTGAATCTGGTTGAGCTGGCGGCCGATGTCGTTCTGCGCATCCTCGAACTGGATGGGCACCTGCAGCTCGCGCGCCCGCGCCTGCATGCTGCCGCGTACCGAGGTGAGGAAGTTGTCATCGAAGACTGCCATGGAAACACCGATCGTGGCCGCGGGGACAGCGGCCGGCAGCGCCGTGAGCAGGGCAGCCGGGAGCAGCGCGCAAAGACGGTTCACGGAGCGAGTCTAACGGTGCGGCGCATTTGTGTGGTAGCGTCCCAAGCTGCTTCGGCGCGTGAGCTACGCGAGTGGATCGACGGCAGTTTCTCGAGTCGATCGCCGGCTTCTCGACCCTGGTACCGGGGCTCGCGCTGCTGCCCGTCGCGGCACAGCAGGCCTTTGCCGGGGAGCTGCACGCGCGCGCCCGCAGCGCCGCGGCGCTGCGGACTCTCACTCCCGCCCAGGATGCCACCCTGGGCTCTATCGCCGAGATCCTGCTGCCTGAGAGCGACACGGTCGGCGCCCGCGGCGTCGGGGTCAGCCGCTTCATCGACCTGCTGCTTACCGAAGCGATGCTGGATGCGGAACGCGACAAGTTCCTCGCCGGTCTCGATGCGATCGGTGCGCGTAGCCAGGCGCTGTACAGCGCGCCGGTCGCGCTGGCGAGCCGCGAGCAGCAGCAGTCGCTCGTGGCCGCCCTCGATGCCCATCTGCCGGCGCGCGCGCCGACCCCCGCCGAGACCCGTGCGCTCGCGACGGCGCCCATGACCGCCGAGCGGGGCTACGCGACCCTGAAGCAGCTCGTGGTGCTGGCTTACTTCACCTCCGAGCCCGTGGCCCGCGGGCTGATCAAAGCGCCGATCATCCCCGGGAGGTACGACGGCTGTGTCAGCGCCTGAGCCGAAGTCCGGTAGCTACGATGCGATTGTCATCGGCTCGGGGATCACCGGCGGGTGGGCGGCGAAGGAGCTGACCGAGCAGGGCCTCGGTACGCTGCTCCTCGAGGCAGGGCCGCCCATCGTGCCGGCACGCGACTACGCCGAGCACGTGCAGGCCTATGCGCTCGCCTATCGAGGCTATGGCAACCGCCGAGAGCTCGAGGCGCGCCAGCCAATCCAGTCGCAGACCGACAGCTGCGACGAATGGGCCTCGAAGTTCTTCGTCAACGACCACGAAAATCCCTACGAGAACGATCCCGACAAACCATTCCTCTGGATCCGGGGCCGCCACGTCGGCGGACGCTCCATCATGTGGGGCCGGCAGGTGTATCGCTGGAGCGACCTCGACTTCGAGGCCAACGCGAAAGAGGGCATCGCCGTCGACTGGCCGATCCGCTACGCGGACATCGCCCCCTGGTACAGCCACGTTGAGAAGTTCATCGGCGTGAGCGGCCAGGCGGAGGGCCTGGCGCAGCTGCCGGACGGCGAGTTCCTGCCGCCCATGGAGCTCAATTGCGCGGAACTGCAGGTGCGCGCTGCGATGCGTCAGCACTGGGGCCGCGAGCGGGTGCTGACCATCGGTCGCGCGGCGATCCTTACCCAACCGCATCTCGGGCGCGCGGCCTGTCACTACTGCGGCCCGTGCTGGCGCGGCTGCATCACCAGCTCCTACTTCTCGAGCAACGGCGTGACGCTGCCGGCGGCGGCGGCGAGCGGCCGCCTGACGCTGCGCCCCAACAGCGTGGTGGCCGAGGTGCTGTACGACGAGCGCCGCGGCCGCGCCGTGGGTGTGCGCGCCGTGGACGCCGAGAGCGGCGAGTCGCTTGAGTTCCGCGCGCGCGTCATCTTCCTGTGTGCCTCGGCGTTCGAGAGTGCGCGCATCCTGCTCAACTCCAAGAGCGCACGCTTCCCGAGCGGACTTGCCAACTCGAGCGACCAGCTGGGCCGCAACGTCATGGATCATCCGTTCGGTGCCGGGGCTGAGGCGACCATCCCCGGAATGGAGAACCACCGGACTTTCGGCAACCGCCCGAACGGTATCTATGTGCCGCGTTTCCGTAACGTGCACGACAAGCACCCGAAGTTCGTGCGCGGCTACGGCTTCCAGGGCGGCGGCAGCCGCCCCGGCTGGCAGCGCGGCGCGCGCACCCAGGGATTTGGCGCGGAGTTCAAGCGTGCGCTCCTCAAGGACCCCGGTCCCTGGCACATGTGGCTCGGCGGCTGGGGGGAGTGCCTGCCGCGCCCGGACAACCGGGTGACGCTGCATCCCACGCTCAAGGACAAGTGGGGGGTGCCGGCGCTGCACATCCAGTGCACGTTCGGACCGAACGAGCACGCGCTGCTCGAAGACATGCAGAGCGCCGCGGCGGAGATTCTCGAGGCCGCCGGCGCCAGGGACATCCAGACCTTCAACGAGGAGCTTGCACCGGGCTTCTGCATCCACGAGATGGGCACGGCGCGCATGGGCTGGGATCCGAAGACCTCGGTTCTCAACCGCTGGAACCAGGCGCACGATGTGCCGAACCTGTTCGTCACCGACGGCGCGTGCATGGTCTCATCCGGAAATCAGAATCCCTCGATCACCTACATGGCGCTCACCGCCCGGGCGTGCCACTACGCGGTACAGCAGCTCAAGATCGGGGAGCTCTGATGTCCGGGCCGCTCTCCCGGCGGCGCTTCCTGCGTGCCGCCACGACCTCGGTGGCGGCGCTCGGAAGCGGGTCGATCGCGCGCGCAGCGGCCGGGAGTGCTGGGCAGCCAGCGCTCACCGGGCGTCTCAAGCAGTCGGTGTGCCGCTGGACACTGCCAGGCCCGCTGCCCGAGGTCTGTGCGCGCGTCCGCGCGGTCGGCCTGCGGGCGATCGATCTGCTCCATGGCGACGAATGGCCGGTGGCGCGTGCCGCAGGGCTCAGCTGCTCGATGGGCTACGCGAGCCGGCGCGAGCCCTTCATCGCCGACGGCTTCAACGACCCGAAGAATCACCCCGTGCTCGTCGGCGAGCTCAGCGCCGCCATTCCGCTCGCGGCGCAGGCCGGGGTGCCCAACGTCATTGCGATGTTCGGCAACCGGCGGGGCCTGAGCGAGGCGCAGGGAATTTCCAACTGTGCCGCCGGTCTCAAGCAGGTCGCGCCGATCGCCGAGCGGCACGGTGTCACGGTGTGCGTCGAGCTACTCAACAGCAAGGTCGATCATCCGGATTACCAGGGCGATCACACCGCCTTCGGTGTCGCCGTGATGGAGCAGGTGGCCTCGCCGCGGGTCAGGCTCCTCTATGACATCTACCATATGCAGATCATGGAGGGTGACGTGATCCGCACCATCCGCGATAACCGGCAGTGGATCGGGCACTTTCACACCGGCGGGGTGCCCGGGCGCCACGACCTCGACGACACCCAGGAACTCAACTATCACGCCGTGGCGGCGGCGATCGCCGATAGCGGATTCCAGGGCTTCATCGCCCACGAGTTCACCGCCAGGGGCGAGCCCTACGATGCGCTCGCCGCGGCATGCCGGATCTGTCAGGCGTGAAATACCTGCCGCTCGTCTGGTCCGGCATCTGGCGCAAGCCGGGGCGCACCATCCTCATTTTTCTCCAGGTGAGCGTGGCGTTCGCCTTGTTCGGCGTGCTGCAGGGCCTGAAGACCGGCATCGAGCACGCGGTGGCGGAGGCACGCGCCGACCTGCTGATCGTGCACGGCCGCCAGGCCTTTATCTTTGCGCCACTGCCGCTCGGACTGCTCGGGCAGATCCGCCCGCTGCCTGGGGTAAAGGTGGCAATCCCGGTGGAACTCTACGGCAGCTACTACCAGAAGCCGGAAAACGGCGTCCTCATAGTCGCCGTCCAGCCTGATAAGGGGTGGACGGACGCGTTCACCTTCAACATCGCGCCGCCGCAGCTCGCCGCCTTCAACAAGTCACGCACCGCCGCGCTGGTCACCGAGTTCGCCGCCCAGAAGTTCGGCTGGAAGGTGGGCGACCACATTCCGCTCGTCACGCAGATGGCTCAAAAGGATGGCTCCAAGACCTGGACCTTCGATGTCGTCGGCACCTTCACCGACAGCGACGTGGCGGTGGGACGCTACAAGATCCTCGCCAACTACGCCTACTACGACGAGGGGCGCGCGACCAATACGGGCACGGTGAACCACTTCAACGTCGCCGTGACCGACGCCAGTCAGGCGGTACCTGTGGCGGATGCGATCGACCGCTTGTTCGCCAACTCCTCCCACGAGACCAAGACCGAATCCCTGCGCGAGCTCGCGCAACAGCAGGTGCAGCAGATCGGCGATCTCGACTTCCTGATCCGTGCGGTGGTGAGCGCGGTGCTCGGGGCACTGTTGTTCGCGATCGCGACGATGATGATGCAGTCCGTCCGGGAGCGCACTTCCGAGCTCGCGGTCCTGAAGACCATCGGCTTCACCGATCGCGCCGTATTCCTCCTCATTCTCGTCGAGGCGGTCGTCGTGTGCGTAGTGGCCGCTGGCTGCGGGCTGGCGCTGTCGACGCTGGTATTCCCGTTCGCCGGGCGCTTCGTGTTCGGGCTGACGATGCCGAAGGTCACCGTCGCGACAGGTCTGGCGCTCGGTGCGGCGCTGGCGGTCGTGAGCGCGGCGATTCCGGCGGCGCGCGCCGCGCGGCTGCGCGTGGTGAGCGCGCTCGCGGAGCGCTGAAGCACGATGAACTTCATCCGGCAATTCCTGGCACTGCTGCGTATGAATCTCGAGGGCGAGGGTGCGCGGCTCGGCTCGGTGCTGACGATCGTCGTCGGCGTGACCTGCACCGTGGCGGTACTAGTCTCCATGCTGGCCATGGGGGTGGGCGCGCACCAGCAGGCCGTGGGCGATGTGCACGACGACGAGGCCGTGGTCCAGAGCAAGGGCGCGCAGGGTTTTGACAGCAATGTCTCGCGGGACGAGATGGTCGCGCTGCGCGACCTGCCGGCCATCGTCCGGGACGAGGACGGCGAGCCGCACGTCGACGGCATCGTGATCGTCCCGTTCGAGGGGCACATCCGTGGTACCGGCCGGCGCGTGTTCTTTCCGCTCCTCGGTACCACCAATGTGAAGTTTGACCTGCGTCCGCCGGCGCACCTTACCGACGGGCGCCTCTTCAAGCCGGGCCTCAATGAGATCATCGCTACCAACAACTGCGTGCGGCAGTTCGACGGGTTCGAGCTGGGCGCGAAACGCGAGGTTCGTGGCCTCGACTGGAGCGTCGTCGGGCACTACGACCCGGGCCACAGCCTGCAATGCGTCGTGATCACCGATGCCGAGACGCTCATGAGCCTCTTCGGCCGCAACGGCTTCAACCGTGTCAACGTACAGCTCGAGGCGCCCTCGGACTTTGCGACCTTCAGCCGTGCGCTCGAGGCCAATCCGGGCGTGAAGCTCGAAGCCAAGCCCGCGCGACAGCAGGTCGAATCGGACATGAAGCAGTTCAACGGCATACTCAACTTCGTGAGCTACTTCATCGGCTCGATCATGGCGATCGGCGCGACCTTCGGCGCGGTGAATTCCTTGTACTCGATCGTGGACGCGCGGCGCCGCGAGCTCGCGACCTTGCGCGCCATCGGCTTCGGCTCGGGCGCCATCGTGGCCGCGACGCTCCTCGAGTCGATCCTGCTGGCGCTACCCGGGGCGCTGCTCGGTGCGGCGCTCGCGTGGCTGCTGTTTCACGGCATGGCGGTGAGTCCGGGCGGCTTCCCGTTCACGCTCGAGGTCACCCCAAGGCTGGCGGAGATCGGCATCGGCTGGGCGCTGGTGATGGGGTTCCTCGGCGGGCTGTTGCCGGCGCTGCGGGCGGCGCGCGTGCCGGTCACCACGGCACTGCGCGCCACCTGAGGTTTGCTACAGCGAGTTGAGGAATGCCACCAGGTCCTGCTTCTGCTGGTCCGTCAGGCCCATCTGGAAGCGCTGGTTATAGAAGTTCACCACCTCGTTCAGGCTGGCAGCGGCGCCGTTGTGAAAGTAGGGCGCGCGCGCCGCCAGGCCTCTCAGAACCGGACCCTTGCCGCGATTGAAGTCGCTGCACGCGCCGGTGATGAGCGCCTTGCCGGGATCGGTCGTATAGAAGGACTCGGGCTCGCCGGCATCGAACGGATTGGGGCAGCCGCTCACCAGGAAGACGGGAAGGTCGGCCATGGAGAGCTCGGCGAGCCCGGCCGCGATGTTCGGATCGGGCTCGACCCCCGGCAGGGCGGCGTGTCCGGTGCCGATGTCGAGCGGCAGCGGCAGGGAATGGTCGCCGACGTTCGGCGTGTCGTGACAGCTCGTGCAGGTACCGGCGAACGAGGCGGGCTTGCCGAGCGCGGCGTTGTCGTTGAGTCCGCGCACGTTAGAGATCTGCAACGGCGCGCTGTCAAACAGCGCCTCGCCGGCCGCGATCGCCCGGCGCGCATCGCGCGGGTCGGCGCTCGCCTGCCAGGCCTCGAACAGCGTCATCGACGCCGGGTTGAACGCCGCTCCGGTGGGATCGGCGCCCAGCACGTCGTTGATGCCGGGGTAATACGCCTCGGCCGCCAGGGGCTGCGGGCCGCCCGCCGCCCCGCCCGACCCGAGCGATCCGGCCCGTGCGTCGTAGGACTGGGCGCTGAAGAGGCCGAGCTCGAAGCCGACGATGTCCGCCACCTGGGCGGCGCTCGGTGGGGCCGCCGCCTGGGCGTGCGTGGTCGTGGCGTCGATTGCCTGCTGGGACAGATCCGCGATCAGATTCGGCATGAACGTCGCCTCGTTGTTGAGCGGCAACTTGGTCTCGCGGCCGTCGAACATGAGGGTACTGAGGAAGCCGAGATTGGTGGAGGGCAGCGGGCGTCGATACACCGATACGAACGGCAATCCGCCGTTCGGGTCCACGGTGAGCGCGCAGCCGTACGGATCATGGACGACCGTGAGGGTGTACTGCGCGCCCGCCGGCAGTTGCAGGGAGACGCGAATCAGCCCGTGCTGCAGCAGCAAGCTGTGCGCCGCGGGGTCTTCGCGGCGCGCGCCCGGACAGTTGGCGCCATCGACCGGTGCGAACAGCGGGTCCTGACCCCGGGTGGTGAAGAAGCGCATCTGCGCCGCCTGCGCGCTTAAGCCCATCGCCTGGCTCGCGCCGTGGCAGGTGGCGCACGAGCGGCCGTTGGTCCCGAGGCTCTGGAAGAACGCCCCCTGCGGCTGCGGTCCGTTGATATCGAGCGTCGTCGTCAGTCCCGTCGCGTCGATAAAGGTCTGCTGCGCGGCAACGGGCGGAACGGCCGCAGCGGGCGGACCTGCGGCCGCTACGCTCGCCCATAAGCCCACGGCGGCCGTTGCCAAACGCACACCGAGTGCAAAGGAATAGTTTCTTGTGGTGCTCATGGCGAACCCTCCCTGCTACTTAGATCGCAATTGGCAAGCCGAAGAGGACATCGGCCGCTGCGATGTGACATATGGGGGGCGCAATCCGGCGCCCGCGGTTGCGGGCCCGGTGCCGTTTCGGCATGCTGAATCGCCGCCCGCTGCAGAAGAAGCTCGCCGATGGAAACGGAGCCGCCGGCCGTTGCGGGGCAGTCCGCCGAGACGTCCGGGCCCAGCAGGAACGAGGAGCTGTTTGCCTCGCTGTACCGCGAGTTGCGCCAACTCGCTGAGCGGCAGCTGCGGCGCAACGCCGGGGCGCTGATCAGCCCGACGACGCTGCTGCACGAGGCCTATCTCGGCATCTCCTCGCGCGAACTCGCCTTTCCCGACCGCCAGCGCTTCATGGGCTATGCGGCCCGGGTGATGCGCGGCCTGATCATCGACTTCGTGCGCGAGCGCTGCGCCTTGAAGCGCGGTGCCGCTTACCACATCACCCAGCTCCCCGCCGAGCTGCCGGTGACGGAGGTCGCGGACCTCGGACGGCTGTCGGAGGCGCTCGATGAGCTCGCGGTGCGCGAGCCGCTGCTCGCGCAGCTGGTGGACCTGCGTTATTTCTGCGGATTCAGCCTCGAGGAGATCGCAGCGCAACGCGCCATCTCGGTGCGCACCGTGCAGCGCGACTGGGAAAAAGCCCGCGTCCTGCTGTTCGAAAGCCTGAGCGACGCTGATAGCTGACACGTTCGCTGCTGGGATTCCGATGTAAGGGTGTCATGCCGAACCTGTCGGACGAGCAATGGCGCGCATTCAGCGACGCCCTCGATCAGGCGCTGGAGCTGCCCGAGTCAGAGCGTGCTGCCTGGCTGGCGGCGCTCAACGCTGCCGATCGCACCGTGGCAGAGGAGGTTGAGCGCTCACTCGCGACCCGCCAGCGGCAGGACTTCGCTGCCTTTTTGTCGGAGGCGGCCCTTCCCGGCACCGAGCTGCCGCGGGCGACGCTGACGGGGCGCCACGTGGGCCCGTACGTCATCGAGTCCGAGATCGGTCATGGCGGGATGGGGAGCGTGTGGCGGGCGCGGCGCACCGACGGACGTTACGAAGGCGTGGTCGCCATCAAGCTGCTGCACGCGCACTGGCTGAGCCGCGACGGCGAGCAGCGTTTCCGCATCGAGGGGCGGCTGCTCGCCCAGCTCGACCATCCGAACATCGCGCGCCTCATCGATGCCGGGGTGATGGAGGGCTCACAACCCTACCTGGTACTCGAGTACGTCGAAGGCGAGCCGATCGATGCGTATTGCGAGCGCCTCGGGCTCGGCACCCGGGCGCGGGTGGCGCTGTTTCAGGAGGTGCTCGCCGCGGTGGGCCACGCCCACAGTCATCTCATCATCCACCGCGACCTGAAGCCCGCCAACGTTCTGGCGGCGGACGACGGCAGCGTCAAGCTGCTCGACTTCGGGGTCGCGAAACTCCTCACCCCGGAGACCCACGCGGCGCGCACGCAAACGACCGCCCAGGCACTCACGCCGCAGTACGCAGCCCCTGAACAGCTCCTCGGCCAGCCTGTTACCACCGCGACCGACGTGTACGCGCTCGGTCTGATGCTGTATGTGCTGCTGACCGGGGAGCATCCGGTGCCGGCGGACGGACGCTCGGGCGCCGCGCTGGTGCACGCGGTGGTTACCGAGGAGCCGCGCCGACCCTCGCAGGTCGAGCGCGCGCCGCCCGCGACGCGCCGCGCGCTGCAGGGTGACCTCGACAACATCATCGGCAAGGCGCTGCGCAAGGATCCGGGCGCCCGCTACGGTTCGGTCGCGGCGTTCAGCGAGGATCTGCGACGCTTCCTCGCGGACGAGCCGGTGCTGGCGCGCCGCGACACGGTGCCGTACCGGGTCGCGAAGTTCGTGCGCCGCAATCGCGGCAGTGTGGTTGGCGGGCTGTTGATCGCGCTCGGCCTGATCGGCACGAGCGCCTTTGCACTGCTGCAGATGCGAGCAGCTCGGGAGCAGCGTGACGCGGCGCTGCAGCAGGCGAAGCTCGCGAGCGCGCAGACGGATCTGACGCAATACATACTCGACGACAAGCTGAGCCGGCTGTCGCCCGATGCCGAGCGGCAGCGTCTCGATCGTGCGCGGCAGTTTCTCGAGGCGCGCTTCCGCGAGGATCCGCTGCTGGCCGCGCGGCTGCTGATCGACATCTCCGGTTGGTACGTCGACAGCGGTGACTTCACCGACGGCGCGGCGGCGATGGTGCAGGCAGAGTCGATCGGGCATCGCCTCGATGATGCGGGCGTCCTCGGGCAGATTGCCTGCCTGCGGAGCGAGGATCTCACCATCGCGGGCAAGATGGAGCAGGCACGGACGCAGTTCGCGGCCGGACTCGCGCAGATGCGGCGCCTGAAACCTATTCCGTGGGCGCTCGAAGCCGAATGTGCCAGCGCCGGGGCTTTCGTCGACCAGGCGGACGGCAACTATGCCGGCGCGGTCAATCGGCTGCGCGGTGCGGTGGCCAGCCTCGATGCGCAGGGCCTGCACGGCTCGGGGCGGCAGATCTCGCTGTCAAACGACCTGGGCCGGGCGTTCAGCGCCGCCGGAATGTTCCATGAGGCTTATGCCGTGGACGACGCGAATGTCGAGCAGGCGAGCACCATGGGGCGGGCCGATACCAACGCGTGGCTCGTGATGGTGACGAACGCTTGCTTCGCGCTGCGCAGCGGTGGGCAGCCGCTGCGTGCGGTCGCCTATCTCGATGCGCACACCGCGGCGCTGCGCCGCGAGCACGATTACTCCGACATGCCGTATCACATCCAGGGCTGCCGGGCGGTAGCACTGCTGCTGGCGGGCCGCATCGCCGAGGCCGAGCCCGGAATTCTCGCGGCCCAGCACGGCGCGCAGCAGGGCGGCGTTACTTTTCAGGCGGCCAGCCTGCAGGCGTTCTCCGTGACGGCGGCGCTGGCGCGGGGCGACCTCGCCGCAGCCGAGCTCCGCTGGGCGCAGATGGCTCCGGACCTCGAGCACCGGCTGGCGCAGCACGAGAAGGGCGCGCCGATCGTGCGATTGCTGCTGGTGAGCGCACAGCTTGCCAACGCGCAGGGGCGAGCGGCCGAAGCGCTCAAGTCGCTTCAGACCGCGCGCCAGCTGATCGCCTCGCGCGCGCAGCCGGTCAACGCGGATGCGAGCGAGGTGGAGGCGCTGAGCAGCTCAACGCTGCTCGCTCTGCACCGCTACGCCGCGGCCGGGCAGCGCGCCCGCGCGGCGCTCGAGCTGGCCCAGGTCAGTGCCGTTGATCCTCGCTCCTCTGCCTGGATGGGGCAGGCTCTGGTGCTCGAGGCCCAGGCTGAAGCCGCCGCCGGCAATCCGGCGGCGGCAGCCAGCGCCGCCCGCCAGGCCCTTACGCATCTCGTCCCGAACCTCGATCCGGCACATCCGCTGATCGCGCAGGCTCAGGCGCTCGCAACGCCCGCCGCGCAACACTGATCGCCGTCTACTTGCCGAGCGTCGTCGGGTACGGCGGAGCCTGCTTCACCTCGACGGGCTTGAAGTCCTTGAGCTGCGCGAGCACGGTCGCGATCGCCGTATCGAGCTGCGGATCCTCGCCGCGATTGACGGCGGCCGGATCGAGTGTCACCTCGACGTCGGGCGCGACACCCTCGTTCTCGACCCGCCACTCGCCTTCGGGGGTGATGAAACGGAAGTAGGGCACCGACAGCTGGCCACCGTCGATCAGCGGCGGGTTGGCCGCGATGCCGATGAGCCCGCCCCAGGTGCGCGTGCCGATGAGGGTGCCGAGCTTCTGGTGCTTGAACGCCCACGGCAGGAAGTCACCGCCCGAGCCTGCGTCCTGATCGGCGAGCATGACCTTGGGGCCGTAGATTGCGCCGCCGGGCGTGGTGAAGAGCTGCGCATCGCGATCCTTCCAGCTCGCGAGGTAGGGTCGCCCTAAGATCTCGATGATGTAGTTGGCCGCCTGGCCGCCGCTGTTGCGGCGCTCATCGACGATCAGCGCCGGCTTCTCGATCTGCGCGAAGAACATGCGGTTGAAGTACTGGAACCCGTCGGCCGCGGTGTTGGGAAGATAGACGTAGGCGACCTTGCCGGCGGTCTTCTTCTCGACGTATTCGCGGTTCTTCTCGATCCAGCGCCACTGCCGCAGCGGCGTCTCATCGCCGATCGGCTCCACCACGATGTTGTGGGCTGCTGCGCCGGAACTGTCCGCAGCGACGCTGAGCGTCACCTGCTTGTCCACGGTCTGCTCGAAGAGCGCGTACAGGTTCTGCGTCGCATCGAGCGGCCGGCCGTTGACCGCGAGCAGGTAGTCGCCCTCTGCCACCTTGAGTCCCGGCACCGCCAGCGGCGCGCGCAGGAACGGATTCCAGCGATCGCCGCGGTAGATCGTACGGATGCGGTAGTGGCCGTTCTCGACCGTATAGTCGGCGCCGAGCAGGCCGGTCTTGGTGGACGCTTCGCCCGGCAGGTCGCCGCCGCCCGTGCGGTTGTGGCCCACCTGCATCTCGCCGATCATCTCGATGAGGAGGTCGGTGAGATCCTCGCGCCGCTGCACATACTTCAGGAGCGGCTTGTAGCGCGCATACACGGCATTCCAGTCGAGACCGTGCATGTTGGGGTCGTAGAAGAATTCCTTCTCCATCCACCAGGCCTCATCGAATATCTGGCGCCATTCGGCCTGCGGGTCCACGTACATGCCGAGCTGGCTGAGGTCGATCGGCTTTGCATCGAGCTTGTCGTTGGCATCGGCGATCTCCATCTTGCCCTTGGCGTATACCAGCAGCAGCTTCTTGCCGTCGGCGCTCATCGAGATGTCCTCGATCCCCTGTTTGAGGCTCTTGGCCTTGCGCTCGGTGAAGTCGAAACGATAGAGCTCGCCGTCGTTGCCGGGCTCGGCATCCGGCGGCTCGGCGGTCACCCCGGGCTGACGCCGTTCGACGTAGAAGAGCGCGCCGTCGCAGGCGACCGCCAGCGATTCGTAGCGCCGCTCGGCAACCGGGAAGCCCGCGATCCGGTTCTCGATTCCCTCCAGATCGACCCTGACCGGCTTCGGAGCCTTGTCCGCCTTGGCGTCCGCTTTGGCCTCGTCCTTGGCGTCGCCTTTGGCTGCGGGCTTCGCCTTGTCGTCGGCCTTGTCGGCCTTGCCAGCGGGCGCCTTGCAGCCGCCCTTGTCGTCGGCATCCCCCTTGCCCGCCTCCTCGTCGCCCGCCTTGGGCAGGAGCGGCGAGCGGCCGTCGGCGGCGAGCACGGCGACGTACAGGCCGCGCCGGATCGAGCGCTCCTGGGAGGACAGATCGAGGAACACCTGGCTCGGTCCTGAGTTGATCGAGGCCGTGAAGTACAGGTAGCCGCCCGGCGCGAACACCGGGTTGTCGGCGTCCGAAAGGCCGTCAGTCACGTCGGCATTGCGACCCGCGCTGAAGTCATGCAGGCGGATGCGGGTGAAGTGATTCTCGCCCTGCACGGTGTAGGCCAGCCAGCGGCTGTCGGGGGAGAAGTTCACGTTGAAGCCGCTGCGATCGAGGCTCCTGTCGATGAGCGAGCTCGTCGCGGTCTCCAGGGCGAAGGCATACAGATGCAGGTGATTGTCCTCGTAGATGAGCGTCTTGCCGTCGGGCGACCAGGCGAGCAGGTGGTAGTAGCTCGGCTTGGGCAGCGGATACTCGTGCGGCTTCTCGAGTCCCGCCTGGTCGCGCACCACGATGGCGTGCTGCATGCCGAGATCGGTGATGTAGGCGATGCGCGCGCCGTCCGGGCTCCAGATCGCATCCTTGTCCCGCACGCCTGGGCTGCGGGTGAGATTGCGGATCGAGCCGTCCTTGACGGGCACGGTGAAGACATCGCCGCGTGCCGTCACCACGACGCGCTTGCCGGTCGGCGAGAGAAACGCCGCGGTGATCGTCTTGCCCGCGTCCTTCCACCGCGGGCGCAGCTCCGATGCCTCGGTCGCGACCGTGATCGCGAGCGGCTGCACATTGCCCGAGTCGAGGTCGAGCTGCTTCAGCCGTCCGCCCGACTCGTAGACGGCGGTGCGACCGTAGACGGCGACATTGCGCACATCCCACACGGTTTCGTGCGACAGCTGGCGCAGCTGCTTGCTGCGGGTGTCGTAGGCGAAGAGATTCGCCGCCCCGTCACTGCGGTCGGAGATGAAGATGACCTCATCGCCCGCCCACACCGGGGCACGGTCGGTGGCATTGTCGTGTGGAACCTGTTCCCAGGCGCCGCTCGACGGATTGAGGATCCAGATGGGCGTGCTCGTGCCGCCGCGGTAGCGACGCCAGCCGGAGGGGCCCTCGTAGGCGGTGCGGTAGGGACGGTAGGCGAGGCGCGTGCCGTCGGGCGACCAGGAAGCCTCCCAGGCCACCGCCTGCATGATCTTGTGCTCGAAGCCACCGCTCAAGGGAATCTCATAGAGCTGGTTCGAGCGGTTGTTCGCGACCTCACGCGGCGAGGCAAACAGGATCCGCTTACCGTCGGGGCTCCAGCCGCTCACCTCATCGCGCGCCGGGTGAAAGGTGAGGCGGCGCGGCTGCCCGCCGGACGCCGGGATCACATACACGTCGATGTTGCTCGCGTAGCTGGCCGAGTACGCGATCCACTGCCCGTCGGGCGAGAAATGCGGCGAGGAGGCGCTCGCGTGCACGGTGAGGCGCACGGGATGTGCGCCGTCGCGATCCGCGACGTAGATATCGCCGCCATAGAGAAAGGCGAGGTGCTCGCGCGACAGCGTCGGCTGGCGCAGCAGCAGCGTGCCGGTGTTGTCCTCGGCATGGGCGACGAGGGTTGCGCACAGTGTCAGCAGGCCGACCGCGGCGGCAGCCAGGAATCTCACGTTCATCGCTATCCCTTTCTAGGAGTCGGTTCTTCTAAAGAGTCGGTTCAATTCTTCTTCGCGGCGCGCGCGGCGGAGTGCGCAGCGCCCGGGTCGCGCGCGCACCGGTCCACCACAGGGCGTGGAACAGCAACCAGATGACGATCGCGAAGGCGAGCGCGAACACGATCCCTTCGCCCGATAGTGCGAAGGTCGGCACCCAGTCGGCGAACGTCGCGCGCACCAGGCCGGGATCGGCATGCAGCGCGAGATAGCCCGCCTGGCTGAAGAGGCTGCCGTGCAGCGCCTCGACCGCGGCCTGCAGCTGCTGCACGCTATCGCTGAGCGTGCGGATGATGGCGCCCTCGGAATGAAACGTGGCGTCGGTGCTGGAGGCGTGATACTGGATGAGCTTCTCGAGATCGCCCTGATAGAACTGATCGGCGAGCTTCTGCCAGGGTGCGAGATCGAGCCGCGCCTGATCGAGCCGCCCGCCGAGGCGCTGGCGGTATTGGGCGATGAAGCCCGGGACGAGTCCGCCGCCGACCGCCGCCGACACCAGCAGCACCCGATCGAGCAAGCCCCTGACGATCGGCATCGGGCTCACCCGAGCTGCGCGGCGGGCTCGGCCGCCGCCGCCGCCGGGCGGCGGCCGCTCGCCGCTGCGCGCTCCGCAATGAAGCGCTGCAGCTCGGCGCAGATCGAGAGCGCGAGAGCCTCCGGTCCACGGCCGCCGAGCTGCAGTCCGACGGGGGCATGCAGCCGAGCGCCGAGCGAGGCGCGCAGCGCGGGCTCCAGCTCGCCGAGCAGCGCATCGCGCCGCGCCGCCGGACCGAGCAATCCGATGAAAGGCTCGCTCCGCCGGGCGAGCGCGGCGAGCGCCTGCCCGTCGTAGGTCGCGGTGTGGGTCATCACGATGCAGGCGTCGGGACGCTCATCGCCCAGCGCCTCGAGCGCCGCGGCCGGAGGGGCGCAGATGGTGCGTGCGGCTTCCTCGCCGTGCCTCTTGAGAATCGCCTCGCGATGATCGGCGAGCGTAACGCGCCAGCCGAGACGCTGTGCGAAGGCGACCAGCGCCGGTGCCTCGGGCCCTGCGCCGATCAGCAGCAGGCGCGGAGTCGGCGGCAGCAGCAGCACGGCGCACGAGGAGCCATCCGCAAGTGAATACTCGCCCGGCGCGCAGCGCTCGAGCGCGCGCGCCGGCTCGACCCGCGGGGTGAGGGTGATCTCGGTCTCCCCCAGCCACAGGAACCCGCCGCCGAGGTGCGGACCGCTCACCATGAGCGCCGCCTCGAGCGTCTGTTGGGTACGGTCGGCGGCCTGCAACGCCTCGCACAGCGGATGGGTTGCACCGGCCGGGACCGGCAGCAGCAGCAGGTGGGTGCGCCCGCGGCAGCCCGAGCCCGAGCCAAACACGAGATCGTCATCGGTGGTGGTGTCGAACAATACGACGCGCGGCCGGTTCTCATCGAGTGCGGACCGTGCCGCGAGCTCGAGATCGGATTCCAGACAGCCGCCGGAGATGACACCGCGTCGTGTGCCGTCGGCTCGTACTACGGCGAGTGCCCCCGGCTTGCGGTACGTGGAGCCGGCGCAGTGCACGACCAGGCAGAGGGTGAACCCGGCGCGCGCCGCGGCGAGGCCCGAGAGCTCCTCGAGGATCCGCCGGTGATGGGTGGCAAACGGGTCCGTGTCCATCGGAACGATCAGTCTACACCGCAAAAGGGCGGGAACCCCGCATAATGCGCCGATGCGCCTTAGTTGGCGGACCGAGGCGGTGTGCCTCGCGGCGGCCGCCCTCCTCACGACCCTGGTGTTCGCGAACGGCTCGCTGGATATAGCGGCGGCGCGGCTGTTCTTCGATCCCGTGGGCGCGGACCACTGGCCGCGCGCGCTGCCGTGGCGAATGCTCTACCACGCCGCCACCTGGATCACGCTCGTGCTCCTGTCGGTCGGGCTCAGCGCGCTGTTGCTCAGCTTTCTGCCCGAGCGGCGGCACTGGCGCGGGCCGGCCACACTGGTTCTGCTCGCGCTCCTCATCGGGCCGGGAGTCCTCGGCAACCTCGTGCTCAAGGATCACTGGCACCATCCGCGGCCGCGCGACGTCCAGGAGCTCGGCGGCACGCTGCGCTACGTGCCCTCGCCCCTCATCGGCCGCGAGGAGGGCGCGTCGTTCCCGTGCGGCCATTGCACCGTGGGCTTTCTGTACGGCATCGGCTGGTGGATCTGGAGAGGCCGGCGGCCGCGCTGGGCCGCCGCCTCGCTCGCAGTCGGGCTCGGCTTAGGTCTGCTGCTCGGCGCGGGTCGCATGGCCGCGGGCGCGCACTTTCTTTCCGACATCATCTGGTCGGCGCTGCTCGCGTACGGCGTGGCGCACCTGCTCTGCTATCACGTGCTGGAGCTCGGGGAGCGAGCGGACGCGGCGCGCGCGGCTGGCCTGCACAGCGCGTCGAGGGCGCGCGCAGCGCTCGGCATCGCAGCCGCGGTCGGCGGCGTCGCGCTGCTGCTCGCGCTCACCATCCTGCCGCACGGCAGAAACCTGAGTGAGACCGTGCCCCTGTCTGCGGGCGCGCCGCGCATTCTCGAGGTCGAAGCCGATCGTGCCAACATCACCGTCGTGATCGCCGACGTGCGCGCCCCGCAGCTCACGATCGCGGGCGAGCTGCACGGCTTCGGGCTGCTCACCTCACAGCTCGGCGCGCACCTCGAGAGCACGCCGCCCCCGGCGGCGGTGCTGCGCTATCGCCTCGAGGAGCAGGGCTGGCTCACGGATGTCGATGGGTTCGCGACGCTCACGGTTCCTGCGGAGGCCTTCGAGCGCGTCCGGGTGTGGGTGCACCGCGGCGACATCCAGGTCGTGGATGCCACGCGCGCCGGCGTGGTGCGCTCCGGGGCCGTCGAGCTGCAGCTGAGCACGGCCCGCGGCACGGTGCGGCAGTCGGCACGGCCGCCGGCGCCCTGACGGCTCCGCGCCGGCTCTAGAGATCGTGCATCAGCATGAGCTTCACGACCGTGGAATCGCTGGCGCGCGTCAGGCCCTTGCCGACTCCGAACTCGATGCCGTTGCTGCTGCTGCCGTAGTCGAGCACCGCGAACACGGTCTGCGCCTGCTGCGTGGCTGACTTGAGGTGCTGCAGCGGGCCTAAGTCGGCGTACTCCTCGAGTGCGACCGCCACCTTCGTGCTGACCCGGTAGGCCGCGCGCGCGGCCGGCGCGAAATCGAGCCTGCCCAGGCCGTTGAAGTCCGTATCGAGGATCGGATTGACGATCAGATCGAAAGGGCCGAGGTGCCAGCCGATGATCGGCCGCATCTCGCCGGAGTAGCGGTAGGGCTCCCAGTGCGGCGTGTTGTAGCTCAGCTCGAAGTTGAGGCCGTAGAAGAAAGTCCGACCGGCTGCCTGAGGAACGACGAACAGCGCACGCAGCTTCACGCTGTCAAAGAGCAGTGCCCCGTCTGCGGTGCGCGTGTACACCGGCAGGTAGGTGCCCGCCTCGAACCAGTCGGTTACGCCGTAGGCCCACTCGGGAACGCCGTTCAAGGCGTGGTTCGGAACGACGCCGCCCTCAAAATCGGGCTGCTCGCGCCCCGAGGGAGTGAAGTTGTTGTGCCAGGTGAGGTTGAAGGTGCCGGGTGCCGCGATTTCGGCGTCGTAGACCTGGATCTCATCGGTCTGCGCGTGGGCGCAGCGCGGTGCGCCGACCATGATGCCGCCGAGCAGGCAGGCGAGCGCCACAGCCGGCGGTAGCCGCGAAGGCGCAGCGCATCCGTGCATCGCTCTCTCTAGGCGGCGTTGCGGTTGGCGGCCGGCGTCCCGGCCGGAGCGAGCGGCAGGCGGATCGTCACGATGAGTCCAGCGCCCGCAGGCGGCGCGGACAGCTCAACCGTGCCCGAGAGGAGCTCGACGATTCGCCCGACGATCGACAGCCCGAGCCCGCTGCCAACGGAGCCGCTGCCCGGGATGCGATAGAAGCGCTCGAAGGCGCGCGCGCGCTCGGCGCTCGGAATCCCGGGCCCGTCGTCGGTCACCGAGAGCACCACGGTATTGCCGGCACTCGTCACGTCGAGCGCCACATGGCCGCCTTCGCCGACGTGGCGGATCGAGTTCTCGAGGAGATTACGCAACAGCAGGTACAGCACCTCGTGCGACCCCGGCAGCAGCTGCAGGCTTCCGGACACGGTGACGGACACGCGTTTCTCGCGCGCCGCCTGCGCCAGGTCCTCGATCACCAGTTCCGCGACGGTGCGCGCCTCGGTCGTCTGTCCGGCCTCGAGCGCTGAGCCGGGCTCGAGCCGCGCGAGCGCCAGCAGCTGACTCATGAGATGGGTGGTGCGATCGATGCCCGCCTGCAGCTTCTCCAGAGCGCGCCGTGTCTCGGCCGCAGTGCTCGCTCGCGCGGCCACCTGTGCCTGGGCGCGCAGCGCCGCGAGCGGGGTGCGCAGCTCATGGGCAGCGTCCGCCGTGAAACGCCGCTCGCGCGAGAGCACCTCGGCGTGTCGCGCCAGCAGGCCGTTGAGCGCCACCCCCAGAGCGTGCGTCTCGATGGGCATCTCGGCGGTTCGCACCGCTGACAGGTCGTGGGCGCTGCGGCCGGCAAGATCGGCGGCGATGCGGCGCACCGGACGGAAGGCGCGCTCGATGACCACGCCGATGAGCAACGTGAAGAGCACCAGCGCGAACACGAGCGGCACCGCGACGGCGCGCATCGTGCGCGCCAGCAGCGCCGCGCGCACGTCGAGCGGTTCGGCCATGTGAATGACGAGCGGCGTGGTCTGCGACTCGAGACTGTAGACGCGCCACGCGCGACCGTCGAACAGCGCGTTGTTGTAACCGCCGCCGAGCGCCAGCGCTTCAGACGGAGCACCCGGGGAGCGGTACAACAGCCGGTTGTCACGCGTCGTGATCTGGTAGACGACGTCGAAGGGTACCGGCCCGCTGGCGGACACCGAGCGCGGCACGACCGTATCGCCCTCGCGGTACTCGTGGTCGGCGTAGCGCAGCGCCAGTGCCGCCTGCTGCGCGAGCAGCTCATCGAATTGCGCGGCGGTGTTGCCGGCAACCGCGCGATATACCAACAGCGCCAGGATCAGGAACACGCCGCAGGCGGCGAGCGCCGTGGCGATCGCCATGCGCCGCCGCAACGACCAGGGGCGCTTCTCAGGCGCCGCGCTCGACTCGATAGCCACGGCCCTTGTGATTGGCGATGAAGGTAGATCCGAGCTTGCGTCGCAGGTTATGGATGTGGACCTCGATGGCGTTGCTGCCGATGTCGTCGTCGAATCCATACAGCTCCTCCTCGATCTCGGCGCGCGTCACGAAGCAGCCCGCGCGGCGCATCAGCAGCTCCAGCACAGCGTACTCGCGCGCGGTCAGGGCTGCCTGCTCGCCGCGGCAGGTGACCACGCGCTCGCGCATGTCGAGCGCCACCTCGCCGACCAGCAGCACCGAGTCGGCCGCACCATCGGCGCGGCGCGTGATGGCGCGCAGCCGCGCCTCGAGCTCATCGATATCGAAGGGCTTGATGAGATAGTCGTCGGCGCCGGCATCCAGGCCGGCGATGCGCTCGCTGACCCGATCGCGTGCCGTGACGATCACGACCGGCGTGGCGCGGCCGGCTTTGCGCAACGAGCGCAGCACCGCGAGGCCGTCGCTGACCGGTAACCCGAGGTCGAGCACCAGCGCGCCGAAGCTGGCGGTCGCGAGCGCTGCCAGCGCCGCGCCGCCGTCCTGTACCCAATCGACGACATGGCCGCCCTGGCGCAATCCATCACGGACCGCCTCGCCGAGCATGAAGTCATCCTCGACCAGGAGGATTCGCATAGCTCAATTCTGATCGCGCCGCGCTTAAGTCTGCCTTAAGCGCGCAGCTTCTATCGTCGCACCATGGTATCGCGACGCAGATGGTTGCGCGGCATCCTGGCGGTGCCGCTCCTCGCCGCGACGCCTGCGTGTCTTGCGGGCAGTGGCCCGCTCGGGATCGATTCGGAGTTGGGCTACGACAACAGCGGCATCTGGAAGCGTTCCAACCAGGCGCTGCTGGAGTACGGCGTGATCGCCTTCGAGGTGGGCGGCGCGCTGTGGGAGGGTGGGGACACGCGCTTCGGTAATACGCTCTGGCAATCGATCGATGCCTCGGCGTCCTCAGGCGTCGCGGCGTTCGCCCTGAAATATGCGTTCTCGCGCGTGCGGCCGGATGCAAGCGGCGGCGACCCGAATCTGTGGTTCAAGGGTCATGGCAACGAGAGCTTCCCGAGCGGCGAGGTGACGCTGGTGAGCTCGGTCCTGACGCCGATCGTGCTCGAGTACCGCCACGATGACCCCTGGGTGTATGCGCTCGAGCTGCTGCCGATTTACGACGGCATCGCGCGCATGAAGGTGCAGGCGCACTGGCAGTCGGACGTGCTGGCCGGGTTTGCGCTCGGCACGGCAGCTGGCTGGGTCATGCACCGCCCCGAGACCCCCTTCGTGCTGAGCGTACTGCCGCATGGGTTCTATGTCGGGCTCAAGAAGAGCTTCTAGACGTGCGCTGCGCGGCCGCGCGGCCAGCGTGTGGCGAGCACGCCTCGCGCTCGGCGCGATGCTGCTGCTCGCCCTGACGTCCAGCGATTCGATCGCGACGCCCGCTGACGAGCTGCTCGACCTCGGGTTGCTCAAGGGACGGGTCGTGTACGTGGATTTCTGGGCCTCCTGGTGCGCGCCCTGCCGGGAGTCGTTTCCGTGGATGAACCGGCTGCAACAGGAGCTCGGTCCCAAGGGGCTGGTGATCGTCGCGGTCAACGTTGACCGGGAGCGGGCCGAGGCGGAGCGCTTCGTGCACGAGCACCCACCGCGCTTTCGCATCGTCTTCGATGCGGATGGGTCGCTGCCGGAGAAGTTCGGGGTGCAGGGTATGCCGACCAGCTTCCTGATCGATCGCGACGGCCATATCCGCTCGCGCCACGACGGCTTTCGGCTGGCGGACCGCGACACGCTCGCCCAGCAGGTGCGCTCGCTGGTGCTCGCTCAAGCAAACAACGGAGGTTAGATCCGATGCGCATCCCGAATCCCGTCCGGATCCTGTTGTGCGCGCTGCCGGCGCTCGCCGCCGGCGGCTGCGGCACCCTCGGCGTCAAGCCCTGGCAGCGCGAGGTTCTCGCCCGGCCCGAGATGGCGCTCAACGCCGAGCCGATCGACGCCGCGATCGACGATCACATCTACTTCAGCAAGGAAGCGGCGAGTGGCGGCCGCAGCTTTGGCGGCGGGGGCTGCGGGTGCAACTGAAGCGACCCGCCTCGCCACTGCAGCTCGGTCTGATGGCGGCCGGCTGCGCCTTGCTGTCGCACACGGCCCGCGCCCAGCAGGCGGAGGCCGCCGCGCAGCCCCTGGAGCTCGACAGCGCGCTTCTCTACTACAGGGAGAACGCCGGTCGCGTGCAGACCATCGAGCCGGTTGTCAGCCTGAAGAAGGACTTCGGCGATCTGCGCATCCTCGATGGCACGCTGACACTCGATACCCTCTCAGGTGCCACCCCCAACGGGGCGATGCCGGCAAAGAAGCCGCAGACTTTCGCGAGTCCGTCGAGCAGCAGCCTGACGCCGAAGCCCGGCTACAAGACCACGCTCTACACGATCGCACCGGGCAATCTGCCGCAGGATCCGCACTTCAAGGAGCGTCGTGTGGGCGGCGACCTCGACTGGTCGCAGCCGCTCGGGCTCGACAACACCCTGTCATACGGCGGTCATGCGTCGACGGAGCATGACTTCGATTCCGTCGCTGCGCACGCCGGGGTCAGCCACGATTTCAACGAGAGGAACACGACCTGGTCGGCCGGTGTGAGCGAGGAGTACGACCGCATCCACGCTCACGGCGGCAATCCCGTGCCGGGGAGTGACTATTCGCTCTACGAGAAGGAATCCAGTCAGACGAAGAGCGTTGCCGGCGGACTCATCGGCCTGACGCAGGTGATGCGCCGCAACTGGCTCGTGGAGCTGAATTACTCTGTCGATCGCTCGCAGGGGTATCTCACCGATCCGTACCACATCGTGTCGGTGCTCGATGCGGACGGCAACGTCCTCGGCTACCGCTACGACACTCGTCCCGATACGCGCACGCGGCAGAGTCTCTACTGGGTCAACAAGGTCGCACTCGGACCGACGGTGCTCGATCTTTCCTACCGGCGCGGGTCCGACAGCTGGGCGGTGCACTCGGACACAGTGGATGCACGTCTGCGGCTGGATCTCGGGCGCGGGATGTACCTCGAGCCGCACACCCGCTGGTATCGACAGAGCGCCGCGGACTTTTACGATCTGTATCTAAGCGGGGCCGGGGCACTACCTGCCTACATGTCGGCGGACCCGCGCCTTGCGGCCTTCGACGCAACGACTCTCGGCATCAAGCTCGCCTGGGCGGTGGGACGGAATCGCGAGCTGAGCCTGCGCTTCGAGCAATATGAGCAGCGACCACACGACCAGTCGGGCGCGCTGCCGCAGCTGCAGGGCCTCAACCTGAATCCGAATCTCACCGCTAACATCGTGCAGCTCAGCTGGCACACGGAGTTCTAGCCTGAGCCGCGCGACACCGGCGTTGCTCGCGGGCGGCGCACCCCCGCACGCGCCCGACTTTGGGGTCGAGGAGCGGGATCGTGGCATCGTCGCGGCGCGCTTCGAGGCGATGGCGAGTCCGTGTGAGCTGCTCATCGAGACACGCGAGCCCGAGGAGGCGTGCGAGCTCGGTCGGATGGCCGCTACTGAGGCCTGGCGCATCGAGGTCAAATTCAGCCGCTACCGTCCGGAGAGCATCGTCAGCGTCATCAATGGCAGCCGCGGTCACGCGGTGGTGGTGGATGAGGAGACTGCCGCGCTGATCGAGTACGCCGGGCACTGTCACCGGCTCTCGGAAGGACGCTTCGATGTCACCTCGGGGGTGTTGCGCCGTTGCTGGAAGTTCGATGGCTCGGATCACGTTCCCGAGCCTGGGGCCGTGGAGAGACTTCTGCCGCTGATCGGGTTCGACAAGCTGCGCTGGGATCCGCCGCGTATCACGTTGCCGGCGGGCATGGAGCTCGACTTCGGCGGCTTCGGCAAGGAGTACGCGGTCGACCGGGTGCTGGCGATCGTCGCCGCGCGCTTTTCCGGGGCGGTACTGGTGAACTTCGGCGGCGATCTGGCCGCCAATCGGGCGCCGTCAGACGCGCCGTGGCAGGTTGGCGTCGAGCGGCCGGGCACTGACCGGCAGGCCCGGCTGCTGCTCGAGTTGAGTCGCGGCGGCCTCGCCACGAGCGGTGACACGCATCGCTTTCTGCTACGCGATGGTGTGCGCTATGGCCACATCCTCGATGTGCGTACCGGTTGGCCTGTGCCAGGCGTGCCGCGCTCGGTCACCGTCGCGGCGACCAGCTGCGTGCAGGCCGGCATGCTGGCGACGCTGGCGATGCTGCAGGGGAGCGCCGCAGAGCGCTTCCTCGAAGGGCAGGGCGTGCTCTACTGGTGTCTGCGCTAGGACTCGAGCGGCGCGCCGACGGTGAGTCCGAGCGACGCCGCGAGCGCAGCTCCCGCGGCGCCCTTGGCGCCGCCCTCGGCACGCGCCGTGCGCAGCTCGAGCCGCCCGCCCTGCGTGGCCACCTCGATCGCGCCCTCGGCAATCTTGCAGACCTCGCCGGGCTTGCCCGCTACCGCACCGAAGGTGTGCGTGCGGTGCTTGACGACGTCGTAGATGCGCAGCTTCTGGCCTCGCACCGTGGTCCAGGCACCAGGGGAAGGGTTGCAGCCGCGGATCAGGTCGTAGACCTGATCGACGTGTGCCTGCCAGTTGATGCGTGACTCGGGATCGCGGCACCAGCCCTCGTAGGTCGCGAGGTCTTCGCGCTGCACGATCTCCTGGTGACGGCCGCCGACCACGAGATCCGCTGCCTCGAGCAGCGCCTCGACGCCAAGCGGAAACAGCTTGTCGAAGTAGATCGTCCCGAGAGTATCGTCGGGTCCGATCGCAACCTTCTTCTGCAGGATGACCGGGCCCTCATCGAGTCCGTCCGAGGGCCTGAAGATCGTGAGTCCCGTCTCGGTGTCACCCTTGATGATCGGCCAGTTGATGGAGCTCGGTCCGCGATAACGGGGCAGGAGCGAGGGGTGGTACTGGATAGTGCCGTGCTTGGGCGTCTTGACGAAGTCCTGGGACACGAGCTGCAGCACGAACGCCATCACGGCGAGGTCGACGTTGAGGTCCTTCACGACGCGCGTCGCTTCGGCGTCCTTCATGGAGCGCAGCTGCAGCACCTTGACGCTGCGCTCCTCGGCCGCGGTGCGCAGCGGGTCGGGTTTCGCGCCCGGCTTTTCCGGTGCGCAGAACACCGCCGCGACGCTGGTACCGCGGGCCAGAAACGCTTCCAGCACACTCTTGCCGAAGGCCTGTTGTCCGATAAGGGCTATTCGCACGGCACGACTCACACCTGGTGGGGCAGGCGGGAGTGTAGCTGGTTCACCCCAAAGCCTGCCTTCTGTAAAGAAGTCTCAAGCCTTGGGCGCAACTGTGACCCGCCTCACGGAGGACCCGACGGACAGTCGATTCAATCGTTCCTGAGCTAAGGAGTACGCCTCCATGGAAACGCTCAGGCTGCGCCGGATACAGGAGCCCTCCAGGGTCGAGCGACTCCTGGACGCCTATATTTCGCGCGCCGGCATCGTTCCGGACCACGCCTACCAGATTCGCAACCGCAACGAGCTGCCGCGCGGATTGCAGCTGCTGCTGCTGCGCGCGATCGAGGAGGGGCAGGTCTGGGCGTGCTGGGCGAACGCGGCGCAGATGTGGCTCTTCACCTGCCACATGTCGCTCGCCCAGTCGCGCGAGCGTGGCGCGCCGGTGCTGCTGGTGCACCTGTACGGCGCGGATGCGGAGCTGCTCGACTCCGGTGCTTTCAGGTACGACCCGCACGGCAGCTGGAGCCGCTGCACCGACTGAGCGAACCCGCTGCTGCACTGCTGCCTCGCATGTGCAGCAGGCTCACCCGCCCGATCCTCACCGGAGGACTCTCTTTGGTGAAGGTCATTTCTCTTTCCGGGCCTTACTCCGCGGCCGTCCGCCCGAAATCGACCGGATCGCCTGCGCGGGCGGTGGACACTGCGCCTCCTCCGAGCGACAGCGTCGCTGTGCCTCTTTAGCAGGGCGCTAGCCGCTCGCGTGGTGCGCATGCCAGTGCTCGGCGATCGCGGCGCGCGTGGTCAGCCATACACCCTCGTGGCGCTGCATGTGCTCGATGAGGCGCGCCAGTGCGCCGATGCGGCCGGGCCGGCCGATGAGCCGGCCGTGCAGGCCGACACTCATCATGCGCGGTTGCCCCGCGGCGCCCTTGAGGTACAGCCAGTCGAAGGCATCGCGGCAGTAGCTGAAGAACTGCTCCCCGGTGCTGAAATCGCCGCCGCGCTGCAGGCGGCTGTCGTTGTTGTCGAAGGTGTAGGGAATGACGAGATGGCGTCGGCCGGCGACCTCCGTCCAGTAGGGGAGATCGTCGTTGTAGGCGTCGCTGTCGTAGAGGAAGCCGCCGCTCTCCACGACCAGCCGCCGCGTGTTGGGGCTCGGGCGGCCGGTGTACCAGCCGACCGGGCGCTTGCCGATGAGGCGCGTGATGCACTCGATGTTGCGCCGCATGTGCTCGCGCTCGACGTTCTCGGGCACGAACTGGTAGTCGATCCAGCGCTGCCCGTGGCAGGCGACTTCGAGCCCGCTCGCGGCGATCTCGGCGGCGGCTTGCGGGTTGCGCTCGAGCGCCATGCCGACGGCGTACACGGTCGCCGGCACGCGCGCGCCCTCAAGTACCGCGAGGATCTCCCGGAAGCCGACCCGGCTGCCGTACTCGAACAGCGACTCGACATTCATGTTGCGAACGCCGGGGAGCGGTTCGGCACCGACGTCGGTCAGCACCGACTCCGAATGCGCATCGCCGTGCAGCACACACGCCTCGCCGCCCTCCTCGTAGTTCATCACCAGGGAAACGGCGATGCGTGCCTCGCCGGGCCAATGGGGATCAGGTGGCCGGGAGGCGTAGCCGATCAGATCGCGCGGGTAGCTCTCGCTCGAGCTCATTGAGACTCCTCGGGGGGAGCCACGGCGCGCTCGGCCTTGATCCAGTCCATGTAGGCGTGCAGCGCTTCGCGCATCGGCCGCGGCTTCCAGCCGGTGTCGCCGAAGATGCGCGACGTGTCATACGCGCCCCACATGCCGTCCCGCAGTGTCGGGTCCTGCAGGATGTCGGCCTGCTCGGGCGGCACGACCTCGGCACTGAAGCCCGGCGCCTTCTCGGCGGCCCAGCGCACCATGTCGCCGATGCTCGCGGTGGCCCCGTACGCCACGTTGTAGGTGCTGTAGCCGAGGCGCGGCGCGCGCAGCAGCGACACCACGGCGCGCGCCACGTCCTCGGAGTGTATGTAGTCGCCGACCGCATCCAGGGTGTTGACCCGCACGCGCTTTACCCCCTCCACCGCCATGTGCGCGATGCGGTTCGGTGGGTGGCGCATGTTGCGGCTGCGCGTGACGCGGTCCATGGTCCCGTAGACCGATGATGGCCGCACCGAGACGGCCGACAGGCCGAACAGGTCGCTGTAGCGCTCGGTGATCAGCTCGGAGGCCAGCTTCGAGATGCCGTACAGACGGCGCGGCATTACGTAGCCGTCCTCGGGGAGGGGCTCGCCGGGGCGATCCGGTCCGTGGTGCTTGTAGACCGCGCCCGAGCTCACATAGATGAACCGCTTCAGATCCGGGAGAGTCCGTGCCCACTCGAGGATCGCGACGGTCCCCATCAGGTTGACCTCCACGATGCGCGCCGGACTCTCCGCCTCCGGCTCGCGCTTGGCCTCCGTGGCACTGCCGCGCGAGATGGGCGTGATCGTGGCGCCATGCACGATGTGCGTGACGCCGTGGCCCGTGAGCGTGGCGCGCCAGGTGTCGGGGCGCGTCACGTCGGCGGTGATCACCGCCATGCGGGTCGCGACTGGGGCGAAGTAACGTTGCGCCATGGCATCGAGTGGGGAAGAGTCGAGCACTACGAGGCGCTCGTTGGGGTCGGCCTCCAGCCAGTGACGACCGATCACGCTCATGACGAACCCGGATGCACCGGTAACCAGCAGAGTCATCCAGTCACTCCTCGCGTTTCAGAAGGGGAATTCGAGCAGCAGCCGAAGCAGCGCACGCGCACCGACCGCAAAGTCCTCGAGCGCCATGGCCTCCTCCGGATTATGGCTGCCGTTGGTGTTGCGAACGAAGATCATGGCACTCGGCACGCCGACCTTGGAGAACACCGCCGCATCATGCCCGGCGCCGCTTGGCATCTCGAAGGGCTGCTCCAGCAGGTCGAGCAGGGCCACGCGCAGTCCCGGGTGCAGCACCGCCGCGGGCGAGTCGCTGGTCGCGCCGAGATCGATGTCGACACGGTACTTGCCGCCGATGCGCGCGGCCGCCGCGCGTGCCTCCACCGCCACGTCGTCCATGGTCGGCTGCGAGAGGCTGCGCAGATCGAGCACGAAGCGGGTCTCGCCGGCGATGCGGCTCGGGCCGTGCAGCGCTGCGTCGGTATTGAGCTCGCCCGAGGTGACCACCAGGTCGGCGCCTGCGTCCTCCTGCTCAAGCCACACCTTCTCCATGTGATGCAGGAAGGCGACGGTGGCGGCGACCGCATCGTGGCGATAGCGGCGCTCGACTGCGCCCGAATGGGCGTACTCGCCGGTGCAGCGGGCGTTGCGAAAGCGCTTGCAGCCGCGCACCCCGCTCACCACCGCGGCCGGCAGAGCGCGCTCGACGAGCGTCGGGCCCTGCTCGATGTGCAGCTCGAGATAGGCGCGGATGGTGCGCCGGTCGAGGAGCGGCCGGCGGGTGCGGATCGGCTCGGGATCGAAGCCGTTGCTCTTGAGCGCCGCCTCGAGCGTCGGGCCGTCGTCGGAGCGGCGGATCGAGAGACAGGCGGGATCGAGCAGCCCGAAGGCGCCGTGGCTGCCGAGGTAGGCGACGTCGAACCAGGCGGATTCCTCGCCACGAATCCCCATCACCGACAGGTCGCACGGCGGCGTGATGGCGGCGCGGCGCAGCCCCGAGAGCACCGCAAGTCCGGCCACGACGCCTGCGGCGCCGTCGAAGTTGCCTCCCTGCGGCACGCTGTCGAGGTGCGAGCCGATGATGATGCGCGCAGCGCCCCGATCGCGGCCGGGGAGCGTGAGGTAGAGGTTACCGATGGCATCGACCGATACCTCGAGCCCAAGCGCGCCGGCGGCCTGGCGCATCAGATCGTGCGCGGCCTGCTCGCCGGCGCCATAGCTGTCGCGCACGATGCCGCGGCCGCGGCCGCGGCGCGTGGCGCGGCCGAGCGCGTCAAACAGCGATGCGGCGAGATCGATGTCGGGTTGGGGCGCGCCGGACATGGGTGGTTATAATCGCAGCCGATGTCGAGTCTACTCGCGGACAAGGTTGCCGTCGTTACCGGAGCGAGCTCGGGGATCGGGCGCGCGATCGCCGTGAGCTTCGCCGCCGAGGGGGCGGCGGTGGTCATCGCCGACCTCACCGAGCAGCCGCTCGAGGGCGGGGAGCCGACGGTCGAGCTCATCAGCCGCGCCGGCGGCCGCGCGTCGTTCCAGCGCACCGACGTTGGCCGTTGGGATGAGGTCGATGCGCTGATCGGCGCTACTGTCGCGCGCCACGGACGCCTCGATGTCATGGTCAACAATGCCATGACCTACTCCGGGACCGCGTTGCTTGAGACCGAGCTCGCGCAGTGGGAAGAGGTGATGCGCGTCAATCTCACCGGCATGTTCTACGGCTGCAAGCGCGCCGTGCAGCAGATGGTCAGCCAAGAGCCACGCGCGGAAGTTCGCGGCCGGCTCATCAACCTCGGCTCGCAGCAGGGCATCGTCACCTCACCCGGCGATCTGCCGTACGGGGTGAGCAAGGCGGGGGCGATCTACATCACGCGGCAGATCGCGGTCGACTACGCACCGCAGCTGATCGTGTGCAACTGCATCTCCCCGGGCAAAATCGTCACGGGTGCGGGCGGCCTCGCGAGCGATCCGGCGCGGCTCGAGTATCAGCGCCGGCGCACTCCCTGGCCGCGCTTCGGCCGCCCGCAGGACGTGGCGAACGCCGCGGTGTTCCTGGCGAGCGACCGCGCGAGCTTCATCACCGGCTCGAATCTCGTCATCGACGGTGGCTGGCTGGCGGGCTAGTGCTCAGCGGTTGGCGATCGCGTACACCTTGCCCTTGTAGGGCGACTTATCCAGCTGATCGAGCGCCATCACGTAGATGGTCCGCTCGTCAGGGCTGAGCGCGAGGTTGGGCACGCCCGGGGAGGGGAGCTTGAGGGTCCGCAGGAGCGTGCCCTGCGCATCGACCACGAAGATGGTACCGCCGAGCGGGGCGTTCACGTCGCGGGGATTCTGCCCGATGTAGAGCAGTCCTTTGGAATCCATCTTCACGCCGTCCGGATAGATGTGCGTCACGTGATGGGTGAGCTCGTCGAGGTTGAGGAACACCCGCCGGTCGGTCAGCGACCCGTTGGCACCGATCTTGAACTGGAGCAGCCGGTCGTCCTCGGTCTCGATGGCATACAGGATCCGGTCGTCGTTGGAGACCACGATGCCGTTGGCACTGTGCACCTCGGTGGCTTCCTGGGTGATGGTGCCATCCGCTGCGAGGTAGAAGATCTTGCCGTCGATCACCGGGCCTGGTGCAGTTCCCGAGCACGTGAAGTAGATGCCGCCGTGATGGTCGGGGGCGAAGTCGTTCGGTCCGACGAATGGATGGCCGTCCTTGTCGTGCGAGTAGGGCGGCAGATCCTTGCCGTCGGCGGCGATGCGGCCGATCGTGCCGCTGTCATAGCAGGTGGTGAGGAACTCACCGCTCGCGGTGGGAATGACGGCTGAGGGACCGCAGCCCGGTTTCGACCAGAATATGCGGTTCTGCTTGCCGTCCCAGGTGGTCACCGAGTTGCGGTCGTACTCGACGTAGTAGAGCTTGCCGTGATACCAGATCGGCCCCTCGGCGAAGTGCGCATCGGCGTTGAGGACGGTGACGTCCGCGCCGCGCGCGCCGGCGGCGGCGGCGGCGAGGGCGAGCAGCAACCACAGGGTGTTTCTCAAGGGAGCTCCTTCGAACCTACGGCTGCGGTCAGGCGGCAACGCCGCTCTCGCCGACGCGCTCGAGGTCCGCATCGACCGTCTTCGCGGCGAGGTAGAAATGCCAGGTCGCCCAGAATCCGGTCGGCGCGAGCAGCAGCAGCGCCCAGCGCAGCGATGCCGCATCCGAGCCATGCGGGCCGGCAAAGGAGTCGCTCAGGAAGCCGACGACCTGTACCGCGATGATGAGATTGAACACGTTGCCGACGAGTCCCGACCAGGCGGTGAAGGCGGCGCGCATGTGGCTCGGCGCGAGATTCGCGACCAGCGCCATGCACGGGCCGATGAAGAAGTAGATGGCGGGGATATACACCCAGAACATCACCCGGGCGAGCACGAGCGAATGCGTCCAGTAGGCGATGAACGAGGGGATCGTGGCGCAGCCGGTGACGAGTCCGAGCGCCAGCAGTACGCGGCGCGGCGCACCCATGTAGGGCCGCGACATCAGCCAGGCCGCGGCGAGCGAGGCCGCAATCCCGCCGATGAGATGAACCTGCCCGGTGATCGCGCCGGCCTCACCGACATTCAGCCCGTAGGTGCGCAGCAGAAAGGTCGGCGTCCACCAGACGAGTCCCCAGCCCCAGAGGCTGCAGACCCCCGCTCCCATGATGACGTGCAACGCCGCCCGCTGGCGCCACAGGAAAGCGAGCGCCTCGCCGAGGGAGGCCGTCCCCTCGGCAGCCACCGCGTCCAGCTGTCCGCGCCGCGGCTCGCGGATGGTGAGGAGCAGCAACACGCCGAGCAGCACGCCCGGGACCCCGAGCGCGAGGAAGGCGCCGCGCCACCCGTAGGCCTGGGCGGCCGCGCCCGCCACATCAGATGCCAGCCAGGCGCCGACCGGCGCGCCGAGCGCGAACACGCTCAACGCCATCGCGCGCCGCGAGGCAGGGAAGTAGTCCGACACGAGCGCGGTCGAGGGCGGCGTCGCACCCGCCTCGCCGATGCCCGCGCCGATGCGTCCCAGCAGGAACTGCGAGAAGGTCACCGCCATGCCGCAGCACACGGTGAAGCCGGACCACACGATCAGCGATGCCGCGACGATGTTGCGGCGGTTGGATCGGTCGGCGAGCCAGGCGATCGGGATTCCGCAGGTGACGTAGAAGAGCGCCAGGGGAGGCCCGGTGAGGAACGCCGCAGCGGTGTCGGTAAGCTTCAGTTCGAGTCGGATCGGTTCAAAGACGGTGGTGACCACATAGCGCGCGGCGATGTTGATGGCGTACACCACGCACATCACGATGAGGACGTACCAGCGTGCGATGAGCGAGGCGGTCGCGGAGCGGGCCGGCGCAATCGCTTCGCTGCTCAAATTTGCGCACCTCGCTGCGGGACGGCGGGCAGTATGAAACGCTCGATACCCAGGCGCAAACCGCCGATCCCTTTTTCAGATGGGGCTATTCGCGACTGGCGGTTGACTCACCGTGGCGGCGGCGGCAATTATCACCGCGCGGCCAGCCGAGCGGCTGGTCCTCAAAGAATCGAAGGGGGCTCCGCGGATGAAGATGAATCACAAGATCGCGGGTACGGTTGCGGCCATTCTCAATGCCAGTGTCGGCGCCGCCGCGGCTGCCGATCAGTCGGCGACGCCCGAGGCGACCCCGCCGGCCACCGGCATCCAGGAGGTCGTCGTCACCGCGCAGCGCCGCAGCGAGAACGCGCAGGACGTGCCGATCGCGATCCAGGCGCTCACCGGGGACACGCTGAAGGAGCTCGGCGTCACGACCTTCGATGACCTGATCAAACATCTGCCCAACGTGAGCGGGGCCTCCCAGGGCCCGGGACAGGTGGAGATCTTCATGCGCGGCTTGAGCGCCGGCAGCGTGCCGACTCAATCCGGCGGCTCGATCAACGGCTTTCCGAACGTGGCGATTTATCTGGACGAGCAGTCGGGCCAGCTGCCGGGACGCAATCTCGATGTGTACGCCGCCGACCTCGAGCGCGTCGAGGTGCTCGAAGGGCCGCAGGGCACGCTGTTCGGCGCCGGAGCTCAGGCCGGCGTCGTTCGCTATATCACCAACAAGCCGCAGCTGGATGCGGTTCACGCCGACGTCACCACCGGGTACGGCGTGACCGCAGGCGGCGACCCGAATTCCAATCTCACCGCTGTCCTCAACCTGCCCCTGATCAGCGGCACGCTCGCGGTACGCGCCGTGGTGTACGACGACCGGCGCGGCGGCTACATCAACAACGTGGCCGGCACCTTGACGCGCGAGCCAACCGACGGCGGCATCCACTACGCCAACTACCCGACGGGCTGCGGGCCGAACGGCCCCGGCGGCCCGCCGTGCCAGGTGCCACCCAACAGCCCGGTGCTCAATAACTTTGACCAGGCAGCCAACGCCTTCAATCCGGTGACCTACCGGGGCGTGCGCGTGTCCGCGCTGTGGAAGATCAACGATGCGTGGGATGCCCTCATCAGCCAGAGCTACCAGAGCATGGACGCCGAGGGGGTGTTCTACCAGATGCCGCTGAGCTCGGATGGCGTGCCGCTGCCGCCGCAGTCGGTCAACGTCTTCAATCCCAGCTACAACAAGGACAGCTTCGAGAACACCGCCTGGACACTGACCGGGCACCTCGGTCCGCTCAAGGCGGTGTACACCGGCTCCTACCTGGTGCGCAACGTCGAGACCGTGCAGGACTACAGCAACTATGCGCGCGGGCTGTACGCGGACTATTACCAGTGCCACGGCCCCAATTCGGCCCAGGGTCTGCTCTCGCAGTGCTACTCGGCGAGCGCCACGTGGAACGAGACGCTGCGCAACACGCACCAGAGCCACGAGATCCGGCTCAGCACCCCCGATGAGTGGCGCGTGCGGGACATCTTCGGCGCCTTCTGGGAGAACCTGCGCATCGATGACCAGCTGAACTGGCTCTACAAGACCCTGCCGCCGTGCGTCGATTCGGCCGGGGGCGGGGCGTCCACCTCGGTCGGGTGTCTGACCGACATTGGTCCCATACCGGGCTCGGACGTCAACAACCCGGCAGCGATACGCCCCGACAACGTGGCGTTCTTCAATGACGTCAAGCGCGGCTACACGCAGTACGCGCTCTTTACCTCGCTCGATTTCGACATCATTCCCAAGCTGCTGACCCTCACCGCCGGCACGCGCTACTACCACTTCAAGAATGATGAGGAAGGTGCCGAGTCGGGCAGCTTCTTCTGCTACGAGGCGGGTGCACCGCCCTGCGTGGCCTCTCCGGCGACGGTCAACATCGGCAACGAGAACCTGAACACCACGTACTCGGGCTTCAAGAGCCGCGCCAACCTTACCTGGCACATCGCCCCGGACGTGCTCGCGTACTACACCTGGTCGCAGGGCTTTCGTCCCGGCGCCTTCAACCGCAGCTCCGCCTGCTACATCCCGACGGCGCCGGTCACGGGGGCGCCGAACGGCATTGCGCAGTACTGCAATCCGCTCGCCTACAAGTCCGACGACCTCACCAACAGCGAGATCGGCTGGAAGAGCGAGTTCCTCGACCACCGCCTGCAGTGGAACGGCGCCCTCTACCAGGAGAATTGGAACAACGCTCAGGTCACCTTCTTCCAGCCGGGCCTGCTCGGGAACATCGGTTTCAACGCCAATGGCCCGAACTACCGGATCCGCGGCATCGAGCAGTCGTTCATCGCCGTGCTGGCGCCCGGCCTCACGGCCGAGGGCGGCGCGGCCTGGAACAGCAGCGAGCAGACCAATTCGCCCTATCTGATCGCCAACAATCCGCAACTGCTCGCCAATCCCGCCACCGCGAGCCAGTACGGGCAGCCGATTCTCTTCGGCGTGGACCGCGCCGGTGTCTACGGCCCGATCGTCAATCCGTACGGGCCGATCGGCGCGCCGAGCGCTTTCTCACCGCCGCTGCAGTTCAACGGCCGCCTGCGCTATGAGTGGGTGGCAAGCACCTATAACCTGTTCGCGCAATGGGGCGTGACGCATACCGCGCATTCCTATACCCAATCGGGCAGCAATCCGGCGCTGGTCGGCGACACCATCACCACGAACTATCTGCGCTTCGAGAATCCGCCCATCACCCAGTACGATGCCTCGGTCGGTATCGGCAAGGACGCCTGGACGTGCAAGCTGTACGCGCAGAATCTGACCAACGTCCTGAAGAGCACCTACACCTCGACGTCGCAGTTCGCGCTGCAGGAGACCATTACGAGGCCGCGGGTGATGGGGCTCGAGGTAGGCTACAAGTTCTAAGGCTGCCGGGGCGAGGTCCGTGAAGGCCAGGACCTGCGGAGAGGCCGTGATGCAGCTGCTCACGGCCTACGGTGTGGACACCGTGTTCGGCATGGCGGGCACGATGACGCTTGAGCTGTATCGCGGCATCGCACGCACCGGGATCCGCCACGTGCAGTGCCGCAACGAGCAGGGCGCGAGCTTCATGGCCGACGGCTACGCGCGCGCAACGGGTAAGCCCGGGGTGTGCACCATCATCGGCGGCCCGGGCGTCACCAATGCAGCAACCGGCATCGCACAGGCGTACTGCGACTCGCAGCCCATGCTGGTGCTGTCGGGCGCCTCACCCACGCGCTCGCACGGCAAAGGCTGGGGCGCGATTCATGAGCTCAACGACCAGCCGGCGGTCACTGCCGGCTTCACCGCCTTCAGCGCCATGGTCCGCTACCCGGAGGAAGTCCCGGAGCTGCTCGCGCGGGCCTACGCGGTGTTTCGCGGCGGCCGCCCGCGTCCGGTGCACCTGTCGTTCCCGCGGGACGTGCTGCCGCTTGCCGTTGAGGCCGACTGGGAGACCCGTCGCTCGCCAGCCATGCCCATTGCCGACCCGAAAGTCATCGAGGAGGCAGCGCAGGCACTGGCGCGCGCGAAGCAGCCGCTGATCCTGGTCGGGGGCGGCGCGGCCGGCACCGGCAAAGCCCTCACCGAGATTGCCGAGCGTCTCGGTGCGCCAGTGCTCGCCACCAATGCCGGCAAGGGGATACTTCCGGACTCTCACCCCCTGTCGCTCGGCGGCTCGATCCTTAAGGCCGCGAGCCAGGAGGCGCTTAAGCAGGCGGACGTGGTACTGCTCATCGGCTCGGAGGTCGCGCCGGGCGATCACTTCGGCACGCAGCTCGAGATCACGGGCGACATCGTGCGCATCGACATCGATCCGACCGAGCTCACCTCCATGTATGCGGCGGCCGTGCCCGTCCTCGGCGACGCGCGCGCCGCGCTGCCGGCGCTCGCCGCCGCCCTCGCGCGGCGCCAGGTGCTCGGCAAGCGCGGCGAGGGCGAGCAGCGGGTGCGGGAGATCCTCACGCGCAATGCCGCGCAGCTGACCGGGCTCGAGAAGCGGCACGCGCGCGTGTGGCAGATTCTGCGCGCGGCGCTGCCCGCGGACACGATGGTGATGGGCGATGCGACGCAGATCGTCTACACGGGCACCGCCGCCATGCCGATGGAGAGGGAGCGCTGCTGGTACTACTCCGGTAACTACTGCGCGCTCGGGTTTGCGCTGCCGATGGCGATCGGCGCGCGGATCGGCGCCCCGCAGCGGCCGGTCGCAGCTGTCGCCGGCGACGGCGGTGTGCTCTTCACGGTGAATGAGCTGGCGACGGCGGCGGAGGAGCAGGTCGCCCTGCCGGTGATCGTCTGGAACAACGACTCGCTGCAGGCCATCGCCGAGGGGATGGATGAGCGCAATATTCCGCGTATCGGCGTCAGCCCCAAGAGTCCGGACTTCGTCCGGCTCGCCGAGAGCCTCGGCTGCCGCGGCGTGCGTGCATCGGGAGGCGAGCACCTGGGCCAAGCCGTGCGCGAGGCTCTCGCCGCCGACCGGCCGACGCTGATCGAAGTGCGCGAGGACAGCCGGTGGCTGACGGCCTGAAAGGGCCTGCGGCTCAGCCGGGATGGAGCGCGCGCGGACGCCGGGTGGGATTCTGGTCGTTGATCTCATCGCGCGGCCGGTAGGGCGCTTCGAGGAACGCCCGCTCCTCGGCGTTGAGATCCACCGCGAGCGCCTCGACTGCGACCTCGAGGTGTGAGGTCTTAGCCGCCCCCACGATCGGCACATTGCGATTGGCGCTACCCGCCACCCACGCCATGGCGACGTGCGCTGCGCTCACGCCGCGCCGCGCCGCCAGTTCCCGCACGCGGCGCACGATCTCACGGTCGATGTCATCGCCGTACAAGTCCTGATAGGCATCATGCGTGGTACGCACGGTCTCAGGCGCGCTGCGCCCGAGGTAGCCGCGCGCCAGGGGGCTGAAGGTCGTGACGGCGATCTGCTGATCGCGGCAGTACGGGAACATCTCGCGCTCCTCTTCCCGATACAGCAGGTTGTACTGGCACTGCATGTTGATGAACGGCGTCCAGCCGTTCATCGCGGCCACGTGGTTCATCTTGGCGAACTGCCAGGTGTACATGGTGGAGGCGCCGAGGTAGCGCACCTTGCCGGAGCGCACCGTGGCATCGAGTGCCTGCATCGTCTCCTCGAGGGGCGTAGCGGTGTCGAAGGCGTGCACGACGTACAGGTCCACATAGTCGGTACCCATGCGCGCGAGCGAGCGGTCGATAGAGGCTGCGATGTGCTGTCGCGACAGGCCGCGATCCCCAGGATCATCGCTCATCGGGTAGAAGACCTTGGTCGCCAGCACGAGCTTGTCGCGCGTGCTGAGCTTGAGGAGATTGCCGGCCACGACCTCCTCGTTGCGACCGAGGGAATACCAGTCCGCCATGTCGAAGAAGTTGACGCCGAGGTCGAGGGCGCGCCGCAGGATGGGGATCGAGTCGCGCTCATCGAGCACCCAACGCTTCCAGGCGGAGCTGCCCATCGACATGGTGCCGAGGCACAGCCTCGAGACGTTGAGGTCCGTGCGCCCGAAGCGTAGGTACTGCATGCCTCCCGACTCCGGGCTCACTCGTACCAGCCTGGCGATTTGATCACGCTCCTGAAGAAGGTCGTACTGTGGCCGATCCATAGCTGCGAGTGGGTCTCCTTCAGGAAGCGCTCGATGCGCTCGCGCGAGGCCGGAGTGCCGGTGCTTTCCTCCTCCTTGGGCATGCGGTGGAGCGTCCGCTCCTCGCTGTAATGATAGAGATCTCCCGAGAGTACGACGCCACCGGTCTTGGCGAGCTTCACGTACAGGCATTGGTGGCCCGGCGTGTGACCGGGAGTGAACATGAGCACCACGGTGCCGTCGCCGAACACGTCATGGTCGCCCTCGAACACGACCTTGCGGGCGTGCGCGAGGGCTGAGTAGAGCGGCACAACCGCGGGGTCGGCGTCCTTGCCGAACATCAGATCGAGCTCCGCCTTTTGCGTGAGCCAGGTCGAGCCGGCGTAGTCGTTGGCATTGCCGGTGTGATCCCAGTGCCAGTGCGAGAGCGCGAGATAGGTGATGTCGGCCGGC
This sequence comes from Steroidobacteraceae bacterium, assembly GCA_035568235.1. Taxonomy (GTDB): domain Bacteria; phylum Pseudomonadota; class Gammaproteobacteria; order Steroidobacterales; family Steroidobacteraceae; genus 13-2-20CM-66-19. The sequence continues at coordinate 63,332 of DATMOK010000033.1, read as the reverse complement.
GTCACGCCGATATCGGCGAGCTGTCCCCTGAGTGTGTTGAACTTGATCTGGCCGTAGCCGTCCTCGACGTTCTCCCATAGCGGCCGTCCCACGTAGGCGTCCAACAATCCGGTGTCGTAGAGCAGGATCCCCTTCGGATGAATCACGAGGTAACACGGCACCGACATGTTGGTGTCGGCAACCTGCTCGCGCGTCAGCTGGTAATCCTCGGGTCGGTTATAGGTGAGGGTGCCGCAATCGATGACGTACAGCCGGGGCGAGGTGACTCGGGGGAGCGGGGCGAGACCCGGCGGGCGCTTTGCACTCGGGGCCGGTGCATCCGCGGCGCTCGCGAGTCCGGTCGTGGCCGCGAGCGCAGCCAGGGCGAGCAGCAGGGCACGCTGCGCGAGCCGCGGGCGGCGAGTCCAGATCGACGGTTGCATGCGAGTCTTCCCCCCTGGCGCGACTTTATCCTGCCGCCCCGGCGCCGGGAGGTGGCGTCGATGCCGCGGGAGTTTGCACAGCGCGCCCGGGCAGCGCCCGGACCTGCCCGGCGGCCTTTTTCTAAGCCCTTGGGCCGCTTGCGGAAACTACGAATGCGCACCAGTCACAGCCCCGCAGGTAGGCGGTAGTCTCTCAAGAAATCTTAGGATACCCAGAAAGCGCCTGGATCGCGCGCGCCGGAAGGCCAAGGCCAACCGGCTGAGTCGCTGGCAAAAGGTACCGCAGGCAAATCGTCAGGACCGGCCGACGAAGAAGCGGCCGCCGGAGGCTCTCCCCGGTCAAGTGGCAGGTCGCTCATGCGACACTCTCGCGGTGCGTGAGCCGAGCGTAAACCGTCGATGACCGCGCGAGCGGCGCTGCCTGGGGACCGCACGACGTACCTCGTCTTTGCCGCCGCGGCGATTCTTCTCATCACGATGGGTGCCCGGCAGTCGCTGGGGCTGTTCGTGCGTCCCCTTGGTGCAGCGACCGGACTCGGCATCGTGGCGATCAGCTTCGCGCTCGCGATCGGCCAGTTCGTCTGGGGCCTGGCGCAACCCATCTTCGGCGCCGTCGCGGACCGGTTCGGCTTCGCTGCCGTGCTACGTGTCGGTGCCGTGATGCTGGCGGCGGGCGCCGCTCTTACGACAATGGTCTCGAGCGAGCTCGGCCTGACGCTCGCCGTCGGCGTGCTGTTTGCCGCCGGCGCAGGGGCGGGAAGCTTCTCGACTCTGATCGGGGTCACCGCGCGCAGTCTCGCTCCCGGGAAGAGGGCGTTCGCCTCCGGCGTCATCAACGCCGGCGGAAGTCTCGGCCAGTTCCTGCTCGCCCCCCTCAGTCAGCTGATCATCGGTACCGCGGGCTGGGTCGCCGCGATGTGGACGCTCGCCATCGCCGCGCTCGCCACGCTGCCCCTGGCGCAGGTCCTGCTGCGAGCATCCAGAGCCGAGGGGAGCGTGCAGCCGGCGTTCGCCCCCGGCGCGCGCCAGGACTCGCAGTCACTGCGCGAGCAACTCGAGATCGCCGGCCGCGACCGCAGCTACTGGTGTCTGCATGCGGGATTTTTCACCTGCGGCTTTCACATTGCGTTTCTGGTCACGCACCTGCCCGGTGAGGTGAACCTGTGTGCGCTGCCCGCGAGCGTTGCTGCAGGCTCGCTCGCGATCATCGGGCTTTCGAATGTCGTGGGGAGTCTTGGCATCGGCTGGCTGGGCGGTGTCTACCGGATGAAATGGCTGCTCTTCTGGGTGTACCTAACCCGTGCCCTGGCGATTGCGGTGTATCTTGCGATGCCGAGAACGGCCGCGACGTTCTACGCGTTCGCGGCCGTGCTCGGAGTCACCTGGCTGTCGACGGTGCCGCCGACCGCGGGGCTGGTGGGCAAGCTCTTCGGCGTGCGCTATCTGGCGACGCTCTTCGGACTCACTCTCCTCTCGCATCAGATCGGCGGCTTCTTCGGCGCCTGGCTGGGGGGCATCGCACTGGTGCGCTTCGGCGACTATGGTTGGATGTGGTACGCCGACATGACGCTCGCGCTCGCGGCCGCGCTCATCAACCTTCCGATCCGCGAAGCCCAGGTGATGCAGCCCGCATAGGGAGCGCGTCCGTCGATTCCTACAGCATGAGGCGATACGCGCAGGCAGGCTGTGCCGCCGCGCTTGGCTAAGCTCGTGCGCCACCGTTGCATGACAAGGAGGAACATTCCATGAGCTTCAAGAGCACCCTGACAGGGCTGGTCGCGATCACCGCGTTGCTGGGCGGCGCAGCCTTTGCACAGGACGTCGACCTCAGCCAGTCCAATCACAAGGCGTTCGTCAAGGACTCGGTCATCACCACCAAGGTGAAAACCAAGTTGGCGTCCGAGCACATGTCGAGCCTGGCGAAGATCCACGTCGATACGGACGCGGATGGGATCGTGTGGCTGAGCGGCACCGCGCCGACCCGCGATGCGGCGGAGCGCGCGGTAACGCTGGCGCGTGCCACGGAGGGCGTGGTTTCAGTCAAGAGCGCGATTCGCGTTGCCGGCGACCGATAGCGGCGACCATTCAGCCGCGGATCCAGCCGGAGGCGCGGTTGCAGCGCGCAAAGCCCGGCAGGCAATAAGCCTGGCGGTGCTGATGCAGCGCGTCCCGGGCGGAGCGCGCCACAGCGCGCCTGCAGGTTATGCAGGCGCGCCGCATTGCTGCCCAGAATGTCACGCTTGACCTTGCCATCGGCGGGACCGAGCTCGGCAAAGGCGTGGAGCTCAATATGGCATTGGTAGTCACGACTGCGGCATTTGCAGCCGATCACAAGATCCCCGATCGCTTCAGTCGCGACGGGGGCAACCTGTCGCCGCAGCTCGAGTGGCGTGGGGAGCCACCCGAAACGCGCAGCTTCGCCCTGGTGGTCGAAGACCCTGACGCCCCCAAAGGAACTTTCCGTCACTGGGCGGCCTACGACATTCCGGCCGGTACCCACCGGCTTCCGGAGGGCGCAGGATCGCAGGGCGGTGATTCAGCGATCGCCATCACGATGGCGAAGAACGACTTCGGGAACGCGCGCTACGACGGCCCGCAACCGCCGCGAGGTCATGGCACCCATCACTACCACTTCCGGCTGTTCGCGCTCGGTATCGACCGGCTCGAGGTGTCGGAGGGCTGCGCCGCCGAGGAGGTGCTCGAGGCAGCGCGCGCCCAGGCTCTGGCGGAGGGCGACACGATCGGCGTGTTCGAGCGCTGATTCGCACGCCCGGGCCGGTATCGCTGACTGATGGCTGCCGCCGCCAAGACGCCAGTGTCAGCGAAAATTGAAGACTACGCGCTGCTCGGCGATTGCACCGCCGCCGCGCTCGTGTCGCGCGCCGGATCGATCGACTGGCTGTGCTGGCCGCGCTTTGACAGCGACGCCTGTTGCGCGGCGCTGCTCGGCGGCCCGGAGCATGGACGCTGGCTGCTCGCACCGCAGAATCAGGCGGCGCGCATCGAGCGGGCGTATCGCCCCGACACCCTGGTGCTCGAGACGCGATTCACGACGCCGACCGGTACCGTCAGGGTGACGGACTTCATGGCGTTGCATCGCGAGGGCTCGCACCTGGTTCGCATCGTCACCGGCGAGCGTGGCTGTGTGGCGCTGCGCTCCGAGCTGATCCTGCGCTTCGACTACGGCGCGCTGGTGCCGTGGGTGACCCGGCTGCCGCACGCGGCCACGAGCTTCGTGGCCGGACCCCACAGAGTCATTCTGCGCTCGTCGGTGCCGCAACAGGGCGAGGACCTGAAAACCGTCGGCGAGTTCGAGCTACGGGCCAGGGAGCGTGCGTGGTTCGTGCTGAGCTACTCGCTCTCCTACAAAAGCCCCCCGCGGCCCATCCGCGCCATGAGCGCGCTTCAGCGCACCGAGCAGCTGTGGCGGCGGTGGATCCGCTCAGGCGCCATCAAGGGCCAATACGCCGCCGCCGTGCGTCGCTCCTGCATCACGTTGAAGGCGCTGACGGATCGCGCCACCGGGGGAATCATCGCCGCCCCCACTACCTCGCTCCCGGAACGCATCGGCGGCACGCGCAACTGGGACTACCGCTACTGCTGGGTGCGGGACGCGACCTTCACGCTGCAGGCCATGATGAACGCCGGGTTCTACCGCGAAGCGCGGCGCTGGCGCGCGTGGTTGCTGCGGGCTGCAGCGGGGGACCCCGCGCAGATGCAGATCATGTACCGCATCGGCGGCGAACGGCTGCTACCCGAGTGGCAGCTCGACTATCTTCCAGGCTACGAGGGTTCGAGGCCGGTGCGCGTCGGCAACGCCGCCTCCGGTCAGGTGCAGCTCGATGTCTACGGCGAGCTCATGGACGCCATGTACCAGGGGAGACTGGGACGGCTCGCCGGGAACGAGGCCGACTGGCAGCTGCAGCGGGCGCTGCTCGAGCATCTCGAGCGTATCTGGATGGAGCCGGACCGGGGGATCTGGGAAGTGCGCGGACCCGCGCGCCATTTCACGCACTCCAAGGTCATGGCCTGGACCGCCGTCGATCGGATGATCAAGAGCGCGGAGCGCTTTGGTCTCGAAGCGCCGCTGTCGCGCTGGCGCAGCTTCCGCACCCGCATCCACGATGACGTGTGCCGGCGCGGCTTCAACCGGCGGCTCGGCTACTTCGTGCAGTCCTATGGCTCGCGCACGCTGGATGCGAGCCTGCTGCTGCTGCCGCTGGTGGGCTTCCTGCCCATCGAGGACCAGCGCGTGCGCGCCACGATTGCCGCCATCGAGCGAAAGCTGACGACCGATGGCCTGGTGCGCCGCTACAGCAGCGCGCGCGGTCGCGACGGCCTGCCGCCGGGGGAGGGCGTGTTCCTCGCGTGCAGCTTCTGGCTGGCGGATGTCCTGGTGCTGCTCGGCCGGCGGCGCGAGGCTCATCGTCTCTTCAGGCGCCTGCTGGCGTTGCGCAACGATGTGGGGCTGCTGTCGGAGGAGTACGACCCGCGGGCGCGCCGGCTGGTCGGCAATTTCCCCCAGTCCTTCTCGCACATCGCGCTCGTCAACACGGCCTTCAATCTCAACCAGCACCGCGGTCCCGCCAGGCAGCGCGCGGGAAGCCCGCGACCTCACGGCCGGCGGGTCGCATCGGCCGCTCGGGCGGGATGATGCGATCGCGGCTTTGTGGCGGTGTCGGGCTTCAGGTAGCCGGATGGCCACCGCCGCGCTGCGAGTCCATGAACATCCGCACCAGCTGGGCTATCGAGCTCGCTCCCATCTTTCCCATGACGCGCGAGCGGTGCAGCTCGACGGTCCGCTGGCTGAGGCCCATCTCCTCCGCCATGACCTTGCTGGCGAGGCCGCGCACGATGAGCTCGAGCACTTCCCGCTCCCGGGGTGTGAGCAAGGCGATGCGCTCGCGGATCACCTCCTGCTGCGCCAGCAGCTCCCGGTTGCGGCGGTCTACTTCGAGCGCCTGGCGCACGTTCGCGACCAGCTCCGCGTTGCTGAAGGGCTTCTGCAGATAGTTGAAGGCACCGTGGCGTACGGCAGCAACCGCGCTCGCCACGTCGGCGTGTCCGGTGATGAAGATCACCGGAATGACGGCGCCGCGACGATTGAGCTCATCCTGCAGCTCGAGCCCGCTCATGCCGGGCATGAAGATGTCGAGCACCAGGCAGCCAGGCTGCCGTGGGTTGTACTGCTCGAGGAACTTGCTCGCCGAAGGGAAGGCGCGCGCCGTGACACCCATCGACTTGCCGAGCGCCTGGAGGAGCGCGCGCAGCCCCTCATCGTCATCGACGATGTAGACGATGGGGCTCGCGGTGCTCATCGCTCCTCAGCCCCTTCCCTGGATGGTGTCGCGCGCATCCTGCCCGCCGCAAATCGCTCTTCAGCTCGGCGTATCCGCGGATACTAATGCCGATCCGGCGGCGCGCAAAGCTGCCGCCCGGCGGCGCATCACCCCGATGCAGTGCCCCCATTCGAGCAGCCCCGAGGTGACAGAATCCGGCGCGCGCGCAGCCGGGCTCGCGATTTTGTGAGTGGCCGCACGCTGCGCTTGCGGTGCGTACGTATACCGCCGCGGTGTTTGCGGGCGCGGTCGCCACCCCGGGAATGTCACCCTCCCTGCACAGAGCGCGTCGCGAGCTGGAGGCGGCGGGTGATGACACGGCACAGGACGCTGGCATTGCTGTACTCAGGGACGCAGTCCATCCGCTGGTCGCGGGCCGCAAGGAATGCGGCCCCGGGGAAGCCCTCGGACGGGTGCCGCAGGCAGTGGCGGGAGAAAATCGCCGCGCTCGCCTGCTCCGCCAGGGACGGCAAGGGAAACCACTCGCGCTGAGGGTCAGGGAAGAACCCCATCCGGCGCAGCGTCAGGGAGCGCTGCGCCGGATGCGCGCTCTGTGCGGCCTGCTGGCCGCCGCGGGGCTCAGGGCGCAGCTCGCACGGGCTGCAGCTGGCTCCAGTCTCCCGTGAGCTTTCCATTCGGGTTGAAGTTCGGGTCGTCGCTCATGACGTACTCGTTGGAGCCGTTCAGCCAGGCGTGATCGTAGAGGTTGCTGAGCTCCATCGTCTTCCCGGTGCTGGGATCGCGGAAGGTCTGCACACCACGGATGATCTGATCTTCGCCGAACGCCGCCTGGTTGGCGCCCTGTGCGGCTCGCGCCGTGACGCCCATGATGGTCTGGGCCACCTGGTTCTGAAAAGCGGCTATCGTCGCATCGATGGTCGCCTCCTTGCGCGCCTCGATCTGGTACAGCTTGGCGATGAAGTTGCCCGAGTAGGCGTCCCATTTCGGCTCGGTACGGATCGAGCCCATCATCACCTTGAAGAGCTTGTCATTGGCGTCGAGTTTGCCCTTGGGTGTCTTCAGCGCCATGGCATCGATCGCGTGGCAATCGTAGAACGCGCCCCGACCCTGACGAAAAATGCGCGTCACGACGACCACCGTCACCCAACCCTCCAGCGGCTTGCCATCGCTCTGCGACTCGACGTGGGCGCGAATGGCTTCGGTCTGAGTCCCGCTGCTGTCGCCGGCTGCACTGGCGGCGAGCCCGAGCTGCAAGCGCGCGATCCGGTCGAGCTCGGGGAAAGGCTCGACCGAGATGACGGTTGTGGCGCCCTCGAGCATCTTCTGTCGCAGGTAGGCCTCAGCCTTCATCGGCTTCTCGACCGGGCACGGTTTCCCCCCGAGGCCCAACTGGCGCCGGTTCGGATCGGTCAGCTTGCGCAACACCGATGGATCGTCCGCGTACTGCCAGCTGTAATTCGGGGCGCCGACGAACACGATGCCGCCATCAGGACTCGTGGCCTGCCAGGCGAGCGCATAGAAGTCCGAGTAACAACCCTCCATCGTGTTGCCGGCGACGCTGCCCTTGAAGTCCCAGCTCGAGGGGACGAGGAGATCTTCGGCCGGCATATCGACCGGCCCGGGGCCGAGCGAAGGATCGTTGACATGGGCAACGATCTGCACCCGCTTCAGGCGCAGATAACCCGTCGCGGTACCGGAGCCACCCGCTGCGGTATGGGCGGGGTGCGACGACTTGGAAGAAACGGACGTGGTGGCAGAAGCGGCGGCAGGGGTGGCAGAGGAGGTCGAGGCTGCTTGCGTCGCGCCGCTCGCTGCGGTTGCACCCGCTGCCGTGGACGGTGATGCAGCAGCGGTGCCGGCGGTGGCCGCCGAGGAGCCACCGCCGTAAGCCGCCTGTGCGCCCTGCGCTGCCTGTTTGCACTGATCGGAGAGCGAGTCCCTGTGCTCCTTGAGGCAGGCGATGATCCGCCCGCCACCGGCTGGCACTCCCGCGCAGAACTTCTGCGCATCCGAGGCGCAGGCGGCGCGGAGGGCTGCGAGCGCCGCGGCATCCTGCGCCGGGGCAGGTGGGCTCATGAGGACGATGCAGCCGATGAGCAAGCCGACAGAACGGTTCATGTGTGCCTTTGCTGCTAGCGCAGGTAGTGGTCGAACCAACTCAGGGTGCGGCGCATCGCATCCTCGGCGTCGGCCGGATCGCGCAGCCCGTGCCCTTCGCCGGGGTAAATCATGACCGCGGTCGGAACGCCGAGCGCCTTCAGCGCGTGCCAGAACTCCACCGTCTGCGCAGCGGGGCACTCGAGGTCGCGCTCACCGACATAGGAGAAGGTCGGGGTGTGCACGTTGCGGATGAAGTTGATGGGTGATGAGCGCGCGTACACCTCGGGATCCTCGTACACGCTGGCGCCGAAATACGGCTGCAGCCACTCATCGATCCCGTTCTCACCGTAGTAGGACTGCCAGTTGCTGACTCCGGCGGCGGCCACGCCGGCCTTGAAGCGCCGCGTCTGCGTGACGGCCCACATGGTCATGAAACCGCCGTAACTGCCGCCGGTCAGACCGAGCCGCGCCTCATCGATCGGGGCGCTGTGCTCGGCGGCATCGATGCCGGCCAGGATGTCGCGCAGGTCACCGTGACCGAGATCGCGCACATTGGCGAGCGTGAACGCCTCACCCTGGCCGTAGCTGCCGCGTGGGTTCGGGTAAAAGAGCGCCCAGCCGCGCTCGAGCATCGCCGCCTGGGTCCCCGGCCCGGCGAAGTGCGGCACGGCCGCCGACGCCGGCCCGCCATGCACGATCGTCACCATCGGCACCTTGTCGTGCACGCCGGGCGGCAGGAGCAGCCAGCCCTGTACGCTCCACTTTTCATTGTCCCAGTGCAGGCTCCGCACCTGCGTCGTGCGGTCAGCGAGTCCCGCGTTGAGGCGCGTGAGGTCATGCCACTCCCCGGGCGTACCCACTTCGATCTCGGGCGGCGCGGTGAAGCTCTCATGCGCAGCCGCGCGCAGCCCGGAGGGGCAGGCGAAGGACTGCACCGCCGCATCGGCCTGCACCGTGTCGGCATCGCTTGCGAGCACGCGCGGGCTTCCGACTTCGCGGCCGGCGCCCAGGTCGAGGAGCTCCAGATGATCGCCCGCGAGCAGCTGCGCCTGCAGCGTGCCGCCGCAGCTCCAGCCGAGCGCCCGCGCCGAGGCATGCATGCCGGGGGTGAGGTTGACGGCGGCTCCGCCCGTAAGTGGCACGCTGTAGATGTCGCCGCCGGTCGAGCCGAAATCACTCATGATGCCGCCGATGAAGGCGACGCTCTTGCCGTCGGGCGCTACGCTCGGTTTGGCGATCTGCTGGCGGATATCGCTCGGGGCATACACGGTACGGGCATCGGCGCTGTCGCGGGTGAAGGCGTACAGCTTCGCCGTCCACCAGTTGCTGTCGCCATCGCCCGGGGATGCCGTGGCGACGAACCCGTTGCCATCGGGCAGCCAGTCATACTCGTAGACGAACAGCTCGGCGGGTGACACCCAGCGGAGCTTCGCGCCGTCAAGAATCGCGATGCGCTGCTCCGCCGGTGCCGCATCGAGGTCGCCCGCTACGGCGGCCCCGGCCTCGGTCGCTCCGACCTCCTTGCGTGCATTCTCGATCGCCAGCAGGGCGAGCGTGTCGTGGTGAAGTTTGAGGTCCGTCAGCGTGCCGCCAAAGGCGAGCAGCAGCTTCAGATGAGTGCCATCGGCCGCCACCGTATAGAGGGAGTAGCGGTGGCTGCCCGGCGTGCGCAGTGTGAAGGCAAGGGACTTGCCCCCGTCGGTCCATGCGAGGGAGTCCGGCCAGCATTGCGGTACGCGCCCGCACGGCAGGTCGACGCGCACCGCCGCTCCCCCGGCGACGGAGCGGATCATGAGATCGCGCACCGCGGGAAGCGAGCCGCCGACCGGCGCGTCGCCTTCGATCGAGGCGACATGATTCGCATCGGGGGAGAGACGCACGTCGCGGTAGCGATGCACCAGCCGCGCCTTCGCTGCCGCGTGGGCGGGAAGCGGTGCGACGCCGAGCCCCGCGAGAATGCAGGTGGCAGCGAGCGGCAGGAGGGATACGGGGAGAGTAGTTCTCATGCTCATGACTCCCTTGGCGGCGCGAGTGTACTTGCGAGTTCCCACAGGTTCGAACTTCTGTGCGCACGGTGGGCAGCGGGCGCACATAGAAGCAAGATCACGATAACCACCTATATTATTGATTTAAAAGACCATAGAACTCGCGCAACGATCCGCCAGCACGAACGCTGACCGGCTGCGGCGTGGCGTGGTAATACTAGGGCCGCCGCTCGCGCCCGAGGCGCGGCGCAGGCACACAACGATAAACGCGCGGGGGCGGGCAGGCATGCAGTCATCGGTCCATCAGACTGAAGGTCTGCTGTTCAACGTGCTGTCGCAGCTGATCGTGATGATCGCGGCGGCGCGCATAGCAAACCAGCTGTTGCGCCGCCTGGGTCAGCCGGGCGTCATCGGCGAGATCATCGCCGGACTGCTGCTCGGTCCATCGCTGTTCGGACACTTCTTTCCCGGCGCCTCGACGGCGCTGTTCGGCGCGCATGCATCAATTCCGATCACCATCATCAGCCAGATCGGTCTGGTGCTCCTGATGTTTCAGATCGGTGCGGAATTCGAGTTCGGGCATCTGGCGCGACCCAGGAATCGCTACGCGACCATCGGCATTGCGGCGGCTTCGGTGTGCATTCCGTTCGCAGCTGGTTTCTGCATCGGTGAGCTGTCGGCGCGGCAGCTGGCGCCTGGCATCGACTCCCTCACCTACAGCCTGTTCTTCGGCGTCGGACTTGCGATCACGGCGGTGCCGATTCTGGGCCGCATCCTGCGCGAATTCGACCTGACGCGGACCGAGATCGGAGTCGTGGCGATCTCCGCGGCGGCGGCCAACGACGTCACGGGCTGGGTGCTTCTCGCGGGCATCTCCGCCTATGCCTCGGCGCAGTTCTCCGCCGGCGCCATCGGTCTGCAGGTGGGCGGTATCGTGCTGCTGGGTGCCGCCGCGTGGCTCGGCTTACGTCGACTGTCAGCTTGGCTGCTCTCGAGCATGCCCGCGCACAATGGCCAGGTGCCACCCAATCTGATGACGGCGATCGTGTGCCTCATCTTCAGCATGGGCATCTGCACCTACAAGCTCGGCATATTCACGATCTTCGGCGGCTTCCTCACCGGGCTGCTGTTCCACCAGGACCGGCGCTTCGTCGAGGCGTGGCGTGATCAGATCGGCAAGTTCGTGCTGGTGTTCTTTCTGCCGGTGTTCTTCACTTACACGGGCCTGCGCACCAATGTCCTCGGGCTGACGAGCGCCTCCGACTGGGGGTGGTTCGCAGTGGTGCTGGCGGCCGCGATTCTGAGTAAGGTGATCCCGGTGTATTTCGCCGCCCGCGGACTCGGTTTCAAGCACCGCGAGGCAACCATTCTTGGCACGCTCATGAACACGCGCGCGCTCATGGAGCTGATCGTGCTCAACATCGGCTTCGATCTCGGGTTCATCCCGCAGAACGTGTTCACCATGCTGGTCATCATGGCGGTGGTGACCACGGTCATGACTGGCCCGCTGCTGCGGCTGCTGCTGCCACGGGCCGGCTATGCCGTGCCGGTTGGAATCGAGGCCTGAGCGAACAACCGATCGCGGCGTCAAAAGGTTGCGCGCCCGCCGAGGTATGCCGAGCGCCCGAGTGTCCCGTACTGGTACGCGGTCTCGTAGTGGTGGTCGGTCAGGTTCTCGACGCGGGCATACATCTCGAAGTGTTTGCTGACGGTGAGTGCGGCACGCACGTCGAGGAGTACATAGCCCCCGAGACGGATCTGGTTGGCGGCGTCATCGAAGCTGGCACTCGCATAGCGCAGCGCGAGGGCCGTGCTGAGCTGCAATGGCCACACATAAGTCACCGCCGCGTTGCCCGCTTCCGGCGGCCGGCGAGGCAGCTCGTTGCCATAGGTGGATGATCCCGGCGAGCGATCCTGGGCGTCCGTCCAGGTGTAGTTGGCCGTGATCGAGAGCTGATCGGTGGCCTTGAGCGAGCCCACCAGTTCCACGCCCTGGGCGAACGAGCGCGCGATGTTCGCGTAGTAGCCAAACGGCTCGGTCGCACACAGCGGGCTCGGGGTCAAGCAGTCGAAGAAGCTGATGAGATCGTCGCTACGGCGCTGGAAATAACTGGCTGAGACGATCAGCCGATCCTGCAGCGCGTGGTGCTCGATGCCGGCGTCCCAGCTGTTTGCGGTCTCGGGCTGCAGCGCCGGATTGCCGAAGCTGCTGTAGAGCTGATAGAGCGACGGTGCCTTGAATCCCTGGCCGAAGCTCGCCCGCAGCAGCGTCTGCTGGTCCGGCAACAGCCACGCCGCCGCAAACTGTCCGGTGCTGTGCCCGCCGTAGACGTCGTGGTGATCGTAGCGGCCGCCGGCCGTCAGGGTGAGCCCGGTCACGGGCTCGTACTGCCCCTGCACGTAGCCGCTGTCGATGATCACACCGGCGTTGACGTTGGGCGTGAAGGGGCTCGCAGACTGGATCGTGGAGTGCTCATTCTCTGCCCCGAACACCAGCTGCCCGGCGTCGGAGAATTTCCAGGTGCCCTGATACTCCTCGCGGATGTTGCGGCCGAATCCGTAGAAGGTCTCGGTGCTCGGATAGCCGAAGTTTGCCGGCGCGTCCGGATCGTATTCGCGGGTCTCGGAGCTCGTGTACTCAACCGAGAATCGGTTGGTGAAGGAATGATCCGGCGAGTGCCAGGTGAGGCCCGCGTAGCCGATTCCCTGTTGTGTCTTACCGTACTCGTTGTCGTCGCCGAACGCCCCGCTCGGGGTGTCAAAGCCGTCGAAGTCGGAACGCGCCGTGACGACGTATCCGCGCAGGTCGAGCTCGAGATCGGAGCTGAGGTCGTAGCGTACCTGTCCGGCGCCACCGCCGATCTGACTCGCGCAATCGCGGCGGCCACCCAGGTACTCATCGAAGGTGGGGATGCCACTCGTGCCGTAGTAGTTGCCGGCCACTCGCCAGCTGAGCGCATCCGAGGTGCCGCCGATGGCGAGGGTGCCATCGCCGGTCGCGTGCGATCCGCCCTCGAGGCTGGCGCTGCCGCCGGCCTCCTGGGTGGGATCCGCAGTGACGATGTTGACCACGCCACCGATGGCATCGCTGCCGTAGAGCGTCGACTGGGCACCGCGCAGGATCTCGATGCGCGAGATGTCGCCGATCAGGAGATTTTCGAAGTCGAAGCCTCCGGCCGGCAGGGACGGGTCGGTCATCTTGACGCCGTCGATGATGACCACGGTCTGGTCGCTCTCGGCGCCGCGGATGAACACCGAGGTGGGCTGGCCGACACCGCCGGTGCGTGCGACCGTGATACCGGGCGTCTGCGCCAGCAGGTCGGAAGCGATGCTCGCCTGGCTCTCGCGGATGTCAGCGTCGGTGAGTACGGTGACCGAGTTGCCGACCTTCGAGAGCGGCTCAGGGGCACGATTGGCGACCACCACGACCTGATCGAGCGCCGACGATGGCGTGCTGTCGGCGGCGATCTGCGCACGCGCAGCGCCGGCAAAGAGGATGAAGGGGACGGCGGCAGACACCGCAGCAAACGGTTGTTTCACGGCAGACCTCCCAAGTTGCGCTGACCCAAGGGATCGCGCGGGAGGACGCCGGTCGACTACGCTCGTGCGAGTGCGACCTGAGCACCACGTCCTGCCACGCGGTCCGTGTCGCCACTCGGTAAGTTCCGCTCGTGCAGCACGCCCCGGCTGCTCGATTGGGCGACCGCGACAAGCAGGTCTCCTGGCTTGCGGCTTCGTCCTCGCATCACCTTCCCGGATTCCCATCCAGTGGTCTTCGATGCGTGGCACACCGCGTACAGTTGCGGGGGCAGCCCGGGCTTTTACCCGAGTTCCCGTTTTAATCCCCGAAAGGGGAACTTGTCGCGCGGGCGAGAAGGTGCCTCAAGCTGCGCGTCGAGTCAACCGGCGCCGTGCCGGACCGGGTGCCGCACTCGATTGGCAATCGCAAAGTCTTTCCATATACTTGAAAGCATGAAATCAAAGGACGCCATCCCGACATTGAGCGCTCTGGCCTCGGAGTCGCGGCTCGCGGTGTATCGCCTGCTGGTCAAGCGCGGCCCCGAGGGGTACACGCCGTCCGAGCTTGCCGCGCGCCTCGAGCTGCCGGCGCCCACCTTGTCCTTCCATTTGAAGGGCTTGATGCAGGCGGGACTCATCGTCAGCCGCCGCGAGGCCCGCAATCTCTTCTACAGCCCGAACTTCGAGCGCATGAAGGCGCTGGTGGGATTCCTCACTGAGAACTGCTGCAGCCTGGCGGACCAGGCTTGTGGCACGGCCTGTGAGCCCGAGGCCGTGCCTGCGCAGCCGAGGAAGCGAGCATGAAGCGCCTCCACGTGCACGTGTCGGTGAGGGATCTTGAGGCCTCGGTGCGCTTCTATTCGCGACTGTTCGCGACCGATCCGACGGTTCGCAAGAGCGATTACGCCAGATGGATGCTGGAGGATCCGCGCGTGAATTTCGCGATCAGCCGGCGCAGCGACCGGGCTGGCCTGCAGCACCTGGGCGTCCAGGTGGAGGATCGCGTGGAACTGACCGAGGTTTACGGGCGCCTTCGAGGTGTCGATGCGCCGGTGCTCGAGCAGGGGGAGACCACCTGCTGCTACGCCCGGAGCGAGAAGAGCTGGGTCTACGATCCACAGGGCCTTCCCTGGGAGGTTTTCCTCACCACCGGCGACGCTTCCGTCTACGGCACCGATGAGATTCTGCCGAGGGCGATGCAGGAGCCCGCGGCCGCCGGCAGCGAGTCGAGTTGCTGCGCGGGCAATCGCGTCCGCGGGTCGGATACGTGACTCGGGTCGCCCCCGCCGGCGCGCACGACCTCGCCGCCATCCGGGCGCTGCTCGAGCGCTGCGGCCTGCCGAGCAGCGATCTCGAATCCGCACGCCCCGAGTTTGCGGTCATCCGTGAAAACGATCGGGTGATCGCCGCCGGGGCGCTGCAGCGCTTCGGCTCATCCGCGCTGCTGCGCTCCGTCGCCGTGGCAGCAGATCGGCGCGACCGCGGGCTGGGAGAGGCCGTCGTCGGGGAGCTCGAGCGGCTCGCGCGAGCGGCGCGGATCAGCCAGCTGATTCTCCTCACGCAGACCGCTGCGGACTTCTTTGCGCGCCGCGGCTACGCCGTCATCGATCGCGACGCGGCGCCCGCTGACATTAAGGGGAGTGAGGAGTTTCGCTCGCTCTGCCCGAGCTCGGCGGCCTGCATGGCGAAGACTCTGGGCGCCGCTTAGAGCGACGCTTGCCAGATCGGCCCTACAACGTCCTGTTCGTGTGCACGGGGAATTCCGCGCGCAGCATCATCGCTGAGGCCCTGATCAATCACTGGGGACGGGGCAAATTCCAGGGATTCAGTGCCGGCAGTCACCCCAAGGGCAGCGTGCACCCGATCGCGCTCGAGCTCCTGAACCGCATGGAGCTCCCGACGGCAGGCCTGCGCAGCAAGAGCTGGGACGAGTTCGCTGCCCCCGAGGGGCCGGCGTTGGATTTCATATTCACGGTTTGCGACAACGCCGCGGGGGAGGTCTGTCCGTACTGGCCAGGACAGCCTGTAACTGCACACTGGGGCCTGCCGGACCCGGCGGCGGTCGAAGGATTCGAGAGCGACCGGTGGACGGCGTTCCGCGCCACGTTCAAGGCGCTCGACAACCGCATCAGGATCTTCACGAGCCTGCCGCTCGCCTCACTCGATGGGATCAAGCTGCAGGAGCGGCTGAATGCGATCGGCAGGAGCAATTTGCCGGGCGATAGCCCGTGAGCCTCAAGCGCAGGCTGAGCGCCGAAGCGATCGGGTCGCTGCTGCTTGCGGCGACGGTCGTAGGCTCGGGTGTGATGGCAGAGCGCCTGGCGGGAGGGAACGCGGCGATCGCGTTGCTGGCCAACACCCTCGCGACGGTGGCCGTGCTGGCCGTGCTCATCGCGCTCTTCGCCCCGGTGAGTCAGGCGCACTTCAATCCGGCGGTTTCGCTCGTGCAGGCCATCCGCGGCGCGCTCCCCTGGGGCGACGCCGGGGCTTATATGGTCGTGCAGATAATCGGCTGCTGTCTCGGGACTTTGCTCGCGCACGCGATGTTCGATCTCCCCTGGCTGCAGGCGTCCGCGCACGTTCGCACCGGTCCCGGGCAGTGGCTGGCGGAGGGCGTGGCGACGTTTGGCCTGATCCTCGTGATCCTGGGACTACCGCGCCCCCGGGATGCCGCCTGGATGGTCGCGGCGTGGATCGGAGCGGCTTACTGGTTCACCGCTTCGACTTCGTTCGCCAATCCGGCGATCACCATCGCGCGTTCCCTGACCGGCAGCTTTTCGGGAATCCGTCCGGCGGACGTGCCGGGATTCGTGATCGCGCAGCTCTCGGGCGCGTTGCTCGCGCTGCTCGTGGCGCGAGTGCTGTTTCGCACGGCTGTGGTGACGTCGGTCGCTCGGGGCGAAACCCCAAGCGTTGCAGTACCTCGTATCGAGCCGACCGCTGACCCGAGCTAGGGGTCGTGGGCTCGGCTCACGTATGCGTTGTAATGTGCGGCTGATAGAGTAACGCCAGCACACTTTTCAGACACATATTCTGGAGGACTTAAATGCCCGTCTCCCTCTATGACGTATCGGTTCCGGTTCTCACGCTGAGCCTCACCAATCTCTCGGCCATCCTCGATAAGGCAATCAGCCATGGGGAAGCGAAGAAGATCGATCCCAAGGTAATTCCTCAGGCACGCCTGATCGCCGATATGCTGCCGCTGTCAGCCCAGATCCAGATTGCCTGCGATAACGCGAAGGGCGCCGCGGCGCGTCTGGCCGGCGTCCCAATCCCGAAGCACGAGGACACGGAGTCGACGCTTCCGGAGCTCAAGGCGCGCGTCACCAAGACCCTGGACTTCATCAAGTCGATCAAGCCCGAACAGTTTCAGGGAGCGGAGACGCGCGATATCGTCCTGCAGTTCCCGAATTCGACTTTGAAGTTCACCGGAATCAGCTACCTGACGAACTTCGTGTTACCCAACTTCTTCTTTCACGTGACCATGGCTTACGCGCTGTTGCGCAAGAATGGCGTGGACCTCGGCAAACGCGATTTCCTCGGCCCGACCGGCTGACACGCGCTAGCGTCGCGGGCGGCGCGCAGGCCGCCTGGCATTCTCGGCAGGCGGTGCGTTTGCGAGCGGCCCGATCTGCGTGACGATGCGATCGAGGGTGGGATGGTTGCCGCGCTCGTGGGCATCGATGGAGGCGCGCATGGCGGCCACATGGGCGGGTGTCGTGCCGCAGCAGCCACCGATGATGCGCGCACCGGCATCAATCGCGAGGCGCGCGTAATTGGCCATCATTTCCGGCGTCCCCGAATAAACGGCCTCCGTACCCTCGAAATGCGGCACGCCGCAGTTGCCCTTGGTGATGAGCGGGAAGGGCGCATCGCGCATCTCGATGAGCGAGACGAGAATATCGGGCGCGCCGACCCCGCAATTGGCGCCGATGGCGAGCGGCGGGATCGCCTGCGCAGCCACCGTCGCGGCGGCGACGCTCGGCAGCAGCCCCATCATCGTGCGACCCGCGGTGTCGAATGAATAGGTAATCACGTACGGCAAGCCGACGGCGATGGCGGCCTCCGCCGCGCAGCTGGCCTCTTCGGGCGCCGACATGGTCTCGATCCACGCAACGTCCGCTCCCCCGTCGCGCAAGCCCTCGAGCTGAACGCGGAAGGAGGTCACCGCTGCCTCGTGGGTCAGCTTGCCCAGGGGCTCAAACAGCTCACCCGTCGGTCCGACGGACCCGGCGACCACGATGGGGCGCGAGGCGCCATCAGCGATGCTGCGCGCCAGCTCGGCGGCACGTTTCGCCAGCTCGTAGGTGCGGTGCTCGGCCTTGTGGAGCTTCAGGCGGTGCGGATTGCAGCCGAAGGTGTTGGTGAGAATGATGTCGGCACCGGCGTCCACGAACCGCTGGTGCAAGCCCACCACTTCTTGCGGTCGCTCGATGGTCCAGAACTCAGGCGGTTCCCCGGAGGCGAGGCCGGCTTGAAAGTAGTTGGTGCCGGTCGCGCCGTCGGCCAGCAGCACGTGCTTGCGGTCGAGCAGCTCGGAAAGTCGCGTGCGCATGTGGTGGTAAACTGTCCGTGATAGAGAACCAAACGGTGGCTCGCAGAGCCCCCGACCCACGGTAGCCAGTAGGTCCGACTAGGGCAAGTCGGTTTTGCGGCCGGCTGTTTGAGGTCTGCGCGCGGTTGCTGTTTTAGTTACGCAGCCTGCCTGATGGAGCGCTTGGCGGACCAGAAGGGTCGGACGACATTGCCTTTCCTCACGGCTTGGGCCACGAGCAGGATCCCGGCGGCAGCGCAAATCGCCAGGGCAACGACCGACCCTTCCGCGCCAAATGCGCCTCCGGTCAGCCAGTCTGGTCCCGCAAACCGGGCTTGCAGCAGACCTTTGGTGTCGCCTCCAGAGACTACGGCGGAGAAGATTCCGCCCTCGGTAAAGTTCCAGGCAATATGCAGGCCAATGCAGAACCAAAGGCGGCGCGTAACCATGTAGGCCGCCGCCAGCAGGACTCCGGCCTCGACCATGACGCAGCCGGCATTCAGCAATGTCGTTCCGGGATTCAGCAGATGCAGCAAACCGAAGATGGCGGCCGAGACTGCGAGGCCAAGCCAGCTGCCGAATGAGTGCTCCAGTATCCGGAACACAATCCCGCGCATTACGACTTCTTCGAGAACCCCGGACAGGATGAAACCCGGCAGGACGGCGGCTACCACCATCCACCCATTGGTGCCGGTGACGTGATAGACCCCGAGTGCGGCCAGCAGGCCGATCGTCATACAGAAGAGAAGCGCCCCGAGCAGAATGCCCGCACCCAGCTCGCGAAGCATGCGGGAGCCGGAGAGTTCATTAACCGAGCGTCTCTCGATGATGCGCACGTACCCCGAGTACGCCCCCAGGACGATTGCCGTGAGGAGAAGTGCGCCCAGGCGCTTCAGGGACTTGTCGGAGACGAACAGATTGAACGGCGTTGCAACCATGGCGAACGGAATGGCGATCGAGAGAAGCGCGAGCAGTATTCGGACGAAAGGATTCTGCAACGCTCGCGCACGCCAGGTCGTTGCAGTGTTCGCTTCGATATTCATGGGCATTCCGAGTCGTGTTGGGAAAGCGAGCTCAGGAGATCATCGTGGGCCGCTGACTGAAAGGTCCGGCCCGACGCGGCGAAGAGAGAGAAGGCTCCCTTTCGTCCCGAAAAGATCGCGAGTGAGGTGGCGGACGGGACGTCGCTGAGACGGGCTAACTCTTGGGCTATCTCATGCGGGCGCAACACGAAAGCAACGCACCCGGTTTCAATGGCCTTAATGGGCATGCTGGGGAAGCGAGCGGAACCCGGGTGCTGCGCAAGTGCGACGCCTCCGCTTTGCCTGATCGCCCTGATGCCCAAGGCGCCGTCGGAGCCCTCGCCTGAGAGAACCACGCCGATGGCGTCGTGGCCACGCTGTTGCGCGAGCGAGGTGAACAGAATATCTCCGGGATGATGAAGACCGCCCGCATTAGGTGTCACGCGAATGCGGCCACCGGTCATGGTCAGCGCCATGTTGGCTGCGGTTACGTAGACGTTGCCCTGTTCTGCCACCACTCCGTCGTGCGGGCGCATCACCGGACGAATGGTTCTCTGACTGAGAGTCTCGAACAGCAGCCTCTCGCGGCTCGAATCGAGACGTTGAACGACAATGAGGGCCGCGGCACATGCCGCCGGCAAAGCGGCCAGCAGTTCGGACAGCGGCTCAAAGTCGGCTGCAGAGAACGCCACTGCCACGATCACAGATGATTTATCCATTACGGCTCAATCGACCCGCCGCGAATGTTGCGCTTGGGCGCTCTCGAGGGGCGTACCCGTACGACCGCACCTCTGAACTCAACGCACGCTCGTGACCGACAGCCTCCTTGCTGCATTTAAGAAGCAGGCTCATCTAAGTTTGCCGTGAAAATTGATACCCATGTTGCACCAGGCCCTGCGGCGGGTGGGCGTGCGCATCATTCACTAACCTTGTACAGCAAATGACGCATCTGCACGGTCCTAACCTCGCCGTCGACGGAGTACGAGGCCCTTCAAAGTGTCCGGCTGCATCTTTAGAACGCGAGAAACGCCCCAATGCCTAGGGTGCCGGGTGCGCGGTGCGGTAAGAGTGGAAGATATCTTGCGAAGCCCTGAGCGTTGCCGCGCCGCGGAACGCAGGAGACCTAAAATGGACTGGAATAGCGTGCAAGCCAGCTGGCAGCGATTCAGAGGCGAGGTGCATGCAAACTGGGGAAAGTTCACCGGCCTGCACCTCGATCTTATTGCGGGCGACCGTGCGCGCCTTGCGAGCCAGATCGAGGAGGTCTATGGCGTGACGGTTCACGAAGCCGAACAGCAGATCAGGAGCTTCGAAGCGCGTAACCAGCATCCGCGGCCCGTGAGTTTTCGCTGAGCGGTGGCTACAGATCGGTTGAGGCGTATTGCAAGGTGAATCGTGAAGAGTGTTTATTTGCCTCGCGCGCCGCACGCGCTCGGTATCGAGCGCATACTCCGCGCCCTCAGCCGCAGACGAGCTGAGCTGGTCGGCGAATCCTCGCTGGCTACACGTAGAGGTTCAATCTATGGATCAATTTAAGAGCGTTCCTAATGGCGGAGGCGCCAGGGGCACTACTAATACACCCTCGAAGAACATCGTCGACACGATGATCGAAGCGGGCCGTTTCACAACCCTCGTTGCCGCAATCGACGCAGTGGGTCTGCGCGGTGAGCTGGCCGGCAAGGGCCCATTCACGGTTTTCGCGCCGACGGACGAGGCCTTCAAGAAACTTCCGGCGGGTGCATACGACAATCTGCTCAAGGACGCGGGCAAGCTCAAGGCAGTCCTCAACTACCACGTCGTCTCGGGCCATTTCATGGCCGAAGAACTGAAGTCAGGAGAACTGGCAACGGCGCAAGGCACGCCTCTGACGGCAGTCGTGTCCTCATCCGGCGTGCGAGTCAATGAGGCTCGCGTGACCAAGGCGGATACCGTTGCAACGAACGGCGTCGTGCATGCTATCGACGCGGTCATTTTGCCGAAGAACTGGAGATTGCTGGCAGCCGCAGCCTGACGATCGCCTCTGGCAAAGCACTTGTGTGCGAGCAAGGCCCCGTTTCGCGGGGCCTTTCTTTTGCTAAGTGGTCGCGCCGCCGTCCGCCGGAGTGCGTCTTCAGCCAGGACACCGCGTACCAGATCGCGGGCCGTCGTGCGCAACGCAAGCGTCCGCCGGCGGTTAGGCGCCTGGGGCCACGGATCTGCCGGCTGCCGACGACGCGCGAGTTCGCGCTGCTCCCATAGCTGATCAGAAGCTGAAACGACCCCCGATGACCGGAGCCACGTTGTCGTCGTGGTAGTACGGGACGCCGGGTCCGTGCGGAATGGCGATGGCGAGCCCACCGCTGACGTTCGAATAAGCGATACCCGCGTAGCCGTCGAACCGCTTGGTGAAATGGTGATCGACGTACAGCGAGACTTCGTTCAGGGTGCCGGCGCAGGAACTGCGGTAACTGCTGGGCGTGCAGGCCGGGGGGAGGCGAAAGTCATTCTGCTGCTCGTGGTAGTAGGACAAGGTGATATCCGTGCGACTGTCGTAGGCGTATTTCACGCCCGTCCACCAGACTTGCACGATCTTCGGAGAGTCGAGGTTGTTGTCCTCTACGCCGCTCAGTAGATAGCCGCCCTGAGCACCGGCGCCGACGCCCAACGGGTTCGACGGGTTGTCCTGGCGGATATGCTCGTAGCCGCCATAGAACTTGAACGGATCCCAGACGTATTTGGCTGCGACCATGAGCGCGGTGTTGTCGGTCACGATGCCATACTCGGTGTTGGCCGTGCCGATCAGATTGGCGCCGTTGATCTGGTTCATGTTGACGCTGTTGACGGTCGACTGATAAGGCTGCGTCAGACTCTGAGGCCCGAGCAGAGGATTCACCACGCTGATCGCCTGGTTGTAATGCTGCAGGACGACGTCGGCGGACAGCTTGGCATAGCTGCCGCCGAGGTCGAATCCGTAGGCGGTGTTGTGGGGCTGCTCCGGCGTACAGTTGGTGGCGCTCCAGGTTGGAGAGGCGGAGTAACAGCCGCCGGAACCGTCGGCGAATTTGTACATCGCGCCGAAGTGCAGCAGCTCGGAGGGAAGGCGATACTTGATGGCCTGGTCCCAGCGGGTGTCCTGGGTGTCGCCACCGCCGGCCATCAGGCCGTTGTAGCCGATGAACGAGAAGCCATAGGCACCGCCAGCCGGATCGTAGGCGAGCATGGCATCGGTGCCGAGCGCGCGCTGCCGACCGAAGGTCAGGGTGCCAAGCTGTTTGGAGGATATGCCACCAGCGAATTCGTCATTGAAGGTCTGGCCGGCGCGCGCACCGTCGCCGACGAACGAATAGCTGCCCCTCGGGAGCCCGGCATTCACGACGTTGGTGGCTGCCATGTTCGCGAGCTGACCCGACTGCGGATTGATGCCTGTGGACAGGGTGAGCACCACGAAGCAGTCCTCCGCGAACTCCTCCCTAACCTTGATGCCGAGCCCCGTCTGCGACAGGTTGTTCTGTGCAATGAGCCACTGCGAGCTGTTGCCGTTGCGGTTGACGAGGGACTCGCCTTCGTAGTTGTAGCCGTTCTCGGGCAGGCCGTGGCTCACCCAACCCACGCCGACGTCATACACTCCGTAGAGAGTGATGCCGTGCCAGCTCAGGGGGCAATCGGTGCTGGCGAAATCATGGAAGCTTCCGCAGGAAGCGGCTTCTGAGCCTGAGGGGTCGGCGGCGCTCGCCGACTGATTGCAGCCGAGGGCTAGAGCGAGCACCGCGAGGGCGCCCCACCGGACAGTCCGCATAGCATTTCCCCCGAACGAAGCCGCCGAAAGCGTTATATACGTGCATATATAACACGCGCACCGGGCGGTACAAAACGCCACTGCCTGCGAGCCGTCCGAATTCGGCTTAGGCAAGCGTGCACATGCGTCAGTTGATTTGCCGGGGCTCTCCTTCTATATGATGGCGACGAGCAGACTGCGCGCCGTTTCAGGTCGCGAGCATCCTGTCCCGCGGCGCGCGAGTACTGTTACGTTAGCGCCTGTCTCTAGCGCCAGAGCGCCATCGCTTGGCCATCACAAACACGAGGCACGCATGCCGGAGGTGAGCGCGGGAATTCTGCTGTATCGCAAGACGGCCGCCGGCGCGGAGATTTTTCTCGTGCATCCCGGCGGCCCCTACTGGGCGCGGAAGGACGAGGGTGCGTGGTCGGTGCCTAAGGGGCTCATCGAATCCGGGGAGGACAAGCTTGCATGCGCGTGGCGCGAGTTCCGGGAGGAGACAGGATTCGATCGGCGCGTTGTGGGGTCGGGACTCGAGCTCGGCAGCTTCCGGCTGCCGAGCGGCAAGCACCTTCATGTCTGGGCTTTCGAGGGGGACTGGGATCCGGTAGCACTGCGCAGCAACGCCTTCGAGATGGAATGGCCGCCGCACTCAGGCCGCAAGGAGCGATTTCCAGAGGTGGACCGAGGCGGATGGTTCGATCGGACGGTGGCGTTGCGCAAGATCTCGCCGGGCCAGCGGGCCGTACTCGACCGTTTCTACACGCAATTCGATCCGCCGCAGCGATGATACCCGTCGGCGCCGTCGAGCAGCCTTTCCGAGGCGAGTGGCGCGCGGCTACTGATTAGAAAGGTTTTTATACTCGTGAGTCGACCAGAAATGGCTCCCCGGGTTGGTGCGGAGCTGACGTTTCAGCAGAGCAGACTTCGACTGTGAATAGTCTCGTGCGAGACTGTGCCCTGTCATCGGGGGAGCAACGTTGAGGCTGTGAGATGTCGCAGAACGGGAGGATCCAATAATGCTGTCCGTCGGATACAACGGTCTTTGGGGACTGCTGATACTTGCTGGCGATATATGGGCGGTAATCAACATCGCTCAGAGTGCCGCTTCCAACGAAAAGAAATTGGTTTGGATACTGGTGGTGGTGCTCCTGCCGCTGCTCGGTCTGATCCTGTGGTATTTCCTTGGGCCACGTGGTGGCAGGGCGTAGCTTCCAACAGATCATCTAAGGTGTCAGTCACTCAGGACAGAGTCATTCAAACGCCGCATCACTGATCAGGCTACATCGAGGCGGGCTGGCTCAGAGTCCACAACGCTGCCGGCAAAGGCGGTGAGTCCCAGAGTGGTTGACCGATTAACGCTTGCGGGCCCGAAGCTACTCTGCGATGGCGCTTCTGGCGTCAACGGACGCGCCGTGCACTTTCCAGCTCGGTCCATCACTGAGCGTTAGTCCCATCACGAGGAGCCACAGAAACACCGACAGTTCCGCGAGCGCGCCGGCGGCCAGATTGTAGGGGGACAGATGCTTCACGAGCGGGTTTGACAGCCAGGTGAGCCAGGCCAGACCGGCCACTGTCATCAACGCGCCGAGAGCTCGCGGCAGTAGGACCGAGCTGAAAATGAGGTAGCCGATCAGGAGGCAATAGAATCCAGCGCACACTATGGCGGCGTTCACGCCCCAAGGCTGCAATCGAAGAGCCTCGAAGGTGAGACCCAGGAGGCCAAAGAGCGCCGCAAGCAACGAGAGGCTGCGGTTCACCGCCCTGAAGATGTCATAGAGGAGCAGCGTCACAAGGACCATACCTGAGACCGCGACAAGGCCGCCTGTGAAATTCAAGCTGCCGCGCGCAAAGAGCTCGGTGACTGCCGCCGTCAGGAAGCTGAGCAGATAGAGACCACCTGCAACACGCGCCTTGAGACCCGGCGACACGTCTGCAATGCGTTCCATCATTGGTGCTGCGGGCATACTTCTTCCTCCTGCGGATCAGATCATGTCGCCCCGCTGGGGCGATGGCGGCCTCTCATGCTGCGCTGGCCCGCTCCTGCCATCGCGGCGAGGCTCCCGCGAGGAAGCTGAAGATCATCAGGTACGTCCGATCCCGTCTGTGCGGTACATAACAGAGCGGCGCGCTACGCTACTGCGCTGCTTATGCGCTGTTTGTGACCATACCTGGGCGGGGTGCGATTACACACAGCCTTTGATTCCATTCACCGCCGCAGGCGCCGGGGGGGCATTCCGAGCCGAATGTGTGCGGCGAGGAATCATTACGGCGATGCGACCGAGCCTGCGTAGAAGACGGCACACTTCCCGCCTAAGAGGCGCTTGACCTGCCGAAGCAGCGTGCGGGTCGGTCCGGTAAGCGTTCCGAGGACACTCGGCTTTTCCCCGACTGGATTCATGAATGGGCCGTGGACCCTCTGTTGGACTTTGACGCATCCTCTGGCGTCAATGACCGCCACGGTTACCTCATCATATTGTCCGTTGACGAAATCGAGACCTCCTTTTAAGGCGATGCGGTTCTCCCGCGACTCGGCCTCGGTACCGCCGGGGCAGTTGCCGGGGGCGAGAATCAGCGCTGCAGCCGCTGGGCCAACGCCTCGTGCCGTCAACGCGCCGTTTCTTGTAGCAACGAAGACCCATATGATGAGTGCAACTCTCGCAACGGCGCAGGCGCGATATGAGCTACGTCGATAGCAATCTCTTGGCGGGTGAACAGGTTACGTTTCGCACTCACCTTTCGCTTGTTATATTCACCGTGCCTGTGACTCTCGCGCTGCTGGCGGTAATTTTTTATCTGCTTGCCCCAGCGACGCGGCCGGTTGGCCACCTCTTCCTGCTCGGCGCGCTGGTGCTCGCGGCGGTGAGATACTTCGACTACGCCACCTCTGAGTTCGCTGTAACGAACAAGCGGATCATCATCAAGGTCGGGTTCCTCAAACGGCGCACGCTCGAAATGCAGGTGCAGAAGGTCGAGACGGTAGCGGTGAATCAGGGGATCGGTGCCCGGATTCTTGGCTATGGGGATATTCTTGTCACCGGAACGGGTGGAACCAAGGAAGCCTTTAGGCACGTCAGGGCCCCGTTGAAACTCCGTCACGCGGTACAAGCCGCATCCGTTTGACGCAGCGTCGCGACCGTTAGCAGCCGGGTGACTGAACTGCGGCGCGGAGCACCGCGGAACGGGACTGGGAACTCGCTCAGGCCGTGGGATGCCCTGAAAACCATTTGATCACCTTCTCTTCTCGTAGCGCGGCAAGCGCTGCGTGGGCAGTGGCATGTTCGCTGCCGTACGGACTACCTCGCATGGGCCGAGTAACGTTAGCGCCTGAATCCAGACCCCTAAATGAACGTCGCTCGCTCCCCGAGAGACTGTTCGAGCGGATTCAGCCTGGTCCGCCTGGCGTGGACATGCGCGCCGGCGGCTCTCTTTTTTCGTCGCTGAGCGCCTTCGGGCTCAGCACCGCACATCCCGGAGACGCGAACGTGAAATGGACAATCCTGGCTTGTGCGACTCTCGTCGCCGGATGCGCAAACTTCTCGCCCACGGACAACCGATCGTTTCCGGGTGCCGGTGAGCCGGCTGGGGGCAAAGGGCGTGAAGCCCGCGCCCTGGAGCTGGCGGAATCTGACTGCGTCAGTCAGGGGAGGAACGTTGAAGCCGGGCGGGTCGAAGGCCAGACAGTGTACGACTGCGTTGATCGGTGACCTCTCGTACAGCGGCACTTCGAATCCGAGAGCCGGGTCCACGAGCGACTGCGCTGCTCGCAGTGCGTTACCCAGCTCCCCGGGAGAGAAGCCCACCCATCATGCATACTTTCTTGACCTCCTGGCTCCCCAACATCATCTGCACGATCAGCGGCTGCGTGGTCTCGTGGGCAATCGGCTACTCTCAGGGCAGCGTATCGCGGCGCACTCTGGCCAACCTGCTCCATCTGCAGGCAAGGGCGCATGGGCAAGAGGTGATCCGTGACGCGCGCGGGGAGAGCACGGGCGAGATCGAAGTTCCCATGGACGGCCCCCATGGACGGCCCGCAACGACAAGCCTGAAGACAGGCGCTCCGCTCGCACAACCCTGACCGCTCGCCGGTGCAAGGACGCGGGTGTGAGTGTCCGCCCACACCAAAAGCCTTGAGCGTCCCCGGGCTGGACCCGGGGAATCTCGTAAGTCATTGAGCGCATGAGAATTGCGCGATCAGGGAGCTCGAGCTACCCCGAGCGTTAGGCTGCGAGATGTGCGCTGGGACGATCGCGCATGACAGACGTTGGGAGCCGGCCCCCAGGCAGTGCTCGCCATCCGGGTTTCAGGATCCGCGTGGAACCTTGCCAGACGGCCAAGATGTCGCGCGACAGCTAAAGGCCAGCGGGTGTAAGAATGCCGTGTCCTTGAGCGAGGGAGCCATCCTATGGATCGTTCCAAAAGCAAGTTTGACAGCATTCTTGAAACGATCGGCAACACGCCGGTGGTCAGGATCAAGAAGCTCGCCCCGGCTCACGTGAAGCTGTACGTCAAGATCGAAGCATTCAATCCAATGGGATCAGTCAAGGATCGCCTGGCGCTCGGCGTCATCGAGGACGCCGAGCGTAGCGGCAACCTCAAGCCGGGACAGACGGTGATCGAGGCCACCAGCGGTAACACCGGAATCGGTCTCGCCATGGTGTGTGCCGAGAAGGGTTACCCGCTGGTCGTAACCATGGCGGAGAACTTCAGCGTCGAACGCCGCAAGCTGATGCGCTTTCTCGGCGCGCGGGTCGTGCTCACCCCGGCAGCCCACAAGGGCAGCGGCATGCTGGCGAAAGCGGTCGAGCTTGCGCAGCGGCACGGTTGGTTTCTGTGCCGGCAATTCGAAAACGAAGCGAATGCCGAGGCGCATTCCCGTACCACCGCACCCGAGATCCTGGCAGCCTTCGCAGGCGAACGCCTCGACTATTTCGTCACCGGCTTTGGCACCGGCGGCACGCTGAAAGGCGTCGCGCGGGTGCTGCGCGAGCGCAGCCCCGAAACGCGCATCATCGCGTGTGAACCGGACAACTCGCAGCTGCTCGGCAGCGGCATCGCGCAGCCCCGCAATCCCGACCGCTCGCCAGCCGGCAGCCACCCCACCTTCCGTCCGCATCTGATGCAGGGCTGGAGTCCGGACTTCATTCCGAAGCTTACCGAGGAGGCAGTCTCCCTGAAATTGATTGACCGGGTTGTTCCGGTCAACGGGGCGCAGTCTCTCAAGCTGGCGCGCGAGCTGGCGCAGCAAGAGGGCATCTTCGTGGGCATTTCCGGCGCAGCGACGCTGGCAGGCGCGCTGCAGGTTTGTCGTGATGCCGCGCCCGGCGCGAATGTCCTGTGCATGCTGCCTGATACCGGTGAGCGCTACTTGAGCACGCCGCTCTTCAGCGAGATCCCCGTCGACATGACCGACGAGGAGTTGGCTATCGCACGCTCGACGCCGAACTATCGCTTTGACACACCTTCGGCTCCGGCCCCGCCGGCGCCGACGAGTGTGCCGCAGGCAGCACCGGCTGATGCCCAGGCGTTCGTCGCCCGTACCATCGCGGACCCGGCACAGCCGGTCGTGATGTTCGCGCTCGAGTGGTGCGAGTTCTGCTGGTCGGTGCGCAGGATGTTCGCAAAGCTGGGAGTTTCCTACCGTTCGGTCGATCTCGACTCGGTCGAATACCAGGCAGCCAACCGGGGTGGAGAAATCAGAGCGGCCTTGAGCGCGCGCACCTCGATTAGCACGATTCCACAGATCTTCGTCGGCGGGGAGTTCGTGGGCGGCTGCACCGATGTCTTCGATGCCTACAAGGCAGGTCGTTTGCAGGCACTCCTCGACAAACACCGCGTCCCATACGATCGGAAGCTACAGTTCGATGCGTACTCTTTTCTGCCGTCGTGGTTACACCCGCGCTGACGCCGCACGCAACCGTACGGCGCAGGCGCCGCAGAGATAGTGAGAACAAATGATGACTGAGGATGAGGAGTTTATCCCGTACCTGGTACTGGTCTGCTTCGACAGGGGGACCGATCTGCGCGATCGCATCGAGGAGTCGCTGCCGCTGCTGCTTGAGGCGTTGAAGGACATTGGAAAGGTGCAGCCCGCGATGTCGTCTTACGATGGGTCAGTGGTCGGTTACCTGGTATCCACCTCGGCGGCCGTTCAGCCGGAGCGGATTCTGGAGCAACTCAAGACGCCGAAGTCGCGCCGCGCTGCGCCGCTCAAGACTCATGACAGAGTGTTGGTGGTCTCCATAGGACCGGGCCTTGCGCAGCGCATGGAACGGGTCACCGATTGGCTCAGTGAGTACGGCCTGCTCGCCTGACCGTTGTCGGTGCGGTGAGGTGCTGCAAAGTCAAGCTGCTGGTGCCAGGGGAGACGTCTGCGAGCAAGTCGACCTAGCTTGGCTAGCTCGGCGGGCGTGCGCTTTTCGTGTCGCACAGGACGGACAGATGTTCCGCTCGTCTTACGAGCGGTACGCTGTTCCGCATGGCTCAGCGACTCGTGATCCCAAGTCGAGAGGAAGTCGACGCAGAGCTCACGATCGCGCGTCCCTGGTGGCAATTCTCTGTGCGCTTCAACGTTGCGATCTCGCAGAGCATTCCTGTCGCTCGGATGCACGAACGCGAGTCGGAAGGCGTGATGATGAGGTGGGGTCTCGCCCACAAGACTGCAGGCGGCACCATCGATTTCACCCCCTGCGGCTTGGTCCGCAGCGATGCGCTCAAGTCCGGGCAGGACCTGCGCAGAATGTGGGCATGTGGCCAGCGCGGTATCGTGCCGCTTGCGGGCTTTTATCTCTGGCAACGCGTGCCGGCTGGCCATGATCAGCCCTACTACGTGCGTTTGGTCAACCGGCCGGTATTCGGTGCCGCAGCGCTCTGGGAGCGCGCAGAAGCGAATGACGAAGTCATCGAAAGCTGCGTGCTTATCACCGTTGATGCCAACCCGCTGCTGGCCGAAATCAATCCTGCGGTCGGGCAGATGCCCGCGATACTCGGCTCGAAAGACTACAACGCCTGGCTCTCATCGAGCGTGGACGAGGCGAACGAGCTGCTGCGGCCGTATCCGGACACCCGGATGGTCTGTCACCCGGTCGCGCCCTACGTAAATCACCTGGAGTTCGACGAGCCCCGCTTGATCAGGCCAGCCGACCGGTAGGTCCCGCGCCCAATTCAGCGCTTGCTCGGAAGAGGGTGCTCCGGCCATGAGTTACGCGCGATGCCGGCTTGATTGCCGCTGCGCGGACGTTCGCCGGATGCGATAAATTCTGTCGCCGCGATTACACGGAGCAACCATGCGCTGGTACCACTATATTGCGTACTTCTTCGGCGGCGCGTTCCTTGCCAACACCTTGCCCCATCTTGGCAACGGGATCTCGGGGCACGCCTTTCAGAGCCCCTTCGCATCACCACCCGGTGTGGGCCTGTCCTCGGCGCTGGTCAATGTCCTGTGGGGCCTCTTCAACCTCGTCGTCGCTTACCTGCTGGTGTGTCGTGTCGGCAGCTTCAATCTGCGCAACACCCGGCAGGTGCTGACCCTCGGGGCGGGCATCCTGATCATGTCCCTGATGCTTGCCAACACGTTTGGGCCGCTGCACGGCGGCCAGTGAGGCTGCTTTGTCAGCGGCCACCTGACGCACGCGACAGGTCGATGCGGCGTAAAGTCCACGCATGAAGCGAGTGCACACCAGCCAGATCGTCCTGGGTCTGCTTTGCCTGATGTACTTCATTACCTACCTCGACCGCGTCAACGTCAGCACCGCGGCGGCCGGATTCACCAAGGACTTCAACCTCAACAAGACCGAGATCGGCCTGGTGTTCTCGGCGTTCGCCTATCCCTATCTCTTGTTCCAGATCATCGGCGGTTGGATCAGCGACCGCTTCGGCGCGCGCCGAACGCTGATTGCTTGCGGCCTGATCTGGGCCAGCGCCACGGCGCTCACAGGCCTTGCGGGGGGGCTCGCCTCACTGCTGCTCGCCCGAGTGCTGCTCGGCTTGGGCGAGGGCGCCACCTTTCCAGCCGCCACCACCGCCATGTCTCGTTGGGTCGCGATGGGGCGACGCGGCTACGCGCAAGGGGTCACGCATGCGGCCGCGCGCGTCGGCAACGCGGTCGCGCCCGCCCTGATCGTCTTCCTCATGGCCGCGTGGGGTTGGCGCGCCTCGTTCTACGCGTGTGCGGCGCTCAGCTTCGCCTGGGTGGCGCTCTGGGCGCTGGTCTTCAGCGAGCATCCTAAGAATCATCCGCGCATCACGGCGGCAGAGCTCGCGATGCTGCCGGCGTCGGCCACAAAGGCACGCCACGTTCCGTGGCAGCCCCTGTTCAAACGCATGGCGCCGGTGACCATCGTTTATTTCTGCTACGGCTGGACCCTGTGGCTGTTCCTCAGCTGGATTCCGCAATACTTCCTGCACAGCCATAACCTCGACCTCAAGAAAGCCGCACTCTTCTCATCGGGCGTATTCTTTGCGGGGGTGCTGGGCGACACGCTCGGGGGGATGGCCACCGACCAACTATTCAGACGCAGCGGCAGTCTCAAGCGCGCCCGCAGCGCCATGGTCTCGGTGTGCATGCTTATGACTCTGCTATCGCTCATTCCCCTGATGTTCACCCACGATCTCGGCATATCGCTCTGTTGTCTTTCCGCAGGCTTCTTCTTTGCCGAGATGACCATCGGTCCAATGTGGGCGATCCCGATGGATATCGCCCCGGACTACAGCGGCACGGCGAGCGGAATGATGAACTCGGGCTCGGCTCTGGCGGCGATCATCAGTCCCGTTGTGGGCGGCTATTTGATTGACAAGACCGGCAACTGGCAGCTGCCGTTTCTTGGCAGCATGTTGCTTATGGGTGCAGGCGTGTTGCTCGCATTCCGCATGCGTCCGGACAGCAGGTTCGAAGCGGTGTCTTGAGTCGCCGCACGCGCGACCCCATCTCACCGGTGCTCAGGCGAGCTGTGCTGCGAAACGCAGGCGCACGTAGTCGGCCGTCCAGTTCCCCTGCGCGTCGCAGAGTTGCGGCCTGATGCGTGCACGCACGCAAGTCAGGTATTCCTGTCGTTCGGGCTCGGGTAGCACACTGGTGAAAGAGCCCGCGAAGGTTGTAAGCCAACCCATCACATCGCCCGGAAGAGGAGTGGGGCGCGGGAGCAGTGCGATGTAGTTCACCTTGAAACCACCTGCTGATAACCGTGCGCCGTAGTCGCTGGCTGTCGGAAGGTACCAAGGGTTCGCCGCCTCGCCGTCATAGCCGCGAGAGTTCAGTTCCTCAATGAGCGCAGAGTGGATGACTCTGACGTTCCCATGGCCGCCCATCTCAGCCACGAAGCGACCGTCGGGTCGCAGCGCTCGCGCGACTCGCCGGATCACCCCAGCGGCATCCTTCATCCAGTGAAGCGCGGCACTGCTAAAGGCTGCGTCAAAGTGCGGACCGAATTCCATGTCGTGGACACTCATTTCCATGACATCGAGCCCGAGCTTCCTGGCAGACGCAACGAGGTTTGCGCTGCTGTCGATCCCCAGCACCTTGCAACCGCGCTCGGCGATCTTCTTCGTCAGTACCCCGTCGCCGCAGCCCAGGTCGATGATGTGCTCCCCGTGTCTCGGAGCGAGCAACTCGAGGACCGGCATGCCAAGGTCAGTGACGAACCGGGCGTTCTTGGCGTACTCCTCGGCATTCCAGGTCTGTATCGTCATGTGCCGGTCGCGTATTGCAGCTACCTGGGGACGAAAATGCTCTTCGGCAGACGCACGTGCACACCGACGTTCGGCTTGTCGACGAGCTGCGTAATGGCCACGTTCCCGGCGATGCTCACGAGCTGATATGCCTCGTGATGGGTCAGCTTCTTCTCGGTCACGAGGAAATCGATCATTTCCTGGATCGCCGCGCGAGTGGCCACGGTCAGGTCCGGATCCGTTGCCATGCTGATGTAATCGGTGGGCGTCTCGGCCCGCGGCCAGGTGAGCTGCATGTCCTTGCGCACGATGAGCTGCAGGCGGGCGCGGAGCGAGGTCTCGATCGCCGTCTGGTCTACTTCACCGTCGCCCTGCGCGGCATGGCCGTCGCCGACTTCGAACAGGGCGCCGCGGGCAAAGACCGGGATATATAGCGTACTGCCCACCACCAGCTCGCGATTGTCGAGGTTCCCGGCGTGGCGCCCGGGCGGATTGCTGCTGAGGCGTCCGGCCTCGGGCGCGGGTGCCACGCCCATGCTGCCGAAGAAGGGTCGAAGTGGGATCACGATCCCGGGGGAGAACTGCGCGGTCATCCGCTAGCGGTCGAGCGCGATGATGCGAACCGGCAGGTTCGGCTCACAATTATCAGGCAGGAACCCCTTGCAGCCGTTGTACCCATAGTCGATTGCCAGCTTGATCGACTGAATCCTGACCTCGAGCACATTGCCGGGCTCGGCGCCCTCCACATAGACGGGACCCGTCAGGATGTGACCCCCGGGCCCGCGTCGATCACCGGTCACCTGACTGACGATTTCCTTGAGCGAGGTCTGGATGCGATCGTCGGGCACCCCGGCCTTCGAGAGCCCCTCGGGCGTATTGGTCAGCAGGGTGTCAACGTCGATGACGTCGCCCGATGCAATTCGCAAGACCGGAGGTGCTTCCGACCAGTAGTAGCCGTATGCGACGGTGGACGGTGTCGCCTCGAGCCGGTGCACTTGCGGGGAGCGTGCGTGAGCGGCTGGCGCGCTGAGAATCGCGAGCAGGCTCGCTGCGAGGGTCAGATTTCTGTACATAGGGACCTGCCTTGCATCGTGAGCGGGTATCCCGGCACGCGTGAAGAGAGCTGGTGAAAGCTACCTCACCTCAGCCGAGCATGGGTAGGATTGGCTGGAGAGGACCTCAACCGTGATGCTGAACCCTAAACTCGCGGTACTTCCACTACTGTGCGCAAGCGCTCTCGCACCGATGGCGGCCGCGGCGGTTGCGACATGCAGCGGACACGGCGTGCAAGTGCAGGTTCTCGGTTCGGGCGGTCCCGAGCTGGAGGATAAGCGAGCGTCCACCAGCTACCTCATTTGGCAGGAAGGCCGCCCGCGCATCCTGGTCGACAGCGGCGGTGGCAGCGCGCTGCGCTTCGGACAGGCGGGCGCGCACGTGGCTCAACTGGATGGCGTCCTGTTCACGCATCTGCACATCGATCACAGCGCGGATTTCCCCGCGCTGATCAAGTCCTCCTACTTTGAAGAGCGCAAACTTCCCTTGCCAGTCTATGGCCCGCCCGGCAACGACGATTTCCCTTCGACCACCGAGTTCGTGGCAGACCTATTCGACGGCAAACGCGGCGCCTATCGATATCTCGCGGATTTCCTGGCGGGGAAAGACGGCGGCTACGCGCTGCAGGCGCATGACGTCGTCCTGACAGCTCACGAAATCCGAACGGTCCTGAGCACGCGCGACCTCTTGTTGGATGCCACGCAGGTTATCCACGGCGGCGTACCGGCAATAGGCTGGCGTGTCAGCATGGGCGGCAGGGTCATCGTGTTCTCCGGCGACACCAACGGTGACAACGGCAACCTCGAGCGGCTGGCGAAAGGGGCGGATCTCTTCGTAGCGCATAACGCAGTTCCCGAAGGCGAGACCGGCGCAGCGAGGGCGCTCCACATGCCACCGTCGGTGATCGGCCGCATCGCCAAGAGCGCCGCTGTCGGAGGGGTTGTGCTGTCGCATCGGATGCTGCGCACCTTGGGGCGAGAGTCTGAGACGCGAGCGGTGATCGCGCGGGTGTACCAGGGCCCGGTGGCGTTCGCCGACGACCTCGATTGCTTTTAGTACCGGGGTGCGGGCTGCACCGCAGTCGTACGGGTGTTTTCGGCTCATGGTCGCGCAGCCTCCCCGCACCTGAAGCGTAGGGTCCAACCTACGCCTTGTGGGCTCCTTCACCGACCGAATTGCCGGCCCGAGGCGAGCCAAATGTAGTTCGGACATCCGCACCGAGTCAGAACCGGAGGAGCCATGCTTCACTACGCAGTCGTATTCCTGGTGATCGCGATCATCGCCGGTGTGCTCGGTTTCGCCGGGCTTGCGGCCGGTGCGGCGAGCATCGCAAAGATCCTCTTCGTTCTCTTTCTAATTGGCGCCGTGATTATGTTTCTGGTGGGACGTCGAAGCGTCTGACGCCGCGCAGCGTTGCCGCGGATGTCCCCTTAGGGACGAATCAAGGCCGAGGTGAATTTATGCGTGGCAGCAAGTTTTTAATGTTGGCAGCAGTTGCCGGAGGCGCTCTCGCGACAAGCACTGCCGGAGCACAGGCTCAGGTCAGCATCAACATAGGTCCTGCTCCCGACTGTCCGTACGGGTACTAATTCGTCGCTCCGTATAACTGTGCTCCTGCCGGGTACACCGGACCCGAATGGTTCAACGGGTCGGTCTTCATTGGCGCTGGCCCGTGGTTTCACGGTCCCGCGGAATTCCACGGAAGCGTAGATAACACGTTCCATCCCGGCCACGGTTACAGAGGCCCGTTGCCAAATCGTGGTGAGCGGGCCGAGCCGTCGAAGCGCGTGGCCAGGGGCCATTTCAAGGGAGACGAAGAACGTGATGGTCGCGGTCACGTGGCCGAGGCCAGGCAGCACTAACACCCGCATCTTGAATCGAGATGAGATAGCAGTCTCATTCGATTGAGAGACTTGGATATCCGCTGCCCAGGTGGCGCCGGCGGGCGCGTGAGCTCGCCGGGGCGTGTGCGCCTTGACAAACAACGGTGGCGGGCAGAGGCTGACCCACCACCGCAGCAGTGCGGCCCGGACAAGAACGCGGTAACCCACGGACGGTGACGATATTGCCGCAGTGGGGTCGGGTGTCTGAGCGAGCCGCGTTACAAAGCGTTCATCAGCTATAGCCATCGCGATGAGCTGTGGGCGACGTGGCTGCACAGAGCGCTTGAATCCTATCGACCCCCGAAGCAGCTCGTCGGCATTCAGACCCCCCGTGGCCTAGTGCCACGGCGCCTGCATCCGGTATTCCGCGACCGGGAAGAGCTCGCCTCGGCGACCGATCTCGGTGAGGAGATCAGCACCGCGCTGCGGGAGTCCGCCTGCCAGATCGTCATCTGTTCGCCGAACGCCGCGCGCTCAAAGTGGGTCAACGAGGAGATCCTGGCGTTCAAGCGCCTCGGTCGCGAGGATCGGATCTTCTGCCTGATCGTCGCGGGTGAGCCGAATGCTACGGACATGCCCGGGCGGGAGAATGAGGAGTGCTTTCCGCCGGCGCTCAGGTTCCACCTCAACGCCGGCGGCGTTCTCGGCAGCGCCCGCACCGAGCCGATAGCCGCTGACGCACGACCCGGCAAGGACGGACGTTTCGCCGCCAAGTTGAAACTCATCGCCGGCATGCTCGGTTTAGGGTTCGACGCGTTGCGCAGACGTGAGCAGCAGCGGCGCAACCGCAGGATGGCCATTATTGCGGGCGGCGCCACTGTCGGCATGGTGCTGACCAGCGGGCTGGCCGTCTATGCGCTCATCCAGCGCAGCGTCGCGCAGAAGCAGACGGTGCGAGCAGAGTCGGAGGCCGAGACCGCGAAGCAGACCACCCAGTTTCTCGTCGATCTGTTCAAGGTCTCGGATCCGAGCGAGGCGCGTGGTAACACGGTCACGGCGCGGGAAATGCTCGACAAGGGAGCCGCGCGTATCGACCGGGGACTCACCGGCCAGCCCGCCGTCCAGGCAACCTTGATGGATACGGTCGGGACCGTGTATATGGGCCTCGGACTCTATAAAGAGGCCCGGCCGCTCCTCGCCCGAGCGGTCGATGAGCGCCGCAAGCTACCTGAGGGCAGTCTGGACGCGCTCTCTGATTCGCTGAGTCACCTCGGAGAGCTTGCCTACTGGCAGGCGGATCTGCCGGTGGCCGAGAAAAGCTACCGCGAGGCGATTGCCTATGAGGCGGCGCAGCCGCCTACGCGGGAGAACCGCGCCGCGCTCGCGAAGTCTCTGCACGGACTCGGGGAAGTGCTACAGGGCGAGGGTCGCGACGGCGACGCCGAGAGCGCCCTTCGCAAGGCGCTGGTCATCCAGCGGAAGGAGCTGGGGCCGTTGCATGCCGATATCGCGCGAACGCTGCAGGACCTGGCGCTTGTGATCGACGACGAAGGTCACCTCAAGGACGCCATCCCCTTGATGCGCGATGCGCTCGACATGCAGCGCAGGCTGAACGGCACGCAGCCGGATCCCGGGCTGGCGCTGGCGATCGACAACCTCGGGGCACTGCTGAACGAAGACGGCGACTACGATGCCGCAGAAAAGCTCTACCTCGAGTCGCTCGCCATGCGACAGCGTCTTTTCGGCGATAAGCATCCGTTGGTCGCGTTGACGCTCAGCAACCTGGCAAGTGTGAAACAAACCAAGGGGGACCTGACCGGGGCAGAGGCGATGTTCCGTCTGGCGCTCACGATCGAGCTGCAGACGATTGGCGAAGTGCATCCAGACGTTGCCACCATGCTCAACAACATTGCGTTCATTGAGTATGCGCGGGGCGATAGGGTCGCCGCGCTCGCAGATGAGCGTAAGGCCCTAGCAATAATGCGGCAGCTTTTTCCCGGCGATCACCCCGAGGTCGCACGCCTGGAGAATCGAGTCGGCTTCTGGCTGACGGAGGCGGGTCAGTACGCCGAGGCGGACCAGGACCTCAAAGACGCGCTCGGGATGCGGCAGCGGCTGCTCGGGCCCAAACACCCCGATGTGGGGGGGAGCCTGGATCATCTGGCGATCCTGGAGGTCGCACGCGGGCAGAATGCCGAGGCCCTCGTGGCCGCAAACAGCGCGGTGGCGATTCTCGCGGCGTCGCTGTCACCGGATCATTGGAAGACCGCGGTCGGGGAGTGCGCCGAGGGCGCCGCGCTCACGGGTCTGCAACGCTATGCGGAAGCCGGGCCGCTGTTGCGGCATGGCGCCGGCATCCTCGACAAGGATCCGGAAGCGCCGCCGGCCTACCGCGACCTCGCGGATCGCTACCTCAAGCAGTTACACGCGCAGCAAATTCGCGCCCGAACGCACGACGCCAGCGCTCAAACGATTGCGACGTTAGCGCCCACCGGCACGCGGAATTGAACATAAGCTTGGGCGGCGCGCTTGGTCACGGTGTGTGCCTCACCTGACCTGAGTTGAATTGGCGCGGCGCGGCATTGTCAGCAACCGACAAAATACCTCTGACACAGCGGTCGATTGCCAGCGATTGCCGTCGATTGCCGTCCTTTACCGCGCCTCCTCGTTTGACACCTCTACAGGTGGGCGAGTAGCGTCGGGAACGCAAAAAACAAACATAACACGACCGCCGCACGCCGGCTGCCGTCACTACACTTGCTTGCAAGGGGCGCCCGATGAAGAACGCCACACGGTCCAGTCTGTTCGGTGCGGTCCTCATATTCGTGGGATTTGGCGTCGCTCAGGCGCAAATACTCACCGTTACGTCGACGGCCGACGACGCCGCAAACCCCGTCATCTGCACGAGCAACCTGCCCAACTACACCTGTGCGACGCTGCGTGATGCAATCACGACGGCGAATGCGGTCGCCGCGGCCCAGGCATCAATAACCGGCACGATTAACTTCAACATTCCGGCGACCGACCCCGGGTGTACCGGGGGCGTCTGCACGATCTCGCTGACGAGCGTGTTGCCGGCGACGGCCACGACCGCGACGCTTACGATCGATGCGTCAGCGTCGGCGCAGAGCATCGTCATCAGCGGCGCCACCCAGGGCGCGCAGTCAAACCCGACTCCAGGGGTGATTCAGAACAATGGGCCGCTGACCCTCAAGTCACTGACGATTACCAGTTTCTCCTGCAACCAAAACAACCAGGGGTGCAATTTCAGCGGAATCCGAGCCTATTACGCTCCATTGACCGTCACGAACAGCACGTTCGTGAACAATTCGTTCGTTAATGGGCTGGGGGCGGCAATTCTGATGCAGAACGCCGCATTGACGATCACCAACAGCACGTTTTCCGGCAATTCCGCAGGCTCGGGAGGTGGTGCCATCTACACCTATGGCACCACGACGATTACCAACAGCACTTTCTACGGCAACTCCAGTCCCGGCGGCGGTGGCGCGATCACGATCGATGGGTCCTCCGGCGCCACGCTGACGGTGACCAACAGCACATTCTCGACCAACACCGCCACCAATGGTGCTAACGCAATCTATGCGCCCGCCTTCGGCAAGGCGACGTTGTACAACACGATTCTCGCCTCCGAGGGGGCCTCGAACGCCGGCAACTGCCTGGCGGCGCCCAACGCCACCCAGTTCGTCGACGGCGGTGGAAATCTGAACGACGACACCACCAACACCTGCAACTTTGGCGGGTCGAACAGCGGCTTCGGTGTCCCCGATACCGGTACGGAAGGCCTGAATCTCAATCAGCTCGCCAATAACGGCGGCCCGACGCAGACAATTGCTCTGCTCGCCAACAGTGTGGCCAATTTCGACGGCGTTGTCGCAAATTGCCCCGCCACCGATCAGCGCGGCGTAGCCCGGCCCGTGGGCGGGCAGTCTCCGAGTTGTTCGAGCGGTGCCTATCAGTTCGCGGGTCCGCCACCCGTGCAGAACGGCAGCGGAACCGCTGCCGGCTGCACCTCGCCGGCAATCTGCAACATCACGGGGGGTGAAAACCAATCCATCGCCGCGGGCACACCGGCTGCCTCGGCGGCGCTCGCCGCCCTGACGGGCAGCGCTGCCGTGATCACCGAAAACATCTGCACGGTCAACGTCGATCCGCGTGCAATCTGTCCGCCCGGGATACCGAGCAGTCCGTATTACAACTCCCCGACGCTGCCGCTGGCGGCGATGTGCCCAAGTCTGCCCTCAGGGGGCGCCGGGAATTCCGTGATCCCGGATTACCTGTGCGGCGCCTATGGCTCGCGTGGCGCGGGATCAGGCACCGGTTTCGCAGTGATCCAGGGGATCGCGAACGGGGTCAATGGAATCCCGGGACTCCTGATCATGAACGACGCCAACCCGGATGCCTTCTTCCCTCCGGGGGGCAACCCTTCCACCGAATGCGCCCCGGACGGTGCGTTCATCGACAGCATCAGCGACGGCTGGGGTCCCTGGAGCCTGTCACCCATCGAGGGCATCATTCCCGAAGGCAATCGAATCATCGAGCTCACGGATGGGTGCGGCGGCAATAAACTGACCTCGGGCGGCATGTCGATGACATTGATCGGCACGGCGCTGAACCTCAACAACGCGACCCAGGAACTGGGGAGACTGCCCAAGACGCTGGTGAACTTCGCCGAATATAAGTACATCAATCTGGGAGTGGAACTGGCGGAAGATCCCATCGATACGCCAAACAAGATCAGACTCCTGGAGATTGTTGCGCAGAGCGCGGTGTTCCTGGCGGAGGGAAAGAATGGCTGTGCGGAAGACACGCTCTACGAAGCGGATCGTTACGTCATAAACAATGCGAACCATTTCCATGGCATACCCGCTCTCGATCCGAACTCCTACGGCCGGACCCGCGCACGCATCCTGAATCTGTTCTTTACGCTCTTTACGCGGCTCGACGGAAACCCGAATCCGATCACGGATCTGGGGCCAGACGTCAATCTGCCCTTGCTTGCGCCGAGTCTGAGCGGGCCACCGGCGTCCTGTTCGGTTTCCTATCTCGGCCTGGACGGATATTAGTGAGAGCCAACGCCTTCTCGTGGCCGGTGGATCCGCCGTCGGTGCCGGTGCCTCGGCGGCCTGCGTCGTTACGGGTTGCGGCATCGGAAGTCGCGAGCGAGCACGGGGGCTCGGTGTAGCGCGCAAACTCGAGTGAGACTTTCCGACACTCGCACAGCGGCGTCTGCACCCAACCCTAGCGGCCGCGCGGCGCTCGAAGTCCGGGCTTAGGGCACCTGTTCGAGCCAAGCTCGGGTGACGCGGGTTCGACGACGGGCGCATCCGCGAACGTCGCATGCAGGCGCACTGTCAGCGGCCGGCCGACGAATGCCGGGCTGCCTGCGAAAAGGCAGATGCCAGGTCGAGACCGAACGCCCCGGCCCATTGCGTGCGATCAAAAGGGGTTACGAGTCATCGTGCTCATCGAAGTGCGAAAGTAACCTAATGTACGGCCCCTGGGCCTGATCTGGTGACCCAAGCAATCGCGCGGCGGAGAGCCATTGCGCTCAAGGTCGGCTCGGCGCCTGCAGTGGTTCGCAACTTCGCCTAGGCGCGGGTATTCTCACCGTTGCGCAAGATGATTGGCGAAACTCGAGGCGGCACGCGGCGTCTCGCGGGGATTCCTACTGATTCGTATGAGTGGGGCTTGCAAATCGCGCGGGCTATCCGCTGTGGCCACGCTCGTTGCGCTCTGCGCCGGGTGCGCCGTGGGGCCCGACTTCAAGAAACCGGCACCCCCGGGGGTTGATGACTACACCGCGAGGCCACTAACGGGCACTGCCGCCACCCCGAACGTCACCGGTGGCGAAGCCCAGCACTTCGCCAGAGGCGGCGATCTCTCGGCGGACTGGTGGACCTTGTTTCATTCCCAGCCGCTGAATGACCTCATCGAGCGCTCGCTCGCCCACAATCCCGACCTCAAAGCGGCGCAGGCCGCGCTGGTGGCGGCGCACGAGACGGTCCTGGCGCAGCGGGGCGCCTATTACCCGAGCGTCAGCGGGAATTTTTCCGCCAGCCGCCAGCGGCAAGCCGGGACGATCTCCCCCACGCCGAGCTCAAACGTTTTTCTCTATAACCTCTTTACCCCCGAGGTGAGCGTCTCCTACACGCCCGACGTATTCGGACTCAACCGACGGACCGTCGAGTCGCTGCAGGCCGAAGCTCAGGGTATGCGCTTCCAGATGATAGCGACCTACAACACCCTGACCTCCAACGTGGTGGTCGCGGCGATCCAGGATGCCTCGTTGCGCGCGCAGATCGCGGTAACCCGGCAGCTCATCGGGGTCGGGTCGAGCATGACCGAGACCGTGCGATACCAGTTCGCGCACGGCTATGCGAGCGGGCTGGATGTCGCCGCGCAGGAAGCGCAGCTGGCGCAAATTGAGGCGACCCTGCCGCCGCTCCTCAAGCAGGCGGCCGCGCAGCGCGATCTGCTGGCAGTGCTTGGTGGGCAGTTTCCGAGCCAGGCGCCGGCAGAGACCTTCGAGCTGACGAGTCTGCAGCTGCCGCAGGAACTGCCGCTCAGCCTGCCGTCCGAGCTCGTGGAACAACGCCCCGATGTGCGGCAGGCGGAGGCGAACCTGCACGCCGCCAGCGCCAAGGTCGGCATCGCTATCGCCAACCGTCTGCCCAACATTACGCTGAGCGCAGATTCCGGCAGCACGGCGCTGGCGCTGAATCAGTTGTTCACCTCCGGCACAGGTTTCTGGAGTCTGGGCGCGACAGCAACCGCGCCGCTGTTCGAGGGCGGGACGCTGCTGCACCAGGAGCGCGCCGCGAAGGCGGCTTACGAGCAGGCCGCCGAACAGTATCGCAGCACGGTCCTGGCCGCTTTCCAGAATGTCGCCGACACGCTCGCGGCCCTCGAGCAGGATGCTGCCGGCGTGAAGACGGCCGCGGCCGCGGCGGACGCCGCCAAGGTCACCCTCGATCTCGCGCAGCGACAGTGGCAAGCAGGCTACGCCAGCTATCTTTCGCTGCTGAGCGCCGAGCAGGCCGATCAGCAGGCACAAATCAACCTCGTACAGGCCCAGGCCAATCGTTTCGCTGATACCGCAGCCTTGTTCCAGGCGCTGGGCGGCGGCTGGTGGCACGACGCAGCACTCGGCAGGCACGCAAAAAATGAATAACTCAGGGCGGGGCATCCGCCAACGCACAGCTGCCACAGCGATGCTGGCCGCGGCAGTGAGCCTCTTGACCGGTTGCTCTGCAAGTAATCAGGCGCAGTCACCT
Source organism: Steroidobacteraceae bacterium (assembly GCA_035568235.1). Lineage (GTDB taxonomy): Bacteria > Pseudomonadota > Gammaproteobacteria > Steroidobacterales > Steroidobacteraceae > 13-2-20CM-66-19. The sequence continues at coordinate 20,859 of DATMOK010000033.1, read as the reverse complement.
CCGCGAGGCGGCAACGTGACGCTCACGGCGGACCAGCGCCGCAGCATCGAGCTGTACGTCGTGAAGGCGGCCGGCTACTACCGTAGCGTCGAAGCCACCGGCGTCGTGGATTTCGACAACGATCAGGCGACCAGCGTGCTGGCGCCGTTCTCCGGGCCGGTGACGCGGCTGCTCGTCTCTCCAGGCCAGCAGGTCAGGGAGGGAGATCCCCTGGCGCTGGTTGATTCGCCCGACTTTGCCGCCGCGGTCAGCAGCTATCAAAAGGCACTCGCCACAGCCCGGACCGATCGCCGGCTGTCCGACCAGGATCAGGATCTTGTACAGCACAACGGCGTCTCGGTGCGCGAAGCCGCGCAGGCCGAGACCGATGCCGTCAGTGCCGAAGCGGATCGCGACGCTGCTCTGCAGGCACTCGTCTCGCTGAAGGTGAGCCCGGCGACGCTCAAGGACCTCGATGCAGGACACCCGATTGAACACCCCCAGGCCCCGATCCGCGCGCCGATTTCGGGCACGGTGGTCGAAAAGCTCATCACGCCGGGCGAGCTGCTGCAGGCCGGCACTACGGCGTGCTTCACGGTCGCCAACCTGTCGCGCGTCTGGGTTATGGCGCAATTGTTCGGCGCGGACCTCGATGCGGTGAGCGTGGGCGACAGCGTGCAGGTCACGACCGGCATCGGAAGGGAGAACGTACCGGGCAAGGTGGACAACATCGCGGCGCTGGTGGATCCCGATACCCGCTCGGTACGGGTGCGCGTGGTGGCGGACAACCCCGGCAATCGTCTGAAGAAGGCGATGTATGTCCGGGTCCTGATCCGGGCGCGCCAGGAAAGCCGGGGACTGCTGATACCGGTCTCGGCGGTGTTGCGCGACGACGAGAACCTGCCGTTCGTATACGTCGCGCAGTCCGACGGCAGCTTTGCGCGGCGGCACGTACTGCTCGGTTACCGCGCCGGCGAGCAGTACGACATTACGGACGGCCTGCGCGCCGGTGATCAGGTCGTGGTCGCAGGGGGAATCTTCGTTCAGTTCATCCAGACTCAATGAGCACGGAAATCCCGACCCCCGGAGCCGTGCCGCGCAGCGCCTCGATCATGAACCGGATCGTGGCCTCGTCGCTCCGTCAGCGCCTGCTGATCCTCCTGATGACGCTGGTGCTGGTCGTGGCCGGCGTGCACTCGCTGATGCGGCTGCCGGTGGATGCCTACCCGGACCTGTCCCCGCCGCTGGTCGAGATCATCAGCCAATGGCCCGGTCACGCCGCCGAGGAAGTGGAGCGCTTGATCACGGTCCCGACCGAGCGCGAGATAAATGGCATTCCCGGGCTGGTCACGATCCGTTCGATCTCGCTCTATGGCCTCTCCGACATCATCCTCACCTTCCAGACCCGCACCGATGACTACTTCGCGCGCCAGCAGGCCTTCAACCGCCTGAGCGAGCTGACGCTCCCCAACGGCGTAAGCCCGACGCTTGCGCCTCTGTCCTCGCCCTCCGGGCTGATCTACCGCTACGTGCTGCAAAGCCCGGACCGCTCGCCGATGGAGCTCAAGACATTCGAGGACTGGACCATCGAGCCGGCGTACCGATCCGTTCCCGGTGTGGCGGATGACTCCGGATTTGGCGGCGGAACGATGCAGTATCAGGTATTGCTGGATCCGGTGCGCGTTGCCTCGGTGGGACTCTCGGTGGCGCAGGTGGAGAGCGCCCTGGCGGCTAACAACGATAACGCCGGGGGCGGCTTCTACTCGCAAGGCGGTCAGTTCTACTACGTGCGCGGCCTCGGGCGCCTGACCTCGCTCGAAGACATCGGCAATGTCGTGGTGGCCGTGTCCAACGGCACCCCGGTACTGGTGAAGGATGTCGGCCAGGTGGTGATCGGTATCGCACCGCGGCTCGGGGAGTTCGGTTATCAGAAGCAGGACGACGCGGTCGAAGGCGTCATCCTGCTGCGCACCGGCGAGAAAACCCAGGACGTTCTGCAGCGCGTCGAGGCCAAGACCCGAGAGCTCAACGACCTCACTCTGCCCAGGGATGTGAAGATCGTCCCGTTCTACGACCGCAGTGACCTGGTTGACCTCACGACCGAGGTCGTGGAGCGCAATCTGCTGCGCGGCATGGTTCTGGTGGTCGCGGTGCTCATATTCTTCCTCTACGATTTCCGCACCGGCCTCATCGTCGCCACGAGCATTCCGCTCGCGCTGCTGTTCGCCTTCGTCTGCCTCGATCTGCAGAACGCCTCGGCAAATCTGCTCTCCATCGGAGCGGTGGACTTCGGCATCCTGGTCGACGGCGCAGTGGTGATGGTCGAGAACATCTTTCGCCAGGTGGCGGCGCGCGGCACGGGACCGTTCAAGCTCACGGACGTCATATTGGATGCAGCCGCAGAGGTGGATCGCCCACTGTTCTACGCGGTCGCGGTAATCGTCGCGGGTTTCCTGCCGATCTATGCGCTATCCGGGCCGTCCGGCACGCTGTTCCGGCCGATGGCGGACACCATGGTGTTTGCTCTGATCGGGGCGCTGCTGGTCACCTTGACGTTGCTGCCCGTGCTGTGTTCCTGGTTCATGCGACACGGGGTACGCGAGCGGCGCAATCCCGCATTCGAGGCCATCAGGTCGCGCTACATCAAACTTCTGGATTTCTGCCTCGCGCGCCCCTGGCAGACCACGCTTGGCTCGGCCGTTTTGCTCGCGCTGGCGCTGCTGCTGATTCCGCGCGTCGGCGCCGAATTCATGCCGAAGCTCGATGAGGGCGCACTGTGGGTGCGGGCGACGATGCCCTATACCATCTCGTTCGATGAGTCCGCGAAGATCGCCCCCAGGGTGCGCGCCGTCCTGAGCAGTTTTCCGGAGGTCACTACGGTCGCCTCCGAGCTGGGGCGGCCCGACGACGGCACCGACCCGACCGGCTTTTTTAACGTCGAGTTCTACGTGGGTCTCAAACCCTATTCGCAGTGGCGCGGTACATATCGCAGCAAGGCAGGGCTGATCGAGGTCGTCGACCAGAAGCTGCAGGCGTTTCCCGGCATCACCTTCAATTACACCCAGCCTGCAGAGGATGCCGTGGACGAGGCCGAGACGGGCCTGAAGAGTGCGCTGGCCGTCAAAGTCTTCGGCTCGAGCCTGGAGACGCTCGAACAGAAAGGCCGGGCGATCAAACAGATCCTGGAGCGGGTGCGCGGCATCAAGGACGTGACGCTGGTGCAGGAGCTCGGACAGCCGAGTCTGGTCATCAGCATCGACCGCGCCAGGATCGCGCGCTACGGCCTGAACGTCGCCGACATCAACAGCCTGATTCAGACGGCCGTCGGCGGAGACGTCGCCACGCAGGTGGTGCAGCAGGAGAAACAGTTCGATCTGATCGTGCGTCTCCAGGAGCAATACCGGAGCACTCCCGAGCAGATCCGCAACATCCTGGTGGCGACTGCCAATGGCCAGCAAATTCCACTCAAGGAGGTCGCTGATATCCAGGTGGCCAAAGGCGCGTCGTTCATTTATCGCGAGGACAATTCGCGCTACATCGGGGTGCAGTTCTCGGTCGAAGGGCGCGATCTCGCGGGCGCCGTGGAGGACGCCATAAAACAGGTCAACGCCAAGGTTGCTCTGCCGCACGGTTATCGCCTGGACTGGGGCGGTGAGTACCGGGAATACACCACCTCGCGCGCGCAGCTCCAGGTTATCCTGCCGCTGACGCTGTTCCTGATTTTCCTGTTGCTGTTCGCGCTTTACAGCAACTTCAAATTTCCGTTCATCACGGTCCTGGGCGTAGTGCTGTCGGCGCCGGTGGGCGGCATCGTGGCGCTGTGGATCACTGGCACGCCATTCTCGGTTTCCTCCGGAATCGGATTCCTCGCGCTGTTCGGCGTTTCGGTGCAGACCGCAGTCGTTTACATCTCCTATGTGAACGAGTTGCGCCGCGGCGGCACCGCTCTCGCGGCGGCCATTCGCGAGGGGGCGATTCTGCGGTTACGTCCAATCATGATGACGGCGCTGGTGGCAGCGCTCGGTCTGCTGCCGGTGGCGCTTGCCACCGGGGTCGGGACCGATTCCCAGCGGCCATTTGCCCTCGTGATCGTCAGCGGTCTGTTCACGCGCCTTCTCATCAGCATCTTTCTGATGCCGGTCCTCTACGCACTGGTGGCGCGCCCAGGCGATCGCCTGGAAGTGTGACGAGAGTGACTGGCGCGAAGCGGCTACTTCCCTTCGGGAGTATTGGTCAGCAGCGTATCGACGTCGAATGGCTCCCCGGTTGAAATCGAAAGGGCTCTTAAGCTACTGATTGGGAAGGCATTTTCTTGACCCTCGCAGCAAGGTATCCCGAAGCTGCCCTCGAGAGCGTGGGCTGCGGCCGGAGCCTCTGACACAAAGCCGTGCTTTGGTGTGAAAGGCCAGAGCGGGTCGCCCTGCGGGTGACACATGCGGTGGCAGGCGAATGACTCAAACGGCGCAGATCGCGACCCGCACCAGCGCGTGCTCCCGTCATCCGACGATTGGCGGATGACGGGAGCTGGGTCGGCCGAGGCGGAATTACGGCGCGATGCGCTTTCCCGTCGCCGTCCCGGTCAGTACTACGGGCGGCCCCGAGGTGAAATAGAGCGTCGTCGTGTTGGTGCCGCTATATGACGTTCCGTCCGCCGCCACTTCATCCGTCTCAGTCTCATTGAAGTATCCGGCGAGTATTCCGTTGTTGAAGAGCCATCCGTAGTGATTCCGGGAGACATGTCTCGGATCGACCATTTTCCAGGAACCCATGCAGATGTTCCCACCCAGAACCGGGTAATTGATGTTCTCCCACTCCGTGCCGTCACTGTGCCATTGAATGAAGGCTTCGCCAGATGGAGTGGTGGATCCGTCGGGTGTGTACACCACATGCCAGGTCCCCACGATTCGTTCGCCGGCGTCTTTCCATGCGAATTCGCTCGAGCTCGGCGCCAGAAGCAGATCCAGACGGTCGGTCTGTTCCTGTGTGCTTTGCTGTGCCGGGATTCTCGGATCCGCACAGCTTGCATGTGCGCTCACTCCTACGGTTGCGGCGGTGACTGCTGCGGCTGCCAGCAGCATTCTCCTGATGACAGTTGCTGATCTTGCGGCACGAAGATTCGCGTCAAGGTGCGTGGTCATGGATCTTCTCCCAGGTTAATTGAGGTTTTGTCTGGCAGGTTTCGGCGGTCAGCGGTCTCACTGCGACCTACCCGCGAGAGGTCACAGTGTTAGATGCCCGGAGTGGGGTTTGAAACGCTCAGGCAGGTGTCCCGTCAGGAGCGTCACGGGGCGACTAGCGCCCGGCCATCCGTGAAGGTAGCTCGATGCCCTGCGCGGCTGCGTCCGCAAAGGTATGCGTGGCCAGGTACAGCTGCGTGACCAGCGGGGTCCTGGCGGCGCGCACTGCGCTGCCGAGCGCCTTCTGATAGCAAGCGTTCACGTTGTCGACCGGCACCAGGGCGACCCGATCGCCGCGGGTGCAGGCGACCCAGGCGGCATTCTCGAGACGATAGTAGAAGGCGCGCGCGTCCTTCGGCTGGCTGAGGTCTAGCCCCGCGGTGCTGACGTGCATCGCGACGGTGACAGTGTAGTCGCGGGCGACGGCGGTCCCGGCAAAGAGCGCGCAGGCGAGGGCGGCGGAGCCGAGGATGGAGTGGGTGCGGATGCGGGTTGTCTGAGTGCTCATGGTCATCTCCCATGTGTTGAGTTGGAACTGCTCTTGCAATGCAAACCTGACTGATATGAGCGCCCGCCCCGGAATTCGGGTACCGTCATAATTTTCTGGTACCCGAATTCCCCGCAGCACACTCCTGACTAAGTGTCAGGGTTCGCACCGATGACCGAAGCTAAAAAGACAGTGGTGGAGAGGCTGTTCGCGCAGCAGGGGAGCGCCCTGCGGGCATTCCTGCTGCGGCGCACACGCCGACATCCTGAAGCGGCGGATATCGCCCAAGAGGTGTACGTGCGGATGCTGCGGATCCCCGACATGGGGGCGATCCGCAACCCGGAGGCCTACCTTTATACGGTCGCGAGCAATCTTGCCAAGGAGCACGCGCAGCGCCAGAGCCGCGACCGGCTGGCGGTCGACGTGGACGATCCGGCAGTACAGGAGCAGCTCGCCGAGCTGCCGGTGCTCGGCGGCGAGGTCGATACCGAGCAGCGAGTCGCGAGGCTGCGCGAGGTGCTCGGGCAGCTGTCGCCCAAGTGCCGGGCGGCAGTCGAACTGCAGTATTGGCACGGCCTGAGCTACGAGGAGATCGCATTGCGGCTCGGAGTGTCGACCCACATGGTCAAGAAGTACCTGAGCCAGGGCCTGATGCACTGTCGGCGTCGCATGGGGCGGCTAGGGTGATCACATGAGTACGCTGAGTTCCAACGAGGAGCGGATCCGCGACCTCGTCATGCAGCAGTCGGCGGACTGGTTCGTGGCCAATCGCGGTGGCCTGTCGGCGCCCGAGCGCGAGGCCTTCGTGAGCTGGCTCAAGGCCTCGCCTCTGCACGTCGAGGAGTATCTCGCGCTCGCAGGCATCGATCGGGATCTGCGGGCCACGGCCGCTGGATCCGCGGACTCGATCGAGACGATTGTCGCGCGCGCGCGCGTTGCCGAAGTAAGCCCGGCGCGGGCGGTCCGGCTGCGATTCCCGGGCCGCTGGCAAGCCGTGGCGGCGATGGCGGGTCTCGGCGTGCTATGCCTGGCCAGCCTCTTCACCTGGAACTCGAGGCGATCGATCCGTCCCGACACGGGGGTGGCCGCGCTGCACTTCGCCACCCGACACGGCGAACAGCAGAGCTATCGTCTTGCCGATAATTCCGTGCTGCATCTCAACACCGACAGCGCCGTCACGGTCCGCTACAGCGACACCGAACGGCGGGTTTTCCTCGAAGCAGGCGAGGCTGACTTCGAGGTGGCACACCAGAGCGCGCGCCCGTTCCGCGTGCTCGCAGGTCCGGCCGAGGCCGTGGATGTGGGCACCCGGTTCGACATACGCCTGTCGGAAAGCTCCGCCCTCATCAGCGTGCAGCAGGGGCAGGTAGCTGTTGCGCTTGCGGCAGCCAACCATGATCCGAGCGCACGTTTCGTGATGGTGGCCGCCGATCAGCAGCTGCGGGTGACCGCGGGCAGTTTGCCGGAGGCCCCGAGTGCCGTGGACGCGCAACGCGCCACCTCCTGGCTGCACCGGCAGATCGTGTTCGAGCGCGAGCCGCTCGGGCGCGTGGCGGCGGAATTCAATCGCTATGCACCCAAGCCGTTCGTGATCGCGACGCCGGGACTCCGGGATCTGCAGATCAGCGGCGTGTTCGCCACCGACGACAGTGAGGCGTTTGTGGCCTTCCTGCGCAGCCTCGACAATGTACGGGTCGAGGAGACGGCGACGGTGATTCGCGTGTCGCAGAAGTAGGCGCACGCGATGCATTCGGGCCCGATTGCGACCGCTGTCTCAGCAGTGCTGCGCGCACTGCCGTTGGCGCTGCCCGTGACGCTCGCGGGCTCCGCGGTGGCGCTGGCGCAGAGCGCATCTCCCGCCGCGCCCGCAGCGCTCGGCGCCGACATTCCCGCCCAGCCGCTCGCGCAGGCGCTCGCGGCGTTCGCCCAACAGAGCGGGCTCCAGGTGGTATACGTCTCGGGGCTGATCCGTGGACAGCAGTCGCATCCCGTCATGGCGGGGATGAGCGTGCAGGATGCGCTCGATCGGCTGCTGCAGGGGACGGGACTCAGGTTCGAGTTCCTCACCGCGCGCAGCGTACGCATCCTCGCCGCGCCGCCGCGGGCGAGCGCAAGCTCCGTACCCGCACCGGCCGAGGAGGTCGTGGTCACGGCCAACCGCCGCGCCGAGAACCTGGAGGACGTACCGATCACCATCCAGGCCTTTAGCGGCACGCAGCTCAGCGACCTCGGGGTTACGACCTTGAACCAGCTGCTCAAATACACGGCGAATGTCTCCTACAGCGGCAATGGCCCCGGCACCGGCAACATCTTCATCCGCGGTCTCGGCTCCATTGGCACTGGCAACCAGTCGCAGGCCACCACTGCGCCATTTCCCAACGTGGCGCTCTACCTCGACGATCAGGCGATGCAGTTCCCCACCCGCAACGTCGACGTCTACGCGGTGGATCTCGAGCGCATCGAGATTCTCGAGGGACCGCAGGGGACGCTGTTCGGCGGTGGCGCCGAGGCGGGCGCGATCCGCTACATCACCAACAAGCCCGTGCTCGATGCGACCAGCGGGGAGGCCAGCGCGGCCTACGGGATCACCACCGGCGGCGCACCTAACACAGCGCTCAACGCCACGCTCAACGTGCCACTGATCCCGGAAACGCTGGCGGTGCGTGCGGTACTGTTCTCAGAGCGAGAGGGTGGCTACATCGCCAATGTGCCGAGCACGATCTCCTTCGATATGCCCTCACCCTCCGTAGCGGGCGTCAATCTGGTGAGTCCCGTGGCCAGTAACGCCGCGCTCGTCAGCAGCGGCACCAACCCGATCACCTGGCAGGGGATGCGGCTTTCGGGCCTGTACCAGTTCAACGACGACTGGGACCTCCTCATCCAGCAGACCTACCAGGACATGGATGCGCAGGGCTATTTCTACGCCTACCCTTTCGACTCGAACGGTAACGCGCTGGCGCCCTACCAGATCGCGGCCTTCACTCCGGCTTACACGCTGGATCGTTTCGAGAGCACCGCCTGGACGCTCAACGGCAAGATCGGGGATCTCAAGGCTGTGTACACCGGCAGCTATATGCTGCGGCACATCGAGGGGCAGCAGGATTACTCCAACTACGCGCGCGCGACTTACGGCGTGTATTACGACTGCATCGGGACCGGCGCCCCGTTTTTCGCCAACCCCGCGGTGTTTACGCAGCTGGCCGGCAAGCCGCTGAAGTGCTACTCCCCGGTTGCCAACTGGCATGACGTGGTGGGGAACGAACATCAGAGCCACGAGCTACGCGTGAGCACCGACGAGAAGGCGCGGCTGCGGGCGCTGGTGGGTGCCTACTGGGAGAAGTTCGTCATCGACGACAGCATGAGCTTCAACTACCTCTCCATTCCGGAGTGCTCACCGGCTAACCTGGGCGTAGCGCTTGCGGGCGGACCGGACTGCGTTTCGGCAGTCGGGCCGTTGCCCGGCATTTATGGCGGCGATCCCAGCTACCGTACCGATCCAGGCAGCGGCTTCGGCGAGGACGTACAGCGCGGCTACAAACAGACGGCGGTCTTCGCCTCGGTCGACTTCGACATCGTTCCGCACGAACTTACCCTGAGCGCGGGCACGCGGCACTTCAAGTACGATGAGTTCGAGGAAGGCTCCGTCTGGTATGCCTTTACCACGAGTCCACTCGTCATCGATCACCCGAACGGCGCCTGTACGGCCGCCGGCCTTTGCGGCTTCCCGATCACGCTCGCGAAGAGCGAGAGCGGCTTCCGCAGCCGCGCCAATCTCAGCTGGCACATGACGCCCGACGTCATGGCGTATTACACCTTTTCCCAGGGCTTTCGTCCGGGTGGCTTCAACCGCGTCACTTCGGCTCCGGCCCTGGCGCCGCAGCTCGAGGCGTCGGCGCCGTACTGCGGCCCGGCCTCGACGGATCCCCGCTGTCTGAAGGGAGGGAGCCTGTACGGGCTCAGCAACACCTACCAGTTCCTCGAGACCGGCAGCTACACCTCGGATGACCTGATCAACAACGAGATCGGCATCAAGAGCGAGCTCTTCGAGCACCGCCTGGTGCTGAACGCTTCCCTGTATCGCCTCAATTGGGACGACGTGCAGTCCTTTGCGGTCAACCTCGCCAACCTATGCGGCTGCGCGGCCTGGACCAACGGGCCGGATTACGTCATCAAGGGGATGGAGCTGCAGGTAATTGCGCGCCTCACCGAGGCACTGACGTTGCAGGGCTCGGGCTCCTGGAACAGCGCGAACCTGGTGGACAACCCGTGCCTCAAATCCGCGGGTAAGACGCCGCTCACCCCCAACAACCCGACGCCGGCCGGACAGTGCATCACGCTCGTCTCGGGAGAGCCCTACACGAGCCTCGGTAACCTCGATACCGCACCGCCTTTCTCACCGCCCGTCACGTTCAATCTGCGCTTGCGCTACGACTTCGACCTCGGCAGCTTCTACCCGTTCGTCTGGGCCGGGGCGAGCCATGTCGGCGCCATGAGCAACGAACCGGCGAGCTTTCCGGCTGGCAATGCGCCTGTGAGCGACACCGTGCTTACCCGCTACACCATCCCGGCCTATACGATCTTCGACGCGGCCGTCGGCCTGATCACGGATCGTTGGACGTTGCAGCTCACCGGCAGCAACCTCACCGACGTCTACGGACCCTCGAACATCTCCTCGGCGCAGTTCATCAAGGCGGATATTCCGCTGCGGCCGCGCGTCGTGATGGCGCGGTTCTCCTACCGCTTCTGAGAGGTCGGTTGTACCAACCGGCGACCTGGTCACCCAAAGCGGGCGAAAACCCAGACGATCCCGCGTGAGGGTTCGTTGTGAGTTGCATGAAATGAGCTACTCGCTGATCGCCACCCCGCTGAAGGCCGCAATCCCGATGGGGCTCGACGTTGTCACAGGTGTGAGGTCACCGTAGGCGTCGATGGCAAATACGGCCACGTAACCGCTGCCCCCGGCGCTGTAGATCACAGCCAGCCTCTTGTTGTCGGCGGAGACGGTGATGTCCGTCGGCGCCCCCGGCAGGGGGAGCGACTTGTAGAACATCCCGCCGGCGCCGTCAGTGAAGAATATGGAGACCGCATGGCCGGGAGAGTTGCTGGTGTACCAGATATTTCCCGGCCCCTTGGCGACCCAGCAGGGGGCGTTGGCGGGATAGGGCGGTGTCGGCCCGGTGATGGGGAAGACGCCGCCGTCCTTGTCCACGACAGCGAAGCTGTCAGGACTGTGGGCCGGAGTGAATCCCAGAATATCCTCCCAGAACGCGGCTCCGAGCGGGGTATTGTCCGCCGTGCCTGGGAGTGTCACAGACGCACTCGCGCCGCTGAGCGCCCCATCCTGACGGCGCAGGAGCTGCAGCACGGACCCGTCTGACAGCGTGACGGCCGCCCAGTGCCTGCCGACCGCGATCTGCGCAGCCGAAGGATCCGTAAGGCTCACGACGGCTCCGGCAATGGCGCCCGACGGCCAGGCATGACTCTCGGCGCAGGTCGCGCCGACCACGAACAGATGCTCCCCGGTGAGCGCAACCGAATCGGGCTTCACGCATGCGGGCGCGAGACCTATGGTGCCGGCGACACTGATGGTGTCGTCATGCCGCACCAGCTCGCTCACGGTGTTTGAGCCATAGTTGGCCACTGCTCCGCGACCCTCCCGGAATTGCAAAATGCCGGCGTTGGTGCTGGCGCCGCCATCACCGCGCGTCGGCAAGGTGTCTACCCAGGAAAGCGATGGTGTACCGGCCACATCGAGCCTGAACACGACGACCTCGTTGCCGCCGGGGTTGTTGGTGCTGGTGAGCACGAACGTCGCACGTCCGGGCTCGGCCGCAACGGCCAGCGTGCTCGCGAGCAACGCGGTCGACAGCATGCCGACGGCCCGACGCGCAATGGATATCCTGACTCTTTTAGAACTCATCGCGATCTCCTCGTGAGACTTCCGGTAATAGTTTGCTTCTCCCGGCGCTGGGCGATCCGCGATATCGTGTAGCCTTGGACTCGTTACGGATTGCGCGCCTGGAGACATTTCAAAGAAACGCAGCATTTGACGGCTAGATGTTCGCCGCTGGCGTTCGGAAAGTTACGGCGCGGCAGGGCCTACCGAAAAAACAGCAATACCTGAATCAAACTGAAACGACGGCGTAACTTTCCGGCTTCTTGCAGCGAATACCCGTGGACCCCGACACCAATCTGGACACGCTGATGGCCCGCTACCAGGCGGGTGATTTCGCCGCGGCGACGGCGCTAATCGAGCGCATCAGCCCGCAGTTGCACCGGCATTTTCTGGCGCACTTTGCCAGCCGCGCCGACGCCGATGACCTGCTGCAGGAGACCTGGCTGCGCATCCACCGGGTGCGGCACACCTATCGCCCCGGCGAGCCGGTGCTTCCATGGTTCTATGCGATTGCGCGGCGCGTGCGCATCGACCACTACCGCAGGGCGACCCGCACCGCAGCCCACGAGCGCAGCCTGGGGCAGAGGGCGCGCGTGGACGCGCTGTCGGAGAAGGAAGATGCGGATCAGGCTGCTGAGGATCTGGAGACGCTGCTGGCACCGCTTCCGCAGAGTCAGCGTGACCTCATCTGGATGATGAAGGTGGCGGGGATGTCGCTGGAGGATGTTGCACGGGCGAGCTCCTGCAGTGTCGGATCAGTGAAGCAGAAGGTGCACCGCGCGTACGAGAATCTCAGAGCCCGGATGAGCGCTATGGGCCCCAAGAAAAGGTCAGTCGGGGGACCGCCGTGAAGGACGAGGAAATCGAGGAAATTCTGCAGCGGGGATCGCGGATTCCGCAGCAGGTGGAGCCGGCACTGCTCAAACGCATCGCCGAGTCGATCCATCCGTCGCTGCGGCCGGTACGTCCATTACCGCCGCCATGGGTGTTGACCTGCGGGCTCATCCTCATCTGCGCGGCCGTCGCGCTCGCCGGAGCCGAGCGCACGGGTTTCAACGGCATCGCCAACTTAGGTCCCTGGGCGCGCGTACTGATCTTCGCGACTCTGAGTATCCTCGGCTGGATGGCGGGCAGGGCGTTGGTCGCCGAGTTGATTCCGGGTGACCGGCATCGCTTCAGTCCGCACGTGCTGCTGACAATCGTCTGTCTCACCCTGCTGGGTGTTTTTGCGCTGCTGTTCCGCGACTACCGCAGCGACCATTTTATCTCCGCAGGGAGCGCGTGCCTGCTCGCCGGCTCCCTCGTCGCCATCCCCGCAGGCCTCCTCAGTTGGCTGTTGCTGCGGCGCGGCTTTGCGGTGAATCCTGTCGCGGCGGGACTCGTCGGAGGCGCACTCGCCGGTGTGAGCGGCGTAACAATGCTGGAGCTGCAATGCGCCAATTTCCAGGCACTGCATGTGCTCGTGTGGCACACCGGCGTGATCCCGGTGTGCGCGGGAGCCGGAGCGCTCCTGGGATCGGCATTCCGCGCAACCGCTCACCTGCGGCGCGACACGTGATGGACGAGCGCCGTCGCCAGTGCAATTACCAAGGAGCACGTCGCGGACCCGGTAACCGATAGCGTCAAAGCCTATCCGGAATAGGCTGGCGGAGCAGGACCGGTGCGCTTAGCGTCGCGCCTTCAGAGATCCTTTTCGGTGATCTTTGACATCAAGGTTGCCACAGCCGTAAGGCGCAATGGTTTGCTGCATCCTGAAAATCCCGATCGCTCGACAGCATCAACAGCCCATGGCGGATACACAATTGCGCGAAGAGCGCATCGATCGTGCCGATCTGAACGCCATGACGACGGCAGGTATTGCGAAGCGCCGCCGCTTCGACGTGATCGGCTCGATCGGGCACGAGAAGGGGAAGCGCGGAGAACCGATCCACAATCTGCTCACGCGCCTTTGGTGCAGAGAAGCCCTGCAATAGTTCCTGCAGTACCAAACCCGTGGTGAGGATCGGTTCGCCGTTCTCAATCGCCTTAAGCAGGGCGGCGACCTGTGAAGCAGACGAAGGGCCATCGCGGCGGAGCGCAAGGGACCAGACGCTGGTGTCAACGAAGAGACTCAACTGCGTGAGCGCTCCGACCTGTAGTCATAGCTCTGGTCCCACTCGAGCTTGCCCATGAGCTCGAGCAAGCGCTTCTGCTTGCGCCGGGCAATGAATTCGTGCAGCGCTTTGGTGACCGCGGCCTTTTTTGTGCGCTCGCCGCTGACTTCCAGCGCGCGCTCGATGAGATCGGGATCGATGGACAGATTGGTCGCCATGTGTGAACCTCCACACATTAGTATACACAGTGCGCCGGGCATCGCCACTAATGGTATATGCTTCAACATGCTGAAAAGTAAATGAAATGTCTTCCCGGGTTGCAGCGCGGGCGGTCGTGCGAGTCCCTGAGTAGCGAGCAATGCCAGCCAGGCTCTGAACGCGGCTACCCTGCAACAGCCCGGCGAAACGGGGGCTGTGACGATCTCGCGTGCGATCCGTGGAGACTTTGCAGGGCGCCACTACTCAACTAATACCTCGCGCCGACCCCAGGGCCTGCGGCGATCGCCAGGGGGCATCTAGTCGGGGAAGGCTTTGACGCTGTCCGCGACCGAGTCAGCGACGTGCTCCTTGGTGATTACGCCGGCAACGTCGCTGCCACGTGGGATCCCGTGTCCGCGGACGACCACCGCCATGATGGCACCCCGGCGCCACATGCGGCGGATAACGTCGTACGCGGTTTCGTTCTCGCCCACCACGGTGAAATTACGGCTGGCGACATCGCGCAGACTCACGCCGGTATGGGCGGCCTCCAACCCTCGACGCAGGCCTGTATTGACGCGGATCACCCCGTAAATGTGACCCTTGTCAGTGACCACGACGTGGCGCAGGCGCCCGGCATGCTCGGGCTGCCGCAGATACTCATCGAAACTCGCCTCCGCCGGCAGCACCTGGATATCGGCGTCCATCACTTCGCGCGCGGATCGTACGAGGAACATGTTGGCGTGACGTGCTTTTGGGATGGCGCGGCCACGGCGGACAAGCTTCAAGCTGTAGATAGTCTCGCGACAGAGCAGTCGGCGCGCGCCGATGCTTACGGCTACCGCCACGATCAGCGGCATCACGATGCTGTAGTCGAGGGTCATCTCAAAGATCATTGTGACGGCGGTCATGACCGCGCCGGTCCCGCCGCCCACCATCGCGCCCATGCCGACCATGGCAAAGGCGGGAACGCTGAGCTGAATTGGCAAGCCGATGGCGTTCAGGAGCGCCGCGAAGCCCCCGCCAAGTGTGGCTCCCATGAACAACGAGGGCGAAAAGATGCCGCCGGAAGAGCCTGATCCCAGACTGAGGGAGGTCGCCAGCAGCTTGCAGGCGCTCAGCAACCCCAGCAGCCAGAATGTCGAGATCTGTCCCGCCAGCACTGCCTGAACGGTCGCGTAGCCGACGCCATCGACGTAGTACTGACCGAGCGTGCGGAGCAGGAGGTACATGAGTACACCGACAATCAGCATGCCGAGCACGTGCCGCAGATAACGCGACTTGATCCGATCGAAGAGGTCCTCAGCCAGATGTAGTCCCCGGATAAAACCTGCCGCCCCGAGGCCGCAGAGGGCGCCGAGGACCGCGAACAGGACGAGCACGAGCAAAGCGCTCGAATCAACCGCCATGGCTTGAAGCGGCGGCACGCGGAACGCGGGCGCATCACCGAGGAACCAGCGGCCCACGAACGTCGCCGTGCCCGTCGCGATCGCGACCGGAAGAAAGGTCTCCCCGCTCACCTCGGGCATCATCAGCTCGATGGCGAACATCACCCCGCCGATTGGAGTATTGAAGGTGGCTGCGATGCCGGCACCTGCGCCCGCGGCGACCAGCGAGATCCGCTGACCCGCCGGCATGCGGATGATCTGCCCGAGCGTGGAGCCGAGCGCCGAGCCGATCTGGATGATCGGCCCTTCCCGCCCGACCGATGAACCGCTGCCAATCGCGATGGCCGAAGCCAGGGATTTCACCAGCGCCACGACCGGTCGGATCACTCCACCCTTGTAGTAGATTGCGTCCATTACCTCCGGGACCCCATGGCCCTTGGCCTCGGGAGCAAAATTGGTCACCAGGAAGGTCACGAGGACGGCGCCCAGCACCGGAACCAGGATCACCAGCGCACCCCATGGCGCGGGCGCGGTGAAGATGTTGGCGTCGTAGTGCACGACCGCCTGACCGGCGAACAGCAGATTGTGAACAAGGCCGATCAGATCTCGGAACAGCACGGCGCCAAGGCCAGTAATGAGTCCGAGGCCGAGCGCCAGCAGGGAGAGCTGCATCCCCGGCAGTCGGCGGCTCTCCTCGCCCTCAATCACGTTTGCGGTCCCGCCTGGAGTGAGCGTGGAGCCCGACCCGGTGCGGTTGCTGGGGTCAATTCTGAAATGAGAAAAAGTGGCACGCTTGGGCCAGTCCAATTTTGCTCAAGCGGGCTTCCAAAAACTGATGATGGCACCTCCGGCGATCACCAAGGCGCCACCGACCAGGACTGGCATTGTCGGGAGCGATCGGAAGACGATGGCGTTAACGACCTGCCAGACCACAAATAGCGTCGCAATGTAGAGCCCGACCACCCGACCAAAGTCGAGCGGGGCCAGATTGAGAAACGAGCCGTAGCCCAACAGCAGCGCCGCGCCAGCGAGAAACAGCCCCATACGGATCAGACCCACATGATCGTAGATTGCCAATCTGACGACGGCGTCGCCGCTGGCTTCCAGCACGGTTGCGATCAGCAACAAAACGGGGACGGGAATGCTTTGAAGAGTCTTTATCAATGTCCTGCCCATCATCGCCAATATTGATCGAATGAAGCTTCCACCCTCCTAGCCTAGCAAAGGCGATCCATCTTGACCGTAGGCCCAATCAACCCAGCAGGTTACCCTTGTGGTACCCGAGCTGTGCTGCGCAGTGATATTAGCGTGAGACTTCTCCCAAGCGTGGTGATCGCGTCGAGCCGCATCTGGGCGGTAGTGCTCGCCGGGGTAGCCGCGTGCCACAGTGATACAACGCCGGATCTGAGTCGGCTCTATGCCTCCGGCATGGAAGAGGCGCGCACGGCGCCCGTTATCCTGATTCCCGGAGCTCTCGGTTCGCGACTCCTCGATAAGCGCAACGGCCGGGAGATATGGCCGGGTTCGACGCTGCATCTGCTGGCCGGTGCCAAGCAAGACCTCGGACTACCCTTCGATCCTGTCACTCTGCGGCCCATCGATGACGGCTTGGAAGCGAGCGGGCTCTTCGAAGAGGTTCTGAACGCCGACTTTTACGGCGCGATCCTGCGCACACTGCGGCAATCAGGCGGATTTGTTCCGGGCAAACTCGGCGCACACGCCGATCCGCGGGTACGGCAGTACTACGTATTCGCATACGACTGGCGGCAGGATAACGTCACGATCGCAAAGCGTCTGGATGCGCTTATCGAACAAATTCGTCGCGACTACGATGATCCGACTTTGAAAGTCAACGTGATCGCCCACAGCATGGGCGGCCTCGTCACTCGCTATTACCTCCGCTATGGCACGATCGATGCGCTGGAAGGCGAGGGCGCTTTCCCCATCAATATGGCGGGCGCAGGAAAAGTCGGTACCGCCGTGTTACTGGGTACACCGAATTTGGGCTCGCTGAGTTCACTACAGAGCATGCTCCTCGGTCACCGGGTTGGCCTCCGTCGAATTGAGCCGGAAGTACTGGCGACCATGCCGAGTGTCTACCAGCTCCTGCCGCATCCCTTGACCGACTGGTCAGTAGATCCCAGCGGCAAGGATCTGGATCTGGACCTGTATGACGTGACGACCTGGAAGCGCATGCAGTGGTCGGTGTTCGACCCCACCGTGATTGGCCGCTTGCGAGCCCGCTTCAAGGTGCCGCGCGAGGCAAACGCGTACATCGCGGCGCTTCAGACTTACTTTGCGCGAAACCTTGAACGCGCGCGCCGCTTCATCTGGTCGCTGACGTTCGAGGAGCCGAGCTCACCGGTCAAGTTTGTGGTGTTTGGCGGCGACTGTGTGCTGACGCCTGCACGCATCGTGATAGAGCAACAGGCTGATCGTTCGCTGGCGCGACTATTTCCAGAGGATGTGCAACACAAGGTGGTCGGCGTGGACTACAGTCGCTTGATGCTGGAGCCCGGAGACGGCGAGGTGACCAAGCCGTCACTGCTTGCGCGCGAAGCCCTCAACCCGGTCGCGCCGCGCAACGACGCGCTTTTCTTCCCGCTTGCGTATGCGTTCTTTCTCTGTGAGAACCACGAGCGACTCACGGGCAATATAAATTTTCAGGACAACCTGCTGAACGTGCTACTCGCCCGCGAGCGGCCGTGGGAAGGAGCTCGCGAAATGAAACATTGAATTGATGGAAGGAGCCACGGGTACTATCAGGGCGCTGACGCCGACGGTTTCGAGAAGATGCCAGTCCGGCCCGATGGTTAATAGAATCCGCCGAACACCATTTGTCTTGAAGATTGGTTCCTGCGGTGCTGTTATGTCGATTCCATGCACAACTCGGGGGGACGACTATGGGCGATCCAGCAGGTCTCACAGCACCAACCGAACGAGCTACACGGCGGCAGGCGATCGTCGGTGTCGTCGGCGCCTTCGGCGGTCTGGCCCTGATCTCAACGGCGGCCCGGGCAGGAGCTGAGGGTGGGATATCTCATACGGCGGACGCCATTCACCAAGAGCCGGTTTTCACGGCGACCCCGAAGCGCGTCTACGAAGCTCTTACTGATGCCGGGCAGTTTAGCCGCGTCATACAGCTCAGTGGAGCCCTGCAGGCGATGCACTTGCCAGATGCACCCGCAGAGATCAGCAGGGAAGCAGGAGGCGCGTTTGCGCTTTACGGCGGGTACATCACGGGACGGCACGTGGAGCTGGTGCCGAACGCGCGGGTTGTCCAGGCCTGGCGAACGGGCGGCTGGCCTCCGGGCGTTTATTCGATTGCCCGGTTCGAGCTCGTGGAGCTGGGCGCGGGGTGCAAAATCGTCTTCGACCATGCAGGCTTTCCTAAAGGCGAGGCAGAGAGCCTGGCTTCAGGATGGAAAGCACATTATTGGGAGCCGCTCGCTAAGGTCCTGATATAAAACCTGCGGGCGGCTCGGGCAGTTAAGCTAGCTCGAATGCACCGGATTGCCTTCCGGGGCGCCAAGCAAGAAATCAAAGGTTGAGAACTGATGGACTCTGTCTCGCGAAAGAAGCTGTTAGTGGAACTCGCCGCGGAGCGGGCGGAGCTCGAGCGCAAGGCCGCTGAGCTCGATAGGAAGGGGCAGCGGCTCAAGGAGGGCGCCCAAAAGCGTCAACTCCTGCTTGAGGCCCGCACCCTTCGTAACCAGGCGAAGGAACGCGGCCGGCGATGGGCCGACCTAACCGCAGAGGACCTTCACGATGACGATCGCGGCTGAGGAGCTACTTCAGGTGACCTGGTTCTAAGAAGGAGGGGATTGACGATCGCGATTCGCATCTTTGCCAGCGCCTCCGAGTCCGAGGGCGCCTGATCGCGGCGCTCCTTGGTATCAGCTACCGTCGTCTGCCAGACGGCGGTTACGACCACTCCCTCATCATCACGTGGGTCGACGGCGAAGGGCGCATCGTCCATGCGCTGTGACCATCGCGCGTGCGATGCGTTGGGACAGCCCGAGATCGACAGTTCCGAAAAGGCTGCGCGTCCATCAATCTAATTTCTGTCAGGAGTGCGGGCGGAGCTCAGTCCCAGGAGCGCTTGCTGCCAGAATTGCCCTGAACGCACTCCTTAGGTGAAATTACGTGAGGGGCCAGGGCGCCGCCGCGTCGATCTCACGCCACGCAGCAGGCGCCAAGCCGTGCACACTGACCTGCCCAATACCTACCCGCACCAGTCGCACCGTTGGGAAGCCGACGCGCGCCGTCATACGGCGAACCTGGCGGTTCTTACCTTCGCGCAGCGTTAGTTCGAGCCACGCTGTAGGAATCCTGGCGCGAAAGCGGATCGGTGGATCGCGCGACCAAAGGCTATCAGGCGCAGCGATGAGCCGCGCGCCGGCAGGTTTCGTCCTGAAATCCCCGAGGTCTACGCCGTTACGCAACTGGGTGAGTGCCGTCTCGGTCGGCGCGCCCTCGACTTGCGCCCAATAGACCTTCGCGAGCTTATGACGCGGGTTCGCGATACGTGCTTGCAACGCGCCATCGTCCGTCAACAGCAGCAGTCCTTCGCTGTCGGTATCGAGGCGGCCCGCGGGGTACACGTTTCCGACGCTGATATAGTCGGCAAGCGTGCGGCGGCCGGGTTCGGGGCGAAACTTGCAGATCACACCGAACGGCTTGTTGAAGGCGATCAGCACGCGTGAATTATTACTGGCCGAGAACGCGTTCGATTAAGTCCGGCGGCACGGTTGTGGTCGGCACGGAAAGTAGCAAACCGCGGCGACCGTGATGCCGGCCGCCGCGACGGCGGCCTTCCAGGCGCGGCTCGAACCACTCACGCACGTCGGCATCGAGGCCGACACCGTGCATGTAGTTGTAAAGAGCCTTGCGCAGGCCGCTGCCTAAGAAGTCATGATCGGTGCCTACGGGGTCGTCGAACTCGATGTCGTTACGTGCAAAGGTAACGTTTCGTGGCGGCCGCAGTGTGATGCCGTATTCCTCGGGATGCAGACCTATTGGTGAGTGCGCAGTCGCCGCGAAACGATGCCAGTACGCTGATTGGATGCAGCCCGCCGCGAAAAGCTGACGCACTCGCTCGAGCGCGTCGATCGTGTCCTGTGCGGTCTCCGTCGGGAAGCCATACATCAAATACGCGTGCACCATGATGCCGGCCTCGCTGAACGCGTGAGTCACTTGCGCCACTTGTTCGACGGTGACGCCTTTATGCATGAGCTCGAGCAATCGATCCGACGCCACTTCGAGCCCGCCGCTCACTGCTACGCAGCCGGCCGCGGCGAGCAGACGGCACAGCTCGGACGTGAAGGTTTTCTCGAAACGAATGTTGCCCCACCACGTGATGCTGAGTTTCTCGTCGATGAGGCGCTGTGCGAGTGCACGCATGCCTGCCGGCGGCGCGGCCTCGTCGACCATGTGGAAGCCCGTCTCGTCCGTCTCCGCGATCAGCGCTCGAATGCGCTGCATGACGATGTCCTCGCCCGGCCGATCGTAACGGCCGATGTAGTCGAGCGAGACGTCGCAGAACGAGCATTTCTTCCAATAGCAGCCGTGCGCCAGCGTAATCTTGTTCCAGCGGCCGTCCGACCAGAAGCGATGCATCGGGTTTAGCATTTCCATGACA
>DATMOK010000032.1:0-2515 GCA_035568235.1 Steroidobacteraceae bacterium | reverse complement strand
GACCGCGATCCGCAACGCCGATCTCAATAACAATCCGGACACCGAACGTGATGCGACCTGGCAGCCGCTCGACAATACACCCATGCATCCGGAATACCCCTGTGCCCACTGCATTGAAAGTGGCGCAGCGCGGGTGGCGCTGGAGTCCCTCGGTCAGCCGCTGCCGGAGCTCTCGCTCACCAGCGCGACCGCACCGGGCGTAACACACAGCTGGTCGAACCTTGATGACTTCACGACGGAGGTGGCGAACGCGCGAATCTGGGCAGGGTTTCACTACCGGTTCTCAACCCGCGTCGGCACGGCGCTCGGGCGGCAGGTTGGCGAGTATGTGGCCAACACGATAATGCAGCCAGTCAATAGGACGGCGCAGCGTTGAATACGACTCAACTGATTCCGCCGATTGGGGGACCGCGGGCACATCGAAGGGCGTCGAGCCGCTTGGCCGTGCGCTGGGCGAAGAGGATGATCCCAGCCTTCATGTCCGAGATAAGAAGCACAAGCAGCCTGTGGTGGTGGGGCATCATGAGCGCGCTGCTCTACCTCGCGACCGCGCAGGCGGCTGCGGAACCCTCGCCGTTGCCAACGACACAACCAGTTACAGTGAAAGTGGACATCAGTGGCCTTCCCGTCAGCGAACAGGCTGCGCTCGTTCCGATCATCCGGGCCGCACGCCAAATGGATGCGTTGTATATGCGACAGGTGTGGCCTGGCACCCGCGCGTTGATAAGAGACCGACAGGCCGCTCAGACGTCCGCTGCAGAAGCGGAACTCGCTGCGCTGAATTTCTTCAAGGGCCCATGGGGACCCGCCGGGGCAGCCTTCATCGCCGGCGTGCCGCCGGAGCAGCCGATCGGCGACTACTATCCCTCGGGGACTACCAAGCAGGACATCGAAGCCTGGCTCGCGACGCGCTCGGAGCCCGACCGCAAACACGCGCTCGACTCCTTCACGGTCATCGAACGTGGGCAGAACGGACAGTTCGAAGTGGTCCCGTATGCCCGCCACTACAAAGACGGGTTGACCGCGGCGGCTGCTGCACTTCGCGAAGCAGCGGCGCTCACCCACGAGCCGCCACTCAGAAACTACTTGGCCATGCGCGCGCGGGCGCTGTTGGACGATGACTTCTACGCGAGCGATGTCGCTTTTGTCGGCCTCAAGGGACCGATTGATGTGGTGCTGGGACCCTATGAGGTCGACGATGACGCCTGGTTCGGCGTCAAGACGGCTTACGAGGCTTCAATTGCAGTGGTGAATAAGCCCGCGACTGACCGCATCAGCCAGATCGCGGCACGCTTGCAGGAGCTCGAGGATCATCTGCCGCTCAGCTCCGAGCTGCGCGGACGGAAACTGGCCGCTCTGTCACCGATCGTGATTCTCGACGTGATCTATCACGGCGGCTTGAGCGGGGCCGGCGGCGCCGACGCAGGTTACGGACTTCCAAACGACTTGCGTGTTCTGGACGCTGTTGGGGCCCGCACCGGCACGTACAGCAACATCCTCAAGCTGCGGTATGACAGTATTTTCCGGCCCCTAGCCGACGCCGTGCTCTCAGAGGAGGACCGATCGACATTGCGGTTTGAGGACGTACGCGATGCGGTCGTGTTTGTCCGTATGTTCGACTCGCTGGGTCCGCAGCTCGTAACCGGAACCAAGCAGCCGATCACCGAAGCTTTGGGCGAAAACAGCAGCGTCGCGACCCAGATCCGCTCGATGCTCCTGTCGTTGTGGGGTCACCGCTATCTGATCGAGCATGGCTATCTCGATCGGCACGAAGCCGCCTCGCGCTATAGCGGGTTTCTGATTGAGGCATTGGCGCGCGTTCACGGCATCCAGGGCGGTAGTCCCGCCGCCCGTGGCTCCACCTACGTGCTTAATCATCTTCTCGAGTCCGGCGCGATCTCTGTTGGCGCTGACGGCCGGTTGAAGATTAACCGCGCCGCCGCTGACGCCGACGTCGAGCGGGCGGCGATGGAATTCATCTCACCGATGTCGAAGGGCGACGCGGCCGCCGTCAACACGTTGCTGCGGCACTATGTCGTAGTGACTCCCGAGATGCGCGCCGTATTGGCGCGGCGCGGACCCACGCCAGCGCTGCAGCGCCCGGTGTACTCCACCGCCGATCGCCTGAGCCCGCCTGCCCCTTAGTTCGGCGGTCCTTTCTTGGTCAGACGAACAGCGGACCGAAATAACCCCATATGACTCCCGCTATGACGCCAACGTGAGTGCGAAACGGCCCTGAACGGAACTAGAAGGGGACCTTGTCGATCCTCTCCCGGCCGCTTCCATTCGCCACCGATCATCCGGGCCGCCTGCCGCCGGCGACGACGATGGGTTCGCCGAGCGCTCGCCGATATTCCTCCTCGCCGATCGCATCCACCGACCGCAGCTTCGCCAGCAGCTCGTCGATCAGCGAACGCAGCCCAGGCCCCGGCGTGCCGTGCGCGAATGAACTCTGGTATTTGATCGGCCCGGGGATGATCGCGACCAGGAAGGCCATCTCGGCCGGCGTCAGCTC
>DATMOK010000031.1:0-410256 GCA_035568235.1 Steroidobacteraceae bacterium | reverse complement strand
GACGCTGCTCGCCGCGCACACGCTCCCGCCCGAGTACCAGGGCCGCGCCGAAGCCTATATCGAGGCGATCGCGACCGAGTGGCTGCCCGCCCTGAACGCCCAGGGGCTGGTCGATGCGGTCGATGTCTTCTGCGAGAAGATCGCCTTCAGCGTCGCGCAGGCCGAGCGGCTGTTCGCGGCGGCGGACGCGCTCGGCATCCCGGTGAAAATGCACGCCGAGCAGCTCAGTAACCTCGGCGGTACGCTCATGGCAGCGGGCCGGCATGCGCTCTCCTGCGACCACCTGGAGTACGCAGCTGCCCCCGAGGCGCAGGCACTCGCCCGCTCCGGCACGGTTGCGGTGCTGCTGCCGGTCGCCTTCTACTGCCTGGCGGATGAGCGGCGCCCGCCGATTGCCGCGCTGCGCGCGGCGGGCGCTGCGATGGCGCTCGCGAGCGACTGCAACCCAGGCTCCGCGCCCGGCGCTTCGCTGCTCGTGGCGATGAGCATGGGCACGCGGCTCTTCGGGCTCACCGCCGAGGAGGCGCTGCTCGCCGTCACGCGCCACGCGGCCCGGGCGCTCGGTCTGGAGGGCGAGCGCGGCGTGCTGGCACCCGGCAAGGCGGCCGACTTCGTAGTGTGGAACGTCGCCGCACCCGAGGAGCTCGGTTACTGGATTGGCTTCAATCCCCGCCGGACCGTGGTCCGCGCGGGCGAGGTACTGCGATGGCCGAACACGCCCCCCTGAAACTCGGCGCGCGACCGCTGCGCCTCGCGGAACTGCGGCGCGTCCTGGAGCACCCGCTCGCGGTCGAGATCGACCCCGGTTCGCTCGGCGCGGTGCACGCCTCGCATACGGCGACCGCGCGCCTCGCCGCCGCCGAGGCGCCCGCCTACGGCATCAACACGGGCTTCGGGCTGCTCGCGCAGACCCGCATACCCGCCGCGCAGCGCACGCTCCTGCAGCGCAACATCATCCTGTCGCACAGCGCGGGCGTCGGTCCGCTGCTCGATGATGCGGTCGTACGGCTGACGATGGTGCTCAAGCTCGCGAGTCTCCTGCAGGGCTTCTCCGGAGTGAGCGAGGAGCTGGTGCGCTTTCTCGAGCGGCTCATCAACTCCGGGCTCACGCCGTGCGTGCCGGCGCAGGGCTCGGTCGGCGCGTCCGGCGACCTGGCGCCGCTTGCGCACCTGTCGCTCGCCGTACTGGGCCTGGGCGAGGTCCGCCGCCACGGCGAGGTGCTGCCGGCCGCCGAGGCGCTGGCGCAGGAGGGTCTCGCGCCGCTCACGCTCGGACCCAAAGAGGGCCTGGCGCTGCTCAATGGCACGCAGGTCTCGACCGCACTCGCGCTCGCCGGGCTCTTCGAGCTCGAGACCGCGTTCGCCGCCGCGGTGGTGAGCGGCAGCATGTCGGTCGATGCCCTCGCCGGGAGCGATACGCCGTTTGATCCGCGCATCCATCGGGTGCGCGGCCACGGTGGTCAGGCGCACGTCGCGCAGGTGTACCGCGAGCTGCTGGCGGGAAGTGAGATCCGCGACTCGCATCGCGACTGCCCGCGCGTGCAGGACCCCTATTCGCTGCGCTGCCAGCCGCAGGTGATGGGTGCCTGCCTCGACCTCATCAATACGCAGGCCGCAACCCTTGCCACCGAGGCGAATGCCGTCACCGACAACCCGCTGATCTTCGCCGACACCGGCGAGGCGCTCTCGGGCGGCAACTTCCACGCCGAGCCGGTGGCCTTCGCGGCCGACATCCTGGCGCTCGCCGCCACCGAGATCGCCTCGATCGCCGAGCGGCGTCTGGCGCTGCTCGTCGATCCGAAAATGAGCGGGCTCGCGCCGTTTCTCGCGCCCGACAGCGGCGTCAACTCCGGATTCATGATGGCGCAGGTGACCGCCGCGGCGCTCACCGCCGAGAACCGCATGCTGAGCCACCCGGCGAGCGTCGACAGCATCCCGACATCCGCCAACCAGGAGGATCACGTCAGCATGGCGACCCACGGCGCGCGGCGGCTGCTGGCCATGACGCGCAACACGCTCACCGTGGCGGCGATCGAGTTTCTGGCCGCGGCTCAGGGCCTCGATCTGCGCGCGCCGCTGCGGACCTCGCCAAAGCTCAGCGCCGCACACGGGGCGCTGCGGCTCAAGGTGCCATTCGCAAAGAGTGACCGGCTGCTGGCGCTCGACATCGAGGCCGCGTTGCAGACCGTGCGGCTGCCCGAGGTGCAGTCGCTGGCGCGCTCGCTGCTACCGAGCTGTCGCTGACTTCTAGCCGGTAGCGTACTGCGCCGACTTCTCCGGCGTACTGCCGGAGTCGTCGGGTCCGCCCGACCCGCCGCCCTGCTGCTCGCGCTTGATGCGCTCGTAGATTTCCTCGCGATGCACGGCGACGTGCTTCGGCGCGTTGATGCCGACGCGGACCTGGTTACCCTTCACGCCGAGTACCGTGATGGTCACATCGTCGCCAATCATTACCGTCTCACCGACCCGTCGCGTGAGAATCAGCATCTTTTGACCCCCGAATTATAGTTCTGCACTTGCAACGACCGACCCCTTCGGTCCGCGTGCTTATCCTTGGAAGCGTACGCGGAAATGGCCCCAAAGAAAAATTTGCCGCGTCGCAATAACGCTCGTCCTTGAACGATTGCGCCATGTTACCGGACATCCGTCCGGTCGGGGTGCCGCCTTCACTTAAGCAGGTGTTCAATAGCGGCGGCGGCCTCCCGGGCGCGCGAACCGACCAGGACGTGCAGCACCTGCGGTGCCGCCACGGCCACACCCCGGACGGCCACCGCGCGCAGCGCCACCGGATCGACGCGCCCGGCATCGCGCAGCGTGACGCGCAGCCGCCCGGCGAGCGCCTCCACGGTAAGGACATTGGCGCGCCCGCCGAGGGCCGCCAGCAGCGGCGCAGCGTCCGGCACGGGCGCAGCGCCCGCCGCCGCGGCAGCCGCTGGCGCCGCCGCAGGCTGCGGCGCCAGCGCGCCGACCCGTAAGTGCGTGCCCTGCCGAGGATTCGCGGCCCGCAGCAGGGCACGCATCTCGCCGGCGAGCTGATCCGCGACCGGACCGACGACGACCTGCAGCGCATTGCCTCCCGGGCGCACCACGCCGGCAGCTCCCAGGCGTTTGAGCGCGGCCGGATCTACGGCGTGCGCATCGGCCATCGCGAGGCGCAGCCGCGTGGCACAGGCATCGAGCGAGACGATGTTGCCCGCACCGCCAAGCGCCGCGAGGTAACCGCGCGCCCGCTCTCCCGGCTCGGGCGCTGCCTGTGACGCGGCACCGGCTCCGTCCCCCGGATCGCGGCCGGGAGTGTGCAGATCGAAGCGCACGATGACGAAGCGGAACAGGAAGTAATAGAGCGCGAAGTACAGCGCACCCACCGGCAGGAGCATCAACGGGTGCGTGGCGCGGTTGTAATTCAGAACATAGTCAAAGAGTCCCGCAGAAAAGCTGAAGCCGAGGTGAACACCGAGCGCATGCATGACGATGAACGCGACGCCGGTGAGGAGCGCGTGCACGGCATAGAGCGCCGGCGCGAGGAACATGAAGGTGAACTCGATCGGCTCGGTGACCCCGGTGAGCACCGAGGTGAGCGCGATCGAGCCGAGTAGCCCAGCGACTGCGCGGCGGCGCTCGGGGAGGGCTGCGTGGTACATCGCGAGACAGGCCGCCGGCAGGCCGAACATCATCACCGGGAAGAATCCCGCCATGAATTCGCCCGCGCTTGGATCACCGGCGAAGAAGCGCCGCTGGTCGCCGGTGATGCCGTGGAAATCCCCGAGCAGGTACCAGGCGATGTTGTTGATGATGTGATGCAGCCCGGTGACGATCAGGATGCGGTTGAGGACCCCGTAGGCAAACAGCCCGAGAGATCCGGCGTGCAGCACCGTCTGGCTGAGCGCATCCATGCCGGCTTCGAGGCGCTGCCACTCGCTGCCGAAGAGCAGCGCGAGCCCAAGACCCGCGAGTCCGCTCACGATCGGCACGAACCGTCGGCCGCCGAAGAAGGCGAGGTAGCTGGGCAGATTGATGTTGTAGAAGCGGTTGTAAAGCGCCCCGGAGATGAGCCCGGAGAGGATGCCGACCGGGACGCTGAGCTTGGCGAGCTCGTGCGCCTTGTAAGCGGCGGCGGCCAGATCGCGCGCCTTGCCGGAAAACGCCTCGACGGTGCTGTCAGGCACGTTGATGAGAACCTGCGCGCCCTGGGTGGCAACCAGGTAGGCGACCACGGCAGCGAGCCCGGCGGCGCCGTGATTCTCGCGCGCCAGCCCCACGGCGACGCCGGCGGCGAACAGGAGCCCGAGGTTATCGAAGATCGCGCTGCCGGCGGCCGCCATGGTGGCCGAGTCGAACAGGTCCGGCTGGCCGAGCCGCAGCAGCAATCCCGCGATTGGCAGCACGGCGATCGGCAGCATGAGTGCCCCGCCGATGCGCTGCAGACTCGCGAGCACGTTCTTCAAGCGGGCGTCTCCGGCGGCGCGCGCCCGGCGCCCTCGGCCAGGATGCGCACCGCGGCGGCGTCACGCTGCGCGAGTGCCTGCTGCGCCAGCGCCCGGCACTCAGCCAGCGTGCAACGGCTTAAACCTGCCTTGAGCCGCGGAATCACTGCCCCGACCGCCGACAGCTCGGTCACGCCGAGCCCGACCAGGATCGGGGCGGCCAGGGGATCCGAGGCGAGCCCGCCACACACCGCGACCATCCGCCCGTGAGTCGCGGCGGCCGCGGCCGCGCGCTCGATGAGGCGCAGCACCGCCGGATGCAGCGCATCGAGTCTCCCTGCGAGCTGCGCGTTGCCGCGATCCATGGCGAGCGTGTACTGCGTGAGGTCGTTGGTGCCCACCGAGAGGAAGTCCGCCACCGCCGCGAGCTGATCGGCGAGCACAGCAGAGGCCGGTGTCTCGATCATCACGCCGAGCTCTACGGTGCGCTCGATGCGCCGCTCGGCGCAGATCTCATCCAGCAGGGCACGCACCGCCGCGACGTCGGCCGTGTCGGTGATCATCGGCAGGAGGATGCGGCACTGCTCGGGCGGATGAACCGCGAGGATGGCGCGCAGCTGGTCCTTGAGAAGCTCTGGATAGGCGAGACTGGTGCGCACGCCGCGCAGCCCAAGCGCCGGGTTCTCCTCGCGAGGCTGCGCCAGGTAGGCAATCGGCTTGTCACCGCCCGCATCGAGTGTGCGAATGGTGAGCGGGCGGCCGGCGAGCGCGGCGGCGATCCTCTGGTACTCGGCGGTCTGCTCAGCCTCATCGGGCGGCAGCTGCCGGTCGAGAAACAGGAACTCGGTGCGCAACAGGCCGCAGCCCTCCGCGCCATTGCGCACGGCCGCCTCGGCCTCGGCGAGGGAGCCGACGTTGGCGAACACCTCGATGCGCGTGCCATCGGCCAGATGGCAATCGCGCTGCGCCGCCGCCTGCTCGGCGGCGAGCTGGGCGCGCCGTGAGGCGAGTGTGGCGCGCGCGGCGTCGAGCCGCGCGACCGGCGGCTCGATCTCGAGCACCCCCCGCTCGGCATCGAGCAGCAGCGGCGTGCCGTCGGCGAGCGACAGAGCCCGGGGGCCGAGCGCCACCAGTGCCGGCAGTCCCATCGCGGCGGCGATGATGGCGACGTGCGAAGTCGCACCACCCGCGGCCATGGCGAGGCCGGCGATGCGCGCCGCATCGAGCGCCACGAGCTGTGAGGGCAGGAGCTCGCGGGCGATCACGATCGAGTGCTCGGGAAGCTCGGAAGTCGCGGCTGCTCCCGTCCCGCTCAGGGCCAGGAGCACCTGCGTCTCGAGGTCGAGGAGATCGTCAACCCGCTCACGCAAGCGCGGATCGACGAGCGCGCGCAGCTTGGCGGCCGCGGCGCGCACCGCCTGCCGCCAGGCAAAACCGGCGCTGCGTCCCTGCGACAGCTCGAGCCGCGCGGCGCCGAGCAGCTCCGGATCATCGATGAGCTCCAGGTGCGCGGCGGCGATCTCAGCTGCCGCGCGCACGCCCGCCCCTTCGGCGCCCGCACCCGCCCGGCGCTCGAGGCGCGCGCGCACGGCGGCGCGGGCGCGATCGAGTGCCGCGCTCTCCTCCTCCACGCCGGCCCCGTCCTCGGCCACCTCAATCTCAGGCGGCGAGAGCTGTACCGCGCGCCCGAGCGCGAGACCGCGACTGGCGATGACGCCGGGCAGCACATCTCCCGGGCCGGGGGGTGCGCGTCGCTCGGGCGCGGCGTCCACGCTCGCGGCTGAGTGCGGTGCATCAGAGGCAATGCCGCCGCGTGGCGCGCGCGCGCTGCCTGTGCCGTGCGCCGTGCCGAGTGCCGTGGCCAGGGTATTGAGCGCGAGCGCAGCGTCCGGCCCCGAAGCGCGGATCTCGACCTCATCACCGTGCTGTGCGCCGAGCGTCATGAGGGCGACCGTGCTGCGGGCGTTGGCCTCGTGCCCGCGCACCAGCACGCGGACGTCGGCGGCGAGGTCCTTGAGCGAGGCGGCGAGCACGGCCGCCGGCCGCGCATGGATCCCGTGCTCGAAGCCGACGGTGACGCGCTTGACCTGCACGGGACCGGAGGCCGGGACGCTGGCCGCGGCAGGGCTCACGGCGGCGTCCGGGACGATGTCGATGAGCGCATCCCCCACCGCCACCCTCGCATCGAGCGTGCGGCGCACGATGCGAAAGCCGCTGTCGGCCGTGACCAGGACGGGAGTCAGCAGGCTCGGCGCGCGGCGCGCGAGCATGTCCAGGTCGAAGGTGAGGAGGCGATCGCCGCTGCGCACCCGCGCACCCTGCGCGGCGTGCACGGTGAAGCCGGCGCCGGCGAGCGCCACGGTGTCGATGCCGACGTGCATCAGGATCTGGCAGCCGCCGCGGGTGCGCAGCGTCACGGCGTGATGCGCGGCGGCGACCGCGACGATCTGCCCGTCGCAGGGCGCATGCAGCACGCCCGCCGTCGGGTCGATGGCGACACCGTCACCCATCATGCGTCCGGCGAACACCGCATCGGGAGTCTCATCGAGCGAGGTGCTCCAGCCCTCGAGCGGTGCCGCCAGGATGATCGCGCCCTCCTCCCGCGGCGTGCGGGCGCTCATGGTGAGAGCTGCATCCAGTCGATTGCCCACAGGGGGTCGAGCCCGTGCTGCGCGAAGCGCAGGCACAGCGTGTGCACGCCCGTGAGCGGGGGTAGCGCCGCCGTGGGCAGCACCGTCACCGCATCGTTCCCTACCGCGCTCTGGAGCGGCAGCGCCAGCAGCGGCGCCCCCTCGCAGGTGTCGAGGCGCACCTCGAGCTCGCCCGCCGGCGTTTGCGGCGCGTTGAGGTGAATCTCCTCGCGGTCCTTGCCGATCTGGAAGTTGAAGGGTACTTGGCCCACTGCGGCGGAGAGCGTCCTCGCACCGCTCAGGTCGATGGCCGGCAGCCGCCAGCAGGGATCCTGGATATCGATGAGGAATATCGCGCGCGGCCCCTGCACGGGCGCGTCGTCCTCGAGATTGAGCGTGTCCTTGTTGGAGCAGGTCTCGAGGTCCTGGCTGAAGTGACGCTCGAAGCGCCCGAGGCGGCGCGCCGGGGCGAACACGTCGTCCGAAAAGTCGACGCCCAGCAGACGATAGCGCCCGAACTCCGCGCCCAGCCGACCCATGAAGCCGCTCCAGTCGATGCGCTCGGGCGGCGACCAGCCAACCTCGGCGAGCGCCGCGGCTCGCGGCCAGGTCATGTACGCCGTGTTGGCCTCAGTGCGCACGTGCTCCGTCCAGAGGTTGGCCTGCACGCCGAGCACGCGCTGCCGGTCGGTCGCCAGCGAACCGGGCAGCGGATTGAAGCGGTAGACATCCTCGAGCGTGATCACAGGTCCGACGCCCGGCGGCTCATTCGGCCCCGCGCCCTGGCGGTGGTCGAGATAGAGCGTCGGCGCCGGCGACAGCACCACATCGTGGCCGCTGGCCGCGGCGGCGATGGCCCCATCGACTCCGCGCCACGACATGACCGCCGCATCCCCTGGCACACCGCCCTCGAGGATCTCATCCCAGCCGATGAGGCGGCGGCCGTGCGCGGCCAGGTACTTTCCCAGCCGGGCGGTGAAATAGCCCTGCAGCGCCGCCTCGTCCCGCACGCCGAGCGCGCGCATGCGCGCCTGTATGCGCGGCGAGGCCTGCCACTGATCCTTGACCGCTTCGTCACCGCCCGTGTGCACGAACTGCCCGGGAAAGAGCGCCATCACCTCATCGAGTACGCCTTCGAGAAATGTGAAAGTCGCCTCGTCGGGATTGTAGAGATTGGTGAACACCCCCCACTCGGAAGGCACCGAGGTGGGCGGATGGTCGGTCGAGGCGAGCCGTGGGTAGGCGACGATCGCTGCGGTCGCGTGCCCCGGCAGCTCGATCTCGGGGACGATGGTGATGTTGCGCGCGGCGGCGTAGGCGACGATGCGCCGTACTTCCTGCTGGCTGTAGAAGCCGCCGTAGAGCCGCGGCTTGCCGGTCGCCGGATCGATGTCCTTGAGCGCCGCGCTCCCCTCCGGCACGCGCCACGCCCCGACGGAGGTGAGCCGCGGGTACTTCTTGATCTCGAGCCGCCAGCCCTGATCGTCGGTGAGATGCCAGCCCAGCACGTTGAGCTTGTGCAGCGCCATCCAGTCGAGGTAGCGCAGCACGAACTGCGGCGACTGAAAGTGACGCGCGGAGTCGAGCATCAGCCCGCGCCATAGAAATCGCGGCGTATCGCGGATCGAGAGCGCCGGCAGCCCGATGACGCCGTCATGGAGCGGTTGCGCCGAGATGAGCTGCCAGAGTGTCACTGCGCCGTAGAAGAGACCGCGCGGATCGCCGGCAGTCACCAGGATCCCGCTCGGCGACACCTCGAGCTGGTAGCTCTCGGGGCTCTGCGTCGGCGCCAGAGGTATGAGCGCCAGGGTGATCGTACTCGCCGCGGAACGCGTGTCCCTGACCTTGAGGGAGAGACCGTGGCTCTGGCGCACGAGCCCGACGAGGTACTCGGCGCTGCGCCGCGCTTGCGCACCAGGCGGAACCTGGATCTCGGTGTCTGCCTTGAGCGCGAACACGCCCTCGTGCGGCTGCACGTCGGCGGGTGCCGGGATGACGTTCGCGGCGGCCGGGGTGGCCGGCCCGGCCGCTGACGCGGGCGCTGCCGCGAGCCCCGCGAGCAGTGCGATGGCGACCGTTGCCGCCTGAAACCCCGCTGTGCGTGTCATTTCCGGCTCCTGAGCCGCTGCGCGATCTGCTCGCGCAGGCGCTCGGCATCCGCCGGCGAGAGTTCCGCGAGCAGTCCGTGGCGGTGCGCCGGGATGTGCCCCGTGACCTCCGCCTGATCGCCGAACACGTAGTGCTCGAACAGCGCCCGCCACGCGCTGCGCGCCGGCGCGGGGAGCGAGCGTAGGTTGACGATGGCGGTGAGCAGCGCATCGAACCCGGAGACCGCGCCCACCGCGGTGCCGTCCTGCACGTGCCACCAGTAGTTCAGCAGCAAGTTGAAGGGCTCGAGCGACTCGACGTGGTGCCACCAGAGCGGCGGGATGTAGATGGCATCTCCCGGGCCGAGCTCGGCGCTCTGTGCCGCCTCCAGTGCGGCGCGAAACTTCGGAAAGCGATCGAAGTCGGGCTGGTGCAGCTGCACGAGCGACATAGGGGCTCCGGTGGGGGCGAAGTCGAGCGGCCCGATGTAGAGATTGGCGATCTGCTCGGGCGGGAAGAGCGTGAAGCGCCGCCTGCCCGCCACCACGCAACCGATGTTGTGCCATTCATCGAGATGCGTGGGCGTCGTGATCGCATTGCCGAGCCAGATGCGCGGCTCGATCGAAGCATCGAGGAACTCGAGCGGGTGGTCCTGCGTGAATCCCGGCAGGCAATCGCGCACCCGGGCGCTCTGTGCCGCCACCGCCGGCGGCCGGGGGAACGCGCCGTAGCGCAGCACCTGCTCGGCGATGGCGCTGATCGAGAGGCGATTGCGTACGAAGTTGAAGCCACGCATTGTCTCGTCATAGAAGATGCGTCCGCCCGCTTCCGGCGGGGTCATGATCGCATCGACCGGCGTGCCATTGTCGAGGCGACGCAAGTAATCGACGACCGCGGCCGGCGACTGCATGCCGAGCGCCACGCTCGGCCAGGCGCGCACCAGGCCGCGCAGCACTAGTGGCTGCCACGAGCTGAGCGCCTCGCGGCGAACGGCCTCCGGTCCGAGCCCAGAGAGCTCGCGCATCGGCGTCGCCTGATTGCGCGTGCCGCGGTATGTGTGCATGGCGGATTCGGGCCGGCGGCCTTGCGCCACTAGAAGAAATAGGCCTGCAGCGAGGGCGCGTTGCGGCGCGGCGGGATGCGCGTCAGCGTCTCGCGGTGGTCGGGGTAGTTGGCGCAGCTGCGCGTGATCAGATCGTCGATCTCGGCCATGGGGTAGATGCCCTCGCGCGCGTTCGGCGCGTGCAGCGCCTGGGCGTCAGGGAAGATCCCCATGCCCGCCATGATCGAATACCACGAGAACACCGGATAACCCTTGCCGAGCGCCTGCTGGCCGACCGCCGCCGCGATGCCCTTGCCGGACATCCACAGCGAGTAGAGCTTCTTCAGCTCGTCAGACAACTCGAGGTTGGCGGCGTTGGCGCGCCAGTACTCGGTGTCCTCGCGACTGTTGGTCTTGTAGTGCGTGACGACGTAGTCGCGGGTGCCCTCGAAATGCGCGTTGACGCGCTCGTTGAAGCGCTCGTGCGCCTGCTCGCTCAAATCCCCGCGTTCGAGAGCTTCGACGAAGCTGGTTGCGGTCTGCTGAATGAACAGGAGCGCCGTCGCCTCGAGTGGTTCGATGAACCCCTGCGCGAGCCCGTTGGCGAGGCAGTTGCGGTTCCAGTGACGCGTGACGCGGCCGAGACGCATCTTCAGGTGCCGCGCCGGTACGTCCGCATCCAGCAGCTCCAGATGCCGGCGCAGCTCGGTCTCCGCCTCGTCGGCGGTGCAAAAGCCGCTCGAGTAGACGTAGCCGTTGCCATAGCGGTTGGTGAGCGGGATCTTCCAGGCCCAGCCGTGACGCAGCGCGGTCGAGACCGTCTCGGAAGGAATCGGCGACTCGCCAAGCGGCGTCGGCAGCGCCACCGCCGCATCATTGAAGATGTTGCTGGAGAAGCTGACGTAGGGTGTGTGCAGCGCCTTTTCGATCAGCAGGCCCGAGAAGCCGCTGCAGTCGACGAACAGATCCGCCGCGATGGTCTCGCCCTCGCGCGTGCTCACCGAGGCGATCGAGCCATCGGGCGCGAGATTCGCCTGCGTCACATGGCAGCTCACGTAGCGCACCCCGCGCTCGAGAGCCTTGTTGTGCAGAAATTTCCCGAGCAGTACCGCATCGAAGTGATAGCCGTGCCAGATGTCGAACGGGAAGCTCTCCGGCGCCTTCGGCGCGCGGCATTGCGCCGCGAGGCGCGCGGCGATGAAGAAGCGATCGGGCTGCGCATAGACGTCGGCGCCGTTCACCCTCGCATCCACGTTGTGGACGAACTGCTTGAGCGTCAGGTTGTCGAGCATCGAGGCGAAGGGGTGAAAGTAGCGCTCGAATCCGGGCTTGGTCGACCAGCCCTCGAAGGCAATGCCGCACTTGTAGGTCGCGTTGCAGGCCGGCATCCATTCGGCTTCCTCGATCCCGAGGCTGTCGAAAAAGCCCCGCAGCCAGGGGGTCGAACCCTCCCCTACGCCGATGATGCCGACGGTGGGCGATTCGAGCAGCGTGATCTCGACACCGCGCTCGATCAGGGAGCGCGCCAGGATCAGTGCCGTCATCCACCCGGCGGTGCCGCCGCCGACGATGACGATGCGGCGCACCCCGGGCGGCGCGGGCCCGGCACTGCGCGAGGTGGCCGGGCTGTAGGAATGGTTGAATAGGGTCGCGGTGCTCATGTCGGGGTGTGCAGCTCGCTCCTGCGGGCTAGGACGTTGCTCGACCGGCCCCACGGCCGTCAAGCGGCGGCGCAACGCCTGCGCTGCGCCGGGCAAGCGCCTCTGCCGAGCTCCGCGGCACCCTCATCCGGTGCGGGGCGCGGGCGGCGCACCGCCGGTGCGCCGCCCGCTTGACCGGACTCAGGTGTCAGAACTTGGCATGCAGCATGAGGTAGTACTGCCGCCCGTTCTTGTAGAAGGCGCGCGGCTGGCTCTCGTTCGCCGCGTAGTACCTCAGAATCGGATCGTTGAGGTTCTCGCCGTCGAGCGTCACGCTGATGTTCTCGTTCGCGATCCAGGCGAGCGAGGCTGCCAGAGTGCCGATCGAGTCTTGCGTGAACGCCGTGCTGCGGTCGAGGCCGCTGTAGAACGCGGAGCGGTAGTTGTACGACACGCGCGCGCTGAAATGCGCGTTTTCGTAGAACCCGCTCAGGTTGTAGACGTTCTTCGATGCGCCCACCAGGCGGTCATCGCCGGCCGACGCGCCCGTGGTCGGCACGTCCGAGGTCTGCACGGCATCGGTGTAGGTGTAGTTCGCTTCCACACCGAAGTTGCCGAAGGACTGGATGTAGGTGAGCTCGATGCCGTCGGCGCGACCCGACGTGTTGATAGGAATGCTCAGCAGGTAGGGTACCGACACTAAGCCGTTGTTGGGGGGAAAGCCCGCCGTCGTCGGACCGGAGGTCGGGAAGCTGAGCGTCTCGTTCCCATAGCCGATGTAGTTCTTCAGGTCCATGTAGAAGAGCGTCGCACCAAGCAGCGAGCGGGGCGCAAAGTACCACTCAAGTCCCGCGTCGTAGTTCCACGACCGGATGGGCGCGAGGTAAGGGTTGCTCCCCGAGCCACCGCCGGTGCTGGTGGCGGTCCCGGGCGGAGTCAGGCTGAAGCCGCCCGCAAGCGCCGAGTAATCGGCACGCGTCATGGTCTCGCCGGCTGCCAGACGTCCAACCAAATCGGGGGCCAGGTCGAGCTTCAGGTTCGCGCTCGGCAGGATGTCGTTGTAGGCCTCGTTGACAGGCAATCCCTCGTAGGCGCCGAACAGCGAGCCGACGACCAGGTTGGGCGTGCTTGCGGGACAGGCGCCCGCTGAGGCCGGAATCGTCGCCGTGCAAGCCAGCGGGAACCAGTTGATCGTGTCCTCGGTGGTATGCACGTAACGCAGTCCGAGGTTCGCGGCCCACATCTCGCCCTTGAAGTCGGCCTGCATATAGGCCGCCGTATCCTTCTCATCCAGGGCGAACCAGTACGGCGGATACGCCCGCTGCACCGGATCCCGTTGCACCAGTCCCGGACCGTTATAGGCCGCCAGCTGCGCCGGTGACCAGTACCAGATGCCGGTGGGGATCTGGCCGCCGAAGGTGTCGTAGTTCGACGGATAGTTCGTGTAGGTGGTCGGATAGTTGAGCGGGCTCGTGCCGCCGCCGTTCGGGCCGCTGAAGGTCGGGCCCTGTGCGATCGAGCCGACCGAGTCGCGGTCATGCTTGGCGTAGCGCGCACCGAACTTGAGGTCCTGCCAGGCGCCCTGATCCGCGACGTTGAAGGTCGCATCGAGCTTGCCCCAGGTCTCCTTGTCGATGGTGTCGATGTCCTGACCGCCGAAAATCCAGCCGAAGGTCAGCGCCTGCGGATCGCCGGGCGGGAAGGGCTGGTGGTAGTTGACGCCGGGGAGCCCGAAGTTCGGGCCACTGCTGATACCGTTCAGGGTCCAGTAGGAGCCGGCTCCCACCCCCGGCTCGGTCTCGGCCACGTTCTGTGTCGGGGTTCTGCCGTGACCCTCGGAGGTGCCGACCTGGGCCAGCAGCCCGAGTTGCTCGCTGAGACGGAAGTGACCGTCGAGATTGATGAAGTATGAATCCGCGCTCTCGTCCGGCCGATCGATCTGGTCATAGATGCCGTAGGCCGTTCCGGGCACGCCGGTGAAAGTCGCGCTGGTCAGCGTGCCATTGGTGACCACATAACCCGGGTTGGGCGCCTGGCCCTGGCCCTGCGCGATGTAGTGCGTGTTCCACAGCAGATAGTTGCGGTTGTAGTCGCCCGCCTCGAGCTTGGAATAGAAACCCGACAGGTCGAGGTCTACCGCATCGCTTGGCTTGAACTCGACGTCGACGAGCCCGCCGGTGCGCTTGCGCTCCTGCTCGAAAAGCGCAGACCCCATCTCGTACGGGTAATACACGCCCGAGAGGTTCGGATCGGTTTTCGCAATCGGACTGCCGGGCGCGATCTGCTCATACCCCAGCAGCTCCGTGCCATCGCGGCGCAGGTGGCGGTCCTCGAGGAAGCCCTGCACGAGCACGCCGAAAGTGTGGTCATCGTTACGGAAGTTGAACAGCGCATTCGCCTGCGGATCGGTCTTGTCAGGCAGGTCCGCATACACCGCCCCGGCCGATACCTGGAAAGTGAACGGCTTGCTGAAGTCCTCCAACGGCCGGCGCGTGATGATGTCGACCGATCCCGCGACGCCTCCCTCGACCAGCGAGGCTTCCGAGGTCTTTTCGATGATCACCTTGCTGACCACTTCCGAAGGCAGCAGCGTGTAGCTCACGCTGCGCCCGACGGTGCCGGTCTGGTCGAGCACGAACCAGTCGCCGGAGGCAACGTTGTGCCCGTTGATCAGAGTCTGCGTGAGGCTCGGTCCGGTGCCGCGCATGCTGACGCGGTCGTTCTCGTCGAAGCCACCTTCATTGGCGCCCGCGGGACTCACGGTG
This sequence comes from Steroidobacteraceae bacterium, assembly GCA_035568235.1. Classification (GTDB taxonomy): domain Bacteria; phylum Pseudomonadota; class Gammaproteobacteria; order Steroidobacterales; family Steroidobacteraceae; genus 13-2-20CM-66-19. The sequence continues at coordinate 395,667 of DATMOK010000031.1, read as the reverse complement.
AGTCCCGGTACGCGCTTCAGGGAGTCGGCGACGTTCTTATCGGGCATCTTGCCGATGTCCTCGGCCGTCACGACCTCCTCGGCGTCGGTCGCAGCGCGCTTGGTCTCGAGCGCCTTCTCCGTGGAGAAGCGGATCCCGCTGACGACTACCTCCTGCAGCTCGGTCGGCTTGGCAGCAGCCTGATCGGCGGCGGCCTGCGCCGGGGGCGCGCCGTCGCTCGGAGGTTGCACGACCGTCTGCGCATGGAGCGCAGCGCTCCCGCCCGACAGAGCCATGGCGACCGCCGTTCCGATTAACGTCGACCTTGCGATTCTCATGATTTACCTACCCCGAAGAATGGTTGTCGTTAGCGCCGCACGCCCAGAAAGACCGTTCGTACCCCCTGCGAGACCCTCAGGACACGCGTGCCGGCTGTGCCCTGCGAGAGGTCCGTGTGGCCGGACCAGTTAGGTGCCAATATAGTACCAATAAAGCAATAACGCTATACCCGTTGATACCAACTGTACGCTCTGCATTTTTAACCAACAAAAACCTAAATTTACATTTGCTCCTGTATTCTGCTCGCAACAAACTGGTTCTATAGTGGTAGCATGATCTTCCGCGCGGTATCAGCCGGAGAGGCACCTTGACGCTGTTGTCACAGACGGTGGGCAAACTCGATGAGCAGAGCAGCCTGCCGCTCTATCAACAAATGCAGCGCGCGCTGCGCCAGGCCATCGAGACGCGCGTGCTCGGTCCCGACGACGCCCTGCCACCCGAACGCGATCTCGCCGAGGATTTCAGTGTCTCGCGCATCACGGTGCGCAAGGCCATCGAGGGACTCGTGGCGGAGGGACTGCTCGTGCGCCGCCAAGGATCGGGCACTTTCGTGCTGGCGCGCGTCGAGAAAAATTTCTCCAAGCTCACTTCGTTCTCCGAGGATATGCGAGCTCGCGGGCGCAACCCGCGCAGCGTCTGGCTGCGCAAGGCGGCCGGTACCGTGACACCGGAGGAATCGCTCACGCTGCGCGCGAGTCCCGGCACGCCCGTGTACCGCTTCAACCGCATCCGCTTCGCCGACGATGCGCCGATGTCGCTCGAGTACGCGACCATCCTCGCCTCCTGCCTGCCCTCCGTGGAGGCGGTCGAGTCTTCGCTGTACGCCGCACTCGAGCGCGCCGGCAACCGTCCGGTGCGGGCACTGCAGCGGCTGCGCGCGGTGCTGCTGACCGCCGAGCAGGCCGAGCTCATGCAGGCCAAAGAAAGCGACGCCGGGCTGCTGGTCGAGCGGCTCGGCTTTTTGCAGGATGGGCGTGCGGTCGAGTTCACGCAGTCCTTCTATCGTGGCGACACCTACGACTTCGTCGCTGAGCTCTCGATCGCCACGTGAGCGTCTCTCCCGCGAGCACCCGCATGCACGACGAGGCGGCGCAGGCCCCGGCCGTGGTGCGCACGCAGCTGGCCGCCAACGCCGAGCGCATCGCGCGCCTCGCGGAGCGGCTGCGGCGCTCGCCGCCGCGTGCCGTGGTCACCTGTGCGCGCGGCAGCTCCGATCACGCCGCGACCTTCGCGCGCTACCTGATCGAGACGCGCCTGGGGATCCTCACCGCCTCGGCCGCCCCCTCGGTGAGCTCGGTGTACGACGTGGCCCCGGATCTGGCCGGCACCGTGGTGCTCGCGATCTCGCAGTCCGGCGCCAGCCCGGATCTGCTGAGTGCGGTGAGCCGTGCGCGCTCCGGCGGCGCGCGTGTCGTCGCGCTGGTGAACGCCGAGAGCTCACCCCTCGCGCAGCTCGCCGACGATCTGCTGCCACTCGGCGCAGGACCTGAGCTGAGCGTCGCCGCCACCAAGAGCTACATCGCCTCGCTCGCGGCGATCGTGCAGCTGGTGGCCGCCTGGGCCGAGGATATCGAGCTCGGCGCCGCACTCGCGGCGGCGCCGCAGCAGCTGGCGCGCGCCTTTGAGCTCGACTGGAGTGTGGCGATCGCACGACTGAAGCCGGCCAGCAATCTGTATGTGATCGGCCGCGGCCTCGGGCTCGGCATCGCCCAGGAGGCGGCGCTTAAGTTCAAGGAGACCTGCGGTCTGCACGCCGAGGCGCTGTCCGCTGCGGAGCTGCGTCACGGACCGATGGCGCTGGTGCGCGCGCACTTTCCGCTGCTGCTCTTCACGCAGGACGATGAGAGCCGCCCGGGAGTCACGCAGCTCGCCAGCGAGCTCGCCACGCGCGGCGCCGACGTGCTGGTCGCGGGGGCCGACGTCCCGGGCACCACCGTGCTGCCGAGTCTCGCGGCACACCCGGCGATCGAGCCACTGCTGCTTGCGCAGAGTTTCTACGCGATGGCGAACGCGCTGTCGCTGGCGCGCGGCCGCGACCCGGATCGCCCGCCGCACCTGTCCAAGGTGACTGAGACCGTCTGATGAGTGTCGCGCTGGTCAACGGCCGAATGCTGCTGGGCGATGGCCACGCGGGCGGCGAGCTCAGCGACGGGCAATGCGTGCTCATCGAGGACGGCCGCATCGCCGCCATCACCGAGCCCGGCGACCGGCGCGCGCGACGCGCCCGCCGCCACGACCTCGAAGGTGCCCTGCTCCTGCCCGGCTTCATCGACTCGCAGGTCAACGGCGGGGGCGGCGTGCTGTTCAACGATGCGCCGGACGCTAAGACCATCGCCGCGATCGGCCGCGCGCACCGCGCCTTCGGCACCACCGGTTTTCTGCCGACCCTCATCAGCGACGATCTCGACGTCGTGGCGCAGGCCATCGCCGGCGTGCGCGCGGCGATCGAGGCGCGCGTCCCCGGGGTGCTCGGCATCCACATCGAAGGACCGTTCCTCAATGTCGAGCGCAAGGGCGTGCACGATCCGGCCAAGCTGCGGGAGCTGGACGCGAGCGCGGTGGGGCTGCTCACTTCGCTGCGCGCCGGGCGCACGCTGGTGACGCTCGCCCCGGAGATGACGACCCCGGAGATCATCCGCGGACTCACGTCAGCCGGGGTGGTCGTCTCGGCCGGTCACACCAATGCCACGTACGAGCAGATGTCCGCCGCGCTGCGCCACGGACTCACCGGCTTCACGCACCTCTTCAATGCCATGTCGCAGCTCACCGGGCGCGAGCCCGGAGTGGTCGGCGCTGCGCTCGATGACCGCGGCAGCTGGTGCGGCATCATCGTCGATGGCCTGCACACGAGCCCGGTGGTGCTGCGGATTGCGCTGCGCTGCAAGCCGCAGGATCGCTTCATGCTGGTCACCGATGCGATGCCAAGTGTCGGTACGCAGGTGGCCTCGTTCGAGCTGCAGGGACGGCGCATCCTCGTCTCGGGAGACGTTTGCGTCGATGAGGACGGGCGCCTCGCCGGCTCCAACATCGACATGGCGAGCTGCGTGCGTAACGCCGTGCGGCTGCTCGGCGTGACGTTGCCGCAGGCGGTGCGCATGGCGAGCCAGTGGCCGGCGGAATTTCTCGGCCTCGGCCACGAGCTCGGGCGCATCGCACCCGGCTACCGGGCCAATCTCGTGGCGGCCGATGCGCAGTTGCGGGTGCTCGCGACCTGGATCGACGGGCGCTCGAGTCTCGACGAAGGCGGCTGAAGCGGCCGGCCACGCCCCGGCCATTCTCGCCGGAAGTCGGTTGCGCCAATATCCGCTACAGTGTGCGTTGATGGCCAACAACCCTCAATGGCGCGCGACGAACTGCCAGATTCCCGAGGTTGCGAACTGCGACGATGTGGCGATCCGGCGCGACGTCCTCTCAGAAGTCGAGCCGGTGGTGCTGCGCGGCCTGGTAGGTCACTGGCCTGCTACGCGTTATGGGCTCACCTCGCCACAGGCAATCATTGACTATCTGCGCCGCCTCGATAACGGCAGCTTGGTCAATGCGATCCTGATGCCCCCCGAAGCGCGTGGCCGCCTCGGTTATAACGCCGGCATGAGCGGCTTCAACTTCGTGAGCAACCGCGTGACGTTGGCGAGCGTTGGCGAACAGATCCTGCGCTACAGCAGGTTCGCGCATGCGCCCGCCGTCGCTGCGCAAGCGGCGCGAATCGATGAGTGCCTTCCTGGCTTTGTCGCTGAGAACCCTCTGCCGCTGCTCGACTCCGCCGTGCGGCCGCGGCTATGGCTTGGCAACAGCATCACCACGCCCGCCCACGTGGATGAGACCCACAATATCGCTTGCGTGGTCAGCGGTCGCCGGCGCTTTACGCTGTTCCCACCCGAGCAGATCGGCAACCTCTACATCGGACCAGTTGATTTCACACCGAATGGCGCCCCAATTGCTCTGCCTTCACTCACCGAGCCTGACTTCGAGCAATTCCCGAGACTACGAGTGGCGTTGCAGCATGCACACGTAGCTGAGCTCGAGCCAGGCGACGCCCTTTATATTCCCGCGCTATGGTGGCACCAGGTCGAGTCACTCTCCAGTTGCAATGTACTGGTTAACTACTGGTGGCACCCGATCGCCGGGGAGGCGGTCGGAGCGAGCCCGGTCTTCGACTGCCTGCTGCATTGCATGCTCACCCTGCGCCGAATGCCACCTGAGGTGCGTGCCGGCTGGCGAGCGGCATTCGAGCACTATATTTTCGGGCCCGATGCTCCGCTTAGCGATCACATACCGCCGGAACGGCGCGGCGTCCTGGGCGAGATCACAGCCGAGCTCGCACAGCGTCTCCGTACGCAGCTCCTTGGGCGCCTAAAGCGCTAGGTGTGCGCCCGGTGGCCGAAACATAGGCGTGTTGGTCAACGATCCACCCGGGCAAGTAGGGCACAAATCCGGTTGCGCGGTACTACGACATCGTCCCCTCCCGTGAGGCCACCTGAGGTCGCTGCGCGCCGCTCACCGCGCCTGTCGCCTGCCGTGATCGTCGTGACGGCACTCGTCGCCGGCTGCGCACAACCTGCCAGCAGTGCGCCCGGGACCGCTTCCGCCGACCGAACCGCGGCGACCGAGCTCTCAGTCGAGGGCGCGCGGTTGCGCGTCGAGCTCGGGTCAGACGACTTCAGCGCCGGCAGTGCCGCGATCCTGACCTGGGTCGAGCGCTCGGCGCGCATCGTTGCGGCCTACTACGACGGCTTCCCCCAGCCGCAGGCGACCATCGAGCTGCGGCCGATGCCCGGCACGGGCGTGCAGGGCGGAACGACCTATGGCGCCCCGAGCGCGCTCATCCGCGTGCGCGTCGGGCGTGAGGTCTCCGCGGTCCAGCTCGAGAACGACTGGGTCATGGTGCACGAGATGACCCATCTCGCACTGCCCGATGTCGGTGAGCAGCACGCCTGGCTGTCCGAGGGGCTCGCGACCTATATCGAGGGAATCGAGCGGGTGCAGGCCGGCAATCGCACGGAGGAGGATGTCTGGCTCGAGGAGCTGCGCTCGATGCCGCGCGGACTTCCGCAACCGGGCGATGCCGGCCTCGACGGCACGCATACCTGGGGACGCACCTATTGGGGCGGGGCGATGTTCTGCCTGCTGGCGGACGTCGACATCCGTGAGCGCACGCATAATCTGCGCGGCCTGCAGGATGCGGTGCGGGCCATCTTGCGCGCGAGCGGCGGGCTGCGTGCCGAATGGCCGATCGAGCGCGTGCTCGCGGCCGGCGATGCCGCGGTCGGCACCAGGAGCCTGGAGGACCTGTACGCGCGCATGAAAGACTCCGCCTATGCTCCCGATCTCGCCGCGCTGTGGCGCTCACTCGGCGTCGAGGCCGACGGCGACTCGGTGCGGCTCACCGACGCCGCGCCGCTTGCGGGCGTGCGCCACGCGATCATGACGGGGAATAAGCCCCGCTCATGACGGCGGTCGCGGCGAGCGCCGCGAGTAGCAGCAGGTACTCCCCGAGCAGTGTGCCGCGCAACGTGCCGAGCGCTGCGGCCTCGCCGCGCCCGACGGCAGGGGTAAGGCGCAGCCGGTTGACGGCCGCGAGCACCAGCAGCAGCGCAAAGGCCCCGGTCTTGCCGAGGAGCAGGAGTCCGTAGGGCTGGATGAGCGCCGCGACGCCGGGCAGCAAGCCCGCCGCCATCGCAACGCCCGCGACGGCGATCACCGGCACCCACCAGATTGCGACCCGCGAGAACGCGGCGAGCAACAGCGCGACGGCGGAGGCGGCTTCAAGTTGCGTCGCGCGGTAGAGGGGCCAGAGCGCGCCGACCCAATAAGCGACGATCGTCACGTGAACGAGCAGCAGCGGCACGAGGAGCACGGCAAGCGGGCTCCTCGGGACGTGGCCGCTTAAGCCGAATGACAACACCGCGAGCGCCACACCCGCGAGTGACAGCAGCGTACGCGGTGCGGTGCGGCGCGCAGCGAGTGCGAGACATGCGAGGCCGGCGAGCCGCACGGTGAGCTCCGGCCCGGCGCCGGTGAACGCGAGATGCAGCAGCTGCGCATCGCGCACCCCGGACAGATCGCCGGCCAGGTGCGCCGGCTCCATCAGACATTGCGCCAGCGCCGCAAGCAGCGCGGCGATCGCCACGCGCCGCGAGTCCACCGCAATGGCCGCGACTGCGCGCGGCACGAGCTCACCCAAGTGCACGCGAAACAGCGCCATGCCGGCTGCCTGCAGGGTGAGCGCGAAGCTCCCGGCCCGCAGCACGAGCCACGCGATGTCGATCATTCCTGGAGCGTGAAGTGCAGCTGTCCCGGCACCACGTGGCCGTCATCGCCGAGAACCCGCCACGCGATCACGTACTTTCCCGGCTTGAGCGGCGGCAGTGCAACCGTCACCTCGGCGGCGCGGCTCGCAGGGAGCGGTGCCACCTTCTGTCGCGCGCCCCCTTCTGGTTCGATCCACAGCGCCGTAAGGCGCGCGCTTTCGGAGAAGGTCAGCGTCAGTTGGGGCGGCGAGACGCGCAGCACACTGCCGTCGCCGGGAACACTCTGTTTCAGATGCGCGTGTGCCGCTGCGACGCCGATGCCGAGGAGCAGCACGAGGAGAGTGAACAGAATGATCCTGCGCACCCCCGCATCGTAGCCCGCTTCAGCCCAATACAGCGATATCCGGGGACTTCGTCCACAATTTCACACAGTTGTCATCGGTTCCCGCATTGCAGCGTCATGGAACTTGGGCGATCATTCTTTGCTCCGAAGGAGCACGCCGAGGGACTAGCGATGGCGCGTTCTCATATTGCCCCCAGCATCACCGCCGTCGCGGCATTGTGCGCGGCGCTTGGCGGTTGCTCGACCCGCTCGAATGTGTCGGCGATCGGCAACACCCCACCGCTCTATACGCACGTCTACGTGACGGCGCAGGCCGTCTGGTTCAACAGCAGCGCGACCGCGGGTCCCGACGACGGTGGCTGGGCGCAATTTCCGCTCACGACGCCGGTGACCGTGGATCTGGTCGCCGACTCGAATGGCAATTTTGCTTACTTCGCCACCGACTTGAAGCTCGCCCCGGGCTCCTATTCCCAGGTGCGCTTCATCCCGGTGGACGCCTCGACGCCGCTCACCGCCTCCGCGCAAACGCTTGGGGCCTCGTACAACATGGAGGCCGACTACGTCGACAGCAGCGGCGTCACGCATCAGTTGCCGCTCGAGCTGTTGAATCCTGACAAGGGCTTCGGCATTCAGACCTCCGTGAGCGTACCGATCGGCGGCGTCGGCGCCTCGGCGCTGAGCTCCGGGGTGGGCACTCCGACATCGAGCCCATCGTCACCGTTCGGCAGCACGACGACCGACGCGACGACTGGCACGACCACCGGCACGACGACCGGCGCCGTGATCGGTACCACCACGGACTCGACATCCACCTCCGGCACGTCGACGACCGCGGAATTTGCTCTGCTGTTCGACGCTGCGCGTGACCTCACGGCCTTCACGTACGGCGGAGTAAATGCGGCACTGCTGAGCTCACACGTCACGGCCGCCGACCTCTCGAAGTCGGGAGGGATCCAGGGGCAGCTGACGCTCACTAACCTCACCACGCTGACCAGTGCCAACGGCACCCCGGGGATCGAGGTGAGCGCGGAGTCCTTGAGTGCGGACGGCTCGCGTCATTACGTAGTCGCAAGCGCCCCGGTGGCCTCCGATGGCAGCTTCACGCTCTATCCGCTCGCGGCTAACTCCTCGAATAACGAGAGCTACGACATCGTTATCCATGGTGCCGGAATCGCCACCATCATCATCAAGGACATCATCATCCCGCCCGTTGGCAGCGCCGGAGTGAGCACCTCGAGCCTAACGGGCGGCTTTACCAGCACGACCAGCACGACCACCACCGGCACGACCACCACCGGCACAACCAGCACCGGCACGAGCGTCGATACATCGCCGATCACGCCGGCCAACCTGGTGTCGGTCGGTACGCTGATTCCGCGCGGCGTCACCTCTTTCACCGCCAACATCGCCTCCTCCAGCGCGCCGCTTCCCGCGGGCGCCGCGGTCGAGTTCTACCAGACGCTTCCCGGGGCCGGCGAGGCCCCGTACGTCATCGAGTCCGACCCGATCGATCCCTTCAATCAGGTGCTCGCCAATCCGCAGGCGCTGTCCTCGGGCACCGTGGACTCAGGAACCTACGTGTCGAGCGGCTCGACCGTCACCGTCGTGAGCGCCGCCCCGGCAGAACGCGCAGGCACCTACCGCGTGGCCGCGACCGCGCCCTTCTACAACGATGGCAACCTCGTCGGTAGCACGGTGTCGGCCCCGACGGCGAGCGGTGTCACGGCCGCGAGCGCGGCGACACCCGCGACACTCACCCTGGCGAGCGGCAACTCCCCGGGCATAGTCTCCGCCACGATCAAACCGGCCACGCCGAACAAATACGACTCGGGCTACATCATGCTCAGCCAGAACGGCCAGCTGGTCGCGAGCGCCTCGCTCGCCGCGGTCATCAAGGCCGGCGGCTCGGTGCAGCTGACGGGCGTCCCCAGTGGCAGCCAGACGGGCGTCTACTACGTCACCGTCCGGGCCTGGTGCTCGGGTGCGCCAGGGGCGACCTGCACGACCGCGCCGGCCGGCTCGCTCACCCGGCAGTGGTACCCCAACGTCGTCGATCTGCAGAGTGCGACTTCGGCGAGCGTGCAGGTGACCGTCAACTGATGATCGCTGACCCCCGGACCCTCCCTGGCGGGAGGTCCGGCTGCTGAGGCCGCCTGAAGCGCCCGCCGCTCGCGAAACCGGTACACTACGCGGCTTTCGGGGCCTGGAACCCGGCGCCGAATCACTACTACGGAACACAGGGCGGTTGCGCGTCTCTAAGGACGGGGGCGCCAGTAAAGCTAATGCGCCACCCGGATCCTTGAAGGGGATGAGCCTGATGATCGTCGATCGTGTCCGCCTGCCGAGGCGGCTCCTGTGGACCGCGTGCGCCCTGGCGCTGGGAGCGAGCTCCGTGCTCGCGGGCTGTCACACCAACGAGAACGTCATCTATGGCACCGGAGTGGTGACCATGGGTGACGCCAACGAAGATTTCGCTTCCTACATCGTCGACATCGACGACATCACCCTGACCCGCAACGACGGCCTGGTCATCGAGCCGTTGTCCGAGCCCGAGATCGTCGATCTCGCCAAGCTTCACGACCTCACCGAGCTCGTGGAGAACCCCGCCATCCCGGTCGGGACCTACACCTCGCTCACCCTGGTCCTCGACTACACGGCGGCGAGCATCTGGGTAAACGTCAACGGCGTGGCGACCGTGGCCACGCCCGTGGATACCACCGGGGCGTCGATGCTCACCGCGACCCTCACGGTGACCTTCGACCCGGACAACCTGCTGGTCATCAACTCGCAGCAGTGCACCCGGATCCACCTCGACATCAATCTGGCAGCCTCCAACACGATCACTATCTCCGGCTCGACGGTTACCGACACGGTGCAGCCGTTCATGACCGCCACCCCCATACCGGAGGACTCCACCGTCATGCGGGCGCGCGGTCTGCTGGTAGTCGCGCAGCCGAAAAGCAGCAACTTCATCGTCAACATGCGGCCGTTTGCGGATCTGATCTCCGCGCTCGGGGCGATGACGATCAACATCACCTCCACGACGTACTTCAACATCAACGGAGCCATTTACACCGGAGCCGCGGGACTTGCGGCGATGCAGGATCAGCAGGTGGATACCGCGGTCGCGGCCTACGGCACGCTGGGCAGCTTTTCGACCATCACGCCGACGTTTAACGCTACCGCGGTGTATGTCGGATCGGCCCTCGAGAGTCCGCTCGCCGACTACATCACGGGCGTGGTATCCGCGCGCGTCGGCGACACCTTGACCATCCATGGCGCGAGCTTCCTGAGTCGCCTCGGTGACCTGCAGTACTACGACCAGCTTCCGATTACTCTCAGCTCCGAGGCCGCGGTCAGCGAGGACGGCGTGGCGGCGAGCGGGTTATCAATCCAGTCGATCTCGGTTGGACAGCTGATCAACGTCGCCGGTCAGGCCGCCTACGACTCGACCGACACAATAGTTGAGTCTCTCGATGCCACTGCCGGCCTGTTGCGGCTGCAGTCCACCCCGGTGTGGGGGACGCTCGCCTCGGGCGCCGCCGGCAGCATGGCGCTCGACGTGTTGTCATTCGGGGACTATCAGCCCTCGGTGTTCAATTTCGCCGGCACCGGACCCACGGCGGCCGACGATGCCAACCCGGCCAGCTACCTGGTCAACACGGGCGCGACCAATATGAGCACCACGCCCGTTGGAACGCTGCTCGAGGCTAACGGCATCGTGACACCCTTCGGCGCTGCGCCGCCGGACTTCACGGCCACTTCCGTGGTGGCGGGCAGCACCACGCCCCAGCAGCTGGTGGTCGAGTGGGAGGACGGCGGCGATGTCGGGCCGTTCACGAGCTATAGCACCGCGGGGATCGTGGTCAATCTCGCCGACGCCAAGGTGAGCAGCACGGTCCGCTACATCGCCACGGGACCAGTTAAGACCGACCTCAAAACCCTGCCCGCGAGTCCAGCCATCACGTTCGCGAGCGGCGCGCCGTTGACGCTCGCGATCGGCAATAATGCCGCCATCTCGGTGTTCAACAGCGCGTCGGGCTTCATCACCAGCCTCAAGACCACACTTAACGGGACCAACGCGGTTTACCGTCTGGTGTGCGTCGGGCAATATTCCTCGACGACCAACACCTTCACTGCCACGCAGGTAGCCGTCAACCTGCAGCAGTAGGCTCGTAGCGCATCGAGGGGAGGCGCATGCCCTGGAAACGGCGCCCATTCACCCGCGGCCCGCTGGCGCGCGCGCGCAATATCGCCGACCTGCGCGAGCTGGCATTGCGGCGGGTACCGGGCCTCGCCTTCGAGTACGTCGAGGGAGGCGCTGAGGACGAGAGCTCGCTGCGCGGCAACCGCACGGCCTTCGAGCGGTTGCGCCTCGTGCCGAATACCCTCATCGATACCAGCCGCCGGCAGCTGCGCACCACGATCCTCGGCTCGCCGTCGGCGGCGCCGCTGGTGATCGCGCCCACCGGCCTCAACAGCATGCTGAATTCGGCGGGTGATCTCGCCCTGGCGCGCGCCGCCGCGCAGCGCGGCATTCCCTTCACGCTCAGCACCTTGTCGACGACCCGGCTCGAGCAGGTGGCCACCCAGGCCGGCGGGCGGCGGTGGATGCAGCTGTACGTGCTCAAAGACCGCGCCGTGGCCCGCGATCTCATGCAGCGCGCGGCCGCCGCGGGCTATGAGGCCCTGGTGTTCACCACCGATGCCAACGTGTTTGGCAGCCGCGAGTGGGATCAGCGCAACTTCCGTGCGCCGGGTAAACCGACGCTGCGCGCCGCGCTCGACGTGTTGCGGCATCCGCGCTGGATGTACGAGGTGCTGCTGCGTGACGGTATCCCGCGCTTCAGGAATGTCGAGGCTTTCCTGCCGCGCGGCGCGGCGAGTGCGGTCGGCGGCAGCACGGTGCTGCCCGGACTCTTCGAGGCGAACATCACCTGGGACGATATCGACTGGATCCGGCAGTTCTGGCGGGGCAAGCTCCTTTTAAAGGGCGTGCTGTCGGTCGGCGATGCCGAGCGCGCCCGCGCCCTGGGGTGCGATGGCATCGTGCTCAGCAATCACGGCGGCCGGCAGCTGGACTACAGCGTGGCCGCGATCGATCTGCTGCCGGAGGTGGCGGCCGCGGTGGGCGCACGGATGTCGATCCTCATCGACGGCGGCTTCCGGCGCGGCACCGACATCGTCAAGGCGCTGGCGCTCGGCGCTGAAGCGGTGCTGCTCGGGCGCGCGACGCTCTATGGCCTGGGCGCCGGCGGTGAAGCGGGAGTCTCACGGGCGCTCGAGATCCTCACCACCGAGACCGACCGTGCGTTGGGACTCCTGGGCTGCAACTCAGTGAGCGAGCTCGGCCCGCAACACGTGCGGTGGATCTGACCGCCACGACGCCCGAGCCTTCAGCGCTGCGGCGCCTTGAGGAGCTCGAGCAGCTGGTCCTTCCACAGCGCTGCGACCGTATGCGACCCATGGCCGCGGGTGCGATCGCTGAAGGGGATGACGATCGCACGCCCGTGCGGCACGCGCTTGATCTCACGCTCCAGAATGCCGAGCTCCGGGGGATTGACCAGATCGTCGGCGGAGTTCACCGCCAGGAGCGGCGCCGCAATCTTCTCGAGCGCCGGCCCCGGGTCGTAGTCGCGCGAGGCCTCGAGTGCGTACAGAACGTTATTGGCGTCGCTGCTCTTCGCCTGCGCCTGCACATAAGCATCGATCACGCGGTCGGCATCCGCGAGCGTCGGTGCCTCCTTCTGGCGCAGCACCGGATTGCTGCTGACGAGCCAGATCATCGCGATCGCAGTACGGAGCGAGGGCGGCTCACTCGCGTAGTCGCCGCCCGCCCAGGCCGGATCGTTGCGGATCGCCTCGATGGCGGTGTGCCGCCATACGCGGTTGCGCCCGGAGATCTGTGTCGGCAGGCTGGCGAGCGGCATGAGGGCATCCATGAAGTCCGGATGCTGCTCGCCCCACAGCCAGCTGTGCATGCCGCCCATGGAGGTGCCCATCACGAGCCGTGCGTGATTCACCTTCAGTCCCTGCGTCAGCAGCAGGTACTGCGACTGCACCATGTCGTTGTAGCCATAGTGCGGAAAGTGCGCGTGCAGGCCATCGCTCGGCTTGGAGGACTTGCCGTGCCCGATGCCATCGGGCAGCACGATGAAGTAGCGCGCCGCATCGAGGGGCTGTCCGGGGCCAAACAGCTCGCCGGCGAACTCGGGACGGAGGAACTGGTCACCCGCGCCACCGGTGCCGTGCATGATGAGGACCGCGTTGCGCACCACGCCGTGCGCATCGCGCTGCGGGGCGCCCAGAGTGCGGTAATGGATGCGCAGCTCGGGCAGCGACTCCCCGGAGGCGAAGTGGAAGTCGCGCATCGTGAAATCACCCGCAGTGGGAGCCGGGTAGTCGGCGGCTGCTGCGAGGCGAGCGCCGAAGAGCGCCGCGAGCAGCAGCGCGCCGAGGACCCTCCCCTGCAGCGAGCGCCGGCGCGCCTGCGGTGCACTCACGCGCCGCCCCTGGCGCGGCGCGCCACCCACTCCTCGATCACGCCCTCGAGCACCTCAAGCGGCATCGGCGCTGCCGACAGCCCCGCGTCGTGGAAATCGCGGATGTCGAACTTGGCTCCAAGCCGCGCACGGGCATCGGCACGCAGCTTGAGCCAGCGCGTCTGGCCGACCTTGTAGCTGGTCGCCTGGCCGGGCCAGGTGCAGTAGCGCTCCACTTCGCTCGTCATGCTGCTGCGCGGCTCGCCGGTGGTCTCCACCATGTAGTCGATCGCGCGCTCGCGGCTCCACCCTTTGGCATGAATGCCGGTATCGACGACGCAGCGTCCGGCCCGGAACAGCAGCGACTGCAGCATGCCTAGGTGCCCGAGCGGGTCCGAGTCGTACAGTCCCATCTCGGAGACCAGCTGCTCGGCGTATACCGCCCAGCCCTCGACGTTCGCCGGGAAGCCGCCGCCGGCCTTGCGGATCAGCGGCAGCTGCGGCATCTCGAGCACCAGTGCCAGCTGGAAATGATGGCCGGGCTCGGACTCGTGATAGACGAGCGTCGGCAGCCGCCAGCGTGCGCGTTCGCTGGTATCGCGCAGGTTGATGTTGAAGATGCCGGGCCGCGAGCCATCGAGCGCCGGACGCTCGTAATACCCGCCAGGAGCCCCGGCCTCGGTGTAGGCAGGCACGCGACGGATCTCCACCGGCGCCTTCGGCATGATGCGGAAATACTCCGGCAGATGCGGTTGCAGCGCCTTGATGAGGCCGTTGCAGTAATCGAGGATCTGCTGCCGCCCCTCATCGGTGTTGGGATAGAGGTACTTGGGATCCTTGCCGAGGGCGGTGGCGCGCTCGGCAACCGTGCCGCTGCTCAGCCCCTGCGCCTTGAGGATGACTTGCATCTGCGCGGTGAGGTCCTTCGCCTGGCTCAAGCCGAGCTCGTGGACCTCATCGGCCGTCATGTTCGTGGTGGTGCCCTCGCGCAGCGCCACCTGATAGAGCTCCGGACCCTGCGGCAGATGCCCGACGCCGGCTAAGTGCTGCGTCTGGGGCTTTAGCGCCGTGAGGGCGCCGAGCTGCCGCTCGAGCGCCGGATATACCTCCCGCTCGACGATGCCTGCGGCTTCCGCTCCCCAGTCACCCGCGAGCCCGAGCTTCTTGGTGCGCGCGGCGATCGAGGTCGAAAGGATCGAGTCGGCGGGCGCGGCGCTGCGCAGTTTCTTCATCGATTCGAGTGTCTGATCGACGATGAAGTCCGGCGGCACGACCTTGAGTCCCGCATCGTGCCGCACCCGCTCGGTCTCCTGGTCGAGCACGACCGCGAAGGCGCGCAGGCGCGCGAGGTAGGCGTCCGCGTCCTCCTTGCCGGTGATCCTGTGCTGGCGATCGAGGAAGGTGGGTACGCTCTGATAGCTGCCAGTCAACTGGCTGACCACGTAGGGCCGCACGCCGTCGCCGTACTGAAACGGCGCGAAACGCTCGGCCGTCACCAGCTGGTACATGACGGTGTCGAAGTTGGCACGATCGGCACCCGTCACCGAGTTGCGATCGAAGGCCTTGAGGCGCTTCAGCTGCGAGGCGCTCTGGCGCTTGTCCGCCTTGACTCCGGCGAGCGACTCGTCACTCAGCTTGGATTTGGCCCACGCGTACTTGTCCTTGTCGAGCCCGAGATTGGTCAACAATTGCGGTCGGCGGGTGAAGCGCTCATCCATGAAGCTGTCGAAGAGCGCATTGAGCTGCGCTGCGGCCGCACCGCCCGCGACGGGCTCGGCGGCGCGCGCCGCGCGCGCGAGGGAGGCGGCCACGGTGACTGCGATGGCGGATCCTGCCGCCAGGAAACGTCGTCGGTCGAGCACGAGCGCACTCCTTCTGCGCGCCGCACGGGCGGCGCGTTACTTGTCGAGACCTTCAGCGGCGGCCGCAGCCGCCACGCCTCACGCCGCCAGCGTCCCCTTGCGCTTGGCGGCATGGGTGGCGATCAGATCCATGAGTCCGGGCGACAGACAGTCGTAGGGCTCGAGCCGAAGCTCCTTGAGGCGGGCACGCACCTCGCCCATCCTGGCGGGCGGAAAGCCTGACTCGATGATCGAGGAAACGAAGGCGGCGAATTCCGGGGCCGACCAGCCGCTGTCCTTCGAGAGCTCCGTATGCACGAAGTCGAAGCCGTAGAAGGGATGCTCTTTCAGCTCGATGCGGCCGTACATATGGGCGCCGCAGCCGCTGCAGGCATAGCGCTGGATCGGAGCCTTCTCGTCGACGATCTTGAGCTTGTTGCCGTTGGCGCTGACGCTCAGCTTGTCGCGACCGATCACCGCCACTACGGAGAACAGCGCACCCTTTGGCTTCCAGCACTTGCTGCAGCCGCACACGTGATTGAAGGCGGTGTTGCCCTTGAGCGTGATGGTCACGGGGGAAGAGCTGCACAGGCACGTCAGCGTGCCGCCAGCAAAATCGGTCTTGCCGCCCTTCACGCCGTCATCGACGGCCGGATGGATCTTGACAGCCATGGGGTTCTCCTAGCTTTTCGCGATTGATTTGCGTGGGGCGCGCCGCGGCTGCGCGGCGGCCATCCTCAGAAAGTGACCACCGAGCGGATCGACTCGCCGCGGTGCATGAGATCGAAGGCGTCGTTGATGCGCTCGAGCGGCATCTTGTGCGTAATGAGATCGTCGATGTTGATCTTCTTATCCATATACCAGTCGACGATCTTCGGCACGTCGCTGCGGCCGCGCGCGCCGCCGAAGGCGGTGCCTTTCCAGACGCGTCCTGTGACCAGCTGGAACGGTCGCGTCTTGATCTCCTGCCCGGCGCCGGCGACGCCGATGATGACCGACACGCCCCAGCCGCGATGGCAGCACTCGAGCGCCTGGCGCATGAGGTCGACGTTGCCGACGCACTCGAAGCTGTAGTCAGCACCGCCGTCGGTGAGACTCACCAGGTGCTGCACCAGATCAGCGCCGACTTCCTTCGGATTCACGAAGTGCGTCATGCCGAAGGCCTCCGCGAGTGCCTTGCGGCGCGGATTGATGTCGACGCCGATGATCTTGTTCGCCCCAACCAGGCGCGCCCCCTGGATGACGTTCAGCCCGATTCCCCCCAGGCCGAACACCACGACGTTCGCGCCCGGCTCCACCCTGGCGGTGTTCATGACGGCGCCGAGTCCGGTGGTGACGCCGCAGCCGATGTAACAGACTTTATCGAACGGCGCATCCTCGCGGATCTTGGCGACCGCGATCTCCGGCAGCACGGTGAAGTTCGAGAACGTCGAGCAGCCCATGTAGTGGTGCACCGTCTCGCTGCCGATCGAGAAGCGGCTGGTGCCATCGGGCATCACGCCCTTGCCCTGGGTGGCGCGGATTGCGGTGCAGAGGTTCGTCTTGCGCGACAGGCACGACTTGCACTGCCGGCACTCGGGCGTATAGAGCGGGATCACGTGGTCACCCTTCTTCACCGAGGTGACGCCCGGACCCACCTCGACGACGATGCCCGCACCCTCGTGGCCGAAGATCACCGGGAACAGCCCTTCAGGGTCTGCGCCCGAGCGCGTGAACTCGTCGGTATGACAGACGCCGCTCGCGCGAATCTCGACCAGCACCTCACCGGCCTTGGGGCCCGCAAGGTCGAGCGTTACCACCTCAAGCGGCTTGCCGGCGGCGTACGCGATGGCAGCCTTGGTCTTCATGCGGACTTTCCCGTTCCAATGGCGCGCGCAGCGAGCGCCAGAGTCTACGCGCCCCGGGGGGATTGCGATAACCCCTTGTCAGGACGCGACGTCCGGGTGCGACAATTGCGTTCACGGGACAAGCGCAGCGCGAGGCAGGCCATGGCAGACACGGTGTTCGGCAAGATCGTCCGGGGGCACATCCCCTGCCACAAGATCTACGAGGATGACAAGGTCCTGGCGTTCCTCGATATTAATCCGCTGAGTACCGGGCATATGCTGGTAGTTCCCAAGGAGGCCGCCGAGACCATGGATCGCCTCTCGGACGATTCGGCCGCCGCACTCGGGCGCGTGCTGCCGCGGCTGTGCCGCGCGGTGGTCGCGGCCACCGGCGTGCGCGAATACAACGTGCTGGAGAACAACGGCTCGCTTGCGCATCAGGCGATTCCGCACGTGCATTTCCACATCATCCCGAAGCCCAATGCCCGTGAGGGATTGGGGGTGGGTTGGCCAGCGACCAACCTCGATTCGAAGGCGGCGGCGGTGCTCGCCGCGAAGATCGCCGCCGCAATCGACTGAGCCCGCGCGTGTAACTCGACTCCGCTCCTCCTACGGCGCTCAAGGGTCCGCTCACAACCGAGGAAACTTTCACCGCCCCGGCGCGCTCAAAGCCACGCATGAGCTCACGTGCTCGGCGAGTGCTGGCGCTCACCGGGGTCGTAGCGCTTCACGCCGGTGTGCTGCTTATTGTTCTCGAAGAGGCGCGTACCAAGGTCGTACGGGCGGCGGCGGACAGTCCGTCCCTCCTAGTCATGCTGCTGTCGGCGCTCGAGCCGCAGCATCCATCCGGCGCCCGCTCGAGCCGAGGGGCTGCGGCGCGCCACCGACCCGCGACGAGTGTGCCGCCCGAGGCGCCCGCACCCGATGTGCCGACGGGGCCCCGTAGCACCATCGACTGGTTCGCCGCGGCAAAGGACGAGGCCGCTCGACAGGTCGAGGCCAACGAGCAGCGCCAGAGGCAAGCCAGAGCTTTCGCGCTGCCGCCGAATATGTTCACGCCGCCAGCGCCAAAGCGCCCCGGATTCCATTGGGACTACGCCGCCACCCACCGGGTGGAGGCGGTGCCCGGCGGCGCCACGGTCATCCACCTCAACGACTCCTGCGCCCTGGTACTTTTTATCATCATTCCGATGATCGGCTGCGCACTCGAGAAGCCGGCGGTGCGCGGCGACCTCTTCGACCACATGCACGATGGCGCCAACGAGGCACCGCTGCCCTGAGCGGCTGCAGCGTCAGTTTTTCCTTACTGGCGTTGATGTTACGCAGCCCTGCGACGCCGCTATTGCTGCGGCGGAGGTCGGCTTGTAGAATGCGCGCCCCTCTTGGTGCGGGGTGGAGCAGTCTGGCAGCTCGTCGGGCTCATAACCCGAAGGTCGCAGGTTCAAATCCTGCCCCCGCTACCACACACGCCGGGTCCATTCCGGTTGGATAGGTACCATTTTATACCGGAGACATGGGTAACAGTTTCGCGGCGAAGGGGTTCGCCGCACTCTCGATCCGACAGGTCTCGTGGTCAAAGAAGCTCGTAGCGCATAAAGCTCACCAGCCAGATTTTATCCTCGACTTGCTTCACTCCGACTCTCTGACCGGCGAAGGCCTGGCTGAGGTTGATTTTCAACGGTCCCATGCAGATCCTGCCACAGCGCGTCACTGTGATGGTGCGGTCGTGGAAGGGATACTCGAGATCGGGCAGCCCGCTATAGGGTCGCGGTGAGGAGCTGTAGAGCTCAGCCGGGCAGCGCATGCTGAGAGCCTGGTGAGGCCGCTCCTGGTTGTAGATGTTGATGAACTGATCGAAGCGTCCCTGTTGCTGCAGGAAGTGTTCCTGCGCGACTGGTTCGGCGGAAGGATCCGGCTCGAGCCGCTACCTGGGCGTCGTAAGCACTCCGAGGTGCAGTGCCCGGCCATCAGCACCGTCCATGCATCGCCAGCAGTCGCTCGGCGTAATAGTCCTGCATCTCCTTGGCCATGCGCTGAACGCGTTCCGGAGCCAGCATCGCCGCAAGCCCGCTCTCCTCGCCGCGCAGCAACACGTCCTCGACGTGATCCTTGCGCACGGCGATCCCATTCGCGCAGGGGCGGCCGTCGTGATTAGAGGAACACCCGTAGCTGTGCGCGTTCGCGATGATGTAGTGCGCGTCGCAGGCATCGCACCGCAGAAGTCCCGAAAGCAGGTACTTGGGCCGCCCCCCGGACTTCAGCCGCGCGTCACCCTTCGCAGGGTCGACACGCCGCTGAGCACGCTGCCAGAGTTCATCGCTGACGATGCGCAGCGACTCGTCCTGGTGCGTGAACCTAACCCATGCCAAGCGCTCGTTGTGCCGGCGTGCGGCCTTCCTGGAGCTTCTGTGCGAGACACAGGAGCTTCGCTTCAGCAGCGGCGAAGCTGCCGACGTCGGCGCCTACACGCAGGCGTTCAACAGCACGCAAGGTGCCTACAAGACACTCGGCTGTCTGGAGCGTCGTGCGCGCAACGTGCGCAGCCTTCGGGAGCTTCTGGACGGAGCGAGCGCTTGAGCAAGCCCGTCCACCGCGTTGACGCCATCGCATACGCCTGGACGCGCTGCAACCCTGGCGTGCCGTTTCCTACGGCTCTGTGGAAGCCGACATGAGCAGCGCTGCCGACACCGTCGACATGGCCCGGCTGCACTTCATGAGAGGCGCGGTACGTCTACGGTCGCGTCATTCGGCCGCTAAGAACTATGCCTTTGGTTGTGTTCACCCAATAGATCACCGTCGGGGACGTTACGAAGATCTGGTACGTCTCGACCTCATTTGCTGTGGGAGTATGTGGGAACGTCACTGTCCCGGAACACGTGGCGGGGTCAACCTTGTAGGTGCCACTCCCGCTAATTACCGGCGTCGCGCTCCCGCCGGCATTGAACACGAAACTTCGCTCTACGATGCCCGTAAGCGCCGGTTTAAGGTGGGGATTAGCGAATCCCACGGAGAATGTCCAGACGCCGGCGATAGCAAACTTGGTGTTTGGATTCACGTTGTCGTCAGTTCCCCAGCCGATCGCGGAAAGTCCGTAGGTGCCACTACCCACAGAGCACGCCGCGTATGTCGCTTGGCTGAGTCCGAGTGCCAGGAGAATTCCTACAAGGTATTTCATCGATGTCCCCTTTTGTTGATTGGGATTCTTGAGGCTTCGAACGCACGACTCTACCGTAGTGAGGATCGGTCATGAAGCTTCACGCTTTCATGACTACCCCCGATCTGCGTTCGGGGGCGTACCCGGCTCGACGCGCGCCAGTTTCGCAAGCGGATCGATGTGGACGCTGCGCATGGGGGACAGGTCGATGACAAGGCCGCCTCACACACCGACTGACCCGACAGACTGTGGCCGCCGCCACGCACCGCGGTAAGGATGCCGTTCCCGCTAGCGAAACCCACCGCGCGCACGACATCCGCCGCACCGACGCAGCGCGCCACGAGCGCGGGCTTACGATCGAATGCACCGTTCCACAGGCTGCGAGCGCCGTCATATCCAGGGGCGCCCATGCTGAGCAACTCGCCGCGCAGGCCCGCGCGCAGGTCGTTGATGTCCGCGGCCTTGAGAGTCAGCTGCCGCCCATCGAGCCCCACGGCGGTCACGTCGGAGCCGCCGGTCGCTGCAACCACGCGGCGGTGAGGAAGGGCTGTCCCTGCCAGTGCTGCAAGTCCCGCTGCACAGAATGCTCTTCTTTTCACTCTGCAGCCCCTTCGTTCAAACAGTGCAAGAAGGCCGCTCCCGACGAGCCCCGTCGGTCAACACCACCCGCACGTCTGGCAGAGCAAGGGGGCAGCACGGCCGGGTTACCAGCGCAGCTCAACACCAATCGATTCAATTTCGTTCGAAATCCAACTCGCGCCTCGCTACCACACGTCCGTGCACCCGCCGCGCGCAATGCCGCCGCGTTTTCGTTCTAATGCACGATGAGCCTCCCGTCCGGCAGAAGCTGAGCCGGATCCGCGAAGAGCGCGTACAGTCCGGGCCAGACGCACCCAGAGTCGTTCTGCCGAGGAGAACGGACCATGAGTGGGCAAAAGCTGGCCCCAGAGAAGGTCGAGTGCGGCCGATTGCGGGCGATGAGTCGCCGAACCTCAAGTGCGTCGCTGGCTTTTTTGACAGTACTGGCCACAGCGGCAATTGCGGCGCCTCCAGAACTTCCGGCGGATCAATCCAAGACCAAGCTCGAAACGGTCACCGTCGAGGCCCAGCGCCAACGAGCGATACTCGTGCGGCGGGTGAAGAAGTTCGTTTCGGGTATAACCCAAGTGCCCTTTCAGGATTCCCTCGCGCAGTGGCAGAAGGAAATTCCAATCTGTTTCGCGATCGCGGGAATGACCCGCGACTATGGCGAGTTCACGCTAAATCGCTTGTCGCAAATTGCCGATGCCGCGGGCGCCCCGTTAGCCCCTGATACTTGCAAACCCAATTTCTATGTCGTCGCGACATCCGTGCCAGATGAGTTGATAGCGGCGTGGAGCGATCGCAATCCTTCGATGTTCGGTAACGCAGGCGGGCTTAAGATCCGACGATTTCTCAACGGATCCACGCCAATACGTGTCTGGTACAACGCCATCCTCTATAACGGGGATGATGGAACACCCTGCTTCCCCGCGTCGATCCCGGGACTCGAAGGCATTCCACAGTGTCACGGCGGCGGGCACATTCGATTTGGTGGCGTGAGAGACCTGTCATCCGTCATCGTGCTGATCGACACGCGTCGTACGAAAGGCATCACCTTCGATCAATTGGCAGGGTACGTTGCCATGGTTGGGTTCGCGGAAATTCGCGCCGACGCGGAAGTCGGCGATGCACCCACCATCCTGCGACTGTTTAGCGATTCTGCACACGCGCCGGCCGAGGGCATGAGTACCTGGGACGCGGCTTATCTCAAGGCGCTGTACCACACAAGCCATAGCGACCGAACGCAGCTCGTGGACGTGGGCAAATCGATGGTCGAAGAGATCGTGCGCTAGTGGTTGGATCACGCCCTTTTCAGGCGCGGAATAGAGCCAGGTAATCCAGCAGCATCCCGGGGTCTCAGTGTGAGGACTCCGAGCGGCTGCCCAAAGGGGAAGGTTTTCAGCGTTTCCTTAACCCCACGACCACCAGCACCAGACCCGCGCCGAGTACCACGCCGCCAACCCACCCCGGCACGGTGTGCTCCCGCTGCATCTTCGCTTCGATGTCACCGAGCTTGATGACACTTTCTTCGCTCGAATAGCTGGGCGGCCGAATGACTCCCCAGAGGCCGATCGCGATGAGCACTAGCCCCAAAATCGCCGTAGCGCGCATTTACAGACTCCCGATCGGGTCCGCGAGGATTCCCATTATGACCGATCCATTGGCCAGCTCAGGCATTATGCTCACCAGATCAGCGGAAGGTTGGAAGCGACAGAGACATTTTATCCATGAGCACCCGGACTCGGCTCGGCATCATCGGCGCGCTGCTAGCCACCATATCGGTGAGGGCGGACGAGCTGCCGAAATCTCGTACCGAAGCGCTCGCCATGGAGTCGCAGGATGCGCTACCGATGAGCGGCTTTTACGACCCGCCGAGCCCCCTCGCGCCCGCGCCGCCGGGTGCACGGATCCGCTCCGAGCCCTTTACGGGATATGACTTGCCACCAGGAGCGCGCGCAGTGCGCGTTCTCTATCACTCGCGAACGCGCGACGGACGGGACGTCGCGGCCTCGGGGGTAGTGCTGCTTCCTGCAGGAATGCCACCGGCCGGCGGTTGGCCCCTCATTGCCTGGGCACACGGCACGAGTGGCGTTGCGCGTCAGTGCGCCCCCTCGCTGATGCGGGATGTGGAGTATGGGAGCGAGGGGCTCATGCCGATGGTCGCCGCAGGGTTTGCGGTCGTCGCGACAGACTACGCCGGGCTCGGCACACCCGGCCCGCACGAGTACGACAACAAGATCGCGCAGGCGAACGACGTGGTGTACTCGGTGGCGGCTGCGCGCACCGCCGTGCGCTCTCTTGGGGCGCGCTGGGTGGCCATAGGTCATTCGCAGGGCGGGGTAGCGGTCTGGGGCGTGGCGGAACTCGAGGCCACGCTGCACGATCCTGATTACGTTGGCGGAATCTCCGTCGCGGGAGACATGGATTTCGACTGGTACGAGGTACACGATTCGCTGGCGTACACGACCGACACGGCCTTGTACTGGCCGCTGGCGGCCTTCGGTATCAAGGCGAGTTACCCAAGCTTCGATCCCGCGCGGCTTCTCAGCGCACCGTTCCTCGAGCGCTATCCGGATGTGACCACGAAGGGGTGCTGGTATTACGCGTATGCGGCGGCCGCTGAGGTGGCGGGGCAATCAGCGGTACGCCCAGGCTGGCAACGGATTCCAGAACTGCACCGTTACAACGAAGACAACCGCAGCGCCACCAGGCCAATAAAGGGACCGTTGCTCATCCTCGCAGGCGAAGACGATCAATCCGTGAACTTCGCGAACATCAAGAGGGGCGTTGCCCGAGCATGTAAGCTCGGCCTGCCGATCGAGTTCGTGCACCGGCCCGGGCTCGACCATGATCCTCTGATGGAAAAAACAATCGACCTGCAGCTCGCCTGGACGCGCGACCGGCTCGCCGGAAAGCCGTTTCGGGGCGGGGCCTGCACGGATTGAGGGACTCCGCTGCGCAGCGGCGAGGTGCGGCTCGCGCGCACCTCGCCTACTCGACGCGCACGCACGGAGGTTCGCCAGGGACATCACAAAGCATGCCCGCGCTACCAGATTTCGACCCCCTGACCGTCCCGAACCTCGTCACGTATGAGTTCGCCGTCGACACGACATGTGCGGTGCTCACGTACTCCGTCATTTCACGTTAATGGCGGTCAGTGGCCCCGCATTCTGCAGGTACAGTACGCCGTTCGCGGACAGGGCGAGCCGGCCGACGAACGGGTAGCCCCAGATTGTCTTGTGCGTCGTGATATCGATTCCGTAGATCGCGTTGTTGGTGCTGACAAATGCCATGTTCTGGGTGAGCAACACCTCGCTGTCGAAGCGCGTGTCTGCCGCAAGCGGCGGGGTCCACGACCACTGCAGCGAACCATCGGTTGCAGAACGAACTTCGAGCTGGACGGGGTTGTCGTTGGCCACGTAGAGAAGGCCGGCGTTGTAGGCGGGAGTGCTCGGGTAGCACCCGGCTACCTGCCAGCGGATCGTTCCGAGGGTCGTGTTGAACCCCAGAAGTGTGTTACCGATACCGCAGCCGCTGAGGTTCGAATTCGCGTAGTTCGCCGCGAACGCATAGCCTGGATCTCCGAGGACCACGGAGCCGGCGACCTCGTAGACGAAATTGGTGAAAGTGGGATCTGGGATCTGTAGGACGGTTGCGCCGCTTACCGGATTGAGGATCCACAGGTCGTTGCCAGTGTAGGCGTACACGTAGCTCGCATCGACGGCCGGAGTCCATTCGTCGGTCTGCATCAGGCTGCCGTCAAAGAACAACTGCGTGCCCGCCGTGTTGAAGCCGTACATCCCACCGTATTCACCTGCGTCCGTGTAGACGCCGCTGGCGCCAACGACGGGAGCGAGGTAATGCTCCCACTGCGAGCTCATGGGCGACTGGAACAGGAGGCTCCCGTCCGAGGCGTTGAAGGCGAACATATACGTCGAACTCTGCTGTCCGGCGGCCATGTACACGGCGCCGTTCGCGACGGCGGGTGGGTTGACGGAGGGGAACTGCAGGCCGCTGACGTCATAGCTCCATACGAGAGACCCGTCGGACTCGTTGCGTGCATAGAGGGCCAGGCCGCTGGGAATGAACAGAACTCCGTTGGAAGTCACCAGGGTCGCGTTGTCGGTGTAATAGGCATCGCCTGACTGAGAGATTGCCGGCCCCTGCCAGCGAGTCGTGAATTGATTCGGGTCCAACGTTACGTCCACGTAGCCCGTATGCGCCGCGTTGCCCTGGTACGTAGTCCAGTCCGCAGCTCCCGCCCAGGACGTCAGGGTGGTCAGATTGTTGCCGAGCCATGCGCTGGCACTCGTCAGGATGTTAACGCCGAACGGCACCACGATCGCGTGGAGCGGCTGCGGAGTCCCGCAGGCAGCATCGCTGCACAGATTCAGGACCAGGCTGCCGGTGTACTGACTCGCACTCGCGGTGCTCGAGGTCGTGAGCGACACGGCGTAGGACCCTGCCGCAGGAGCAGCCACGGTGGCCGAGCTTGCGAACGCGCCCGTCGCATCTACCACACTTGCATAGAGTGTTCCGCTGAAAGAGAAATCGATCGGAGTCAGTGTAAGGACTATGGTCACCGACGTGCCGCCCACAGCCATGCGGGCGACCTTGCCCGGCGTCACGGTGAGCGTGACGACGCCGATTGAGACGTCCGCCCAAGTCGAGCCGCCGGTATTGCTGGCCGTGACTTTATAGGTGGTAGCGGCCTGAGTAGCTGTCGGGGTGCCGCTGATGGTGCCGCTCGAGGAATCCAGCGCGACTCCCGCCGGAAGTGCAGGCGCGACGCTATAGCTCGTAACCATCCCCTGCACGGTCGGATTGATGGGCACGATGGGCTGGTTCACCGCAAACAGCGTCGGCGTTGGGTAGGAGAGCGCCGTTGGCGGGTGAGGAAGTACCGTCAGGGTCAGGGTGAACGTCGTCGAACCGGAGGAATTGCTCGCCGTGACCACGTATGCGGCACTTGCAGCAGTTGCGGTCGGGGTCCCCGAGATCACCCCGGTGCTTGCGTTCAGGGACAGCCCTGCCGGCAGAGCCGGTGAGGCTGCATACGAGGTAGCGGTCCCGCTCACGGAGGGACTCAGCGGAGCAATTGCGACTCCGACGATGTAAGACTGTGGAGTCGCGTAACTCAGCGCCGTGGGCGGAGCCGGCCCAGAGCTATTCCCCCCTCCACCGCCACCACCGCAGCTCACCAGCAGGAACAGCGCGAACAGCAGGAACGGTTGCGCGGCGAGAGCCCGCCGACGCACCACGAGTTTGGATTGCACGTTCGATCCCCCGCTCCATCTTCCAGCAAGATCTTTTGTTATTGGGCTGTCAGACAGCTCTCGGCACAGTGTACTCCAACACCACCCGAGGTGATGCACCAAGCCTGAGCGTCATTCGGTAACTTACGGGTTTGAAGCGCAACCACGGGCCGCCAGCAAAATGAGCGGTGCGGTGCACAACAGTCCCCGCGACAGATCCATCGTCATGTCACGCAGACACGCTGAGACCTCACAGATCGCGCCCCCGCTACCAATTCACAAGCAATGCATGGCAGGCGTCTGGATTTCCCGCCTCCGCACTTATCAGGCACTGGGCAAGGACCCGCTCACGGTGGAGGTGGAGGCAATAACCACCAGGACTAACGCGTATGACTGACGGGTCGAAAGTCGTCATTCGCGGAGCTGACTCAAGGTGATCGCGAGGGCCTGTGGCTAGGATCACGCGCTTTCGGGTGCGGGATGTGCGCAAGTAATTACAGGTCTGCCCGCTACCGTTTCACGCCGCGCGGCGCAGCGTCCCCTCCTGCAGATGGTCTCGTCTAGGCTCGCAAGGCCTGCCTGAAACAGCAGGTATTGAGCAGCTGATCGGCGGGTGCCGGGCGAGACGCCCCCCAACTGCGCAGCTATTTGCAAGTCATTCGAACTAGCCTCGGGAAGGTGCAACCGTAACCTCAGGAGCGCAAGGTCAACGCTGCCGGCAAGCGGAGGACGCGGACAGCGAAGACGCCATGTTGCATCACCTTGTGCCCGAGCGCGGCAGCCAAGTCGCTCAGTTGAGAGGCGAGCTGGCCGTCGGAAAGGAAGGCATCCGGGCGCTCGAGCCGGCTCAGGCTTTACAGCGAGGTCGTTTGCGCCTGCGGGAGCAACCCAAGTGATACTCACAGTGTGGGGATACTTGTTCTTTTTTCTCTGCGGGCTTGCCATCGGTCTTTTCTGCTGCCTGAGCTATTCGTGCCTTCACCGACACCGCCCGCCGAAGAAAGCCCTCAGGTCATGAGCTGGCGCCGCGCTGGCGCCTCATCCGGGTTGGGCGTCGAAGAGGCTGAAGTGAGCCCTGAGAAACCGCCTGCGGCTTCGAATTCAACGCGCAAGCGGCTGAGTAAAATAAATACCAGGTTTGCCGTGGGGATCCACACCGATCGCCAGCAGGCTCCTGCCCGACTGCCACAGGTGTACTAGCGGCAGCCCGTCGTGGCGGAAATTGCGAGCGAGGCTTGCAACCTTTGGGCTGACGAACGGCAAGTCATCTTGCCAGTGAATTGCGAACACAACGTGTGAGCGCCCCTCATCGTTGGCATCGATCGGTGCGATATGCCAGTCCGGCAGTCTCCCCGATACGTGACCTGACGCCTCGAAACGCTGCGCTTGGTGCGTCGGTCCGGTGGTCGCCGGCATCGATAAATTGAGCGCCCCGCGCGGCCGCATCGAATGAGCCGAACTTATGTCCCGACGATCCGCCCCAGCGCCGGCGCAGCCAATGCCGGCGACGTCGCTGCAAGCAATATCGCCACTCCGACAAGAGTTCTGCACTCACCGCGTTTCAACGGCCTGCCATCCGCGCCGAGCGCCTGCTCCGATGGCCCATTGTTGGTGAGATGCGGACGTTCGGGTAGACACCAACTGCAACGATGCCGTGTCAGCGCGTCCCTACCCACGCAACTAAAGGTCGCCATTAAGCATCGCTGTAGCCCAAGTCCTACATACATTTCGGCCGGCCGCGCGAGCGTAACTTGCGAGAATGTTCGAACCCGTGAAGAGTTCAGGACGCGCTGGAGGATAAGGAGCCCATGCCCAAGCGGAAGGATTTGGTTCGGTCGGAAAAGGGGTTGGAGCACAGCGCCGATCATGGCGCTCCAGTGGACGAGGAGCGACCGGCGTCATGAGTTGTTTCGCCGAACGCTGCGGGGCGTCTGACATGCGCGCCGCCGCAGCACGCGGCGCCCTCGCCTGAGATCCGGACGTGCCATGGCAAAGCGGGTGGTCTGGGCCAGGAAGCCGGCGCGCGAGGACTTTAACGCCGCGCAATGCTATCTGTCGCTCATCTGCGCGCCGACCCGTGCGCGCAGGCTCGTAGCCCGGCTGCGTCGCGCCGAGGCGATGCATCACGCGGCGAAAGACCTGCTGCGTGCGAGCGGGCTGCCACTGCTGCCCCACGACGAGAAGCACGTGGCGGCGGATCTCAAGCGCATCCGTAAGGGAAAAGCGCTGTCGCCGGTGCTGCTCGTCCAGGGCGATATGAAAGGCGGCGCGCCGCTCACGGTGGCGGACGGTTATCACCGTATCTGCGCCAGCTGCTATATCGACGAGAACGCCCTGATTGCCTGTCGAATCGTGGCAGGCGGCGATGGGAACTAAAAACGAGCACGGTGCTTAGCCGCACCTTACGGTGCAGCTACCATCGCCGGCGCGTCGGGATGGCTCCGGCTCGCCCTACTTCTGCGAGCTGACAAACTCCTCCAACACCGCCTTGCGCATCAGATCGGGCGGCAGCAGCCCCTGAGCGAGGATGAAGTCGTGGAACTTCTGCTGGTCGAATTTTGCGCCTAGCGCGGCTTCGACCTCCTTGCGCAGCGACAATAACCGCGTGTAGCCATAGAAGTAGCTGTTGGCCTGACCGGGCGAGCGGTAAGTAAATCGCTCAACCTCCTCTTTGGCAAAGGCGTGGCTCAGCACCACATCCTTCTCCAGGACTTCGTAGGCGCGCTCGGGGCTGGTCGCGCCACTTTGCAGCTCCGGATCCAGAAACGCGCGCGCGGCGCGCAGCAGACGCAGCTGCAGCGTCAGCAGTTGCCCGTCAGCCGGCTCGTAGGGCTGCATGATGTACTCGGAGTAAAGGCCCCACCCCTCCGCGTTGGTCGAGTTAAAGGCGTACAGCGCGCGCGCCTCACTCACCCCGTGTTCGACCATCGAGTCGAATTGCAGCTCGTGCCCGGGACGTGCCTCGTGGGCGGTCAGGGTCCAGGACACGGCATCAAAGGTGAAATCGTCGTACTGGTCGCCGGCACCGCCCGTGGCGGAGGGGATGTTCAAGGGCAACACGAATTCGCCACGCTGACCGGTGTTGTGCAGAAACGGCGGCGGCGTCATGTGCGGAGCGGGTTGCTGGGCGGTCTCCGCGGGCGTGGCCAGACGGATTATCGCCGGGCGGCTCGGCAGCGTGACCAGATCGTGCGCGACGATGATCTTCTCGATCTCGTGCAGGCGGTTGTTGAAGAACGGCAGGATCGCATCACCGGTTATCTGCTTCTTCTTGAGCTCGCGGATCACCGCTCGGTAATCGGCGGACGGATAGCCGTTGGCCTTCGCGACCTCGACCGCCAACGGGGCCATCTGCTTCTGGTAGTCGATAAAGGCGGCGTGCGCGAGCGCTGCGAGCTTCTCCGGAGGCAGATCGATGCCGTACTGCTCGAATGCCAGCGCGTACTTCTCCTTGGGTACCCGGAAATCGGTGCGCGCCTTGGGCAGAATGTTCTGGCGCACCCAGGAGTCATAGTCGGAGAGCTGCGTCTTGAGTCTCGCGTATGCGTCCTCCCAGCCCTTGAGGCCATACTTGCTGAACAGGGCGCTGATACCGTCGACGTAGTTGGAGTTTCGCCCGAGCTCGGTCTCCACTTCACCCTTCGACGGATAGAGCACTCCGGGCTTGGCGATCTGCTCGAGCTCGCGTTGCTTGAGCACCTCGGTGATCGGCTGGTAGTCGCCCTCCAGCCCGGCATACTTGCGCAGTCGCGTCACTGCGGCCTGGCGTCGCTCGGGGGCGACCTGGTCATCCAGCAGCACCCTCAGGCCCTGGAATACTTCCGCGCTGGCGTTGTGGAATGGCACCTCGTGCTGCAGCTCGTAGTCCTCCTGCCGGAACTGCAGGTCAAACGCCTTGTGCAGGATCTCCAGATCCTGCTGCACCTTCTTGTCCGATTCCTGGGAGCGCGCCGCGCCGATCCCGACCAGTACCTTCTCCAGCTCGTGTCGTCGGGCCATTTCATCGGCCAGGGTGGGATGGGAGATGCGCGTGTCGAATTTCGCCAGACCTTCACGCGAACCTCTTTCGGGACGGTGCTCCAGCTCTACGTCCAGCAGCTTGCTGGTGTAGGCATTGCTGCGCTCGATCCAGCTCTTGTCGGCCTGCCCAGGACCAGGTGTGCCTTGGGCGATTGCCGCAGAAGACAGCGTGATCGAGAGAAGCGCAATGGTCACGCGGCGCATATGGCCCCCTGAAGGCAATACGGGAGGTCGCGCATTATACGCACCCTGCGCCACTCACCTGATGGACGCCGGGAGGATCAGGGATTCGCCGGCGAGGACGTAAGCCGAAACTTTCGTGCTATTCGGCATGACCAGCAGCCCGTCGCCCGCAGACAGGGCCGACCGCGATCATGGCGGCTCAAGACGGGTGTACGATGATTGCAGACCGATAAGCGGGAGAGCGCCGTGCGATTGGGCGATGATGAGCCTCGGGTCGCGAGTTTTTGCCCTGCTCGCGGCCCTGCTGTCGCGCTGGGTTGCGTTGCGGCGATCGCGGTGATGTTCCTGTGCGGCGAGCGTGCACGTGGCCAGGAGCCAGCTGCGATGACTCCGGAGAGCATCCAGGCAGGCGAAATTGCCGAAGCGGAAGCCTGTCACTCTGACCCTACATTGAGTTCGTGCCCGCACGGGTCGGCGGCAACGAGCACGCGCGTCGTCATCGATCCGTGCTTTCTCAAACAGAACGCCTTGCGCCCCTGCACGGCACAGGACGCCGCACCACCGCGCAAGGTGATCGGGGTGGACCCGAACCTGGTGGGCACCTGGCTTTTTCAGCAAGGCGGGGGATTCTGGGTGCTGGAGATTCATCGTGATGGCACCTATAAATTCCACAGCGCAGCCGCAGACGGCGCTCCATCCCACGCGGGCAGCTTTGGCGCAAAAGGCGGCCAATGGTCGCTGACGGCGACCAGCGGATATCCTGGGTGGGTTGACGGCGGCAAATACACCCTCGATTTTCCCGATACCTGGGTGGCGACGGGAAAGCTCGGCAAGGGCGCCTGGCACCGGCAATCACCAACGGTCCAATCCAGTCCGGCGGCGCAGGCGTCCGCTTCCAGGAAGCGATGAACGATAGGATGCCGCGCCAGGTTCAGCGCCTTTAAACCTAGCCTCGAATGCTGGCATCATCGCGGAATGATTTCGCTCTCCCGACCATGGGCGTGTGTCGCCCCTATCGCCCTGGTTGCCTTCCTCACGGCCTGCAGCACACCGGGTAACTATCGCAAGGACGCCCCTCACGAGGAGTTGCTGCAGAGCCTTCGCCAGTGCCTCGTTGATATTTCCATCAGTGGCGACAAAGACTACGTATCTCCCTGTGTCGGGCGCGACCTCTCGTCCTTGAATGGAATCCCCCGCCGCCGGCTGATCAATGAGCTTGGACCGGCGCGGCTTTGCGTCACGTCGAGCGAGACAAACTTCCCGGAGAAGGAGGACTGCCCGCCCGACCAGAGTCCGCTGTGGAGCTTCTACCGCCGCGCCGGCTCGATCGACATAGGCGGTGGGCCAGAATTGGTTTGCGTCGCGAATAAAACCGGCGGTTGCACGACCGTGGAGTGGCGGCGCACCAAGTGACCGCGGCCGTGTCGGACAGGCGGAATGCACCTGCCGATGCCGATGAATCCCGCTGGTGCCCGCGGCTCGCTCGCCTACTCCCCGGACGTGCCGGCACTGCGCGCGCCGGGCACATGCAGATCGCGTAGAAAATCGAGCGGCAGCGAGGTTCGCATCTCTCCCGCCTCGTTCCGGCCGTGCAGATTGAGCGCTGCGGGACTGCGCACCATCGGAAAGAAGAGACTCGCCGTACGTGTCTCACCCGGCGCCAGAATGAGCGGTGCGACCAGCCGCCGTCGCTGGAACTCATCGAGAACCTGGTGCTTGTTGTGATAGTCGATTGCCAGCACGGTGGTGTAGTAAACGGGCAGCACGAACACGACTGCGAGTGCGGCCCCGGCGGCGGCGGGTGATACCAGCGCCCATCCGGATGCGGTGGCCGCCGCGGCAGCGGCACCGCCGCCGACCAGCAGGACACCGGGACCCGCTGCGCGCACGAACGCCTCGCCGTGCGCGCGGTATTGCTTCTCCAGCTGCCGGCTCTGCTTCTCGAGCTCCCAGGGGTCGGATCCGGGAACGACGACCCCGCCTGCCGAGTCGATGAGTGTTGCGGACTCGACGGTGAGCGCAGACTCGCCGCCGTTGCGGAGCGTGACGACGTATTCGTCCCACAACGCCTCGCGCTTCCACGAGCCCGGACCGTGATAAGTGATGAGCGCCGCGAGGCTTGCCTCGAGCGTCCCGGAGGCCGGGAACGGCCGGTCGAGGCTCTGTGCAGGCGCAGTGCCGTGCTTCACCAGCTGATACTTGGTTGCGACGCACCCGCTGCACAACAGCGCCGCGAGAAATGTGGCGCAAGCCGCCCCGGTTCGCATGGTCATGACTGCCTCCCGTACTCCAGCTGGCTCGCCGGAGCAGCGGAGAGTGCAGTGAGTACCGGGTGGTTGCCTGATGGAAGCCTCCGGACTCCCTGATGCTTCCCTGATTTTTGCTCAACGCGCCGCAGGGTCCTGGGGCTGCGCCGTTCGCCGGGCTGCCTTCTCGATGCGCTCGAGCGCGAACTCGGGGCCCCGTTGCGTGACGTCTGAATCGACGTCATCGTGATAGGTACGCACGTACGATACCCCGTCGACGAGGACATCGAACACCTGCCAGTCGTCCCCCGTCCGGTGCAGGCGGTAGTCGACCGCGGCGAATGACCCGCCAGAGCGCATGACCTGGGTGCGGATCGTCGCCTGCAGGGCCGTGGCATCGCCCTCGAACGGCAGCAGCTGGAAGCGCTCGGGAGTCCACGCGACGATCGATTCCGCGTAGCTCGACAACAGCGTGTGAAGCAGCGCCGTCGCAAAGCGCTCGCGATACTCGGCCGCCGCGGTGCGCCAGTGAGCCCCGAGTACCAGCCGCGCGGTGTAATTCGCATCGAAATGCGGCGACAACAGCCGCTCGAGCGTCGGCACGATCAGCTGCGGATCACGGCGGTACTGCGCCCGATGCCGCCCGAGCTCGGCGAACAGCCGCGCGGCGAGATCTGCCACCAGCTGCTGCGGGTCGTGCTGAGGTGCGCTGGTTGCCGGCGCTTCGGCCTCCTCCGGGGACGGCAGATGCCCGGCCAGCGGCAGTGAGGCGAGCAGCAGGACGGCCGCGAGCGGATAGCGAGCGGCGCGCTCACGAGGAGCGGGACTTGATTGCCGAACCGTGAGATGACGGGTGCCGATCATGCGTCTTCAGCGGCAGAGGATCTGCGATCCCTCATGCCGGCATTCTGCTGGCCAACCGAACCGGTCCCAGTACGAATCGAGGCCCAGCCGGTGCACGAACGCCCCGAACGAGGCGTCGCGCCGCACGCCGGCCGCGTCCACCGAGAAGAGGAACTCGAGGTCATTGGCGTCGCGCTCGCTGAGTGCGGTGAAGGCGCTCATCGCCCGCTGCGGTGAGTCGAGCAGCACCGTGGCGCCATAGTAGAGCCGCCCGGAGATGGTTCCGGCCTGCTCGGCCCGATCGAGCAATGCGAGGGCACTCGGGCGCTTGTCCGGATGCCGATAAGCCTCCAGCGTCGGGTCGATCCAGTCGTCGGAACGGTTGACGGCGTGCTGTAGCCGTCGCAGCAGCTCCGCCGCCTCGGCGTCTGCGTGCTGATGCAGTTTCAGGAGCACCTTCGTCTCAGGATAGGCGGTCTCCTCCAGGCCGAGCTCGCGCGCCAGCGCCATGTCGCTGGCCGCCTCCCCGTCCTGCCCGACCCACAGATGCAGGATGCCGATGCGATCGGCAATCACGGGCGCGAGCGGGTCGAGCTCCTGAGCGAGGCGCGCCTGCGCCAGCGCGGCGTCCAGACGCCCTACGGTCCCCAGCAACTGTGAGTACATCTGTCGCAGGTCCGGATCGTTCGGTTCGGCGGCGATCGCCGTGCGAAACGCAGTCTCGGCCTCGACCCACTGCCGGCGCATGAAAGCCAGGTAGGCACGCCCGCCAGCGCTGCCCGAGCGCGAGCGCGCCAGGTGATCGGCCGTGGCCAGCGCCTTGTCGGCGAGCGCGTACATCTCGGTCGGGTCCTCGAAGCTGTAGCTGGGAAGCAAGGCATAGGCGGTGGCGAGTCCGACCTCGGCGCGCGCATAGGCCGGGTCGCGTCGCAGCGCGGCGGAGAACAGATCGACCGCCATGCGCAGTGAGTCCTCACCGCGCAGACGCACCTGGTGGACGCCGCGCAGATAGAGCCAGTACGCCTGCAGGTCGCGCGAGTCCGGCTCGACGCCCGAGATTCCCTTCAGCGCATCGAGGCTCAAGAGCCCGGTCAGCTCGCGCACGACGGCCGAGGCGATACTGCGCTCGACGGCGAAGATGTCCTCGGGGCTGCGCTCGTAGACTCGCGACCACATGAGGCGACCATCGGCGGCCGTCAGGCGTACCTCGACCCGCAGGCCGCGCGCGCTCTCGGCGACCGCACCGTCGAGAACGGCATCGACCCCAAGCCGGCGAGCGGCCTCGACCGCGCTCAGGTGCGATGCAACCAGCGCGGCCGCGGACGTATGGCCGGAGATTCGCAGACGTTGCACG
Source organism: Steroidobacteraceae bacterium (assembly GCA_035568235.1). Taxonomy (GTDB): domain Bacteria; phylum Pseudomonadota; class Gammaproteobacteria; order Steroidobacterales; family Steroidobacteraceae; genus 13-2-20CM-66-19. The sequence goes on along the minus strand of DATMOK010000031.1, from coordinate 360,972 downwards.
CGTGCGAGGGAATCGCTGATCTCATCGGCGAGCTCGTTGCCCGCGTCCCGGCCGAACCCGCTCGCGTGGCTCGTATCGAAGGGCAGCACCAGCAGCCGGGTCACCGGCGGCCGCGGCGCGCCCGCCTCCGGGCGTGGGTGACGCAAGACGTACAGCGTCACCAGTCCCGCCACCAGAGCGAGACAGACGAGGCCCGCGGCGATAGTGCGGCGCATGCGCGGACGAGGCGCGCCGGCCACGCCCGGGATGCGCTCGGTAGGCGCCGGCTCCGGTGGCGATGCGTCGCCGGGGCCGGCCTCCCGCGGTATCGGTGCCTGCAGCAGCGTGTAGCCGACGCGCGGGATGGTGCGGATGAAGCGCGGCTCGCGCGGATCATCGTGCAGCGCCTGGCGCACCTGGGAGATGCAGCGCGACAGGGCTTCATCGGAGACGACGCGGCCCGCCCAGACCTGGGCGATGAACTCATCGCGCGTGACCACTTCACCCGGGTGCCGCGCCAGGCAGGCCAGCACGGCCATGACACGCGGCTCCAGCTCTGTGGGGCTGGCGCTCGCCGCGTCACGGCGCTGCAGCGTCCCGTGGCGAGGACGAACTTCCCACTCGCCGAGCAGAAACCCGGAATCCGTCCAGGACCGTTGAGCAGTCACTGAGAGGCGCCCCCCGACGCGGCGCGTGCTGCGCGCCAGGCCACACGACTCGCGTGCGGCGGTGCGCAGCTTACCAAAGCGCCTGCGCGAAAAAATCAGCTCTTCGAGGCAACTCCATCAGGTGTGCAGGGCCGGGCGCACTTAGGCTTGCCCTCGCCCGCCATGGCGGCGAAGCCGCACGCGGAGGTCCCGATGCTGGCGCGCTGCATCTCTCTGTCGCTGGTGCTCGCACTGTTGGGTTGCACGACGCTGCAGCCCGTGGCCGGATCAGCCCCGGAGCTGCGCCAGCAGATTGCCGCAGGTCAGCTCCTCAGGCGCGGCGATCGCGTGGTCATCACGACCGCGGATGGCCGGCGGCACCACCTCGTAGTGGTGGCTGCGGACTCTGTGAGCGTGCGTGGCAGGCAGGAGTCCGTGCCGACGGATCAGATCGAGGTCGTGCAGAAGTCGGCCTTCAGCGCCGCCAGGACCGCGGAACTGGCCCTTTTCATCGGCGTGGTCGCGTACGCCGCCGCGGAGCTGGTGGTTGCGCCGGCTGCAATCTTCGCGAGCACCCACTGACCACACGCAGGGGGTAACCGATGACACCCGCGCCGCTCGGCGCGAGTGCGGGACGATCGTCCCCTCAGCTGCGCGGGCTCGGGCGGCGGCCATGACGGCGCGGCTGCGAGCGGTAGACTGCGGTGCGTGGCGCGTGGCCGGTTGCGGGCCCCGGCGTCGCGGGCGCGCCGCTGCGCCGCTGCGGACTCACCGTGAAATGCGGCAGCGTGGCGACCGGCAGGGAGCGCCCGAGAAGTCTCTCGATATCCTTCAACTGCGCCGCTTCCTGCGGTGCAACCAGAGAGATCGCGCAGCCGCTGCCCCCGGCGCGCGCGGTGCGGCCGATACGGTGCACATAGTCCTCGGGAACGTTGGGCAGCTCGAAGTTCACAACGTGCGGCAGCTCGCGAATATCAAGTCCGCGCGCTGCCACCTCGGTGGCCACGAGCGCGGTGATGCGGTTCTCCTTGAAGTCACTCAGTGCGCGCACCCGCGCCGCCTGGCTCTTGTTGCCGTGGATCGCAGCGGCGTTCACCCCGGCGGCCACGAGCCCCTGCGTGAGGCGGTTGGCTCCGTGCTTGGTGCGGGTGAATACCAGTACCTGGTGCCAGTTACCGCTGACGATGAGGTGCGCCAACAGGTCGCGCTTGTGCTCCTGGGGCACACGGTAGATGTGCTGCTCGATGCGCTCGGCAGTCGCATTGCGGGGCGCGACTTCGACCAGCAGCGGCTCGCGCAGCGACCGGGCCGCAAGCGCGCGGATGTCGGGGGAATAGGTCGCCGAGAACATCAGTGTCTGGCGATCGCGCGGCAACAGCCTGAGGATGCGGCGGATCGCGTGAATGAAGCCCATATCGAGCATGCGATCGGCTTCGTCCAGCACGCAGCAGCGCACCTGCGAGAGATCGAGCAGCGAGCGCTCTGCAAGATCCAGCAGCCGGCCGGGAGTTGCCACCAGCAGATCACAGCCGGCGCGCAATGCCTCGATCTGCGGCCGCTCGCTGACACCGCCGAAGATCACCTGAGTGCGCAGGTTGACGTGTCGGCCGTAGGCGCGGGCACTCTCGGCGACCTGCGCGGCGAGCTCGCGCGTGGGAGTGAGCACCAGGGCGCGCGGCAGCCGTCCGGACTGCACGGCGAGCTGCTGCAGGATCGGCAGCACAAACGCCGCGGTCTTGCCGGTGCCGGTCTGCGCGCCGGCGAGCACATCGCGCCCCGCGAGCACGCCGGGAATGGCGGCGCGTTGAATGGGAGTTGCGGCGGTGTAGCCCTTTTCAGCTACGGCACGCGCCAGCTCGGGCGTTAGCCCGAGATCATCGAAAGACATGGAGTGAACCTCTTTCCGGCTCGCCCGACAGCCGTTTGGCGGCTGCAGCGGTCAGATGCGAGGCCTTAGGTAATGGTAAATCGGATGCGCCCGGGTGCTGACCGAGCACTTGAGGACGGCAGGCGGCGCGGACTCTACACAGTTTGCAGGGCCGCGTCCAATAAACAGCCGCTGCCTGCTTAGTGTGCCGCAGCCACCGCGAGCCTCGTCCCTTGTCGCTCCACGCGGCGCGCGACCGGCCAGACGATGAGGACGGCCACGAGACAGGCGATCAGTCCCAGCGGACCGATCGGGCTGTAACCGCCGAAGGCTTGCGCGATCATGCCGGCGGCCAGCGAGCCCAGCGACTGGAACAGCAGCCACGTGCCGGACGCCGTCACCGCGAGACGCCCGGTGGAATCGACCGCGAACGCGAGCCCTACCAACAGCGCATAGGTGATGAACCAGCTGACGTTATAGAGCACCAGCCCCAACCCGAGTATCGGAGCATGACTGGTGGTGGTCAGAAGCGCCGACGCCGAGCCGCAGACCAGGAGCGCCGCGGCAAGCGCCAGGCTGCGACGCAGGCGCGAGGCGAACACCATGAGCGCGAAACTTCCCGCGGCGCTCATCAGGGTCGCGAAGCTCTGATAATGCCCAAACTCGACGGCCGACATGCCGATTGCGTGCGCGGTGCGTTCCATGAAAGGCCAGATCGCCATGCTGCCGAAGGTGAAGAGTGCCATGGCCGTCAGCGTCATCACTCCCCGCGCATCAATTCTTGCCGGCGTCGTATTACCAGGCGCGGCGGGCGTCGCGCCGCGCTCGGCCGGCAGCAGCAGCGCCCCGAGGCCCAGAATGCCGGACAGCACGGCGAGCGATGCGAACATGCCCTCGATCCCGTAGCTGGCTCCGATTCGGGGCAGCGCGATGTTGACTGCCGCGAACAGCAGGGTCTGCAGCGCGATGCCGGCGGAGATTGCCCGCGTGGGTTGCCCCGTCTGGCCCGCTGCCAGGTTGACGGCACAATTGAGAAGCCCGAAACCGAAACCCGCGACGAGCCGCGTCGCCAGCAGTAACGGATAGAAGCCCGTCACCAGGCAAACCCCCTGCCCCGCCACCACCAGCGAGGAGGCCATGATCGCGATGGTGCGGGCGCTCAGTCTGGCGACCCGCGGCGCGGCCAGGAACAGCGCGAGCGCGTAGGCCAGGGTCTCGACCATGGCGAAGGCCCCCATCTGCACCGGCGAAAAGCCGTAACGATCCACGAGACCGCCGATCAGATAGGTCGTGAAGTTGTTGCCAATGTGTGCGCCGCTCGAGGCGCAGCCAATGGCGATCAGTGCAGCCGAACCGAAGAGGCGCGATCTGCGCGCCATGCTCAGGACGAATCCCTGCCCGATGGGACAGCGTTCAAGTGGCTCCCGGCGGCGTCTTGCCGTCGTGGTTGAGGAAACGCTGCCTCACACGCGGGGAAAACGCGCGGCGGCCTCGATCGCCTCGAGGTCAAGATGGCTTCTTACATACTCGGCGGAGGCATCCCGAGGCGGTTGGTAGTCCCAGGACTGAAGAGCGCCCATGGCGTTCGCGGCGGCGACCAGGTGTCGTCGGCGCTGGCTGGCGAGAACCTCGCCAGCGATGCGATCCAGGTCCCAGCCGTTGCGGATTTCAGCCAGCAACCGATCCGTGGTCGCACGCCAGGCTGGAGCGGCGGCGAGATTGACGAGCTCGTCCGGATCGGTGCTCAGCTCGTAGAGCTGATCCGGGTCGCCCGGTGCGTGGATGAATTTCAGCGGCCCGCGGCGGATCATGATGATGGGTGCCACAGCTCCTTCGCCCATGTATTCGCCGTACACCGCCCGTTCGCTGGTGCTCTCACCTCTGGCCAGCGGAACAAGACTCCGGCCATCCAGCGGCGCTGCATCGCCCGGCTCCAAGCCTGCGAGCTCGAGCAGGGTCGGGAGCAGATCGATGTTGGAAACGCTTTGGCTGACCACGCGCGCAGAGAATAATCGTGGCGCGTGGATCACCATCGGCACCCGCGCGCCGCCCTCGAAGAAGGTCATTTTGTACCACAGGCCCCGCTCGCCCAGCATCTCGCCGTGATCGCCGCACACGACGACCACCGTGTTCTGGTCGAGACCCGTCTCCCGCAATGTGTCGAGAATCAATCCGAACTGCTCATCGACATAGCTGATCGCCCCGTAGTAGGCGCGCCGGGCGCGCAGTACCTGAGCATCGGTCACCTCTTCGAGGTTGGCCCCGATCGCATGGCGCAGGCGCAGCGAATGCGGGTCGAGGCGCTCGCGCGGAATTCGAACCCGCGGCGGCGGGATCGGCTTGCCTTCATACAGGTCCCAGTAGCGCCGCGGAATCACGAACGGATCGTGCGGGTGGGTAAGCGAGGCCATCAGGAAGAACGGCCGCGAGTCGCTGGCGCGGGCCAGGTCGAACAGCTTGCGCCGGGTCGTGAAAACCACTTCATCGTCGAAATCGATCTGATTGGTGCGCACGCACGGTCCGGCGGTGGTCACCGAGGTCATGGAGTGATACCAGCTCGGCCGCGCCTGCGGCTTGGTCCAGTCGGGTGTCCAGCTGAAGTCGGCGGGATAAATGTCGGTGGTCAGCCGTTCCTCGAAGCCGTGCAGCTGGTCGGGACCGACGAAGTGCATCTTGCCTGCGGCAATGGTGTGGTACCCGCCCCGACGCAGGTAGTGGGCGAATGTCGGTGTGTCGGCGCGAAACTCGCAGGCGTTGTCGTAGGCGCCGATGCGCGAGGGCAACTGCCCCGAGAGCAGCGAAGAGCGCGACGGGCCGCACAGCGGACTGCCACAGTAGGCCGAGGAAAAAACCACCCCTTCAGATGCCAGCTTCGACATGACCGGCGCCAGCACCGTCGTGCCAGCGTAGAACGGCAGCGCTGCAGGCGCCATTTGATCGGCCATTAGAAAGAGAATATTCGGCTTGCCCACGATATCGATTCCTCAGATGGTTGCCGCGCCAGACTCACTCAGTGCGGCTGCCCGGTCCTGACGGTCGGAAGCTCGAGCGGTTCAGCGCCGGCCATCGGCGCCGGGTCCAGGCCCATGGACGTAATGACCTCGCGCGCATTGATGAAGCGGCCCTTCTGGCTCTGTGACACCGGCTCCCGTCGCAGCTTGCGCCACACGTCAAAGAGTGCAAGCGCGCCCGTAAGCGAGCCGAGGGTGAAAAAGTAGGCGCGCGGGCCGAACGCTGACATCAGCGCGCCAGTCATGACGGGACCGAAAGCCGCTGCGGTGCCGTTGATGAGCAGCAGCTTGCTGCTCGCGGCGACCATCTGCGATGGATCGAGCTTGTCGTTGACGTGCGAGACGGACAGTGAATAGAGGGTCAGCGCCGCACCGGAGAACAGCGCCGCAAGAATCAGGAACAGGAAGCGCGGCAGCGGGCCGAGCAGCTCGATCGCAGCGGCCACAACCGTTGCGAGCACACACATGGTCGCGATCACCGTGCGTCGATCCATGCGGTCGGAGAGACGTCCGATCGGGTACTGCGTGAGGACTCCGGCCAGGATGCTCACCGCCATGAACTCGGCTACCCAGCGCGTGCCGAAGCCCGACAAGCGCGCATAGACCGGGCCCATCGAGAAGATGATGGAGGAAACCATGCCCGAGAAGGCCACCGCGACCACACCGAGCGGGGAATTCCGGTACAGGTCGGCGAAACGTACGCGCTGCGGCGCGACCGGCCCGCGAATCTCCTCGGCCGAGGCGACGATCGGCACCATCGCCACCGAGATCAGCGCGGAGACCAGCATGAACGGCTGCACGGACTGCGGATTTGACAGCACCAGCAGGAACTGCGCGCTGCCGAGCCCCACGTACAGCACGAGCATGTAGATGGCGAGCAGCTGCCCGCGATTGGTGCTCGAGGCGCGGTGATTGAGCCAGCTCTCTGCGACTACGTAGATGCCCGCGAAGCAGATACCCGACAGCAGGCGCATGACGGCCCACGCGCCCGGATATACCCACGCGCCGTGCACCAGCACCGCCACCGAGGCCAGGGCGGCCAGGGTGGCGAATACCCGTACCGGTCCCACGCGCCGCAGCAGCTGTGGCGCCAGACGCGTACCGGCAAGGTAACCCACGTAGTAACACGACATGATGATGCCGGTGACTGTCGTGGGAAACGCCTCGATGGTCGCCCGCACCCCGAGCAGCGTGCTCTGCAGCCCGGCGCCGAGCATGAGGATGCCCATGCCGAGGAGCAGCGGCCAGGTCGCGACAATCGGATTCACGGACGGTGGGTTCTGGAAGCGTTTACGGGGAAAGCACGCGCATCATATACGCTCGTGCTGCGCGAGCGTTGTCGCATCGCGACGCCCGCCGTGCTCAATGCGGCAGCGATTACGCGGGCAACCCCCGCTACCGGATAATCAGCGGCAAGTGCGCAAGTTGCACGCCCGCCGGCTGCGCCGCATCGCGCAGCCGACAGGCCGTTGCGTCATTTCTTCTGCGTGCCTGGCGTGCTCAGCATCTGGTCAACCGCCGAGTTGCCCAACGGGCCGCCGGCAGGGCTCGCCGCCGGGGTGGCCGCGGCCCCGGCGCTCGTCGCCGTACGGCCAGAGGCGTCCGCGCCGGAGCGCGCGCTCGCTACCCCCGGGGATGCGGGCGGACGCGCCGGCACGGCGGGCTTCGCAGTGGGGCGCGCTTGCGGTTGCGGGTTGCTGCCGCGGACAGCGGCGGCCTCCATCTCGATGCGCCCGTTAAAGAGCGCGCCTTCCATGATGCCGACGCGCGGCGCGAAGATGTTACCGCGGACCTGGGCCGTCGCGTGCACGATGACTGCCTCGTTGCAGTGCAGGTCGCCCTCGACCAACCCTTCGACCGTCAGGTGATTCGCATACACATCACCGAGCACCGAGCCCTCGGTGCCGATAATGAGGTTGCGTGCATGACGGATCGAGCCCTCCACGCGGCCCTGCAGAATCACGTCCTCTTCCGCCGTCAGCTCGCCGCGGAACAGCAGCGTCTTGCCAAGTACCGGGATCTTCGGCTCGCTGACCTCGGCCGGTGACGGCATGGCGTACGAGGTGCCACCCGCCGGGTCACGGCCGGGAGAGACGCTCGGTTCAAAGCTTGAGTTTGGATTTAGCATCTTTGACTCCCTGGGCTACTTGGCGACGCCCGCGGTCTTGCCGGTGCGGTTCGCAGCACTGCCCGACTCCGCGGCAGCGGCCCTCTTCTCCATGTCGATACCCCCGGTGAAGTGGGCCCCTTCGACGATGCTTACGCTCGGCGCGGCGATATTGCCGCGCAGCTTGGCCGTCTCGCGGACCACGACCGACTTCTCGGCTTGCAGATCGCCGTTCACCGTGCCCTCGACGACGATCACCTGGGCGCGAATGTTCGCGGTGACGGTGCCTTCCGGACACACCGTGATGCGCTGTGAATGGGTGATCGAGCCCTCGATGCGACCCTTGATCAGCAGCTCCTCGTCCGCGTGCAGCTCGCCCTTGAAGTGCAACGTGGGCCCGAGCACCGAGGTGCGCTCGGACACCGTATCGTAAGGATTGGACATATTGGCAACTCCTCCATGCAAATGACCGCGTACGCGCGTCACCTGCGGCGCGTGATTAGAAATTCTGAGAAAGCGATGACCGACAACAGGGTCGAGGTTACGCGCGCACCGGCAACTTGATGCGATGTCGGTCACGCAACGTTGCGCGAAAACATTTCGTTCACGCGCACGACCGCCGAACACTTCGTCTCGCGTGACATATCGTTCGACACAACTGCGATTGACAAGCGCCGAGAACGCGCGTCGGCCGGGTCGCTGCCGACGCCGCTCGCAGCCATGTCGCGTGGTCGGTTTTCCGCGAGCGCTGGCGCAGCTGTTACGCGGCTAAGTGCGTCCCGCCGTCATTCCGTGACCGGGTCAACTGCTGCACACAGCGACCTGCCGCCCTCGGTCCTTAGCGCCGAGAGGGCGGCAGTCGCCGTGTGCCTGACTCTGCTGTCGAGCTCGGGCTCTAATAGACCCAAACCAACGCCGGCTCGGAGGCGATGCCGTTCGCGACCACCTGCAGGAGACTCAAGCCCCGTTCCTGGCCTGCCGGCACGTCGAAATGCGTCGACACCACCTCAGGCGATGCCACCGCCATGCTGCTGTGGTCGTGCGTACGGCTGTAGAAAACGTGCTGGGTCTGCAGGTTCGTGATCCGCACCAGCGGGAAGTTGGTCGAGGCCTGCACGTCATCGCCGTAGGCGGCTCCCTGAGTCACGCCGTTGAAGCCGATGCCGTAGATCTTGTAGGACCCGCCGGGTGCCACCACGAACGGTGCATCGAAGATCACCGGCGCGATGCGCCGCTCAAACTCGCGGTCACGACCGGTGATGGTCGGATTGTAGAGCTCGATGTCGCCGGAGAAATCCGTGAACAGAATCTGCCCGCTGGGCAGCACCAGCATGTTGCCGTAGTAGGAGCCATCGGTCGGTGCGTTCGGCGGTCCGGGAACCTGGGTGAGATTCTTGCCGTCCCACTCGAAGAAGAACGACGGCGGGTTGCCGTATTCCGGGCTCGCCATCATCAGCACCTTGTCGTTGGGCTCCCAGGAGGCGGGACCGTCGGCAATGTTGATGTCGGTTACCCCGTTAACCTCCGGGAATATCGGGCCCGGGGTCCATTCTCCGGCACGCCAGTTGTAGATCGCGGTGTTACCGGCCTCATTCGCGCAGGTATCGGAGCCGGCGTAAAACACCGTGCCGTCCGCGCGCAGCACGGCGGGGCCTACCTCAAAGGTCGGCGTGGGTGAGGCGGCGTTGAACTCGCCGCAGGTGAGGCCCGAGTCCCACAGCTGCACGATCGTGCTGCCCGCGCTCGCCCAGGTACCGGTTGCCGGAGTATAGAGCTCCGAGTTGGTGCCGGTCGGAATGTAGGGAAAACCAGCGAGCGGCACGTACGCATCGACGGTGAGCACCTTGCCGTTGGGCAGCAGGTTCCAGCCCTCCTCATCGTTCGGGTCGTACTTACCGGCGCCCGTCGGCGTCCAGGTCAGAGTCTTGGCATCGAGCAGCGCCTGCTGGAACGTACAACAGTCCGCCTGCATGAACGTTCCGTTCGGCAGCACGACGCTCTGCGCATCGCCGATCGTCTGCGCCATGATCGGCGAGGCGAACGGCGGAGGCAGGCTCGTCTCGACGACCGAGAAAAATGGCGGCGGCGCGACGGATGCCCAGGCGTCGGCTCGCGGATCGTAGATCGCGCCCGCGGCGGTCCAGATGGGCACGAAGTAACTGCCCTCGTAGTAGTTGTATTCACCGCCCATGATGATCACGCGCCCGTCGGGCAGAACCCCGGAGGAGTGATACAGCGGGGAATAGCCCGCCGGGAGCGAGGCGATCTGCGTCCAGGTGCCGTTGACGTAGCTGCCGCGGCTGTCAGGAGCCAGACGCCACCAGTCCGGACAGCCGGCGTCCTGCACGATGACCGAGCCATCGGTCAGCAGCAGCGGGTTGGCGGCTCCCGGGAAGCCGCCGTTGCAGGCGTTTGAGGTGAAGGGAGGCTGGTTGTTGAGAGGCACCCATGGCGCGGCGGCGGTTGATGCGCCCGCCGTCAGCGCGTTCGCGGCGAGTGCAGGCGCTGCCGCAACGGCAGGCCGCGGTCCGCGCGGCGGAATCGGTTTCAAGCGCGGGAAGGTCTGTGCGTTGGCCAGTCCGACGCACAGCAGCGCGGAAAACGAGCAGACAATCCTCGTGAGGACTCGGGGTCTCATGGCGGCTCCCTATTTCGTTGTTGGACGCTCGATCGGGAGCCGCGAATCTAGACCCATTTTTCCGGTAAAACTACCGTGCGTAGTAGTACAGCGCGGCCGCTTATGACGCCCGCTGTGACCGCGCCGTGAAGATCGCGGCATGCTGCACCGCGAAAAGGATTCATGGCCATATCACCGCACTGCAATCTGCGGTCGATAACGTGCCCGCGCCCGTCGAGTGCGGGAGAGCCTTTGGCGAATTCACGCCTGGGTAATGGGGATGCGGCCGGGCTCGCTGCCGGGCCCGGCCGCAATCCTCTGGTCTTCCTAGGATTTCAGAACGGTTCGCCGAGTACCAGACGCCATCCCGAAAGAACCCCGGCCTCGCGATAGCCGACGCCGAGGCGCGGAACGGGTATGCCGTGGATCACCCAGCGCGGTGTCTCGCCCAGCATCAGGCCAAGCTCGTACTGGAACGTCCGCGGACTGATTCCGGAGGCCGGCCCCGAGGGCGCGTTGAAGTAGACATCCGCGATGGCATAGGGGGCGAGCTGAAAGGCCCGCGAGCGCCAGGTCCACTGCAGAGTGCGGCGCAGCTCGACCCCGTTGCGCAGCCGCGTGAATGATTGGCTCGGCTCATCGCCGTGGTAGCTCGCGCCCGCGTAGCTGAGCGCGGCACGCCACAGGCCCGGTTCGCCGAGCGCGGTGAAGCGGTAATCGCTGCGCACCCCTGCGCCGTAGATGAGCGCATTCACCGCAGCAGAGGAAGCCAGAGTGCCGCCGGCCTTGATGTACGGCACCACGTCCCACACCGGGCTGATGGCGTAGTCGAACTCGACGCCCGGCTCGAAGCTCAGAGCGCCGATCGAGTGCGGCAGTTGCAGATGCACCAGGTCCGTGGTGTTGAAGTTGAAGAACCCGACCGTGAACGGAAAGATGAGGTTGATACCGGGACTGCCGCCATCGGGCTGCGCGGGGCGCAGCGTGTAGCCGGGCTCGAAGGTATACACGGTAATGGAGCTGCCCGAGATCTCGTAGACCCCGGAGCCGATCTCGTTCGCGAACGCGAAATTGGCGTACTGGGCATCGGCGGCGCCGGCTGCGACCGGGCTCGCCGCGCTCGCGCTGCCGGCGTGCGCGAACGCGGCAGCGCACAGCCATGCGGTAGTCGATGCTCGCGCCACGTACCTCTGCGACATCGCGCCGTCCTGCCTCAGAACCTCAAGCGCACCCCGCCGTCGACCGAGAACGGCGGTGCGGGACTCCGGCATCGGTTGTCGACACCCGGACCGTTGGTGACGGCATTCGGCGCAACTCCCGGCGCGCCGGTGCCCGTCGGATCACTCCGAATGCCGTAGGTCGCGTACCGGGCGTTGAGGACATTATCGAGCGCCGCGAACAGCTCGCAATGCGTCGATGGCAGGTACTGCGTGTGCAGACTCAGCGAGCGTGCGGGCACGAGCCTAAGCTGCCGTGAGCGGTTTTTTGCGATGCCAGTCGGTGGCCCGCTCATAGGCTCGCGCCAGCTTGAGTACGGTGCGCTCGGCGCCCCGAGCGCCGATGATCTGCATTCCGATCGGCAGATGCCCGGCGGTGAAACCGCAGGGTACGGAAATGGCCGGCAGCCCGAGGAAGTTGAGCGGCCGCGTGTTGTGGAGCATGCGCAGCTCGAGCGCCCGGGAGCTATCCGGGTCGCCGAGCTCGCTCAGCGTGTACGGTGGTACCGTCATGGTCGGTGTGATGAGGAGATCGACGTCCGCAAAGCAGCGCGCCACCGCGTGGCGCGCCTGATCGAGCCGGCGCCGCGCCTGCAGATACGCCGCCAGCGTGAGATCGCCGGCGGCGCGAATCCGGCGCAGCGTGGCCGGCTGGTACAGCTCGGGCGACTGTGCCGCGTATTCCCTGTGAAACTCGTAGGCCTCGGCGGAGAACACCGCGACGTACGGCTCGATGATCGATGCGTAGCTGGCATCTCCGCCGAGCGGCGCCACTTCGTGCTGCGTGCGGGTCAGCTTCGCGAGCACGCCGAGCGCCGCCTGCATCGCCGCCTCGATGTCCGGGTGCAGCTCCTCGTAGAAGTAATCGCGCGGAATCCCGAGGCGCAGTGTCGCCGTCGGTGCATCGATGTCGGCGGTGTAATCCGGCACCGGTTGGTCGGTACTGCCCGGATCCTGCGGGTCGTACCCTGCGATGACCTGCAGCACCAGCGCCGCATCGGCAACCGTGCGCGTCATGGGTCCCACGTGGTCCAGCGACCAGGAGAGCGGTATGACGCCGCTGGTACTGACCAGGCCGTACGTCGGCTTGAGTCCGACGATTCCGCAGCAGGCCGCGGGCTCGCGGATCGAGCCGCCGGTGTCCGAGCCGAGCGCGGCGTAACACAGTTGCGCCGCCACTGCGGCCGCAGAGCCGCCCGAGGAGCCCCCGGCGCTACAGGCCGGGTTCCATGGATTGCGTACCGCCCCGAAGCAGCTGAACGCGGAGCTCGCGCCGAACGCAAACTCGTGCATGTTGAGTTTACCGAGCAGTACCGCCCCGGCCGCCTTGAGACGGCGCACCACCTCAGCGTCCTGCTGCGGGACCCGCTCCTTGAACACCGCGCTCGCGGCCGTGGTGCGCACGCCCTCGGTATCGAGCAGATCCTTGAGAGCGACGGGCATGCCGTGCAGCGGGCCGCGCCAGCAGCCGCGGCCGATCTGCGCCTCGGCGTCGCGGGCACTACCGAGCGCCGCCTCCGCGGTGACGGCCGTGAAGGCGTTGAGCCCGGGATCGAGGCTGCCAATGCGATCGAGACAGGCCTGCGTGAGCTCCACCGGCGAGACCTGCCGCTGCCGCACGAGGTGTGCGGCCTCAGTGAGACTTAACGCGGTGACCGAGCCCATGGAGCGCGAGTGTACATGGCCGACCTCGGATCGCATTGCAGCCCCGCGGTGCAGTGCGGCGTACCATCGCTCTCATGAGCCTGACCATCCGTGATTACATCAAGAGCCGCATGCGCTGGTGCTTCGCCATCGCCGCCGCGGGCTGGCTGCTCATCGCGCTCGGCAGCGCCCTCGCCGCGCAGCTGCCGGCGGGTTTTCCGGACTTTGCGCTGCCACTCCTCGGGGGACTGCTGTTCGGCGGCGCGATCCTCGCGATGCAACGCTTCGTGAAGTGTCCGAAGTGCACGGCGAATCTCGGACAAACGATCGCCATGCCCGTGGCGATGAGCTGGGGCTCGGGGCCAAAGATCAACTTCTGCCCGTATTGCGGAGTCAGTCTCGATCAGCCGCGTTTCGCTCCGCAGCAGCAGGCGCCATCGCAAAATCCGATCAAATGATTTCTCCAACCATCCTTCTCCGCTGCACTTTTTCTTCTCGATTACTCTGATTTTTCTTCGCCCGCGTCGCGACGTCGCGCTCGCGACTGTCGGCGCGTGGAGACGTCGCCGAGTTACGACGCGTTGCACCAAGAACAAAAACCGCGTTTCATAACTGTCGACTAGTTTTGAGCGGCGGCGATTCGTTTAACTTAGGATCGGCGTCGCTTCAGGGCATACCCGTCGTAAGGCGGGGACGCAAAGCCTCCGGTCTCATGTCGATTGCTTGAGATAGCGGGGTTGCCGGCGAGAGAGCCCCTCGGCTCGCATGCTCGTCGTCAGACCACCGTTATTCAGCTGTCGCTCTGGGTCCGGACTCTCAGCCTGGGGTCTGGAAATGGAATGCCAGTTGAAATGACGCCAGTTAAAAAGCGATCACGGTGGTCGCAGTACGGTGCTCGTCAGCGCCGTCACTGCGCGCATCAGGCGTCACTCACCGGCGGAACACTCCGCACGCCACCTCGCGTGGCGAGCATTCCACAACCAGTTGAATCGAATTTGACGTGAGATCGCCGGCCCCGACTGGCCAGCGGCGATCGCGCCCGCGTCTGCCTTGAGGCAGCGCACGTGTCCCGGGCGATGGAGGCGGACACACACATGGCGGAGCGAGCTGGCCGGTAGCGCCGGCTCAATCCGGGGGAGTTTGCACATGGAAGGCCGGATGAATACATCTGTCAGTTGCCGCGCGCGCGCGGTTAGTGCGTGGGCGTTGTGCGTGCTGACGGCCGCCGCGCTCGCGGGTTGTGGCGGCGGCGGCAGCGGCGCGAGCCAGGTGAGCACGGGCGGCGGGGTGGTCTCGAGCGGGTCAGCGCAACCGCCAACGATCAACGGCTCCCCCACCACGGAAGTCATGTCCGAACAGGGCTATTCCTTCACGCCGACCGCAACCGGCCCGACCGGCATGTCCCTCACCTTCAGCATCGTGAATCAGCCGGCCTGGTCATCGTTCGCCCCGGCTACGGGCGCTCTGACCGGAACCCCCGCGGACTCCAACGTCGGCACCTACTCGAACGTCGTGATCAGCGTGTCGGATGGTCAGAAGTCCGCCTCGCTCCCGGCATTCAACATCTGGGTCAGACATCGTTTGTGGATCAGCGGCACGCCGACGGCGGAGGCGGCCGTGGGTAAGCTGTATACCTTCACGCCATCCGCAGCCGGTCCATCCGACCTGCCGATGAGCTTCAGCATCACGGGCCTGCCCTCGTGGGCGACGTTCAACACAACCACCGGCACGCTGAGCGGCACGCCCGCGAGCGCCAACGTCGGTACCTACCCGAACATCGTGATCAGCGTCACCGACGGACAGAAGACGATGAGTCTGCCGGCGTTCAGCATTCAGGTGACGGGCAGCACCACCACACAGCCACCGACGATCAGCGGCACCCCCGGAACGCAGGTGAACGCCGGACAGGCCTACAGTTTCACACCGACGGCCAGCGGCCCCTCCGGCTCGACGCTCAGCTTCAGCGTCGCGAACCTGCCGCCCTGGGCCTCGTTCAGCACCACCACCGGCACCCTGAGCGGCAAGCCTGCAGGCGCCAATGTCGGCACGTTCTCGAACATCGTGATCAGCGTGAGCGACGGACAGTTGTCCGCCTCCCTCGCGCCCTTCAGCATTCAGGTCAAGGCGGTGCCGCCGACGATCAGCGGCTCACCGGCGACGAGCGTGACCGTCGGGCAGAGTTACTCCTTCACGCCCACTGCGGGCGGACCTGGCGGCACCACGCTCATCTTCAGCGTCACCAACCTGCCCTCCTGGGCGAGTTTCAGCACGACGACCGGAACCCTGAGTGGCAAACCCGCGAGCGGCAATGCCGGCACGTTCTCGAACATCACGATCAGCGTGAGTGACGGCCAGGCATCGGCGGCCCTGCCGGCGTTCAGTATCCAGGTGAAGGCGCTGCCGCCACCGACCATCAGCGGAACGCCCGCGACGTCGGTCACGGCGGGCAAGCCTTACTCCTTCACACCGACGGCGAGCGGTCCGACTGGACTCACGCTCACCTTCAGCGTCTCCAATCTGCCGTCCTGGGCCACCTTCAGCGTTGCCACGGGCACCTTGAGCGGTACGCCCTCGAGCTCCAACGTCGGCACGTTCTCGAATATCACGATCAGCGTGAGTGACGGCCAGGCATCGGCCGCCCTGCCGGCGTTCAGTATCCAGGTCGCGGCGCTCCCGGCGCCGACCATCAGCGGAACGCCCGCGACGACGGTCACGGCGGGGAAGGCCTACTCCTTCACACCGACGGCCAGCGGTCCGACTGGACTCACGCTCACCTTCAGCATCACCAATCTGCCCTCCTGGGCCACCTTCAGCGTTGCCACGGGCACCCTGAGCGGTACGCCCTCGAGCTCCAACGTCGGCACGTACTCGAACGTCGTGATCAGCGTGAGCGACGGCCAGGCGTCGGCCTCTCTGCCCGCCTTCAGCATCCAGGTCACGGCGCTCCCGGCGCCGACCATCAGCGGAACCCCGGCGACGACGGTCACGGCGGGACAGGCCTACTCCTTCACGCCGGCGGCGAGCGGCCCCTCCGGCCTGACACTGTCCTTCAGCATCGCCAACATGCCCTCCTGGGCGACCTTCAACACGACGACCGGGGCGCTGAGCGGTACGCCCTCGAGCTCCAACGTCGGCACGTTCTCGAACATTACGATCAGCGTGAGTGACGGTCAGGCGTCCGCCTCGCTGCCGACGTTCAGCATCACCGTGAACGCCCAGGCCACCGGCAATGTGCCGCTGTCGTGGGTGGCCCCGACGACCAACACCAACGGTACGACTCTCACGGACCTCTCGAGCTACGTCATCAACTACGGCACGAGCGCCAGCGCGCTGACGGACCAGATCACCGTGTCGAGCGCCACCGCGACCAGCTACACGGTCACGGGATTGGCTACCGGGACCTGGTACTTCTCGGTCACCGCGTACGCGAGCGACGGCACCCAGAGCGCGCCCTCCAATACGGTGAGCACCGCCGTCAACTGAGCCCGCGGCGACTCGCGGTGCGCCTGCGGGTGTCGCGCGGCACCGGTCGTGCTATTATGCGGTCGCATAATAAGCACCGACTGGAGATCCGCCATGACGCCTACGCTGCGCGAGGCCAGGGTCCGGGGCCATGACGTCGAGCTGAGCTGGAACGACGGGCGCTCGCCCGCGACGCTGCCGCTGGTCTGGCTGCGGGACAACTGCCCCTCGGGCCAGCATCCCGACACCAAGCAACGGCTGGTCGATACGTTTCGCATTGCCGCCGACATCGCGGCGCGCGCAATCAGCGTGGAAGATCAGGGGCGCGTGCTCAAGGTCGAGTGGGCCGACGGCGAGCATGTCAGCCGCTTCGACAGCGCATTCCTCTCGGCGCTGCGCGCCGATCCCGACGTTCTGCCGGTGACGATCCGTACCTGGAACCGCGACGAGATCGCAGCCCGCGTCCCCTCGGTGCGCCATGAGGCGTTCATGAGCACCGAGGCAGTGGTGAAGGAATTCCTGGAGCAGGTCGCACAGCTCGGCTTCAGCTTCGTCGAGGGCGTGCCCGCAACGCCCGAGGCCACGCAGGCGGTCGCGGGCAGAATCGCCTATACGCGCCAGACGATCTTCGGCGGCTACTGGGACTTCACCGCCAACCTCGAGCACAAGGACACGGCCTATACGAGCATGGCCATCGGGCCGCATACCGACGGCACCTACAGCCTCGATGCGCCCGGTTACCAGATGTTCCATTGTCTCGCCGCCGAGTGCACTGGCGGTGAGAACGTGCTGATCGATGCCTTCAGAATCGCCGAGATCATGCGCCGCGAGGCGCCCGCGGATTTCCAGCTGCTCACCGAGGTGGCGATTCCGGGCCAGTACATCGACGAGGAGCGCGGCATCCACCTCATGGCGCGCCGCCCGCTGTTCCGGCTGGATGAGTCGGGCAAGCTGGTGCAGGTCAGCTACAACAACCTGGATCGCGCGCCGTTCACGCTGCCGCCGGCGCGCCAGCGCGCCTTCTACCGTGCGCTCGCCACCTTCAATGCACTGTGCAGTGAGCCGGCCCTGCAACACCGGCGCCGGCTGCTGCCCGGCTCGGTACTGCTATTCGATAACTGGCGCGTGCTGCACGCCCGCGATGCCTACGTCGGCTACCGCCGGCTCGCCGGTGTTTATCTGAACAGGGAAGACCTCGAGAGCCGGCTGAGATCGCTGCGGGCACGGGCCGGTGAGCCGATCTAGCGCCTTTGCGGGGCCCAAGTTCCGCCGCGAGCCCGCTGATGCGCGTCGCGAGGCGCTGGTCGCCGCGACGCTCGCCTGCCTGGACAAGTTCGGCCACGACGGCGTCTCGGTGCGCCGCATCAGCGCCGCGGCGGGCGTCTCCATGGGGCTCATCAATCACCACTTCCCGGGCATCGATGGCCTGATCGCCGCCGCCTACGAGTCGCTCGCCACGCGGTTGCTGGCCGGAAGCCGCGCCCCGGCGCTCGCCATCACCGACGATCCGGTGCGCTCGCTGCACGCGTACTTCTCGGCCTCCTTCACTCCTCAGGCACTCGACCCGGCGATCTTTCGCACCTGGATCGTGTTCTGGAGTCTGGTACCGCACTCACCGCGCCTGCGCGCGTTGCGGGATCGCACTCACGGCGAGACCCGCGCGACCCTCGAGAGCCTGCTCGCGCGCCTGAAGCGCGCGCCCGGCGTCCCGGCATTCAGGGTGAGCTCGGCCGCGATCGGCCTGTCGGCGCTGATGGACGGGCTGTGGGTCGAGCTCAGCCTCAATCCCTCGAGCTTCGCGCCGGCCAAGGCCATCGGCCTGTGCGATGACTGGGTGCAGGCGCTCGCAGCTGGCGCCTTTCCGGCGCTGCTCGCCGCGAAGCATCCTCCGACCTAAGCGCCGGCTCTGGTTCTCATCTATCCTGTGAGGCTCCTCATGCGCAGGCTGACAACCGCTCTCGCCGCAACCGTTCTGCTGGCTGTCGCAGCCGTGGGTGCCTCGACACCGGCGCCTTTTGACGGCGCGTGGACCACCGTCGTCGCATGCTCCGCGTCCGCGGGAGCTCTGCCTTACACCTACGAGTTCACCTCGACGGTCAGCCAGGGGGTCCTGCACGGCGAGAGAGGTATCAAAGACGCTCCGGGGTGGTTGCGAGTCGACGGCCACATTTCGACGGATGGCTCGGCGGCCCTTGCCGCGCACGGGCTGGTCGGCAGGGAATGGGCAGCGACCGGACACCTGCCGCCCGGCACGCCGTACAGGTACCGGATCGAGGCGAAATTCTCGGGCGACAGCGGCAGTGGCGAGCGCGTCTCAGGCCGGAGCTGCAAGATCTCGTTCAGCAAGTCGGCGCAGTAACTGCGCGATCGCCATCAGGCCAGAACCTTCTCGAACCAGTAGTGCGCGTACGGGTTGTCGTTGAAGCGGGCGATTTCCCGATAGCCGCACGACCGATAGAGCTGCAGCGCCTCACTGAGCGACTCGTTGGTATCGAGGCGCAGTGCGCGCAGCCCGCGACGGCGCGCCTCCGCTTCCAGCTCGCGCAGGAACGAGCGCCCTATTCCCATCCCGCGTGCCGCCGGCGCCACCCACATGCGCTTGAGCTCACCGACCCCCGGCGCGAGAGCTCGGAGTCCCGCACAGCCAACCGCCCGCCCCGACAGCCGTGCGATCAGCAGGTACCCCTCGGGCAATGCCAGATCGGTGACATCCGCCGCCGCGTCCCGGTTGCGGTCGAATCCGCCGCGGAATCGCGCGGCGAGCTCGTCGAAGTAGTGCCCGAGGCAGTATTGCGCGTCGGCGCTCGAGGGATCCGCCGGCGCCAGCTCGAAGCTCGCCGCACGGCTCCTCACTTGTGCAGATCGTCTATCCAGCGAACGAGCTCGGGGACCTCGACGGGCGTGATGTCCAGGTTGACCACCAACCCCTGCTGCCCGCTGCGCGCGATCACGCAATGCAGCCGCACGTCATCGCTCGCATTGATTTCCTGGTGCGGCACGTACGGCGGCACGTAGATGAAGTCCCCCGCCGCCGCCTCGGCGACGAACTCCAGATGCTCGCCCCAGCGCATGCGCGCCACGCCGTTGACCACGTAGATGACGCTCTCCAGATCGCCGTGGTGGTGCGGCCCGGTCCGGGCCTTGGCATCGATGGTGACGGTACCCGCCCACAGCTGGCGCGCACCCGTCTTCTCGGTGGTGACTGCCGCGCGGCGTTGCATGCCGAGTGTCTGCGCGGTCGCATCATCCAACTCGTCCGCACGGATGATGCGCACGCCATCGGTTCGCCATCGACGGATCTTTCCGCTCATCGGCCGTCCCCTCTCACCCCGCCGCACAGTAGCGCGTTCGGCGGCTGCGTACCAAGCGGCCCGCGCACCCGGCTGCCGCATCGCCGCACAGGTCTGCGGCGCGTTGCGAGATGCTAGGCTGCGCGCGGCAAGGTCGGGGAGAACAATCCGTGACTCGGGGTCTCGCCCGCCCGCTCATCGCAGCAGTCTTGCTGCTGCCCGCAACCCCGGCTGCACATCCTGCGGGATTCACCCTGGAGCAGATCCTCGGCGCGTCGTTTGCATCCGACCTGCTCGCCGCCCCCTCAGGCCGCGCGCTCGCCTGCGCTCCGCGTCCTGGGCGCGCGTCTACACGGCCACGGCGAGCTTCCTCGACGCGAAGCTCGGAACCGCCGCAGCACACTGACGCCGCACGCGAGGCATACCGTACGGTGGCCGCCGCTACTTTGCAGGCTCGGCGGGCGAGGTGACGGCGAGACACCAGTCCCGGGTAAACTCGGCAACACCCGACACTGAAGGTGGAAGGTCGCCCGTGCTCGCCCAGCCGTCCGTACAGCTCGACAACGAACGCGTGAAGGTAACCTTGTGGACCTTTGCGCCCGGGGCCGAGACCGGCCATCACGTGCACGCATACGACTACGTGGTCGTGCCGCTGACGAGCGGCACGCTGCGTCTCGCGGAGGCGGCCGGCACGCGCGAGGCTCAGTTGACCGCCGGAGTCTGCTACAACCGCCCGGCCGGTGTGAGCCACAACGTGATCAACGCGAACGCCTACGAGTTCCGCTTCATCGAGGTCGAGCTCAAGTAGCGCTCGCGGGGCGCTGCGAGCCGAGCCGGGTCTGGGCGAAGTAGACCGCGGCAGAGACGACAATCAGACCTGCAAGACCCAGAATCTCCTCACGCGCGCCGAGTGCGATCACCGCCAGCATGCTGGCGATCCCGACCACCGTGGCGAGCGTCAGGAAGCGGAAGTTGAGGGGTGCGCCCGCGAGCTGTACGCGGCGGCGCGCCAGCACCCACGCGGCAGCGCAGCCCGCGCCATACAGACCTGCGATCGCCAGCGTCGACCACACGGCCAGCCTGCCGAAGCTGCCCGTCAGTGCCAATGCCGCCGCGATCGTCGCGTAGCAGGCGATCGCCACGTGCGGCGCATGGCTGCGGCCCTGCAGCCG
Source organism: Steroidobacteraceae bacterium (assembly GCA_035568235.1). GTDB lineage: Bacteria > Pseudomonadota > Gammaproteobacteria > Steroidobacterales > Steroidobacteraceae > 13-2-20CM-66-19. The sequence goes on along the minus strand of DATMOK010000031.1, from coordinate 339,959 downwards.
CCCGAGCGCCCGCGGCAGGAGTCCATCGCGTGCGAACGCAAACAGTTGCCGCGGCGTGCCGAAGATATCGCTCGCCAGATAGCCGCTCATGGAGATCGCAGCGCCGGCCAGCAGCAGCACCCGCAGTGCCGGATGGATCTGCGCCATGGCATCCGCGAGCGGCGCCTTGGAGGTCGCGAGTGAGGACCCAAGGATGCCCTGCGCGACCACCTGAATCGCCACATACAGCGCGATGGTGGACAACATGGCGATCGCCAGCGCACGCGGTATGGTCCGGCTCGGATCGCGCACCTCGCCGCTCGCGCACAGCGGTGTCTCCATGCCGATGAAGGAGAACACCCCGAGTACCAGTGCGCCGCGCAGCGCCTGCGCGTCCGGATGCACCACCGCGACGAAGTTCGCGCCATGCACCGCCGTGGCGCCCACGACGACGAACACCACGAGTGGGATCAGCTTGGCTGCGGTCATGACGGCGACCAGGCGCGCGCCGCGGGCGACGCCGCCGATATTGACGAGCGCGACCGCGCCAATCGCACCGACGATCACTGCGATGCGCACCGGCGTGCCGAGCCGCGGCGCGACCACGCTGGCGACCACGTCGGCCAGCGCCGCGGCAATCGCGCCGCAGGCGAGCACGCAACCGACCCACAGCAGGGTCCCGGCGATGTAGGCGATCAGCGGTCCGAAGGCGGCCTCCACCAGGCCGTAGGTTCCACCGCTGGTCGGCACGCGGCTGCCGCCTTCGGCAAAGCAGATCGCCACCGCCCCAACCGCAAGTCCGCAGCCGAGAAATACCAGCGGGGCGTAAGGGCCGACGCCGGCCGCGAGCTCGGCGGGTGCGCGAAAGATGCCGGCGCCGACGATCATGCTGATCGCCCCGGCGGCGAGCGCCCAGGGTCCCACTGCACGGATCAGACCGGCGTCGCGCTGGCTGTGCACCGGCACGACGCTAACACGGCGCTTTCCGCGGCGTCGAGCGCCGGGCGTGCATGGTCAGCGATAGAAGATGTGGTTGCCGATGGTGGCGACCGGCCGGTGGCTGTGCGCCCACTCGGGTCGCACGCTCAGCGCGTGATAGAACAGCGCCCCGGGCACGAGCGGCGGATGCTCATCGTCGTACACCGCGCTCGCGACCGTCATGGCCTGCTTCCACGCCGCTCCGTCCTCGGGATAGAGCGCGCCGAACTCGGTCCAGGAGAAATCCGCGACGTGACGCCGGCGTGCAGAATCCCAGCGCGTCTCGTGCACGACGGCGCACACCGTGTGTGGAAAGTGCAGCGCCCGGGTGCGGTTCAGCGTCACCTCGGCGACCGCGAACTGGCCGGCGAGCGGCTCACCGCGCGCCTCGAAATAAATGTTCTCCGCGAGACACTGCAGCTCGTCCACCCGCCGCTGTGCGCGTGCCTCGGCGTATTGCATGGCCTCGATGCGCGCCGGCTCGGCGCGGATGCCCTCCACGCTCGCGAAATAGATGGCGCCCGCCACCGCCGCCAGCAGCGCCGCGACCAGCAGCACGAACGGCAGCTGAGTTCTCGCGCCGCTGTGCCAGTACCAGCTCAGCCGGCGGCGCCAGAGGATCGGCCAGAGGCGCGCCTCGCAGATGAGTGCGGTGAACATTGACGTTCGTCCGACCTCCCTGTGTCCGCGGCAGCAACGCGCGCTGAGCGTGCGCGCGCAGCGCGCAGCGCGTCAAACCGCCGCATTATGTTGCCCGGCCGTTGACACCGACAGCTCACGCGCTCACCCTGAGCGCGCATCTGTTAAGGGCACACCTTTCGAAAGAAAGGGTCGCAAAGCCACCGGTCTAAGGGATCTTCCTACGACAGCGGGGTTGCCAGCATGAACGCTACGCGTCGACGTGGCTCGATTCCCCGGAGCCCGGCACATTCTTCCGCCGGACGGCGCTCCTCATGTGCCCACTTCCCTGCCGCCTTGTCCCGAGGCTAAGTGAGGACGCCCATGTCTATGCAAAGTCTGTTGACGCTGACTCCGTGGCCCATGCTGTCGGCACTCATCCTGCTGTTGTTGCTGGTCGCGGCGCTGTACCTCGCGAGGGACACGGCGCACCAGGCGATCCAGGCGGCGGCCGGCGCGCTGGCCCGCGGCCTGCGGGTCGCCGCGCACTCGGTGATTCGCGCCCAGGAGCGCCTCGGCGCGCGCAACCGCGAGGTCCTGCTCGCCGCCGGTCGCGAGGCGAAGGAGCGCGTCGTGGAGCGCGAGTTCGCCCGCGTCGCCGACACCGTGCGCAAGGACCTGGCGGGCTATCCCGACATGCATCGGCGGCTGAGTGAGTCGATCCAGCGCATCGAGGAGGACCAGGAGAAAGCAGCGGAAGTCCCACCCGAGGCACCCGGCTGGGCGCAGGCCGTCAAGGTGGTCGCCAACCTTGACGCCCGCAACGCCGGCGCGGAGATCCTCTCGGACATACACAAGTCGATGGTCAAGGCACACGGCGAGGCCATGGACGACTACCGCAAGGCGAGCGCGGAGCGCCACTCGCTCTTGCGGCGGATGATGCCCGACTGGCGGCTGATCCAGCAGACGCTCGGCCATGTTCAGCAGAGCGTCGAGAGCGTCATCGGCCGCTCGCAGACCATCGATCGGCAGATGGGCGAATACGAGGCCATCGTGCGCGGCGAGGATCGGGCCGTCTCGGTGCTGTCCTCCTCGTCGATCGTGTATTTCTTCGTCTCGGCACTGGTCCTGGCGGTGGCTACCGCCGGCACCGCGGTCAATTTCACCCTCATCGCGCGCCCCATGGCCGAGATGGTCGGCGGCACGAACTTTATCGGCGGCTACCGCACGGCAGACATCGCGGCGCTGGTCATCATCATGGTGGAGATCTCCATGGGGCTGTTTCTCATGGAGTCGATGCGCATCACCCGGCTGTTTCCGGTGATCGGCGCGCTGTCGGACAAAACGCGGGTGCGCATGGGTGTCACCACCTTCCTCATTCTGCTGCTCATGGCGAGCATCGAGGCAGGGCTCGCCTACATGCGTGAGGTGCTGCTGCTCGATGAGATGGCGACCAACGCGCTGCTGCGCGGCGACAACTCCGCCTCGCTGGTGAACCCGCACCTGTGGATCACCACCGCGGCGCAGATGGGCATGGGCTTCGTGCTGCCGTTCGCGCTGGTGTTCGTCGCCATTCCGCTCGAGACCTTCGTGCACTCGCTGCGCACGGTGGTCGGGTTGATCGGCATCGCGCTGCTGCAGGCGCTGGCGTTGCTGCTGCGGCTGCTCGGCAACGGCTTTCGCCACCTGGGCGCGCTCGCCTGCCGGCTCTACGACCTGCCGCTGTTCGGACCGTTGTGGCTCGAGGCCCGGCTGCGCGAGGGCCGTCGCCCCGGTGCGGGCGCCTCCGGCAAGGCGTCCGTCTGGTAGGAGGTGCACCCATGATGCGAACGCTCGCGCTGCTGCTGCTCATCGTCGCGCTCGGGGCCTGCACCGGGCCGCAGGGACACAACACCGGTGTGTATCTGCTGATCGACACCTCCGGGTCCTACAACCGCAACGTCGGCAAGGCGGAGCAGATCACGCTCTACACGCTCACGCGGCTGCAGTCAGCGGACTCGATCGCGGTGGCGCGCATCGACACCGGCAGCTTCACCGAGAAGGACATCATCGCCAAGGCGACCTTCGACGACCGCCCGAGCACCGCCAACGCGCAGAAGCGCGCCTTTGCGAGTCACGTGGAGAAGTTCATCGATCAATCACCACCCGCCGCCTATACGGACATCACCGGCGGGCTGCTGCAGGCGATCGAGTTCCTGAACGAGAAGCACACGGCCCGCAAGGAGATCCTCATCCTCTCGGATATGAAGGAGGATCTCGCCAAGGGTTACGTGCGCGACATGCCGCTCGACTTCCACGGCTTCGACGTCGTGGCGCTGAATGTCACCAAGCTGCGCAGCGACAACTTCGACCCGCGGCTGTACCTCACGCGCCTCGACGAATGGCGCGGCAAGGTCGAGAAAGGCGGCGGCCACTGGCGGGTGATCAACGACCTCGATCACCTCGACGGGCTGCTCTAGGAGCGGCTCAGGCTGCGGCGTCGCGGAAATCCTCAAGCTGCGCCGCGAGCGCCCGCTGGAAGGCCGGCCGCGAGGTACAGCGCTCGACATAGGCGGCGAGCCGCGCATCGCTCGAGACGAGATCGGTGCGCTCGAGCAGGCGCAGCACCGTCGCCATCATCAGATCACCGGCGGTGAAGCGCTCGCCATCGAGGAACGGCTTGCCACCGAGCGCAGCTGACAGTGCGGCGAGGCGTCGCTCGAGGAACGCCACGGCGCCCGGCCGGCGCAGCTGCGCCCACTGCTCGTTGGCGTAGAAGAAGTCGATCGTCACCACGTTCATCACGTGCGGCTCGATCGAGTTGAGTGCCGCGATGAGCCACTGCGTCGCACGGGCGCGCGCGCCTGCATCCGCCGGCAGCAGCGCATCGCTCCGCTCGCCGAGGTAAAGCACGATGGCGCCGGACTCGAAGATCGTGAGGCCGTCTTCCTCGAGGATCGGCACCTGACCGAACGGCTGCACCTGCCGGTAATGCGGCTGGTCCTGGTCGCCCTGTTCGAGCAGCCGCGTCCGGTACGGGAATCCCGCCTCCTCGAGCGCCCAACGCACCCGCAGGTCGCGCACCTGCCCCCTGGCAGTCTCTGGCACCCACCTGAACGCCGATATGGTGATCACTTCGCCCCTCCCGCACTGACGGCCGTATCAACGAACGCGGCTCAGGGCTAATATCTCTGACCGGCCCGCAAAAAGCACCCGCCGGTTCAAGCGACGAGCCGCCTCTGGAGGTCGCATATGAGTACCCCTGACCGCACCTCGAAAACCGTCGCCATTCTCGGCAACGGCACCGTCGGTACGACCCTCGGCCAGGGCTTCGCCGAGCTCGGTTACCAGGTCGTGTTCGGCACCCGTGACGTCACGAGCAGCAAGACGCGCACGGCGCTTAGCGCCGTGAAGGGCTCGCGCGCTGCCTCCCCCGGGGAGGCAGCAGCCGCCGGAGACCTGGCCGTGCTCGCCCTGCCCTGGCTCGGGCTCGAGGCGGGGATCCTCGCCGCCGGCGCCCACAACTTCGCCGGCAAGCTGGTGATCGATCCCAGCAATCCGCTCGACTTCACGGACGACGTGCCGAGATTCGCCATCGAGCAGGCGGGCTCGGCGGGTGAGCTGGTGCAGCATCTGCTGCCCGCCTCGAAGGTCGTCAAGGCATTCAACATCGTCACCGCGCAGTACATGGTGTTTCCGCGCCTGGCGGACGGCACTCCCGACATGTTCATTGCGGGCGACGACGCCGAAGCCAAGGCCGAGGTCACGCAGATCCTGAAAAGCTTCGGCTGGCGCGAGCCGATCGATGCGGGTCCCATCCGCGCCAGCCGGCTGCTCGAGGCCATGGCGATGCTGTGGGTGCTGTACGGCGTCAAGTACGACCACTGGACGCACGCCTTCAGCCTGCTCGGACGCAAGGCCTGAGGATCGACGCCAAGGCCGCCCCGGGCGCGGCCGCCTGAAGGCTCAGGCGCCGGCCTGCAGTAGCCGGGCCTGCAGTGGCCGGGCCAGCAGCATCGTCAGCGCATGCACGGCCTCAAGGGTCGGCACCGGCGTCTCCGTCAGCCGTGCCAGCTCCAGCACCGAGCCGAGGAGCGCGTCGATCTCGAGAGTCCGGCCGGCCTCGAGGTCCTGCAGCATCGAGGTCTTGTGCTTGCCGACGCGCTCTGCCCCTGCGATGCGCCGCTCGATCGGCACCCGAAACGTGATACCGAGCTTCCCGGCCACGGTCTGCGCCTCCGCCATCATGGCGGCCGCGAGAGCGCGGGTCGGGGGGTACTGGCAGATGTCCGAGAGCGTCGCGCGCGTCAGCGCGCTGATCGGATTGAAGGTCATGTTGCCCCAGAGCTTCAGCCAGATCTCGGCGCGGATGTTCTCCAGCACCGGCGCCTGAAAGCCGGCGCGCGTGAAGCAGGCGGCAATCGCCTGCACCCGCGAGCTCGCCGTGCCGTCGAGCTCGCCGAGCGGGAAGCGGTCGCCTTCGATGTGGCGGATGATGCCGGGCGCCTCGAGGACCGAGGCGGGGTAGACCACGCAGCCGATGACGCGGCCCGGCGGAATCTGCCGCGCGCACAGGCCGCTCGGATCGACGCTCGTGACGCTGCGGCCCTCGAACGGTCCCGGATGGCGGTGGAAGTACCAGTAAGGGATACCGTTCTGCATGGTGACGACGGCCGTGTCGGCACCGAACAGTCCCGGGAGCGAGGCGGCCACGGCCTCAACCTGGTGCGCCTTGACCGCCAGAATGACGAGGTCCTGCGGTCCGGCGGCCCGGTAGTCGGCGGTCGCACTGACGTTGCGCGCCACGAGCTCGGTACCATCGCCAAGGATCAGCCTGACACCGCGGCTGCGGATCGCCTCGAGATTGGCGCCGCGGGCCAGGAAGGTGACCTGTTCGCCGGCGAGCGCCAGCTTGACGCCCACGTAGCCGCCGATCGCTCCGCATCCTACGATCGCGATCCTCATTTGGGTCAGGTCACGAGGTTCTGCGCCCGGCCGGCGGCCCAGGCCTCGATGTTGTCGATCAGCTGGTCGGCGAGCGACTGCATGGCGCCATCGCTCGCCCAGGCAATATGCGGCGTGAGGATGAAGTTCGGCAACCTTAAGTCCAGCAGCGGATTGCCGTCCCGCGGCGGTTCCTGCGTGAGGACGTCGAAGCCCGCGCCCGCGATCAGTCCCTCTTGCAGCGCCGTGGCGAGCGCCGCCTCATCCACCAACCCACCGCGCGAGGTATTGATGAGCAGCGCCGTACGCTTCATGCACCGCAGCTGCTCGATGCCGATGAGGTGGCGCGTCTGAGGCGTGAGTGGCACGTGCAGCGACACGACATCGCTCACCTCGAGCAGCTGCTCGAATGGCGTGAACTCGATGCCGGGCGCCTTGGGCGGCGGGTGGTCGGCGAACAGCACGCGCATGCCGAAGGCACGCCCGATGTGCGCGGTTCCCTGACCGAGCACCCCCTCGCCGACGATGCCGAGGGTCGCCCCGTGCAGGTCGCGGATCGGATGATCGAAGAAACAGAACTGCTCGCTCTGCTGCCACCGGCCGCGCTCCACGTCCGCCCGGTACGCGAGCAGGTTGCGCCGCAGCGCGGTGATCAGCGTGAACGTGTGCTCGGGCACGGTGTGCACGGCGTAGTTGCGGATATTGGCCACCGCGATGCCGCGGCTGCGGCATGCCGCGATGTCGATCACGTCGTAGCCCGTCGCGGCGACGGCGATCATCTTCAGCTGCGGCAGTTGCTCGAGCGCCGCCGCACGTAGCGGCACCTTGTTGGTGATGGCGATCGTGGCATCGCGCAATCGCTCCACCACCTCCTCCGGCTGGCTCGCCGCATGGTCCCGCCAGTCGTGCGCGAAGGCGGGCGGCCGCACCGTCGCCTTGAGCGAGGCGCGGTCGAGAAACACGATGTGCTGCGCCATGCCTCAGTCAGCCGTGGATCGAGCCGGTGGAGTGCGCCTCGTAGAACTGCTCCTCCCGACTCACCTTCTTGCGCGGCGTCAGGTCGTGCGAGCGCCAGTAGTTGGAGGCCGCCGCGACACCGCTCCCCGGCGTCACCCCGATGCCGACATCGAGCATCGCCATCTCGGAGCCGGCGATGGCGGCCATCAGCATGAGCTCGTTGAGATCGCCCAGATGCCCGATGCGAAACACCTTGCCGGCCACCTTGGAGAGCCCGGCGCCGAGTGCCAGGTTGTAGCGGCGGAACGCCACATCGATCACGTGTGCGGCATTGATGCCCTCGGGCACCACCACCGCGCTCACGGTGTCCGAGTACCACTGCGGCGCCTTCGCGCACAGCTGCAGCCGCCAGCCCCTGGTGATCGCAGCGCGCACGCCCTCCGCGAGGTAGTGGTGCCGCGCGAAGATCGTCTCCAGCCCCTCCTCGAAGATGATATTGAGCGACTCGCGCAGCCCGTAGAGCATCGGCAGCGGCGGGGTATAGGGAAAGTAGCCGCTGGCGTTCGCCTTGATCATGTCGCCGAGATCGAAGTAGCAGCGGCGCGAGCGCGCCTGCGGGACCGCAGCGAGTGCCTTCTGGCTGGCGCCGAGAATCCCGAGCCCCGCGGGCAGCATCAGGCCCTTCTGCGAGCCGCTGACAGCGAGATCGACCTGCCACTCGTCCATGCAGAAGTCGATGCTGGCGAGCGAGCTGACCGCGTCCACGTACAGCAGCGCCGGATGCTGCGCCGCATCGAGCGAGCGGCGCACGCCGGCGATATCGCTGGTGACGCCGGTCGTGGTCTCGTTGTGACACGCCAGCACCGCCTTGATCTCGTGACGCTTGTCGGCGCGCAGAATCTCCTCGTAGCGAGCGAGCGGCACCCCCTCGCCCCACTCGACATCCAGCGTCTCGACTTCGTAGCCGAGGCGCTGCGCCATGTCGATCCACAGGTGCGAGAACTGCCCGAAGCGCGACGCCAGCACCTTGTCGCCCGGCGACAGCGTGTTGGTGAGCGCCGCTTCCCAGGCGCCGGTGCCGGAGGACGGAAAGATGAATACCTGGCCGCGCTCGGTCTTGAAGACCTTGCGCAGGTCGGTGAGGATGCTGGTCGAGAGCTCGGGAAACCTGGACGAGCGGTGGTCCTCCATGGCCACCACCATGGCGCGCTGGACGCGATCCGGCACGTTGGTGGGCCCGGGAACGAACAGGAAATTTCGTCCGGCAATGCGGCGCTGCATCATGATCTCCAACGACTACGGCTTATGGGTTCGCGGCGGAACCCGCCCATCTTCTTATACAGGCTAGCCGGAAGTCGCCGGCAACGGCATTTTCTTTTCTTATGGGCGGCGTCACCTTTGCTGATGACACCGCCCGGCGGGCGGGCGCGGCGGCGGCCGCGCGCCACCGCACCCGCTGGCAGTGAGTCTCGCGGGCCGCGCCTTAGCCGCTCGGCGTCGCCGAGTAGTACGTCGCGATGCTGCCGCTGGCGAGGATGTGTCCGTCGCGCGCCGCGTGCAGCAGCGCGTGATAGAGCGTCTCGGCGTTGGCGGGGAAATTCGCCAACGAGCTCAGCGTCAGCTCGGTATCGAGCGCGTACACCGTGAACACGTAGTGGTGAGCATCGGGCGCCACACCGGCCGGCGGGCACGGGCCGTCGTAGCTCGGATCGCCGAAGTCGTTATTCACCTGGCTGCCGAAGGTGCTGGCGGCGGCGCCGGCATTCGCCGGCAGGGTGCGCACGTGCGCGGCGATGTTGTACATGCCCCAGTGCGTGAAGGCGGCGGTGGTGTCATAAAGCACCACGACGAAGCTGCGGGTGTTGTCCGGCACCTGCGACCAGTGCAGCTGCGGCGACTGATCCGCGCCGACCGCGCCGTTCGCCGTGCAGATGTTCACGCCGTTTGAGATGGCGTTGTAGATGACGCTATCCGGCAAGGGACCGTTCTGCGCGAACGTCGTGCTCCTCACCTCGAGCCTCGCTCCCTGAGCTTCCCACAGCGGCTCGTCAGCGTTGACGGCGCCTAAGCTGAGAGCCGTGACGGCGGCTGCCGATAGCACGCTCATCCGGCGCCAGCGAGTTGATTTGCGACCCACCATGATGACCTCCCACCGGCGGGTTGGTTTTTGACCCGCCAACGAGAGATAGTAATCCTCCGACGTGAAGGTCGACCATCGGACAGTTCGCCCCGACAGTCGCGCTCAGGCTTGGCGCGGAAGGACCGAAGAACTCAGCGGTGCACGCTCAGCTTGAGCGCGACCGGCTTACCGGGCCGGCGTACCACGGTGGCTTCGACCCAGCCACGCTCCTCGGGCGCCGATCCCACCCAGCCGACGATGTGCCCGCACGTCAGGTAGATGACGCGCCCGCTGGTGAAGTCGACTTCCTCATCGTCACGCTCGTCCTGCGTGGGGTCGTAGCGGCGGATGTTCCAGTCGCACAGGCTCAGCATGTAGCCGACCGTGTGCAGCCCCTGATTCGCCATCGCATCCGCCGGCGAGAAGAAGTCGGCGAACGCGACGTTGTGGATCGAGCAGATATGGGTGTGGAAATCGGCTACCACGTCGGAACCGTAGAACTCGCCGAGGTCGACGCCAAAGGGCTTCTTGGAGCTGATGAGGGGCGAGGCCTCGAAGCCGCCCGGCACGCGACGCACGACGCCGCCGCACTCGTAGCGCGGGTCGCAGACGGCGGCTGCGTGTTTGAGCGCCGCGACCGCCGCGTCGTCCATGGTCGCGAAGACTGCTGCCAGAGCGAAGAGGTTCATTCGTGCACCTGCTCCCGCTCGCCGCCTGTCAGGCGAGCGTGTTCACCATGAGTCCGCTGGTCGCCCCCTGTGCCGTCGACGCCGAGGACGTCCCGTATCCGAGTCCGAGGTCGCTTTGCAGGTTGGTCAGGAACTGAAGCAGCAGTCCCTGATAGCTGAGCCCGGCTTCGGCCGAGGTCGACTGTGTGCCTGCGGTCGCGCTCGCATTCGACGCCGCGCCCGAGGTCGCTGTGGAAGTGGTCGCAGTCGCACTCGCAGAGGCGCTCGTCGTAGCAGTCGTAGTCGCAGGCGGGGCGGCAGCGGTGGCTGGCGTCGTGGCCGGCGCCGAGGCGCCGTTCGCGGCCGGGGATGCGCCGACCTTTTCCAGGTCGGTTACCAGCTTGTCGAATGCGCTGGCGAGATTCGCGGGTATCGAGCCGCCCTGAATCTGGCTGATGAGCGCGGCGAGGCCCGAGCCGAATGAGGACTGGGGGCTCGAGGCTGACGCGGAACTCGTGGCGGAGCTCGCCGGCGCCAGCGTGTTCTCGGCCTGAATGTCCGTGAAGAGCGCGCGCATCACGTGGCGGACATCGCGCGCGATCGTGTGGATCGCATGGAAATCGGTCGAACCGTTGCCCGAGCTGGCCGCGGCGGTTGTCGAAGCGGTGCTTGGGGTGGGATCGGTCACCGGGGTTGCGCTGCCTGAGGTCGTCGGGGCACTCGAGGCCGCTGAAGTCGTCGCGGCGGCCGGCACGGACGCACCGGTTGTGCCGGAAACGGCCGGGCTCGATGCGAGCGACAGGCCGAGGCTCTCGAGAGCCTGGGCAAGCGCCTGCATGATGGCGTTGCCGCCTGCCCCGCCGGTCGCGTTCGCGCCGGCTGCGGAACGATCCGCATCGCCATCCCAGTCGCCGCCGGCGCCGGGTACCATGGCGCCCGTCTGCATCGACCGCGGCTCGAAGCCCGCATTGAGGTAGCCGTACATGTCCCTATGAATGTGCATGATTGAATTTCCCGTGAGGTTCCCGACCTCTCGGTTTTCGGCAGCGAGGCCAGGGCACTAAGTGAAATCGAGCCCTCGCATTGCAGATTCGTGAGGCCGATCACACCCTAGAGTCCGGACATCGCCTCGCGCGCCTCGGTTCCCGCACCGGGCGCACCGCTCGCTTCCCGGGCGCGCAGCGACTACATTTGGGCCTTCATCCCAGAAGCGACGCGAGCGCAGGCCGTAGCGCGGCCTGGCGAGGAGGCCGTGATGACTCTCAAGATTGGCGACATAGCCCCGGATTTCGAGGCCGATACCACTCAGGGCCGCATCCGCTTTCACGACTGGATCGGCGATTCCTGGTGCGTGCTGTTCTCGCACCCGAAGGACTTCACGCCGGTGTGCACCACCGAGCTCGGCTACATGGCCAGGATCAAGCCGGAGTTCGACAAGCGAAACGTCAAGATCCTCGGGCTGAGCGTCGATCCAGTCGACAGCCACAAGAAATGGGAAGACGACATCCGCGAGACCCAGGGCACCGCGGTCAACTATCCGATGATCGGTGACCCCGACCTGTCGGTATCCAAGCTCTACGGCATGCTGCCGGCGAGTGCCTCCGGCGATCCCGCGCAGCGCACGGCCGCCGACAACCAGACGGTGCGCAACGTATTCGTCGTCGGCCCTGACAAGAAGATCAAGCTGATCCTCGTCTACCCGATGAGCACCGGCCGCAATTTCGATGAGGTGCTGCGCGTCATCGATTCGCTGCAGCTCACCGCCCGGCACAAGGTGGCAACCCCGGTGAACTGGAAGCAGGGCGAGGATGTGATCATCTCGGGTGCGGTGTCGAACGAGGAGGCGAAGAAGACGTATCCGAACGGCTGGAAGTCACCCCGGCCCTATATCCGCATCGTGCCGCAACCGCGCTAGGCTTGCACCCGCGCAAGGGGGGCGCGTGATCTTCCGTCAGCTGTTCGACGCGGCGTCCAGCACCTACAGCTACCTGCTCGCGAGCCGCCACGGCGGCGAGGCGCTGCTCATCGACCCGGTGCTCGAGAAGGTCGAGCGCTATCTGCAGCTGCTGCGCGAGCTTGATCTCAAGCTGGTGAAGGCGGTCGACACGCACCTGCACGCCGACCACATCACCGCACTCGGCGCGCTGCGCGATCGCACGCGCTGCATCACGGTCATGGGCGAGCACAGCCGGGTCGATGTGGTGTCGATGCGGGTCGCCGACGGCGAGCGCCTCGAGATCGAGGGGCTCTCGCTCGAGGCTCTGTATACGCCCGGCCACACGGACGACTCCTACTGTTTCCGCATGGCGGATCGCGTGTTCACGGGCGATACGCTCCTCATCCGCGGCACCGGCCGCACCGACTTCCAGAATGGCGATGCACGCGCGCAGTACCAGTCGATCTTCGGGCGGCTGTTGTCGCTCCCGCAGGAGACGCTGGTGTTTCCGGGCCACGACTACAAGGGCGACAGCGTCAGCACCATCGCCGAGGAGCGCCGCTGCAATCCGCGCCTGCAGGTGAGGTCGGTCGATGAGTACGTCGAGCTGATGGGAAACCTCAAGCTCGCCAACCCGAAGATGATGGACGTCGCGGTGCCGGCCAACATGAAAATCGGACTCGAGCAGGAGCGCATCGCACAGCGCGGCTGGGCACACACCGCCGAGCAGGCGCTCGCTCTCGCCGGACAGCCCGATGTGGTGTTGATCGACCTGCGGGAGCGTGCCGAGCGTGAGCGCCACGGCAGCATCGCCGGCTCGCTCCACGTACCCTACCCGACCCTGGAAGCGAGCACCTGTACGGGCGGCCTGTTGCACACACTGGCGAAGTCCACCGGCAAGCGGCTGCTCTTCTACTGTGCCTACGGCGAGCGCTCAGCGATGGCGGTGCAGGCGGCGCAAGATGCGGGCCTCGCTTCCGCCTGTCATCTGCAGGGCGGCCTTGCCGCCTGGAAGGCGGCCGGCGGCCCGATCGTGGTCTAGTGCCGGGGATGACCCTCCGGGCCGCGAAGCTTTGGGAGCTTTGGCAGCAGACGCGCCAGGCTCGCGAGACGCGGGATCTCGGCGGCTTCGGCCGTAGCGGCTTCGGCCACTCGCCGATCAGCCCCGGGACCGAGGCATCGATCCCGCCGAGCGCGTAGCACCGGTAACACAGCTCGCGCGCCAGCGCCGGGCGGTCGAGATGCAGCGGCAGTTTCTCGTAGGCAATCGGCTCGCCGACGACCAGCCGGATCGGCTCACGCAGCCGCCGCAGGTTCTCGCCGATCAGCAGTCCCCGGCGCAGCACCAGGCTGAAGTGACTGACGATCTGCAACAGGCGGCCGTTCTGGCCTTCGAACCACACGGGCAGCACCTGCGCCTGTGAGCGCGCCAGCACCTGCGCCGCGAACGGGTACCAGTGAGCGTCCATGGCCCTCATGCGTCCCCAGCGGTCGGGTGAGGTCGAGATGCCGCCTGCCGGGAAAATGATGAGAACCCCGCCCTCCTGCAGCGTGCGGCGGGCCTCGATGCGCCCCGCCGCGTTGATGCGCTGTGCCTCGCGCGCGCCCGACAGGTCAAGCATGATCGAGTGTGCGGCCATCTCCGCAACGGAGCGCACGCCATTCAGCATGATCTTGAAGTCCAGTCGCACCTGACTCACGAGCCAGCACAACAGAAAGCCGTCGACGACGCCGAACGGATGGTTCGATACGATGACCAGCGGGCCGGTGCGCGGGAGGTTGGCGAGCGACCGAGGGTCGAGGTTGACCGGGATGCCGATGATGCGTACGGCCTCGTTCCAGAAGGAGGCCGCATCGGAGGCGCTCGCCCGGCAGCGCTCGTATTTCGCCTGCAGGCTCCGCCGCCCCGACACCCGCTCGACCATGCGGATGAGCAGCCGCGTCATCCCATCGAGGCTCGCGTCGGACATCGAGACAGGGTTGTAGGAGGACTCGGTTGGGTCGCTAAGGCAGCTCCTGCTGGCTGTCATTTACGTTCGACTCCGGTGGCCCGGATGACGATTAGGCACAAGATTTGCGACGATTTGATGACGTGAGGCAGTTGCAGGCATGAAGAGCTACGTATTTCACGGATTCGGCACCCCGCTCCAGCCATTGCAGGCGCCGACTCCGGTGCCGATGGGCACCGAAGTGCTGATCGAGGTCCGCCACTGCGGCGTCTGCCATACCGACGTGCACCTGCGCGAGGGTTCGTTTGACCTGGGCGGCGGCAAGCGGCTCGCATCCAGGCTGTCACTGCCGCACGTGCTCGGGCACGAGATCGAGGGCGAGGTGGTGGCAGCCGGGCCGGAAGCCGGCGCGATTCTCCCGGGCGCACGCCGCGCGGTGTTCCCGTGGATCGGCTGTGGCCGTTGCAGCGCCTGCCGCCGCGGTGAGGAGAATATCTGCCTCGGGGAGACACGCCAGCTCGGCTGCTCGAGCGGCTGTGCCGGCGGCTACGCGACGCACGTCGTGATCCCGCACCCCCGCTACCTCATCGATTACGGCGACGTTGATCCCGCACTCGCCGCCGCCTGCATGTGCTCGGGTCTCACGGCCTTCGCGGCATTGCGCAAGGCCGGCCCGCTCGCCGACGCCGAGCGGCTTCTCATCATCGGCTGCGGCGGCGTCGGCATGATGGGTCTCCAGTTTGCGCGCACGCTCCTCGATCGCGCGCCGCTGGTCGCCGACATCGACGCCGGACGGCGCGCCGCGGCCCTTGGCCTCGGCGCTGCGGAGGCCTATGACCCGGCCGACAAGGAGGTGGTCGAACGCATCCGTGCCGCGACCGGCTCAGGCCCCGGTGCGGTGATCGATTTCGTGGGCTCCCAGCAGACCGCCTCGCTCGCGACCCGGGTGGTGCAGCGCGGCGGCCGGGTGGTCATCGTCGGACTGTTCGGCGGCTCACTCACGCTGGCGCTGCCGACGATTCCGCTGCGCGGCATCTCGATCATCGGCACCAACACCGGAACGCTCGCCGAGGCGACGGAGATGATGGCGCTGGTGCGCGCCGGCCGCCTGCAGCCGATCCCGATGACCCGCCGCCCGCTCGCCGAGGCCGACAGCGCACTGCGCGACCTGGAGCGCGGCGCGGTCACCGGGCGTGTGGTGCTGGTGCCATGAGCAGCCTGCTTTACCTCGGCGGTATTCTCGTCGCGACCTCCGGCCTCATCTGTGCCTGCTCGGTCGCCGAGAATCACCTCTTGTATTACCCGACGCCGGAGGTGGCGCGGACCGGGGCCCGCGCGGTGCGCATCGAGTGCGCCGGCGCCACGCTCAAGATCTGGGAACTGCACCCCGACAGGGATGCCGCTCTCCTGTACTTCGGCGGCAATGCCGAGGACGTAGGCGCAAACCTCGGCGACTTCGACACCGTGTTTGCGGACCGGGCGGTGTATCTGGTGAATTACCGTGGCTACGGCGGCAGCACCGGGCGGCCCTCGGAGGCCGCGCTGACTGCGGATGCGGCGACCGTCTACGACTCCCTGCGCAGCCGCCACGCCCGCATCGCGGTGATCGGGCGGAGCCTGGGGAGCGGTGTCGCCGTAGCACTGGCGAGCGAGCGCCCGGTGGAGCGCTTGATACTCATCACTCCCTTCGACAG
The DNA here is from genome assembly GCA_035568235.1 of Steroidobacteraceae bacterium. GTDB lineage: Bacteria > Pseudomonadota > Gammaproteobacteria > Steroidobacterales > Steroidobacteraceae > 13-2-20CM-66-19. Next base: position 324,138 of record DATMOK010000031.1, on the reverse strand, counting down.
CATCGCCAACGTCGCCGCCGACCACTTCCGCCCCTTCCCGGTGCGCTTGCTGGTGCGCGACCGCTATGATTCGGCGCGTCGCATCGGCCGGGTGTCCGCGCCGACACTCGTGGTCGTCGCGGAACACGACGAAGTCGTATGGCGCGCGCGCTCGGACGCGCTGTTCGCCGCGATTACGCCGTCGCTGCGCTACACGCTCCTGGTCCCCGGCGCGACCCACAACGACGTGAGCTCGAGTCCCATCTACTACCCGAGCCTGCGCGAGTTTCTCTATCCGGCTTTGCCGTCGCGGTAAAGAAAAGCGGCCACCGCGCCGAGGATCACCATCAGCACGCTATCGAAAAGGATCTGCTTGGCCGCGATCCCGGCCGGCATCGGCTGCACGACGAAGTAGATGAGATAAGTCGGCACCGTCGTCAGGAACGCCACCGCGATCCCGAAACGTACACCCTGCCCCAGCCACGGCTTGGGCTCCACGCCGCGCGCGTAGATCCACACGAATGCTCCCGAGAGCAGCAGGTGCGCGAGGATCATGAGCGGAAAATACTGCTGCGAATCGGCCGGCGTGCGGAACAGCGCGCCGAGGCTCATGTAATCGGCCGCGAGCAGCACCCCGTGGACCAGGAAGCTGCCGAGGAACCACACGATGAGCACCACGAACCAGGCGATGAGGAATCTCTTGTTCACGTTGTCTCCCCTTTGCTGACTCAGACCTCGAGTCGCCTCTCGTAGGGAACCGTCTCGCCGTACTCGAGGAAGCGGCGCATGATGCGCAGATACATGGCCCAGCAATAGCACGACACGCGCCAGTGCTCGTTCTCCGCTGGCCAGCCGGTGTGATAGAAGCGCACGCGGGTCGAGTCGCGCCCGGCGGGCCGCAGCTCGCAACCCAGCCGCGTGTTCACCCAGTCGGGATGCGCCTCGATGATCTCGAGCTCGAACGCCGCCTCCGCCACATAACGCGTCACACGCCCGCGCCACTGATAATCAGGGCCGAAACTGAGCAGATACTCCGCGCCCTCGCAGGGCTTGCCGGTCGAGCTCTGCGTCCACCATTGCGACAGACCCTGCGGGGTCGCCATCGAGTGGAACACGCGCGCCGGCGCCGACCTGACCGTGAGCTCGTGGACGATGTCGGCCACGATCACTCCTTGTCGGGCGGCTTGTCCGCACCCGCCCGGGTGGCCGCCATGAACACCGCGATATCCCAGGCGTTGCGAATGCCGATGAGCAGCAGCGCCAGGGTCGCCGCCGCGACTCCGTACATGGCCCCTGCCGGGAAGTACCACATCAGGATCGCCATGATGAGCAGCACGCCGTAGGCACAGGTCGGCAGTATCACGTTGAATATCCAGTCCTCGCGCACCGGCACGTAACTGGGGGAATGCACACTCATATGGCGGGAGATTTTCCCGCCGTACGCAACTCCGGCGATGCCCGCCAGCGCAAGACCCGCGCTCAGACTCGGCAGGTGTTGATGCGGGACACTGAGGAACGCGGCAAGCGCCAGCACGCCGCAGAAATGCACGATCGTCGGCGTAACGAACGCGCCGAGCCCGCTCGGCCGCACTCCGCGCATGGTGTCGCTCACCAGCGCGATCACGACGAACGTGAGACCGGTGAGCCCGCCGGCCGATGAGCCGACGATCACGTAGAAGCTGTCCCAGCCTGCGAGCGGTGAGGTTTCCATCGCGGTGAGCCCCCTGCCGCGCTATCGTATCGGCCCGCGAACCGCAAGTCAGCCGGCGGCCGCGCCGCTGGCCGAACCAAAGCGCGTTCCCCGCTGTCAGGAATGGTGTGACCCGGCTCGCCCCTCAGCTCCTGCTCCTCGTGATCGCGTGCTGCGCATCCGGATGCGCCGCGTACCAGACGTGGCGCAAGTGCGGCTCCGGATGCCCGGGAGACGCCGGGCTCGCCGCCCAGGTGCGCGCGCGGCTTGGCGAGCACACCGAGCTGCTCGCTCCCAACGAGGTGGAAGTGCGGGTGCTCGACGGCGTCGTCTACCTAAGCGGTCTGGTCGCGACCGACCTGCAGCGTGAAACCGCCGAGACGGTCGCGCGCTCGACCCCCGGTGTCTTCAGGATCGTGGATCTCATCGGCCTCGAGTACAACGGCTTCTGAGCGTCGTCGCGGCGCCTCACGCGAGGTCGGTGAGCGCGCTGCGCACCACGCGGCCGGACTGCACGCGAACTCCCTCGGCCCGCAGCAACCGCGCCTGCTCGCGGTAGGCCTTCGAGCCCGCCGCAAAGGCGATGCGGCCGCCGGCAGCCACCACGCGGTGCCAGGGGAGGCTCTGCGACGCATCGGCCATGCGCAGTGCGTAGCCGGCCTGGCGTGCGCGGCCCGGCAACCCGGCCGCGCTGGCCACGGCTCCATAGGTGGCAACCCGGCCGCGCGGGATCGCACACACCGCCTCCCAGATCGCCTCCAGCGCACGCGTATCCGGTCCTGCACCGCGCGCCGGCGCGCGTGCGCGGCCGAAGGGTTGGTAGAGCGTGGCGGAGGTTTTCCGCTGACGGGGCATCCGATGCATACTACTATCGTCGGAATGCTGCCCGGAAAATAACGTCGGGAAAGAAACATGGCAGCCGCAACGCCTCCTGCCGGCGCAGACTGCATCCTCGAGACCCGCGGGCTCACCAAGGAGTTCAGCGGTTTCGTCGCCGTGAGCAACGTCGACCTGAAAGTTCGCCGCGGCCACATTCATGCCCTGATAGGGCCAAACGGCGCCGGCAAGACCACCTTCTTCAACCTGCTCACCAAGTTCATGAGTCCGACCCGCGGCGAGATTCTGTACGGCGGCGCGGACATCACGCTGGAAAAACCGGCACAGCTCGCGCGGCGCGGCATCGTGCGCTCCTTCCAGTTGTCGGCGGTGTTCCTGCATCTCACGGCGCTCGAGAACGTGCGCATCGCGTTGCAGCGCTCGCTCAAGACCACGTGGCATTTCTGGAAGCACGAGCGCTCGCTGCGGGTGCTCGATGCGCGGGCGCGCGAGCTCCTCGAGCTGGTGGACCTCGCGGCGTTCGCCGACGTAGTCGCGGTCGAGCTGCCCTATGGGCGTAAGCGCGCGCTCGAGATCGCCACCACGCTGGCGATGGAGCCGCAGCTGCTGCTGCTCGATGAGCCGACCCAGGGCATGGGACATGAGGACGTGGACCGGGTCACCCACCTCATCCGCCAGGCGGCGGCCAACCGCACGGTGCTCATGGTGGAGCACAACATGCGCGTGGTGGCGCGGATTGCCGACACCATCACGGTGCTGCAGCGCGGCCAGATCATCGCCAGCGGCCCGTACGCGGAAGTGGCGCGCAACCCGCAGGTCCTCGAGGCCTACATGGGCACCGCCGGCGGCCACGAGCTCGGGACCACACACTGATGCCGGGCGAGATGCTGCGCATCGCGGGCCTCAAGGCCTGGTACGGCGAGTCGCAGGTGCTGTTCGACGTCGACTGTCACGTCGGGCGCGGCGAGGTGGTCACGCTGCTGGGCCGCAACGGCGCCGGACGCACCACCACCATGAAAGCGCTGCTCGGACTGGTGGGCAGCCGCTCGGGCTCGGTGCTGGTCGACGGCCGCGAGACGGTCGGCATGCCTCCCCATCAGATCGCGCGGCTCGGGATCGGCTACTGTCCGGAGGAGCGCGGCATCTACGCCAGCCTCTCGACCGAGGAGAACCTGCTGCTGCCCCCGCCGGTGGCCGAGGGAGGCATGTCGGTAGATGAGATCTACGCTATGTTTCCCAACCTGAAGGAGCGGCGCGCCAGCCGCGGCACGCACCTGTCGGGTGGCGAGCAGCAGATGCTGGCGCTGGCGCGCATCCTGCGCACCGGTGCGCGTCTGTTGCTGCTCGATGAGATCTCCGAGGGCCTGGCCCCGGTAATCGTGCAGGCGCTCGGGCGCACCATCGGGCGGCTGCGCAAGGAGGGCTATACGATCGTCATGGCGGAGCAGAGTTTCCGCTTCGCGGCCCCGCTGGCCGACCGCTTCTACATCATGGAGCGCGGCCGGATCGTGGCCGGTTTCGCATCTGGCGAGCTTCAGGACAAAATGGGGCTCCTGCACCAGTACCTGGGCGTCTGACTCACAGGCAAAGAAGAGGAGAACCGACCATGAGAGTGCGGATGTGGGCAATGGGGTGTCTCACGGCATTGGCGACCGGGCTCGGGTCACCCTTGGCGCTGGCGGCGGGTGATGACGTGGTACTCGGCGACATCGACGATATGTCGGGCGTGTATGCCGACGTCGAGGGCGCAGGGGGGGTCGAGGCCATCAGGATGGCGATTGCCGACTTCGGCGGCACGGTGCTGGGGAAAAAGATCACCGTGTTGACCGCCGACCACCAGAACAAGCCCGACATCGGCGCGGCGAAGTTCCGCGAGTGGGCCGATCAGAACGGTCTTAACGTACTGTTCGGCGGCTCCAACACCGGAGTCAACATCGCCATGTCGAAGGTGGCGGCCGTGAAAAAGGTGCCGTTCTTCGTCATCGGCGCCGCCGGCGCCTCGCTCACCAATCAGGACTGCACCGCCTACACGGTTCACTACGTGTACGACACGACCTCGCTCGCCAACGGTACCGCGACCGCCATGCTCGCCGCCGGCGGCAAGAGCTGGTTCTATCTCACCGCCGACTACGCCTTCGGCACGCAGCTGCAGGACGCCGCTTCCAAAGTGGTCGAAGGGCACGGCGGCAAGAATGTCGGCGCGGTGCGCGTGCCGCTCGGCGCGGCGGACTTCTCGTCCTTCCTGCTGCAGGCGCAGGGCTCGGGCGCACAGGTGCTCGGGCTCGCCAACGCCGGTACCGACTTCAGCAACTCGCTGAAGGCCGCCAATGAGTTCGGCATCACCAAGACCATGAGACCCGCCGCGCTGCTGGCCTTCATTACGGACATCAACAGCCTCACCCTCGCGACCGCGCAGGGCCTGTACCTCACGACGGGCTTCTACTGGGACCTGACACCCGAGACACGTGCCTTCTCCAAGCGCTTCTTCGCCAAGATCAGCCGCGAGCCGACCATGGACCAGGCGGGCGTCTACTCCGCCACCCTTACCTATCTCAAGGCAGTGAAGGCGGTGGGCAGCACCGACCCGGACAAGATCATGGCGGAGCTGAAGAAAACCCGCATCAACGACATGTTCGCCAAGGATGGCTACATCCGTGCCGACGGGGTCATGGTGCACGAGATGTACGTAATGCAGGTGAAGACTCCGCGGGAGTTGAAGTATCCGTGGGACTACTACAAGGTCGTGAAACGGATGAACGGTGAGGAGGCCTTCGGCCCGATCACCGGACAGTGCCCGCTCGCACCGAAGGCACCCTGAGCATCCGGGCCCCGGCCGCTCGGCCGGGGCCCATCGCAAGACGCCCGACCCGACACCCGCCTCACGCTGCTCGTGACCGACCTGTTCGGCATCCCGGTCGTGGTCATCCTCGGTCAGCTCACCCTCGGGCTGGTGAACGGCTCGTTCTACGCGCTGCTGAGCCTCGGCCTGGCGGTGATCTTTGGCCTCCTCGGCGTAGTCAACTTCGCGCACGGCGCGTTCTACACCCTCGGCGCATTCGCCGCCCTCCTCGGCCTGCAGCTGTTCGGCATCAACTACTGGGCATCACTGCTGCTGGCGCCACTCGTGGTGGGCGTGATCGGCATCGTGGTGGAACGGCTGTTGCTGCGGCGTATGTACGGGCTCGATCCACTCTACGGGCTGCTGCTCACCTTCGGGCTCGCCCTCATCACCCAGGGCTCGCTCAACCAGGTATTCGGCGCCAGCGGCCAGTCCTACCCCGTGCCCGCCGCTCTCGCCGGTGCGGTCAACCTCGGCTTCATGTTCCTGCCGCTGTACCGCGCCTGGGTGATCGCGGTGTCGCTCGCGGTGTGCTTCAGCACCTGGTTCGTGATCGAGCGCACCCGGCTCGGCGCCACCTTGCGCGCCGCGCGCGAGAACGCCCCGCTCCTGCAGGCCTTCGGGGTCAACGTGCCGCTCCTGGTGGCGGGCACGTTCGGCGGTGGGGTGGCGCTCGCAGCCCTCGCCGGGGTGCTGGCCTCGCCCATCGTGCTGGTGAACTCCCACATGGGGAGTTCCCTCGTCATCGTGGTGTTCGCCGTGGTCGTGATCGGCGGCATGGGATCGATCCTCGGCGCGATCGTCAGCGGCCTGGTGCTCGGGGTGGTGGAGGGGTTCACCAAGGTGATCTATCCGGAGGCCTCCAACATCGTCGTGTTCGTCATCATGGCGCTGGTGCTGATCCTGAGGCCCGCGGGACTGTTCGGCAGGGACTAGCGTGCGCGTCACGGCGATCGTCTATGCGCTCCTCGGCCTGTTCGCACTCGCCGTGCCGCTGCTCGGCATCTACCCGGTATTCATGATGCAGCTGCTGTGCCTGGCGATGTTCGCCTGCGCCTACAACTTGCTGCTCGGCTTCGGCCGCATGCTGTCCTTTGGCCACGCCGCCTTCTTCGGCTCCGCCGCCTACGCCACCGGCTGGCTGGTCGCCTCGCATGGCTGGGGACCAGGGGCGGCGATCGTCGCCGGTGTCGGCGTCGCGGCACTGCTCGGCCTGATCGTCGGCGCGCTGGCGATCCGCCGCCAGGGCATCTACTTCGCGATGATCACGCTGGCGCTCGCGCAGCTGGTGTACTTCGTATGCCTCGAGGCGCCGTTCACCGGCGGCGAGAACGGCCTGCAGGGGGTGCCGCGCGGCCGGCTGTTCGGGTTGCTGCCGCTCAGTTCCGACCTGGTGCTGTACTACGTGGTGCTGGCCATATTCGTCGCGGTGTTCCTCTTCATCCGCCGCGTCGTGCACTCGCCGTTCGGCCAGGTACTGAAGGCAATCCGCGACAACGAGCCGCGCGCCATCTCCCTCGGCTACGAGGTCAATCGCTACAAGCTGCTGGCATTCGCGCTGTCGGCGACGCTCGCGGGCCTGGCCGGCTCGCTCAAGGCGCTGGTGTTCGGCTTCGTCACGTTGAGCGACGTGGATCAGTCGACCTCGGGCGAGGTGATCCTCATGACACTGCTCGGCGGCACCGGAACCTTCTTCGGCCCGGTGCTCGGCGCCGGGCTCGTGGTGACGCTGCAACAGTACCTGTCGGATGTGGTAGGTGGCTGGGTCATGGCCATCATCGGTGCGATCTTCGTCGCCTGCGTGATGGCGTTCCGCCGCGGCATCATCGGCGAGCTGGCGGCGTGGCGGCCGCGACGCCGCGCCTGAGGAGCCTCAGGCGCCGCGGGCGAGCGCCACGGCGGAGGCGAGCGGCACCTCATCGAGCGCGAGTGCCCGCACCTCCGCAAACGAGTCCTTGACGAGATTGCTGAGCACCGCACCCGGGGGCGTCTCGAGGAACACCCGGCAGCCGAGCTCGTAGAGCAGCGTCACCGAGTCGTGCCAGCGCACGGTGTGCGATACGTTGAGGATCAGATCCTCGGCAACGTCGGCTGCCTCGCGCGTGAGGCGTGCGCGGTGGTTGCTGACGTAGGCGATGCGCGGCGGCGCGAGCGGCACGGTCTGCATCGCCTCGCGCAGCCGCTCCGAAACTCCCGCCATGAGCGGGCAGTGCGAGGGGGTCGTGAGCCGCAGGCGCCGGGCTGCAGCGCCCGCCGCGCGCGCCTGTTCCGCGGCGAGTGCGAGCGCCGCATCGGACCCCGACACGACCACCTCGGTCGGTCCGTTGATACTTGCAAGATACAGCGGCGTGCGGCTCGCAACCTGTGCCACGAGCGCGCGTGCATCGCGCTCGGAGAGGCCGAGAATCGCGGTCATGCCGTGGCCGCCGGCGATGGCCTGCGCCATCGCCGCGCCGCGCAGCTTGACGAGCTCGAGCGCCGCGGCGAACTCAAGCGTGCCGCTCGCCACCGCGGCGGCAAAGGCCCCTACCGACAGCCCCGCGACCGCGTCCGCTTCGAGACCCTCGGCAAGCAGCGCACGCCCTACCGCGACGCCTGCGATCAGCGTCGTGAGCTGCACGGCGGCGGTCGACTCGAGAGCCGCGGCGCTGTCGAGCTGCTGCAGTTCCTGCCCGAGAATCTCTCGCGCCTCGGCGAGGCTCGCCTGTACGGCCGGATGCGGCGGCAGCCGGCTCAAGAAACCGGGTGTGTGGGTACCCTGTCCGGGGAAGAGCAGCGCGCGCTGCATCAGAGCGGGCGATCCGACTGCGCCCAGGGATCGCGCACCAGGCGCGGTCCGTCGGGCGTACGCAGTACCAGCGGCGCCTGCGCGAGCGCGTACTCGGCGAGCGCCACCGCGCCGTGCGGCAACTCGAGCAGCACGTCGGTGCGCACCGCGAGCTGCGCGAGCGATGCGAGCAGCGCGGCCGCCGCCGCATCCGCGAGCGGCCGGTGTGGCTGCACCATGAGGTCGAGATCGCTCGCAACGGTGGCGGTCGCAACGCCGCTCGCGAGCTCGAAGCCAACGCTGCCACACGGACCCCAGGCGCCGCTCAAGCCGTGCTCGCGCATGATCGATGCGACCCCTTCGAGCGCGGCGAGCGCCGGCAGGCTCGCGCGCCGCACGCGCCTCAGCCAGTCGCGGCGCGCCGCGAGCTCGAGCGGCGTCAGGCTGTCGAGCACCGCTGACCTGTGGAGCCAGGCGGCGAGGCGCTCGCTGCGCCTGGTGCCGCGCACCCCGACCGGAATCAGACCGTCGCGCGCGCCGGCACGCCGCACCACCACCCAGGGAGCACGCCGCAAGGCCGCCCACGCCCAGCTCGGGAGCGTCTCCGACTCTTGCAGGGAGCGGCCGTTCGCGATGCGCAGCAAGGCGTGGGTCTGCACGTCACGCTCCGTCCCACTGCTCCGCGAGGCGCCGCCGCACCGCGATCGAGGCGCCGCGTCCGCTGAGCGCCGCCGGCGAGGTGAGGCGCGCGCTCAAATCCCGCGGCCCCGCGCGCGCCGCGGCGATCGCGGCCACGAGCTCGGCTCGCACGCGCTCGACATCCGCGCTCCCCGGCGCCTCGGCGTTCACGCCGCCGATCAGCCGCTGCACCAGCCCGAGGCTGACAAAGGAATGGATGTCGTGGGCGAGCGGTGCGATGCGCGCACCGAGCGCATCGAGCTCCTCGACCGTGCGGCGCGTGACGCGCGCGGCCGCCTGCTTGCTCATCGCGTGCACCAGCACCCCGGGCGAGTCGAGCGCCAGTATCCGGTTCGCCTGGTAGCCGTGACAGAGAAAGCCGCCCGAGATCGCCTTGCCCACCAGCAGCGCGATGACCGGATGGCCGGCGAGCCGGGCGCTCGCGTAGGCATCCACGGCCGCCGCCGCTGCGAGGTGAATGCCGAGCAGCTCTTCACGCGCCCCGTACGCCTGACTGGTGACGTCCACGATGGCGACGATTGGGCGCTGCCGTGCGCCGGCGTCATCGGCGATCGTGCGGCGCACCTCGCGCGCCAGCGCGAGCGCCTCATCGAGCCCGACCTCGCCGTGGCGTGCGCGCGGGAAGCGGTTCTCGGCATCGGGCACCACGGCGATGAAGCGCGCCTGCTCGGCGCCGAGCGCTGCGTCCGCCACCCGCACCGTGCGCGGCGGCGCCTCGAGCAGCCCCGACTGTGCGGTGAGTGCTTCGAGCCAGCGCTGGCCGCGCTCGGCCAGCGGCTCCGCCGCGCTCACGTGCCGTCCCCTTTCCACAGCGCACGGAGCTCGGCGGCCGCGGGCGGCTGCTGCGCGTCGATCGCGGCGAGCCGCGTACTCAGGCGCCCGACCTGCTCGGTGCGCGCCGGCGACGCGGCAGCGGCAAAGCCGCGGCGCACCTCCGCGGCGATCGCCTCGACGTCGTCCTCGAGCAGCACGTCCACGAATCCGGTGGCGAAGCGCTGCTCGCCCCCCATCAGGCTCCAGATGAGCGCGCGGTCGCTGGCGTCGAGCTCGGCAACCCCGGCCTCCTGTTCGATCACCTCCGGTCCGTTCATGCCGAGGCGCGCCTGGCGGGTGACGATCAGACGACTGCAGAGCGCCGCCGCGAGCGACATGCCGCCGAAGCAGCCGACGATGCCCGCCACCACCGCGACCACCGGCACGTGCCGGCGCAGCGCCACGATCGCACCGTGAATGTCCGCGATCGCCGCGAGTCCGAGGTTCGCCTCCTGCAGGCGCACGCCGCCGGTCTCGAGCAGCAGCACCGGCCGCACCGGCCGGCCGCGCTCGCAGTCACGCAGCGCCAGCTCGAGCGCGCCTGCGAGTTTCGCCCCGGAGACTTCACCAATGCTGCCGCCCTGATAAACGCCTTCGATGGAAGCCACCACCGCGGCATGGCCGTCGAGCTCGCCGCGCGCGATCACGACGCCATCGTCCGCCTGCGCCACGATCCCCTGCAGCGGCAGCCACGGTGACTTCAGGCGCTCGAAGGGTCCCAAGAGCTCGCGGAACGTGCCGGCATCGAGCACCGCCCGCGCGCGCTCGCGCGCCGTGAGCTCGATGTAGCTGTGCCGTGCGAGGAAGCGCTCGCGGTCGATGGTGGCGCTCAAGCGCGCAGCGCCTCCACCGCCTGCTCGAGTCGCAGCAGCACGATGCCGGGCGTGGCACCGAAGTCGTTGATCTCGATCGCCGCCGCACCCTGGAAACGGCTGAAGAACCGCTCGAGCACGTGCTGCCACACGGCGCCGAAGCCATCGACGCTGGTGTTGACCGCGACGTGCGCCTGACCGTCCTGCGAGGGTTCGAGCAGCACCTCGAGGTCTCCGGAGCCGACGATGCCGACGTGCACACGTCGGGCGACCGCTTCGCGTGCCGGATAGGTGAAGCTTAAGCGTTCCATGAGTTGTCCTCGCAGGATGAATCTTTGCCGCCGTCGATCAGCAGGCACGCGGCCAGGAGGTCCGCACAGCCCCCCGGCGAGGCATTGCGGCGCTTGAGCTCCGCATCGAGCGCCAGGAGTTGCGCGCGACCCGGTGTCGAGGAGCTGCCGCCCGCCGCCAATACCGCGCGCGCGCCGCGGCGCGCCGCCTCGACCGCCGGCCAGCCGCCCCGGTGCAGCAGGCAGGTGTCATCGAGACTCGCCATGATCGCCATCAGGGCATCGAGCCGCGCGCCGCTCTCGCCCACGCCGCGCGCCCTCGCCGCCTTAAGCGCCGGCAGCCCGACGCGGATCACGTGCGGGAAGCCCTCGGCCGCCTCGGCGCGAGCGCCGCCCACGCCGAAAGTGCGGCAGGCGCGCGCGCCGTTACTGTCGAGGAGCGGTGCGTACCGGTCGGGGAGACGCGCGAGGCGCGCGGCGGTTGCCGCCAGCTCCTTCGGGGATGCGTCGGCACTCGAGAGCGCGAGCGAGGCGACCAGAAGTCCCAACACGTAGATCGCGCCGCGATGCGTGTTGCTGCCGCCGCTGGCGGTGAGCATGAGGAGCTCCGCCCGGCGGCCGAGGGCACCCAAGCGCTCGCGCAGCGGTACGCCGACCGCGCCGCCGTCCGCGGCGAGCGCCATGCGCTCAAAGCTCCCGCGCAGCGCGTGTGCCGAGCGCAGCAGCCGGGCGAGATCGAGATCGTGGTGCGCGCCCGGGCCACGCCGGTCGACCAGCGCCGGCTTCGGGGTGAGGAGCGCCTCCAGTATCAGGGCGCGCTCGGCGCGCGCACCGAGCGCCGCGGCCCGCCGCCGCGCGTCGTCGCGCAGCTGTCCTGCGAGCGCTTGCCGGGATACCGCCATGGAGCTACCAGCTGCGAAAGCGTGGCGGCGGCTTGTAGAGGCCGCCCGACCACGCCACCAGGTCCTCGATGCTACGCGCGGCCAGCAGCGAGCGGCGCGCGGCCGAACGCTGCACGCCGAGATCCTCGGGGTAGGCGACCACGCCGCGCGCGCGCAGCGCCGCGGTGCGCTCAGGCACCGCGCGCCGGCCGATCACCGTAGCTCCGGCGATGGCGGCGAGCGCGGCGCGGCGCTCCTCCTGGCCCTGCGCCTTGTAGAGGTAGGCGATGCCCTCCTCGCTCACCACGTGACTCACGTCATCGCCGTAGATCATCACCGGCGCGACGGGGAAGCCGCTGTCCCTGCCGACCTGCACCGCCTCCAGCGACTCGACCAGTGCCGGTACGCCGCCGCGATTGAAGGTCTCGACCAGCTGCACCACGAGCTTGCGGCCGCGCACGATGGGCCCCTCGGCCGTGATCAGGCTCAGCCACGCGGGGCTGCTGTGGCGGCGGCCGTGCGGATCGTGTCCCATGTTGGGCGCGCCGCCATAGCCGGCCAGACGTCCGAGCGTCACGGTGGATGAGTTGGCATCCGCGTCCATCTGCAGCGTCGCGCCGATGAAAAGATCGATGCCGTACTGGCCGGCGAGCTGGCACAGCACGCGGTTCGAGCGCAGGCTCCCATCGCTGCCGACGAAGAACACGTCCGGCCGGGCACGCACGTAGTCCTCCATCCCCACCTCGCCGCCGAAGCAGTGCACGCTCTCGACCCAGCCGCTCTCGATGGCGGGGATCAGGGTCGGATGCGGATTCAAGGTCCAGTTGCGGCAGATCTTGCCCTTGAGGCCAAGCGATGCGCCGTAGGTCGGCAGCAGCAGCTCGATGGCCGCGGTGTCGAAGCCGATGCCGTGATTGAGCGCGGTCACCGCGTGCCGCTCGTAGATGCCGCGGATCACCAGCATCGCCATCAGGATCTGCAGCTCATTGATCTGGCGTGGATCGCGTGTGAACAGCGGCTCGATGGCGAACGGCCGGTCGGCGGGCACGATCAGATCGACCCAGGACCCGGGCACATCCACGCGCGGCAACCGGTCGACAACCTCATTCACCTGCACCAGCACCACCCCATGGCGGAAGGCGGCTGCCTCGATGAGCGTCGGTGTCTCCTCGGTGTTGGGTCCGGTGTACAGGTTGCCGGCGAGGTCGGCCTTCTCGGCGCACACCAGCACGACGTTCGGTGTCAGGTCGACGAACATCCGTGCGTACAGCTCGACATAGGTGTAGATGGCACCGATCTCGAGCTTGCCGTCCTCGAGCAGCTGCGCGACCCGCAGACTCTGCGGACCGGCGTAGGAGAAGTCCACGCGCCGCGCGATGCCGCGCTCGAACAGCGTCAGGTGCTCCGGGCGGGTGATCGAGGAGATCAGCATGTGCAGGTCGTGGATCTGCTTGGGATCCACCTCGATGAGCGAGCGCGACAGGAAGTCCGCCTGTTTCTGGTTATTGCCCTCGAGCGCGACGCGATCACCGGCGCGCAGCAGCCCCTCAAGCACCGCCACGATGTCCGCGCGCCGCGCCAGCTTGCCGTCGACGTACGCGGCGACGGCGGCGAGCCGGCGCGCCTTGTCCTCGCGGCGCGTAGTCCAGGAGAGCGGGCCGCGTTGCGCGGCGGCTGTAGCCGGAGGCTGCGTCATGGGTGCGCTGTCGTCAGGGCTCCGGCATACCGAGATTACGCGCGAGAAATGCGTACATGTCGGCGTTGATGGCGATAGCGCGGCCCACGGTCTCGCTGCCGCCGTGCCCGGAATTGAGCTCGACGTCGAGCAGCACGGGCGCCGCTCCCGCCTGCGCTGCCTGCAGCGCCGCGGCAAACTTGAAGGAGTGCGCCGGCATCACGCGCGTGTCGTGATCGCCGGTGATGATGAGCGTCGCCGGATAGGAGACGCCGCTGCGCACGTTGTGCAGCGGCGAATAGGCGTACAGCGCCTTGAACTGCAGCGGGTCGTCGGGTGAGCCGAAGTCCCCCTCCCAGCCCGCGCCCTGCCCCCACTTGTCGAAGCGCAGCATGTCCATGACGCCCACACCGGCGATGACCGCGCCGTACAGATCCGGCCGCTGCGTCTCGCAGGCGCCGACCAGGAGGCCGCCGTTCGAGCGGCCGTAGATCGCCAGATGGCCCCTGGAGGTGTAGTGCTGCGCGATCAGCCATTCGCCCGCGGCGATGAAGTCATCGAATGCCACCTGCCGATGGGTGAGGATCGCCTGCCGGTGCCAGGCCTCGCCGTACTCGCCGCCGCCGCGGATATTTGCCAGTGCAAACACGCCACCCATCTCGAGCCAGGCAATGCGCGAGGGGGTGAAGGTCGGCAGGTTCGCGATCCCGAAGCCGCCGTAACCGTACAGCAGCAGCGGATGATCGCCCGCAAGCTTCATCCCCCTGCGGTAGGCGAGCAGCAGCGGCACGCGCGTGCCGTCCTTGGCCGGATAGAACACTTGCCGCTCCTCGAAGGCGCTCGGATCGAACGCCACCTGCGGCGCGCGCCAGCGCGTGCTGCGGCCGCGCTCGAGGTCATAGCGGTAGACCGTCGGCGGTGTGATGAGATCGGTGAAGGAGTAGAAGGTCTCGCGGTCGCCCGGGTGTCCGGCGAAGCCGTGCGCGGTTCCCGGCCCCGGCAGGGCGATCTCGCCGCGGCGCGTGCCATCGAGTCCGAAACGCAGCACGCGGCTGTGAGCGTCGTGGATGCTGCGTACCAGCAGCTGGTGATCGACGAGCGTGACCGAGGGTTCGAGGCCGTCGACCGTGACGGCGTCCGCTCCTTCGGCGATCACGGCACGCCAGGCGTCCCGCGCCGGGTTCGCCGGATCGATGGCGATCACGCGGCCGTTGGGGGCATCGAGGGTCGTGAGCACGTACAGCCGCCCGGCATCGGAGCCGACGTAGTCGAAGGCGGCCTCGAACCCCTCGATGAGCGGCACCGCCGCCGGCTGCGCCGCGCTCAAGTCGAGCAGGTAGAGGTTCTCGCGCCCTTTGTCTCCGACCTCGCCCTCTCCGGTGGCCACCACCAGCCAGCGCCCGTCGTCGCTCAAATGCGGCTGGTACTGCCAGTCGGAATGCGCGCCATCGTAGAGCACGCGCCGATCGGACGCCGCGGGGGTGCCGAGCTCGTGGTAGTAGAGCGCATCGTCGAGATCGCGGCTGCTGAGCTCGGTGCCCGGCTGCGGCGCGGGGAAGGCGCTGTAGTAGAGACCCCGGTCGTCGCGGGTGAATACCGGCTGGTAGTACTTGGTGAAGCGCAGCACATCGGGCAGGTCGCGCTGCGCGCGCAGGTCGCGGATGCGCCATTGCGTCCAGTCGGAGCCGCCGACCGCAACGCCGTAGGCGAGCAGGTGGCCGTCGTGGCTCGCCACGTAGCCGCCGTCCGGGCGCACGATGCCCGCCGGTGAGAGCGCATTCGGATCGAGGACGAGCGTGGCGGGCGCCGCCAGGTCAGAGCTCGAGTACAGCGGGCTCTGGTCCTGACGCCCATCGTTGTGCGTATAGAGATAGTGCTCGCCCGAGCGGAACGGGATGCCGAAGGCGGGGTAGTCGTAGAGCGCGGCGAGCCGCTTCACCAGCCGCGCGTGCTCCGGGATTGTGCTCAGGTACCCTTGAGTGAGCTGCGCCTGCGCGGTGGTCCACTCGCGTGTCGCCGGTGAGTCGAGCTCCTCGAGCCAGCGGTAAGGATCGGCGACGCGGGTGCCGTGATAGTCATCGACCACCGGGCCGCGCGCCGCCGCCGGATAGTGCAGCTCGCCATCGGCGTACGCGAGGCCGCCGAGTGCGGCGGCCAATACCGCGCAGAGAATTGTCCGGGGCGTGCGTCGGGTCATGCGCTGAGCGGTCGGTGGCCGGCGGGGTATGCATTGTCACCTGCGGACCGCCCGACGCACCACACCGGTGTAAGATCGTTCGCATGGCGCAGCACATCGGCATCGTCGCCTGCTCCGCCGAGGGCGCGGCGCTCTGCTATCGAACCGTGTGTCTCGAGGGCGCGCAGTTTCTTGGCGCGCTGGATCACCCGGAGGTCTCGCTCCACAATCATTCGCTCGCCCGCTACATGCGCTCGATCGACTCGGGCGACTGGCCGGGTGTGGGCGAGCTCATGCTGTCCTCGGCCCACAAGCTGGCGCGCGCCGGCGCCGACTTCCTCATCTGCCCGGACAACACGCTCCACCAGGCCTTTCCGTGGGTGCTGCGGCGCTCACCGCTCCCCTGGCTGCACATCGCGGAGGTCGTGGCGGTGGCGGCGGCGGAGCGCGGCTTTCGCACTCTGGGACTGACCGGCACCCGCTACCTGGTCGACAGCGAGGTGTACCCCGAGAAGCTCAGCGCGCGGGGCCTTAAGTACCAGCGCCCGCAGGCCGCCGAGCGCGCCGAGATCAATCGCATCATCTTCGAGGAACTGGTGTGCGGAGTGTTCCGCCCCGAGGCAGTGGCTTACTTCCAGGGCGTGATTGCACGGCTCAAGGATTGCGGCTGCGACGCCGTGGTGCTCGGCTGCACGGAGATTCCGCTGATCATCGACGACGGCAACTCCCCGCTCCCCACCCTCGACTCGACTCGTCTGCTGGCACGCGCGGCGTTACGCCGCGCGACCCAGCGGATACCGTCCTGAAGCAGCGCGCCGCGCGCGGCGCGCCCGCCGTTATTTCTTGCCGCTCTCGAACTTGAACGACACGTTGACGCGTGCACGGTAGGCGCGCACCTTGCCGTTGGCCACCTGCATATCGAGCTCCTTGACCTCGACGATCCGCAGGTCCCGCAGGCTCTTCGCCGCCTGACTGACCGCGGCCGCAGCCGCTTTCTCCCAGGACTCGCTGCTGGTGCCGATCAGCTCGACGATCTTGTAGACGCTTTCCGCCATGGCTTGCTCACCTTTCGTCCCCTCAAGGGGACTCGCTGGTTTCGCGGCAGTGTGCGCCCGCAGCGCGCCGGGCGCCAAGCCGCGAGCCGCTTGACGGCGGGTGCCGTGCCGCTCTAGTCTCTTGGTTGATCGTTCAATCAAGTCACCGATGCCAGCCCCTGACACGCGCACCCGCCTCGTGCTGAGCGCCATGCAGCTCTTCTGGGAGAAGGGCTACGGCTCGACCAGCGTCGCTGACGTGCTGAAGGCGGCCGGGGTCAATAGCGGCAGCCTCTATCACTTCTTCCCGGGCAAGCAGGACCTGCTGCTCGCGGTGCTGGATGCGTACCGCGACGGTATCCAGCCGATGCTGCTCGACCCGGCGTGGCGCGGAATCTCCGATCCCATCGAGCGGGTCTTCGCCCTGCTGGCGCGTTACCGGCGCTCGCTCACCGACACCGACTGCCTTTATGGCTGCCCGATCGGCAGCCTCGCCCTCGAGCTGCACGAGCCCGATCCGCCGGTGCGCGAGCGGCTGGCGGCGAACTTCGCCGCCTGGGTGGACGCCATCGAGCAGTGCCTCGTGGATGCCGGACCGCGCCTGCCGCGCGAGCTCGAGCGGCGGGCCCTCGCTACCTTGGTGCTCACCACGATGGAAGGAGCGGTCATGCTGGCGCGCACCTTCCGCGACATCGGCCATTTCGATGCCGCCGTGCGCCAGCTGCGCGCGCATTTCGACCGCCTCGGGCGGGAGGCGCCGCGGCGCGGCGGCGCACGTCAGCGACCCGCCAAAACCTAAGGAGCAAAAATGATGGCGCCACTGCTACGCACCTCGGGGCTTGGCTTAGCGAGCACGCTGCTCGCATCGCTCGCCGCCGCGGCCCCGCCTTCGAGCCCGCCTCCCGCCGACCCCTACCAGCCGCTCGCCTTCCTGGTCGGTCACTGCTGGAAAGGCACCTTTGCCAAGGGCGGCCAGACCGACGAGCACTGCTTCAGCCGCATCTACGACGGCAAGTTCCTGCGTGACGAGCACGTGGTGCACTCCTCCGACGCCAGCCCGGACGAGTTCGGCGAGACGATCTATCTGTGGAACTCCGCCACCGCGCAGCTCGAGTATCTCTACATCGAGAGCGGCGGCGGCTTCCTGCGCGGCACGGCGACGCTCGACGGCGCGGCCGTGGTGTTTCCGGCCGCCGGCTACGTCGATCACGGCAAGACGATGAACGTGCGCAGCCGCTGGCAGCGCGCCGGGGATGACGCCTACCAGGTGACGACGGAGTTCGAGGTCGGCGGCCGCTGGGTGCCGGGCTTCAGTCTGCGCATGTGGCGGCAGCCGCACGCTGCGGGCTGACGTGCGGCCAGACCGGCCGGCGCACCAGCGTGCTCTTGCCGAACAGCGATTCGATGAGGTCGACCGCGAGCACGGCGGTCTTGTTGTGCTCGTCCCACGCCGGATTGAGCTCGACCACATCGAGGGACCCCAGGCGATGGGTGTCGGCGATCATCTCCATGCACAGCTGCGCCTCGCGGTAGGTCGGTCCGCCGGGCACGCGCGTGCCCACCCCGGGGGCAATCGCCGGGTCGAGGAAGTCGACGTCGAAGCTCACGTGCAGGTGTGTGTCGTGATCGAGACCGGCGAGCGCCTGCTCCATCGTGGCGCGCATGCCCATCTCGTCCACGTAGCGCATGTCGAACACGTCGAGCCCCTGCTCGTGAACGAAGCGCTTCTCGCCGGCATCGACACTGCGAATGCCGATCTGGCGCACCCAGGAGGGATCGATGGCGGGCGTCGCACCGCCGATGCGGGTCAGCTCGGCGGGACCGAAGCCGCACAGCACCGCGACCGGCATGCCGTGCACGTTGCCACTCGGGGAGAGCTCGCGGGTGTTGAAGTCGGCGTGCGCATCGAGCCAAAGGACCCGGAGCTTGCGCCGCTGCTCGCGACAGTAGCGGGCCACCGCGCTGATCGAGCCGATGCCGAGGGAGTGATCGCCCCCGAGCAGCACCGGGAGCGCGCGCTCGCGCAGCTGGCCGTACACGGCCTCGTGTACCAGCTCGTTCCAGCGCACCACCTGCGCCAGGTGCCGGTAGCCGCCGCACGGCGGCTCATCGGGATTGCCGGGCCCGGAGAGGTTGCCGAGATCGCGCACCTCGAGCTCCCGCTGGCGCAGCGCCGCCCCGAGACCGGCGACGCGCAGCGCCTCAGGTCCCATGGAAGCGCCGCGATCCGCGGCGCCGACATCGGTGGGCGCGCCAATCAGGCTGGCGATACGCGGTGGGCTCACGCTGCCACTCCGGCACGCGAGGCGGTCAGCGGCTGCGCGGCGAGCAGACTGAAGAGGTCCTTGGGGTCCTCCAGATCCGGCACCAGGTCGATCTCGCGGCCGCCGCCGCGCTCCTCCTGGTGAATGCGCATGAGATAGCGCAGCGCGGCGAAATCCTCGAGCGCGAAGCCGACGGAGTCGAAGATCGTCACTTCGGCGGCACTGGCGCGGCCCGGCGCGCGCGCAGCGAGCACTTCGCTGAGCTCAGTCACGGGGAAGCTCGCCGGCAGCTGCTGAATCTCGCCCTCGATGCGCGACTGCGGCTCGAACTCCACCACCACCCGCGCATCCGCGCGCCTCAGGATGTCGGCATGCAGCTCGGTCTTGCCGGGGCAGTCGCCGCCGACCGCGTTCAAGTGCATGCCCGCGACCACCATCGAGGGAGTGAGAATCGTGGCGTTGCATTTGTCGGCGGTGACGGTGGTAACGATGTCGGCACCCGCCACGGCGGCGGCGGTCGACCCGCAGCGCAGTACCTCGAGCCCGGGCAGTCGCAGCTGCGCGAGGTTACGCACCAGCTTGTCGCTCGCCGCGGGGTCGGTGTCGAACAGGCGCAGCTCGCGGATCCCGAGCAGGTGGTGGAAGGCGATGACCTGGAACTCGCTCTGCGCGCCGTTGCCGATCAGGGCCATCACGCGGCTCTCCGGCCGGGCCATGAGTCGCGCCGCGAGCGCCGAGGTGGCCGCGGTGCGCAGTGCCGTGGTGAGCGTGAGCTCCGAGAGCAGCAGCGGATAGCCGGTCTGGACATCGGAGAGCACGCCGAAGGCGGTCACGGTGAGCAGTCCCACCGCGGTGTTCTTCGGGTGGCCGTTGACGTATTTGAAGGCGTACAGCCGCCCATCTGAGGCCGGCATGAGCTCGATCACCCCGACGGGTGAGTGCGTTGCGTGGCGCGGCGACTTCTCGAAGACGCTCCAGCGCCGAAAATCGCTCTCGATCTCCGCCGCGAGCTCCGCGATGAAACGCGCGGTGCCCCGCCGTGCCACCAGCTCGCGAACCCGCTCGATACCGATGAAATCAACCATGGCCGCCCCCGGGATTTAAGGGTCCCGGGGAGCCCGGAACGCCTGTGCTGGAGTCCATGGTCGGATGGTTCGTGACCAGAATAAAGACAGAACTCTGATCACTATATGCAACTAGTTGTTCATTTCGTCAGTACTTTCTGGCGTTATATGCTATCCTCGCCTTCCGAAGAGCCACCGGATCACCCGCCTGGACGACCTCGACCGCCAGCTGATTGCCCTGCTGCGCAACGACGCCCGCGCCACGATCGCCGAGCTCGCCAATACGCTGCGGGTCGCTCGCGGCACCGTCCAGAACCGCATGACGCGGCTCACGAGGAACGGCACCATCGTCGGCTACACCGTGCGCCTCAAGCCCGACGTGGAGGAGCAGCGCATCCGCGCCTTCACCACCGTCGCGGTCGAGGGCAATCAGGTGGATGCCGTGATCCGTGCGCTGCGCGGCGAGCCCGCGGTCGCATCCCTCTACAGCACCAACGGGCGCTGGGACATCGTCGCGGAGCTGCGCGCCGACAGTCTCGAGGCGTTTGATCGGGTGCTGGCGCGCATGCGGCTCATCGAGGGGATCTCGCAGACCGAGACCAGCCTGCTGCTCTCGACCTTCAAGTACTGAGCCGGTCCGGCCCGCGCCGCCTCAGCGCAGCAGCGCCAGCCAGTCGCGCTGCGTGTCGCCGTAGGCGACGAAGAACGGGTTGAGGAGCTCATCCCGGGTGTTGTACTCAAGCGGCCGCCCGTCGAGCTGCACCACCGCCCCGCCCGCCGCCGTCACCACCGCGTGCGCAGCCGCGGTGTCCCACTCGCGGGTCGGCCCGAGACGCGGGTAGACGTCGGCGGCGCCCTCGGCAACCAGGCAGAACTTGAGCGAGCTGCCTACCGGCTTCATCTGGTGCGGCCCGAGACGCGCGAGGAACTGCTCGAGCGAGTCGCCACGGTGGGAGCGGCTGCCTACCACGCGCACCGGCTCGGCCGAGCGCGCCGCGACGTGCAGCATCTGTCGCCCGGCACCGGCGCCGGTGTACCGCCAGGCCGCCGCGCCCGGAATCCCTGCGTAGGTTCTGTCCGTCACCGGCACGTGCACCACGCCGAGCACCGGGACGTGCGCCTCGATGAGCGCGATGTTGACGGTGAACTCGCCGTTGCGCGACAGGAACTCGCGCGTGCCATCGAGCGGATCCACCAGCCAATACTGCCGCCACTTCGAGCGCTCGGCGTACGGAGCGCGCGCGGCCTCCTCCGACAGCAGCGGGATGTCGGGCGTGAGGGCGCGCAGCGCATCCGCGATCAGGCGCTGCGAGCGCAGGTCCGCCTCGGTGAGCGGGGAGTTGTCGGGCTTGGACTGTGCGTGGCTCGCTCCCTGCCCATAGATCCTGAGGATCTCGCGACCCGCCGCGCGCGCAATGCTCGCGACGCGCTCGGCGAGCCGCGCGCGCTCCTCGGCGCTCATCTGGCGCCCGTCATGCCGGCACGCTCGAGGTGCGCCACCACCACGTCGGCGGCCTCCTCGGCGGTGAGCTGTGTGGTGTCGAGGCGGATCTCGGCGCGCTCCGGCGCCTCGTAGGGCGAGTCGATGCCGGTGAAGTTCTTGAGCTCCCCGCGGCGCGCCTTGCGGTACAGGCCCTTGACGTCGCGTGTCTCGGCGACCGCGAGCGGCGTGTCGACGAACACCTCGATGAACTCGCCCGGCTCGAACAGCGCGCGGGCCATGCGCCGCTCGGCGCGGAACGGCGAGATGAACGACACCAGTACGATGAGGCCGGCGTCGACCATGAGGCGCGACACCTCGGCGATGCGCCGGATGTTCTCGACGCGATCCTGGGCCGCAAACCCCAGATCCTTATTGAGCCCGTGGCGCACGTTGTCGCCGTCGAGCAGATAGGTGTGGCGGCCGGCCGTAGTGAGCCGCTTCTCCACCAGGTTGGCGATGCTCGACTTGCCGGCGCCGGAAAGCCCGGTGAGCCACAGCACACAGGCCTTCTGGCCCTTCTGACGGGCACGCAGCTGCTTGTCCACATCGAGCGCCTGCCAATGCACGTTCTGCGAGCGGCGCAGCGCGAAATGGATGAGTCCGGCGCCGACCGTGGCGTTGCTCAGGCGGTCGATGAGAATGAAGCCGCCGAGCTCGCGGCTGTCGGCGTAGGGCTCAAAGACGATCGGCTGGTCGAGCTCCAGCTCGCACACGCCGATGTCGTTGAGCTCGAGCCGCTCGGCGGCGGTGTGCTCGAGCGTGTCGACGTTGGTGCGGTGCTTGAGGGGCATGATCGTCGCCCCGACGGTGCGCGTCGCGCACTTCAGCAGGTAGGAGCGTCCCTGCAGCATCGGCGCCTCGTGCAGCCACACGATGGTCGCCTCGAACTGGTCGGCTACCTGTGGGGGCGCGGCGCTCGCTGCGATCACATCGCCCCGGGCGACATCGAGCTCCGAGCTCAGGGTGAGCGTCACCGACTGCCCGGCCACGCCCAGGTCGAGATCGCCGTCCGCCGTGACGATGCGCGCCACCTGCGTCTCGCGGCCGCCGGGGAGCACCCGGATGCGATCGCCCGGCCGTACGCTGCCGCCACTGATGCGCCCGCTGAAGCCGCGGAATTCGGCGTTCGGCCGGTTGACCCACTGGACCGGCAGGCGAAACGGCGCCGCGCCGGAGGCAGCGTCGACCGTGACGGCCTCGAGGTGCTGAAGGAGCGCGGGGCCCGAGTACCAGGGCATATTCGCGCCGCGCTCGGTCACGTTGTCGCCGTGCACCGCCGACAGCGGGATCGGCGTCACCTCGGTGAGCCCGATGCGGGTCGCGAAGGCGCGGTACTCGGCCGTGATCCTCTCGAAGGTGGCGCGCTCATAGCCCACCAGGTCCATCTTGTTGACCGCCAGCACTGCGTGGGTGATGCCGAGCAGGCGCACCAGGTAGCTGTGGCGGCGCGTCTGGGTGAGCACGCCCTTGCGGGCGTCGATCAGGATCACCGCCAGGTCCGCCGTCGAGGCGCCGGTCACCATGTTGCGCGTGTACTGCTCATGTCCGGGCGTATCGGCGACGATGAAGGTGCGCCTGGGGGTACTGAAATAGCGGTAGGCGACGTCGATCGTGATGCCCTGCTCGCGCTCGGCCGACAGCCCATCGACCAGCAGCGCGAAGTCGAGCTCGGCGCCGCGCGTACCGAAGCGGCGCGAGTCCTGCTCGAGGGCTGCGAGCTGGTCGTCGAGCACCCGGCGCGTCTCGTAGAGCAGCCGCCCGATGAGGCTCGACTTGCCGTCGTCCACCGAGCCGCAGGTGATGAAACGCAGCAGGCTGTTGCGATCGTCCGCCCCGGGTGCCGCCGCCGGCCCCGGGTCGCCTGCGCCCCTGGGCGGCATCAGAAGTAACCCTCCCGCTTCTTCTGCTCCATCGAGGCGGCCGCGTCGTGATCGATGGTTCGCCCGGCGCGCTCGGAGCTCGTGCTGCGCAGCGTCTCGGCGATGACGGCGGCCACCGTGTCCGCGTCGCTCTCGAACGCCCCGGTCAGCGGATAGCAACCGAGCGTGCGGAAGCGCACCCGCTTCATCATCGGTTGCTCGCCGGCCTCGAGCGGCAGCCGCGCATCGTCCACCATGATGAGCATGCCGTCACGCTCCACCACCGGCCGCTGCGCCGCGAAATACAGCGGCACGACCTCGATGCTGTCGCGCTGGATGTACTGCCACACCTCGAGCTCGGTCCAGTTCGACAGCGGGAATACGCGGATGCTCTCGCCCGGGTTCTTGCGCGCGTTGTACAGCGACCAGAGCTCCGGGCGCTGCTGGCGCGGCTCCCAGCGGTGCTGCGCGGAGCGGAACGAGAACACCCGCTCCTTGGCGCGGCTCTTCTCCTCGTCGCGCCGCGCGCCACCGAAGGCGGCATCGAAGCCGTAGTGGTCGAGCGCCTGGCGCAGCGCCTGGGTCTTCATGACGTCGGTGTGCAGCTGCGAGCCGTGGGTGAAGGGGTTGATCCCCTGCGCGAGCCCTTGCGGGTTGACGTACACCAGCAGCTGCATCCCGAGCCGCTGCGCCATGCGGTCGCGGTACTCGTACATGGCGCGAAACTTCCACCTCGTGTCGACGTGCAGCAGCGGAAACGGTGGCGGCGCCGGATAGAACGCCTTGCGGGCGAGGTGCAGCATCACCGCACTGTCCTTGCCGACCGAGTACAGCATCACCGGCTTCTCGCACTCGGCGATGACCTCGCGGAAGATGTGGATGCTCTCGGCCTCGAGTCGCTCGAGGTGGGTGAGTGCGGTGGCCGCGGGCGGCGCGCCGCCCGCTGGCGATCCCGGCGCGCCCGCCACTCGCGGGGCCTCGGCCCGTGTCATCTGAACTCGACTCCTGCGCCCGTGTCGAAGGTACAAGTATTGCCCATTGCGCGCAGCGGCCGGTAGCGGTGCGGCGCGCCGGGAGTGCGGCGAGCGGTTCCATGCGCCGCTGGAGGTGCGACACGCGCCATGATCTACTGTCGGGTGTGACGCGACCCGCACTTGTCATATCGACGCTGCTCGGGCTGCTGCCAATCCTTGCCCTGATGCCTGGCGAGCGAGCCGCAGCCTCGCCGGCCACACCCACTCCAGCGCCAACGGCCGCTTCCCCGGTCGCTGCGCCCCCCGGCGGCGCCCCCGCGCCGGCGAGCACCGTCCCCGGCACGCCGGCAGTAGCGACACCGGTAGTTGCGACGCCGGTTGCCGGTGTCCCCACTTCCGCCGCCGGAGCGCCGCCCACCGAGACGCCGGACGAGATTGTGGTCGAGGGCGCCGAGCCGCGCTTCGTGGCGCGCACCACCCGCGATCGGATCGGGCGCATCTGGGCTCCCGTGACCATCGACGGCAAGGGGCCGTTTCGGCTGGTGCTCGACACCGGCGCCAATCATTCGGCCGTGATTCCCTCGACAGCCGCGACGCTCGGCAACCCCGGCGCAGCCTCCGCGACGCTCGTCAGCGGCTTCACCGGCTCGGCGATCGTGCCGACGATCGCCGTCGACAGGATGGAGGTGGGCGACCTGCTGCTCGGGCCGACGAGGCTGCCGGTCGTGGCGGACGTCTTCGGCGGCGCGCAGGGCGTGCTCGGCAACGAGGGCCTGTCGGGCAAGCGCATCGTGGCGGACTTCCGCCGCGACCGGCTGCAGATCTCACGTTCGCACGGCGACCCCGCGCGCGTCGGCTTCACCGTCGTGCGATTCAAGGTGCTCGACGGCGGACTGCCGGTCGCTGACGTGAAGGTAGGCGGTATCCACTGCAAGGCGATCATCGACACCGGCGCGCAGGGCTCCGTCGGGAACCTGCGCTTGCGCGAGGAATTGATGCGCCACCCGCCGGCTAACGCCAAGCGCGCGGAGATCGAGGGAGTCACGCTCGATGTGCAGACCGGGGACAGCCTGCCGGCACCGGCGATCGAGATGGGGGGGCTCACCATCAGCGGCGTGCACATCATCTTCGGCGACATGTATCTGTTCCAGCACTGGCATCTCACCGACAAGCCGGTGCTGCTGCTCGGCATGGATCTCCTCGGCTCCTTCGACGTCCTGATCATCGACTACCGCATGCAGGAAATGCAGGTCCAGCTGACCCGCGCCCAGCTGTAAGCGGCATTCCAGTCGTCCTCGCAGCTACCCCGGCAACAGGCGAAGCGCCAGGCCGCCAAGCGCCCCGCTCGCCACCACGACGAGCGGCGGCATCCTGAAGGCGACCAGCAGCACGAAGCCGAGCGCCGCCACCGCAAAATCGCCGCGCGTGCGCACCGCGGTGACCCACACCGGGTTGTAGAGCGCGGCGGCCAAGAGTCCCACCACCGCGGCGTGCACGCCTGCCACCACCGCCGGCGCGTAGCGTGCGCGCTTGAGGCCGGCCCAGAGAGGCAACGCCCCGACGAGCAGCAGCAGTCCCGGCAGATAGATCGCGGCGAGCGCGAGCGCGGCGCCCGCAATGCCACGGGGCCCGACGTGCACCACGGCGCCGAGATAGGCGGCGAAGCTGAAGAGCGGCCCCGGGACCGCCTGGGCCGCGCCGTAGCCGCTGAGGAATGCGCCGTCGCTCACCCAGCCGGGTAGCACCACGGCCTCGCGCAGCAGCGGCAGCACGACGTGGCCGCCGCCGAACACCAAAGCGCCGCAGCGGTAGAAAGCTTCGATGAGCGAGAGGTCCTCGGAGCCGGTCGCGCGGCGTGCGAGGGGAAGCGCCACGAGGAGCGCGGCGAAAACGGCGAGTGCCGCCGCGCCCGCCGCGCGCGACACCGGGACCGGGAGCTCCCCGTCCGCCGGTCGCCTCACGCGCCGGCACAGGATGAGCCCCGCGACGCCGCCCGCGGCGATGGCCGCTATCTGCGCGTTCCCCGAGCCGCCCGCCAGCAGCACCGCGAGCGCGCCGAGGGCGATCGCGATGCGCGCGGCATCGCGGCAGAAGCTGCGCGCCATCGAGATCACGGCCTGGGCGACGATCGCGACCGCTGCGAGCTGCAGCCCGTGCATGAGCGCCGCGCCGGTGGGCCCGGCCAGGGAGCGCGCGCCGTAGGCGAACGCCACCAGTGCTGCCGCCGAGGGCAGCGTGAAGCCGGCCCAGGCGGCGAGTGCTCCGGTAAAACCGGCGCGCCCGAGGCCGATCGCAAAGCCGACCTGGCTGCTCGCCGGCCCCGGCAGAAACTGGCACAGCGCCACCAGCTCGGCGTACGCCGCCTCCCCGAGCCAGCGCCGGCGCACGACGAACTCCTCGCGAAAGTAGCCGAGGTGTGCGATCGGGCCGCCGAAGGAGCGCAGGCCCAGGCCCGCGAACGCCCGCAGCACCTCGAGGGACGAGCTCACGAGCGGTTTGCCGAGAGCGACGGCGCTAGGAGCTGCCGCGCCCGCGCGGCGGCAGGCGCAGGAAGCGGCGACGCTCGTTCCACTGATGCCGCGCGTGCAGCCGCTCGGACTGATTGCCCGACTCGGGAGGAAGTCCGCCGAGCGCGCGCAGCGCGCCGGCGTGCGCCATGGCAACCGCGGGATCGGTCTGCAGCAATCCCCGGTAGTGGTCCAGAAACTGCCGTTCGGTCGGGCCACCGCCACCGCTCAGCAGCTCGCGCGCGTGTGCGCCGATCGCCGCCGCCTCGCTCTCGGGGAGGTCATGCACGTGAGCCAGCGCGTGATCGACGTCGGCAATCAGTCCGGTGAGGCCCTGCAGCCAGGCCCATGCCGGGTCGGTGGTGATGCGCTGCAGACGCTCGAGCGGTGAGGCCGGGGGCGCGAAGCGCCGCTCCGCCTCGAGCAGTGCGCCGAGCACGGTCTGCAGCGCGGCGCTCGCCGCGTGCAGGCTCTCGATCCACGGCCGCTCGGTGCTCACCTCACACCTGCGGCAGCGGCAGCTCGCAGTCGGCGAGCTCGCCGATGCGCTCAATGCTCAGGTCGGCCGGCGGCCAGGCGGCGAGCTCACGCGCATCGAGCGCGTAGTGCCCCTGGCGCGGGAAGATGGTCGTCAGTCGCTCACCCCAGATGCGTTTCATGGCCGTCAGTATGCGCAACTTGTCATCGATCATCACGTAGTGCGCGGCCGGAAAGCGCCGCTCGATCGCATCCAGCATCTGCTCCTTGTGCAGGTAAATGAGCACCCTGCCTGCGACCGCCTCCCACAGTCCCGAGCGCTGCACCTTGCGCGGCTGGAACACCACATCGCCGTCCGACAGGATCACCGTGCGCCCGAGGCGCGCGCAGCGCGCCAGCGCCGCGAGCGCCCCGGGGTAGAGCCGCTCGGCGAACGGGTAATCGACGAGGAACGCGGACACCTCGAGCAGCTGCGGGTCGTCGAGGTTCTCCAGGCGGTAGCGTTGCAGGGCGCCGAGATAGTCCGCGTACCCGAGCTCGCGCCGCAGCTCCTCGAAAAGCGCCCAGTAGCGGTCGCGGCAGTCTCTGCCGAAGCGCCGCTCGAGGTACTCGCTCAAGTCCGCCTGAACGGCGTCGTTGTCGAGCAGCGTGTTGTCGACGTCGAACAGGAAGACGGTTCGCGAATCTGCCACGTGCTTCACGCTTCAGGCGGGGTTCAGGGGTGCAGTGTACGCTCGCCGGAACGGCGCTAAGCCCGCGGCGCGGTCAACCCGCTGCCGAAAGGCGCGTTGCACCGTTCGGGCGCATCTTTTGCGCGGAGGGAGCCACAGATGAGATCGCAGAGCTTCGAGAGTCGCAGCGTCCTGTCTCGCCCGAGCCTCACCGGTGGCTGCGTCGCGCTGCTCGTACTGGCGGGCTGCGGCTACCACGACCACGACTACGGCTGCGGCTACGGTTGCAATCCCCCGCCGCCGGTCGCCGTCAACGTACCGAATTCCATCGCGATTGCGGATGTAAACGGCGACGGCGTGCCGGATCTGGTGGTCGCCACGACGAGCGACCAGGGCTTAGTCAACAGCCCGGGATTCGCCAACGTGATCCTCGGGGTGAAGAGCCCGCCGGGCACGTTCGATTCGGGCGTGCAGTACTCCACCACCGGCTCCAACCCATCGGGGATCGTGGCGACGGATCTGACGGGCTCGGGGCACCTCGACCTCGTGGTCGCCAACTCCGGCTCCGGGAGCATCTCGGTATTCATGCACGGCACGACGGCGGGAACCTTCATGCCGGCGGTGAACATCGCAACCGGCGGCGCGCCGAACCAGGTCGTCGCCGGGGACCTCACCGGGAGCGGCGCCAGCCTCGATCTCGCGCTCGCGGACAACAGCCCCTCGGGTAACGCGATCATCCTGATTCATGATCCCGCCAACCCCGGACAGTTCCAGGCGCCCATCATGCTCGCGACGGGTAATTTCACCCCCTCGGTCGCGATCGGCAGCCTCGGCAACGGCAAGGTGGCCGTCGTCGCCACGACCTACGACGCCAACGGCAACAACGGCGCCGTCTACGTCTTCGTCGAGACCTCGACCAGCCCGGTGGCCTTCGCCGCCGCCGCGACCTTTCCTGCGGGCGCGCAGCCGCAGGCGGTGAGAATCGCCGACGTCAATGGCGACGGCCTCCCGGACCTGGTCGTCGCCGATGCGGGCCCCGGGACCGACGGCACAGGATCGGCCGGAGTCTCGGTGCTGCTGCAGGACTCCACCAAACCTGGCAGCTTCCTCGCGCCCGTCACGTACGCAACGCCCCCCGGTGCCACCGACGTCGCGGTCGCCGATCTCAACGGCGACGGTCGGCCTGACCTGGTCGTCTCAACGCTCGCGCCCTTCCCGACCGGAGCCATCTCCGTGCTGCTGCAGAACGCAGCGCCTGCGGCCGCGGGCACCTTCGGGACCGTGACCGTCTACCCGGGATTCGGCCAGCCGCTCAGTGTCGCGATCGGCGATCTGAACGCTGATGGCCACCCGGATATCGCCGTCGCGGATGGCACGAGCGCGATCGTCCTGCTGCAAAACGCCTCATCGCCCGGGACCTTCGCGAACCCGGTGCAGGTCGGCAACTGAGGGCAGCCCTAAACGAACTCGCCCCGGCCGGTGGCACCGGCCGGGGCGAGGGCTTGGTCCGCTAAGCGCTGAACCCGGCTCAGCGAGCGCTGTAACCTCGGGCGTCGAGGCAGGCGATCATCGCGCGACGATAGGCGTCCGCACCGCCTGACTGGTCGCCGCCGCGCGTCGGATCGAAACCCGTCTGACCGGCCGCCCAGCTGTGGCACTCATAGCGATCATTCGACATCTGCTGATCGCTCTGTCCATTGCGCGGATAGAGATACACCTCGCCGCTGCCGTTGCCCTGGACTGCAGCATTCGGGTTAGCCGGAGCCGCATACGCAGCCCCGTTGTCGCCCTCGGCACCGCCAGCCGGCGGCGGGCTCGACTCATCCCCCGCCGAAGGCGGCGGCTCGGTGACCACGTAACCATTGTCCGCCGGGCTGTACGTGTAATAGAGGTCGTTGGCGTAGTAGTACGGAGCTCCGCCCCACCAGAAGGTCGCGTAGCCGAAGGGCAGGACCGGCAGGAACCAGGCAAAGCCCGGATAGAAGTAGCAGTGCGGCCAGTAGGTGCCGTGCCAATAGCCACCGCCCCAGAACCGGCCCGGATAGAAGCCGCCGCGACCAGGATAGAAGACATGGCCGCCCGCGAACCGCCCGGCGGCAAAGCCGGCGCCGTAGTGAGGTGCGGCGCCACCGTAGAAGTGCGCCCCCGCAGCCCCACCGGCGTAGCCCGCGTGGCTCACGTAGTGTCCGCCAGCGTAGTGCGCACCGCCGCCGACGAAGTGGCCGACCGCATGGCCGCCACCGGCGAAGTGACCGCCGGAGAAATGACCGCCGCCACCGAAGTGGCCGCCGCCGCTCGCATGACCACCACCACCGCCGCCGACGCTGTGCTGCGCGTAGCTCAACGCCGGTGCTCCC
This sequence comes from Steroidobacteraceae bacterium, assembly GCA_035568235.1. GTDB lineage: Bacteria > Pseudomonadota > Gammaproteobacteria > Steroidobacterales > Steroidobacteraceae > 13-2-20CM-66-19. The sequence goes on along the minus strand of DATMOK010000031.1, from coordinate 293,990 downwards.
GCCACCGCAACGCCGAGCAGCAGTGCCCCGACGGTCCGGACAAGAGATCGAACGTTCAAGTGCCTCACAGCCTTCACCTCAGTTTTCGTTTGGCTGGCCCGACGGCCCGTGATCCGAGGCTTCTTCCATACCGGATTAGACTCCCCGTCCATGGGGTCGTTCAAGCCAGCGCTTCCAATTACGTTCACTAGAACGCATTCACCTAAGTGTTCGTTGACCGTTTGTCAGAATGGGGGCCGGGGCGTCGTTCCCAAGGGCTGGCACAGGCGCGGCAGCGGCTAAAAACCAAGGTTTAATGTGCCGTTCAGGCTCGCCCGCGCAGTGTCCGGCCTTGAGCTTTCTTAAGGTGCCCGGCAGCGTTCAGAAGACGAGATTGATGGCGGCGACGGGCGTCACGCTGGACGAGGTATTGCGCCCGGCGACGAAAATGCGCGCGCCGAAGATGACGCCGGCGCGGGGGCTCCAGTTGTACTCAACCGCCGGCGCGAGGGCGACGTAGTCGCTCGGGCCCGACTGAAGATCCACGAAACCGGAGCTGGCGGACTCGGTGCCCGCGACACGGGTGCTGGCGCTGTGCTCGTACAGGAGATCGGTCGCCAGCACCCAGTTGCGTGTCACGCTGTACTCGGCGGCGCTGTCGGCCGTGAAGGAGTCTCCCGGCCAGGCGCGGCCGCGAAAGCCGCTCGTCGTGCCATAGACGCTCGTGTCGGCGATGCTCGCGGAGCTCGAGATGGCATAGGTGAGATCGAGCCGCACGCGCAGGATCCGCCCGTTCGGCATCCACAGGTAATCCTGCGAATACCACGAGAAAGACGTCGTGTATGCGCCCGCACCGAAGCCGTCACTCGGCTGCGACAGGTGGTCGTAGCGTCCGGTAGGGAAGGTCTCGCCGATCACCACCGCGGTCGCAGGAACGAGGCTCCCCTGGTGAAAGCTCGTCAGGCCATACTGCACCTGCGCGCCGAAATCGCCGATGCCGGGTGATGAGCTGTTGGCGGCACCGGCGGGCTCGTTGTAGCCGAAGCGCGGCAAGAGGCCCACCGACACCCGATCGGTGAGGCCATAGATGAGGTAGGTGAGCGAGCCGAGCTCGTGGCCGCCGTCGTAGGCATGACGGTTGCCGCTCGTGTCGAACGTGCTGTTGGTCATCACGTCGAAGACATACGTCTCGACGAGCGCATGGCCGGCGGGAAACGTCGAGGCATTCGGTGCCAGCAGCGGGCCGGTCCACCAGGCATCGCTCAGGGCCTGCTGGGGAGTCTCGCGGGCGGACTCATCGGCCGCGGCAGGCGCCGCGGCGCTTAACAGCGCCACGCCGAGCGCTGTCGCTGCGAGCGCTCTCGCGCGCGTGAACTGCATCACACTCTTCCCCGGGTTAAAGCTTCGTAACAAAGGTCAGCACTCCTGAAGCTGCGACGTTGTTAACGCCCTAGAGGCCGGTTGTTCCGGCTCAATACGTACCCGCACCTTCAGGAGGTTATGTTCATGACAAAGTCCATTCGTAACGTCGTACTCGGTGCCATCGCCACCTTCGCCGTCGGCGCGCTCGTGACGCCGGCGCTCGCGGATGAGACCCAGTGGCAGAAGGACCATCCGCGTCGCACGCAGGTCAACAGCCGCCTGGGCAACCAGAACCAGCGCATCAAGACCGAGCGCAAGGACGGCCAGATCAACAAGGCGCAGGCCAAGCAGCTGCACAGCGAGGATCATGCGATCCGCCAGGAAGAGCGGACCATGGCGAGCACCAATGGCGGCCACATCACCAAGGCCGAGCAGAAGTCGCTCAACCAGCAGGAAAACCAGGTCAGCCAGCAGATCGGCAAGTAAGCCGTCTCCTCAGGGGTAGCCGGACGGAGCGTAGACGCCTGCGCTGCGCCCGGCGACCCGTTACTTGCGCTCACCGCCCGCCCCTTCAGGCCCGCAGCGAGAAGGGCGTGAAGTCAGTGTCGCGGTCGTAGTAGTCCTCCTGCTCGACACGCTTGAGAAAGCCGACGATCCGGTAAGTCAGCGGCGTCGCGATCACCTCCCACAGAGTCTTCAGCACGTACTGGTCGGTGGCGACGCTCACCAGATCGTTGCGCGACCACAGGCCGCCGAAGGCCAGGCTGTAGAACAGCGCCGTGTCGATGAGCTCGCCGCAGATGGTGGAGCCGATGAGACGCGTCCACAGCCAGCGGCCGCGCGTCAGGATCTTCATCTTTGCCAGCACGTAGCTGTTGACGAACGAGCCGCACCAGTACGCAATGATCGAGCCGCAGATGATGCGCGGCGTGTTGCCGAACATCTCCTCGACCGCCGGCTGGCGCGCGCGCCAGAAATCCGCCGGCGGCAGGTGCACGATGACCGCGGACATCAGGGCCGCGAAGGCGAGCGCACCGAACCCGGCCCACACCGCGCGCCGGTCGCGCGCGTAACCGTACACCTCGGTGAGTATGTCGCCGAAGAGATAGGAGATCGGGAAGAACAGCACGCCCGCCATGAAGGTGCGCGGCCCGAGGATGGGCAGCGTCACCACCGACACCTTGGCGGCGCCGATCAGGTTCGCGCACAGCAGCACGCACACGTAGGCGCCGAGGATCAGGTCGTAATAACGGTAGCTCTTCAAGCGCGCCGCCCCGTCAGTGCGGCGCTCGCCGCCACGCCCGGGGTGGCCGCCGCCAGCACCGTACCGCTGAGCTCGCCGAAGCCGATGCGTGCAAAGCCGGCGCGCTCGCAGCAGGCGCGAAAAGCCACGCGGTCGCCGTCCTCGAGGAAGGTGCGGCTCTCGCCACTCGCGAGCGCGAGCGGCCGCTTGCCGCCCGCCGACAGCTCAAGGAGCGAGCCGGCCTGCTCCGGCTTCGGTCCGGACTGCGTGCCGCTGCCGATCAGGTCCCCGGGGCGCAGATTGCAGCCGTTCACCGTGTGATGGGCCACCATCTGCGACACGGTCCACCAGGAGTCGCGGAAGTTTGCATGCGACAGGCGCAGCGGCGCAGCGCCGCTCGCGCGCATGCGCGCCGTGTCGAGCCACACCTCGAGCTCGAGGTCGAAGCCACCCGCGCGCCGCGCTTCGGCGTCGTCGAGGTAGGCGAGCGGCTCGGGCTCCCCGGGCGGCCGCGTCCAGGGCACACGAAACGGCGCCAGCGCCTCGAGCGTCACGACCCACGGCGACACCGTGGTGAGGAAATTCTTGGCGAGAAACGGGCCGAGCGGCTGGTACTCCCACGATTGCACGTCGCGCGCCGACCAGTCATTCAGCAGGCACAGGCCAAACACGTGCTCCTCGGCGTGCGCGAGCGGCACTGACTTCCCGAGCTCATTGCCGCGCCCGATGAAGACCCCAACCTCGAGCTCGTAGTCGAGGCGCCGGGTCGGGATGAGCTCCGGCCGTTGCGCCCCGGGTGCGAGCACCTGCCCGAGGGGCCGCTCGACGCCGTGCCCCGAGACGCGCAGCGATGAGGCGCGCCCGTGATAGGCGATCGGCACCCACTTGTAGTTCGGTAGCAGCGGATTGTCGGGACGGAACAGCCGGCCGACGGCGGTGGCGTGATGAATCGAGGCGTAGAAGTCGGTGTAGTCGCCCACCTCCGCAGCCAGGCCGTACTCGACCGCGCTCTGCGGCACGAGCAGCGGCCGCAGCCGAGCCTCGAGCGCGCTGCCCGTGCGCAGCGCCTCGGACAGCGCGCCGCGCAGCGCCGCCCGGGGCGCGGCTCCCTGCCCCATGAGCGCATTCAGGTTGGGCTCTGTCGCCGCCGCGAGCGCCTGCGCAGCGCTCCCCTCGAAGGGTTTGAGGGCATTCAGTGCCCCGAGGTCGAGCACCTCGGTGCCAATCGCCACCCCGCCGCGCAACGGCTCGCGCGTGCCGGCGCGCCGGAAGGCCGCCAGCGGCAGATTCTGAATCGGAAAGTCCCCGCCCGGGTCGTTGGCAGAGGCCACCCAGCTGCGCCGGGCGGGATCGTGAGTCGCATCGAGCGCGGCCATGCGGGCCTAGTGTGCCAGCCTACGGCGCGCGACGCCGCTTGGCGGTCGCGCGTCGCGCACCACCCGCCGCACCGGCAGGGGGTGCGGAGAAGTGCTTGGCGAGGCCTGCCCAGACGTTGCGGTAGTTGCGCTGCAGCTGGGGCGCACGCAGCGCGAAGCGCGTCGGGCGGATCGGCGCGCGCGTCTCGAACATGAACGCCATGGTATCGGTGATATGCGCGGGGCGTGAGGTGTCGGCGCGGCTCGCCTTCTCGAAGGTCGCCGCATCCGGTCCGTGGCCGCTCATGCAGTTGTGCAGCGATGCGCCGCCCGGCGTGAAACCCTCCGCCTTGGCGTCGTAAGTGCCGGTGATGAGTCCCATGAACTCGCTCGCCGCGTTGCGATGGAACCAGGGCGGGCGGAACGTGTCCTGCATGACCAGCCAGCGTGGCGGGAAAATCACGAAGTCGATGTTGTCCACGCCCGGCGTGTCGCTCGGCGACTGCAGCACCAGAAAGATCGACGGATCGGGATGGTCGTAGCTCACCGAGCCGATGGTGTTGAAACGACGCAGATCGTACTTGTAGGGCGCGTGGTTGCCGTGCCACGCCACCACATCGAGCGGCGAGTGATCGATGGGCGCCGACCACAGCTGCCCGGCAAACTTCTCGATCAGCTCGAACCGGCCTTCGCGGTCCTCGAACCACGCCACCGGGGTGAGGAAGTCGCGCGGGTTGGCCAGGCCGTTGGAGCCGATGGGGCCTAAGTCCGGCAGCCGCAGCGGCGCCCCGAAGTTCTCGCACACATAGCCGCGGGCCTGCGCGCCGAGCAGCTCAACGCGGAACCGCAGGCCGCGCGGGATGACGACGATCTCCTGCGGCTCGACGTCCAGCACCCCGAGCTCGGTCGCAAAGCGCAGCGCGCCGAGCTGCGGCACGATGAGCAGCTCACCGTCCGCGTCGCAGAAGAACCGTCCCTGCATCGAGCGGTTGGCGGTATAGCAGTGGATGGCGCAGCCCGTGAGCTGCTCAGGCGAGCCGTTACCCGCCAGCGTCGTAAGTCCCGCCACGAAGTCGGTGGGTGCGCGCGGTAGCGGCAGCGGGTCCCAGCGCAGCGGCTCGGGCGACGGCACGAGCGCATCGAAGCGGCTGATGAGGCGTGGGGCAGCGCGCGGCACGAAGCGCCCGTGTACGGCCGTCGGACGGATGCGGTACAGCCAGCTGCGGCGGTTGGCATGCCGCGGGGCGGTGAATGCGGTACCCGAATACTGCTCGGCGTACAGCCCGTACGCACAGCGTTGCGGCGAGTTGCGCCCCTGCGGCAATGCCTGCGGCAGCGCCTCGCTCGCGAAGTGGTTGCCGAATCCGCTCTGATAGCTCGGTGTCATGCGCTCATTCTAGCGCGGCGCTTCGCGGCCGAGATTCCCGCTGATGTAACATCTGCCGTGTGGCAAGACTTGCGGGATGGATGATGGCCGGCCTCCTGGCGTGCGTTGCGTCCGCCGCGGCGCAGACGCCGGCCGCTGCCGCCCCGCTGTTCGCGCCGGTCGCGCATTCGGCTCTCGTGGCGGTCGAGGGGGCGCAGAGCGAGCGGACGCTGCTGCTGCGCGTGCGGCGCGTGGCGGATCAGCAACCGCTGGGGGGCGCCGCGCTCAGCGTGACGCTCGATGGCGCAGGGGCATCCGCCGCGCAGCGCCCCGACGGCACCTGGGCGGTGCCGCTGCCGGACAAGCTCGCGACCCCGGGCAAGCTCGAGATCGTCGTGGCGCACGATGGCGTACGGGAGGTGCTCGACGGTCAGCTCCCGGTGGCGAGCGGCGCGGCTGCCGCGACCGCCGCGGCACCGCCGGCCACGGGCGCCGCGGGCAAGCTGAGCGCCCTCATCCACAAGCAGGGGTCGTGGTGGGTGCTCAACATCCTCATCGTGCTGATCGGCGTGATCGCCATCTCGCGCCGCATGTCCTGAGGCGGCGCCGCGCCGCTACTGCTGCGTGAGCTCACGCACGTAGCGGTAGAAGAAGTCATTCCACTTGTAGAATTCCGCCACCGCGAGTCGCTCGTCGCGCCCGTGGGCGCGCACCTCGTCCCTATCCACCGCGACTCCGCCGAAGGTGTAGGTCGGCAGCCCCGCCGCGATGGTGTACTTGGCGTCCGAGGCGCCCGGATCGAGGATCGGTATCACCTTGGCACCCGGCCAGGCGCTCGCCGACAAGCCGGTGAGCGCCTTGAGCACCTCCGGACGCAGCGGCGCCGGCGCCACCGCGCGCTCATCCGTGCCGCGCTCGTGCACGCTGCCGTCGTCGGCCACGTAGCGCACCGCGACCTGCGGGTCGTCCACCACCTGGGTGAGGAGCTCGCGGATGTCTTCCTTCGAGTGTCCGGGAAAGATGCGGCAGTTGACGATCGCCTCGGCCCGCTGCGGCAGCGCATTGTTGGCATGTCCGCCGGCGAGGCGCGTCGCCACGCAGGTGGTGCGCATCATCGATACGTTGTCCGGATCGCGCGACAACCGCGCCAGCGCCTGCGCGTCCGGCGGGTCCTTGAGTATCGCGCGCATGTCGGTGGCTTCCTGGCCCTTGGCCACCTGGTCCGCCATCTGCGTGAAGTAGGCCCGTGTGACCTCGTTCAGCTCGAAGGGGAACTCAAAGCGTGACAGCCGCAGGAGCGCGCGCGACAGCTGGTAGATGGCGTTGTCGGGGCGTGGCACCGAGCTGTGACCCCCCTTGTTGGTCACGAGCAGCTGGTAGTCGGAGTACAGCTTCTCGGTCGCGATGAGGCGTGCAACCCTGGGCGTGCCGTGCTCGGCCATGACCGACCAGTCGTCCTGGTTGAGCACGAACTCGGCGTCGATGAGCTCACGATGGTTCTTGAGCAGCCAGGTGATGCCATTGCAGCAGCCGCCCTCCTCGTCCGCGGTGAATGCGGCAATGATGTCGCGGCTCGGGTGAAAGCCTTCCTGCTTCATGCGGATCAGGGTGGCCGCCATCACCGCATCCCCGTCCTTCATATCGATGGTGCCGCGGCCGTAGAAGAAGCCGTCCTTCTCAATGAGCCTGTAGGGATCGGTGCTCCAGTCCTCGCGCCGTGCCTCGACCACATCGAGATGCCCGATCAGCAGCAGCGGCTTGTGCCGGCCCGTGCCGTGCAGGCGCACCACCAGGTTTTTCTTGCGTTCGTTGCTCGGGCCGAGCAGCTGCACGTCGGCTGCCGGGAAACCCGCATCGAGGAAGCGCTTGCGCAGCGCCTGCGCGGCGCTCGTGACGTTGCCGGTCGAGTCGCTGGTGTCGATCTCGATCAGCTGCTTGAAGATCTCATGCGCCAGCGAGTCATACGGCGACGGCGTGGCTGGCGCGCCGCCGGCCGCCGCCACCACCCCCACCGAAGCCAGTAGGGCTGCGCACGCGGCCGCCCGGGTCCGAAGGCTCATGGCTCGAGGACCAGCAGCCTGAAGGTCCCCGGAGTGCGTGCCGGCCGCGGATGCGGCTCCGCGGCAGTCGCCGGCGGCGGCGCACCGAAATCGGCCGTCACCAGGAAAACGCGGTGCGTGGCGACATCGAGTGCCATGGTGCGGGCGCCGCGCTGCGTGGTCACCGACTCCACGACTTGCGCACTTCCCGTGGGCCCGGCACGCACCACGGTGAGCTTGCCCTCGCCGCAGGACGCGAACGCGAGCCCCGTGCCCGGATCGAAGCCGGCGGCGTCGGGGCCGTCGCCGATTGGCGCGGTGCCGAGCAGCTTGCCCGAAGTCGCATCCAGCACCGGCATCACATGGTTGTCGCATACCGGGAAGAGCCGCCGGTGGGCGGCATCGAGGGCGAGCCCCGAGGGCGACTCGCATCCGGCGATCGGCCACACCGACAGCACCCTGAGGGTCTTCGGATCGATGACCGCGAGGCTGTTCTTGTCCTCGAGATTCACGTACACGCGGCCCTTGCCGTCGGTGGCTGCAAACTCGGGCTTGGAATCGAGGGGGATCGTGCCGACCACCTGATCGGTCTTGGCGTCGATCGCCGTGGCATTGTGGCCGCGGCCGTTGAAGGTGAATACGCGCTGACTCGCCGGGTCGTAGAGAATCGCGTCCGGGTTGTCGCCGGTCACCTTGATGTCCTTCAGGCGCGCGAGTGATTTCAGGTCGAACTCCACCACCGTACCGGCGCGCCCGGCGCTCACATAGCCGCGGCCGAGGTCGGGGGCGAGCGCAATGCCATGCACGCCCTGGGTGTCGGGGATGTCGCCCACCACGGCGAGCTTCTCCGTGTCGATCACCAGCACGTGCGAGCCGTGCGAGACGAAGAGGCGATTCCCGCCCTGCTCGTAGCTCAGGTAGTCCCAGCCCTCATCGCCGGGCAGCGCCAGCTGGTGAGTGATGTGGTAGTGCGACGTTTCGGCCGCCGCTACGGCGCTGAGGGGCGCAAGACACGTGAGCCATAGCGCGCGAATCACGGTTTTCACGGGGAGTCTCCTTGGGCGACAGAGCGGAGCGCGGAAATCCTCACCCCTCAATGTGTCAATGAATCAGCCGGGCGCACAGATCGAGCAGCGGCCCCGGCGAGAGCCCGAGTGCGATCACGGCGAGGGCGTTGAGCCCGAGCGCCAGACGCACGCCCGGGGAGCGCGGCGTGGGCGGAATGGACGCGGGCGGGGAGTCGAAATACATGAGCCAGACGATCCGCAGGTAATAGAAGGCTCCGACCACCGACATGGCGGCGGCGATCAGCACCAACCACAGGTGATTGCTCTCCCACAGCACCTGGAAGATGCGCAGCTTCGCCCAGAAGCCGACGAACGGCGGCACGCCAGCGGTTGAGAACATCAGCACCATCATGGCGAGCGCCAGCATCGGGTCGCGCTGCCACAGTCCCCGGTAGTCGTCGAGCCGGTCCGCCTCGAAACCCTTGGAGGCGGCCAGCAGGATCACACCGAAGGAGCCGAGTGCGACCAGCACGTATACCAGCGTGTAGAACAGCGCCGCGCTGTAGCCGTCGGGCGTTCCGGCGACGAAGCCGAGCACGATGAAGCCGACATTGGCGATGGTCGAGTAGGCGAGCATGCGCTTGAGATTGGTCTGCACGATTGCGACCACATTGCCCACCACCAGCGTCAGCACCGCGAGCACCGCCAGCATCTGCGACCACTCCGCTACCGCACCGCCGAGACCGTAGGTGAGTAGCCGCAGCGCGAGCGCGAAATAGGCGATCTTGGGTGCCGTGCCGATAAACAGTGTCACGCTGGTGGGCGCACCCTCGTACACGTCCGGCAGCCACATGTGAAACGGCACCGCACCGAGCTTGAAGGCCACCGCCACCACGATGAAGGTGAGCCCCAGCACGATCCCCGGGGTGAGCGGCGCGTGCAGCCGCGCGGCAATCTGCCCGAGCTCGAGCGAGCCCGTGAGCCCGTAGATGAGCGACATGCCGTAGAGCAGCATCCCGGAGGCGATCGCTCCCAGCACGAAGTACTTCATGGCGGACTCGGCGGCGATGCCCGAATCGCGATCGAAGGCCACCATCGAGTACACCGAGAGGGCGAGCAGCTCCACCCCGAGATAGAGCGTCAGCAGGCTGTTGGCGGAGATGAGTACGAAGATGCCGAGGAGCGCGGTGAGGATCAGCACGTAGTACTCGCCGCGCAGGATGTTGCGGTTCTCGAGGTAGGTGCGCGAGTAGAGCAGCGCCACCGCGACGAACACGAAACCGGCCAGCTTCAGCGCCCAGCCCAGCGGATCGGCGATGTACAGCCCGTCGAACAGCAGCGTGCGGTGCGCGACCTCACCGTACTGCACCGTGAGCGCAGCGCCGATCGCCAGGCTCACCAGCGTCAGGGTCGGCGTGAGTCCGCGGCGGCGCTCGCCGACGAACACCTCGGCGAGCAGCACGATGCACACCGCACAGGTGAGCCAGATCTCGGCGATCGCGGGTGCGAAGCTCACAGAGGTCATGGAGGCATCCGGCATGCGCGGCTCACAGCTTGGTGGCGATCGCCTGAGTCACTAGGTGATGGATGGTCGGCTGCATGACCTTCAATAGCGGCGCCGGCCACACCCCGACCAGCAGCACCGCCACCGCCAGCGCCCCCAGCACGATGAATTCGCGCGCATTCAAGTCCTCGAGCGCCGCCACCCTGGGCGAGGCCACGGGCCCGAACACCACCCGCTTCACCAGCCACAGCGTGTAGCAGGCGCCGAGGATCAGCGTCACCGCCGCGAGCGCTGCGTACCAGAAGCTCGCCCGGAAGCTGGCGATGATCACCAGGAACTCGCCAACGAAGCCGGACGTACCGGGGAGTCCGGTGTTGGCGAGCGCAAACAGCACCATGAAGGCGGCGAATACCGGCATGGTGTTGACGACGCCGCCGTAGTCGGCGATCTGGCGGCTGTGCAGGCGGTCGTACAGCACGCCGACGCACAGGAACAGGGCCCCGGAGATCAGCCCGTGCGAGACCATCTGCACCATGGCGCCATCGAGCCCCATGCCGGCGCCAACGCTACTGTGGGTGGCCGCCACGATCTCGTAGATGACGAACGCGCCGAGGGTCACAAAACCCATGTGGGCGATCGAGGAATAGGCGATCAGCTTCTTCATGTCCTGCTGCACGAGCGCCACGAAGCCGATGTAGATCACCGCGATCAATGACAGCGCGATTACCAGCAGGTCGAGCTCGCGGCTCGCATCCGGTGCGATGGGGAGCGAGAAGCGCAGGAAGCCGTAGCCGCCCATCTTCAGCATGATGGCCGCCAGGATCACCGAGCCGCCGGTGGGCGCCTCGACGTGCGCGTCCGGCAGCCAGGTGTGGACCGGGAACATCGGCACCTTGACCGCGAACGCCAGCATCAGCGCGAGGAAGATCCAGCGCTGCTCGAGGAGCGTCAGCGGCAGCCCCTGCAGGCTCGCGATCGAGTAGTCGCCCGCCTTGACGTACATGTAGATGAGCGCCGCCAGCATGAACACCGAGCCGAGGAAGGTATAGAGAAAGAACTTGATGGTCGCGTAGACGCGCCGCGGTCCGCCCCAGATGCCGATGATGAGGAACATCGGGATCAGCATCGCTTCCCAGAAGAAATAGAAGAGCAGCGCGTCACTCGCGCTGAACACGCCGATCATGAGTCCTTCCATGATGAGGAAGGCCGCGTAGTACTGCGCCGGGCGCGCCTCGATCACGGTCCAGGCGGCAATCACCACCGGCACGGTCATGAAGGCCGTGAGCACGATGAGCGGCAGCGAGATGCCATCGATCCCGAGCGCGTAGTACGCCTGGAAGCGCGGGATCCACGGCAACTTCTCCACGAACTGCAGCGCTGCGGTGGTGGTGTCGAAACCGTTCCACAGCGGCACCGTGAGAGCTAGCGTCACGAGGGAAGCGGCGAGCGCCAGCCAGCGGGCCGCGCCTATCCGCCCATCGCCAAGCGCGAGCACGATGAGCCCGGCGACGATCGGTATCCAGATGAGGAGCGAGAGCAGGTGCGGCATGCGCGTGCGTTCTCTCTACGGGTGACGCAGGTACCAGCCGAGCAGTACCGCGAGCCCGATGACCATCCAGAACGCGTAAGAGTAGAGGTAGCCGCTCTGCACGCGGCGCACCAGACCGCCGAACCAGCCGACAGCCTCCGCCGTGCCGTTCACCATGGCGCCGTCGATCAGCGCCTGGTCCCCGCCCTTCCACAGCCCGACGCCGATGCCCCGGGTGAGGGGGGCGAGCACGTTCTCGTTGAACCAGTCGAAGTAGTACTTCTCGACGAGGATCCGGTACAGCCAACGCCAGCGCCGCGCGGCCTCGTCCGCCCACTCGGGGCGCTTGAGGAAGAACAGCCACGCGGTCACCACCCCCGCGGCCGCAAACCAGAACGGCGGCTTCAAGAGGCCCTGGAGCGCGAAGCTCACGGGCCCGCCGAAATCCTCGCCGACCTTCGCCACCACGTCGTTGGCCTGCAGCACCATGATGGAGTGGCCGAAGTAGCTGCCGAACAGCACCGGTCCCACGGTGAGTGCGCCGATCAGCACTGAGGGGATCGCGAGTGCGATCAAGGGCACCGTCACCACCCACGGACTCTCGTGCGGATCGCCGCCGTGGTCGTCGTGCGCGTGCTCGTCCGGCTGCCCGCCCTCGTGATCGTCGCCGTGCGCCGCGGCGTCGCGGAAGCGCTCCGGGCCATGGAAGGTCAGGAACAGCATGCGGAACGTATAGAGCGCGGTGACGAACACGCCGAGCAGCACGCACCAGTAAGCAAAACCGGCCCCGGCGCGGTGCGACTCGCCGACCGCCTCGATGATGGCGTCCTTGGAGTAGAAGCCTGCGAAGAACGGCGTGCCGATGAGCGCCAGCGCCCCGATCCAGCAGGTGACGGCGGTCACCGGCATGTATTTGGCGAGTCCGCCCATGCGGCGCATGTCCTGCTCGTGGTGCATGGCGATGATCACCGAGCCGGCCGCGAGGAACAGCAGCGCCTTGAAGAAGGCATGAGTCATGAGGTGAAAAATCGCCGCGCCGTAGGCGGACACCCCGAGCGCCACCGTCATGTAACCGAGCTGCGACAGCGTCGAGTAGGCAATCACGCGCTTGATGTCGTTGTTCACGATTCCGAGCAGGCCCATGAAGAAGGCCGTGAGCGAGCCCACCACCAGCACCACCGACAGCGCGGCATCGGAGTACTCGAACAGCGGCGACATGCGCGCCACCATGAAGATTCCCGCGGTCACCATGGTCGCCGCGTGGATGAGCGCCGAGATCGGCGTCGGGCCTTCCATCGAGTCCGGCAGCCACACGTGCAGCGGCACCTGCGCCGACTTACCCATGGCGCCCACGAACAGGCAAATGCAGATGAGGGTGAGCGCACCGACGCTCCAGGTGGAGCTCAGCGGAATCACCGCCTGCGCGATGTGCGGCGCGGCGGCGAATGCCGCGCGGTAATCGAGCGAGCCGGTGTAGAAGGCGATGCCGGCGATGCCGAGCACGAAGCCGAAATCGCCCACGCGGTTGACGATGAAGGCCTTGAGATTGGCAAAGATCGCGCTCGGGCGCGTGTACCAGAAGCCGATCAGCAGGTACGACACCAGCCCGACCGCCTCCCAGCCGAAGAACAGCTGCATGAAGTTGTTCGCCATCACCAGCATCAGCATCGAGAAGGTGAACAGCGAGATGTAGCTGAAGAAGCGCGTGTAGCCCGGATCGTCCGCCATGTAGCCGATGGTGTAGACGTGCACGCACAGCGACACGAAGGTGACCACCGTCATCATGAGGGCCGTCAGCCGGTCGATGAGGAAGCCGACCTGCATGTGCATGCCATCGCTCACCAGCCAGGTGTAGAGCGGCGCGTCGTAGCTCGGCACACCATCGACCCAGGTCTGCTTGAGCACGATCAGCGACAGCACGCAGGAGGCGCCGACCGCCAGACACGTGATGCTATGCGCGCCGCCGCGCCCGATGAGGCGGCCGCCGAGACCCGCGATCACCGCCGCGATGAGCGGCAGCAGCGGAATCGCGAGCAGCAGCGTGGAATTCATGCAGTGCGCCTTCAGCCCTTGAGCGTATTCAGGTCTTCGACGTTGATGCTGCGCCGCTCGCGGAACAGCACCACCAGGATCGCGAGCCCGATGGCCGACTCGGCCGCCGCCACGGTGAGGATGAAGAACACGAACACCTGACCGTTGATGTCATTCAGATAGCGGGAGAACGCGATGAAGTTGAAGTTGGCGGCGAGCAGCAGCAGCTCGACGCACATCAGCAGCAGTATCACGTTCTTGCGGTTGAGGAAGATGCCAGCGACCGCGAGCGAGAACACGATCGCAGAGAGGGTGAGCAGCTGCGCCAGCGTGATCATGGGCGCTTCTCCGCGTCCATCTTGACGAGTCGCACCCGGTCCTCGCGCCGCACCGCGACCTGGCGGCTGACGTCCTGGACCTTCAGCCCGGTGCGGCGTCGCATGGTGAGGGCGATCGCGGCGACGATCGCGACCAGCAGCAGCACCGCGGCCAGCTCGAGCGGATAGGCATAGCGCGTATAAAGCACGCCGCCGAGGGCCGCCGTATTGCTGTAATCGGCGGGCTCGGGAAGGCCGCCATGTGTGGCATCGAGACCCAAGCCGCCGCGCGCCCACACCACCCCGACTATCTCGACGATCACCGCGAGCGCGGTCAGCACGCCGAGCCAGGCGAAGCGTGTGAAGCCGCGGCGCAGCTCCGCGAGGTTGATGTCGAGCATCATCACCACGAACAGGAACAGCACCATGACGGCGCCGACGTACACCAGAACCAGCACCACGGCGAGGAACTCCGCCTCGATCAGCAGCCAGATGGCCGCCGAGGTGATGAAGCACAGCACCAGGGCGAGCGCTGAGTACACCGGGTTGCGCGTCGTGATGACGCCCAGCGCCGCCAGCACCAGGATGGCGCCGAACAGGTGGAACAGCACCTGGATCAGCATCGCACACCGCCCGGCTGCGTGTTGTGCGTCACGGCGCTCATCGGTACGGTGCGTCCGCGGCCTTGTCGGCGGCGATCATGGCCTCGTAGCGCTCGCCGACCGCGAGCAGCTTGTCCTTGCTCATGATGTTCTCGCCGCGCTTCTCCATGTGGTACTCGTGAATGCGGGTCAGAACGATGGCATCGACCGGGCAGGCCTCCTCGCAGAAGCCGCAGTAGATGCACTTGAAGAGGTCGATGTCGTAGCGGCTGGTGCGCCGCGTGCCATCCGGCGCCACGTCCGAGTCGATGGTGATGCACACCGCGGGGCACACCGCCTCGCACAGCTTGCAGGCGATGCAACGCTCCTGGCCGTTCGCATAGCGGCGCAGCGCATGCAGCCCGCGGAAGCGCGGCGACTGGGGCGTCTTCTCCTCGGGGTAGTTGAGCGTGTACTTGGTTGTAACCAAGGTGCGCGCGGTGACCATGAGCCCCTTGAGGAGCTCCGGCAGCAGCAGGGTCTTGAAGGGATTGACGGCCATCAGTGATACCAGGGACGCGCCCACGGCCCGAGGTGATACACGGCGAGCAGCATCTCGACTCCGATCCACACCAGCGTGACGGGAATCAGCGCCTTCCACCCGAGCCGCATGATCTGGTCGTAGCGGTAACGCGGGAAGGTGGCGCGGATCCACAAAAAGAGGAACAACAGCAGGAAGATCTTCAGCCCGAACCACAGGAAGCTCGGCTGGCCGAGGAACGTGGCGCCGAGCAGCGGATAGCCCTCGAACGGCCCGTGCCAGCCGCCGAAGAAGAACACCGCGGTGAGCGCCGAGATCAGGATCATGTTGGCGTACTCGGCGAGGAAGAACAGCGCAAACGCAATCCCCGAGTACTCGACGTGAAACCCCGCGACGATCTCCGACTCGCCTTCCGCGACGTCAAACGGCGCGCGATTGGTCTCGGCGACGCCGGAGATGAAATACACCACCAGCAGCGGAAACAGCCACAGCCAGTTCCAGGCGAGGAAGCCGCCTTCCTGGGTGCGGACGATGGTGCCGAGATTCATGCTGCCCGTGGCCATCAGCACCCCGACCAGCGCGAATCCCATCGCGATCTCGTAGGCCACCATCTGTGCGGCCGAGCGCATGGCACCGAGGAACGCATACTTGGAGTTCGCCGCCCAGCCGGCGACGATGACGCCGTAGACCCCCATCGAAGTGAGCGACAGTAGGTAGAGCAGTCCCGCATCCGCCTTCGACACCACGACCTCGGGCGACAGCGGGATCACCGCCCAGGCGGCGAATGCCGGCACGAGCGCGATCAGCGGTGCGACGCGAAACAGGAACTTGTTGGAGTTGGCCGGGATCACCACTTCCTTGAGCAGCAGCTTCACCACGTCCGCGAACGGCTGCCCGACGCCGGGCAGGAAGCCGAAGATGCGCACGCGATTCGGTCCGCGGCGCAGCTGCATCCAGCCGATCACCTTGCGCTCCCAGAGCGTGAGGAGCGCGACGCAGATGATGAGCGCCACCGTGATGACGAGGATCCACACGGTCGAGCGACCGTAGTCGGGGAGCGCCTGCCAGAGTTGCGAAGGATTCAGCACCGGCGCCTCAGTAGCTCGCGGCCGCGGTGCGGCCCTCGCGCGTCTTCTGCAGCGAGGGCGCCCGGCGCACCACCGCATCGGTCTGATACATGGGCACATCGATGAGCTTCGGCTCGCCCGCACCCGGCTCGCCGGCGTTCGCGCTCACCGCGAAACTGCCGCTGTAGGCGGCCGGCGCGGCCGGCGTGCACAGCGCGCGCAGCTCCTCGCGCACGTCCTCGGATGACTGGTAGTCAAAGCCCGGCAGGTTGAGCAGGTTGCCGAGCACGCGCAGCACCTTCCACGCGGGGCGCGCCTGACCGACCGGGATCGCAGCCCCGGTCTGGCTCTGCCACACGCCCTCGCAATTGACGTAGGTGCCGGAGGTCTCGGCGAACGTGCCGATCGGCAGCAGCACGTGCGCATAGCGCTTGATCTCATCACTCGCGAAGGGCGTGAGCGCGACGACCAGGCCGCCGCGTGACAGGATGCTCGCGGCGTCCGGATCGAGCGCATCGATGCCGGGCTCGATGCCGCCCACCAGCACGCAGGCCTTGAGCGGCCGCCGCAGCATCTCGCGCGCCGTCAGCCCGGGCTCGGTGACCGCCTGGCCGCCGGGCAGGCGATGCGGCAGTGCGCCGGCGAGGCAGGCACCGGCGGCATTGCCGCCCTCCGCGAGCACGCCGAAGGAGGCTCCCGCGAGCTGTGCGAGCGCCGCGCCGAGCGCGCGCAGCTCGGAGAACTGCGCATGGCGCGTGGCGAGCGCCCCGAGCCACACGGCACGGCGCTCGCCGCTGAGCAGTGCGCGCGCTGCGGCCCGATGCTCATCGGTCACGCGTGCCGCGCCCGCGGCCGCCGCGACGTGCCCAGGCAGAGGCTGGCCGGCGGCTTCGGCGACCGCGGCGAGCACGCCCGCGAGTTCGGTCACGAGCGCGCGCGGTGCCCCGCTCAGGTAGGCGGCGATCGGGAACTGGTAAGCGAAGCGCACCGGATTGACGAACGCGACCTGCGCGCCGCGGCACGCGGCCTTGCGCACCCGGTGCGCCAGAATCGGTACCTCGCGGCGCAGGTTCGAGCCGACGATGAGGAGGCCGTTGAGCGCATCCACGTCCGCGATCGCCATGCCAAGACCCGGGACCGCGGGATCGGCCGCCTGATCGCGGAAGTCGCGGCGCCGCAGCCGATGATCGACGTTGTGGCTGCCGAGACCGCGGGCGATACGCGCGGTCAGGTACAGCTCCTCGAGCGTCGCGCAGCTGCTGGCGAGGAAGCCGCTGTGGGCGCCGGCCTCGCGCAGGCCCTGCGCCACGCGATTGAGCACGCCCTCCCAGTCGCTCTCGACCCATTCCTCGCCGCGCCGCACGAGCGGCTGCTCGAGCCGCTCGGGGCTGTAGACGCCCTCGTAGCTGAAGCGGTCGCGATCGGCGATCCAGGTCTCGTTGATGGATTCGTTCTCGCGCGGCACGACGCGCATCAGATGGCCGCGCAGCACGTGGCCGTAGAGGTTGGTGCCCACCGGGTCATGCGGCGACACCAGCGGCACCGCGCCCATCTCCCAGGCGCGGGCGCTGAAGCGGTAGGGCTTGGAGACCAGCGCACCCACCGGACACAGGTCGATGATGTTGCCGACCAGCTCGTGGTTGACCGCACTCTCTATATAGGTGCGCACCTTCATGTGCTCGCCGCGGCCGATCATGCCGAGCTCCTGGATGCCGGCGACCTCCTCGGTGAAGCGGATGCAGCGCGTGCAGTGGATGCAGCGCGTCATGTCGGTGGCGATCAGCGGCCCGAGATTCTCATCCAGCACCGCGCGCTTGCGCTCGTTGTAGCGCGAGGCGTCGCGACCGAAGCCGACCGCCAGATCCTGCAGCTCGCACTCCCCGCCCTGGTCGCAGATCGGACAGTCAAGCGGGTGGTTGATGAGCAGGAATTCCATGGTGGCGCGCTGCGCACCGATCGCACGCGGCGACTTGGTGAAGAACTTGTTGCCCTCCATGACCGGCGTGGCGCACGCCGGCACCGGCTTCGGCGACTTCTCCATCTCCACCAGGCACATGCGGCAATTGGCGGCGATCGACAGCTTGTCGTGGTAACAGAAGCGCGGTACGTACACGCCGTGCGCGTCGGTGACGCGAATCAGCATCTCGCCCTTGCGTGCCTTGACCGGCACGCCGTCGATCTCGATGTTGACCAGGTCGTCCGCCATCTTTAAGCCGCCCGCGCTCCGAGGGTCTCGCCGACCAGGCTCTTGCCGCCGTGATCGATCACGTACTCGAACTCGTGCCGGTAGTGCTTGAGGAAGCTCTGCACCGGCCACGCGGACGCATCGCCGAAGGCACAGATCGTGTGCCCCTCGATGCGGTTGGCGACATCCAGCAGCAGTCCCAGCTCCTCGCGGCGCGCCTCGCCGGCCAGCATTCGCTTCAGCAGCCGGTTCATCCACCCGGTGCCCTCGCGGCACGGCGTGCACTGGCCGCAGGACTCCGACATGTAGAAGCGCGATACACGCTCCAGCACGCGCACCATGCAGGTGGTCTCGTCCATGATGATGGCGGCCCCGGTGCCGAGCGCCGAGCCCGCGGCCTTCACCGAGTCGTAGTCCATGTTGGTCTTCATCATGATCTCGCCCGGCACCACCGGCACCGAGACTCCGCCCGGGATCACCGCCTTGAGCTTCGCCCCACCGCGCATGCCGCCGTTCAGCGCCAGCAGGTCGGCGAACGGCGTGCCGAGCGGCAGCTCCAGGTTGCGCGGCCGCGCCACGTGCCCGGAGAACGAGAAGATCAGCGTGCCGCCCGAGTTGGCGGGCCCGAGCGCGGCGAACCACGCCGGCCCCTTGCGCAGGATGGTCGGCACCGAGGCGAAGCTCAGCGTGTTGTTGATGGTGGTGGGCGCGCCGTACAGGCCAAAGTTGGCCGGAAACGGCGGCTTGAAGCGCGG
This sequence comes from Steroidobacteraceae bacterium, assembly GCA_035568235.1. Classification (GTDB taxonomy): domain Bacteria; phylum Pseudomonadota; class Gammaproteobacteria; order Steroidobacterales; family Steroidobacteraceae; genus 13-2-20CM-66-19. The sequence continues at coordinate 275,130 of DATMOK010000031.1, read as the reverse complement.
CTTGCCGGGCTTGCCCTCGAGCGATTCGAGCAGCCCCGTCTCCTCACCGCAGATGTAGGCGCCGGCGCCGATGAAGGCATGCAGGTCGAAGTCGACCCCCGAGCCGCGGATGTTCTTGCCGAGCAGCCCTTCCGCATAGGCCTCCTCGAGCGCCGCCTCGAAGCGCGGCGCGGGCTCACCGAGAAACTCACCGCGGATGTAGTTATAGGCGACGGTGGAGTTGGTGGCATAGCCGGCGATCGCCAGGCCCTCGATGAGGGCGTGCGGGTTGAAGCGCAGGATGTCGCGGTCGTGGCAGGTGCCGGGCTCGCTCTCATCCGAGTTGCACACCAGGTACTTCTGTACCGGCGAATTCCTCGGCATGAAGCTCCACTTGGTGCCGGTCGGGAAGCCGGCGCCGCCGCGGCCGCGCAGCCCCGAGGCCTTGACCTGATCGATGATCGAGCCGCGATCGGGCTTGTCCTTCAGGATCCGCTCCCACACCTCGTAGCCGCCGATGCTGCGATAGGTGGCGAGCGTCCAGGGGCGCTCGAGCTTCAGGGGCTCGAACGCCACCAGGTTCATCTTGTCGGCGTACTTGCTGTCGAGATCGCTCACTTGAGCTCGTCCAGGACCTTATCCAGGCTCTCGGGCGTCAGGTTCTCGTGGAACACGTGATCCACCATCATCATCGGCGCGCCGTTGCAGGCCGCCAGGCACTCCTCCTCGCGCTTGAGAAAGATGCGTCCGTCGGGTGTGCTCTCGTTGAGCTTGATGCCGAGCTTCTTCTCGGCGTGCGCCACCAGCGCCTCGGCGCCGTTCAGCATGCAGGAGATGTTGGTGCAGATACTGACGTGGTGGCGCCCGCACGGATGGATCTCGAACATCGAATAGAAGCTCGCCACCTCGTACACCTGGATCGCCGGGAGCTGCAAGTGCTCGGCGACCGCATCCATGAGATCCGGAGTGAGGTGGCCCCGATTCTGCTCCTGCGCCGCGCGCAGCGCCGCGATGCACGCCGAGCGCTGCCTGCCGGCGGGGAACTTGGCCACCCAGTGGTCGATCTCGCGGCGCGTCTCCTCGCTGAGGAGCGACAGCTTGCTGACCAGCGCGGTGCCGGCCACGCCGACGTTGCTGCGTGCGTTGCTCACCGGTCGACTTCCCCGAACACGATGTCCTGCGTGCCGATCACCGCCACCACGTCGGCGAGCATATGCCCCTTGCACATCTCCTCGAGCGCCGCCAGGTGCGGGAAGCCCGGCGCCCGGCACTTGAGCCGGTAGGGCTTGTTGGCGCCGTCGGAAACCAGATAGATGCCGAATTCACCCTTCGGCGCCTCGACCGCCGCGTAGGTGTCGCCAGCTGGGACCTCGTAGCCCTCGGTGAAGAACTTGAAGTGATGGATGAGCGCCTCCATGTCCTCTTTCATGCGCTCGCGCCGCGGCGGGCGTACCTTGCGATCGTCGATCATCACCGGGCCCGGATGGGCGCGCAGCCAGTCGACGCACTGGCGGACGATGCGGTTCGACTGCCGCATCTCCTCGACGCGCACCAGGTAACGGTCGTAGCAGTCGCCATTGACGCCCACCGGAATATCGAAGTCCATGCGCTCGTAGACCTCGTAGGGCTGCTTCTTGCGCAGGTCCCACGCTACGCCCGAGCCGCGCAGCATCGGGCCCGAGAAGCCGAGCTGCATGGCGCGCTCGGGCGTCACCACCCCGATGTTGACCGTGCGCTGCTTCCAGATGCGGTTGTCGGTGAGCAGCGCCTCGTAGTCGTCGATCGATGCCGGGAAGCGCTCGGTGAAGGCCTGCAGGAAATCGAGCAGCGTGCCGCTGCGGGACGCATTCAGCTTGGCCACCTCCTTCGCCGAGTGCCAGCGCGTCACCTGGTATTTCGGCATCACGTCCGGCAGGTCGCGATACACGCCCCCCGGGCGGTAGTAGGTGGCGTGCATGCGCGTGCCCGACACCGCCTCGTAGACGTCCATGAGCTCCTCGCGCTCCTTGAAGCACAAGAGGAACACCGTCATGGCGCCGATGTCGAGCCCGTGGGCGCCGAGCCACATGAGGTGATTGAGGATGCGCGTGACCTCATCCATCAGCACGCGGATGTACTGCGCGCGTTCCGGCGGCTCGATTCCGAGCAGCCGCTCGATGGCGAGCACATAGGCATGCTCGTTGCACATCATCGAGACGTAGTCGAGCCGGTCCATGTAGCCGATCGACTGGTTGAAGGGCTTCGATTCGGCGAGCTTCTCGGTGGCCCGATGCAGCAGGCCGATGTGCGGATCCGCCTTCTGGATCACCTCGCCGTCCATCTCCAGCACCAGGCGCAGCACGCCGTGCGCGGCCGGATGCTGCGGCCCGAAGTTCATCGTGTAATTGCGGATCTCGTTGAGCGGAGCGTCGGCCATCAGCGCGGCACCTCGGGCGTGCGCAGCGCCGGCTCGTAGCGGTGGTCCCTGCGGATCACCTTCGGCACCAGCACGCGCGGCACGATGCTCACCGGACGGTACACGACGCGCTGCCGCTCGGGGTCGTACTGCACTTCGACGTTGCCCGACAGCGGGAAGTCCTTGCGGAACGGATGACCGATGAAACCGTAGTCGGTCAGGATGCGGCGCAGATCCGGGTGGCCGCGGAAGATGATGCCGTAGAGATCGAACGCCTCGCGCTCGAACCAATTGGCGCTCGCCCAGATGTCGAGCACCGAGTCGACGCTCGGCTCGGCGCTGTCGGGACACTTGACGCGCAGCCGCAGCCGCTGGTTGTGGGCGATCGACAGGAGGTTATAGACGACCGCGAAGCGCCCGGGCGCATCCGGGTCGGGAGCCGCCTCCTGCGCGTAACGGCCGCGGCTGAACCCTGAGCGCGTGGCGCCCGTCGTCTGCCACTCATCGAGGGCGTAGTGCAGGTAATCGACCCCGGCGAGATCCATGAGCATCTGAAACCTGAGCTCCGGTGCGTCGCGCAGCGCCCGGCACACCGCGAGCAGCGTCGTCGCGTCGGTCTCGTAGGCGAGCTCGTGGGCGAGCGATGCGAGCCGGCGCACAGTGCCCTTGAGCTGCGCGTCGACCTTCGCCGCGAGTGCCTCGATCGCCTCGCTCAAACTTGCGTCCCCTTCATCCGTTATCTCGCGATCGTGCTGGTACGGGCTATCTTCTTCTGCAGCTGTATGATGCCGTAAATCAGCGCCTCGGCCGTCGGCGGGCAGCCCGGGACGTATACATCGACCGGGACGATGCGGTCGCAGCCGCGCACGACGGAGTAGGAATAGTGGTAGTAGCCGCCGCCGTTGGCGCACGAGCCCATCGAGATCACCCAGCGCGGCTCGGCCATCTGGTCGTAGACCTTACGCAGCGCCGGCGCCATCTTATTGACCAGCGTGCCGGCGACGATCATCACGTCCGACTGGCGCGGGCTGGGGCGAAATACCACGCCGAAGCGGTCCAGGTCGTAGCGCGAGGCGCCGGCGTGCATCATCTCGACGGCGCAGCAGGCAAGTCCGAAAGTCATGGGCCAGAGCGACCCGGTGCGTGCCCAGTTGACGAGGCTGTCGAGCTGCGTGGTAACGAAGCCACGCTGCGCAAAACCCTCCGGGCCTTCGGTCTCTAGTCCCACTCGAGCGCCCCCTTGCGCCATTCGTAGATGAAGCCCACGACCAGGATCAGCAGGAAGATCGCCATCGCGATCACCCCGGCGAGCCCGATCTTCCCGAGCGCCACCGCCCAGGGGAAGAGAAACGCGATCTCCAGATCGAACACGATGAACAGGATCGCCACCAGGTAGTAGCGCACGTCGAACTTCACGCGGCTGTCCTCGAAGGCATCGAAGCCGCATTCGTAGGGCGCGAGCTTGGCGGGATCGCTGTGGAAGCGCGCAAAATGACGCCCGAGCCCGGTGCCGAGCACCAGCAACACCGTGGCCAGCGCCCCGGCCACGATCAGAAAGATCAGAATGGGCAGGTAGTTCAGCAGCATAGGCGACAGTTGCAAAAAAGGCAGATCGTCACGACCTGCCCCCCGACAAGCCTCTGCATTGTAGCAGCGCGGTCGTCGGATCGGCAGCCACTGCCGGCCTTCCGCACCCATGCGTGCGCCGCTCAACCTGTGAGTGAGCGGCGCGAGTGCGTCGATGATTGTGGTGCCCACGGGGAGATTCGAACTCCCACACCTTGCGGCGCTAGCCCCTCAAGCTAGTGTGTCTACCAATTCCACCACGTGGGCAACTGTGACTCCGCGTGTGCGCGGATCTGTCTCTACTTGGGCGGCTGCGAGGGAGCCGGCACTGGCGCCGGGCTCGCCGCGGGGGCCGGGGCGCTCGCCGGCGCTGCGGACGGCGCCGGCGGCTGCTGCGAGCTTGCGGGGGCCGGCGCCGGCTTGGCAGCCTCGGCGGCCTCCTCGAGGATCGTCTTCGGCGTCTCCTTGGTGGTCATCGTGCCGATGTAGGCGAGCGCGAGACTGTTGATCATGAAGATCGCCGCGAAGATCGCCGTGGCACGCGACAGGGCCGTGGTCGCGCCGCGCGCACCGAACACGGTGCCGGATGCGCCCGAGCCGAAGCCCGCCCCGGCCTCGGCGCCCTTGCCGCGCTGAAGCAGCACGAGCCCGATGATGGCGAATGCGCTGAAGACCTGCACCGCGGTGAGAACGATACGTAGCATCTTGGGTAACCCGCTCAGCCTGGCCGCGCGGCAGCCAGGATTGTCAGAAACTCATCGGCCTTGAGTGAGGCACCGCCGATCAGGCCGCCGTCGACGTCCGGCATGTTGAACAGCTCGGCCGCGTTTCCGGCCTTCACGCTGCCACCGTAAAGGATGCGCGTGCCGGCCGCGATTTTAGCATCCCGGGCCGCGATCCGGGCGCGGATGAAGGCATGCACGTCCTCGGCCTGATCCGGTGTGGCATTGCGGCCGCTGCCGATCGCCCACACCGGCTCGTAGGCGATGACGGCACGCTCCAGCGTGCCCGCACCGCACAGTTCCAGCACCACGTCCAGCTGTCGCGCCACGATCTCGCGCGTGCGGCCCGCCTCGCGGTCGGCGAGCTGCTCGCCGACGCACAGGATCGGGATCAGCCCCTTGGCGTGCGCCGCGGCGAACTTGCGCGCCACGAGCTGATCACTCTCACGGTACAGCAGGCGTCGCTCCGAGTGGCCGACGATCACGTACTCGCAGCCGACGTCCTTCAGCATCGCGGCGGACACTTCGCCGGTAAAGGCGCCGTGGGAGTCCGCGCACACGTCCTGCGCGCCGAGCTTGAACAGCGAGTCGCGCAGCAGCCGCCCCACCTCCTGCAGGTACACGAGCGGCGGGCACACCACGCAGTCGGCCGGCGCCGCGGCCGGCGCCCCGGCGAGCAGCTCCTCGATGAGCCGCGCGTTCTCGGTGCGCGAGCCGTGCATCTTCCAGTTACCCGCGACGATCGATCGGCGCATGACGATGTGCTCTGGACTCGCTCTCAAAACAGGGGCTTGTACCCCGAAGGGCGCGGGATGATAGCGGCGCAGGGGGGGTGACGCAACGCTCCCCCGGACTGCCCGGAACGCGCCGCGCCGCCGGGGCCTGATTCAGGCAGCCGCCGCTGCCTTAACGATGTCCGCAAGCTCCGTGGCGGCGGCGCGCGTCGCGCCCTCATCGCGCCCCTCCACCATGACCCGGATCACCGGCTCGGTGCCGGAAGCCCGCAGCACCACCCGGCCCTCACCCGCCATGTGCCGCTCAATGCGCGCCATCGCCTCCTGTACGGCTGGCACCGTGGCGGGGTCAAAACGCTTCGCCACCTTCACGTTGAGCAGCACCTGCGGATACTTCTGCATCCCCGAGGCGAGCTCGGCGAGCGGGCGACCGGTCTGCTTGAGGACCGCCAGCACCTGCAGCGCCGAGATGATCCCATCGCCGGTGGTGGTCTTATCGAGACACAGGATGTGGCCCGAGGTCTCGCCGCCGAGCATGCCCTGCGCCTCGCGCAGCATGGCGAGCACGTAGCGGTCGCCGACCGCGGCGCGGCGGAAATCGATGCCGCTCGCACGCAGGCCGATCTCAAGCCCAAGGTTGCTCATCACGGTGCCGACCACGGGCCCGCGCAGCATCCCTGCCTGCTTGAGCGCGCGTGCGATCACGAACAGCAGCTGGTCGCCGTCGACGATGCGCCCCAGATGATCGACCATCATCAGCCGGTCGCCGTCGCCATCGAGCGCGAGTCCGACGTTGGCGCGCACGCCCGGCACGGTGAGTTGCAGCAGGTCGGGCGCGGTCGAGCCGCAGCCGTCGTTGATGTTGCGCCCGTTGGGCGAGCAGCCGATCGGCACGATCTCGGCGCCGAGATCGGCGAGGATGCGCGGCGCCACCTTATAGGAGGCGCCGTTCGCGCAGTCGATGACGATCTTGAGTCCCGAGAGGTCAAGGCCGGCAGGGAACGTCGAGGCGCAGAACTCCTGGTACACGGTGCGCGAGCGGTCCACGCGCGTGGCGCGGCCGAGGTTTCTCGAGGTGCGGGTCAGCGGCGGCTGCGCCAGCTCGTTCTCGATGCGCTCCTCGAGCTCATCCGACAGCTTCGCTCCCGAGCCGTCGAAGAACTTGATGCCGTTGTCGTCGTAGAGATTGTGCGAGGCGCTGATCACCACGCCGAAGCCGCACTTGAAGCGCCGTGTCAGGTAGGCAATGCCGGGCGTCGGCAGCGGCCCGATGAGCATCACGTTGACGCCGGCGGCGACGAAGCCGGCTTCGAGTGCCGACTCGAACATGTAGCCCGACAGGCGGGTGTCCTTGCCGATCAGCACCGTGCCGCCCTCGGGAGCCAGCACCCGCGCCGCGGCGCTCGCCAGGTGCAGCGCGAAGTCGACCGTCATCGGGTGCTCGCCCACGCGCCCTCTGACTCCATCGGTCCCGAAGTATCGCCGGCCCATTCAACCCCCTCGCTAACCGCCCGCGCGTGCCGCGGGCACGTCCCGCAGTGCCGCCACCACTCGCAGCGCCTCGACCGTGGCCGCCACATCGTGCGCGCGCACCACGCGCGCACCGGCGAGCGCGGCGATCACCGCCAGTACCACGCTGCCCGACTGCCGCTCGCCCTCCGCGCGGCCGGTGAGTTTGCCCACCATGGACTTGCGCGACAACCCGACCAGCACGGGTGGCCCGATGGCCGTGAGCTCCCCGAGGCGACGCAACAGTGTGAGATTGTGCTCCAGGGTCTTGCCGAAGCCGAATCCGGGATCGATGAGCAGCTCCTCGGCGGCAAAACCGGCCTCGAGGCACACCTTAGCGCGCGCCGCGAGGAAGGCGCCGACCTCGCTCACCACGTCGCTATAGGTCGGGGCGAGCTGCATGGTGCGCGGCTCGCCCTGCATGTGCATGAGACCCACCGCACAACCGCTGGCGCGCGCCGCCTGAAGCGCTCCCGGCGCGCGCAGCGCGCGCACGTCGTTGATCAGGCCCGCGCCGGCCGCCGCCGCGCGGCGCATCACCTCGGGCTTGCTGGTGTCGATGGAGAGGACGACGGCACTCGCCGCGCGCAGCCGCTCGATCACGGGGATGACCCGCCGCAGCTCCTCCTCGACGCTGACCGGGGCGGCCCCCGGACGGGTCGATTCGCCGCCGACATCGATGAATGCCGCACCCGTCTCGGCCAGCGCCAGGCCGTGGGCCACTGCCGCATCCGCATCGAGAAAGCGGCCGCCGTCGGAGAACGAGTCCGGCGTCACGTTGATGACGCCCATCACGACCGGACGGGTCAGGTCGACCGTCTTGTCTTTGCACCTGAGCAATACCGGCTGGGAGGACATGGGATGCGTGCCGGATGGACCTTGGAGGCGAGCAGCAGGAGGAGCCGCAGGGAACGACGAAAGCCAAGACCCGGTCACGGCGGTCCCGGAGGCTCCTGTCGCTGCTCGCGGCCCTGATACAGGCCGCGGCGCGGTTAGTGCTGTCCCGCCGGAATTGCGCCGCTCGGCGGCTCCGCCTTCGGCGGCTTGCTGGAGAGGGAGTCGTCCCAGCCGGCGGGCGGCTTCGGCACGCGCCCCGCGATGAGGTCCTTCAGCTGCTCCTCATCGATGGTCTCGTACTTCATGAGCGCTTCGGCCATCAGGTGCAGCTTGTCGAGCGAGCTGGTCAGGATCTCGCGCGCGCGCTTGAAGTTGGCCTCGATGACACAGCGGATCTCCTCGTCGATGGCGTGCGCGGTCACGTCCGAGACCTGCTTGTGCTGCGTGACGCTGCGCCCGAGGAACACTTCCCCGGTCTCCTCCGAGTAGGTGAGCGGCCCGAGCTTGTCCGACAGGCCCCACTTGGTGACCATGTTGCGCGCCAGCTCGGTGGCGCGCTCGATGTCGTTGGAGGCGCCGGTGGTCACCGCCTCGGGTCCGAAGATCAGCTCCTCGGCGATGCGTCCGCCGAACAGCGTCGCGATGGCGCTCTCGAGGCGGCGCTTGGAGAAACTATAGCGATCCTGCTCCGGCAGGAACTGGGTGACGCCGAGCGCGCGACCGCGCGGGATGATGGTCACCTTGTAAACCGGATCGTGCTCCGGCACGGTCATGCCGACGATCGCGTGGCCGGCCTCGTGATAGGCCGTCATCTTCTTCTCGGCCTCGCTCATCACCATGGAGCGCCGCTCGGCGCCCATCATGATCTTGTCCTTGGCCTTCTCGAACTCGTCCATGCCGACGATGCGCTTGTTGGCGCGCGCGGCGAACAGCGCCGCCTCGTTCACCAGGTTGGCGAGATCCGCGCCGGAGAATCCGGGCGTGCCACGCGCAATCAGGGCGGGCTTCACGTCGTCGGCGAGCGGCACGCGGCGCATGTGCACGCGCAGGATCTGCTCGCGGCCGCGCACGTCGGGCAGCGGCACCACGACCTGGCGGTCGAAGCGGCCGGGGCGCAGCAGCGCCGGATCGAGCACGTCCGGGCGATTGGTGGCGGCGATGACGATGATGCCCTCGTTGCCCTCGAAGCCGTCCATCTCGACCAGCAGCTGATTGAGCGTCTGCTCGCGCTCGTCGTGGCCACCGCCCAGACCCGCGCCCCGATGACGGCCGACGGCGTCGATCTCGTCGATGAAGATGATGCACGGCGCGTGCTTCTTCGCCTGCTCAAACATGTCACGCACGCGCGAGGCACCGACGCCGACGAACATCTCGACGAAGTCGGAACCGGAGATGGTGAAGAACGGCACCTTGGCCTCGCCGGCGATGGCGCGCGCCAGCAGCGTCTTGCCGGTGCCGGGCGAGCCGACCATCAGCACGCCCTTGGGGATCTTGCCGCCGAGCTTCTGGAACTTGCCGGGGTCCTTGAGGAAGTCGACGATCTCGCCGACCTCCTGCTTCGCCTCATCGACGCCCGCGACGTCGGCGAAAGTGACGCTCACCTGGTCCTCGCCGAGCAAGCGCGCGCGGCTCTTGCCGAAGGACATCGCGCCGCGGCCGCCGGAGGCGCCCTGCATCTGCCGCAGCATGTAGACGAACACCACGATGAGCAGCAGCGCAGGGGCGAGCTGCAGGAGCAGCTGACCCATGTAGTTCGGCGGCTTCGGCGGCTGCCCCTCGATCTTCACGTCCGCCTTCATCAGCGTGCCGATGAGGGCGGTGTAGTCGGTCTCGGGGTTGTAGGTCTTGAACTCCGATTTGTCCTTGAACTTGCCGGAGATCTGTTCGCCCTGGAGGATCACCGACTCGACGCGGTTGTCCTTCACGTCGTTGAGAAACGTCGAGTATTCGATCGGCGTGGGCGCTCCCGCGGTCGGCATGTAGCGGCTGAAGACCAGCAGCAGCACGATCACGATGACGACCCAGAGCAGGATATTCTTTGTCAAGTCGTTCAAAGGCTTCCGTCCTCAGACAAGGGGGGCTTCCACCCTCCCCGAACCCACTCTCCGAACCTACACCAAGCGAAACTTCAAGGCCAGCAGGTACATCTCGGGACTGCGCGCCCGGGAGGCCTTCGGTTTGACCACCCGCACCTGCGTGAATTCGCCGCGCACACCCCGGACGAGCTCCTGAAAGCCGCTTCCCTGGAACACCTTGATCAGGGCGTCCCCGCCCGGCTTCAAGACGCGCCTCGCCATATCGAGACCGAGCTCCGCCAGATGCATCGAGCGGGGCTGGTCGACGGCATCAATGCCTGAGAAGGCGGGTGCCATGTCGGACAGGACGACGTCGACCTGGCCCTGCGGCAGGAGGCTGAGGACCTTGTCGAACACCTGCGGCTCGCGGAAATCGCCCTGCACGAACTCGACCCCGGAGAGCGGCTCCATCGGCAGGATGTCCGTGGCGATCACCCGGCCCCTGGCTCCGACGCGCCCGCGGGCGTATTGGCTCCAGGCCCCGGGCGCCGCCCCGAGATCGAGGCAGACCGAGCCGGGCTTGAGCAGCCTCTCGCGCTGGTCGAGCTCCTCGAGCTTGAACACCGCCCGCGAGCGCCAGCCACCGCTTTGCGCCTTCTGCACGTACGAGTCGCGGAAATGCTCCTTCAACCACCGGTCGCTGCTTTTCGATCGAGGGGCCATCGGACCCGCATCTCCCTCTAAAATGACCTCATGAAGCGCTCCTCCACACCGCCGGCATCGCCCGCGCCCGGAGCCGTCCCGGGAGCTGCGGCCGGCGCGCCGCTGCAGCTCTCCGAGCGCCAGTTACGGCACCTGCGCGGCCTCGCCCATCCGCTGAAACCCGTGGTGCGCCTGGGGACCTCGGGACTCACCGCGGCGGTCGCCCTCGAAGCTGCGCGCGCCCTCGCCGACCACGAGCTGATCAAGGTGAAGGCTCCGGGCGGCAACCGCGAGCAACGCGACCAGATGTTCGCGGCCCTCGCCGAGCGCACCGGGAGCGTGCTCGTGCAGCGCATCGGCCATGTCGCGGTGCTCTACCGGGCGGACCCGAAGCTGCCGCGCATCCTCATCCCCGACCGCTGATCCACGGGCACTAGCCGAGCTTGATCGCCATGATCTCGTAGGAACGCACCCCGCCGGGGGCGGCCACATCGACGACGCTCCCCTCGGACTTGCCGATCAGCGCGCGCGCCACGGGGGAGGTGACCGAGATGCGCCCAGCACGGAAGTCGGCCTCGTCCTCGCCAACGATCTGGTAGGCGACGCGGGCACCGTCCGCCTGGTCCTCGAGCTCGACGGTCGAGCCGAATACGACCTTGCCGGTATGGGGGAGCGTCGCGGTATCGATGATCTCGGCGGTGGCGAGCTTGCGCTCGATCTCGGTGATACGCCCCTCGATGAAGCCCTGCTGCTCGCGCGCGGCGTGATATTCGGCGTTCTCGGAGAGATCCCCGTGGCCGCGCGCATCGGCGATCGCCTTGATGACCGCCGGGCGCGCCTCGGACTTCAGGCGCTTGAGCTCGGCGCGCAGCGCTTCGGCACCGCCGGAGGTCATGGGAGTGCGCTTCATATGCCGGAGGCCTCGAGGTGCAGGTCCTGGAGACGATTCACCTCGACCTCATCGAGGTGATCGAGCGCTTCCAGCGTCGCCAGTCCCGCGGCGAGCGTCGTGTAGTAGGTGACGCGTCGGTGCACGGCCTCGCGGCGGATGGAGTTCGACTCGCGGATCGCCTGCTTGCCCTCGGTGGTGTTGACGATCAGGTCGACCTCGTCGTTCTTGATCATGTCGACGATGTGCGGGCGCCCCTCGCGCACCTTGTTGACACGGCGGCAGGCGACGCCGGCCTCGGTGAGCGCGCGCGCCGTGCCCTCGGTAGCGAGCAGCTCGAAGCCGCGCTCGGTGAGCTTCTTGCCGAGCTGCACCGCGCCGGGCTTGTCGCGCTCGCGCACGCTGATGAAGCACACGCCCTTGCGCGGCAGGGTGACGCCCGAGGCGCTCTGCGCCTTGGCGTAGGCCTCACCGAAAGTGCGCCCCGTGCCCATCACCTCGCCCGTCGATTTCATCTCCGGACCTAAGATCGGGTCGGCCTCGGGGAACTTGTTGAACGGGAACACCGCTTCCTTCACCGAGAAATAGTGCGGCACGCGCTCGACGGCGCCCACCAGCTGCTTCAGCTTGCGTCCGGTCATGACCCGCGCGGCGATCTTGGCGAGCGGCAGCCCGGTTGCCTTGGAGACGAACGGCACGGTGCGCGAGGCGCGCGGATTGACCTCGAGTACGTAGATGACGCCGGCCTGGATCGCGTACTGCACGTTCATCAGGCCGATGACGTTGAGCGCGCGGGCGAGCTTGCGCGTCTGCTCGCGCAGATCCGTCTGCATGTCGCGCGTCAGACTCACCGGCGGCAGCGAGCAGCCGGAGTCTCCCGAGTGCACGCCGGCCTGCTCGACGTGCTCCATGATGCCGCCGATCAGCACATCCTCGCCGTCGCACACCGCATCCACGTCCACCTCGATGGCGACGTCGAGGAAGCGGTCGAGCAGCACCGGGCTGTCGTTCGAGACCTCAACCGCGCTGCCCATGTAGGCGCGCAGATCGTCCTCGGTGAACACCACCTCCATGGCGCGTCCGCCGAGCACGTACGACGGGCGCACCACCAGCGGGAACCCGACCTCGCGTGCCAGCTGCACCGCCTGCTCCTCGGTACGCGCGGTCGCATTGGCCGGCTGCTTGAGGCCGAGCTTCCTCACCAGTGCCTGGAAGCGCTCGCGGTCCTCCGCGACGTCGATGGAATCGGGCGAGGTGCCGATGATCGGCGCGCCGGCCGCCTCCAGCGCACGCGACAGCTTGAGCGGTGTCTGGCCGCCGAACTGCACGATGACGCCCTCGGGCTTCTCCACCGCCAGGATCTCGAGCACGTCCTCGAGCGTGAGTGGCTCGAAGTACAGGCGATCGGAAGTGTCGTAATCGGTCGACACGGTCTCCGGGTTGCAGTTGACCATGATGGTCTCGAAGCCATCCTCGCGCAGCTGCAGCGCGGCGTGCACGCAGCAGTAATCGAACTCGATTCCCTGGCCGATGCGGTTGGGTCCGCCGCCGAGAATCACGATCTTGCGCTTGTCGGTCGGGTTCGCCTCGCATTCCTCCTCGTAGGTCGAGTACATGTAGGCGGTGGAGGTGGCGAACTCGGCCGCGCAGGTGTCGACCCGCTTGTAGACCGGCACCACGCCGAGCTCATGGCGCTTGTCGCGCAGTGCCTTCTCCGGCATGTCGAGCAGCTTCCCCAAGCGGCTGTCGGAGAAGCCGCGGCGCTTGAGCGTGCGCAGCCGCTCGGCGGTGAGCGCGCCGAAGCCGTGGCTCGCGACTTCGCGCTCCTCGCGGATGAGCTCCTCGATCTGCGCGAGGAACCACGGGTCGATGTGCGTCAGCTCGGCGATACGCTCGCGCGTCCAGTCGGCGCGGAACGCGTCCGCGACGTACAGCAAGCGGTTGGGTCCGGGGGCACGCAGCTCGTGCGCCAGGCGATCGCGGGATTCGTCGTCAGACAGCGGGAGCTTCAGCTGCGGGCTCAAGCCGTCGAGCCCGGTCTCGAGCCCGCGCAGCGCCTTCTGCAGCGACTCCTGGAAGGTGCGCCCGATCGCCATCACCTCGCCCACGGACTTCATCTGCGTGGTGAGACGGTCGTTGGCGGCCGGGAATTTCTCGAAGGTGAAGCGCGGGATCTTCACCACCACGTAGTCGATGCTCGGCTCGAAGGCGGCGGGCGTCGCCCCGCCGGTGATGTCGTTCTTCAGCTCATCGAGCGTGTAGCCGACGGCGAGCTTGGCGGCGATCTTGGCGATCGGAAAGCCGGTCGCCTTGGAGGCGAGCGCCGAGGAGCGCGACACGCGCGGATTCATCTCGATCACCAGCAGGCGCCCGTCCTGCGGATTGACGGCGAACTGCACGTTCGAGCCGCCGGTATCGACGCCGATCTTGCGCAGCACGGCGATCGAGGCGTCGCGCATGCGCTGGTATTCCTTGTCGGTGAGGGTGAGCGCCGGGGCGACCGTGATCGAGTCGCCGGTATGCACCCCCATGGGATCGAGGTTCTCGATCGAGCAGATGATGATGCAGTTGTCGCGGTGGTCGCGCACCACCTCCATCTCGAATTCCTTCCAGCCGATCACCGACTCCTCGAGCAGCACCTCGCCGGTCGGCGAGGCATCGAGGCCGCGCGCCACGATCGTTTCGAGCTCCTCGCGGTTGTAGCCGATGCCGCCGCCCGTGCCGCCGAGCGTGAACGAGGGCCGCACCACGACCGGATAGCCGAGCTCGCCGGCGATTGCGAGGGCCTCATCGAGGCTGCGGGCGATCTGCGACTGCGGGGTCTCGAGCCCGATCTCGCGCATCGCGTTGCGGAACAGCTCGCGGTCCTCGGCCATGTCGATGGCGGCGCGAGACGCGGCGATCAGCTCGACCTCGAACTTCTCGAGCACGCCCTCGCGCACCAGGTCGAGGGCGGTGTTGAGCGCGGTCTGCCCGCCCATCGTGGGCAGGAGCGCATCGGGCCGCTCTTTCTCGATGATGCGCGCCACGGTGCGCGCGTTCACCGGCTCGATGTAGATGGCGTCCGCCATCTCAGGGTCCGTCATGATGGTCGCGGGATTGGAGTTCACCAGGATGACCCGGTAGCCCTCCTCGCGCAGCGCCTTGCAGGCCTGGGCACCGGAATAATCGAACTCGCACGCCTGCCCGATGATGATCGGGCCGGCGCCGATGATCAGGATGCTCTCGATGTCGGTGCGCTTCGGCACGCTCAGCGTCCGCCCGCCTGCTGGCGGCGCAGGGTGTCCTCGGCGAGTTTCAGCTGCGCCTGCAGCCGACGCAGCATCAGGTGATTGAAGCGCTCGAAGAGCGCGCGCATGTCGTGCGGGCCGGGGCTCGCCTCCGGGTGGCCCTGGAAGCCGAATGCCGGGCGGTCGGTGAAGGTGAGTCCCTGGAGCGAGCCGTCGAACAGCGACCGATGGGTCGCCTTGAGGCCCGCCGGGAGCGTGGACTCATCGACCGCGAAGCCGTGATTCTGGCTGGTGATGAACACGCGACCCGACTCGAGGTCCTGCACCGGGTGGTTGGCGCCGTGGTGGCCGAACTTCATCTTCACGGTCTTCGCGCCGGCGGCTAATCCGAGGATCTGATGCCCGAGGCAGATGCCGAACACCGGCAGGTCGGTCTCGAGGAACTTGCGGGTCGCTGCGATCGCATAGCTGCACGGCTCGGGATCGCCCGGACCGTTGGAGAGGAACAGGCCATCGGGCTCGAGCGCGAGCACCTCGGCGGCCGGTGTCTGCGCCGGCACCACCGTGATGCGGCAGCCGAAATCGCCGAGCACCCGCAGGATGTTGCGCTTGATGCCGAAATCGTAGGCGACGACGTGCAGGCGCTGCGCCGAGCGGATCGGTGCACGCACCGGATCGGGCCAGATGCTGCCGTCGTTCCACTGGTAGGTGCGCTTGGTGCTCACCACCTTGGCGAGATCCATGCCCTTCAGTCCCGGGAACTTGCGCGCCGCCTTCACCGCCGCTCCCTCGTCGGCCTTCTCGCCGGTCATGATGCAGCCGGCCTGCGCACCCTTCTCACGCAACAGGCGCGTGAGCCTGCGCGTGTCGAGTCCTGCGATCGCGACTACCCGGCCGCGCTCGAGAAACTCCGGCAGCGATTCGTTGCAGCGCCAGTTGCTCGCGAGAATCGGCAGGTCGCGGATGATGAGGCCCGCGGCATACACCTGTCCGGCCTCGAGATCCTCGGGCGTCGTGCCGGTATTACCGACGTGCGGAACGGTGAGCGTGACGAGCTGGCGGGCGTAGGAGGGGTCGGTGAGGATTTCCTGATAACCGGTGAGGGCGGTATTGAAAACGACTTCGCCCGTGGTGTTGCCTTTGGCTCCGATCGACTGTCCGCGGAAGATGGTTCCGTCGGCCAGCGCGAGCACCGCAGGTACGCTCACCGAATCACTTCCCCTTGACGCACATATACAAAGCGGGAGGAGTTCTCATCGAACATCCTCCCGCCTTGCATGGACTAACCCGTACACGGATTAGGCAGAAATTCTACGGGTTACGGCGCCGTGGTGTCCACGGAAAATTCCCCCGCCGGACGGCACGCCGCGAAGCTCAGAGCGCGCCGCGAATTCTCTCTTAAGATAATGTTTTATCAGCAATAAAGTCCTGCATCGTGTAGCGTCCGGGCCGCCTTGACGCCAGCCAGAGCGCGGCCGTCAGCGCGCCCCGGGCAAAGATCGCCCGATCACTCGCGCGATGCGTGAGGCGCAGCTCCTCCCCGGGCCCGCAAAAGAGCGCGGTGTGCTCCCCGACCGCATCCCCGGCTCGCACGCTTGAGACCCGCACCTGCCCCTCCGGGCGGGGGCCGGGCTCAAGCGCATCGGCCGCGGGCGCTGCGGTCTCGCTGCGCACGGCAGCCGCAACGGCCTGCAGGGCGAGCGCGGTTCCGGAAGGGGCATCGCGCTTGGTGCGGTGATGGAGCTCGAGGATGTCGATATCGAAGGTCATCGGGAGTGTACGGGCGCTCACTCGCACCAGCTCGGTAAGGAGCGCAACCGCGATGCTGGTGTTCGGCGCGACCAGCAGCGCGATCTCGCGCGCGGTCGCGGTGAGCACCGCCTCGATTCCCGGCTCGTGCCCGGTCGTACCGAGCAGCAGCGGCTTGCCGGCCGCGCGGCAGGCCGCGAGGTTGGCGCGTGCAGCCGCGGCGCTGCTGAAGTCAATCGCCACGTCGGCCTCAGCGAGTGCCCGCGGCAGATCGCTGCTCACGGGGAGGTTGCTCACGCCGACGCCGGCAACCTCGCCGGCATCTCGCCCCAGGGCGAGACTCGTCGCGGAGGCGACTGCGCCGGTGATCATGACCTGTGGCAGGAGCGGCGCGACGCGCAGCACCGCCTCCCCCATGCGGCCCGTGACACCGATGAGGACGATGCGGGTGAGGGGTACGGAGCGCGCGGCGTCGGCCATGCGGCTCAGTCGCTGCTGCCGAAGAAACGCTTCACGCCCTCGAGGAAGCCCTTCTCGCGCGGCGCATGCTTGCCGGGGCGCAGCTTGATCGAGTCCTCGAGCGCGTGGATCAGCGCTTTCTGCTCGGCCGTGAGGTGCACCGGGGTCTCGATCACCACCCGGCAGAAGAGGTCACCGCGCACGCCACCGCGCACCGGTTTCACTCCCTTGTCGTGCAGGCGGAACACCCGCCCCGACTGCGTCTCCGCGGGGATCTTGAGACTCACCTCGCCGTCGAGCGTCGGCACTGCGACCGAGCCCCCGAGCGCTGCGGTCGCGAAGCTCACTGGAACCTCGCACGACAGGTGCTCGCCGTCGCGCTCGAAGATCGGATGCTCGTGCACGGTGATCTCGACATACAGGTCGCCCGGCGGGCCGCCGTTGCGTCCGGCCTCGCCCTCGCCCGTCAGGCGCACGCGGTCGCCATTGTCGATGCCCGCCGGCACCTTCACCGACAGGGTGCGGGTGCGGCGCACCCGCCCCTGGCCAAGACAGGTGTCGCAGGGATTGCGCACGATGCTGCCCGTGCCGCGGCAGCGCGGACAGGTCTGCTGCAGCTGGAAGAAGCCCTGCGAGATGCGGACCTGCCCTGCGCCACCGCAGCTCTCGCAGGTCACGGGCTGGCTGCCTTTGGCGGCACCTGTCCCGTGGCAGGAGTCGCACTCGGCGAGCTTCGCCACCTCGATCTCGGCGTTGGTGCCGAACACGGCCTGCTGCAGCTCGAGCTCGAGCTCGTAGCGCAGGTCCGCGCCGCGAAACACCTGCGAGCGGCCGGCACGGCGCGCGGCGCCGAAGATGTCGCCGAACACATCGCCGAAAATATCGCTGAAGGCGTCCCCGGCACCGGCGCCCCCACGGGCGCCGCTGCGCGAGGCCGCCTCGAGCCCGGCATGGCCGTGCCGATCGTAGAGCGCGCGTTTGTGCGTGTCGGTGAGCACTTCGGAGGCCTCCTTGGCCTCCTTGAAACGCTCCTCCGCCTCCCGATCGTCGGGATTGCGATCGGGGTGATACTTCATCGCCAGGCGCCGGTAGGCCTGCTTGATCTGCGCTTCAGTCGACGTCCGCGGTACGTCGAGTACCTTGTAGTAATCGCGCTTGGACATGGGCCGTCAGGCCGCTTCAGGAGGCTTTGCGTCCCTTGTCTTTGACCTCCTCGAACTCGGCATCGACGACGTCGTCCTTATTGGCAGCACCGCCACCGGCTGCGCCGCCGCCGGCGCCTCCCGCAGCCCCCTCCGGTCCGCCGGCTGCAGCCTGCTGCTCGGCGTTGGCGCGCTGCGCGATGGCCGCCGAGGCCTGGGCGAGCGCCTCGGTCTTCTTCTCGATGACGCCACGGTCATCGCCCTTGAGCGCGGTGCGCAGGTCAGAGACCGCGGATTCCACCTTGGCGCGCTCGGCGGCGTCCACCTTGTCGCCCAGGCCCTGGAGCGACTTCTCCACCGCGTGGATCAGTGCGTCCGCCTTGTTGCGCGTCTCGACCAGCTCGCGGAAGCGCTTGTCCTCGGCCGCGTGCGCCTCGGCGTCACGCACCATGCGCTTGATCTCCTCCTCGTTGAGGCCGCTCGAGGCCTTGATGACGATCTTCTGCTCCTTGCCGGTGGCCTTGTCCTTGGCCGACACGTTGAGGATGCCGTTGGCGTCGATGTCGAAGGACACCTCGACCTGCGGCATGCCGCGCGGCTGCGGGGCGATGTCCGCCAGGTCGAACTTGCCGAGCGACTTGTTGTCGGCGGCGCGGTCGCGCTCACCCTGCAGCACGTGAATCGTCACGGCCGTCTGGTTGTCGTCCGCCGTCGAGAAGGTGTTCGACGCCTTGGTCGGGATCGTCGTGTTCTTCTCGATCAGCTTGGTCATGACGCCGCCGAGCGTCTCGATGCCGAGCGACAGCGGCGTGACATCGAGCAGCAGCACGTCCTTCACTTCACCGGCGAGCACGCCCGCCTGGATGGCCGCACCCACGGCGACCGCCTCATCGGGATTAACGTCCTTGCGCGGCTCCTTGCCGAACAGGTCCTTCACGTACTTCTGCACCAGCGGCATGCGCGTCTGGCCGCCGACCAGGATCACCTCGGCGACATCGCCCGCGGCGAGGCCGGCATCCTTCAACGCGGTGCGGCACGGCACCATGGTCTTCTGCACCAGGTCCTCCACCAGCGACTCGAGCTTGGCGCGCGTCAGCTTGATGTTGAGGTGCTTCGGCCCGCTCTTGTCCGCCGTGATGTACGGCAGGTTGATGTCGGTCTGCTGAGTCGAGGACAGCTCGATCTTGCCCTTCTCGGCCGCCTCCTTGAGGCGCTGCATGGCGAGCGGGTCCTGGCGCACGTCGACACCCGACTCCTTGAGGAACTGCTCGGCCAGGAAATTGATGATGCGCAGGTCGAAGTCCTCGCCACCGAGGAAGGTGTCGCCGTTGGTTGAGAGCACCTCGAACTGGCGCTCGCCATCGACCTCGGCGATCTCGATGATCGAGATGTCGAAGGTGCCCCCGCCCAGGTCATACACGGCGATCTTGCGATCGCCCCCCTGCTTGTCGAGCCCGTAGGCGAGCGCACCGGCGGTCGGCTCGTTGATGATGCGCTTCACCTCGAGTCCCGCGATGCGGCCGGCATCCTTGGTCGCCTGGCGCTGCGAGTCGTTGAAATAGGCCGGCACCGTGATCACGGCCTCGGTCACCGGCTCGCCGAGATAGTCCTCGGCGGTCTTCTTCATCTTCATGAGCACGCGCGCCGAGATCTCCTGCGGCGCCATCTTCTTGCCCTGGACCTCGACCCAGGCGTCGCCGTTGTCGGCGCGCACGATCTTGTAGGGCACCATCTTGATGTCGCGCTGCACCACCTCATCGTCGAACTTGCGTCCGATCAGGCGCTTGATCGCGAACAGGGTGTTGTGCGGATTGGTGACCGCCTGGCGCTTGGCGGGCTGGCCCACCAGGACCTCGTCGCCGCTGAAGGCGACGATCGAGGGGGTGGTGCGATCGCCCTCGCTGTTCTCGATCACCCGGGGCTTGCCGCCCTCCATGATGGCGACGCACGAATTGGTGGTACCGAGGTCGATGCCGATTACCTTTGCCATGGGGTCACTCCGAGGGGGACTTCTGACTTAAAAGAGGGATGCTCCAGAGCCACTTTCTAGGGGTGGCCGTCTGCGCTTTCAAGACGTTCAGCCCGGTGCGCGGGCGACGATGACCCTCGCCGGCCGCAGTAGCCGCCCGTTGAGCTCATAGCCAGGCTGCACGACCTGGATCACCGAATTGGGCTCCGCGGTGTCCGACTCCTGCATCATCATGGCCTCGTGGCGCGCCGGATCGAAAGGCTCGCCCAGGGGGTCGATGGTGGTGACGCCGAGCTTCTCGAGCGCCCGGGTGAGGAGCTTGAGCGTTGCCTCCTGGCCCTCGAGGAGGCTGCGGGCATCGGCCCGGCCGGCGTTCTGCACCGCGAGCTCGAGGCTATCGCGCACCGGCAGCAGCTCGGCGGCGAACTTCTCCAGTCCATAGCGGTTGGCCGCCTCGATGTCGCGCGCCGCCCGCCGGCGGACGTTCTCAAGATCGGCCACCGCGCGCAGGTACTGGTCCCAGTGGTTGCGCGCGCGCTCCTCGCTCTCGGCGAGCTGGCGCTGCAGCTGCTCGAGCTTCACCAGCTCCGCGGCCGTCTCCGGCAGCACCGTAGTGGGCTCGGCGGCGGCGCCCATCGCCTCCCGTCGGGATTCGTTCGCGGTCATCTTGCAGCCTACCTCCGGCTTGGAATCATAGCGGCGTGGGCCCCTCTTGCGGGGGCGGCGCGCCGCTTAGCGGGCCACCGTGGGGCCTAGCGGCGCGAATTCAAGGCGGCGCCGAGCAGTTTGGCGGTCATGTCGACGATCGGGATGACCCGCTCATAGGCCATGCGCGTCGGCCCGATGACCCCGAGCACCCCCACCACCGAGTCCCCGGCCGTGTAGGGGGCGGTGACCACGCTGCAGTCGTCCAGGATCTGGTAGCCGGACTCGTGGCCGATGAAGATCTGCACCCCTTCGGCCTTCAGGCTGTTATCGAGCAGGTGCAGGAAGTCGCGCTTCTCGTTGAAGGCCTCGAAGAGGCGCCGCAGCTTCTCGACGCTGGTGAGGTCGGCGACCCCCATGAGGTTGGTCTCGCCCTTGATCACGTACTCGAGCCCGCGGTCATCGGTCCCGCCCTCGAACACCTGCTGCGCCACCGAGATCGCCTCCACCATGATCTCGTTCATGTGGGCGCGCGCCTCGGAGAGCTGCCGCAGGATCTCCTGGCGCACCTCGCGCAGCGTCCTGCCGCGGAACTGCTCGTTGAGGAAGCTCGAGGCGCGCTTGAGCTCATCCGGGGAGTAGCGGCGCTCGAGCTGAATGATGCGGTTCTGCACCTCGCGGTCGTTGTACACCAGCACCACGAGCACGCGGTTCTCCGACAGGGCAACGAACTCGATCTGCGTGATCGAGGGCTGACGGCTGCGCGGCACGGTCACGACCCCGGCCAGCTGCGTGGCGCTCGACAGCAGCTGCGACACGGTGGCGATCAGGTCGGTGGACCCATCACGGTTGGCATCGAACTGGCGGCGGATCTCCGCGGTCGCCGCCTCATCGAGCGGCCGCAGCTGCAGCAGGGTATCGACGAAGAAGCGGTAGCCCTTATCGGTCGGCACCCGTCCCGCGGAGGTATGGGGGGAGGCGACGAAGCCGAGCTCCTCGAGATCGGCCATCACGTTGCGGATGGTGGCCGAGGAGAGCTGCAGCCCGGACTCGCGCGACAGCGCCCGCGAGCCCACCGGCTGTCCGTCGCGAATGTAGCTCTCAATGAGGATGCGCAGCAGGTGCTGGGCCCGCTCGCCCAAGGCCTCATCGCGTGCATCCGGCGCCATAGACCCCTGAAGTCTCGTGCCAAAGGCTGACATGATGCACAGCCGCCGTCGCAACGCCAGCCCCCCGGCGCCGAATGTGATGTGCGCCATTGGCCGAGGCCGGCGTCAGCATGTTAAAAAAGCACGCCTCGCGATGCTGGCGGGGTGACACCCTAGGGTTTGGGCGTATGGCCTTCCCCGTTCGCGCCTGTGCGCTCATCGGCAGGTTCACCGACGCACGCGTCGCCGAGACCGTTAACGCCCTGCTGCCCCACTTGCGGGGCCAGGGTGTCGAGGTGCTGCTGAGTGAGGCAACGCCCGACATCGACGCCGCCGGCGCGACGCTCGTGCCCGAGGCGGCGATCGGCGAGCGCGCCGATCTGGTGATCGCCGTCGGGGGCGACGGCACGCTGCTCTACGCGGCGCGGCTCGTGGCCGAGCACGGCGTGCCGCTGCTGGGCATCAATCGCGGGCGCCTCGGCTTCCTCACCGACGTCATGCCCCAGGACATGCTGAGCTCGGTGGATGCGGCGTTGCGCGGCGCGCTGCTCCCCGATGAGCGGCCGCTGCTCGCCGCGCAGCTCACCGCACCCGGCGGCGCCGTCGAGCAGGCGCTCGCCCTCAACGATGTGGTCATGCAGAAGCACGACACCGGCCGCACGCTCGATTTCGAGACCCGCATCGATCAGCGATATGTCAACACGCACGACGGCGACGGCATCATCGTGGCAAGCGCCACTGGCTCGACCGCCTATGCGCTCTCCTGCGGCGGCCCGATCCTCGAGCCGCATCTCGAGGCCCTCGTGATCGCGCCGATCTGCGCCCACACCCTCTCCGACCGGCCGATCGTGGTCTCCTCGCGCTCGGTCGTCGAGGTGGTGCTGCTCGAGCGCGCCGACACCCAGGCCAACGTCGCCTGCGACGGCATGATGCTGGGTGCGCTCACGCCCGGCGGCCGGCTCGAGGTGCGCGCGGCGCGCGAGCGCGTCACGCTGCTGCGCCCGAGCGGACACGATTACTACAAGCTGCTGCGCTCCAAGCTCCATTGGGGACTCGGCAGCTTCGAGCGCTGAAGGGCCGCCATGCTGACACACCTGCAGATCCGCGATTTCGCCATCATCGATGCCGTGGAGCTCGAGCTGCGCACCGGGCTCACGGTACTGACTGGCGAGACCGGCGCCGGCAAGTCGATCGTGGTCGATGCGCTGCAGCTGCTCGCCGGGGGGCGCGCGGGCGCTGAGGTGGTGCGGCACGGCGCCGAGCGCGCCGAGGTCGCCGGCACCTTCGACCTGGCGCAGGCGCCGCGCGAGCTCAAGCAGTGGCTGGAGGAGCAGTCGGTCGCCTCGGGCGCTGAGCTCGTGATGCGGCGCGTGGTCGGCAGCGATGGCCGCTCGCGCGCCTATCTCAACGGCCAGTCGGTGCCGGTGCAGTCGCTGCGCGATGCCGGCAACATCCTGATCGACATCCACGGCCAGCACGAGTTTCAGTCCCTGACGCGCAGTGCCGCGCAGCGCGACCTGCTCGATGCCTACGGCTCGCTCACCGCGCTCACCGCCCAGGTCGGCATCGCCCACCGGGTATGGCTCGGACTCCTCAACCGCACGCTCGACCTCGAGAGCAAGGCGCGCGACCGCGACGCCAAGCTCGAGTTCCTGCGCTATCAGGTGCAGGAGCTCGACGGCCTGCAGTTGAAGGACGGCGAGCTCGCGAGTCTCACCGAGGAGAGCGCGCGCCTCGCCAACCGCGGCCGCCTCGCGAGCGGCGCGCAACTGGCGCTCGGCGAGCTCTACGACAACGACGCCGCCAGCGCCCACGCCGGCATCAGCCGGGCACTCACCGCACTGCGCTCGCTGGTGGCCCTCGATACCAAGCTCGGACCGGTGCTGCCGCTCATCGAGGAGGCGCAGGTGGCAATCCGCGAGGCAGCGCGCGAGCTCGAGCGCTATGGCGAGACTCTCGACGTGGATGCCGCCCGCCAGGACGAGGTGGAGAAACGGCTGGCGGCGATCGAGGAGCTCGCGCGCAAGCACCGGGTGGCGAACGCCGAGCTCCCCGACCGCGCCCGGCAGCTGCGCATCGAGTTCGAGTCGCTCGAGCGCGCCGAGCTCGATCTGGCGCAACTGCGCAAGGAGCTCACCGCGGCCCTCGATGCCTACCGCACCCAGGCGCAGGAGCTGTCCACCAAGCGCGGGCGCGCGGCGCGCGCTCTGGCCAAGGACATCAGCGCGCGCCTGCAGACGCTCGGCATGTCCGGCGGTCGCTTCGAGGCCGACGTCACCCAGGAGGGCAACGCCGAGCCCACCCAGCACGGCATCGACCGCATCGAGTTTCGCGTCAGCGCCAATCCCGGCCAGCCGCCGCGGGCGCTCGCCAAGGTGGCCTCGGGCGGGGAGCTGGCGCGCCTGTCGCTCGCGGTGCAGGTGTCGTGCGCCACGCAGGACCTGCATTGCATGGTGTTCGACGAGGTCGACTCCGGCATTGGAGGCGCCGTCGCGGAGATCGTCGGCCGGGAGCTGCGCCGGCTGGGTGAGCGCGGCCAGGTGCTGTGCGTCACCCACCTGCCGCAGGTCGCCTGTCAGGGACACCACCACCTGCGGGTGACGAAGCTCACCGACGGGCGCACCACGCGCACCACGCTCGCCGAGCTCACGGCCGATGAGCGCGTCGAGGAGCTGGCGCGCATGCTCGGCGGGGTCGAGGTCACGGACAAGGCGCGCGAGCATGCGCGCGACATGCTGAATGCGGCGCACGGCATCGGCCCGCGCGCCAAGGGCGGCAAGACCAACGGCGGCGACACGGTCACCGTGCCACGCCCGCCCGTGGCCAAGGGCCGCTGAGCGCGGCACCTAAGAAAAAATGCCTGTCCGCCGGGGGAGCCGGGCGTCAGCTCGTCTTGTGCTTGCGGTGCGGGCAGTTCGGGCGCTGGCAGTGCCCGTAGAGGATCAGCGAGTGGTCGCGGATCGTGAAGCCGAGCTTGCCGGCGACCGCGGTCTGGCGCGTCTCGATGCCTGAGTCGACGAACTCCTCCACGCGGCCGCAGTCGAGGCACACGATGTGGTCGTGATGGGTTCCCTGATTGAGCTCGAACACCGCCATGCCATCCTCGAAGTGATGGCGGGTCACGAGCCCCGCGGCCTCGAACTGCGTGAGCACGCGATACACGGTGGCGAGCCCGATGTCCTCGTTCGATTCGAGCAGCATCCGGTAGATGTCTTCGGCCGACAGGTGCCGCGTCGTGCTGCCTTCGAGGATCTCGAGGATCTTCAAGCGCGGCAACGTCACCTTCAGGCCGGCTTTGCGCAGGTCCTTGCCTTCCAAGGCCACCCCCTCGCGGGCAATTCGCAATCAGGTATGATCGTGCGCTGCGGATTATCGCCCATCGGACCTGCATGCGCCTACCCACGAAGACTCTCATCGCCCTAAGCGCCCTCGCGCTGCCGCTTTGCGGCTGCATCTATCGTCTTAACATCCAGCAGGGCAACTATCTCGAAGGCAAGACCGTAGGCCAGCTGCAGGTCGGCATGACGCGCAGCCAGGTGCGCTACCTGCTGGGCACGCCGATGGTGCCGGACATCTTCAACAAGGATCGCTGGGACTACCTCTACTACTTCAAGACCGGCCACCTTGAGCGACCCGAGCAGCGCCACCTGGTCGTGCTGTTCAAGGAAGACAAGGTGACGAGCTTCCAGCGGGACAACGTGCCGAACAGTGACCCGCGCGCTCCGGACAACGACATCTCGATCCAGAAGTTCCCGAAGATCTAGCCGCGCTTCGCCCCGGCGCGCCGCTCGCGCTGCACGCGCTCGCGCCGCCGGGCGCGCGGATCGCAGCGCAGCGGCCGATAGAGCTCGATCCGATCGCCCTCCTCGCAGCGCGTCGTACGGGACCGCGCCTCGCCGAACACCCCGACGGGCGCCGCATCCCACAGCGCCGGCTCGATGCCGGCCGCCTCATGCTCGGCGAGGCGGCGCGCGGCGGCGAGCGCCTCGGCGATGGTGGCGCCGCGGGGGAGCTCGAGCGGCCACAGATACTGCCGCTCGCGCGTCGCATAGGCGACCACGCAGCGCGTGACCGCGGGGCTGCGCTCGCTCACGGCTGCCCGCGTGAGCGCGCCACGAACGCATCGACGAGCGAAGCGATGGTGGCGGCGAACTTCGGCTCGAGCAGCAGCCCGGTGAGCGGGTTGCGGAATGCGAAGCGCACCGTGAACTCGACGCGGCAGCCGCCGCCCTGGACCGGGGTGAGCAGCCACAGGCCGTCGAGCTCGCGAAACGGCCCGTTGACCAGCTGCATGTGGATGCTGCGGTCGGCCTCCAGGGTGTTGCGGGTCGTGAACTCGCCCTGCAGGGAGCCCTGGCGGACGCCGATGGTGGCAACGATCTCCTGCGGGCTGCGCGCCGCCACGCGGGCGTGCGTGCACCACGGCAGGAACTGCGGATAGCTCTCGATGTCGTTGATCAGCTCGAACAGCCGCGCCGGTGAGCTGTTGACGAGCGCCGAGCGCTTGACCTCCCGCATAGGCTCATTGTCCCATTAGGCCGACCGATGACAAAAAAAGACGCAAGCTCACCGCGACTCATCGCCGAGAACCGCAAGGCGCGCTTCGACTATTTCATCGAGGAGCGCTACGAGGCGGGACTTGCGCTGCAGGGCTGGGAGGTCAAGGCGATGCGCGCCGGCCGTGCGCAGCTCAAGGAGGCTTACGTCTACCTGCGCGGCGGTGAGGCGTTCCTGATCGGCGCGCATCTGTCGCCGCTGCCGACCGCCTCCACCCACATCACTCCGGACCCGGTGCGCACCCGCAAGCTCCTGCTCCATCGCAACGAGCTGCAGGGCCTGATCGGCGCCGTGGAGCGGCGCGGCTACACCCTGGTGCCGCTCGAGCTCTACTGGAAGACCGGCCGCGCCAAACTGCAGTTGGGGCTCGCCAAGGGCAAGAAGCAGCACGATAAGCGCGCGGTGCAGAAGGACCGCGACTGGCAGCGCGACAAGGCGCGCCTGCTGCGCGGCCGCTGAGGGCAGCTATTCGGGCGCCAGGTCCTTGTTCTTCAGCGCATATACGAGACTCAGCGTCTCGAGGCTGGCCGACTTGCCGATCCCCGCCGGCGGCTTGGTGTTGGTGACGAGCGAATAGCCCACCGCGAGTGCCAGCCGGTCGGACATCTTTACCTGCAAGGCGACGCTGCCGGTCTGCATGGTGTTGTCCGCGCCCGAGTTGATCTCGTAGCCGGCCTGGATCTTGGTGATCGGGTTGAAGGAGTGCTCGAACTTCACCTGCGCATCGAGCACCGTGTCGGTCTGGGTGGGAAAGGCCACGTAGGTCCCGGGCGTGATGCCACCCACCGGGTCGGGCGTGAAGCTGTCGGTCTGCAAGCGCCGCTCGCCGATACCCACCTGGCCGGCGAGCTTGGTGTTATCGGTCTTGAGAAATTGGTAGCCGACGCCGGTCGCGACCACCTCCTGATAGGCAAAACCGCTGAACTTGTTGGCGAGATCGCTCAGCTTGCCGAACCAGTAGAGCTGCTCGCCAATATTGTAATTGGCCTGCAGGTACGCATCCCACGACTGCGCCGTGGTAGTGCCCTGGGTGGCGCCGTAGAACCCGTCGAAGCCGAACAGGAACTTCCACTGGTCCACCGTGTGCGCGACGTGAAACAGGGCATTCGCCGAGGAGGTATCGGTATTACCCCCGGTCTTGCTGTAGCCAAGCTGAGCGCGCGCGGCCCAGCTGCCGTTCCCGTCGGTGGCGTCGTCGGCGTGCGCCGCGCCGCAGAGTGCGAGCGCGCCTAAAAGCACGCCGGCTGCAGACTTCCCTGTCAGGCATCGCATCGGATCCTCTCCGCCTCGCTCGTGGCCGGTCGTTCCGGACCGCGCACCTTACCTCAGGCCCCGGCCGGCGGGGTGATTGGTGGTACGTCAGCAACAGTTGGGGCGATGCGCTATCCTGCACTCACTGGAGGGGGCGACCGGTTTCGACGTGGGTCACGAACCTTCAGGGGCGTTCCGAGGCCGCAGGATCCTCGTAAATACTGCTGCAAATCATAGTTGCCAACGACGACAACTACGCTCTGGCTGCCTAACCGCAGCTGACCTCTGACCAGTTCGTGCCTGTGCGACTGAATCAGGGGACGCGTTCACAGGATCGCGCGCCGGCGATGCGAGCAGGCCGGTGCGTTAAGAGTCACTGATCGCTGGCGCGGCGTCTTCCCTGCTCCTCGGGTAGCGCTGCGTGAGAACCAAAGAGAGAGCTACGTACGTAGATCCTGAAGTCTAGGGCTTACGGACGGGGGTTCGATCGAGGGTCGCGCCAGTCCGCGAGGATTGGTCGAAAACGGAGCTCACATCGGCGAAACCTGACGGCACCGGCACGGTGGCATGGCAACGCCGAGGGGTAGGAAGAGGGCCAACTTCAGGCCTGCCCTGTAGAGACTCATAGATCCGCCGAGGGCTCGCTGCCCAGGGCGGACACTAGGATTGCGCGGGACTCACACCGCGGGATAACACGCTCCGCATCCGTAGCGCTCGGGCGCGCGGATGAAGGCATAGTCCAGGCCGCTGCGAAAGCCGCGGAACTGCTGTCCCCCCGCCTCCACCAAAGAAGGACTCCGGCCGCAAGGCCGGAGTCCGATTCCGAATCAGCCTCTCGGGTTAACAGACCCGCGTGCGGGGTCTTGGCGAACGTGACGGTTATCTAACTCTCACGTCTCGCGGACCCTAAGATGCGCGCCCCCCGTCGAGCGTCGTGAGCGGCCCGTAGAGATCCGGCCGCCGGTCGCGGAACACGAACCAGTTGTCGCGCTGCTGCGCGATCGCCTCCAGATCGAACGTGTGCGTCAGCACCGCATCGCCTTCCTCGGGCGCCTCGGCAAGCTTCGCCCCCGTCGGATCGGCGATGAAGGAGGAGCCGTAGAAGCGGATGTAGAGCTCGTGCGGATCCAGCAGCGAGCGCTCGAGGCCGTAGCGGTTGGCGGCGATGAGCGGCGTGAGGTTGGCCGCCGCGTGCCCCTGCTGGGTGCGTTGCCAGTGATCGCGTGAGTTCACAGGCACCGCCGGCGGCGGCTCGCTGCCGATGGCGGTCGGAAAAAACAGCAGCTCCGCACCCATGAGCGCCATGACGCGCGCCGTCTCCGGGAACCACTGGTCCCAGCAGATGCCGACGCCGATGCGCGCGAAGCGCGTGTCCCACACCTTGAAGCCCGTGTCTCCGCCAGAGAAGTAGTTCTTCTCCTGGTATCCGGGCCCGTTCGGGATGTGCGACTTGCGATACACGCCGAGATTGCTGCCGTCGGCATCCAGGATCGCGATGGAGTTGAAGTAGGCGCGGCCGGCGTGCTCGAAGAAGCTGATCGGCAGCACCACACCGAGCTCAGAGGCGAGCGCGCTGAAGTGGCGCACCGCCGGGTCCTCCGTAACGCTGTGCGCGAGGGCGAGGTGCCGCGCGTCCTGCTCGATGCAGAAGTACGGCGTCTCGAACAGCTCGGGCAGCAGGATGATCTGGGCGCCCTGCGAGGCCGCCCTGCGCACCAGCGCTTCCGCCCGCCGGATGTTGGCGGCTGTATCCCAGGTGCACGACATCTGCAGCGCGGCGACCGCGACCGGCCGCGGCGGTCTCTCAAAGTGCTGCGGATTCTTCGACATCGCGGACCTGCCTCCCCTCAAGCCTGAGCTCACGCCCTGCGGGCGGCGAGCGCGGCGTTCACCTGATCGGTAATGCGCATGGCGGTCTCGAGCGCCGTGAGCCCGGCTTCGCCCGGAACTACCGGCCGGCCGCCGGTGCGGATGCAATCGAGGAACGATTCGATCTCCGCCTTGAGCGCATCGCCCGGCTCGAGGCTCTGCTCCTCGATGTGCACCGGCAGCTCGCCCGGCAGCGGGGGCGCGGTGCGCTTGCGGATCAGCGTCACGATCTTCTGCTGCAGGTCGAGTGACAGATAGGCATCGTCCTCGAAGACGCGCAGCTTGCGCTCGGTCTTGAGGCTGACGCGCGAGGCGGTGGCATTGGCGACGCAGCCGTTCTCGAAGCGGATGCGGGCGTTGGCGATGTCGATCTCCTCCGAGAACACGGGCGTGCCGATCGCATCGATGCTGCTGATGGGGGCGCCGACGATGGTCTGCACGATATCGATGTCGTGAATCATGAGGTCGAGCACGACGTTTACATCGGTGCCGCGCTCGCGATAGGGCGCAAGGCGGTGGCATTCCACGAAGCGCGGCGAGCGCAGATGCGGCATCGCGGCCAGGATCGCGGCGTTGAAGCGCTCCAGATGTCCGACCTGCAGGATGCGCCGCTCGCGCGCGGCGAGCGCGATCAGCTCGCGCGCCTGTGCGGCGCTCTCGGTGATCGGCTTCTCGACCAGCACGTGCGCACCGCGCGCGAGAAAGTCGCGCGCAATCGCGAAGTGCTCCGGCGTCGGGGTGACCACGCTCACCGCATCGATGCTGCCGAGGAGTTCCCGGTAATCGGCGAGCGCTCGGGTCTTGAGCTCGGCCGCCACCGCCGCGCGCGCCTCGGGCAGCGGGTCGACGACCGCGGCGAGCTCGCAGCCCTGGGCCTGAGCGTATTTCTGCGCATGGAAGCGGCCCAGGTAGCCGACTCCGATAACCGCGGCTCTGATTTTCTGCATCGGGACGTTATTATGCCCGCCCCGGCGCCGAGACCCATTGCGAATGCCCGAGACGCCCCCGACCGACGCCCCGCTGCCGCCTGCGGGTCTCACCCGCACGCAGCGCGAGCTGATCGTGTTCGGTGCCGCCTTGGGGCTCGGGATCCTCGCGATGCCGTTCCTCATCTGGCTCGCCGGCAGCCGGGTGCTCGGCCCCTACGTGCACGGCGAGAACCCCAAGGCGGGGCCCTGGGCACTGTTCGCCGATTATGTCGTGGGCCTCGCCCACGGCTCGGCGGTGTTCTGGGGGGTCGCCCTGGGGCCGGTGGTGCTCGTGCTGCTCGTCAGGGGCTTTATCGCGCTGTGGCGGGTGCTGCCGCAGCCCGACGCATAGAGCCGTTCCCGACTGCTCAGCTCGGCCAGTAGAGCCAGATGGCGAGCGCGAAGACCGCGAGCGTCGCCCCGTGCGCCGCCCGCCGCCAGGCCCGCGGCGGGTCGCGCGCCTCACCGTAGAAGCTCGCGCCGGAAACCGCTGAGAACAGCGTGAAAACCAGGATCGCCCGCACCAGGTGGGAGTGCTCCGGAGCGAAGCGCTGCTCGTCCTGGGGCAGCAGCAGGATCACGATCCAGGTCATGATCAGTCCGCTGGCGAGGGCGATGGCCGAGCCGGCGAGGATTCCGAGTAGAGCTGTCAAAGGCTTCATGGGCTTGTGAGCACCGCACTTGCTAAAGGCGAACTGCACGCTCTAGCCTAGATCCAAGAGTGTACCCAAGCTGCGAGCCGACCCGATGACCAAGCCCCTGCCCCGCTCCTCCCCCTGGATCACCGCCTGCCTGGTGGCGCTCATGGCGTTCACCCTCGGGGGCTCTAGCCAGGCGCCGGCGAGCCCCTCGATCCTGCCCCCGGGGGCGATCGCCCCCACCGACGCCCAGCGGGTGACGGCGCGCAAGATCTGCCAGCTCCTCGAGGAGGCGCACTACAGTCACGCGGCCATCGACCGCCGGATGTCGGAGCTCGTGTTCCAGCGCTATCTGGAGGCCCTCGACCCGCAACGCAGCTACCTGCTGGCCTCCGACATCAACGAGTTCTCCGCCTACCGCGACCAGTTCGACGAGATGATCCGCACAGGCGCGATCGATCCGGCGTATCTGATGTTCGCGCGCTTCCAGCAGCGCAACCGCGAGCGCCTGCAGTACGCGCTCTCGCAACTGAAGAGCGAGCCGGACTGGACGGTGAATGAATCGTTCGATTTCGAGCGCAAGGATGCGCCCTGGCCCGCCGATGAGGCACAGATCAACGAACTGTGGCGCAAGCGCGTCAAGAACGATGCACTGACTCTGCTGCTCACCGGCAAGCAGTGGTCGGAGGCGACCGACATCCTGCGCAAGCGCTACGAGCGCGTGCTCAAGCGCATCGACCAGGTGACGCCCGAGGACGTGTTCGAGAACCTGATGAACGCGTACGCGCGCTCATTCGATCCGCACTCGAGCTACTTCTCGCCGCGCAGCGCCGAGGAATACAAGATCCAGATGAGCCTCAACTACGACGGCATCGGCGCCTCGCTCCAGGTAGTCGATGACTACGTCACCGTCATGAACATCATCGAGGGCGGCCCGGCGGCGGTCGCGGCGACGCTCAAGACCAACGATCGCATCACCGCGGTCGGCCAGGGCCACGATGGCACGCTCACGGATGTGATCGGCTGGCGGCTCGATGACGTCGTGCAGCTGATCCGCGGCAAGGCCGGCACCAGCGTGCGGCTCGAGGTGCTGCCCGGAGGCGCGGCCCCCGGAACCCCGGAGAAGACGCTCGAGTTCACCCGCAACAAGATCACCCTCGAAGCGCAGGCGGCGCACAAGGACGTCAAGACGGTGGCGCGTAACGGCCGCACCTACCGTATCGGCGTCATCACGGTGCCCGGGTTCTACCTCGATACCGACGCGCAGAACCGCGGCGATGAGAACTACCGCAGCACGACGCGCGATGTGGCGAAGCTGCTGCACCAGCTCAAGGGCGAGAACATCGACGGGCTGGTGCTCGACCTGCGCGGCGACGGCGGCGGCTTCCTGCCCGAGGCGACCGCGCTCACGGGACTGTTCATCGACCACGGACCGGTGGTGCAGCTGCGCGATACCGTCGGGCACCTCGAGGTGCTGAGCGATCCGGAGAGCGGGCCGCTGTATGACGGGCCGCTCACCGTGCTGGTGGATCGCATGAGCGCTTCCGCCTCGGAGATCTTCGCCGGCGCGATCCAGGATTATCACCGCGGCCTGATCATCGGTCAGACGACCTTCGGCAAGGGCACGGTGCAGAGCCCCATGATGCTCGAGCGCTCGCGCGAGCCCACCAAGGGGCAGCTGACGGTGACGATCGGCAAGTTCTATCGCGTCACCGGCGAGAGCACCCAGCATCGCGGCGTCGAGCCCGATATCCCGCTGGCTTCCGTCCTCGATACCAAGGAGATCGGCGAGAGCGCCCTCGAGTCATCGCTCCCCTGGGATCGCATCGCCGGCGTGCCGTTCAAGACCAGCGCCGTGCTCAGCAACGAGCCCACCGTGGCGACCCTGACCGCGGCCGAGGACGTGCGCGCGCAGCGCGACCCCGACTATCACTGGCTGATGTCTGACATCGCCGCCATCGATACGCTGCGCGAGCAGCACAGCGTGTCGCTCAACCTCAAGGTACGGCGCGAGGAGCGTGCGCGCGAGGACCACGAGCGGCTCGAGCGGGAGAACAGCCGGCGTGCCGCCCGCAACCTGCCGCAGCTGAAGACCGTCGAGGAGCTCGACAAGGTGAGGGAGGACGAGCCCGACGTGATGCTCGATCAGGCGGCGCAGATCATGACCGACATCGTCACCGGGATCCGGCCGGGGCCGGCACAGAAGACCGCGCGCGCCGGCTAGCGCAGCAGGACGCGGAACAGATCCCAGGTGTCTTCCGCGAGCACGTTGGGCCCGCGGGTGTTGCCGCCCTCGACCGTGAGGCCGATGGATTCCGTCGTCGGGCAGGTATCGGCGGCCACCCGATAGGTAACTACTTCCTGCAGCCGCTCGGTGTGCGAGCGGATCTCTTCACTCAATGATGCCCGGCTGGCGAGCAGCCGCTGGGCGCGCTGGATCTGTGCCATCAGCATGACGCAGTCCTTGGGCGTGCCGTAGGCATCGGTTGCCGAGCGCCGTCCGGTCGCCTCGCGCGCCAGCGTCAGCAGCGGCTGCTCGATCACCTGCAGTCGCGCACACAACACCTCCGCGTAGGCGATCGCCGCCAGGTTGATCGCGCGCCGCGCCTCGAGCGACAGCCCCGGAAACTCCGGCAGCTCCTCCTGGTTGAGGGCCTCGAGATCCGAGCGCGCCTGGGCGAGCGTGGCGTTCGCGGCCATAGCGGCCGCCTGCGCGCCATGGATGCGCCTTTCGAGCGCCCGCCGCTTGAAGTAATGCCAGAAGCGCGTGAGCCCGGCCCGCTCGTTCTCGAGCGCCGTGACCTGGGAGTTGGCTTCATCGGCCAGTCCCTGCGCGGCGCCCACCTGGCTCTCGCCGGCCTGGCGACGCGCGAACTGCCGCCGGTTGTGCAGCGCCAGGTGATGGCGCCGCTCGCGTTCGTCCTGCTGCTTGGCGAGATCGGCGACGAACTGCGTGAGGAGCTCGCGCCCGCTCTGCCACAGCCGCCGCAGCTGGTAGAAGGTCAGCGTGGAATAGGCGGTGTCGTTATTGCCGAGGCGCGCCTCGAGTTCGCCCAGCAGCTCCTGCACACGCTGTGTAGCGGCCTCCTGCTGCTTGACGAGGTCCTTGAGCCGGTAGGTCTCCTCCTGCAGACCGCCGTAGGCCTTCTTCAGCTCGGCGCGATTGCGGAATAGCTCAATGACCCGATGATCGTGATCCGGGGCGGCGCCGCCGTCGGGGCGCAAATTGAGCTTGAGGAATCCTAGTTGCCGTAACGCGTTCATGAGAAACCGGGCGTGCAGCCGCCCCTTCTCACGCGCCGGCGGTGAGCCTTGTGCGGGTTGAGAAGCGATGACCTCGCTCCACGCAGTATTCCAGCCACTTGTTTAACATCACGTTGCGGGCCCAGCGCTGATCCAGTTCACGCTCCGCGCGCGTGCGCAGCGCCTTGAGCACCGGCTGCGTGTGAACCGCCGCCCATTGCTGCGCCTCGACGAGATGCGCGTCATGGTAGATGCGCAGCCGCATGTCCGGGTAAGCAGCCGCGCCGCCGGGTGCGGGGATCAGGTAGCTCAGCGCCAGCGTACTCGTGTACGGTGAGCGTTCGGTCACGGTGAGAACGAGGTCACAGTCTCCGGCGACCGAGGAGCGGTGGCTGCCGGCGAGCGCGCTCAAGGTGCCGGCCAGCCACTCGAGGCGGATGAAGTTGCTCTCGTAGAGCCCCATCAGCGCGACGAAGCTGCGCGGGCGCGCACGCCAGGAAACCCGTGTCAGTGTGTCGTTGGCAAGCACGCGCCGACTATAACGCACGAAGCCTGCCGCGCAAGCCGAGAAGTACGCGATTTGTCGCTACCGCACGACCGTCGGCGGCTTGCAAATTTCATGCGACGTGCGTCGCATTCCTCTCAGGGGCGCAATCGCCGCTCGATTCCGGTAGTGTTAAGGATCCGGCTGGCGATCTCCTCGATCGAGCGTTCGGTGGTATCGAGCGACGGCACCGCGGCACGCGCAAACATCGCCTCCGCGGCACGCAACTCGTACTGCACCTGCTGCGCCGAGGCGTAGCGACTCTGCGGCCGGCGCTCTTCGCGGATCTGCTGCAGACGCTCGGGACTGATGGTGAGCGCGAACAGCTTGGCGCGATGCGGCTCGAGTCGCCGCGGCAGCTTGCCGCTCTCGAGATCATCCTCGGTGAGCGGGTAGTTGGCGGCGAACACGCCGTACTGCAGCGCCATGTACAGGCAGGTCGGTGTCTTGCCGACCCGCGATACCCCGATCAGCACCACGTCGGCGTGCGCATAGTCGCCGCCGCTGCCGTCATCGTTGGCGAGCGCGAAGTTGGTGGCGTTGATGCGCGTCGTGTAGGCGGCGAGGTCGGCGATGCCGTGCGCGCGGCCGGCGCGATGCGTCCAGCGGGAGTCGAGCTCGCGCTCCAGCGGGCCGACGAAAGCGGCAAAGAAATCGAGGTACAGGGCGTTGGCGCCGGCGACGATGTCGCGCAGATCGTCCTGCACCAGCGTGCTGAACACCACCGGCCGCAGCCCGTCCTCCACCGCGGCGCGATCGATGCGCCGGACTACCTCCTGCGCCTTGTCAATGCTCGATACAAATGGCAAAGTCACCGCGCGAAATTCCACGCCCTCGAACTGGGTCATGAGGCTGTGACCCATCGTTTCGGCGGTCACGCCGGTCTGGTCCGAGACGAAGAAGACGGTTCGACGGCTCATGGCTTTGCCAGTGTTTCACCGCACGCCCGGCGGAGCAAGCGGGCTTCCGCCCGCCAGATGTCAGCTCGAGGATCCTTAGTCTGTGAGCGCTTACGTCATCCCGTTCGAGCGATTGAGCATGCGCGACGTCGAGACGGTCGGCGGCAAGAACGCCTCGCTCGGCGAGATGATCGGCGCGCTCGCCAAGCTCGGCGTGCGTGTGCCCGGCGGCTTCGCTACCACGAGCGACGCCTACCGCGAGTTCCTCGCCCAGGGGGCACTCGATGCACGCATCCGCGCCGAGCTCGCCGCACTCGATGTCGATGACGTCGTGAAGCTCGCCGCGAGCGGCGCGCGCATTCGCCAGTGGATCCTGGCGACGCCGTTCAGCGCCGCGTTCATCCAGGCGGTGCGCGCTGAGCTCGAGCGCATGGGTATCACTGGCGAGGTGGCGGTCGCGGTGCGCTCCTCGGCAACCGCCGAGGACCTGCCCGAGGCCTCCTTCGCCGGTCAGCAGGAAACCTTCCTCAACGTGCGCGGCGTCGCGGCGGTGCTCGAGGCCATGCACCAGGTGTTCGCCTCGCTGTTCAACGACCGCGCGATCTCCTACCGCGTGCATCAGGGCTTCGATCACGGCGCGGTCGCCCTCTCTGCCGGCGTGCAGTACATGGTGCGCAGCGACCTCGGTGCGAGCGGCGTCATGTTCACGCTCGATACCGACTCGGGCTTTCGCGACGTGGTGTTCATCACCGCCGCCTGGGGCCTCGGTGAGACCGTGGTGCAGGGCGCGGTCAATCCCGATGAGTTCTATGTCTACAAGCCGGCGCTGCGCGCCGGCAAGCACGCGATCGTGCGGCGCAACCTCGGCGGCAAGGCCGTGAAGATGGTGTACGCGCCCTCCGGCGGCACCGCCCGCGTGGCGACGGTCGAGGTGCCGCAAGCCGAGCGGCGGCGTTTCTGCCTGAGCGACGCCGATCTCACGACGCTCGCCCGCCAGGCGCTCGTCATCGAGCAGCACTATGGGCGGCCGATGGACATCGAGTGGGGCAAGGACGGTGTAAGCGGCGAGCTCTTCATCCTGCAGGCCCGCCCGGAGACGGTGCAGAGCCGCGCCGGCCGCACCATCCAGCGCTACACGCTCAAGAGCCGCTCCAAGGTGCTGGCGAGCGGTCGCAGCATCGGCCAGCGCATCGGCGCAGGTCCCGCGCGCATCATTCGCGACGTCAGCGAGATCGCACGCGTGCAGTCGGGCGACGTGCTGGTCGCCGAGATCACCGACCCGGACTGGGAGCCGGTGATGAAGCGCGCGGCGGCGATCGTCACCAACCGCGGCGGCCGCACCTGTCATGCGGCGATCATCGCGCGCGAGCTGGGCATTCCCGCCGTGGTGGGCTGCGTCGATGCGACGCAGCGCATCCAAGACGGCGACCCGGTCACGGTATCGTGCGCCGAAGGCGATACCGGCCACGTGTATGCGGGGCTGCTCGAGTTCGAGCGCAAGCAGATCGAGCTCGAAGCGCTGCCGAAGATCCCCGTCAAGATCATGCTGAACGTCGGCAACCCCGACCGCGCCTTCGACTTTGCCAGCATCCCGCACCGCGGCGTGGGACTCGCGCGCCTCGAATTCATCATTAACCGCATGATCGGCGTGCACCCGCGCGCGCTGCTCGAGTTCGAGCGCCTCGACGCGGAGCTCAAGGGGCGCATCCGCGAGCAGATGGCCGGCTACTCCGACCCGGTCAGCTTCTACGTAGAGAAGCTCGCCGAAGGCATCGCGCAGATCGCCGCCGCCTTCGCCCCCGAGCAGGTGATCGTGCGCCTCTCGGATTTCAAATCCAACGAGTACGCCAATCTCATCGGCGGCGAGCGTTACGAGCCGCACGAGGAGAACCCGATGCTCGGCTTCCGCGGCGCTTCGCGCTACACCGACCCGGCCTTCCGGCCGTGCTTCGAGCTCGAGTGCCAGGCGCTCAAGCGGGTGCGCGGCGAGATGGGCCTGACCAACGTTGCGGTGATGGTGCCGTTCGTGCGCACCGTGGCCGAGGCGCGCGCCGTGACCGGGTTACTGGCGGACAATGGGCTGCGCCGCGGCGTCGACGGACTCAAGATCATCATGATGTGCGAGCTGCCGACCAATGCGTTGCTCGCCGATGAGTACCTGGAGTACTTCGACGGCATGTCGATCGGCTCCAACGACCTGACGCAGCTCACCCTCGGGATCGATCGCGACTCGGCGATCGTGGCCGGGGCGTTCGATGAGCGCGACCCGGCGGTCAAGCAGCTGCTCGCCATGGCGATCCAGGCCTGCCGCAAGCGCGGCAAGTACGTCGGTATCTGCGGCCAGGGGCCCTCCGACCATCCCGACCTCGCCCGCTGGCTCCTCGAGCAGGGCATCGAGAGCATGTCGCTCAACCCCGATTCGGTCATCGAGACCTGGCTGTTCCTCGCGCAGCAGGCCCAGCCCGGCTAGCGATCAGCGCGAGCGGTCGCGGATCCGCGCCTCCGAGGCAGCGCGGTCGTTGTCATCGAACGGCTCGATCTCGAGCGCCTCAATGGTGGCGGGCGCGAGGCAGCGCGCATTGACGCTGTAGCCATCGGGATTGGAGCGCGGCACGTAGTAGGACTTGACCCCGCAGTGGCGGCAGAACAGGTGGCGCGCGGTGCCGGTGTGGAAGCGGTACTCGGTGAGCGCCTCCGCCCCCGCTAGCAGCCGGAAGCGCGCGCCCGGCACGATCAGGTGCAGATAGCCGCTCATGCGGCAGATCGAGCAGTTGCAGTCGCTCACCGTGAGGCGCGCCGGCGCATCCACCTCGAAGGCTACCGCTTTGCAGTGACAGCCGCCGCGATGCGTGACCAGGCTCACGGCGAGGATGCGCCGTGCCAGGCGGGGGCCAGCAGCCGTGCGCGGTAGTGCCGCAGCTCGCGGATCGACTCGTGGATGTCGGCGTGTGCCAGGTGCGTGCCCTGCTTGACGAAGCTGTCAGCGACCGCGGGCGCCCAGCGGCGCGCCAGCTCCTTGAGCGTCGACACGTCGAGGTTGCGGTAGTGGAAGAAACGCTCCAGCGCCGGCATGTAGCGGGCGAGAAAGCGGCGGTCCTGGCAGATGCTGTTGCCGCACATCGGCGAGCTGCCGCCGCTCACCAGCGGCGTGAGGAACTCAAGCGTGCGCTGTTCGGCCTCGGCGGCGGTGGTGTGACTCGCCCGCACCCGCGCCAGCAGGCCCGATGAGCCGTGCTGACGCTGGTTCCAGTCGTCCATGCGCGCCAGCACGTCCTCGGGCTGATGGATGGCGAGCACCGGCCCGTCGGCGAGCACGTTGAGCTCCTTGTCGGTCACCACGGTGGCGATCTCGATGATGTAATCGGAGTCGGGCTTGAGGCCCGTCATCTCGAGGTCGATCCAGACCAGGTAGTCGCCATTCGGCATGATGGTGGTGGTAGCGTGTCGCTCAGGCACTGCGACCGATCGCAGTTAGTGTAGCAGAGGCACCGCGCCGAACTCCCATGACACAGACTCTCGAGGCCCGTGTGGTCGCAACCTTTGGCCGGCACATGACGGTGTGCGATGCGTCCGGCCGACAGCTGCGTGCCCGGCCCCAGGGCCGCTCGCTCGTCGTGGTGTGCGGCGATCAGGTGCGCTGCCGCGCCGATCCGCATCACGAGGAGCTGCACGTCATCGAGGTGTTGCCGCGCAGCAGCGCGCTGTACCGCGCGAACGTGCGCGGCGGCAGTGAGCCGGTGGTGGCCAACCTGAGTCATCTGCTGGTGGTGCTGGCCCCGCTCCCGGAGCCCGATCTGTTCATCGTCGACCGCTACCTCGCCGCGGCGAGCTCGGCAGGTGTCGCCGCGACGCTGATCGTGAACAAGCAGGACCTCGGCATCACCGCCGAGCTGCACGCGGAGCTCGCCGCCTACGCCGCGGCCGGTTACCCCGAGGTGCGCTGCTCGGCGCGCAGCGGCGCCGGGCTCGAGACGCTGCTCGCGAGCTTGCCGCGCGGCGCGGTCGCCGCGCTGGTCGGACAGTCAGGTGTCGGTAAGTCATCGCTGGTGCTGCAGCTGCTGCCCGCCGAGCGCGTCGCGGTCGGCGAACTGGTCCGTGAGGAGGAGGGACGGCATACCACCACCACCGCGCGCCTCTTCGAGCTGGCGGAGCAGCGCGCGCTCATCGACTCCCCGGGGGTGCGCGACTTCGCGCCCGCCATCGACCGCCTCGAGCCGCGCAGCCTCGGCTTCCCCGAGGTGGCGCGGCTCGCGCCCGAGTGTCGCTTCCAGGATTGTGCGCACATGCGCGAGCCGGGCTGCGCGGTGCGCGGCGCGCTCGAGGCCGGGACGCTGCATCCACGGCGCTACGAGAGCTACCGGCGACTGTGGCGGCTGCGTGACACGCTCGCCGCGGAGCGCGGTTCGCGGCGGCGGCGCTGAGCTGCGAGCGCCGCGACGCCGTTACAGCGCCTGGCGGCCCGCGAGCGCGTGCGCCAGCGTGCCGCCATCGACGTACTCGAGCTCCCCGCCCACGGGAACCCCGTAGGCGATGCGGCTCGCGCGGATGGTGCGCCGCCCCGCGAGCTCGCTCAGGTAGTGCGCGGTGGCCTCACCCTCGACGGTGGAGTTGGTGGCGAGAATGAGCTCGCGCACCGCGCCTTCATCGAGGATCGCCTCGAGCTCGCGCAGCCCGAGCTGCTCGGGGCCGATGCCATCGAGCGGCGACAGGTGCCCCATCAGCACGAAATAACGCCCGCGGTAGCTGCCGGAGGATTCGATGGCGACCACATCCGCCGGCGACTCGACGGCGCACAGCAGGCTCGTCTCGCGCTGCGGTGCGGCGCAGATCGAGCACAGCTCGCTCTCGGTGAGCATGCGGCAGCGCCGGCAGCGCACCACGGACTCGAGCGCCTCCTCGAGCGCGCCGGCCAGCGCGCGCGCCCCGGGGCGCCCCTCCTGCAGCAGATGAAAGGCCATGCGTTGCGCGGTCTTCGGTCCGACTCCGGGGAGGGTGCGCAGCGCCTCGATCAGTTGCGCCAGAT
Source organism: Steroidobacteraceae bacterium (assembly GCA_035568235.1). GTDB lineage: Bacteria > Pseudomonadota > Gammaproteobacteria > Steroidobacterales > Steroidobacteraceae > 13-2-20CM-66-19. Next base: position 234,448 of record DATMOK010000031.1, on the reverse strand, counting down.
GCGGCGAGTGCTTCATCGCCACTCTAGAACGGCAGCTTCATTCCCGGCGGCAGACTCAGGCCGGCGGTCAGACCACTCATCTTTTCCTGCACCCGCGCCTCCACCTTGCGCACGGCGTCGTTGGTGGCGGCGGCGATCAGGTCCTCGAGCATCTCGCGGTCCTCGGCGGCGACCGAGGTCTCGATCTGCACGCGCTTCACCTCGTGACGGCCGTTCATGGTGACTTTCACCATGCCGCCGCCCGACTCGCCGATCACCTCGAGGCCGGCGATCTCGGCCTGGGCCTTCTGCATGTTGGCCTGCATGGCCTGGACCTGCTTCATCATGTTGTTGAAATTGGGCATGGCGTGTTAGTCCGTCAGCAGCCGGCGGCCGCAGCGTGGTGAACGAGGATCATTTTACCGGTCGCACGGAGTCCGGCAGCACCGTCGCGCCGAAGCGCTCGCGCAGTCCCTGCACTCCCGGGTCGGCCTCGAAGGCGCGGCGCGCGCCCGCCAGCTCCTCGAGCGAGGCGCGCTGCGCCACGAGCGCCGGAGTCTCACCGCCCCCCTGGGCGTGAAACTCGAGCCGCACCGGCGCGCCGAAATGACGCGCCAGCGCCTGCGCGAGCTTCTCCTCCTGCGCCGGGGTGCGCAGCTGCCGGTGCTGCGGGTCGAGCGCCAGGCGCATGACCGCCCCCTGGCGCGACAGCAGCGCACAGTGGCTGGCCAGCTGGCGTGCGGCGCCACCGATCTCGAGCGCATTCACGATCGCGGCCCACGAGCCAGGCGCCGCCTCCGAGGCGGTCTTACCGGACTCAGGCACTGCAGCCAGCGCCTCCTGTGCCGATGCGGGCGAGGCAGTCTCGCCGCGGCCGGCCGACGCCGCCCCCGGAGGGAGCGCAGCGGCCAGCGTGGCGGTGCGTGACGGCGCGCCCGAGGCAGCCCTGGCCGGTGCGCCGCTGCCGCCCGCGCGAGTGCCCTCGGGGAGCTCAGCGGGACGGAAGGCCACCATGCGCAGCAGCGTCATCTCAAAGCCGGCGCGCGGCTCGGGCGCGAGCGGCAGATCCCGCCGGCCGGTGATCGCCGTCTGGTAGAAGAGCTGCACGTCCGCGGCCGTGAGCGCGGCGGCGAGCCGCTCGATCACCTCGGGCGCGAACAGTTCATCGCCCTCGTAGTCGCTGATGGTCTGCCGCAGCGCGACCCGCACCAGCAGGGCCGCGAGCTCATCGAGCAGCTGCGCATAGTCGGGCGCGAACTGCTCGAGCGCCTGCACGCCGCGCATCAGCTCGGCGGCGTTGTGCCGCGCGAGCAGCTCGGCGATCTGCACCACGTGGTCGCGGGCGACGGTGCCGAGCATGGCGCGCGCTTCGCTCTCGGTGGCCTTGCCGCCGCCGAAGGCGATCAGCTGATCGAGCAGCGAGAGCGCATCGCGCATGCTGCCATCCGCAGCGTGTGCGATCAGCTTGAGTCCCGCCGCATCGTGCGTGATGCCCTCCGCTTCGAGGATGCGGTTGAGCTGGGCGGCGATCTCGCCGCTCGGCAGCCGCTTCAGGTTGAACTGCAGGCAGCGCGACAGCACGGTCATGGGGAGCTTCTGCGGATCGGTGGTGGCGAGCAGAAACTTCACGTGCGGCGGCGGCTCCTCGAGCGTCTTCAGCAGCGCGTTGAAGGAGTGCGTCGACAGCATGTGCACCTCGTCAATCAGGTACACCTTGAAGCGACCGCGGGCCGGCGAGTACTGCACGTTGTCGAGCAGCTCGCGGGTGTCATCGACCTTGGTGCGCGAGGCGGCATCCACCTCGAGCAGATCGACGAATCGCCCGGCGTCGATCTCGCGGCAGGCGGCACATACGCCGCAGGGCTCCGCGGTCACCCCGGTCTCGCAGTTCAGGCACTTGGCGAAGATGCGCGCGATCGTGGTCTTGCCGACGCCGCGCGTGCCGGTGAAGAGGAACGCATGGTGGATGCGGCCGGTGTCGAGCGCATTCACCAGCGCGCGCCGGACGTGCTCCTGGCCGATGAGCTCGGAGAACTTCTTCGGACGCCATTTACGCGCGAGTGCGGTATAGCTCATTCAGTGTCCCGGTCGGATGGAGGCGGCCCGCACCAGCTTAGCCTCCGGCACCCGACATCGCCGCTGCCGCTGCTGCCTTCCGGCCCTGACGGGATTCACGACTGGTCGTCGCGGAGAAACCGATGCGGGCCACCATGTCGATTGGCTGAAATGCCCTGCGGCCATTTCAGCAGCCGCGATGGCGGAGAGGGTGGGATTCGAACCCACGAACACCGGTGAAGATGTTACTGGAATTCCAGTCCAGCGCCTTCGACCGCTCGGCCACCTCTCCGATCAATTACTTACCGACTATTTCTCGGCAACGCCTCAGGGGTACCCCAAGCGCCCCGCGAAGGGCGGCGAATGATAAAGCATGCCGCCGAGCGTCGCATCCGCCTGCGGTCAGAGGGCGCCCGGTCCCCTCAGGCCTGGGGCGCAGGCGCCGGTTTCGGCACCTTATAGGACGGCGGCTCATCCAGGCACGGCTGCCGGCCGGTGCGAGGCGGCGGCGCCGGCTCGTTTAGGGCCGGCAGGTGCAGCGCGCTGGTGGTGTCCGGAGCGTCGAGGCCGGCGGGAATCTTCAGTGCCGGCACGCTGCTCGCCTGCATGTAAGCCTGTTTCTTGTGGCAGGCGTACGCGAAGTGCCGGAACGGGTGACAACCCGCCGCCGTCAGCGCCAGCGGCAAGAGCCACAGCAGCGGTCGCAGCGTCTTCATTCAGAGCATCTCATTGCGTCTTCATCCTCCATCTAGGGTAGTGCCCCGGCGGCGCGTGCCGCCGCCCGCAGCTGCCCCTCGTGAGCCTCGGCCAGCGGCGTGAGCGGCAATCTTAACGCAGGGCCGATGAGTCCCATCTGTGCAAGCGTCCACTTGGCCGGTATCGGGTTGGCCTCGACGAACAGCTCGCGGTGCAGGCCCCCGAGCGGCGCATCGAGCCTCTCTGCCCGGGCATTCTCCCCGGCGAGCGCTGCCGCGACCATATCCGACATCGCGCGCGGCGCAACGTTCGCCGTCACCGAGATGACCCCGCGCGCCCCGCTGCTGATGGCCGCCCGTGCCGTCGCGTCATCCCCGCTCAACACCGCAAATCCCCGCGGAGTCGCATCGACGAGCTCGCGCACCCGGCTCACCTGCGGCACCGCCTCCTTCACGCCGACGATCCCCGGCAGCTTCGACAGGCGCGCTACCGTCTCCGGCAGCATGTCGACGGCGGTGCGCGTCGGTACGTTGTAGAGCACGATCGGCTTCACGGTGGCGGCGGCGGCCGCCGCGAAGTGCCGGTACAGACCTTCCTGCGTCGGGCGGTTGTAGGCCGGGGTGACGAGCAGCAGGCCGTCGATGGGCAGCTCCGAGAGCCGCCCGACACGCTCCACCGTGGTCGCCGTGCTGCTGGTGCCGGCGCCGACCAGCACCGCGAGCCGCCCGCGCAGCTGCGCACAGGCGCGCCGCGCAAGCTCGCCGAGCTCGGCCTCGCGCAGCGTCGCCGACTCACCGCTCGTGCCGCCGACCACGATGCCGTTGGTACCGCTCGCGAGGTGGAAGTCGAGCAGCCGCACCCAGGCGTCCAGGTCGATGCCGCCGTCCGGGCGCATGGGAGTGACGATGGCAACCAGGCTGCCCGAGAAAGACATACGCGTTCAGCAAATAAGGGAAGCCACGGATGGTAAGAGCGCGGCGCGCGGGTAGGCAAGCTTCGGCTCGCGCACCCCGCGGGGAGGTCGCAACCGGCCCCTGCTCCCGGTACACTCACCGACGCAGGCTGGCAAAAGTACTCCGCCACCCACAGATGAAGCAGCACCTGGCCGTTTCGGCGATTGGCAGCGACCGAACGGGGATGGTCCACGAGCTGACCCGCGTCATCAGCGAGTCCGGCGGCAATATCAGTGAAAGCCGTATGGCGAACCTCGGCACCGAGTTCGCCATGCTGCTGCTGGTGTCGGGCAACTGGCACGCCCTCGCCAAGCTCGAAACCGAGCTCAAGCGGCTCTCCGAGACCGGCAACCTGAGCATTCACCTGCGGCGCACCGAGCCGCGCTCGCCGCGCACCGACATGCTGCCCTACTCGATCGACGTCGTGTGCCTCGATCAGTCGGGGATCGTTTCCGGGCTCGCCGGGTTCTTCGCCACGCGCGGCATCGACATCGCCGAGGCCTCCACCCGCAGCTACCCCGCGGCGCATACCGGCGCGCCGATGTTCGCCGTGCAGATGATCGTCAACGTGCCGAGCCGCATCCACGTCGCGCACCTGCGCGAGGAGTTCATGGAGTTCTGTGATTCGCTGAATCTCGATGCGATCCTCGAGCCGGTCAAGTCCTGAAACGAGATGCCGAAGATCAAGCCTGGGAATAAGGTGCCGGAGTTTTCGCTGCCCATGACGGGCGGCGGCACGTGGAGCCTCAAGGACGCGGCCGGCAGGAAGCTGGTGATCTACTTCTATCCGCGTGACATGACCTCCGGTTGCACGCGCGAGGCCCAGGATTTCCGCGACCGCTACGCCGCCTTCCGCAAGGCGGCAGTCGAGCTGGTGGGCGTATCGCGCGACAGTGTCGCCGCGCACGACAAGTTCACCGCCAAGGAATCACTCCCCTTCGCGCTGCTCGCCGATACCGACGAGCGCGTCTGCCGGATGTTCGATGTCATAAAAGAGAAAAGCCTTTACGGCAGAAAGTACCTGGGAGTGGAGCGCAGCACCTTCCTGCTGGATGGCACGGCGAGGCTGCTGCAGGAGTGGCGCAACGTGAAGGTGCCCGGTCACGCGGAGGCAGTGCTTGAAGCAGCGCGAAGTCTATGAGCCCGGTCCCACCTCGGCCTCCGGAGAGGCACGCGCCGTGAAAGGCAGGCCGCGCGGCGGCCGGCGGCTGTTCGTGCTCGACACCAACGTGCTGATGCACGACCCGACGGCCATCTTCCGCTTCGAAGAGCACGACGTTTACCTGCCGATGGTGGTGCTCGAGGAGCTGGATGCGCACAAGAAGGGCCTGTCCGAGGCCTCGCGCAACGTGCGCCAGGTGAGCCGCTTTCTCGATGACATGATGCGCGATGTCACCAAGGAGCAGATCGACCTGGGGCTGAAGCTGCCGAGCGGCTACTCGGGCAACCACGGCAAGCGGCCCTCGACGGGACGGTTGTTCTTCCAGACGCGCCAGCTGACGAGCGCGCTCCCCGAGAGTCTCCCCGGCCAGAGCGGCGACAATACGATCCTCGCGCAGACGCTGGCGCTCGCCAACGAGCACAAGGACGCGCGCGTGATCCTGGTGTCCAAGGACATCAACCTGCGCATCAAGGCGGCGGTCATCGGCGTGCACGCCGAGGACTACTACAGCGACAAGACGCTCGAGGACGCCGACGTCCTCTACAGCGGCATGACCGCGCTGCCGGCGGATTTCTGGGAACGGCATGGCAAGGACATGCGTTCCTGGAAGGAAGCCGACCGCACCTTCTACGAGATCACAGGACCTGCGGTGCGCGACTGGCATCCCAACACGGGGCTGTTCGAGGAGACACCCGAAGGCATCGAGGGCATCGCCCGCAAGATCAGCGGCGAGACCGCCATCATCGAGCTGACGCGCGATTACCGCAACGAGCGGCACAACGTGTGGGGCGTGACGGCGCGCAACCGCGAGCAGAATTTCGCGCTCAATCTCCTCATGGATCCGGAGATCGACTTCGTGACCGTGCTCGGCCCGGCCGGCACCGGCAAGACGCTGCTGGCGCTCGCCGCCGGACTCATGCAGACGCTCGAGACCAACCGCTTCGTCGAGATCATCATGACGCGGGTCACCATTCCGCTCGGTGAGGACATCGGCTTCCTGCCCGGCACGGAAGAGGAAAAGATGGAGCCCTGGATGGGCGCGCTCATGGACAACCTCGAGGTGCTCACCGGTTCGCAGGAGGGCGGCAACTGGGGGCGTGCGGCCACCAACGACCTGCTGCGCAACCGCATCAAGATCCGCTCGCTGAACTTCATGCGCGGCCGCACCTTCCTCAACCGCTTCCTGATCCTCGATGAGGCGCAGAACCTGACGCCGAAGCAGATGAAGGCGCTCATCACCCGCGCCGGCCCGGGCACCAAGCTCGCCTGCCTCGGCAACATCGCGCAGATCGACACGCCCTATCTCACCGAGATGACCTCGGGCCTCACCTACGCGGTCAATCGCTTCCGCGGCTGGGCACACTCGGGACACGTGACGCTGGTGCGTGGCGAGCGCTCACGGCTGGCCGACTACGCCTCCGACATCCTCTGAAGCGGGCACGCCCGCGGCCCGCGCCTGCCGCGGTGTCAAAAGCGGGCCCCGGGGGAAGGGATTTCGCGCTACGCTAAGCCGGCGGCACGGTAATCGCCGCAGCGTTTGTAAGCGTCTGTAAATCTGAGGAAACTCATCCGCGGCGCGCGCGGTCCAACTGAGCTTATGCGGTCTTTCGTCGTAGCCCTGATCAGCGCCTTCCTCACGGTGACTACCGTCGCCTTTGCGGAGGAACCGCCGGCGACGCCGATGCAGCCCGCGATCACGCCGGCCATTCCGCAGCCCGCATCGTCGCCGAGCGCGCCACCGCTCACCAATCCCCTCGACATGACCGGACAGACCTCGGGCTCGGACCTGCCAGACCTGGGCAGACCCGCCTCGGCCGTGCTCACCAAGAGCGATGAGTTCCGACTCGGGGCGATGGTGGCCAAGGAGCTGCGTGACCAGAACGCCCTGATCGAGGACCCGGAGATCAGCGAGTACATCAACACCATCGGCCAGCGGCTCGCCTCGCAGAGCGACATGGGCGGGGAGTATTTCCACTACTTCGTGATCCGCGACACGAGCATCAATGCCTTCGCAGTGACGGCCGGCTACGTGTTCATCAACGCCGGCCTGGTGCTCGCCACCGACACCGAATCACAGCTCGCGGGCGTGATGGCGCACGAGACCGCGCACATCACCCAGCACCACATCGCGCGCATGCTCGCCGACCAGCAGAAGCAGAGCCTCACCACCGCGGCCGCCCTGATCGGCGCGATCCTGCTCGGGGCGCTCGCCGGTGGCGGTCAGGCGACCGAGGGCGCCATCGTCGCCGCGCAGGGCATGGCGATCCAGCATCAGATCAATTTCACGCGCGACAACGAATGGGAAGCGGACCGCGTCGGCATCGGCTATCTGGCCGCGGCGGGCTGGGATCCTTACGGCATGGGCTCGATGTTCGAGGTCATGAACCGGCGGCTGGGTCTCACCTCGACCTACATTCCGGCCATGCTGATCGATCACCCGATGGACGCCGACCGCGCCGCCGAGCAGCGCTCGCGCGCGGCGCAGTTCCCGCCGCGCACGGGCCGCGACTCGGAGAGCTATCAGTTGATCCGCGAGCGTGTGCGGGTGCTGACGGCTACCGGGGATACCGACATCGCGCTCGAGTACGCACAGAAGATCGCCCATGGGGGCAACAACATGGCCAACCAGTACGGCCGGGCGCTGGCGCTCATGAATGCCAACAAGGCAGGCGCCGAGGAGGCTGTGCAGATTCTCAACCCGCTGGTGCAGCAGCATCAGGGGCTGACGCTGCTGTACGACGCGCTCGGCCAGGCGCAGGCCAAGGCCGGACGCATCGACGATGCGCTCGCGACCTTCAGCGAAGGCGAGCGGCTGTTTCCGCGCAACGTGCCGCTCACGGTGCGTTATGCCGAGACGCTCATGGCCAACGGCCGGCCGGGGGAGGCGCACAGCATGCTCCTCGACCTGTTCAACATGGTGCCCCCGACCCCGGATCAGATCCATCTCACGGCGCTCGCGGCCAGCGCCGCCGGCGACGCGGGGGATGCCTACTACTACATGGGCGAGTACCAGCTCTCCAACGGGGATCTGCAGCTCGCGCTGCAGCAGTACCAGCTCGCCCTCGCCTCGCCCCACATCAGCTCCATCCAGCGCCAGCGCTTTCAGGCGCGCCTCGATGAGATCCGCGACTTCCTCATGAGCACACGCAAGCCGAAGCTCGCGGACAACGGCGACCAGGGCCAGGGCCGCGGCGGCGGCCGCCACTGACCTTGCGCACCTGCACCGGGCCCTCCGGGTCCGTATGTCCGGGGCTGCTAGAATGCCCGCTGGTCTTCGTTCCAGCGGTGCCATGCAACTAGCAATCCGGGTTCTCCTGGCAGCCGTCCTGCTGTCGTTCGCCGCTGGGTGCGCCACGCGAGCGGGCGTCAGGAGCGACCCGCGCGACCCGTGGGAGCGCATGAACCGCGCGACCTTCACATTCAACGACAAGCTCGATCGGGCGGTGCTGAAGCCCGTGGCACGCGCCTATCGCAAGGTCACACCGCACGTGGTGCAGGTCGGCGTCAGTAACTTCTTCAGCAACGTTGGCTATCCGACCGTCATGGTGAACGACCTGCTGCAGGGCCGGTTCACCCCGCTGGCGCGCGACACCGGCCGGCTGCTCATCAACACCACGATCGGCGTCGCGGGCCTGTTCGATCCGGCGACTCCCATGGGCTTCGAGAAGAACGACCGCGACTTCGGCCAGACGCTCGGCGTCTGGGGCGTGAAGAGCGGACCGTATCTGGTCATTCCGCTGCTCGGTCCGTCCGACGTGCGCGACGGTGTCGGTCGCATCGGCGACGTGTTCACCGATCCGCGCCACTATATCCGCAACGACTACTGGAGCTACGGCCTGTGGGCCCTGGGGTTCCTCGACTTCCGCGCCCACCTCCTCGACGTCGAGGGAGCGCTGCAGGGGGCGTACGACCCGTATGCGTTCATCCGCAACGCCTACCTGCAGAACCGCGACTTCAAGGTGCGCGGCTCGAGCTCGCACGCGGAACAGGACGAGGAGCAGAAGATGCTCGAGGAATCGGGCATCGAGTCCGCACCGCAGCCGGGCGAGCCCGCTGCGCCACCGCCCAAGCCGCCCGAATCGCAGCCGCAGACCCCGCCGCCCGCCGAGCCCCCCAGGTAGGGCTACACGCCGCGCTCGATCAGCTCGGTGACCTCGCTGATGCGTCCGAGGGCGATAAGCCCCGCCGGCAGATGCAGGTAGCGCAGCGAACGCCCGCTGGACTTGGCCACCGCGAGCCAGTCGAGCAGCACCGCAAGGCCGGCGCTGTCGGCGGCCGTCACGCCCTGGCAGTCGATCTCCAGCGGTTGTTGGCCCGCGCTCGCTGCGAGCGCCTCGAGCCCGAGCTGCCGCGCCTGCCGGGCAGTCGCGAACGTGAGCGGCCCTTCGGCTGCGAGACGTCCGTCCGCGCCCGCGGCCAGCCGAAACGGGCCGGCCGTCAACTCGAAGGAGGCCGCCGCGGCGCTCATCAGCCCGAGCCGGTCTGCTTGGCGATCTGGCCCGGCTTCTCGCCCGATTCGAGGCGCTTGATGACCGTGTCGAGCCCCTGCTGCTGGATCTGTGAGCCGAAATCCTCGCGGTAGCTCTTCACGTAGCTGATGCCGTCGATCACCACGTCCCAGGCTTTCCAGCCTTGCGGCGTCATGCGCAGCGAGTAGTTGACCGACACGCGGTCGCCACCCGCGCGCGTGACTTCGGTGCGCACGGTAGTGCTGGTGTCACCGGGCGCCACGCGCGACGGGAAGATCTTCAGGCGGTCGGGGGTGAAGTCGACCAGCGAATCGCCGTAGTTGGTGAGCAGCGAGTGGTAGAAGGCCTTGATGAAGCGCTGGCGCTGCTCGGGGGTCGCGGTGCGCCAGTACTGTCCGAGTACCACGCGCGCCGAGGTTTCGGTATCGAAGTGCGGCATCAGCCACTTGTCGACCACGGGGCCGACTTTCGCGGGGTCGCGGCGATAAGCATCGCGGTTCTTGGCGATGTCAGCCAGCATGCCCTGCGCGGCCTCCTGCACCAGCGCGGCCGGATCGCCGCTGGCGGCCGGCGTGGCCGCGGCAGCCGGGGCGGCGCCCGGCGCTGGCGGCGCGCTCTGCGCTCCCGCCCACAGCGGTACGCACAGGCAGATCACACTCCACAACGCGTTCGCGTGTCTCATTTCTTGGGCTCCTGCGGCTGGGCCGAACCCTGCGTCCCGCCGCTGTTGTCGCTGCTCTTGCTCGCGAAGCTCGCGAAGAACTTATTGATGAGACTCTCGAGCACGATGGCCGACTGCGTCTGCTCGATCCGGCTGCCGTCCTTGAGATAGGTGTCGAGCCCTCCGGGGCTGATGCCGACGTACTTGCCGCCGAGCAGGCCTTCGGTCTGGATGCTGGCGAAGCTGTCCTCGGGGATCTGGTTGTACTGCGGGTCGATGCGCATGCTGACTTCCGCCTTGTAGATCCTCGAATCGAAGCGAATGCCCGACACCTCACCGATGCGCACTCCGGACATGGTGATCGGCGAACCCACCTTGAGGTCACCGATGTTGTCGAAGTCGGCCGTGACGTGGTACCCGACCTTGTGAGTGCTGAACTTGACCCCGCTGGCCGGCAGCTGCGTCGTCAGGAACAACAGCGCCGCGAATCCCAGCAGCACGAACAGGCCGGTGCCTATCTCCAGGGTTCGATTGCTTTGCATACTCTCGAGTTCCTTTCAGAGGAAAACGGCGGTGAGCACGTAGTCGAGCAGCAGGATGATCACCGACGAGGCCACCACGGTGCGCGTGGTCGCCAGTCCCACGCCTTCCGCGGTGGGCTCGGCATGATAGCCCTCGTGAACGGCGATCAGGCTGCAGGCGATGCCGAACACGACGCTCTTCATCATCCCCTCGCTCACGTCGTGCAGATCGACCGAGCCCTGGGTCTGCGACCAGAAGACGCCGCGGTCGACGCCCATCATCTGTACGCCGACCAGCTGCGCGCCGTACAGCCCGATCAGGCTGAAGATGGCGGTCAGCAGCGGCATCGCGATCACGCCGCCGAGAAAGCGCGGCGCGGCGACGTAGCGCAGCGGGTCGACCGCCATGATCTCCATGGCGGTGAGCTGGTCGGTGGCGCGCATCAGGCCGATCTCGGAGGTGAGCGCCGTGCCGGCGCGGCCGGCGAACAGCAGCGCGGTGATCACCGGCGCGAGCTCGCGCAGCAGCCCGAGAGCTGCCGCCGTGCCGAGCGCTTCCTCGGAGCCGAAGCGCTGCAGCAGGTCATAGCCCTGGAGCCCGAGCACCATGCCGACGAACAATCCCGACAGCATGATGATGATGAGCGAGCGGGCGCCGCTGTTGTAGATCTGCTGTATCAGCAGGCCGGGGCGAGCGAGCGCCGGAACGCACTGCACGAGCAGCTGCACCAGAAAGATGGTCACGGAGCCGAGCCGGCGCACGCCGCCCACCAGGTAGCCGCTGGGCCGCTGGCTGCTCATCGCTCATCCGCCTGCATCAGCTGCCCGGCGTAGTCCGGGGCCGGATAGTGAAACGCCACCGGACCGTCGGCGCTGCCGGTCATGAACTGGCGCACCGCCGCGGAGTCGCTGTCGCGCAGCTGCTGCGGTGAGCCCGCAGCGGCCACCCGTCCGCCGGACAGCAGGTAGCTGTCGTCGGCGATACTGGCGAGCTCCTGCACGTCGTGCGAAACGACGACGGAGGTGATACCGAGCGCCTGGTTCATGCGCTTGATGAGCCGCTGAATGACGCCGAGGGAGATCGGATCGAGGCCGACGAACGGCTCGTCGTAGAGCAGGATCTCCGGATCCATGACGATGGCGCGCGCCAGCGCCACGCGGCGCCCCATGCCTCCGGAGAGCTCCGCCGGCATGAGCTCGGCGGCGCCGCGCAGTCCGACCGCCTGAAGTTTCGTGAGCACCAGGAGGCGCACCAGGGGCTCGGGCAGATCGGTATGCTCGCGCACCGGGAAGGCGACGTTCTCGAACACATCCATGTCGGTGAGCAGCGCGCCGTTCTGGAACAGCATCCCGGTGCGGCGCCGCAGGGCGTAGATCTGAGGCGAGCGAAGCGTGGCCAGATCCTGGCCAAAGACCTGCAGCTGGCCGCGCTCGGGCGCGATCTGCGCCGTGATGAGCTTCAGCAGCGTCGTCTTGCCGGTGCCGCTCGGGCCCATGATGGCCGTGATGCGGCCGCGGCGAACATCGAGATCGAGTCCGGCAAAGATCTCGCGCCCGCCTATTGAGTAGTGCACGTCGCGCACGGCCACCACCACATCCCCCGCGGGCGCGGTGGACGCAGCTCGTGCGCTGGGGTCGGAGCTCACGCGGGCGGCGAGACGCTCAGGCCGCCCGGCTCTCCATTTCCGGACCATAGCGTCCGGTCGTGGCGAGCCCGTTGAGGTGCGCCCGCCGTGCGAACTCCTGCTGCCCGACGCCGAAGTTCGCGGCTACGCCTCCCCAGGCCTTGAGCGCGGTGTCCTGCAGCGCACGGCCGTAGCTGAAGGACAGCGCCCAGGGCAGAGGTCCGAGACGGTTCATGAGCGACAGGTGCAGAGTTGCCTCCTGCGGTGACTGGCCGCCGGAGAGGAAGGCTATGCCCGGAACCGCCGCCGGCACGTGGCGTTTCAGGACGCGCACCGTCGCCTCAGCGACCGCCTCGGGCGCGGCCCGCTCGGGGGCCTTCTTGCCCGAGATCACCATGTTGGGCTTGAGCACCATGCCCTCGAGCGCCACGCGATGCGCGAACAGCGCGTCGAAAACGCTCGCCAGCACCTCTTCGGTCACTTGCGCGCAGCGCTCGAGCGAGTGGCCGCCGTCCATCAGCACCTCCGGCTCAACGATCGGCACGATGTCGTTTTCCTGGCAGAGCGCGGCATAGCGGGCCAGCGCATGCGCGTTGGCGGAGATCGCAAAGGCGGTCGGGATACCGGCGCCGATGTCGATCACGGCGCGCCACTTGGCGAAGCGCGCTCCGAGGCCGCGGTATTCGATGAGCCGCTCGCGCAGGCCATCGAGTCCCTCGGTGATCGTCTCGCCCGGGAAAGCCGCGAGCGGTTTCGCGCCCAGGTCGACCTTGATGCCGGGGATGATTCCCTGCTTCAGCAGGTACGCCGGGAAGGGGGTGCCGTCCTTGGTTTTCTGACGAATCGTCTCATCATAGAGAATGACACCGCTCACGGCTTCGGCCGCGCCCGGCGCGGTGAACAGCATCTCGCGGTAGGTGCGGCGATGCTCCTCGGTGGAATCCAGCTTGATGCTGTCGAAACGCTTCTTGATGGTGCCGCTGCTCTCGTCCGCGGCCAGGATGCCCTTACCCTTGGCAACCATGGCGCAAGCGATGCGGTTGAGCTCACTGAGATTCATCATCGCTCCTTAAGGGCGAGTGCCCGGCGCGCCCGACAAGGCGCCTGGGCCGTCGCAATAACCGACAAAGATTGAGTCGCCAAGGATAGCAAAATCGGCGCTCGCCTCCCGCCCCGCCTTGGCGCCTCGCTAAATTAGTACTAAAATGGTCCTAGTTTCTGGAGGTGCTGTCATGCTGCGCATCAGTCGGCTCACCGACTACGCCACCGTCGTGCTTGCGGCGCTCGCCGGTGAGCCTGGGCGCGTCCAGACTGCGGCCGCGCTCGCCGAGCAGACTCGTATCGCCAGTCCCACCGTCAGCAAGCTGCTGAAGCAGCTGCAGCGCGCCGGGCTCGTCACCTCGACCCGCGGTCTGCACGGTGGCTACCAGCTGTCGCGCCCCGCCGCCCAGATCAGCGCCGCCACCATCCTCGATGCGCTCGAGGGTCCGGTCGCGCTCACCGATTGCGCCGCGGGACACGGCAACTGCGAGATCGAGCAGAGCTGTCGCGTGAGCCGCGTGTGGCAGCGGCTCAATCTCGCCATGCGCCGCGCGCTCTATGACGTGAGCCTCGCACAGCTTGCCGGGCTCGATGCCCCGCCGGCGCGGCTGCCGGCACTGGAGCGCGAGATGAAGGCCGCGGCGGGCCGGGTGCCAGCGCGATGAGCGAGAGCACCAAAGAGCTCGAGAGCCTGCTCGCACGGGGCTACCAGCACGGCTTCGTGACCGACATCGAGTCCGACACCGTGCCACCCGGCCTCGATGAGGACGTCGTGCGGCTCATCTCGCGCAAGAAGGGCGAGCCTGAGTTCCTGACGCAATGGCGGCTGAAGGCGCTGCGCCACTGGCTCACCCTGAAGGAGCCGCACTGGGCCCACGTGCGCTTCGCGCCCATCGACTACCAAGACATCTCGTACTACTCAGCGCCGAAGGCGAAGAAGGATGGCCCGAAGAGCCTCGCCGAGGTGGACCCGAAGCTGCTTGAGACCTACGAGAAGCTCGGTGTGCCGCTGCACGAGCGCGCCCGCCTGGCCGGGGTGGCGGTCGATGCGGTGTTCGATTCGGTCTCGGTCGCCACCACGTTCAAAGAGCGCCTCAAGGCGGCCGGGGTGGTGTTCTCGCCGTTCTCCGAGGCGGTCCGCAGCCACCCCGAGCTCATCGAGCAGTATCTGGGGAGCGTCGTCCCCTACACCGACAATTTCTTTGCCACCCTCAACTCCGCGGTGTTCACCGACGGCTCGTTCGTCTACGTGCCGAAGGGTGTGCGCTGCCCGATGGAGCTGTCGACCTACTTCCGCATCAATGCCGCCAAGACCGGACAGTTCGAGCGCACGCTCATCATTGCCGATGAGGGCGCCTATGTGAGCTATCTCGAGGGCTGTCTGCCGGCCTGGGAAGAGGTTTCCTACGGCGATGAGATGCGCTGCGTGCGTGACGTGGCGCTGCACGACGTCGTGCTCAACGACCGCGGTGAGGAGGCGGAGGTCGCAAAGATCATGCGGCGCCGGTATCTCGGCGACATGGTCGAGATCACGCCCCGCAGTGCCGCCAATCGCTTTCACGTGACTCCCGAGCACCCGGTATTGGCCATACGGCGCGCACGCGTGAAGAAAGCCGACCGCGGCCCGGGACGATGGTCGGATATCGATTCGCGGCTCCTCGAGACCGCCCAGCCCGAGTACGTCCCGGCCGGAGAGCTTGCGCCCGGAGACCTGCTGGTCTTCCCGATCAACAAGGTCGAGCGCGACGACTCCTCACTCAGTGATGATTTCCTGAAGCTCCTCGGCTACTACGTCGCCGAGGGCTGGGCAACGAAGTTCAACGGCTACGACGCCGCCGAGTGGTGCATTGGCAGCCACGATGCGGACATCGCCGACGAGATCGCCGGGCTCGTCGAGCGATGCACCGGCAAGCGGCCGTGCCGCTTCCGCGACGAGAAGCGCCACGGCTTGTACCTGGTGGTCTACTCATCAGAGCTGTGCGCAGCGCTCGTGGAGCACGGCGGAAAGTACGCCCACGGCAAACGCTTCAGCAAGGCCGTGATGGACCTGCCGCCTCAGCGACAGCGGCTCGCGATTGATACCTATTACCGCGGTGACGGCAGTATCGGCCGCTACGGCCCGGTCACGATGATCCGCTGCGGAACAGTCTCGCGCACGCTCGCGTTCCAGCTGCAGGAGATGCTGGCGCGACGTGGGGTGTTCGCCTACATGGGTGTTCGCGAGGCGTTCGAAGAGCGCATGAAGGACGGCAAGCTCATACGTCACAGCCAGCTTTACACGCTGTACTACTCAGAGAAAACGCGCGGCCGACGCGCGATCCGTCGCCACGACTACTTCCTCGTTCCGGTACGCAAGCTCCGGCGTGAGCCCTACGACGGCTTCGTCTACAACTTCGAGACCTCGACCGATCCGCATTCCTATCTCGTCAAAGGCTTCGCGGTTCATAACTGCACCGCACCGCAGCGCGACGAGAACCAGCTGCACGCCGCGGTCGTCGAGCTGGTCGCACTCGATGATGCCTACATCAAGTACTCAACGGTACAGAACTGGTACCCCGGCGATGCCCACGGGGTCGGCGGCATCTACAACTTCGTCACCAAGCGCGGCGAGTGCCGCGGGCGCAACGCGCACATCTCCTGGACGCAGGTCGAGACCGGCTCGGCGATCACCTGGAAATACCCGAGCTGCGTGCTGCGCGGTGAGGGCTCGATCGGCGAGTTCTACTCGGTGGCGACGGTGAACAACCACCAGCAGGCCGATACCGGCACCAAGATGATCCACATCGGCAGGAACACGCGCAGCACCATCGTCTCCAAGGGCATCTCGGCCGGCCACGGGCAGAACACCTACCGCGGCCTGGTGCGGATGCTGCCGAGCGCGCACGGCGCACGCAATTTCACCCAGTGCGATTCGCTCCTCATGGGTGGCCGGTGCGGTGCTCACACCTTTCCGTACGTCGAGGTCAAGAACCCGACCGCGACCGTGGAACACGAGGCGAGCACCTCCAAAATCAGCGACGAGCAGCTGTTCTACTGCCTATCGCGCGGTATCGCCGCGGAGGATGCGGTCAACATGATCGTGAGCGGTTTCTGCAAGTCGGTGTTCAAGGAGCTGCCCATGGAGTTCGCCGTCGAGGCGCAGAACCTGCTCGCGGTGAGCCTGGAAGGCGCGGTGGGCTGATCATGAGCGACCCGCTGCTCAGCATCGAGGACCTGCACGCCCGTGTCGACGGCAAGCAGATCCTCAACGGCCTCACGCTGCAGGTGAATGCGGGCGAAGTGCACGCCATCATGGGTCCGAACGGCTCAGGTAAAAGCACACTCGCCTACGTGCTCGCCGGCCGACCCGGTTACGAGGTGACGGGCGGCCGCGTGCTGTTCGAGGGTCGCGACCTCACGAGCCTTGCGCCCGAGGAGCGCGCCCGCGCCGGCCTGTTCCTCGGCTTTCAGTACCCGGTCGAGATTCCGGGCGTCAACAACGTGTACCTGCTGAAGGCGGCCCTCAACGCCGCGCGCCAGCAGCGTGGCCTGCCGGAAGTGGACGCCTTTGAGTTCCTGGCGATGGTGCGCGAGAAGATGCAGCTGATGCGCATGGACGACAGTTTCCTGTCGCGCGGCGTGAACGAGGGCTTCTCGGGCGGCGAGAAGAAGCGCAATGAGATCCTGCAGATGCTGGTGCTCGAGCCGCGCCTCGCCGTGCTCGATGAGACCGACTCGGGCCTCGACATCGACGCCCTCAAGGTGGTCGCCGCTGGCGTCAACTCGCAGCGCTCGCCGCAGCGCGCCTGCGTGGTGGTGACCCACTACCAGCGGCTGCTCGAGTACGTCGTCCCGGATTTCGTGCACGTGCTGGTGCGCGGCCGTATCGTGAGAAGCGGCGATCGCGGTCTGGCGCTCGAGCTCGAGCGTCGCGGCTATGACTGGGTGGCGGGCGAGGCAGCATGAGCTCCCTTAGCTCAGCCCTTGCCGAGCGCCTGAGCGCGCAGCACGCGGATACCGCCCGCGCGCTTGATGAGCCTGCCGCGGGCGCCGCGCAGCGGCGCCGTGCGCTTGCGGCGCTGCTCGATGCAGGACTGCCGAGCTCCCGCGATGAGAACTGGAAATACGCGAACCTGCGGCCGCTCGAGAGGCTGCGCTATCTCCCGGCGAACCTCTCCGGGAGCGCCGCGGCGGCGCCCGTCAGTGCGGCCACCCTGCCTGCCGCCCTGCCCGGCTACGCGCGCTACGTGTTCGTCGACGGCGCCCTGGCAGCGGCGCTCTCGACGCCCCTTACCGGCACCGCCGTCACGCTCGCCCTCAGGGATGGCGCCTCGGCCGCGAGCGTGGCCTCGAGTGATGAGCGCTTTGCGCTTCTCAACGCCGCCTTCGCGGCTGAGACCGTCGCGGTGGCCGTGCGTCCGTCGGCTGACGAGCGGCTCGAGCTGCTCTACATCGCCAGCGCCGACGCAGCCCTCGGCGCCTCGTACCCGCGCCTCGAGGTGGAGCTTCAGTCCGGCGCGCGCCTCGCCCTCATCGAGCGGCACTTGAGCGCCGCCGAAGCACCCAGCTTCGTCAATAGCGCCGTCACGCTTACGCTCGGTGCCGGCGCGAACCTGACTCATTACCGCCTGCAGGACTTGAGCAACCGCAGCATCCATCTCGACACCCTGTCGGCAGCCCTCGCGGAGCGCGCCTCCTACCGGCTGAACGCGGCGGCGCTCGGCGGGCAATCGGCGCGCAGTACCGTGCGAGTGCGCCTCGAGGGCTCGCGCGCCGAGCTTAAGCTGGCAATGACCGCGCTCGGCGACCGCCAGCAGGTCCAGGACACCTATGCGGTGGTCGAGCACGCCGCCCCCGACACGCGCACCGAGCAGCTCTTCCGCGGCATCGCCGCCGGACGCGCGCGGGTCGCCTGCAACGGCAAGATCCTGGTGGCACGCGAGGCCCGTGGCACCGATTCGAGCCAGTCGCTGCGCGGGCTCCTCGCCGGTCCCGGAGCGGAGATCGACGTGCGGCCCCAGCTCGAGATCTACACCGACGAGGTGCGCTGCAGCCACGGGGCCACCGCCGGCAAGCTCGATGACAACATGCTGTTCTATCTGCTGTCGCGCGGCCTCAGCCGCGAGAGTGCGCAGCGGGCGCTCAAATGGGCGTTCCTCGAGGAGGTGGTGGCGCGCATCGAGGTGCCGGAGCTGCGGCGGCAGATCGAGGAGCGCCTCGCCGACCGTATGCAGGATGGTGCCGCGCTCCGGGAGTTGTGGTGATGGCAGCGAATCCCTCCCCGTTGATATCGGCCGGCGGCTACGATGCCGCGCGCGTGCGGCGCGACTTCCCGATCCTCGCGACGCACGTCAACGGGCACCCGCTCGTCTATCTCGACAGTGCCGCCTCCGCGCAGCGGCCGCTCGCGGTGCTGCGTGCGGTGGATGACTACGAGCGGCACAGCCACGCCAACGTGCACCGCGGCGTGCACGCGCTCAGCCAGGCGGCGAGCTCCGCCTTCGAGGGCGCGCGCGAGCGCGTGCGGCGCTTCCTCAATGCGCGCTCGACGCGCGAGATCATCTTTGTGCGCGGCACCACCGAGGCGATCAACCTCGTGGCCCAGGCCTATGCGCGCCCGCGCTTCGGACCGGGAGACGAGATCCTGATCACCGCGCTCGAGCACCACGCCAACATCGTGCCCTGGCAGATGGTGTGCCAGCAGACCGGCTGCACGCTTAAAGTTGCGCCCATCGACCGGCGCGGCGAGCTGCTCTACGAGGAGCTCGAGAAGCTCCTCAGCCCGCGCACCCGCCTGGTGGCGATCGCGCAGGTCTCCAACGCTCTCGGCACCGTGCTGCCGGTGAAGCGTATCGTGGACGCCGCACACGCGCGGGGCGCTGTGGTGCTGGTCGACGGTGCCCAGGCGGTGCCGCACTCGCGCGTCGATGTGCAGGCGCTGGGAGTCGACTTCTACGCCTTCTCCGGTCACAAGCTCTATGCCCCAACGGGCATCGGCGTGCTGTACGGGCGCGAGGAGCTGCTCGCGGCCATGCCGCCCTGGCAGGGAGGCGGCGAGATGATCCTGACGGTGGCCTTCGACAAGACCACCTACAACGAGCTGCCGTGGAAGTTCGAGGCCGGCACGCCGAACATCTCAGGGGCCATCGGACTCGGCGCGGCCCTTGATTACCTCGAGGGGCTCGGCATCGAGGCGGTCGCGGCACACGAAGCACACCTGCTTGCGCTGGCGAGCGCCGAGCTCGCGCGCGTGCCGGGAATTACCCTGGTCGGCACCGCCCCGCACAAGGCCGCGGTGGTCTCGTTCACGCTGGAGGGCGTGCATGCGCATGACCTCGGCACGATCCTCGATGCCGAGGGAGTGGCGGTGCGCACCGGGCATCACTGCGCCATGCCCGTCATGACCTTCCTCGGCATTCCGGCAACTGCGCGCGCCTCCTTCGGCTGCTACAACACCGAGGAGGACGTGGCGCGCCTGATTGCCGCGCTCGGCAAGGCGCGCGAGGTGTTCGGCTGATGGACCTGAAGGAGCTGTATCGCGACGTGATCCTCGATCACAACCGCCGGCCGCGGAACTTCGGCCGTCTGGAAAGCGCCGGCGAGGGCGGTGAGTTGCGGCGTGCCGAGGGTCATAACCCGCTGTGCGGCGATAAGCTGGCGGTGTTCGTTGTGCTCGACGGCGAGCGGGTGCGCGATATTCGCTTCGAAGGCTCGGGCTGCGCGATCTCGACGGCCTCCGCCTCGCTCATGACGGAAGCGGTCAAGGGGCGCGACCGCGCCGCGGTGGCCACGCTGTTCGACAAGGTGCACACGCTCCTCACGCAGCATGACGCCCCAGCCGATCCCACGCTCGGCAAGCTGGCCGCGCTCGGCGGTGTGAGCGAGTTCCCGGCGCGCGTCAAATGCGCCGCCTTAAGCTGGCATACGCTGAATGCCGCGCTCGAGCACGGCGCGGGCACCGTCTCCACGGAGTAGCCGGGTGCGCCGTCACGAGAACGAGCCCTTCGTCGTGAGCCGCGAGGTGCGGGCGGTCATCGTCCCGGCCGGCCAGGAGGTGCAGCTCAAGCCCGGCCAGGCGGGCTACATCACCCAGGCGCTTGGGGGAAGCTTCACCGTGTACCTGGAGGGCAACCTGTTCCGCATCGCGGGCGAGGACGCCGATGCGATCGGTCAGGAGGTGGTCAAGTCCCCGGAGCTGCCGCCCAATGCCACGGGCGAGGATGTCCGCCAGCTCGCCTGGCAGCAGATGCGCAGCTGCTACGATCCGGAGATCCCCATCAACATCGTGGACTTAGGCCTCGTTTATGAGTGCGACGTTAAGGAAAACGAGGACGGCACTCGCACCGTGGAGGTTCAGATCACACTCACCGCGCCCGGCTGCGGCATGGGCGAGATCCTGGTGGATGACGTGCGCGATAAGCTCAAGCGCATTCCGACGGTGCGTGAGGCGAACGTGCAGCTCACCTTCGATCCGCCCTGGAATCAGTCGATGATGTCGGAGGCGGCGCGCTTGCAGACGGGGATGTTCTGAGCGCCTGGGTCGACATAGGCGCAGCTGCTGAGCTCGCCCCCGGGGTGCCGCGGTCGGCAGAGGTCGACGGTATCGCGGTGGTCGTCGTACGCTGCGCCTCGGGGCTGTACGCGGTGGAAGACCGCTGCACGCATGACGGCGAGTCCTTCACGGGGGCCGAGGTGCAAGACTGCGAGCTCGTATGCCCGCGCCACGGGTCGCACTTCGCGCTGCAAACGGGCGAGGCGCTCACGCCGCCGGCGTACGAGCCGCTGCGCACCTATGCGGTGCGCGAGCTGAATGGCCGCATCCTCGTCGAGTCGCCTGACTGAAGCCGCGCATGAAACGCCTGACCGTGATGCGCCACGCCGATGCCCGCTGGAAGGATCCGGGAACGGACGACTTCGCCCGCCCGCTCAACCGGCGCGGACTCGCCGGCGCCGAGGCCATGGGCCGCCGGCTGCTCGAGCTCGAGCTGGTGCCCGATCGGCTGCTGGCGAGCACCGCGCGGCGCGCCGAGCAGACCGCCGACATCGTGGCGCGCGAGCTGTCGCTGTCCGTGCGGCACGTGCAGCGCGAGGAAGCGCTGTATCTCGCCAGCGCCGCGGAGATGCTGCGCCTCATCCATGGCACCGGTCCGCGCATCGCCCACCTGCTGGTGATCGCGCACAACCCGGGGGCTTCCGATCTTATCCACCTGCTGGTGCCGCGCGGCGGCATCAGCACGCTCCCCACGGCCGCGGTGTGCTCGATCGTCTTCGACGCCGAGCACTGGCACGCCATCGGCCCCGAGTCCGTAAAGGAGGTACAGCACCAGGCGCCGCCGTCGCGGCTGTTTGGTCTGCTCGTTTAGTGGGCGGGAAACGCCTGGCGGCGTTGCGCCCTCAGCACTCCGCGACGTTCACCGCGAGACCCCCCTGGGAGGTCTCCTTGTAGATGGTGGACATGTCGGCGCCGGTCTGGCGCATGGTGGCGATCACCTGATCGAGGGATACCTTGTGACTGCCGTCGCCGCGCATGGCGAGCCGCGCCGCGTTGATGGCCTTGACCGCACCCATCGCATTGCGCTCGATGCAGGGAATCTGCACCAGCCCGGCCACTGGATCGCAGGTGAGCCCGAGGTTGTGCTCCATGCCGATCTCGGCGGCGTTCTCCACCTGCTCGTTGGTGCCGTGCAGCGCCGCCACCAGCCCGGCGGCCGCCATCGAGCAGGCGACACCCACCTCGCCCTGACAGCCCATCTCGGCGCCCGAGATCGAGGCGTTGCGCTTGTAAAGCATGCCCATGGCTGCCGCCACCAGCAGGAAGCGCAACACGCCCTCCTCGTTCGCTCCCTCCTCGAAACGGCTGTAGTAGTGGAGCACCGCGGGCACGATGCCCGCCGCACCATTGGTGGGCGCGGTGACGACCCGCCCGCCGGCGGCGTTCTCCTCGTTCACCGCGAGCGCGTAGGCGTTGACCCAGTCCATGACATCGAGCGGGCGCGCGCTGCCGCTCTCGGTGAGCTGGCGATAGAGCCGGGGCGCACGCCGGCGCACCTTGAGCACTCCGGGAAGTACGCCGCTCTGGCGGAAGCCACGCTCGACGCAGGCCTGCATCACTCCCCAGATGTGCAGCAGCCGCGCGCGCACCTCGGACTCCGTGGCCCAGGTGCGCTCGTTGGCGAGCATCAGCTCGAAGATCTCGAGCCCGTGCTCGCGGCAGCGCTCGAGCAGTTCATCGCCCGAGGTGAAGGGAAAGGGGGGCGGCGCGTGCGAGCTGGCTTCGCGCGCCTCCTGCTCATCGCCCCGCACAATGAAGCCGCCGCCGATCGAGTAGTAATCCGCTTCACGCAGCACCCTGCGGTCGGCACCGAGCGCATCGAAGCGCATGCCGTTGGAGTGGCGGGGCAGGCGCTCGTGAGTCATGAACAGCAGCTGCATCGGCTCATCGAAGGCGATGTCGTGCTCGCCGAGGAGGCGGATCCGGCCGCTCGAACGGATGCGGCGCACGGTGGTCTCGATGCTGTCGGGCTGCACCGTCTCGGGCTCTGCACCCTCGAGACCTGCGAGCACGGCGCGGTCGGTGCCGTGTCCGAGCCCGGTCAGTGCCAGCGAGCCGTACAGGCGTACCGCGATCTCCTGGGTCGAGCTCAGGAGAGCGGCGCCCTTAAGTCCCACTACGAACTCGCGCGCGGCCCGCATCGGCCCCATGGTGTGGGAGCTCGAGGGGCCGATGCCGACCTTGAAAATGTCAAACACGCTAAGGGTCACGGAGGCGAACCTCGCACGCCACGGGGCGCGCCATCAAGGCGCGGGCGCGTGCCGGCAGTCTGCAACGCCGTCCCCGCCCCCACATGCTTTGCGGCGACCTCGGGCGGCTTAAATGCGACCCCGTCGAGTATAATTTCGTAATGAATCAGGCCTTCCTGGAGCGGCTGGCTGGCGACATCGCGGCGCTACGCGAGCAGGGACTCTATAAGGGCGAGCGGGTGCTCACCGGACCCCAGGGCAGCGTGGTGCGCGCCGGCGACCGCGAGCTCATCAACCTGTGCGCCAACAACTACCTCGGGCTCGCCAATCACCCGGCGGTGCGGGCCGCCGCCCAGCGCTCCCTCGATGCGTACGGCTACGGCATGGCTTCGGTGCGCTTCATCTGCGGCACCGACGAGCTGCACAAGGAGCTCGAGCGGCGCCTGGCGCGCTTCCTCGGCACCGAGGACGTCATCCTCTACTCCTCGTGCTTCGATGCGAACGGCGGACTCTTCGAGACGCTGCTCGATGAGCGCGACGCGGTGATCTCGGATGCGCTCAACCACGCGAGCATCATCGACGGCATCCGGCTCTGCAAGGCGCAGCGGCTGCGCTATGCCAACGGCGACATGGGGGAGCTCGAGAGCTGCCTGCGCCAGGCGCACGGGGCGCGCACGCGCCTCATCGCGACCGACGGCGTATTCTCCATGGACGGCTTCATCGCCAACCTGCGTGGCATCTGCGATCTGGCGGAAAAGTACGACGCGCTCGTGATGGTCGACGACTCGCATGCCACCGGCTTCATGGGCGCGAGCGGCCGGGGCACTCACGAGCACTGCGGGGTCGCCGCGCGGGTCGATATCCTCACCGGCACGCTCGGCAAGGCCCTGGGCGGGGGGAGCGGCGGCTACATCGCCGCGCGCCGCCAGGTGATCGAGTGGCTGCGGCAGCGCTCGCGGCCTTACCTCTTCTCCAACAGCATCCCGCCGGTGGTCGCGGCCGCAAGCCTCGCGGTGCTGGATCTGCTCGAAGGCGGCTCGCAGCTGCGCACCCAGCTCTTTGACAACGCGCGCTTCTTCCGCGCGGCGATGACGCGCGCCGGCTTCGACTTGAAGCCCGGCGAGCACCCGATCATCCCCGTGATGCTCGGCGATGCCGCCCTCGCCGACCGCATGGCAGAGGCCCTGTTGGAGCGCGGTGTGTACGTAATCGGCTTCTCCTACCCGGTGGTCCCCAAGGGACAGGCGCGCATACGCACGCAGATGTCCGCCGCACTCACGCGTGAGCAGCTCGAGCGCGCCGTGGCCGCCTTCACCGACGTCGGCGCTAGGCTCGGCGTCCTTAAGGAACGGCGATGAAAGCACTCGTCAAGCAGCAGGCCGCCCCCGGAATCTGGCTCGAGGACATCCCGGAGCCTAAGGTCGGGCACAACGATGTACTGATCGAGATCGCCAAGACCGCGATCTGCGGCACCGATATGCACATCTACAACTGGGACGCGTGGGCGCAGAAAACCATCCCCGTTCCCATGGCGGTCGGCCACGAGTATTGCGGGCGGATCGTCGAGGTGGGGTCCGAGGTCAAAGGACTCAAAGCCGGCGACCGGGTCTCCGGCGAAGGGCACATCACCTGCGGCTATTGCCGCAATTGCCGTGCCGGCCGGCGCCACCTGTGCAAGAACACCGTCGGCGTCGGCGTCAACCGTCCGGGTGCCTTCGCCGAGTACCTGGCGATCCCGGCCTACAACGCCTTCAGGCTCCCGGACTCGATCCCGGACGACATCGCCTCCATTCTCGACCCCTTCGGCAACGCCACCCATACCGCGCTTACCTTCAACATGGTGGGCGAGGACGTGCTGATCACGGGGGCCGGCCCGATCGGCATCATGGCCACCGCCATCGCCCGCTTCACGGGCGCGCGGCACATCGTGGTCACCGACGTCAACGACTATCGCCTCGAGCTCGCGCGCCGCATGGGCGCGACCCGCGCCATCAACGTGCAGCGCGAGTCACTCGATCAGACCATGAAGGAACTCGGGATCTTCGGGGGTTGGGACGTCGGGCTCGAGATGTCGGGCAACGTGACGGCGTTTCGCGAGATGCTGCGCACCATGTTTCACGGCGGCTCGGTCGCGATGCTCGGCATCCCGCCCGAGGACATGGCGATCGACTGGAATCAGGTGATCTTCAAGGGCCTGACGCTCAAGGGCATCTACGGCCGGGAGATGTTCGAGACCTGGTACAAAATGGCGAGCATGCTGCAGTCGGGACTGAAGATCGACCCGATCATCACCCATCACTTCCCGATCCAGGAGTTCCGCCAGGGCTTCGAGACCATGGGCTCCGGCAAGTCGGGCAAGGTGATCCTGGACTGGTCGACGCTGTAGCTAGCGCAGCTCGCAGAAGCAGTACGCGTACACCCGGTTCGGCACGCTGAAGCGGCTGAGCTCAGCTACCTCGCGCGACAACGGGTCGAGCCGTGCACTCAGCTGCGTGAGCGCGCGCTCCTCGGAGCTGGCGGTGAGAAACTCGTGCGCCACGCGAGTCTTAAACGCAAGCGCCAGTTGCTGTGTCCAGGTGAGTTCGGGCTCGATGAACTGCGGCGCGTAGTCGGTGAGGTGCGCGCGGTGCGCGGCCGCCTTCAGCGCCTCATCGAACGAGCCGAGGTGATCCACGAGCCCCAAGCGCAGCGCATCGGTGCCCGCCCACACGTGACCCCGGGCGATGGCGTCGATGTCCGCACGGCTCTTCTTGCGGCCGCTCGACACCCGCTCAAGAAACTCGTCATAGCCGCGGTTGATCTGCGCCTGCAGCAGCGCCCGTGCCTCGGTGCCGAGCGGCCGGTCGATACGCAGCTGCCCCGAGAGTGGCGTGGTCCCGACACCATCGACGCTGACTCCGACCTTGCCGAGCGTCCGGTCGACGGTCGGAATGATCGCGAAGATCCCGATCGAGCCGGTGATCGTCGCGGGGCTCGCCCAGATCTCATCCGCCGGAGCTGAGATGTAATAGCCGCCGGAGGCGGCATAGCCTGACATCGATACGACCAGCGGCTTGCCGCTCGCGCGGAAGGCCTTCAGCTCGCGGTAGATCTCCTCGGAGGCGAGCACGCTCCCGCCCGGGCTGTCGACTCTCAGCAGCAGTGCCTTCACGTCCGCATCGAGGCGCGCCTGGCGGATGAGCTTGGAGGTCGAGTCGCCGCCGATGCTGCCGGGCGGCTGCTCGCCATCGAGTATGTCGCCCGCGGCGACGATCACCGCCACGCGCGGCTTGCCGGCGGCGTGCAGCTTCTTCTGCTCCCTGGCGTAAGTCAGGTAGTCGGCGACCGACACCGAGTGGAAGGTGCCCGAGTTGTGGTCCTCGCCGACGAGCTCGGTGAGGCGCTTCTCGACCTCGAGGTTGGTCTTGATGCCGGTAACGAGGCCGGCATCGAGCGCGACCCGCGGCGCGTTACCGCCGGCCGCCGGCACCTTGTCGGCGAGTGAGGCGACGTACTTGGAGAGGGCGTCGGGTGCGAGCTTGCGCGCGCGCGTGAGGGCTTCCTGGTAGCTCGTCCACAGCACGCCGAGGTAGGCGCGGCTCTCCTCGCGATCCTCCGGCGACATGTTGCTGCGGGTGTAGGTCTCGACCGCGCTCTTGAACTCCCCGACGCGGAACACGTTGATGTCGACGCCCAGCTTGTCGAGTGCGTCCTTGAAGTACATGCGGTAGCGGTCGTAGCCGTCGATCAGCACGAAGCCCGCCGGGTCGACATACACCTCATCGGCCTGCGCGGCGAGGTAGTAATCCTCCTGCGAGAGCTCGGTGCCGTAGGCGATCACCTTCTTGCCGCTGGCGCGGAAATCCTGAATCGCCAGCGCCAGCTCGGCGAGCGTCGGTTGCGTCGCGCTATCGAACTTGTCGAGATTGAGGGCGAGAGCCCCAATGCGCCGGTCGGCGGCCGCGGCATGGATCGCATCCGTGACATCCCACAGCAGCGTCTGCCTGCGCCCGGCGCCGCGCGCTTCCTCGACCGCGCGCTCGATCGGGTCCCCGGAGAGCTGCTCGACGAGCTCGCCTTCGGGCGCCACCATGAGAGCCGCGCGGCTCGGGATGCGCGGCACGCCGCTGCGCAGCACGCCGATCACGACGGCGAAGATCGCCAGCAGCACGATCAGATGCAGCGCCTTGCGCAGGCCGTCGAGGCCATACCACAGGGCTGAGAAGAACGAACGCACGCTCACGGGCTTGCCACTCCCAGGCGCGCCCGGCGTAACGCCGCCGCGCGCTCCGTCAGATCTTTTCCTCGATCCTGGCCGCCTTGCCGGCGAGATCGCGCAGGTAATACAGCTTGGCGCGGCGCACGCTGCCGCGGCGTTTCACCACGATGTCGCTGATCGCCGGGCTGTAGGTCTGGAAAACGCGCTCGACGCCCTCGCCGTGCGAGATCTTGCGCACGGTGAACGAGGAGTTGAGCCCCCGGTTGCTGCGCGCGATGACCACGCCCTCGTAGGCCTGCATACGCTCGCGGTCGCCCTCGACCACCTTCACCTGCACGACCACGGTGTCGCCCGGCTTGAAGTCGGGTACCTCGCGCGTCATGCGCGCCTTGTTGATGTCTTCGATGATCTTGCTCATATCACTTACCTCGGTCCTCGTTTCCCGCCGCCTGTGCGGCCAGGAACTCTGCCAATGCCCGCTGTGCCTCGGGCGCGAGCTTGCCACCACTCAACAGGTCGGGCCGCCGCCTCAGGGTCCGCTCGACCGCGCGCGCCAGGCGCCAGCGGCGGATATCGGCGTGGTCGCCCGACAATAGTACCGTCGGCACCGCCCGACCTTCGAACACTTCCGGCCGCGTGTACTGCGGCCCCTCGAGCAGGCCCGCCACGAACGAATCCTCGCCGCTCGAGCGCTCATCCCCGAGCGCCCCCGGCAGGAGACGCGCCACCGCATCGATCACGGTGAGGGCCGGCAGCTCACCGCCCGACAGCACATAGTCGCCCACCGACAGCTCCCGATCGATGCCGAGCTCGTACACCCGCTCGTCGATCCCCTCGTAGCGCCCCGCCACGAGCAGGAGGCCCGGCAGTGCCGCAAGCGAGCGCGCCTGCGCCGCGGTGAACGGCTCGCCCTGCGGCGAGAGGCAGATCCGCGGGCTACCCGGCGGCAGTCGCGCATGTGCCGTGCCAATCGCCGCGAGCAGCGGCTCCGGCTTCATCACCATGCCCGGACCGCCCCCGTAGGGCCGATCGTCGACCGTGCGGTGCACATCGTGCGTGTGCGCGCGCGGGTCCTCGGTTCCGACCGTAAGCAGCCCGCGGCCGATCGCTCGCCCGACGATCCCGTATTCCAGCGCTCCCGCGATCATCCGCGGGAACAGCGTCACCACCTCGATCTTCAAGGAGCTCACTCCAGCTCCGCCGGCCAGTCCACGACGATCGCGCGCCCAGCGAGATCCACCGAGCGCAGGTGCTTGGGCGAAGCCAGCACCCAGTACTCGCGCCCACCCGGCTCGATCGTCACCATCAGCGCGCCCGCCGGGGCATCCACGAAGTGGCTCACCGTGCCTAATGACACGCCCTCGAGGTTGAGCACTGCAAACCCCACGAGGTCCGCACGGTAATACTCACCCGCGCCGACCGGCGGCAGCGCCGCGCGCTGCACCTCGATCACCGCGCCCGTGAGCGCCGCCGCGCCGTCGCGGCTCGCCACGCCCTCGAGCTGAGCCACCAGGCCCCGCCCGTGTTCGCGACCGCTCACGAGGCGGCGGCTGAGCCGCTCGCCGTTCGCTAGCCGCAACCCCCACTCGGGATACTGGAGGAGTCTCTCCGGCGGGTCGGTAAACGACGCCACATGTATCCACCCGCGGATGCCGAAAGGTGCGCCGAGGCGCCCAAGCTCGATCCAAGCCACGGTACGCCGGCGTCCCCGGAGCGTCCGCGCGGTCCGCTCTAGCGCAACTTCAGGCCGCCGCCTGCTTGCGGTAGGAGGCGACCAGCGTACGCACGCGATCGGAGGGCAGCGCTCCCTTTCCGACCCAGTAATCGATGCGCGGCAGATCGAGCTGCAGCTTGGTCTCGCCGCGGCGCGCAATCGGGTTGAAGTAGCCCACGTGCTCGAGGCTCGGGCCACCCTGGCGCTTGCGGCTGTCGGTCACAACGACGTGATAGAAGGGCTGATTGCGAGCCCCGCGCCTCGTGAGGCGAATGGTAACCATGGTCGTGTCGCTCTCGTTCCAGCGGGCGGCAGCCCAGGCTGGGGCCGCCCAAAAAAGAGCGCGGATTCTACGCAACCGGTGAATTCTGCGCCAGTTTTTCACGCCCCCGGGCGGCGTCTTGCGGGTGGACGCAGCGCGAAGCGCTCCTGCAGCCTCTCAGCGCCCCGGGAAGCCCGGCGGAATGCCCCCCTTGAAGGCACCCATCAGGCGCTTGAGCTTGCCGCCCTTCATGCTCTTCATGACCCGCTGCATCTCCATGAACTGCTTGAGCAGGCGGTTGACATCCTGCACCTGAGTCCCGGATCCGGCGGCGATGCGCCGCCGGCGCGAGCCATCGATGACTGCCGGGGTACGCCGCTCCCCGGGCGTCATCGAATTGATGATGGCGATCTGCCGGCGCAGGTCCCTGTCCCCCTGCTCAGGCGAGACCGCCCCTTTCTTAACCATCGCGCCCGGGAGCTTGTCCATGAGCGCCCCGAGGCCCCCCATCTTCTGCAGCTGCTCGAGCTGGCTCTTCAAGTCCGCCATGTCAAATCCACGCCCGCGGGCCACTTTGGCGGCAAGCCGCTGCGCCTCCTGCGTGTCGACCTGGCGGTGTACCTGCTCGACCAGGCTCACGACATCGCCCATGCCGAGGATGCGGGACGCCATGCCGGCGGGGTCGAAGGGCTCGAGCGCCTCGGTCTTCTCGCCGACGCCGAGGAATACGATCGGTTTGCCGGTGATCTGCCGCACCGAGAGCGCCGCTCCCCCGCGGGCATCGCCGTCGGCCTTGGTGAGGATCACCCCGGTGAGATCGAGTGCGGCACCGAAGGCGCGCGCGGCATTCACCGCATCCTGCCCCGCCATCGCATCGACGACGAAGAGGCGCTCCGCGGCCCCCACGGCGGCATCGATGCGCCGCATCTCCTGCATCAGCTCCGCATCGACGTGCAAGCGCCCGGCGGTATCGACGATCAGCACGTCGAACACGCCGTTGCGGGCACGCGCGAGCGCAGCGTTCGCGATCGCTTCCGGCGGCGTGCCGGCGGGCGCCGCGAAGTACTCCGCGCCCACCTGAGCAGCGAGCCGCTCGAGCTGCAGCATCGCGGCCGGCCGGCGCACGTCGGTGCTGACGAGCAATACCCGCTTGCGCTCGCGCTCGATGAGCAGCCGCGCGAGCTTCGCCGCGGTGGTCGTCTTGCCGGCGCCCTGCAGTCCCGCGAGCAGTACCACGACCGGTGGCGCTGCGCGCAGTGTGAAGACCGCGCGCTCCTCGCCCATGAGCGTCACCAGCTCCCGGTGCAGGACGCCGATGAAGGCCTGACCCGGCGTCAGGCTCTCGGCGACCTCGGCGCCGAGCGCCTTGGCCTTGACGGACTCGACGAAGGACTTCACCACCGGGAGGGCGACGTCGGCCTCGAGCAGCGCAATGCGTGTCTCGCGGAGCGTCTGCGCGATGTTGTCCTCGGTGATGCGGCCCCGCCCCTTGAGGCTCTCGAGGGCCGCGGACAGGCGTGCCGTGAGCTGGTCGAACATGCGGTCAGGATCCCCGATTAACGCGCGCTATGCTAGTGCGGTCGACAGACGCGGAGAGCCGCCTTGAACGTCCTCTCGAGTCCAATGCCGCAGCTGGCGCTGCTCGCGCTGCTCATCGTCGCCGCCTTCTCCTCCGGAGCCGAGGCGGCGATGCTGTCGGTCAACCGCTACCGCATCCGCCACCGCGCCCAGGCGGGGCAGACGAGCGCGCGGCTGCTCGAGCGGCTGCTCGCCAAGCCCGACGAGTGGCTGGGAGCGAACCTCGTGATCCTCGCCCCGGCGAGCGTATTCGCCTCGGCCATCGCGACCATCCTCGCGCAGCGCAGCGGCTACCGCTACGCGGTGCCGGTTGCGGAGGTGCTGCTCACGGTCATCGTGATCGTCTTCTGCGAGCTCGCGCCGAAGATCTATGCGGCCTCGAACCCCGAAGGGGTGGCGCTGCACGCCGCCGGCATCTACCGGGTGCTGGTGCTTATCGCGCGCCCGGCACTGTGGCTCACCAATCACATGGCGTACGGCTTCCTGCGCATCTTCGGTGTCGGCCGGCGCGCGCAGACCAGCCAGGCGCTCACGGCCGAGGAGCTGCGCACCGTGGTCACCGAGGCGGCGCCCATGATCTCGGCGCGTCACCGCGAGATGCTGCTCTCGATCCTCGACCTCGGGCGCATCACGGTGAACGACATCATGGTGCCGCGCCAGGAGATCGCCGGCATCGACATCGCCGAGAGCTGGGACGACATCCTCGAGCAGCTGCGTCACACGCCGCACACGCGGCTGCCGGTCTACGAGGGCGAGCTCGACAACCTCATCGGACTGCTGCACATGAAGCGCGTGGCGCGCGAGTTCGCGCGCGGCACCTTCAGCCGCGAGCGGCTCATCGAGCTGGCCCGCGGGCGTGAGACCTATTTCATCCCGGAGGGCACCCCGCTCAATGCGCAGCTCGCGCAGTTCCAGCGCCATCGCCGCCGCTCCGCCTTCGTGGTCAATGAGTACGGCGACATCGAAGGGCTGGTGACGCTGGAGGACATCCTCGAAGAGATCGTCGGGGAGTTCACCACCGATCCGGCCACGGTGACTCACAAGGACGTGCACACCGAGAGGCCCGGCGTGTTCATCGTCAATGCCAGCGCCACGATCCGCGCGCTCAACCGCTCGCTCGGCTGGCAGCTTCCCACCGGCGGCCCGAAGACGCTCAACGGGCTGCTGCTCGAGCATCTCGAGACCCTCCCCGATCCCGGCACCATGGTGCGGGTCGGCGCTTACGAGTTCGAGGTGCTGCAGATGGCCGACAACGCGATCCGCACCGTGCGGGTGCGGGCGCCGGCTACCGAGAAAACCGCGACCGCCGCCGCCCCTTAAGGCTGCGGCGTGCCCTTAAGCGCGCGGCCGAATGCCGCCTCGAGGGCCTCGGCGACCGTGCCGACCGGCAGTATCGTGAGGCCGGGCGGTGGACGGCGCGGGGCATTGTCGCGCGGCACGAGGGCCACCTTGAACCCCTGCGCCTGGGCCTCGCGCAGCCGCTCATCGCCGTAAGCCACCGGGCGCACCTCGCCCGTGAGTCCGAGCTCGCCGAACGCCACGAGCTGCGCCGGCAGTGCCACGTCCTTCAGGCTCGAGGCGAGCGCTACCACGACCGGCAGATCCCAGGCGGTCTCGGCGATCTGGATGCCACCGACCACGTTCACGAACACGTCGTGCTCCTGCAGCGCGAGCCCGGCGTGCCGGTTGATGACGGCGAGCAGCATCGCCACGCGATTGGCATCGAGCCCCTGTGCGATGCGCCGCGGCGCGCCGAAGCGCATGCGATCGACCAGGCCCTGCAGCTCGATGAGCAGCGGGCGCCCGCCATCGCGCGTCACCGTGACGATGCTGCCGGGCGCCGGCTGCGGGGCGCGCGCGAGGAAGATGGCCGCCGGGTTCTTCACTTCCTTGAGGCCCGTGCCGGTCATGGCGAAGAAGCCGAGCTCGTTCACCGCGCCGAAGCGGTTCTTGGTGGCGCGCACGATGCGGTAGCGGCTGCCGGCCTCGCTCTCGAAATACAACACGGTGTCGACCAGGTGCTCGAGCAGCTTAGGCCCCGCGATCGAGCCCTCCTTGGTCACGTGCCCGACGATGACCACGGCGGGTCCGCCGGCCTTGGCGAAGCGCACCAGCTCGGAAGTGCATTCGCGCAGCTGCGTGACCGCACCCGCGCCGCTCGGGACAGCGCCCGCCTGCAGCGTCTGGATCGAATCGATGACGAGGAGCGCGGATTGCCGCGCTGCCGCAAGCGACAGCACGGCCTGGCAGTCGGTCTCGGTCACGACCGCAAGCCCCGCGGCCGTGAGCCCCAGGCGCTGCGCGCGCAGCCCCACCTGGGCGACCGACTCCTCGCCGCTCGCATAGATCACGGGCCGGGAGCTCGCCACGTGTGCCGCCACCTGCAGCAGCAAGGTCGACTTGCCGATGCCCGGCTCGCCGCCGAGGAGGATCACCGATCCCGGGACGATGCCGCCCCCGAGTACCCGGTCGAGCTCCGCCTGCCCGGTCCCGAGCCGCGCGCCACCGGCAGACGCCGCGCCCGGCGTCAGGCTCACCGCCACCGCCGCCGGTGTGGTCCGTCCGCGTGGTGTGCGCCGCTCCTCGAGCGAATTCCACTCGCCGCACAACGGGCATTGCCCCTGCCATTTGAGGGTCTCGCCCCCGCAGGAAGAACAGATGAACACCGGATTCGGGCGAGCCATCAATGCGCCGTCGGTCGACTTTCGGCTAGGATTCGCGCCGGGGAGATCACCAAAAACGGTCTTTTGTGACCAATCGCTCGGACACCCCTGCGGGCGATGCTAGCTTATGCCAGCTCGAATCGGGGACGGGAAAGTGACGCGCATCACATTTGGCGGGCCGCAGACGGGTCAGAACGCAGCATGAGCTTGCGGAACAAGCTGCGCGTCGTCGGCGCCACGGATACTGGCAGGGTCCGGGAGCACAACGAGGACACCATCTCCGCCGATGCCGACATCGGCCTGCTGGTGCTCGCGGACGGCATGGGCGGCTACAACGCCGGAGAAGTGGCGAGCGGCATAGCGGTGAAGACCATCGTGAATCTGGTACGCGAGCAGGTCGAGCGCGAGGACCTGACGATCGCCGACCGGGAATCGGGGCTGTCGCGCGCCAACATCATCCTGCGCGACGCCATCGTGCGCGCCAACAAGATCATCTATCAGACCGCGCGTACCCAGCCGCAGTGCGAGGGCATGGGCACCACCGTCGTGGCCGCGCTGTTCTTCGACAACAAGATTACCATCGCCCACGTCGGCGACTCGCGCCTGTACCGCCAGCGCGGCGACAAGCTCGAGCAGGTCACAATGGACCATTCACTGCTGCAGGAGCTGGTCGATCGCGGCTTCTACTCCGCCGAGGAGGCGCAGCGGGCGTCCAACAAGAACTACGTCACCCGGGCCCTGGGGGTCGAACCTCAAGTCGAGGTGGAAATCCAGGAATACCCCGTCAATCGGGGTGAATTCTTCATTTTGTGCTCGGACGGTCTATCGGACATGGTCGAGGATGAAGATATCCATTTAACCATAAACACCTTTAGTGCTAATCTGGATACGGTCGCCAAGCAATTGATTCAGCTGGCCAATGATAATGGAGGCCGGGACAACATCTCGGTAGTGATGGCGCACATCATGGATGCGTTTCCGGCTCGCACGAAAATTTTCGACAAGATCCTGAGTTGGTTCGGCTGACGTGACAAGCGATAGGGGCTAGCAAATGGCAAGGTTGGTCTTAAGCCTGGACGGCCAGGTGATGGCGGAATACAACATGAACAAGGAGCGGTACACCATTGGCCGCCTCCCTGACAATGACATCCGCATCGACAATGCTGCCGTCAGCGGTCACCACTCGCTGATCATCAACATCCTCAACGATTCGTTCCTCGAGGATCTGAACAGCACCAACGGTACCTACGTCAATGGCAAGCTCATCAAGAAGCATGCCCTGCAGCACGGCGATGTGATCACGGTCGGTCACCACCAGCTGCGCTTCGTCGAGGACGACGAGGCGCAGGATGAGTTCGAGAAGACCATGGTCATCCAGCCCTCGGCGCGCCCCGTCGAGAAGGTGCGTGCGGCGACTGAGGGAGCCGACAAGGTATCGACCGCACTCAGTGCCACCGGCCGCTCGCGGGCGCTCGCCGACGGCGCTGCCGCGGTGAAGAAGGCGAAGCTGCAGGTGCTCTCGGGAGCCTTTGCCGGCCGCGAGGTCGAGCTCAGCAAGGCGCTCACCACGCTCGGCCGCCCGGGCGTACAGGTCGCCGCGATCACGCGGCGGGCCGAGGCCTACTACATCGTGCATGTCGACAGCGGCAAGGACGGCGACTTTCCGCTGCTCAACGGCACGCCGATCGGCGCCCAGGCGACCAAGTTGAACGACAACGATGTCATTCAGCTCGCCGGCGTGAAGATGGGCTTTTTCCTGAACTAGAGCCGCGCGAACGCCCGCACCGGGAACGACCCCATGCCGCGCACCGGGGGGGGCACGGCGCTGAAGGCGAACCCCCCGGTCGGCAGCTGCTCGAGCCCGCGCAGGTGCTCGACGATCGGAATTCCCGCGCTGAGCAGCATGGTGTGCACGGGACGCGCGCCGTCCTGCGTATCGTCGATGTTGAGCGAGTCGATCCCCACCAGCAGCGCGCCGCGCTCCCTAAGAGCCGCCGCCGCGGCAGCGGTCAGAAACGGGTGTCCGTGACCGTAGGTCTCAGTGCCGAAATGCCGCGCCCAGCCGCTATGCACCAGCACCGCCTTGCCGCGCACGTCGAGCGCGGCGAACGCTGCGGCCTCGATCGCGCGCGAAGCACTGCCCGTGACCCGCACCAGCACCGCATCGAGATCGGCGAGCTGCTCGATGCTTAGCTGCGCCACATCGGGGCCTTCGGCGAAGCGATGGAACGGGCTGTCGAGGTAGGTCCCGGT
Organism: Steroidobacteraceae bacterium; assembly: GCA_035568235.1. GTDB lineage: Bacteria > Pseudomonadota > Gammaproteobacteria > Steroidobacterales > Steroidobacteraceae > 13-2-20CM-66-19. The sequence continues at coordinate 198,898 of DATMOK010000031.1, read as the reverse complement.
GTTGGCGACGAGATCGATCCGCCCGATCTGGAAGGTGACCCCCGCCGCGTAATGCGAGCGCGACGCTTCGCGACTCAAGTAGTCGCAGATATGCGGCGCCGGTATGCCGGGGTAGGTGACCATGCCATCGCCAATCGCGTGGCTCAGGTCGATGCAGCGTCCCGCCCGCGCCTCGGCCGCGCCGACCTCGGCGACGGCGGCCCGCTTGTGGCGCTCGAAGATGATGCGTTTGTTGAGGATACGCACCTCCCGCACCATGAGGAGGCGCAGGTCTCGCACCAAGGCGTCGGCGAGCTCGCGCTCGGTCGCATCCTCGCCGGGGATGTCGAGGCGAAAGCCCTCGCCTTTAAGTCCCCCGCCGTTGAGAAAGCTGATCTCGAAATCGAAGGTCGCCCGGCGCTCGCCGGCATGTGAATCGCTCATGCGTTGAGGATAGGCGAGCATAACGCCCGCCCGTGAGGACTTTTCCGACCGGCGGCGCGCAGAATCGGACGACGGCGAGAGCCTGCGAGAGCAGCCCTCAGCGCAGCTCGAGCGGCACGCGCTGGCTGACGCTGCAGAGGAGCTCATAGGGGATCGTACCGGCGTGACGCGCAATCTCCTCCACCGGCAGCCCCGCACCCCAGAGCACGGCGGGTGTGCCGACGTGTACCTCGGCAAGTGCCGTGACGTCAGCTGCGATCATGTCCATCGACACGCGCCCGACCAGCGGGGCGCGCTCGCCCGCGACCAGCACCGGCGTGCCGCCCGGCAGATTCCTCGGCAGGCCGTCACCGTAGCCGGCGGCGATGATGGCGATCCGCGAGTCGCGCACCGCCCGCCAGGCGGCGCCGTAGCCGACCGTCTCACCAGCGGTGACCCGCCGCACGGCGATCACGGAGGATTCGAGGCTCATCACCGGCGTCAGTCCGAGCTCTGCTGCGGTGCCGTCCGCGAAGGGCGAGGCGCCGTAGAGCGCGAGCCCGGGCCGCACCCAGTCGCCACTCGGCGGCAGGCTGCCGAAGACGGCAGCGGAGTTCGCGATGCTGACCGAGTAGTCGAGCCCACGAGTCGCCTCGCGAAAGCGCGCGAGCTGCTCGCCCGTCATGCGTCCGTCACGCTCATCGGCGCACGCCAGGTGTGTCAACAGGCGGATCTCGAGCGGCGCGCGCTTCAGGCGTCGCACGCGCTCGAGCGCGGCGGGGAACTCGTGGGGCGGGAACCCGAGACGATTCATCCCCGTGTCGATCTTGATCCATAGTACGAAGCGGTGCGCGCCGCTCATTTCCTCCAGCAGCTCGACCTGCAGCGCATCGTGCACCACGAGATCGAAGCCGTGGCGCGCCGCCTCGAGCAGCTGCTCGGCGCTGAACACACCCTCGAGCAACACGATGGGCTGTGTAATCCCGGCGGCCCGCAGCGCTAACCCCTCTTCCAGCCGCGCCACCGCGAAGGCATCCGCGTCCGCAAGCGACAGCGCGGTCGGCACCAGCCCATGACCGTAGGCATTCGCCTTGACCACCGCCATGACACGGGCGCGGCGCGCGCGCTCGCGGATGGTGTTGAGGTTGTGCCGCAGCGCGCGGGTCTCAATGACCGCGCGGATCAGCCGGCTCACCGCAGCACGCCCTCGGCGTAGGCATCGGAGGCGTAGTTGGCGAAGCGGGTGAACTGCCCCTGGAAGGTCAGCAGGAAGGTGCCGATCTCGCCGTTACGATGCTTGACGAGATCGATCTCCGCGATGCCCTTCTTGGTGGTGTTCTTGTCGTACACCTCCTCGCGGTAGATGAGAAGGATGATGTCTGCGTCCTGCTCGATCGCACCCGAGTTGTGTGTCACGACACCGTCTGCCAGCCAGTTGGCGGGCCCCGGGACCGTGAGATCAAACACCTCCTCCTCTCCCTCCTCCGTAATCGCGAGGACGCGATCCCAGAAAAGGTCGGAGGTCGCCCAGATATCGAGCTCGGGGCGACGGAGCACCTCGGCATAGCTCGCAAGCTGCGCTCTGCTCGGTGCAAACCGGAAGTGCGAGGTGCCTCCGTAAGAGGTCCCGCGCATGCTCGCCATGGCGCGCTGGCTGATGCCCTGTGCGCGCATCTCGGCACGGGCCGCAGCAAATACCTCGACCGGCAGCGTATCGACGTTGGTGTTGGCGCGTATGGTCTTGAGCCGGATAGCGAGCGCCTGCGCGGGGGCAGCACGGGGTCCGAATCCGCCAATCGTTTCAACAAAGGTGCGCTGAGACTCAGAGCCACTTACGTCAACGTAGTACAGGGGCCGGTATGAGCCGACGTGCACAGTTTTTATGCGGGCGACGATGCCGAGGCGCAGCAACAAGGCGGCGACATCGTGCGCCAGCAGCGGGCTGCACGTGGAGAAGTTGACGTGTTCAGGGTAACCGCAGCCTTCTTTGTAGCGGGAAATCGTGCCCTCAGTGGCCCACATGTGACGCAGCAGCAATGCGATCTGGCTGTTTGACAGCGAAAACACGACCGGCGGCAGGTGCTTCTCGTGCGATCGCTGGCCGAAGATCCCAAGATCCTTGAGCCACTTACCTACACCGAGAGGCGCCCACCGGTTGCCGTTACCGCTGATGACCAACTGGTGCCAATTGCCTTTGCCCTCGTGCCGCGTTACCCGGCATCCGAACATCTCTGCAGCGCTGCGCACCGCGGCGCTATTCTCCTCGGAGCCCGTCGTATACCGCAGCGGCTGGTGCACAACATAGCTGCCGTCCCCTACCAGATGCCCGAGGAGTATCAGCCAATGATCCGGCCAGGTTTGCGTCTGAACCGGCCCCGGCAGGCGGCGTGCGAGGGCCAGTCGATCGCCCAACTTCAGCTCGCTCACCTTCGTCCAGCCGGGGCCCGCTAACAGCCTGTGCTGCGCCGTCGCGCGAATCGAGCGCCCGCTCGCCAGCTGTACCTTAAAGACTTGGCGGCGGCCGACGCTCCAGACCTTGTCGGAGCGCGCACGGGTTAGGCGCTGCTCCTCATCAATGGCCCACACCTCCGGCTCCGTCCCGACGAGACTCGCGATTGGTACGCGGCGGCCATCGGCGAGGCACACCAAGGTGTCGCCGGTGACGCACTCCCTCAAGTCCGACATCACCGGCCGCTTGTGCTCGCGCTGCTCGACGCCGCGATTCAGCTGTGACAGCGCGATCACCGGAACCTGCAGCTCCTTCGCCAGCGCCTTGAGGCCGCGCGAGATCTCCGCGATCTCGGTGGCGCGATTCTCCACGGTGCCCGGCACCTGCATGAGCTGCAGGTAGTCGACCACGACGAGATTGAGCCCGTGCTCGCGCTTGACGCGCCGCGCCCGGGCGCGCAGCTCAGTGGGATTGAGCGCCGGCGTCTCGTCGACGAAGATCTTGGCTTCCGAGAGCTGACTCGTCGCGCCGGTGATGCGCACCCAGTCCTCATCCGAGATGCGCCCGCTGCGCAGGCTCGAGAGCGGCACGCCGCCAACCGATGCCAGCATGCGCGTGATCACCTGCTCGGAAGGCATCTCCATGCTGAACACCGCCACCGAGGCGCGCGTACCCGGGTGCACGGCGGCGTACTCGGCCATGTTGATCGCAAGCGTCGTCTTACCCATCGACGGACGGCCGGCAATGATGACGAGGTCGCCGGGTCGCAGCCCGCCCGTGATCTTGTCGAAATCGGTGAATCCGGTGGGAAGACCGCGCAGCTTGTCCGGATTGGTGTGCCACTCATCGATCTGGTCGATGACCGCCGGCAGGAGCTCGCGCACCGGTCGCGCGCCATCGCGGCCGCGAAAGCTCCCATCAGCGATCTCGAACACGCGCTGCTCGGCCAGGTCGACCAGCTCGCGCGCGCTCTGGCCGTCATTGTGGTAGACGGCCGCGGCGATCTGTGTACCGGCCTGGATCAGCTGTCGAAGCAACGAGCGCTCGCGCACGATCTGCGCATAGGCGCGCACGTTGGCAGCAGTAGGGGTATCACGGGCGACCGAGCCCAGGTAAGCGAGACCGCCGGCCTTCTCGAGCTCACCTACGCGCTCGAGGTAGCCCGCGACCGTGACCGCATCGCAGGGTTTGCCTTCGCCCGCGACGGCGGCGATGCCGCCGAAGATCACCTGGTGATCGGGACGGTAGAAGTCCTCGCGCCGGACGACGTCCGCGACCTGGTCCCAGGCGGCGGGGTCGAGCAGTAGCCCGCCGAGTACCGCCTGCTCCGCCTCGACCGAGTGCGGCGGCGTGGGCGCGTCAATCAGTGCGACCGAGCCTGCATCACGCGCTTTGGCGGAACCGGCCACGGGTGAGCCTTGAGACTACTCTTCGGGAACGATCGCCACCGCCAGGGGCACGTCGATGTCGGCGTGCAGGTGCAGGCTCACGCTGTGCTCGCCCAGCGTGCGCAGCGGACCGGACGGCAGGCGCACCTCGCTGCGCTCGACCTGGAAGCCCGCCTTGGTGCACGCCTCGGCGATGTCGGCCGTGCCGATCGAGCCGAAGAGCTTGCCCTCGGTTCCGGCCTTGGCGTGGATGGTGAGCTTGAAGTCCTTCATGGCGGCGGCCCGGTCGGTGGCCGAGGTGAGGTGCTCGCGCGCTGCGGCCTCGAGCTCGGCACGCCGCGCCTCGAAGCGCGCGACGTTCTCGGGCGTGGCGAGCGTCGCCTTGCCCTGTGGCAGGAGGAAGTTGCGCCCGTAGCCCGAGCGCACCTTGACCCGATCGCCGATGTTGCCGAGGTTGGCGACCTTCTGCAGGAGAATGACTTGCATCGGGCTCGCCTCGTTAGTGCTGGTCGGTGTACGGCAGCAGCGAGAGGAAACGCGCGCGCTTGATCGCCACCGCGAGCTGCCGCTGGTAGAAAGACTTCGTTCCGGTGATGCGGCTCGGCACGATCTTGCCGGTCTCGGTGACGTACTGCTTGAGCGTCGCGAGATCCTTGTAATCGATCTGCTTCACGCCCTCAGCGGTGAAGCGGCAGAACTTCTTGCGGCGTGAGAAGCGGCTACCGCCGCCGCTGCCGCCGTGGCCTCTGGACATTGCCATGGGTCAGATCCTCGTAAAATTCGGTTGCAGTGTACTGCGCTTTATCGGGCGCGGGATGCGGCAATTCAGGGGCTGTCTGCCGCCGAATTGTCATCGTCATCGGCACTCACCGGTGACTCATCGCGCACGCGCTCGCGGCGCTTGCCGGCACCGTCGCCCTCCTCGTCCGCGGCCTTGGCCATCGGCGAGGGCTCGGTGATCGCGGCGTCCATGTTCACGACCAGGTGGCGTAGCACCGCGTCGCTGAAGCGGAAGGCGCCGGTCAGCTCATCGAGCACCTTCTGGTCCGTCTCGATGTTCATCAGCACATAGTGGGCCTTGTGCACCTTGGCGAGGGGATAGGCGAGCTGGCGCCGGCCCCAGTCCTCCAGGCGGTGCACATGGCCTCCGCCGGCAGCGATCATGCCCTTGTAGCGCTCGATCATCGCGGGCACCTGCTCGCTCTGATCGGGATGCACGAGGAAAACGATTTCGTAGTGCCTCATCCAGAGTCTCCTTACGGGTTGCGCCGCCCGGACTTAAGGCTTTCGCCGGTGCGGCAAGGAGTTAGCGCTGCAGCACGCCACTTGAGGCATCCCGCATGCGCCCCCTTTTAAAAGGGGCGCGAAGCATACTGAAAGACCCCGTCCTGCGCAATCCCGCATGGCCCCGGCGTGCTTGGCAATCAATGGCTTGGAAGAATCGAAGCGCGCCGGCGGAGCATCCGGTGCCTCTCTATATTAATAGAAGGGTTCCTCTTAATAGAGGTGTTCCTCGACCTGCCGCCAGGCGAGCTCTGCCGTCTCCCGCGCCCGCTCCCCGGCCTCGCGGGCGTGGCGGCTTGCCGCAGTCCCTTCCAGAACCCGGCGCAGGATCCCCTGGCGGATGCAGGCGATGCGAAACAGGTTGTAGGCCATGCAGAACTCCCACACGCGCGGGTCGATGGGGGCGCGTCCGCTGCGCTCGCAATAGGTGGCGACGTACTGCGCCTCCGACGGAATCCCGAGGGCTGCGAGGTCGACCCCTTTGAGCCCCGGCACCTCGCCCGCCGCAACCCGCCACAGCATGACGTGATACGAGAGATCGGCAAGCGGATGGCCGAGCGTCGAGAGCTCCCAGTCGACGATCGCGAGCATGCGCGGCTCGGCGGGCGCGAAGATCATGTTGTCGATGCGATAGTCGCCGTGCACCAGCGCGGTCTCATCGCCGGCCGGGATATTCGCCGGCAGCCACACGAGCAGTTTCTCCATGGCCTCGATCCGCTCGGTCTCCGAGGCACGGTACTGCTTGCTCCAGCGCGTGATCTGCCGTGCGAAATAGTTGCCGGGCTTGCCGTAGTCGCCGAGGTTGAGTCGCGCATAGTCGAGGGTATGGAGTCTCACCAGGACGCGATTCATCTCGTCGTAGAGGGCAGCACGCTCGGCAGGCGCCATCCCCGGCAGCCGCGGATCCCAGAAGTTGCGGCCCTGCATGTAGCCCATGACGTAGAACATGGTGCCGAGAACGCTCGCGTCCTCGCACAGGCAGATGGGCTTCGCCACCGGCACGCCCCGACCGTGCAGCGCCCGCGTCACGCGGAACTCCCGGTCCACCGCGTGCGCCGAGGGCAGCAGCTGCCCGGCGGGCTTGCGGCGCAGCACGTAGCGCGCGCCATCACCCGCCGTGACAAGGAAGGTGGGATTGGACTGGCCGCCGCGGAACTGCTCGACGCTGAGCGGCCCGAGGAGCCCCGGGATGTGATCGCGCAGGTAACGCTCAAGCGCAGTCACATCGAACCGCTGCCGCTCCGGGACCGGCATCGTGCCTGCGAATTCCTGCCCGTCCATCGCTACGGGTATCTGGCGAGCTCGAGCTTGCCGATCTGATTGCGGTGCACTTCATCTGGCCCGTCGGCGAGACGGATCGCGCGGGCGTGCGCGTAAGCGCTCGCCAGCTCGAAATCCTCGCACAGGCCGGCAGCGCCATGCGCCTGAATGGCCCAGTCGGTGACCTGGCAGGCGGCATCGGCCGCGGCGATCTTGATCATTGCAATCTCGGCGCGTGCCGCCTTGTTGCCCACCGTGTCCATGAGCCACGCCGCCTTGTAGACGAGGAGCCGTGCCTGGTCGATGCGGATGCGCGACTCGGCGATGCGCTCGAGCGTCACCGACTGCTCGGCGATCGCCCGGCCGAAGGCCGTGCGTGCCTTGACGCGGCGGCACATCTTCTCCAGCGCCCGCTCGGCGAGTCCGATGAGGCGCATGGCGTGATGGATGCGTCCGGGGCCGAGCCGTCCTTGCGCGATCTCAAAGCCGCGCCCCTCGCCGAGCAGCAGATTCTCGGCCGGCACGCGCACGTCGCGGAACTCGATCTCCATGTGTCCGTGGGGCGCGTCGTCGTAGCCGAACACGGACAGGTGCCTGAGAATCGTGATGCCGGGTGTCTCGCGCGGCACGAGGATCATCGACTGCTGGCTGTGGCGCGGTGCGTTGGGGTCAGTCTTGCCCATGAATATGAAGAGACGACAGCGCGGGCTGCCCGCCCCGGAGGTCCACCACTTGCGGCCGTTGATGATGTAGGAACCGCCGTCACGCACGATGGAGCTCTCGATGTTGGTGGCATCGCTCGAGGCCACCCGCGGCTCCGTCATCGCAAAAGCCGAGCGGATCGTGCCGGCGAGCAGCGGCTCGAGCCACTGCTTCTTCTGCGCGGGGGTGCCGTAGCGCTCGAGGGTCTCCATGTTGCCGGTGTCGGGAGCTGCGCAGTTGAACACCTCCGGCGACCACACCACGCGGCCCATCAGCTCGCACAGCGGCGCGTACTCGAGATTGCTGAGCCCCGCGCCGTAGGGCGAGTCGGGCAGGAACAGGTTCCATAGCCCCGCCGTGCGCGCCTGATGCTGCAGCTTCGCAATGAGCGGCGGCTCCTGCCAGCGATCACCGCCATCGAGCTGCGCGCGGTAGCGCCCCTCGTTCGGATACACGTGCTCGTCCATGAAGGCGCCGAGGCGCCCGAGATAGTCCTTAGTTCTGGCGCTGGGTTCAAAATCCACGGCACTACTCCTCAGGGCTGCCACCGACCTCGCTGGCGTGCCGCCTCATACAGCAGCATGCCCGCGGCCACCGAGACATTGAGACTCTCGACCGTGCCGAGCTGCGGCAAGCGCACCAGGAAGTCGCAGTTCTGCCGCGTCAGGTGCCGGAGGCCCGTCCCCTCGGCACCCAGGACCAGCACCACGGGACCCTTGAGATCGCAGGCGTCTGCGTGCATATCGGCCGCGGCGTCGGCGCCGACGGACCAGAGGCCCGCGTCCTTCAGGAGCCTGAGTGAGCGGACCAGGTTGGTCACCGCGACCACCGGCGTCGATTCCGCAGCGCCCGCGGCCACCTTGCGGGCACTCGGTGTGAGCTGTGCGGCGCGGTCGCGTGGCACGATCACGGCCAGCGCTCCGCAGGCATCCGCGCTGCGCAGGCAGGCGCCGAGGTTGTGCGGATCCTGCACGCCATCGAGCGCGAGGATCAGGGGCGTCGCCGCGCTCTGCAACGCCGCGAGCAGGTCATCCTCGCTCCACGGCGCGAGAGGGGTGATCTCGGCTGCCACGCCCTGGTGCACGACGTCACCGAGCAGCTTCCTCAGGGCCTGGGCGTCGAGGCGCTGCACGGGTCGCCCGTGGCGCCGCGCCAGCTCCTCGACGGCCTGCACGCGTGGATCGTCGCGCCGCTCGGCGAGGCGCACGCTGATTACCCGCTCGGGATGTCGCTCCAGCATGAGGCGCACGGCGTGCAGGCCAAAAACCGTCTCGCTGCCTTTCATCGCCGCACCGCCGCAGGCCGCCGGTTAGGCCTCTTCCGCGAGCGTGAGATCGATCAGGCCCTCGATCGGGTTCACTGCGGCCACGACCACTCGCACGTGACTGCCGGTGCGCAGGCGTCGCCCCGTGCGCCGTCCGCGCCACGCATGACCGTCGTCCTCCATGACGTACTGATCATCGCGCAGGCTGTCGACGTGCAGCAGGCCGTCGACCGCGGCGTCGAGGATCTGCACGAAGCAGCCGAACTCGACCACCGTGGTGATGAGGCCGCGAAAGGTCTGGCCGATGCGCTCTTTGAGGTAAGTGCACTTGAGGAAACTGGACACGTACCGGTCCGCCTCGTCGGCCCGCTTCTCGAGTCTCGAGGTGCTCTCTCCCAGTGCGCTGAGCTCACCCGAGGAGTAGCGCGCCGCGGCGCCCCCCTTGGTTCCGAGCAGCGTGCGCAGTGTCCGATGCACCAGCAGGTCCGGGTAGCGGCGGATGGGCGAGGTGAAGTGCGCGTAGTGCCCGAGTGCCAGCCCGAAATGCCCGATATTGGTCTGCTGATAGATCGCCTGTGGCATGGCCCGCACCACCAGCGACTCGACGAACCCACGCTCGGACGGATCCTGCACCCGGCGCGCGATCGCCTGCAGATCGCGCGTCGTCACCGTCTGCGGAATCCGGCCGTCGATGCCGAGCGCGGCCAGCGTGGTGGTGAGGCGCTCGAGCTTCTCGTCCTCCGGCGTTCCATGCACCCGATAGAGTGTCGGCACCTTTGCCTTGGCGAGCGCCTCGGCGACCGCCACGTTGGCGAGAATCATGCACTCCTCGATGAGACGATGCGCATCGTTGCGCATGCGCAGCTCGATGGCGCGCACCCGCTCGGCCTCATCGATCACGAACTCGGCCTCCGCCGCATCGAAATCGAGCGCCCCGCGGTGGCTGCGCGCCTTATAGAGCGCGCGGTACACGTCGACAAGGATCAGCAGCCGCTCCGTGAGGGACCCAAGCCGCTCGCGCGCCGTCGGTCGTCCTTCGATGAGCGCCTCGTTGGCGAGCGTGTAGGTGAGGCGGAACGCCGAGCGCATCACCGCGGGGTAAAAACTCGCACCCTTTAAGTGTCCGGTGCGGCTCACCACCATGTCGGCGGCAAAGCACAGCCGATCGACGTTTGGCGCCAGCGAGCACAGATGATCGGAGAGCGCGGTGGGCAGCATTGGCAGCACGCGCGTCGGAAAGTACACCGACGTCGCGCGCCGCTGCGCCTCGTCATCGAGCGCCGTGCCGGGACGCACGTAGTGACTCACGTCGGCGATGGCCACGATCAGGCGGAAGCCCGCGGGATGCGGCTCGGCGTACACCGCGTCGTCGAAGTCGCGCGCGTCATCGCCGTCAATGGTGACGAGCGGCAGCCCACGCAGGTCGACTCGGGTATCGGCCTCGCGCGGGTCGACGCGATCGCCGCAGGCCTGTGCCTCGCGCAGCGCCGCGGCCGGAAACTCCTGTGGCAGATCGAAGCGCGCGATGGCCGACTCGGTGGCGAGATCGACCGGGCGGTCCGGATCGAGGCGCTTGACGACCGCCGCCTGCGCGGCGGAAGACGAGCCCGCGTGGCGTGTGATCCGCGCGATCACCCAGTCGCCGGCGCGCGCGCCGTTGAGATCCGCGGGTGCGACCGCGCAGCGCAGTTGCAAGCGCCGGTCGGCGGAATTCACCCACGCGCTACGCCCCTGCGTCTCCACGGTTCCAAGGAACGCCGAGACGCCGCGCTCCAGAACCTCTTTGACGGTACCCGACCAGCGATCGGTGGCGTCGCGTCTGAGCATCACGCGCAGTCGATCGCCGTGCATTACTCCGCGCATCTCCGGCGGCGGCAGGAAGACGCTCTCCTTGAGACCATCGACGCGCAAAAAACCATATCCCGCGCGATTCGCGCTCACGGTGCCTTCGACCGTCGAGCCAGACTTGAGGTGTGTGTTCGAGGGAGCCGCCCGCCTCCCGCCGCGTTCGGCGGCGGGACGCGGGCGGGCGGTGGCAGAAGGCGCGCGCCTGCCACTCGCGGGCGCTGACCTGCCGCGCGGCTTGGCAACGGGGGCCTTGGCAGGCGTCTTCTCGTGGCGGTCGCGCCGCCCAAACTTTCCTCTACGCGCCTTCAATTGACAGCCTCGGGAGCCGTGCGTACATTTCGCGGCCTTCCTCACCTGCCCGGGTGGCGGAATTGGTAGACGCACTAGTTTCAGGTACTAGCGGGTAACTCCGTGGAGGTTCGAGTCCTCTCCCGGGCACCAGGACCCCTTCCGCCGCCTTCCGCGCCCGTCCGCGCTCGTCCGTGAAATACATGTAACTCATTGATCTTGTTATCTTAAGTTGTCCATAGTCGTTCGCACCCGTTCGCCCCTAGCCGGACCCTCGCAACGGGTAAAATAGCGGGTAAAATTAAGTTCGAGTCCTGTAGGTTCGAGTCCTGGGGAACATTTCATGGCGCTCACTGACAAGGAAATCCAGTCCCTCAAACCCAAAGAAAAGAAGTACAAGGTTTTCGACGGGGACGGACTTTACCTGCTTATCCATCCTCAGTACGGAAAGTATTGGTACCTGCAGTATCACATCGCAGGGCGCCCGCATGAAGTCGCCTTCGGCACCTACCCGACGGTCACCCTGAAGGCCGCTCGCGAGAAACGCGAAGAGGCCCGACAACAGCTCGCCAGGGGCCTGAATCCTAAGGTCGTCAAGAAGAACGTCCGAGAGGCACGCAGTATTGTGTTCTCAGGCGTCGCCGAGGAATGGATTCAGATGATGTCGGCGCCCGCGAAGAGGAACGGCGACGGCGCAGTGCGAGCACCGCTCGACCCGGCCACGGTCAAGAAGCACCGCTGGCTCGTCGACACGTATTTGAACCCTGCCATCGGCAGATCGCCGATGGCGGAGATTTCGGCGCAGGAGTTCCTCCCACTCCTTAAGGAAATCGAGCAGCAAGGTAAAAGCGAGACGGCGCATCGCGTGCGCTCCCTCGCGAGTCGCATCTTCTGCTACGCCCACGCGACAGGTCGCGCCCCGCAGGGCGATGTCACCGCATCGCTGCGTGATGCGCTGGCTCCCGTAGTCGTGGCTCATCACCCCGCGATTACCGACCCCGAGGCGGTCGGAGAGCTGCTGCTCGCCATCGACGGCTACACGGGACTGCCTGAGACTTGCTGCGCCTTGAAGCTCGCTCCGCTTCTCATGCTCCGCCCTCGTGAGCTTCGTTTCGGTGAGTGGGCGGAAGTCAATTTTGAAAAAGCCGAATGGCGGATCCCCGCGGTCCGCATGAAGATGGATTCCCCGCACATCGTGCCCTTGAGCAGGCAGGCGCTGGTCATCCTCTACGATCTCAAGAAAGGCGCGGTCGAGCAGACACGGTTCATGTTCCCGGTGCTCGGCAGCAAGGAAGGCGTCATGAGCGAGAACACGCTCACCAAAGCGCTCAGGACTTTGGGGTACGAGCAAGACGTCATGACCTGGCATGGCTTTCGAAGCACGGCGTCCACACTGCTCAATGAGCAGCAGAAGTGGCATCCAGATGCCATCGAGCGGCAGCTCTCTCACTCACCCCGCGACAAAGTGAGGGCCGCCTACAACTATGCCGAGCACCTTCCGGAAAGACGTCGCATGATGCAGGCATGGGCTGATTATCTGGACGAATTACGCGAAGCTGCCCGCGCGCGAGCCTCGAAACAGAAGCGGCTGCAAACCTCTACTCAAGCAGAACCGCGGTTTGTAGTGAGTGATTGAGTTCGATCGGCGAGCTGGACCGAGGCGGCCCGCTCAGTAGGCCGCCTTCAATCGGCACCCGTCGCACAGTAGGCACGCGCGGTCGATGGGTGGCGGGCTAAAATCCCAATCGCCGCAACTCAGGTTCGACTGCCACCCAAGCCGCATCCGCTAGAATCTGATGGCCTTCCCGCGAGGGATGCCAGGCATCCAGAGAATGGAGCATGGATGAGGCATCGATGGGAGCCTCTGACATGGCTCGCGTGAAGAGTACCCGCACCTTTTGGCCCGCCAATGACTTCACGCGATCGCAGATTCTCTCAAGCTGCTCATTGCAACAGTCGGCGACCTCGATCATGGTCTGGCGGTGCTCGGGTTTCATTGACTTAAAAAACCAGTAGGCTCGCTCGGCAAACGGGAACCGCTGGCGATCGCTCGCGTGGGTGGCCTCTGCCTGCTCTCGGGCGCTGAAGAAGGCCTTAAAGTTGACCAGCCCGAACACAATAATCGTCACCGCCCGCTGACTGTCGTTGGTCATACCAATCAGCCGTCTCAGCTGAAGCTCGTACGCCTCGGCAAAAGCCTTGGCAACGTCCTCCGCCTCATCAGTGGAGGCGCAGCTTACCCAATCGACGTTGTTATGACCGATCCACAGCAGGATCAAATCGGGGACCGCTTCGCCGATCAGTTCGTCCACTTGATGTTCGAAGTGGAAGGTGTTGCTGATCCAATCCACAAAGGTTCGACGGCGGGGCTGCTCCACGGACGCCGTCGCGGAGGCCTGGTTGTACGCGGTAACGGCCGTCCTGGCTCCGATTCGGGTCACGACGCCCTGTATTGGGGGGGTTCCGCTGGGGTCGCCGTCGAACCAGTTGCAACGCGATGTGAACCAGAGGTGATACGCGATCTTGTGCCATCGCGCGATGTGGAAATTGGTACTGAGGCTGTCTCCGATTAGCACGACTCGCAGCTCGGTGCTCATCACTTCGCCCGTCTCCTGGCTGCATTTCGAAATGCGCATCGTCCGACGGCGCTTCAGACATGCGAGCGTTGAGGGAGCCCGGAGGCGGTCCACCGTCACAGACAGCCAGAGCATCGCGAGATATAGCACGACTGCGACGGCTGCAATTAGTGGCTGTACGTAGTTGCGGTTGGGTCCACCGTATGCAAACTGGTAGTGTGAAACTACGAAGAATGCGAAGGGAATGAGGGGCAGCAAGTAGTACGGAGCGATCGGGTTCAACCTTGCGGTGCGCAGGTATCGGCGTGCACCCACCGACACGGTCGCCAGTGTGGCCGCATGTGCGGCAGCAACCCAAGTACCCAAGAGGCTCAGAAGGAACACGGCGGTTCCGGCTTCGGCGTTGTGGTTGATTCCAGAATAGGCTCCATAGTACGGACCCACCCTCCCAGGGGGGCGAGGCGGATCCACGAAAGTCACAATCCACCCGTCTATAAATCGCGAATCCCGCAGCATCCGCTTCGCCAAGGTCGCATTGCTCGGGGTCAGCTGCTCGATCATCTGCGCACCATTGATGCGATCCTTGATGAGATCGTCGAGCAGAAATCCGAAAGACAGCCACAGGTAAAGCATCACTGCAGGAATGAACATATGCAACCATCGCAAAGGAACGTTATTCCCAAACACCTGCAGCGAGTTCGAGCGGCTGAGCACCAACAGCAGACACAGAAACGTAAACAAGGCCTGGAGTTGCAGATTCGAGTAAAACTGGTCGATGTTGCTACGGTACTGCTTCAGTCGTTCATCGAAGATGTCCTTGAGTTTCAATGCGTCAGCGGGCGCGTCACTCCGAAGTGAGATATCAGGGCCGGCTTTGAGCGGATATCGACCCGAACCCAGACCCGGATACGCGAGAAGGAGCGCCGCAGTCAGGATAGCGACGACAATCACAGGGCCAAAAGTGTGCGGCAACACATCGAGGGTCAACCGTCTTGCGGTGGGTCGCGTTGCCGTCTCACGAGGCGTACGCCGCGCGTTGGCGGGGAGATCAGGCGTAGTCACCGGTATTCACCTAAGTAGCCAGGAGCAGCTGCTCAAGGCCCTGCACCGTGATTTATGACGCGCTCGATTCGTGGTGGGGCGAAGATCCGGCGATCCGAAGTTAGGGCATTGCTCACGCAGTATTGCGTCAGGGCGCCTTCCCGACGGTGACGGCAATCTGAATGTTAGCCCCATGTATAGCGAAGCCCTTCTCGTTGATCTGCTTCTCAACGGCAGCAGAATCGAGCCCGATGCGGGCCTTATCCGGCGAGATCTCCAGCCGCGTCTTGAACGGACTGAGCTTGTAGAGATCTTTATCGAGGTCGGGCGGGAATTTGAATTTCTCCACATCCGTCCCCGCTGGAACCGAGAGGTACTTTCCGGCGTTGGTCAAGCTGCGGTAGATGTCGATCTTCATACGTCCCCCGACACTGCCCGGGTCAAACAACTACTTCTGAATGTTGGCAATAGTGAGCTCCGCCCGCACTTCCGGCGCGTGGGCCGCAGGTGCATCTCCACGTTGTGACCGCTCCGCCCCCGCCGACCACCCAACTCGCACTTCGTTCAGACTTGAGCGGTTGTGTCGGCTGACACAGTCGGCATTGCAGTCTCTTCCTACCGCCTCTACACAAGAACCTGTAAGGAGACGGCAGATCATCTCAGCTACCGCGAATCTCGTTCAGTAACCGCTCCCGCCCCTCTCAGGCTGTAACGCGAGTTCGAATCCCGTAGGGAGCGCCACAAAATCAATAACTTACTATGGATATGATTTGTTCGTACGAAATCCGTACGAAAAACCGCGCCAAATTCTCAAGCGGACTTCCACGGACGCGGCCAGACGGCGATGACGGTTTCGGCCTGATCGAGGGAGAACAGAAGAAAGCTGAGGGCTACTTTCGTCCCTTAGTCCGGTCGCAGTATCGTGAGCGCGCCGTGCACGCCCAAACTCACGCATTCCTCGTACAGTATCGAGTCATCTGTCCAACCGCTGCGGATTCTGGGAAACCACGTCGAAAGAGTGGTGCCGCGCTGACAGACCTTGCCCTCCGGGGCCGCACCTCTCAGCACGAGACGCGTCGCTGAATCCTCCGGGATGCGGTCAAGGCTGCGGAATGCCTTGTTTTGAGTGCTTTGCTCGAACGCAGACGAAGACCAGCACCAAGAGCGGCCGCCCGGGGTCCAACGCATGACAATCATCGGTGACAGGTCGAGCTTCGCGCATCGGATCGCCGTGGCGGACAGGGATGTACCGAATCGCTCTGACAACTCGAAGACTTGTTTCAAGCCAATTCTGCTGGCGGCAACCTTCCGGAGCCTCTCGCGCGGCAATAGCAGGCTAGCGGCAAAGAAATCCGCCTCATGCTCCACGTTGTCGTCTGATTCGAAGTCGGCCTTGGAGCCGTGCGCGGGCGCACCCTGCTCCAGGGCTATGCGATGCCAGTCGATGAAATAGTGCCCTAGCTCGTGGGCGAAACTGAATCTCGCACGCGGTGTCCCGGCCGCTTTGCCGGTGTCAAGGTTGATGTAGATGTGGAACCTGCGCGCCCGGCACTCCAGGTATCCATCGAAACAATCCTGGTAGTGTCCGAAGTTGAAGGTGACGCCGATCGCCTTGGCGATCTCTGCCGGCTCGACGCGAGCGCTGCCCGAATGCTCCTCCGCGACGAGCTCGGCCAGCTCTTCAATTTCCCGTGCCTTATCGACCACTGGTGCCTGCCCACTCACGCTCTGCTTCTTGTCTGTCCCGGTGCATCTGGGCGAGCATTTCTTCAGTAATTCGTCTGCCGTTCCGCGCCGCCGCGCGATAACCGCTGTCGTCCGGGATCTGGCCTTCGAGTGAGATCGATATCCGCAGGCCTTCCCGGAGCAGCCTCCGACCTCGTTCCATCATGGCCGTGGCGTCCTTCAGCTCCTCGGGAAGGTCTTCATCGTCGGCCGCTTCCCAATCCGCCTCCAGCGCAGACTCCAAACAGTCGAGCACCTTGTCTCCTTTCACTCGGATCGCTCCCGTACTCGGTCCGCCAGCGCGCGGATGCCAAGCCGCCGAATCCGGCGAACGTTCGCGACGGTTGTTCCGAGGCGCTGGGCGAGCGCTTCGGCAGAGCCGCGATACATGTAGCTACGGCCAGGGGATCTCTGGCGCTGCAGCACGGTGTATACCAGTACGGTGCGAGTGCGCTCATCGAGCGTCGGAAGAGCCTCTTTCACGAGTTGAATGGTCCTGCGGTCTCGGGCGAGGGACTTCCCGTCGCAAAGCAGGGAGGCGAATTCAGGGTCGGAATAGTCCTCGATGGGGATCTCGTCCTGCGCACCGGTGATCGGGCCCGGCCTGTTTGGATTTCGCAGGCAGTCCACCAGTAAGTTGCGAGCGATCTGCTGAAGCCACGAGAGCGTTCTCCGACCGCGGCCAGTCGCTCCAGGCTGGTCCACAAATGTGCCGGCCTTCTCGACAGCCTTGGCGAGCGTGCAGGAGGCGAGGTCTGCGGCATCGTGGCCCGAAGCCCCCAGCGCCTGGCAGATACGGCGGCAGCGGGCAACCAGTGCGGCTGCGTAGCGGCGATGAAATTCCCTGGCGGCAGCATCCGAGACGGTCCTCTCCGCGTCTCCTTCGCGGCAGGACATGTAGTACAGGAGTGCTCCATCGGTTTCCTCCTGCATATCAGTTGCGGTTGGAGAGGCAGCCCATCCCTGCGGTACGCAGGGGTTCCGAGTACCTACTGGACGCCTCCAGTAGGCGAGTACGCCGAAGCGTTATCTGCCCCGGTAACGCTTCGGCGTATTTGCCGAGGAGAGATGCAGCAGGGCAAGACATAGCAGGACTCAAACCCCCATCCCTTCAAGCCGACCCCTGGTCGGCTGGCGGCGTGCCTTTCTTCATTCGGTCGCATCGGTGGAAAGAATCCCACCATTTGGAAGGAAATCACATGGCAAACGACAAGCAGTTGGTTCTTCTGGTCGAACGCATCGAGCTCCCGGACAGGGCCTATGAGCTCGCGAAGAGTCGATATGATGACCTCGGAGCCTGGTTTGACCGCGAAGAATGCAGCCTGGACGGCAATGATCCACGCATCTTCGTTCAGGGCTCGTTTGCCCTTGGGACGGCCATTCGCCCGCCGAAGGAAGGCCAGCAATATGACCTGGACCTTTCGTGTGTGCTGCGCAGCGGCGTGACGCGCGCCACGCATAGCCAGCGGCAGCTGAAGGAAATGATTGGCCGCGAGCTCGAAGGCTATCGCGGGTACCGCCAGTTCGACGAGCCCGCTGAGGAGAAGAACCGTTGCTGGCGACTCAATTATCGCGACGAGCTTGGCTTCCACATGGACGTCGTCCCAGGGATCTCCGCCGATACCGCACGGCGCGCGGCGCTCACACTGCTGATGGAACAGCGGGGGATTGCCCGTCATCTCGCGCAGGACGTTGCTGCACAGGCGGTGTGGATCACCGACAAGCGCGTGCCCTCCTACAACCGCCTCAGCGCGGAGTGGCCCTCCAGCAATCCGGAAGGATATGTCCGCTGGTTTCTTTCGCGCATGTCGAGTCCGCAGCCGCTTCTGGAAAAGAGAGCCCAGATCGACGACGTGCCGATCTACCGGCGCAAAACCGCATTGCAGCGCGTCGTGCAGCTGTTGAAGGCTCACCGCGATAGCATGTTCGCGAGCGCACCAGACTCCAAGCCCACATCCATCGTCCTGACGACGATCGCCGCCGCCGCCTACGAGGCGAACGAGTCGCTGACCGACTCGATGACGCGGGTCCTGGATGCCTTAGAGGCCTTCCGCCGGTCAAACTCGGACATCGTGTTCAACCCGGTCAATCCGGAGGAGAACTTTGCCGACCGCTGGAAGCTGCCCGAATACCGGCCCCTTCGGCTCAAGGAGAACTTTCACCACTGGATCATCCAGGCGCGAGCCGACTTCCAGTACCTGATGAGCGCACCCGGTGCCGTTGCTCTGATGAAGCGCGCGCAGTCGGCCCTGAAAGTTCGTCTCGACGAGAATGCCGCAGCCGCGGCACTAGGCGCGGCCGCAGGACCCTCGGTTGCGAGTCAGCCACCCCGCCCGCGCCAGGTCAGCATCCAAGCTCCGCCGCGGCCGTGGAGCGCCGTCCAACGATAATGCGGCCGCGCACCGATGACATACGGGCGTTCATTCAGGCCTACCCGGATATGGCCTTGCTGCCGGCAGACGACCACCACGTCTCCTTCGCCGGCCGCTTTGACTTTCGAGCATCCTGGACGAACGGTCTCGAGGTGAGCGATGCTTACGAGCTCCGGATCGAAGTGCCCGACTATCCGGAGCATCTGCCCAACGTCTTCGAGACCGGCGGCCGCATCCCGCGTGACGCCAATCACCACGTTTTTCCCCGGAGCGGAAAGCTTTGCCTCGGCTCGGAGCTCCGGCTTCGTCAGGTCATCGGTCCCAAGCTCAGTGTTCTTAGGTTCGCAGACCTTTGCATCGTCCCTTATCTCTACGCCGCCAGCCGCCAGCAGACTACAGGAGGCTTCGTCCTCGGCGAGCTAGCCCATGGCAATCCCGGGATCCTCCAGGATTACCAGGACATATTCGGTGTCAGTACTCCGGCGGCGACAAGGGCCGCTCTCCGGGCGCTGGCCACTAAACCAACATCCGCCGCGAGACATCCTTGCCCCTGCGGATGCGGAAGGCGCCTGGCGCAATGTGGGTTCCGCGAGCGAATCGAGCAGCTGAGAAAACTGGCCCCGCGGAAAAGCTTCGAGGCGATGAGTAAGGCCCTGGACTCGGACTCACGAGGCGAAAAAGCATGATGCGCAGGCGCAAGACAGTTAAAGCCCCACAGGCTGCTCGAGTACCGCCGCCCCGGGCCGGGACGGCGCTCGTCAAACCGTCCCGTGCGCCTCCGGCCATCACGAGGCTGTTCCTGTACGTTCAGGCTGGCGGCCGCTGTGAATTCGACAATTGCAACGAGTATCTGTTGGAGCATGCACCGACCGGATCACCCGGGAACTTTGCCGAGCAGGCTCACATCTGGGCGTTTCGGGAAGGAGGACCGCGGGGACGCGGCAACGGTCGCCCGAAGAACCTGCACGGGCTCAGGAATCTCATGCTTCTCTGCAAGGCCTGCCATCACAGAGTCGACACCGAGCCCCAGGTTTTCACTGTTGAGGTCCTGCGCAAGTTCAAGAAGGACCATGAGGACCGAATCCACGGGTTAACCGGCCTTTCCAAGGACCGGGACACCGTACCGCTGGTGCTAAAGGGCCTGATCGCCGGTCGCGTTATGGACATCTCCGACGACGATATGCAACGCGCGGTTGCTCCAAACTACTTGAGGCTGCGCGAGAAGATCGAGATCGATCTGACGCACCACCGCGACTCGGCCGATCCGAGCTACTGGACAAGCGCCAAAACCACCATCGACGAGGGGTTGCAGCAGCTCTCGCGGATCAAGCCCCGCGGCAACAGATCTAGTCACGTGTCGATATTCGCCCTCGCAGCCATTCCGGTGCTCGCTTACCTGGGGTCGAAGCTCAGCGATAAAGTGCGCGTGGACCTATATCAACGCCACCGCAACCCCGAATCTTGGAACTGGCACGAAGGACAGGGGAATGCCCGCTTTGCCCTTGGCAAGATCAGCCAGGGGCACGGTCCAACCGGTCTGGCGATCAATGTCTCAGGCACGATCCCCATGGAGGCCATCAAGGCAACCGCCGACGAGAGCACGCTATATGAATTGCGCGTTTCGGGACAGGAGCCGACACCTCTGGTTCTCAACACGCGGGAAGATCTGACTCGGTTTGTCACCGCTTACGTGCGGGCACTCGAGACGATCCGAGCCGCCCACCCGGGGCTCGAATTGCTGCACGTATTTCCCGCAGTCCCCGCCCCCGTTGCTATATCCCTTGGGCGTCATATCCTCCCGAAGGTGGGACCCAGGCTCCTGATCTATGACCACGATAAGCGGTCCGGATCCATATTCCCCATACTCACTGTCGGTTAGCTGCGTCTTACGCAGCGCGGTTCTCGCCTAGGCTAGCTCTTGTGATGTCATGAAGCGGGATCGGGGCACGCGTTGACGTCGCTGCCCCGAAATTGTCGGGCCGACGTCGTGGTCATGCCGCGAGGCGCGACCAGCGGATTAAAAGACGCCCATCGTGCTCTTCACGACTCTAAGCCACACATTGGCCCCCACGCTAAGTCTTTGATTTCCGAAACTGGCTACGCACCTGACGCTGCGTCAGAAAGTGTGCCGTGGTGCCGCTGCGAGTTAGTCATTGCACTGAATTTGCACCGAGGGACCAGCGGATTTTCGCTCTTGACCTGCATTTGGTCCGAGCCGATTTGCGACAGTCTGCTGGTGTAAGACCGGCGGATTTTCAATCCAGAGTTCTTGTCTACTTTCGACCCCTTTGCGTTCTCAGCTCCTTGACCCAGTCGTCGAGCCTCCTAATGTCGTCTTCGACCACATCCGGGCCAGGCAAATCAGCGTGGACAGCCCCTGATTCATCGTGCTCGAAATCTGAGCAACGACTCATCTCCCGGGTTACAAGCTCGACGTCTGCCTCCGTGATATCGGTGAGTTTCTCCAATCTTCGTGTCTGAACCGCATCGCCAAATCTCACTACCGTCTGATATAGCAAGACTTCCTCAATTGCGCGCTCCCAAGACATACGGAGCTTCTTATATACATCCGATATACGTCGGTCATACTCGGTGCGGTTTCCTTGTTTCAATAACCGGCGAGCCTCGAGCACCTCCTCCCTGAGTGATTTGAGACAGTTGCTTACCGTCATCGCAACCCAAGGCGGACCAGTCTTCGCCTGACCGTGATTCCTCCGATACCCACGCTCGAGCGTGACCTCATGCGTTGGGACGTCAAGTTCGCCACCGTATTTTCGAAGCAGGTAAAAGAAAGTGATGTCATGGGTTAAAACTATAATCTGCCGCTCCTTTGCTGCTCTTATGAGTCGCTCCGCCACGCGCTTTCGATACTGGTGATCTAATGAAGAAACGGGATCATCGAGCACTAGGGCCGCGCGATTTCCGGTTGTTTCCACCTCGGCAAGCAACCCTGCCAGAGCCACGCAGGTGCGCTCGCCCTCACTCAGTATCTCTTCAGGCCGCACCTCGGGGCGCGCAATAAGCTTAAGTTCGACTGGGTGTTCGCCATGCTCACCGGCGCCAAGTTTTACTTCAACCGGACTCTCGGAGAAGCCTAGAAGGAGGAGATTCCTTTGGAAACTGCTGCGCAGACGGTCGGTTAGCACGGACGCAGCGGCCTCGCGCCTTTTGAGAGTAATCGGCTGAGTCTTGCAGTCATCAATGGCGCTCGCAAATTCTGCGGCCCTTTTCATCCGATTGATTTCAGCTCTGACGGTCTCTAGATGCGGTGATAGGACTGCGCGAGATCTTAGCTCTGCTCGAGTTAGCCCCATGCTCCTCCTCTCATCGTCGTTCGCTGCAAGACGCAGCCGATTCGCCTCATCCTCTATCGCGCGAACGTCGGGGCCCAGATCTGGGGGCTCGGGAAGTGGCGTAAACCTTCCGCCCGTACGACCATCTGCGAGCCTCAAGAGTTGCCTCCTGCGACGCTTGCTTGCAATCAAAAACGCGCGAGTGGATAGGCTTCTGGGCGAATCCATCAGCCCCGCCTCCCGCAAGCTCCCTCTCACGAAGCGCGGCAACGAAAGGGTTCGAACAGAGACAACCGCCGTTCGAAGTGCCGCGCTCGCTCTGTCGGCCTTCTGCTGCGCATCAGCTTTGACAAACTGTTCAAAGGAATGAAGCCGAGACACCGCCGCAGGAGAGAGTTGTTGCTGGCAGAGGACACAAACTGCGTCAGGCTTTAGCACCGGGAAGTCCTCTCCCGAATAGGCGTGGGTTTCGGAGTAAATGCGCGCAGATTCCCAGAGTGCTCGCCATACATCAGTACCAATGCCTGATAGATCCGAGTTCTTCGAAAAAGCCCGTCGGGCGACTTCCGCTACGTCCCGTGTCTGGTCGCGTTCGCGTACAAGCTGTTCGAATTTTGCAAACGCATCGTCGCCGACTATCATGTTTGCGGATCCAACACGCGCGCGCAATTCCTGAACCAACCGCCCCCGTGCGTCCTCCGCCACAGCGCGCCGCAATGGGTCATCCGCGAGAGCTCTGTCGAGCTCTCGGATGCGTTCCTTCTCAATGTCGGTCAGGGCGCACAAGATCTCTAGCTCAGAGATCGAACTCTCCGCGCTCAGGCCGGCGACGAATCTTCCGGCTGCGGTCTCGTCGTCGAGTCCAAGGCCTTGAAGCGAAGGCGGCCTCCATCCAAGCGCGTTCCTTTGAGTTCTAAGCTTGTCTCCGACTCTATCTATCACCTCAGCCAGCGCCCGAAACAGGTGAAGAATCTCAGGCGTGTAGAGAATTCGATTCGGCTTCTCGACCTGAACAGCAGCACACCGTGAATCGAAGACGTTCACCATCTTAAGCAACGGATCGCTTGGGGAGCCGTCTATCCAATTGTGGCGCCTTACCTCTCCATCGACGACAAATTCAATTGTTGCGGAGGCGGGTTGCCCGGTGTCCGTTTCAAAGACGTTCGACAGGACCCTCCCACCTGGGTCGCGCGCGTGGCAGGCCCTCTTGAGAATCCGAGCCAACCCTGACTTTCCGGACGCATTTGCGCCGTAAATTGCAGTGAGCCCCAGTAGTCCAAACGCCACAGGCCCACGGGCGAGTGCGTTCACGCGTGCCATGTCCCGAACGGCGGACACCTGCACGCACGGATGCTTGGTAGCGGATAGCTTCAAGTCGTCGATTGGAGGGACAGGCGTGGGCGCACCGGTATTCGTGACGTAGCGCGCGAGGGCCATCGAAGCAAGGTCCGTTACATCCGTGTCCGACAAGGTCCGCTCCTCAGCGAGCCGCCGAAGCGCATCCTGCTGCCAGAGCGGCAATCGCTCTCGCGCCCAGGCCACCAAGTCCGCGTAGGAGAATTCGGCCACAGCAAGCTCATTTCGCACTTTGAGCCAAGTACACCCGAACTCTACTCCTAGCTCGTATTTCTTCGCGGTCGCCACATCGCAAATGGTCTTCGTGGGCAGTAGCCTCCGGCGGTGCCCATGATCGCTAGCCCAACTACGAAGTTGGACGTTCTGACCACGAGTAATAACCGTGCGCCCACGAGAACCAATAGTCGACGACAGTCCTCGCCAGGGCAATTACAAACAGCACAAGTGCAACTGTGAGTGGTTGCACCGGGGCCTTGAGATTATCAAGTAGACCCTCCGTATACAGGAACGCAAAAATGACAAGGAGAGTGACAAAATTGATTTTCGCCCAAGTAAGCTCTTGCTTGCCTTTCTTAGGGCCAGAGAAGGCTAGGTGCGCGAGAAATCCCCAGATCGCGTCAAAGAGCATCAGGCCTCCAAATACGAGCGTAAACGTGACCGGTTCCGTGATCTTCACTGCGAGTACTATGAAGAGGCAGCTCTCAACAAACAGAATGACGAAGTCCGCGAGAAACGCGCCAGCCTTGGGCTCACCCTGACTGGGCGCGATTTCAACGTACGTCACATCCAAATGGCGCAACGCACCGTGGTAGAACGGCAGTAACGTTGAAAGGAATGCAATGCATAAGAGAAACGTGGGCAGCTGGAATGGCAGAATCTGGCCCCTCTCATCGACCAGTCTGAAAATCGCCATTGTCAGCGCAAGACCTGAAACTACCGTATAAAAATTCGCCAAATGCCGAACCGAGTTTTCTCTGGGAGACACTGCCTCTCCTTTCCAGTCAGTACCAAATCGTTGATGGGTTATTGTGTTCGATTGCATAGACGTGGGACGCATGCGCGCTGCAGACCTGGCGGAATGGACAAGCCGGCGTGCCCCCATGTAGCTTGGTGAGGTATTCGTAGCGCTCGGGCAACGTCCCGAGTGCACTTACCCTCTCACATTGCGGTCCCTGACGAAGGCACACATTTCGGAACAGATTCCACAGGAGATAGTGAAGGGTGGTTGGCTGAACACCCCCAATAGACTGCGCGATTTGCGCAATTGCTCTCTGAACACAGCTACGGATTGCCACGTCTTCGTCGTCGGTGACACTGCGATTGCCGCGCAGCTTCTCCAGAAGATCCTGCGAGACAATCTTAACGGTGCCGATGCGGAGGTGACCCCGAACTTCGTGGTAGTCCACAGGAGAGGGTAGACGATCCTCGTCGCTGAACGTCCATCCGCAACAGCTCTTAAGCAACGCAATCAGATACAGACTTTTCTTTCGTACGGGATCCCGATACGCGCGAAATTCTTGAAGGGCCTCGAGCAACGGCTGGTCGCCGCTAACCGCACGATGACCACTTCGATTGTAGGGTTCGCGCAAAGACCCCCAGCCATTTGCAATCATTACTGACCCTAGGTCCTGAAGTAGCGCTGCGCGACCTCGGGGGTCGGAGAGTGTCTCTCCGTGTTCATCGCAGGAGAACAATAGCGCAACATCTTCCGCGCTCATCGCAGACCATCCGCTTGGATGCAGCGGGAACCTGTTCACTTGCACGGCGGCGGTCAGTTTCGCCGACAGGTAGTCCCAACCGCGCAGCGCGACACCTGAAACACTACCGCGTAAATCTTGGGTCTGATGGCAGATTGCGACAAGACAGAGCACCAAATTGCAGGCACTGTCTTCGTCGAGATTGGGCAGTCGAAAGTCCTCTTGACTAGGGGGAAGAGGGAAAGCCCGAAGCACGGTCGCGATTTGATCGCAACGCCTGAGATCTACCTGAACAAGCTCGGGCATGCGAGCCTCCGCACGTCGACTGGCTGACGGTATCAGCCGCAAGCACCCTTGAGCCGCACTGAGGGGCGGTGAAATGGTCCGGTCAAAGGCGCAAGCGGTCGAAACCGCCGAGGCCCCAGCTCTAGACTGTCTTGAGACGTGAACCTATCTCAGGCCGGGAAGAGCCGGCCCCGTTGCTGCAATGCCACGCACGGCCTACTGGCGCCAGACGTGCGATCGGAACTGGGAAGAGATCGCTCGCACAGCTGACTGAGATCATGGCCGCCGTCTCGTCGCCGAAGCTGCGCACTTGTCCATTCGACGGATCAACGTCCCGCCAATCCTGAGAGTGTTTACGACGAGATGCTGGCCACTCGGCCAGAGCCCCGGGGCATCCAGGATCACGTCAGGCAGGGGACTGATTGTCTCCGTCGAATGTGAAAAGGCCGTGCTCGGACAAGCGTTTAGCCGTCGGTTAATGGCATACTTGTGGCCATTCCGGGTGGTCGGTTGCGAAACAACGCAGTCAATGAGTTCAAAGCGCAGGCCGCAGGCGGCGACCAAGGGTCAGGCTCGAAAGCACGTCAATCCGTTCCGCGGTCGTCCGCACCAGAGCGTTGCCTACACAACCCGATGCGGCCGCGTGTATCACGCGGACGCGGGCCATCTGCTCGCCTCGGAGGGATTTTCCAGATACCAAGGCAAGGTCAATCTGATCTTCACCTCGCCGCCATTCCCGCTGCGGACCAAGAAAAGGTATGGCAACGCAACCGGTGCCGAATACGTCCGCTGGCTGTGTGCGTTCGGCCCCATGTTCAAGAGAATGCTGGCCAAAGACGGCTCGATCGTCATCGAGATGGGCAACTCCTGGGAACCAGGCTCGCCGGTGATGTCGACCTTGGCTATGCGAGCACTTCTCGAGTTTCAGGCTACCAATCAGCTGCATTTGTGCCAGGAGTTCATCTACCAGAACCCGGCGCGGTTGCCAGGGCCGGCGCAATGGGTCAACGTCGAGCGGATCCGTGTCAAGGACAGCTTTACCAAACTGTGGTGGCTGTCGCCGACAACAAAGCCAAAAGCCAATAACCTGCGAGTACTGCAGGAGTACAGCGTGGCGATGCAGAAGCTCTTGAGACAAGGCAAATACAACTCCGGTCGGCGCCCGTCGGAGCACAGGATTGGCAAGACTTCTTTCCTGAAAAATCACGGCGGGGCCATTCCCTCGAACGTCCTAACATTTTCCAATACCCACAGCATGGACGCGTACCAGCAGTACTGCCGCGATCACGAGCTGCGCCCACACCCGGCTCGGATGCCCATTGACTTGGCCAAATTCTTCATCCGGTTTTTGACGGTCCCGGGCGACCTGGTGCTCGACCCCTTTGCCGGGAGCAACACGACCGGCGCGGCGGCCGAAGAACTGAAGCGGTACTGGATCGGGATCGAGGCGTCGGCTGAGTACGTCAAAAGCTCAAAGGGGCGCTTCAAGCGCGTCAACTCGATCAAACGCTTGAGAGCGCCGAGACTGGTTCCGCAGCGGGCGCTGCGGGCCGCATGAATTTTGGAGTTTGATCCAGGGAGAATTCGAATGGCGGCGACCTTGGAAACCGAGCTGTCGATTGGACCGAAAGCGATCGATGCCTATAGCCGGCTCAACTACAGCATGTGGTTTGCCCTAGCGGAGTTTGTCGACAACTCGACTCAGTCGCGGGTGAACTACGATTCCCTGCTCAACGACATCCTGAAGGAAGAAGGCGCGCCGCTGACCGTCAATATCGTTCATAACCGGCAGACGAAGGAGTTGTCGATCGAAGACAACTCGATCGGCATGACCAAGGACGATCTGATCGAAGCTCTCAAGATCGCGCACGCGACGCCCGACAGCAAGGGCCGGTCGAAATACGGCATGGGTATGAAAACGGCGGCGTGCTGGCTCGGCACGAGATGGAAGGTCATCACCTGCGAGTTCGGCAGCGGAGAGGAATGGACGGCCGAGGTGGACGTCGATGCCATCACCAACAGCAATGCGAAAGTGCCACTGACGATGCGTCCGGTGGACCGCTCTTGCCACTACACCAAGATCGTGATTAGCGGTCTGCGCCGCGTAATCCAAAGGCGGACTGAGGAGGTCATCATGACCTACCTCGGCTCGATGTACATGTTCGACCTGCGCAAGAACGCTGAGGGTAAGGTCGCCCTGAAGCTCACCTACAACGGCGATGAGATCGTGCCGCCGGACGAGTCCGACTGGGACACGGACCCCGATGGCAAGCCGATGATGCGTATGCTTCCGACAACGCAGATCGGCAATAAAACGCTGACGGGTTGGATCGGCGTCCTGAAGAAAGGCGGTAGGAAATTTGGCGGATTCTCGCTCTTTCAGAACAACCGCCAGATCCAAGGCTTTCCGACCGCATGGAAGCCCAAAGCCATTTTTGGCGGCGTCGATGACGAAGGTGCGAACAACCTGATTGCTCAGCGCCTCACAGGTGTACTTCTCCTAGACGGGTTTGTGGTGTCGCACACGAAGGATACGGTTCTCTTCCAGGAAGATGAAGAGGACGAGATCGAGAAGTTCCTGGTCGAACAGAGCAAGGACTATCGCGACTACGCGCAGCGCCGACGGGGGCCGCGCGGACAGGCCTGGTCGAGGGAGAAGGTGCGGGAGCTCGTGGAAACGATGCGGGAGGAATTCACGAGTACGGAAATCAAGGATGCGCTCAATACTGCTGCGCTGCCGCCCGTCGACGTCATAAACGCGAACAATCAGCAGCAGGTGAAGAATCTGACGGCAAACGATCAGGTCGCAAGGTTGGACATACTGCCTGACCTGACGATTGTGGTTTCCGTTAAGGAAGCTAGCGAATACGAGCCTCATCTGACGCTTACAACCGGCGCTGAGCCTAGCGTCATGCACGTGATCATTAACGGCCTGCACCCTTACTACCAGTCACTCGAGACCAAGGACTCGGTTGATGAGTGCGTGCAGCAGTACATCTATGACGCGGTCGCCGAATACAAAACGAGTAAGCTGATCGGCCGGGTAAACCCCGACAGCGTACGTCGGCTGAAGGACGGTTTACTGCGCTCAAGAAGCGTCCGACTCGATAACGCGGCTGCCGAGACGCGGGCAAAAGCGGAAGCCGAACTCTACGAGGCTAAATAGGAACGGGGCGGTCCTCGAAATACGCCCGTGCCGAAACTGACGCCGCGCGGCTGGCAGGAAGAGGCCCTCTACAAGTGGGAGCGTGCGGGCCACCGCGGGATCGTGAGTGTTGTCACCGGCGGCGGGAAGACGATTTTCGCGCTTTCGTGCATCGACGAGGTCAAGCCACGGGCGACCTTGATCGTGGTGCCCACGGCTGCCCTCCTCGATCAATGGTGGGAGGAAGCGGCGAACTACTTTGACCTTGACCTCGACGAAATCCACGTGGTAACCGGCGTGGCAAAGCTTCGTTTAGGGGCCATCAATCTGGCGGTCATCAATACGGCGGCAAAGTTGCCGGAGCGGACGAAGGAGGTCGATTTTCTCATTGTCGACGAGTGCCACAGGGCGGCATCTCCACAGTTCCGGGCGGTCTTAGCCCTGAAAACGCAAGCCTCCCTTGGCCTTTCCGCCACGCCGGAACGCCCGTACGACGAAGGGCTTTCCGAGGTCCTTATCCCAGCTCTCGGCGACGTCATCTTTAGCTACGACTACGCCGCCGCGTTGCGCGATAAGGTGATTGTTCCCTTTTCGCTGAATAACATTGTCTTTTCGCTCGAAGAGGATCGTCAGGCCGCCTACGACAAGCTCACCCGCTCGATTGCGAGATCCGTCGACCGGTACGGCGTTGATGCGGAAGAAACCGTCACGCTCTTTCTTAAGCGCGCGCGTGTCCTCAATCTGAGCCTGAACCGGGTCCGGCTGGCCTTAAAGCTCGTCGCCGCAAATTCGGGGAAACGCATCCTCGTGTTTCACGAGGACATCGAGGCCTGCAATCTCATCCACGATATCTTGGACCGCAACGGCGTTAAAAGCGGCGTTTACCACTCGAAGCTGCGGCTACGTCAGCGCGTTGAGGTTCTAAGCCAATACCGACGAGGCCAGATACAGATCCTGGTCACCTGCCGAGCATTGGACGAAGGGTTCAATGTGCCAGAAACGGAGGTGGGCATCATCGCGGCCAGCACCGCGACGCGACGGCAGCGGATACAGCGGCTCGGGCGCATCGTCCGGCCCTCGATAGGGAAAGAGCGAGCGACGATCTACACGCTCGTCGCTACCGCGCCCGAGATCGGGCGGCTCAAGCAGGAGGAAGAGGACCTGGAAGGCGTCGCTGACGTCGAGTGGACGCGCGCGTGAAGCAGTTTAGCGATAGCGACTGCTGCCGAGAGAGCGTGTTCCGTCAGCTCGACCCGACGGCGTTACTAGAGATCGAATTCGAGGCTGAGGTAATCAAGGCTGTGACTTGCCTGCTGCCAGACTATCTGTGCGGCGTGTTCGCGGGTCGTTTCGTGTTGGACAACGAGCGGCGCTCGGCAGACTTGGCCCTGATTCACAAGTCGTTGTCGCATTGGTTTGTGGTCGAGGTGGAGCTTACGTCCCATTCACTGGCGTCGCACGTGCTCCCTCAAGTCCGGTGCTTGCGTTTCGGCGAGGCCGAAGATGACTGCATCACGAGCTTGTGTCGGGGCTTCACTGCGCTGACCCGAGGGCAAGCTGAGTCATTGTTGCGCTACGTTCCGCGATTCGTCGCCGTCGTAGCCAACCAGCTGGACCCGGTGTGGGACGCAACCTTGCGCGCACTTGATGTCCAGCTGCTCGTTGTGTCGGTGTTCGCGGATTTGAGCGGCCGGCGGGCGTATGAGTTAGATGGCCACCTGCATGTGCCGCGTGAGAGCATCGGGTTTGCTAAGTACTCAGCACCCGATCGCTCACTGCTCTTGCCGAAGGGATGCGGGCTGCCGACAGGCTCGCTCCAGATTGAGGATATCTTCGGCATAGCGGCGGCGTGGGTTTCACGGGAGGATGGGAAGGGTCTGTGGATCACGAAAGAGCATGGAACACCGGATCTGACTCATGGCTGCTACGTACAGGTAATTCGCACATTCGACGGGCGGATTTCACTCAAAATGTCGCGATAAGGTGGACTCATGCAGCGCGAAGAGTGGGCAGAAATTCTCGCATCCCTGGCGTCCCAACTTTCGGAGAATGAGAGGCGGATAGCGAAAGCAATGGCGGAAGGCAAGTCGACCCCCGAAATCGGCAAGATGCTCGGCGAGCACCGCAGCATGATCTGGCGCAAGGCGCAGCGTATACGCGCCCGAGCGAAAGGGAGCAGGTCATGAAACCCCGGCGGCCACAGCCTTGGACGTGGGCAAGGAGCAGATCGACGGGCCTTAGCGCGATCTTGCCGACTTCGAGATGCGCGCTCGTGTATCTCGGTCCCGGGGCTCGCTGATACGTCCTCGCAGCTCGTTTGCTATCACCTCTCTTTCCGTCAAGGGCGGCAGCATGCCGGCAACAAATCGCCTCACCTGTGCGGCAAGTTCCGGTCGTCCTTCGGCCACGAGGACGTCGCTGACTGCCCACCATCCTCGTTCGACTTGTTCTCGTGTTTCGAGCAGTCTTGCCTTGCCAGCCTCGACCCGCAGATTCCCTTTCAACAGCTCAGCCGCCACCGCCTCAGCTCGCGCTTGGGTGTGGCGAGATTCGTCGCGCTGTTCCGCTCGGTAGATGCCATCACGCTTCGCCGATCGATTTTCACCCCGCACGGCCCGGTCTGTGGCATTGGCGGTGATCCCCAGCGCGCGCAGGTGTCGCGCGAACTCGCATCTCCATTCCCGCAGTGTTGCCTTCCGAATGTGTAGCCGCACCCCCTGTTCGCTCACCGCCTTGACGACCATGTGCACGTGGGGGTGCGGTTGATCGGTGTGCAGCACCATTGCGTAGCGATGCTTGAGCCCGAATTCCTCCCTGGCAAAATTCTTTACCGCCGAGAGCAACTTGTCCGGAGGAGTCCCGGCCGGCATCGAGAACATGAGCTTGTGAACGAACTTCGGCGGCGGCCGTGTCGACCACGACTCGAGGTCGGCCTTGCGTCGGTGCTCTTCCAGGTCCAGATCCCAATCCTCCAGCAGTTCCTTTTCGATCCCTTTGCCCGACAGGCGCTGACCGTCGTCGGTCTCGATGTCCACCTCTCCTCCTCGATTCAGATAGCCGAGATGACGTCCGATCGCTTTGAGGTCTTGCCCTCCCCGACTCAGCACCTTGACCATGACTTCCGGGGTGCGTCGCGCGGTGCGCTCAATGAGCCCTGTTTCCTCATGCGACAGGTGGTCCCGGCGACTTGGCCCCCGACGGGCATAGGACGCAATGTCCAACAGCGGCCTTGCTCCGAAATCAGTGAGTCGTGTCGGCATACCCCTGTTCCCACGAGTTCTGGTTTGCCCGGAGCAACGCCTTCACGTGGTCGCGAAGCGCCTCGGCCACTTTGAGCATCGACCTCAGGTCCTCCCTTCCAGGCCCACCTGGCTTCGCGCCTTGGTTGGCGGCTCTTGCGATCTGATTCAGGTTTCGTCCGATGGCGCCTAGCTCCGCCACGGATCGCTTCA
This sequence comes from Steroidobacteraceae bacterium, assembly GCA_035568235.1. Classification (GTDB taxonomy): domain Bacteria; phylum Pseudomonadota; class Gammaproteobacteria; order Steroidobacterales; family Steroidobacteraceae; genus 13-2-20CM-66-19. The sequence continues at coordinate 167,071 of DATMOK010000031.1, read as the reverse complement.
GTGCAGCGAGTTCCTCCTTGGGGAGGGGTACCAGGTTCCGCAGATGCGATCGGACGAGAACCGAGACGTAGGTGGCCGAGGGCATACCGCGAGCCGTCGCCCTGCCACTCAACAGGATCCGATCCTCGGGCGCCAGCCGGACGCTCAGCCGGGCATCACGACTCACCTTCTCCAGAGCTTCGAGCTTCGGGAACCCCTCTGCCGCGGACCTGCGGAGGATGACCTCGAGGAGCTGCCGGACGAGCGCGGATTCGGTGATCTGCTCACGCTCGGCGAGCACCCGCAGGAGCGTCTTCATCTCCGGTGTCACGCGAGCAGCCACAAAAGGAGGCGCAGCCATGATCACGGAGTGTTAAACAAGAGCAGCCGCGAGGCTATCCTGCATTTCCTTCCACTTTGAGCAGAAACCTCACACGATCCGCCCGCGCCACCACCCCGAACGATCAGAAACCCCGACAAATCCGGAGGCCTCCAGCAGTCCCTTCATACAGTTACGCCGCCGGAACAGGTGAGTTAGAACTGCTTCCCGGCGGGCAAAAAAAGAGGAGAGGACGCCGAAGCGTCCCCTCCTCTCCAGTCCTCAGGCCGCCCGAGCCGTGGCCAGCTCCCACAGCGCCGAGTTGAGCCGCACGTCCTCCCGGATAGCCGTGATGCGTCGGGTCCGTCTCAGGCGATTGGAGGCCAAGCGTCTCTGGAAGCCGCCGTGGAGGAGGTTCTCCTGGAGCACGTTGAACGTCCGCCAGAGGTCGTTCCCGAGGTCCTCCGGGCGACGGGCGACTAGGAGCTGACCGGGCTCGACCGTCCCGGGCGGGTCTCCTGGGAAGCGCAGTCGCAGCGCCTCGAAGGCGAGATCCAACTGGGCCAGTCGGTCGAGGTTGGTGCGCTCCATGCGCTCAATAGCGGTAGCCAGGTCGCCGAACCGCTCGGTGATCTGAAGCGCCGCCTCGACGACGTTGTCCACCACGTCGCCCCGATGCGCGACGCGCCAGGTTGGGAATGCCCCGGCGGACACCACCAGCCCGTTGGTGCATACCACGCGGTAGAGGCCCACCCGGAGCTGGTAGGCGCTCGTCCCGTCATGAGAGTTAAGGAAGAGCACCTCCGGTATTGCGTCGCGTAGCGCGATCGTCTCGAACCGCCGGCGCAGCCGGATGAGGTGACGAGTGTAGAGAGGGCTCCGAGCCCGTGCCGCCTGCCGTGCTTCGACCGGGAGGAACCCCGCCGAGGCCAACGCGCTGAGCACGCGTTCGGTCGAGATGAACGTGTATGCAGAGCTCATGCGCTGGTGGGCGGTCGGCGCGAAGGCCGCGGGGACCCGGTCGCGCAAAGCCTCTGCGGTAAGCGCGGTCTGCAAGGCGTTGCTGTGTATTGACTGGGAGAGCGTCAGTGACGTGCCATTGGCATTCATAGGTAACTCCTCGAGCGGAGTGAGAATGGGGCGGGATTGCCCGCGCAGGGCGCCTCACGCCGCAGCACAGCCGTCAATGGGCGTTAGCCGGCCCGAAGGGACGCAAGCGCGCTTCGCGCGCAGCCATTGACGGCGAGACCGGCGTGATACCCTGCGCGAGGACGGCAAGCCCGTCCTCTTCTTCTGTCAAACGTCTGCCGCAGAGCAGCAACCTTGAAATGCTGCCACCGCAGCCCCACATCGTTGCCCGTCCGACCGAGAAGTCACATCAGGAGTGCCACCATGGAACTGATCAAACTCTCGATTGCGGGCAGCACACTGCTCCTTGCGGCCCACTGGTACGCATTGATCCGCGATCGATTCTTGAGTTCGAAGTAAGCGCCTGCCGGCGGCGAGCACCTCGCTGGTGCGCCGCCAGCAGCGCGCTTGAATGCCCTTCGCTATAGCAGTCCATGCTCCGCAAAGGAGAAGGTGGACTCCGCCACGATCAGATGATCGAGCACCCGAACCTCAATTAGGGCAAGTGCCTCCCTGAGACGACGTGTGATGAGCTCGTCCGCTGCGCTGGGCTCTGACAACCCCGACGGATGGTTGTGGTAGAGAACGATCGCAGCAGCGTTGTGCGCCAGGGCGGCTTTCACGACTTCGCGCGGATGCACTGACGCCCGGTCGATAGTTCCGTGGAAGAGGTCCTGCACCGTGATGAGCCGATGTCGATTGTCAAGATGCAGTACCCCGAACGTCTCCCGGTCACAGCACCCCAGATGCATGCGCAGAAACTCTCGGGTCCGCTCGGGGGAAGTGAGCACCGGGGAGCCGCTGCGAAAGCGCTGAGCGATCAATGCCTGGGCTCGGTCAAGAACATCCGACGGTTCGGCCTCGCGAAACCCGGAAGCATCGCGAACATAGAGCGTGGTCATGACGGATACCTTCGAGATGAAACGGGGCGGGATTGCCCGGTGCCCCGCCTCACGCCGCAGCGCAGCCGTCAATGATCGAAGACCGGCTCAGCCGGCGCGCGAGCCCCCGAGCGCGTCATTGACGGCGAGAACGGCGTGGTACCCTGAACGGGCACCAGCAACCCGGCCCGTGGCACCCTTGGGCTTCGCGCTGTTCGCAGCGTGCCCCGACATCGGATCCCCATCAGCCCTCTGGGCGCGATGTCGGTTACAATTGCTGGGAAATGATGAGCTCCCCGATTGAGAGCTGGACCGCCCCGCCACCGCTTGAGAAGCTCGATCACGAGCGCATTGCAGCTCTGCTCGGGCAGTATGCCCCCGTCCAGCTTGTCATCCCGGTCGCCCAGCTGGCGGCAGGGGACCGAGCTGCTCTGGCGGACCTCGTGGAAGCCGGGCGGTGGATCGACCGCATATTTTGGAAGCAGCGATCGCCGGCGGGATCTCAGCTTTCCGAGCTAGTCCTCGATCATAAGCGACGGTTGCCGACCGATCTTCGGCGACTCCTGCGCCTGAATTTCGGTCCCTGGAACGGCTTTGACCGTGATCGCCCTTTCTTGGGGACCGAGCCGCGGCCGAGTGGCGGAGGTCTCTATCCCCCGGATCTGACGCGAGCCAAGCTCGAGAGGTATCTCCGCGAGCATCCGAGTGAGCGTCAAGCGTTCGTCAGCCGCACGAGCGTCATCGAGGAGGAGAGCGGGCGCCTTCGCGCAATCCCCTATAGCGACGCCTACCGTCAAGAGCTGGCGCAGATCCGGCACTCCCTCATCGCGGCAAGCGAAAAGGCGACCGACACCGGATTCCGGCGTTTTCTACGTGCCCGGGCCGAAGGCCTCGCGAGCGGTGAGCTGCATGGGAGTGAGGCCCTCTGGATCAATGATGTCCAGGACAGTCCTATCGACGTGGCGATAGGCCCTTACGAGGTATATGACGACGATCGGATGGGGCTCAAAGCCGCGTACGAGTCGACGGTGCTGGTGCGCCATTCGGCGCGGGCGCTAGACCAGCTCGAACAGATCGCACCCGAAGTTGAGCGCCTCATGCCTGGTGCGCTGACGAGTGCAGGCGGGCGCCGGCGTATCGTGATGGGTGTATATGATGTGGTGCACGTCGCGGGGCTCACCAATATGGGCGGCAAGGCGGTCGCCGCCACGCTGCCGAACGATGAGGACATCCGAACTCACGTCGGGGCGAGGCTGCTCCTTTTCCGCAACGTCATTGCGGCAAAGTTCGGCCCCATAGTCAAACAGATCGCCGGGCGCGTGCTCCGTGCCGATCAGTTGCAATTCGTGCGCGAGGATGCTTTCCTTGAACACACCTTGCTCCACGAGAGCGCGCACGCGCTCGGCACCTGCTTCGTCTGGCGTCAGGGGGTTGTGACCAAGACAACCATCAACGAGGCTCTCGGGGAGCGCTACTCGAGTATCGACGAGTGCAGGGCCGACCTAGTCGCGATGGTCTACCTCGATCTCCTGACTCGACGCGGCGTCTTCCCCTCACAAATGCGGAGCGTCGCGGCAATTACCTTCGTTGCAAACCTGATGCGTTCGCTCCGATTCGGGGTCGGTGATGCCTACAGTGAGGGCGCTGCGATCACGTTCTCGCACCTGCTGAAATGCGGGGGTGTCGCTCTCGAGGCGGACGGCCGACTCGCGGTCGACGTTGAGGCAACCCACCGCGGTCTCGGACAACTGGCTGCCCGAGTGCAGGCAATCGCGACGACGGGGGACTACGCGGCGGCGGGCGAGCTGTGTGGGGAACTGACGACCATCCCACCCGAGGTGCACCGGCTGCTGAAGCGGCTCGACGGAATTCCGATCGACCTCGAATTTGTCTTCGAGGACCAACCCGACTAGGCTTGCTTCGGTTCTTTCGCGCGCCGCTGCACTGCCGGTTGTTTCACGTAGGCGTCCACTAATGCCCGGGTCGCGTCGGCTCGAAGCGGCGCGGGCGCCTCCGGTGCAACGGCGCGCTCCAAGGCACCGATGGCCTTTCGATAGTTGCTGAGCGCATCAGCCGCTTTTCCCGCGAGCGCGGCCGCGAGAAATACCTCACCCAGTGCTAGATCGACCTGGCAATTGAGCCGCGCGTCTTGACCGCGTGCGGAGAGCAGGTTGCTCTCGATTTCGGTGAGAACCGCAGGTTCGTAGGTCCCTGCATCGCACTGGAAGGCCAGCCAGCCGCGCAGTAGGCCCGTGAGCGCACCCGCGAGACGTACCTTCGTGCCGATCGAGTCGTGCTCGCGGAAATCGCGCAGCTCGCCGATGAGCTTGTCTTTCTGAGCGAGGAGGTCCTTGGTCTCGCCGAACTCGCCTCCGTGGAAGGCTTCCTCGGCGAGTCCCTGGAGTGCCATGGCGGTGTCGAGGAGTACACGCGCCTGCCACAGTGACAGCGTGCCCAACTGCCCATTCCCGACGCCCAAGGCGACATCCAGCTCGCCGAGATTATCTTTGATGACTTTTCGACCGAGCTTGCGCTGACTGCAAGCCGTGGAGTAATCGAAGTCCGCGCGCGACACACGCGCGAGCCGGGTGTACGCGCGCACACCGCCCAAACGCCTTCGCCAGCGGACCTCGGCTGTCGTCGAAAGGCTCCCCCAGCGGCGCGCGAGGCATTCGTAGCATTCCACCGAACGCCGCTCATACCCCGGCAAACCGAGGTACGCGGCGCCCAGAAGCTCGTTCAGTTCGGCTGCGAGGCGTTGGTGTTCTGCGGAGTCGAGTTGCGCCGCCTTGCTGTCCAGAAAGCGCATTGCCGACTCCAGGGTGTCCGCCGCCAGATGCAACCGCACGACGCGGGGCCGGTCCGTGCCTGAGACGACCTTCGCCGCGAGGATCTGATTGTCCAGATACTGAACCGCGTCCTGCCGGTCCGCACCAGCCATCTTCTCCGGTGCGACCGTTCGAAGCACCTCCCACGCTCGGTCCCGTTTCCATTCGTCGATGTAGATCAGGGCTTCCGTACTGAGGAAGGTCGGGTCCAGGGGCTTCTTCGCGAGCGCCTTGCGTATCTCTTCATGCGCTTTACCGTATTGGTCCTTGTCGAAGCGACCGAGCTGCCGGTAGGTGTCGGCCAGGTTGTTCTGGTCAAGTGGCGAGGGCTTTTCGCCCCCGACCGTGGCCGTGCATACCAGCAATGCCTGCAACGCGCGCCGCAGATGTCGTTGCCGTTCCGTTAAGGATTGGGAGTAGTCGGCTCGGAACGATGCGACCGTACCGAGTACTTTATTCACTTCTCGACGGTAGTACTCCATGTTGCCTGCGTAAGGACTTGCCTTCCCCAGCGAGTCCATCTGCCCGAGAATCGTTTCGGCCTTGAGCACAACGTTATCCGCGATGCCGAGCACCGAGTTCAAAAACGCATTCTGTGTTGTGGACCCTTGGCCGAGCGCTTTCTCGACTCCATCCAGATACAGCGCGGCGAGCCAGGTGTCGGCCGCGGGAAGGTAGCCGGGTTGCTGGTCGACCCAGGCGATCGGCTCGAGCAGATCCCGAGCCAACGACCATTCCGAGGAATGTACATAGGCTGCGCCTCCCGCATGGACGGCCACCCGATCGTCATCGGTTTGCGTACTCCTGGCCAACGCGATGAGCTCGTCGCGGATGCCCGGCTTCTCCTCGAGCAGGTTCTTCAGCCGCGTCGCGTCGATGAAGCGTACCTTTTCCAACGCGCGGGAGAAGGCGACGAGCTCCTGCATCACGTCCGTTAGCCGTGTGGCAGTGCCAAATTTGTCGGTGAGAAGGACGAAAGCCTCCTTCGTTTTCTCGAGCAGATGAGCGTGCTCAGGGTGGTGTTCAAGCCACCAGCACGCGGCATCGTCTGACACCTGGAACGTGAGTTGCGCCGTCACGACGAGGGTGTCCTCCAAATCCTCGGACCCATCTCCGTCAAGATCCAGAGGCGACACGGTGAAGCGCGCTCCGCGATCCTCGTAGAGATCCCGTTGTGCGGGCTCCGACACCTGAATCTTTACCTTAGCGACTTCTAGCGTGACTCCCCGCTCGCCGATGGCATCCGTGACCCGGTCAAAGAGAGTTCTGAGTTTGTCGGAAAACAGGAAAAGGAAGGCCAACGCGACGAACGCCCAAGTAGTCAGTTTGCCGAAGACTGCGTTGAACCATTGAATCCCGATCGGCGTGTCCGATCCGTCTTTCTTCTCAGATGCGTTGCCTTTGTCGCCCGTCTTCTGATCCTTTTTCTGTTGCTCATCCTTTGCGGGGGCGGCCTGTGGCGCATTTCCTTTTTCCTTGCTGTCTTTTACGCTTGGGTCCGCGGCGGGCGCAGCGGGCGGCGTCCCCGCGTCAGGCGTTTCCGCATTTGCCTGCGGAGCGGCTGCTGCTTGCGCAACTCCTGCGGCACCCGCCGGAGTCCCCGCCAGCGCGGGCGGCGCTCCTTGACAGCAGGCGGAGGTTAAGAGCGCCACCCCTGCGAGCAGAGCGGTCGCGCTAAGCTTTTGGATACACATGGGCGGTCTCACTTCCGGTGGCCTAGCGAAGCACGGTCGCTATAGATGCTTGGTCGCGTCCGACGACAGTCCCCGCGCTAGGGAGCCTTCGCCGGACATGCCATATGCGCAGCGCGCTCTGTAACACACGTGCCCTTCATGCTGGCCGCACCGGTAGCGAACAGTACCAGCAACCAGACGCCCACCGTCGTTGCCGTCATAGTCGATGGCTTGCCCTTGAGGAAGGCCTCCCATCCTAACGGGGGCACGAGACCCGTTTCCTTCTCCAGCTGACTCAAGTACTCACTCATCTCCCGTACCCGCCAGCGGGTCACACCTGCTCCGAGGCCAGCCAGGACGACAAACGCTGGCGGGATCCACCATCCATAAATGAGTAGCTCGTGCGGCAAGCGCAGGCACGAGTAACTTTGACCGGAGGCGTCGACGACGAAACCCACCGATTGAGCGATGAGCCATGCGTATACGGCCGCGCTGGCAACGAGCGAGTACCGAAGCAACGTCTCGATGCGAGCGAGTAACGATGCGACCTCAGCCCGAAGCTGGCGGTACTCCTCCATGTGGAAGTTGAGCTGGTTTTGAGTCAGGGGCATGAGACACCTCACTTCCTTCCACCAATGATGGGATTGACGAGGGCAAAAGCACAAGAATCGCGATTCGAATGTTTCCCATAACCACCCCGAGGCGCACTTTGGCACTGGAAACTGATATCCGGCGTTTGCTTGCTCTTTGCGCAGAGCGCGGCTACGGGACGGCGACCGTCGGATCGTCCGCACGCACCGAGCTCCGAATCGCACCGAGATCTCGGGATCCCGCCCAGTCGAGGAGATTTTTCGGTCGATAACTCGCATTGCCCCGACAGCGGTCGAAGACGGACGCGTCGAGGGTCTCGTTGATCGTCGAGGTGGTGACGTCTCCGGTTACCGCGGGCTTGGTTCCGATCGCTCGATAATAGGGTCGGAAGAACTTCAGGGCCCGATACACGCCGCCGGCCATCATAGCGAAGGAATCATGCACATCAGCCTGAGCCTCATCTCCGTCGATCACGACGGTGCCCTTGAAGACGAGCCCGTGTGTCTGCGCCTTCTGCATGAGCCAATGCAACGGTACCTGAGCGAGGAGTCCGTTCGAATAGCCGCCGCCCACGTCCGCATGGGCTCCGACGAACCAGCGCTGTTCCACCTGGTCGAGCGGGCGCGGCCCATAGGTTGCCACGTCCTTTTGAACTGACTTGCGCCACAGGGTAGGCGCGAATGCCTCGCGATGCTCATCGATGGCGAGCGCGTGAAAGGCATAGGTCTCATTGATCCGCAGATCCGTTTCGAGGAAAGAGTAGTCGGAGCGGCTCACGATAGGAATGTTTCCGAATGGCACCCCGAGCGCCCCAACGGTGTCGTAGACCCCCTGGAAGAAAATCGGAATGGGCATTGAGTACTCGAGCAGCCACTTCTCCTCGAAGGTGAGCTCGCCGCGCGCCACGTTGGCGAGCTCGCGAATCGTGTGCACCGCCTCGCCTTTGCGGTAGCGGTCATACAGCTGACTCAACGAAACAGGCGAACCCGCCTTCAGCAGTCCGCATTTGGAGATGAGACCCGCCAGGCTTCGGGCCGTAAAGGCGCCGCGGCTGAATCCGAAGATGTAGAGGCGATCCTCCGGCTCGTAGTTTTCGCTCAACCACTGGTAGGCCTGGATCACCTCCTGGTCGAGCCCGTATCCGAACATGCCCCCGATGATCCTCTCACCGTGCTGCGTACCGACTCCCGCGCTGTAGTAGACAATCTGATCAGCGCTTGTCGGGCACAGAGCCTTCATGCGCCAGATATTCGTGTCGTCCCGCACAGTGTTCCACGTGCCGTCCAGAAAGAGAGCGATACGCTTGGGCATTGAGGTTGCTCCCGCGGCCAATCGATCATGCGGACTCTATTAGGTTTACCGTGCCCTAAGGCCCACGGTCTCGGCAGATGCGCCCACCCTCAGTGCGTAAGACGCGCCGCGCGGCGCGCGCACACTTAAGGTCCAGAACTGATAGTCGCCGTCAGGTTCAGGCGGTCTCCCCACTGCTGCTTGAGGCTCATGAATGTTGCCACGCTGCTATTGACGCCCCGACCGTTCGGCGGGATGTCCATGACGTGAGCTCCAACGGCAACGCAGCCTTTGAGCTGAAACGGCCAGTTGGCATTGTGAACCTCGCAGAGGCTGCGACCTGTCTGGCCTGCGGGAATCAGCACCGGCGTTCCATAGACGCCGACTGTCGGATTGTGGAACACGAGCGTCGGGCCATGGGCAGGCGAGTCGTAGGGCAGCAGTTTATAGTCTCCCTGGGGGATACACGACTGGTCTGCCCGATTGTCGTTCCACGGTTGCTCGCAGGTCGCGCAGAAAAGCACACCGTCGATCGACATCGTGCCGAAGGTGCCGCTCGCATTAGAAAGAGTCGTGCTGCGTACGATGTCAAAATGCATGACCCAAACCCCCCTTTGCGCTGCAGTCCAGACACTTCACCGCGATTCGGGACGTGAGCGTCCGTTTCTTGCTAAAACTCTTGGCAGCCACCGAGAAATCAACGCTCCAATCGATCACGAAGATCCGCTCCTCTCAACGCCTGTGCCATCCCCGTTCTCTTAGCCTGGTTCTACAGTCCGGTTAGAGTCCGAGGAAAGCCTTGGTGCAGGCCGTGGCGGCCGCCTGCGCGGTAGCGATCGTCGCGTAGCGGCGGGCATCCGGCGTAACGGCGTTCGGGATCTGCGCTTCGGTCGCCGGTGCGGTCGTGGGTAGCGCTGCCGCCGCGCTGGCGAGCATTGCCTGCATGGCGTTGGGGACGGCCTGTCCTAGACTCTCGAAGACACCGGGGTCGGGCTTGTCGAGGGTCGAGGCGAGGCTCGCGGGGCCATCGTTGTTGGGAGCAGCGAGACTCAAGGCCGGCGTCAGGCTCGGTGCGACGTTGTCACGCGCCGTGAGCTGGCCGCCTAAGGAAAAGACCTCGCGCACTGTCTTGATGATGGAAGTGTGGTCGAAGGGCCGCCCGGTGCGAGGACCGTCGCCGACGGGATAGCCGGGCGAGCGAATCCGGCTGCCAGGCGGGATCCAGGGCGAGACCAGCACCGCCGGCACTCGCACGCCATAGGTGTCGAACGCAAACTTGTACTTGGTGTTCACGTTCGCGTCCGGAGGCGTCGCGGGCGGCGGCGGGACATGGTCGTAGAGGCCGCCGTGCTCGTCGTACGTGATGACGAGGAGCGTGTTTTTCCAGCAACGGGAGCTCCGCACCGCGTTGTAGACCTGGACGATGAGCTGTTCGCCGTAGAGCACGTTATGCGGCGGATGCTGATCGTTCGGGTGATGGTTGATGAATAGGTTGGCGAAGTACCGCGGCTCGATGAAGGAATAGGAAGGCAGCACACCGGCATGCGCGTCCGCGAGGAATTGGCCGAAGAAACGGTAGTGGGACGGCGCGTAGAGCCAGACGTCCCGAAGCAGGATCGACTGCGGCATGTCGTGAAAGTAGACGCGCCAGTCCTTCCGGTTGTCCTCCAGTCTGCGGAAAATGCTCGGCGCGTCGAACGGCATCGGAAAGGTGTGATTGTCGACATAGCCGAGGGCGGTACCTGTGTGGGCGAAGAAGCGGTTGGGCCAGGTCTGACACGGTGCCGAGGCATACCAGTCGTCGCACACCCCAAATGCCGTCGCGAGATTTGAGATCGACGGTATTTGCCTAACGGGATCGAAGTAGTGCATGACGGCGCCGGGATCACGATAGCCGGACGACGGCTGCGGAGCGCCGTAGTTCTGCGCGAATCCGGCCATGTTCGCCCGCCGATCCCTTCGATCCCGATTGCCGAAGAGCTGTTCGTTCATATCCTCGAAGAGCTCGTACGGGTCGGGATCGGGGATCGAGAAGGCTGCGGGCGTCATATTGGGATCGTTCCACACCCCATAGGTGAGACCGTAGTAGTTAGTCTCGTTGAGAGTCAGACCATTGAAGGCCCCGCTCGGGGGGTAGAGCCGGCCCAGCATTGAGTCGAAGGAGCGGTTCTCGAGCATGAGGACGACGACGTGCTGAATGTCGGCGGGCATAAGTGGCGTGGCCAGAGTGTGTCGTGGAGTCAGTTCTTCGAGTCAGATCAGGTACTCAACGCGCGTCCTTCTGAATCAGTTGTTCTTCTCGGGATACTTGAAGCCGACGTAACTGGCCCCGCTCAAACCCATCAAGGCAAGGAGCGTCGGGCTGAAATCCGGCGGCATGGCGAGATCCCGGTACACCCCCACGATAAAGACCCCACCCAGAGCCAGCGTCCAGAAGACCACCTGGAGTCGGTGAACGGTAGGCCCGTTTAGGTCGGTGGTGATGTCCTTGAAGAAGCACTCGCTGCGGAAGGGACGGCTCTTGTCCTGATAGGTCCGGATGACAATCTCGCGGTCTTGAATCGCAGCGTTGAGCTGGGTCATCTCACGGTCTGCAGCGTCGGCGAGATCGGCTGCGTCCTTGGCGGTCTTGGCCGCCCCCGCCTTCTGATCCGCTGAGGCAGCGGGATTCGCCGCCATGGCGTCGGAGGCGGTCTGCGACGCCTCGGCGGCCGACCGTGCCATCCGTGCCTTAACCTGCGCTGCCGGAACCTGCGGCTTCAGCCCTGCAATTTCCTGCTCCACCCGAAGCACGTCGTCATAGGTGTTGAGTCCGAGCGCTCGCAGCGCGCGGTTGGCCATGTCTGCGGGCGAGTCCTTGAGAATATCGACCGCGACCGCAGCGAGCGCGGTGCCCGAGGCGATGCCCATGAGGGCCAGAGCCTGCGGGCTCACGGTGTTGTAGTCCCAAAGCATGACGTACAGAAAGATGAAGGCGGTGAAGATCAGCACAAACCAGAAGGCCATCTGGCAGCGCGCCAAGCTGTACGGCTGCTCCGTTGCGGGTAGCTGAGGCAGGAGGTCGTCGCGGAGTGTCGTGGTAGTCCTGGCAGTACCCACGACCAAGACAAGAACGAGGACGACGCTCGCTCCCGCTATCCACAGCCATAGACATTCGAAGATCTCAAGCTGGAAGGTCGCGTTGCTCCCCTCCCCTTCGATGCTCACCTGGGTCGTCTTATCCCTCTCTCTCACGCCCAGTGCGACCGTCACGGTCCTGTGGGACGAGGTCGGAGATCCAAGAGCGCGCCCCCAGACGGCCTTGTTGTTCGCGTTGCGCGTAAGGAGGAATCCGAGCGCCTGGTGCGCGTCGTTGTATACGGCGCTGTCGAGACCCGGCACCTCGCGGCCGTCGAAAAAGAGTGCATACGCGCTGGCGTCGAGCGCGGGAAGCTTCGCGTCGGTGGGTGGAGTCGCCTGTGAAGCGGGCTCCGCGTCTTTGTCCCTTGATGGGCTAGTCTGCGGAGGCGCCCCGACCTGCTTGTCCTTAGATGATGCGTCCTTTGAAGCAGCCACTGGCTGAAGATCGGGCTTTTTGCACAACTCCTGGATTCGCTTAAGTCTTTGAGCCTCCGAGTCGAGTCGATCGGCCGTCGTTTTGAGCACGACCCACAGCAGGTCGTTAAGCCCAACCTCCGAGGAACTTTTACCGTCGATTGCGTTTCCCTTGTCGTCGCACAGCCCAAGAATGCCCGTCACCTTGGGTGGCGACTTGGTGTCGGCATTGTTGCCCGGGGTCGTCGGGGGCACCGCGCCTTGCTGCGCCGCGGCGGATCCCGCGGGCGCTGCGGTGGATGCGGGCGCCTGGCCCTTTCCGGCTGGCGTAGTCGTGTCTGCCGCGTAAGCCGCGGCGCATGCTATCGAGGTGAGAGTCATCAGCGCGAAGGGGCGCCGCACCAATTTCTTCTTCTCCATGTTACCCCCGTGCCCGTCGGATCGTATGTCGACGTCTCTTAAGTCTCTGTTCTCGTCGCGCTGCGGATCTCAATACATGAGAGAAATCTCACGCCGGTATGCTGTTCGTGGCAGTGGACGTGCAGTTCGAGATGTGAGCTTATGCCCCCCTCGTTCAGACGCCGCAGCCCGGCCGAACTGGCTCCTTAGATCTGTCTTGGGAAGGCTGGGTATCTCGCGAGAAGGGGCATTTCTGGAGCTCGAGCCCGACCTCGAGTCCGCCGCCAGCCAGCGCCCGGCCGAGATCCCTGGGGCGACGCTCGCCGCGAGACAACGGCGGTTTGGGGCGTGAGAGCCAGATTATCTACAATCGAGGAGAAGCGCCCAGCTCATCTGGGGCGCGGCGTGTGACTGGGATGCGGCGCAGCCTGACCTTGGATATCCGGGTTCTTCGCGGAGCCTCGCTCGGCGTCTTCGTGATGACGATGACGTTCTACCTCACGGGGAAATGGGTCCTGGGGGTTTCCGCACTCCTTGTGTCACTGTGGCACGCCGCAGTGCTCGCATTGACACGCCTCGGACGATTCTTCCCTCTGGCGATGAGATCGACCTCGCTGCGAGAACCCTGAGATTCGTGAGGCTCCCGGGACAGATAGTTGGGACGGGGGCCGCTTAACACAACGGACGGCGACGCCTAGATCGACGTGGGCGTGTCCCCCGCGACCCAATCGGAAAGATCGGGCGCCGTCGCGGGGGATACGAGAGTGAAAGCATCTGTTCGGGCGCTCGCCATCATCACCGCGGTCGGCGCCGCAACGGGCCACGCGGCCACTTCGAGCTCATCCACGCCGGCGCTGACATCGGCGGGGGACGCGATCAAGGAGGGCGACGAGATCCGGTTGTCGGCCGATGCGCCGGTGTTCCATTCTCTGGACACGACGAAACAGCAGCCGTTCTGTGTGCCGGCGGGCTCGCGTTTTCACGTCAACCATATTGACGCTCCGTCTTCGAAAATCGGCGCCACGGATGACAAGGGCAATCCCGTCACAACGTCCGCGACCGTCAAGAAGAAGCCTGACGGCAGCACGGAGACGACGATTCCCGCCACCGGGAACGTGTCGCAGGTCACCCAGGTGACGTCGGACACTTCCCTGTACGTCTACGTCCCGACGGCAGAGGCGGCGGCGAACTATACCCTGCTCCACTGGTGGCGAACGTGGTTCCCGCCTTTGAAGATTCCTGCGACCGAAAGCAACTGCACCAGTTCCAACGAAGCAAGTAAGACTCCGGTAGTCGCCGCCGGCACCGAATACACGGTGAGTGCGCAGGACCTCCAGAAATATGGCAGCGTGCGCGCGGGATTTACCTGGGGCGCGATGGTGATCCCCTACAAGTTCGAAACCTCTGATCATTCATTTCAAGCGGTGCCAACGGCGGCGGGCTATGTTGGATATGAGGGTTGGTGGCCCGGCGTGAGCTTGGCGCACGTGCTAGCACTCGGGGGTGGGGCGAGCAGCTCAACACAAAACGCGCCGTCGGGCTCGCCCCCTCCTGCCAGCGGTGGCTCGAACTCCTCATCCGGCACGCATGCGACCTACACGATTGCCCTGGGCGAGATGGCGACCCTCGGAGGAAGCTTCAAGGCGGGCGTGCTCGTCGGAAGGGACTACCAGGGTGCCAATACGGGATTCAAGTACGAGGGCAAAACCTGGGTTGCGGTCTCGGTCGGTGCGGGCTTCTAGGAGAGCAGAAGAGGACCGGCGCGTGCGCGTGAGTGATCGCCGCGCCGGTCCGCGCTCACAGCCGTGCTGGGGCAATTGACAGGCCGACACCCGAGGCGGACGAGCGTCTTGGGATGGGAACGCGGAAGGGGTGGATCCAAATGGTTTTGTTCGTCTTGGTTTTGTTAGGGCACGTTCGGTCGTAGCTCGGCGGCGAGACGCGCAGCTCGCTCCGGAGAATCCCAGAGATCCCGGGGCGGACGGCTGTCGCGCATAGCAGAGACGGAGTGTTGCGGCGCAACAGCGTCTCTCTCCAATCCCCCTCTGATGAGATTGAAGTGCCTCTGGCAACAGAGTCCTAAGAGGCCTGCGGTGGATCCCTCAGCGAATCTGCTTCGGGCAGAGTTTCGGGACGCAGCCGCTGACCATCCATCTCCGACGAGAGGGAAAGTCATGTCAAGTCCACTTGAGGACAAGCGCCTGTCCTACGCAGAACCTCGTCTGCTTCGACTGGCCCGAGTCTCCTCCCGAAGTCGAGCCCTTTTCAGGGGCATGCATGCCGATCCCCTTCTTCGTGAGCAATTCGTTACGGACCCGGTTCAAGTCTTGTCAGACTACGTGTACGACTGGAAGGTGGGGCCTTCTGATGCTTCGATTGCGAACCGGCTGGTTTATTCGGTTCTTTCGAGCCGCACCATGCTCCGCTGGCTGGTTGAATACTCACGCGAGGCGGGTCACCGAAGCGTGTCGCGCGCCGGATTCTTAGAGCACTTCGGCCGCGCGGTGGCTGAGTCAGGGGATTTCCGAATCGTTTTTGCCTTGCTTGCTAGTTCGCTAACCATCGAGCGCTCAGGCGCCATCGAGGCCTTTGAGTCGTTCGTGTTTGCGCTCCTTCAAGTCTTCAATGACGGAATGGGCCGGTTCGGTACCGCAGCGGCTAGTGGCGACACCAGCGGCGACACGGGCGGTAACACGGGCGGTGGCGACACCGGTGGCTCAACGGGTGGCGACACAGGCGGCTCAACGGGTGGCGACACAGGCGGCGGCGACACCGGGGGCTCAACTGGCGGGGACACGGGCGGGTCGACGGGAGGAATATTTGGCGGGGACGTCGCCGGCGATTTCGGTGGGGTCGTGGATCCCTACTTGCCTGGCTACGCACAAATCACGATAGAACAGCTCATCGAGTACGCCAGCGAGCTCGTGAGCCTCGGCGCACTCGAGGAGATCACTGACACCCCACTGTCCTGATTCCCATTGGTCTAGTCATCCCGGTAAGGTCACAAACGCCCGTCCTTGACACCATGAAGATCGGCATGGCCGGCGCTGGACTCTCTTGTTCGACCATTGCTCGAGAACTCGCTGACCAGGGGCATCTCGTCGAGATTCTTGAGCGACGCCCTCATGTCGCCGGACACTGTCACACGGAGCGAGACGCCGAATCCCAAGTGATGGTTCATGTCTATGGACCCCATGTCTTCCACACGGATGACGATGAGGTCTGGGAATACGTCAACCGATTCATGGAGTTCAAGCCGTATGTCCATCGCGTGAGAGCGGTCACCCAGGGCTGCGTCTTTTCGCTGCCCATCAATCTGTTAACGATCAACCAGTTTTTTCACACCACTCTTTCTCCGGGAGAAGCGAAAAACTTCATCGAACGCCTGGTGGATCGATCGATTGACAATCCCAAGAGCTTTGAGGAGCAAGCCCATCGTCTCGTGGGGCGATCCCTCTATGAGGCTTTCTTTAAGGGCTACACGCTTAAGCAATGGGGCATCGCGCCGGTGGATCTTCCACCTCATCTATTCAGGCGTCTCCCCGTTCGGTTTGACTACAACGACAACTATTTTGATCACCGTCATCAGGGTATGCCGCTCGAGGGCTACACCCTCATGGTGTCGCGGATTTTGGATCACCCGAACATCAGGGTCCACTTGAACACCGACTTCGAGCAAGAAATGGTGGCGGTCTACGACCACGTGTTCTATTCAGGATCGATCGACGAGTTTTATGGGTACGACAACGGCCGCCTGCCCTATCGCACCCTCGATTTCGAGCAGTTCTATGCGGAGGGAGACTTCCAAGGCTGCGCCGTCATGAACTACTGCGAGGCGTCGGTGCCGTACACACGCACTACCGAGCATCAGCATTTTGCACCCTGGGAGAAGCACGCGAGATCGGTGTGCTGTCGCGAGTTCAGCCGAGCCAGCGAATCCGGCGACATGCCTTTTTATCCAGTGCACCTGAGCTGCGAGAATCCCCGCATCACGCAGTATCTCGCGCGGGCTCGCGCCGAAGCTAAGGTCACCTTCGTGGGACGGCTGGGTACCTATCGCTACCTGGACATGGATATGACGATTCGGGCGGCGTTGGATGTCGCGCGCGCGTTTGTGGCCCGACAAAGGAGTGCCGCGTGAACTCCGGAACCCGCCTCGGTGGGTCCGAGACCCGGTTGGCTGTCCGCCCCCGCAAAGCGCCGGAGCTCGGACCCGCACGCGCCGAAGCGCGCAGCGATCTCGCCCAGCGGCTCCTCGCTCTGGGCCGCACCGAGGAGAGTTTGCGCCTCCTTCGAGAGGAACTCCTCGTGTTCGGGAGCGACGGGCTCTCGTGGTTTCAGGCGTTGATCTCGGACCGATTGGGAGCCGGAGATTTGACCCAGGCCGGCGCTTACGCAGCGCTTCTGGCGGAACTGAGATGGGGCAGTGCCTGGTATCCCTCGCGCCGCGACACGGCCTCGATCGTCGCACCCGTCCAGACTCCCACGCGAAGGCTCACCGCGTTCAAATTGGAGCATGATCGAGAGCAATTCGCGTACTTGCGCCGACGAGGTGTCCTCGGGCCCGAGTTTATCGCGATTGAGGAAAAATATCGTCACATCGCCAGCCAACTGAAGGCGACCGGCGGGGACACTGGGGTCACGCTCAATGCTGTGGATCACCCGGATATCAACCCTGTGTACAACCGCATCGTTCATATTCGAACGTCGCCGCGCGTTTCAAGGGCCCTCTGCGGGCAGTGGAATGCGTCCTCTCTTGAGGACGAATACCTCAGCAGCCCCCCCGGCATCGTAGTGGTGGATGACTTTCTGTCCCACGAATGTCTGCGGGAATTGCAGCTCTTCTGTCTCGAGTCCACTGTCTGGTTGACCAACCGTTACGCCCGCGGGCGTCTCGGCGCTTTCTTCCAAGACGGATTCAATTGCCCGCTGCTGCTGCAGATCGCCCAGGAGCTTCGCGCCGCGCTCCCACGGGTCATCGGCGATCGATACCCACTGCGTCAGATGTGGGCGTTCAAGCACACACAAGAGGGGAGCGCGCAGGGGAACACGCACGCCGATTTTGCGGCCGTCAATGTCAATTTCTGGATCACACCGACGCAGGCGAATCTGGACCCCGGCTCAGGAGGCCTCCTCATCTACAACCTGTGTGCACCCCGCCATTGGACGTTTGACGTCTACAACCGCCGCGCCGACCTGATCGCCCGTTATTTGCGGGAGCGGAACGTGCGGCCGCTCCGCATCCCCTACCGCGAGAACCGCGCGGTCATTTTTAACGCGGACCTGTTCCACGGCACCGATGCGCTGCGCTTCCGCACCGATTATGAGAGCCAACGCGTTAATGTGACGATGCTCTACGGCAACCGAGAGAACGACTCTCATCACCCCCCAGTTCCGGTCAAGGAACCGATCGAGAGCGCACCCTTCAGACGGTCGGCCCTGCGTTCACAGGTGTTTTCCCGATCCCGCCGAGGGTGAGCTCGTGCATTTCCCATGGGGCGCCGATCTCTCTACGTCTATGGCTTCCCCGCACTCTACGGAGGTGCCAACACTGAGCTGCAGCATCAAATCCATCTTTGGCTGCGCATGGGGGTGCAAGTTCATGTCATTCCGACGGACCCGGGATATCTCACTGAACCGCTATACGACGAACTGAGAGGTACTCGGGCCATCATTCACGCGCCGAATAACTTCCGCGTGATCGAGCGCGACGCTCCGGTGATCGGTTTTTGCTGCGACGCATTCCTCAGCAATATCGACCTGATCCGCGAGCACTCCGCGAACACCGTGTGGGTCAACTGCATGAGCCACTTGTGGAGCCTGGAAAAACGCCGCGCGGCCGAAGGCAAGATTGGCACGTTCCTCTATCAAAATCCGGACGTACGGGACGCGCACGCTGCCGTGTTGCGCGATCTCAATCGCACTAGTACGCCGCGGTTCTTGGTCTTTACTTCCTACCTCGACGCCGAGCGCTTTCCCCTCATGGAAGATCACTCTACCGAACACTTTGGGTGCGGTCGCATTTCGCGCGCGGTCCCGGAGAAGTACGCCCGGCACATCTTGCACATCTACGAGTATTTCGTGGCACCCAAGCCTAAGCAGGGCCTCTTCCTGGGTTTTGATGACCAGTGCGCCGCGAAGATCGGCAAACCGCCCTCTTGGATCAGGACTGCCCGGAACCATCTGTCTTGCAGTCAGCGCGCGCTTTACGAGCATTGCGAGATCATCCTGCAGCCCACCGATACGATCGAAAATTGGCCCCGCGTGGGTCTCGAGGCCATGTCGAGTGGTTCCGTCCTGATCGTGGACAATCGCGGCGGTTGGCGAAGACAGGTGCGACATGGCGTTACCGGGTGGCTCTGTGGGACCCCGCAGGATTTCATCTACTACGCGAGCAAGATGGCCTATGAGCCCCAGTTACGTCTTGACATGGCCCGTCAGGCGCGCCAGCACCTCGAGGCCTTGGCCGGCGAAGATCTCGCCCGTGAGAGCTGGGATCAGGTGTTCAGAGAGATCATGTAATCCGATGACGTTACCCCCCGAGTCCGGAATCGTCTACGCGGCCACGATGCAGGACCATTTCGTCGAGGAAGCGTTTTTGTCGGCTCAGACAATCAAGCAGCGCTTTCCGGATCTGCCGATCACGCTCTTCACGGACCGAGTCGATCACTGCCTGTGCCGGCTGGGGGCTTTCGATTGTGTCGCGCCAGCGCGCCTGCCCTCCGACCTCAGAGCTCCCGCAGCGCGAGCTCAAATTGCGCGACTCAAGTGCCTCCTCGACGCCCCGTACGCGCGAACCCTGCATCTCGATACCGACACGCGGGTTCTGACGGAGGAGTTTCCGCGCCTATTCGCGCTTCTCGATAAATTCGATGTCGCTATGGTGGAAACCTCGGAGGACGACAGCTTCTCACGACGCCACTTGGGTCAACGGATATTTAATTCAGGGATGATTCTCTTTCGCAAAGGAGGTAAAACCCGCCGATGGCTCGAAGCTTGGCTGTCATTGTCATACCGGAATTTCCAAATCGCCAGTCGAGCGAAGTTGACGGACGTGCCCTTTCTTAGGCACATCCCTTCGGAAGAGGTTCGGCGACGGCTTCTCTTCATGGATCAAGTCAGCCAGGTGGAGATTCTGACTCCCGAAGTGAATCCCTTCAGGCTTGCGTGCCACACACTGGACGCGTCATGGAACCATCGCGGATCGAGCAGGCCGGAGAACAACCGGGTGCCGCCCAAGATTGTCCACTTCCCGGAGTTGAGGAAATTGCTACACGCCGACATTCTCTCCGTTGCCTATGCCTGGAAGGTCGGCGGGCGCCCGAGCGACGCCCAAGTACTGTACCAATACATCGATTCACGCTATCCAGCGGCGATTCGCCGAGCGACGTGATGCTCGATTATCACCTGTCGGCGGACTCCAACCTCCCTGGGATGACCATCCTGGAGGAGTCCCTGCGCCAGCGCGGCGCGGATCGTCTCGCTCTATCGGCGGGCAGGCGCCTGCTGGACCATCTGATGGGGACCCGCGACATCCTGCAGCGATGGGGCCAAGCCCCCACACTCTATCGCGCCGGTCTTTTCCATAGCTGCTACGCGAGAGAGGGCGATCGTCGAGCGCTCTTCAGTTTGGCGGAGCGATCGACGGTACGGGCCCTGATTGGGCAGGAATCGGAGGAGGTTGTTTACGCGTTCTGTACGGTGGACCGATCACGCCTGTCGGAATTTCGGAGTGGTGCGCGCGATGTCCGTTCCGGGGCACTCCTGCCCCAGCGCGTGGCGATAGACCTCGTTCTCTTGGAGATCGCCGGAACCGCTGATGACAGCGGGCGCGAGGACGGGGCACCCGGCGCTGGCATGGCTCGCTGTTCGGAACTGGGCCTGACGGTGCGCCCACACCTTGCCAAAGCTCCCCCGATATTTGATGACTTGACTCGGGCTCTCTGCGCCGAGTCGGAGCAGCTCGCCATCGACCAGTACCTGGTAGGCGGTATCAAGCTTCTCGGGGATCCGGATTCCGCCAGAGTGCCCCTTGCGGCTGCGGCACGTGCGAATCCCTGGGTCGGCGAGACTCATCTGTTGCTTGCGCTCGCGGAATTGCTAAGTGACGATTGGGTGTCAACTCGTACGGAGGCAAGAAAGGGGTTGGATCTCTTGCGCGGATGGGGGACGGCCTGGGATAAGCGACGGCCGTGGCGTGAGTGGCTGAGGCTTGGTGATTGGCTGTGCAACGCGGCCGGTCGAGGCGAACGAGATCCCCATGATTACAGTCGATGGCTCACAAAGACATGGGCCGCTTCCTTTGGAGATCCATTTGCCCTGATGCAGGCCGACACCCATCAGGGACCCACGCCCGATACCGGGAATGCCGCGATGGGTGACGGAGAACGCTGCGATGACCTTGAGCCTCTGCACGGCTGGCGCCGCTTCGAGAGCTTTATGGGTCGATTCCTGACGAACCAGAATGATCCGAGGATGACGTCCTACCCGGCGCTCAAAGCCAAGCCCTGGCATGATCCGAAAAGCTTTCCTTCGGTGGCGACTCTTGAGTCCTCGTACCCACGGATCAAACGTGAATACCGGGCTCTCTCGGGGACGAGAGGCTTCCAGCCGGAGATGGAACCCATTAAGCGTACGGGGCAGTGGAACATCTTCACCCTCTACGAACTCGGCAAGAAGAACCTCGCCAACTGCGCCAAGTGTCCGGAGACCACGCGGATCGTCGAGTCGCTCGCTGCCGTGCAGACATTGGTTGGCTTGGTCTATTTTTCCCATATGAAGCCGGGAACGCGCATTCTTCCCCACAAAGGACCCACGAACCTACGGATTCGATGCCATCTCGCCCTTGAGGTGCCACCCCGCTGCGGCATCCGAGTGGGAGGAGAACGGCGTACGTGGACGCCGGGCAAGTGCCTGGTCTTCGATGATTCGTTTGAACATGAGACGTGGAACGATGGCGAGACGACGCGTGTCGTGTTGGTACTCGACTTCTGGCACCCTGACTTGACGGCGGTGGAGGTTGAGGCCTTGAAGGGTTTGCATCGCCATGTGCATTTCCAGACGGAGCAGCTGACGGATTATTGGCGGAGGAACGCGCTGGGGCGAGCATTGACACCGGAGCAGGAACACTGGCGTTGAAGAGCGATAAGACGCCCCTCCTCCTCCTTGCGCTCAGGCAGCGCGCGAGGCCCGAGCGCGTCACTGACGGCGAGAACGGCGTGGTAGCCTGAAACGGCACCGCAATCCCGCCCCTCAAAAAGCCTCGCCCGAATCGAACAGGCGCCAGCCTTCAGCCGCTCGGATCGCCAGCCACGTGTTACTGCGACGCAGCGAGCGCCCTCGATGCCCGCCGCTGCCCACGGCTTGCAGGCGCGCGCCTAGACCTGCGCACACGAGACCCTGCGGACTCGCGCAGTGCAACACGAGCACCCGTAAGAACTGGGTGAGATACCTGACCGCATCAACACAGTACCTAGGATAAGGGCGAAACATGTGGACTGGGGAAGAGGCCGAGCGTTGGGCCGGTCCGCATCCAGGGAAAACGTGGTTGGGAAGCCGCCTGGCGGCCCGCCAACCGGAGCAATCCACACGAACCGCAACAACGCCCCGCCGATTCGCGATGAGACGCCGGATCAAGGGGGTCCCCCACTAAGAAGCAGCGCCCCAAGGAGCCCCGTGCGGCGTGGGGGCGCACATTCAAGTGGAGGACTTGTTCCCTGATCACAAGGAGAATTGGGATGGCCTCCAGGAAATCGAAGTCGCGGCGCGCAACGGCTGAGCCACGCGTCACAAGCAGAGCCTCGGCAAGAAAGGGGTCCCGGAAGAAGGAGCGCAGGGAAAAAGAGCCCTTGGGCGAGGTCTTCGAGTGGTTGCTGCCGCTGCGCGAGTCTTCGTACACCAAACTCATCACGAAGAGCGCGGCCGAAAGCGAGGCTATGGCGCGACCGGCTGCGACACGGGCTCGAAAGGGAGGTGGAAAGCCTTCCGGGCGACAGTTTGCCAGCAGCTATCAGCCGGGGCGCGGCGAAGAGGTTCTGGCGCGACTCCCACGCGAGTTCTGGCTTCGACAATTCCAGGAGTTTCACAGGCGCAAGGTGGTATCGCCCGTGCGCTCCGCCTCGAGGCTCCCCGGGGTAGGGCCGGGCAGTCCCGTAGTTCCGGGTAGCAACAATTGGATCCCGCTAGGCCCATCCGTTGAGGCGCGAGGCTCCGCCGAGGGTCGGCCTCCGGTGAGCGGCCGAATTCCCGGCATTGCGATCGCACCCGGTCTTACGCAGATGTATGTGGCCACCGCCTCAGGCGGTGTGTGGAGTTCCGACACGGCCGGTGCGTCGTGGACCTCCACAATGGATGGCTTCGATCTCAACGCCACTACTTTCGCGTCGTCGTGTCTCGCCTGCGGAGCCATCGCGATCGATCCTGCGGACCCGGATCGGGTATATGTCGGAACGGGCGAAGGCGACACGGATGCGATCTTCAGTGAGCGCCTAGTCAACGCCCTCCCCGCCTACCGGGGTGTCGGACCGATTCGCAGTGACGATGGCGGAGTCACCTGGAACTCTGAGGCCAGCATGCCGTCGCTAGCCGGTTTCTCGTTCTACCAAATCGCCGTGGACCCAGCGAACCGGGATCATTGCGTGGCTGCGACCACGAACGGACTCTACGAGCGTATCGCTTCGGGGGGGGCCTATGTCTGGCAGCAGCGCGTGGCCGGGGACTTCCCTAGCGTGGTGGCGACCAGTCTCGCAGGCGTCACACAATGGTTTGCTGCGCAATGGGGCGGTTCCGTGTCCACCTCCAGCGATGGCACGTCCTGGAGCAGCATTGGCACAGGATTTCCTTCGGGAGCGGGGCGCATTGCGCTCGGGGCTCAGCTCGACAACCCCAATGTGCTGTACGCGTTGGTCGCCTCCCCCAGTGGGAGCCTGCTGAGCGTGCAACGCCTCGACGGTGCATCCGGGGCGTGGCAAACCATATCGGGAGCGCCGACTCTATGCCCCGGAGGCCAGGGGAGCTACGACTTCTGCATTGCGGTCGATCCGAACAACGCCAACCTGATTTATATGGGTGGCGATAGGCTCGACGACCCGGCGAACGAGTATCCCGGGTCCATTTACTGTTGCACGGTCTCGGGCAGCCCGGGTGCGTACTCCATGACCGCTACGTCGATTGGCGAGACGTGCCATGCTGACGTTCACGTACTCGTGTTCGCGCCGGGCGACTCGAACAGTCTGTGGGTCGGCTGCGACGGAGGCCTCTTCCTCAACAGCAACCCGTCGGGCGGTGGAACGTGGAGTGCGCAGAACACCGGCCTCGGCTCGCTCTGCACCACGCATTTCGCGCAGCATCCAACGCAACCAGCGGTCCTGTTCTGCGGCTTACAGGACAATGGGAGCGCAAAGTGTATCGGTGAGGAGGTGTGGACCGAGGTGCTCTCGGGTGACGGCGGCTATTGCGTCGTTAACTGGAACAATCCCTTCTCGGTCCTCCTTTATGCGGACGGGAGCGTGAATCTCGCGACGGACGGCGCGATCGACCTCACATCCTGGACGGACGTAACGCCTGGCGGTGCCTTCTGGGAGATCATGGAGTCTCCGCTCGTGAGCGCTCCCTATAATCCCGCAAGCCCCGGGGACGCCAACTTCGTCGCCTTTGCATCAGGCTCGGCGACCGGCTTTTCGGTCTTCATCTCGAACAACTTCGCCGCCAGCTGGCCCACCAGTGTTACGGTGGCGACGACTGGCACGCCCTACTCGATGGTGGCCGCTTCGACCCAGCGCCTCTTTCTCGGTACGAGCGACGGTCAGGTGTTCCGCCTCGATCAAAGTGGCAGTAGTTGGACCATTACACGTATAGACAATGTCTCGACCGGTGCACTGCCCCTCACCGGGCTGGTCTCCGACATCGCCATCGACTGGTCCGATACGACGCTGAGCTCAATCTACATCTGCTTCGGTGGGTCGGGGGACTACCGACACGTCTGGCATTTCGATGGTACGAGCTGGCAGGCGAGAAGCGGAGCTGCTGCGAGTTCCACGGCGCTGCTCGATATTGAGCACAACGCCATTCAGTTCGATAGTCCGACTGGGAACCTGTATGTCGGCGCGGACCTGGGCGTATGGGTATCGACGGATAGTGGTAACACTTGGAATCCAGCCGCCAATGGCTTACCCGATGCACCGGTCTTCGACTTGCAGCTTCACCCGACGCAGCGGCTGCTACGAGCTTCACTCCACGGACGAGGTCTGTGGGAATGGAAACTCGACTTGCCCATTCAAGCCGACACGGAACTCTTGATTCGGGACACGTATCTCGACACCGGAACGGGAGTCGATGACGACGGTCAGCCCGATCCTTCCGTTCCTCCAGGCTCGACGGTCGTGCACTACGAGAGTCCCAACATCAAGGTCGACGTACCGACGCCGGCGGGATACCAAACCCCGACCACGAGCATTGACTTCTTTACCTTCAACGAGATCATCGTCGACGGCAGCCAAGGCGTGGCGACTATTACCCCGCCGCCGACGGTTCACAACCGTGTCTACGCCGAAGTGCACAACCGTGGCCGCGTCGATGCCGCAAGCGTCCAGGTAATGGCACTTCTAGCTAACGCCTCTGCCGGGTTGCCTGCGTTACCGGCTGGCTACACCGCGAACGTGGTGGCCGGGACACCGATCAGTGGCGGTGGCTGGCAGACTGTCGGCGTATTGACCGTTTCCGGGCTCCACGCGGGTTCCCCGCAGATCGCCTACTTCGATCTGCCCTCCACGATGCTCCCGCTCCCCGCCAGTCTTCCTGGTCAGTCGCACTTCTGTCTGCTCATGATTCTTCACTCGTCCCAGGATCCCTTCACAAGCACCCAGCAGAATGCCGATCTGCTCACGATCGCCGACCGTAAGGTGGGGCAGAAGAACCTGCACATCGTGCAGTTCGTTGGCACCCCGCCCCCGCCATCCGAGGGGACCGGTATCTGGGCGCAGCTCGATCTCAATGGAGCCCACTTGACCGGTACGCGGCTCGTGGACTTGGTTTTTGACCTCCGGCAATTTCCCGGACTCATTCATCTGGCGCTACCGGCTGTCCTCTATCCAAGAAACGTCAAGGAGCAGCTGCAAGGCGGTAGGCCCGGCCCGATAGCCATCATTCGGAGATGGCAGCGGAGCTACGGTCCGGTCGCAGAGCGGCTCTACCACGAGGCAAAGTACCCGGCGCTACAGTACCGCGCACTCCGCGAAGCCATGCAGGCCGCGGCTGCCAAGCCGCCCCTTCAGCTCACCGGCGGCCGAATGGCCACGCTCCGCGACCTGCCGATCAAGGCTGGGGCACGCCACACGGTCTTCTTGCGTATCGATCCTCCGGCTAAGGCGAAACCCGGCGATGAATGGCCCTTCCTCGTGACACAAACCGATCGGCGAACGGGGAAGACCCTCGGAGGTTCCGGATACAAGGTTGTGATCAACCAGAAGACCTAGCCGTTGAGGGCGTCTCGCCCTGCAACCACAAGGGATATGAGTTATGAACTTCATCGAAAAACTTCTGGGAGTCTCACCTGACAACGGCTCGGGTGCGCTTGAGGTGACTATCATCCTGGCCGTAGCGGCTGCAATCGCCGGAGTCGTGTGGACATGCCGTGAGCGTCATGCACAGTGGATGCGAAGTCGCCGCTAAGGCCCTGATCTGACGCCCTATCTCACTCGCTGCAGTGCGAGAAACGCATTCGCGAGCGACTTGCAAACGCCCCGTCGCAGCCCTGTTTCGTGCGGAGCCATCGCGAGCCGCTTGGCGGGTGAGATTTAGGCGGTCTTCGCGACCGATATGAGTACGTACTGGCGTCGGTAGGAACCCAGCACGACCAAAACAACTACGACGCGGCGAACCGGGTGACCTCGATCGCCTACAAGCTCGGTGGCACGATCAGACGCTGGCCTTCGCCTATGATTCTGGCACCTACGGCAAGGGGCGGCTGACGTCTGCTTCGGACGCCAATCACTCGCTCGCCTGGACTTACGACTTCGCAGGGCGCGTCGTGGGGAAGGGACTTACCGCTGGCAGCGTGAAGCTCGCTGTCGGGTATGGCTATACGAACGCGGACATGACCTCGCTCGTGACTCCATCCGGGCAGTCCGTAGTCTATGGTTACAACAGCAATCACCAGATCATCTCTATTACGGTGAACGGCACGACCGTGCTCTCTGGCGTCGGCTACGAGCCCTTCGGCGGGGTGAACGGCTGGACCTGGGGCAACAGTGGCACGACGAGCCGGAGTTTCGATGGCGACGGCCTCGTCAGCCAGATCGTCTCAGCTGGGGTCACGCTCGCCTATACCTTCGACAACGCGAACCGAATCACTGGGATCTCGGATTCCTCGAATCCTGCGCTTAGCTGGACGTACGGCTACGACCTCCTCGATCGCTTGACGAGCGCCACCACTAGCACCATCAACGACGGGTGGACGTATGACGGCAACGGCAATCGTCTGACGCAAACTGGAACGACCCCGATCACGTTCTCGGTGAGCTCGACGAGCAACCAGCTCACGGCCACGACTGGCGGATCTAGTCCGCAGCTACAGCTACGACGCCGCCGGGCACACGACGGGTTACGGGGCGAACGGATTCACATACAACAACCGCGGGCGCATGGCCGCTACCAGCGATAGCTCGACCGACTACCTCTACAACGTGCTCGGGCAGATGTATGAGAAGTCCGGCACCGCCGGCACGACGATCTTCATGCAGGACGAAGCCGGGCACATGATCGGGGAATATAGCGGCAGCGGCGGCTTGATCGAGGAGACGATCTGGCTCGCCGATATTCCGGTGGCGACGGTGCGCCCAACGCCTTGCGGGCTTGGCATCTTCTACATCCATACCGATCACCTGAACAGGCCTCGTCTGATCTCTCGCCGTACCACGTCCGACGTTGTTTGGCGCTGGGACACCGATCCCTTCGGCACCGCGGCACCGAATCAGAATCCTTCAGGGCTCGGCACTTTCAGCTACAACCTCCGCTTCCCCGGCCAGTACTACCAGGCCGAGACCGGCCTCAACCAGAACTACAATAGAGATTACGACCCGCTCGTTGGCCGCTACGTCGAGTCAGATCCGATAGGCCTAACAGGCGGAATCAATACGTATGCCTACGTATCTGATGATCCAAGCAAGCTCAGCGATCCATCGGGTCTTTGCAACATCAAGCTTCGATGCGGTCCCGTGCTCAGAGGAGGAGTTCAGGTCGGGTGGCACTGCGGCGTGGTAGCGCCGAACGGTATTGAATTTGGCCTCGGGGGCGGAAACAGTTCAGGGATCTCCGGGACTGCCAGCCCGTACCCGCACGCGGGTGACCCGTTAACGCCAGGTGTCATCGGCCCTACTCAGGTTGAGTACCCGGTTACGTGCGCTTGTCAGTCCTGCGACGGTGTTCAAAAATGCGTGCAGAGCTATCACGATACCGAAACCCCGCCCTCTTACTTTTTCTCCGGCCCGAATTCCAACACTTACGCACACCATATGGTCGATCATTGCAATTGCAGCTTAGGAAATGGTTTGGCAAAACCGCCTGGCGCAACGGGTTGGAACTTTGACTTTCCGGATCCATTACCCTACCAGAATGTTGTTCCGGCTCTCTAAGGTCACGCACTTTGGTACTGATATGAGGCTCTCCGCACGGTTGATGCTCGTCAGCGTCTCGATGTGGGCGCTTTCATCCTGCACGATGTCACCGGACGAGCAGTACATTGCGGAGACGATACCGGTGAAGATTCAAGGCTCCGGGCCGGTAACCGTAGATATTCGTCCGTTGAGTGGCAATGGGTCGAATGAAGTTGGAATTCGCTGCGGGCCTGATGTGTGGGAACTGATCGTGGCAGATAAAAGTAGCTTCTCCGTGCGGCTCATATCTTCTGATAAAGGTGGCACGAGAATCATCGATGTCTCACCTGGCGGCGGCAAGCTGTGGCCGGTAGAGCCGTTCTACCATCTATTTTCGATTGTTGGGTCGCGCGGCGCACGCGCGACGGTGCAAATGAGATTTCCGGACACGCTCACAGGGATTACGAGCGCCGAAGTAGTCGTGCTTAAGACTCCTGCCGATACGGGGCTATGAGCGCGAAGTCCATCACCCACGGCGACTGCGCGGCAGGGCTCACTCGGAGAGCTGACGCCTGCGGAGTATGCCGAAGGCCTATAGCGAGAGGCGAGGAAGGGGTATCGTTTTAGCCACGGACTCTAACCCAGCGCGGGACTAATCAGGGCGCCAAGCTGACGGAACTCGATCAAGACTACCACCGAACTACCGGGCCGAGACCGGCCTCAGCCAGAACTGCAACAGAGATTACGACCTCGTTGGCCGCTACATACCCTGAGCGACATTGATCCCACGGGTCTGTATCGCACGACGGCTAGAAACACTGTCACGTGTACGCCGGTGAGTGCCGATAGCATTGATGCTTCTGCTGGTGGTGGGAGCGCGGACCTTCCATGTTGCATTTCAAGAGAGCAACCGAGGTGGCTTCACGCTTCTCTCCGCGCCGGGACAACTCGGACAGCAGCGAGGCAGGTCGCAGGATTCATCGCCACTAGTCGCCGGCCGTAGGGCTGCAGAGCTCTCAAACCAAGCTCACTCCGGAGTCAGCGGTGGGCGACTCAATTCGATAGTGGGCGCTCTGCGCTCACGGAGCCGCACTGGCTGTAGGGGCTCACCGCGCTCGATGCCGTCCGCCAATGCACCCCGAACCTGCGCAACGAACTGCTGCCGATCCTGGGGATCCCGGACGCGCTGGGCAGCGAGCTCGGCGGCGCGCAGATTGAGATACGTCCCGGCCAATTCGGGGTGCTTGCGCACCGCTTCCTGCGGCCCGATGGCCTCATCCCTCACAATCTGGGCGGCCGCCGCGCGCTGCTCGAAGAACTCACGCTTCTCGAGCACCCAGCGGTTTCGGTAGGCCCCGACTTCCTTCGGTACGAGCTGTCCCTGGGCATCCCTCTCGACACGCTTCACCGTCACTGTGTCGCGTCCCGTGCGCTGTAGAACAACCTCGTCCCCGATTTCGGGCTGCGTCAGCGACTTCGCCACTGCGCGCTCTAAGTCCTTGCCCCAGATCTCCCGGTATCCACCCGAAGTCCCCAGCCTCACGAAATACGAGGGCTCCGAATCCGGATCGTGGAGGTACGTATCCTTCCCGTGATCGAGGAGTCGGCCCGTATAGCGCTCGTCCGGAGTAGGCGCCGGTTTTTCGCGAGGCGCCTGTCCTAGGACCGGCGACGCCGGTGGTGGATCCGGCGAGAGTGAGTCCACGGGGCGCGCGAGACCCCGAGCCATGGCGCGAATGAGCTGCGCCTGCTCGGGGTCAGTTGGTCGGTAGCCCTTAACCTGAAGTCCTGCGAGCCGGGCCTGTTGCCAGGCCTCCTGGCGGAAGCGCTCGGTACCGGTCACCGTCACTTCCGCCCAGCCGCGCGAGCGCGCAATCTCGATCAGGCTGTGCACGACCTGGGTGTTCTCGCTCCCGGTGGTGAGCCTGCGGCCAAGATCACGGAACGCCGGCGCTCCGTCGGGGAAAAAGAATCGATGCCCATCCTGCACGAACCGGTCGCGTACCGATTGCGGGACGGTCCAGGGATCGGAGTCGGCGCGCTTCAGTGTGCTTGCCGCGGCGGGGGAGCCCGCGGAAGGTGCGCCCTCCCCTTCGGGGGCGACCGCGGATGCACCCTGCGACGGTCGATCTTTTGTCGGATTCCGACTCGCCTGGATCGCGTTTACCGCCGGCTCGCGGGGGCCGCTCCTCGTTCCTCGGCGACGGTCTCTTGTACGCGCGTACGCCTCGGAGTTGCGCCCCAGCTGGCGGATTACCCTTCGCTCCCGGTGTGGTGGTTGCAGGTTCCTCGGTGGTGTCCTGTCCGTTTCCCGCTTGCCCGTTCTCTGGTCCCATGACCGCCTCCTAGCCCCTGTCGATCGAGTGAAGGAAGCTCGCGACAGCGGTCTTTGCCTCGGCGTCCGACATCTTGCCTTCATGCTGCGGGAACTCGACCTTCGAGAAGTCGACGGCAAAGTCCTCGAGCGTGAGCGATTCCCAGCGGCCGATGTCCTCAACCGTCCCGTCCCGTATCACGACGTCCTCCTTCGTCTCGCGCGGGGCAGCGCTCGCCGTCTCAGGTGATGCAGCGCCCTCCACGGGTGCCGACTGTGCGCGCGGGGTCGCGGGACCTGAGGTGGTGAGCGCGGGCAGCGGCACTTCCGGGGCCGGCAGCAGCCGCTTGCGGAATCTTGCATCCGTGAAGTACCGGATCTTCCGGCAGCGGATGGGCCGCAGACCCTCGTAGAAGACGATTGCCTCCTCGGCCCCGAGCTCCTTCACTTCCTGCGGGAGAAGGAGCGCCCGGCGCTGCTCGCTCACCGTTTCGCTCCTGGAGCGCGCTCCACGCCGGGCAAGGCTCGCACCCAGGGGTCTCGACACTGTCTTCGCCTCGACCGTCTGAAACCCCAATTCGTCCGAGATCTCCCGCGCGTCCGCAAAATCCTTCGGCGCAAAGACGATCCGGGCCGCCAGGCTCTTCATCATCGTCTCGGCGTTATGGATCCCGTAGACCTCCCGCAGCTGCGCCGGCGTCTGGATGACGAGCACGACCCGCACGTTGTAGCCGGGCAGGTAGCTGATGGCCTCCGCGATGATCGGAATGCGCCCTAAGGCCGTGAACTCGTCCAGTAGCATCATCACCTGGTACCTGAGTAAGGGGTTCCGCTCCGGGAGCTCGCGCGTCTGGAGCCCGATCGCCTGCTGGAAAAAGAGGTTCAGCACGGGTCTCAAGCGATGGAGGTCATCCGGGTTGACGCCCACGTAAATCGATATCGCCTTCTTGCGCAGGTCCCGAAGGTCAAAGTCGCTCGCCGAGGTCGCGCGATCGAGGATCGGGTTGAGCCATAGGTCGAGGCGACTCGTGAAGGTCTTGCGGATCGAGCTCGCGGTCACGGGCGCCAAATCGATGACGTCGTAGAGCGAGCGCACGCACTGAGACGACAAGGGCCGCTCACCGCTCCTTCGCCCCTCGATGAGGCGCTTCCAGTGCTGCCCGAAGCCCTCATCGTCACTCGCCATGCCCTGGCGCAGCACTTCCCCGATGGTCGCGGGGAGCGAAGGCGTCTCGAAGAGATAAAGCGCGATCCCAAGGAACAGCGATCGGGCGGAAGCCGTCCAGAAGGGATCGACGTTCGGCGGATCGGGATAGAGCATCTCCGCGATCCGCTGAAGATCATTCAGGCGCCGCACGGGATCAGGCGAGACGTAGGAGAAGGGATTCCAGCGCGCGGTACGTCCGTCCTCGGCGAAAGGATCGAAGAGGAAGCACGCCTGACCACAGGCCTTGCGGTAACCCGCCGTGATGGTCCAGTTCTCGCGCTTGATGTCGACGCAGACGAGGGATCCGGGCCAGTTCAGGGCATTCGGCACGACGACCCCGGTGCCCTTCCCCGCTCGAGGCGGTGCCGCGAGCGCCACGCCCTGCTGGCCCGCGAGCATGAGGCAGCGCCGCCCGCGTCGTCCTAAGATGACGCCCTCATGGCCTAAGAGCCCCGCGGCCTTGATCTCCGCCCCGCTCGCAAAGCGAGCCTCTCCGTGAAGCGCCCGCCGGCGCGGCAGGAGCGCCGCGGCAAGGCTCGCCGTAAGCAGCAGCAGCGCCAGGCCAGAAGCCCCGAGGAGCCGCCCGCGGACCTCCGCCCGATCTCCGTAGTAGTAGCCGTACTGCCCCAGGGTGAGCGGCGTGGCCCGGCGCGGATCCCCGTGCATCGACCATAAAAAAAGTGCGCCCGCCAGCTCGCTCGCGAGGAGCAGTGCCGCCGAACTCAAGAGCAGCGCCTTCAGCACCCCGCGCGAAGGCGCCCTACCCGGCTTCGGCCAGACCGCGCCGGCGCCGCTCGGGCTCATACCAGATCTCCTTGATGAAGCGCTCCCCTCGCTCGACGCCGAACTGGATGACGACATCCACAAGTAGGTACAGGAGGCTCTTGATGTCACTCCGCGCGGGTGGGCGAGGACACCTATTAAAAGGAGTAGCGGAGCTGCTCTCACGGATCCTCCCTCACCGCTTGGCCGTGGCCGGCGCCGACGGCTCGTTCAGCACTTCGGGCTCGGCGTGAAAATCGATCACCTTGAAGCCGAGGGGATTCAAGAGTCGCGTCTTGGCGTCCGTCGAGGGCTCGGCGTAGCCGTACTGAAGCGTCGCGAGCCAGTGCGTCGCTTCCTCACTCGCGCTTCCCGCGGCGCGCTTGACCTTCACGTACCGAATCTCCGCGAGATCCGTGACGCCGCTCGCGCGCTTGAAGAAGGTCACCGAGCTCACTTCCGCCCGCACACTCGTGCCGTCCTTGAAGAGGTTGAGCGGCGATGAAGGGTTCTCCGGATTCCAGAGCGCGTACCACGCCTGATTGCGCTGCGCGGTGTGAAAGGCCCCACACTCCTCATAATCGCTCTCGGCAGTTGAGAAGTTGAACCGCTCGCAGACCGTGACGTAGTGGGTGAGGAGGTAGCGCGTGATCGTTTCGGGCATCGTCCCGTGTCCCGTATAAACCGGGACGACATCGACAACTCCCGTCGTGTTATCGACCCGCACGACGAAGGGCTCGACGCGCTTTAAGGGCATGAGGATCACGAGCGCCGCGGTTAGGCCGAGGACCGCCAGCCACCCTGCCGCCGCGACACCGAGCGAGAGGCGCACCGTGCGCTCTCCCTGCCGGCGGCGATCGGCATCCCAGGAGACCGCCTCCGAGAAATACCCCTCGAGCGCAGGATCGGGCTTCATGGGTGAGCACCCGTAGACGCTACCGGGGCCGGCGCATTGATGGGCTTTAAGTGCCGCTCGCAGTCCAGGCGCTTCGTGTGCGAGGCGCAGCCTAAGAGGAGCAGCGTCACGAGCGAGAGAGGGAGAAGACTCTTCATGGTTCTAAGCCCTCCGTCGGACCTCATTGTCGCGCCAGCGAGTGGAAGCGATCCGCATCACGCCACTTCTCAGCTGCTGCCCGGCGAGCCGCGGCAGCGGATCGGTGCGGCTCGTTGCCCCATCGGCAAGCCCGCGGGCAAACTGACCGCTACCGCGCAGCGCTCCCCCCAATCCCCAGGCGACCGCCGCGCTCACGACCCCGAAGGACGAAAGCGCCAGCCCGCTCGCGAGCCCCGCCGCCATCGGCATCACCTGGCGCATGACGAGGAACGTGAGCCCTGCGGCCATGCAGACCCGCACGGCGCTTGCGATGTCGATGGATCCGCCCTCACTCACCGCTTGGCTCGCCGCGACCGTGACGACGCGCAGCATCAGCGCGGCGACCAGGACCGCCAGCACCGCGATGAAGGCATAGTTCGCCAGTTGCGCGATCCAGGCCTCGAGGAAGCGCTTGGTGGTGTTAAAGAGCAGGAGCGCGATGAAGAGCGGCCCTAAGGCGAGGAGCACCGAGAGCGCGATCCGAGAGAGCGCCAGGAGAAAGATCGTGTAGATCGCGGTCAGCCCGACCACGAGATAAACCCCGATGCCCGCCAGGTAGTAGGCGAAGTTGCCCTCCAAGAGCCCCCCTTGTTGCAGCAGCAGGTTCGCCGCATCCCCGCCCACGAAGATGATCTGATCGATGACACCGACCGGATCGAAGGCCCCGACCACCACGGCCCCGAGCTCGGCCGGTGCGTTGAAGAAGGTATCGACGATCACGCTGTTGTAGAGCCAGAGCGAAAGCGCACACCCTAAAATCACGGCGAGCGTCACGATCCGTTTGACGCCCGTCACGAATGGCTCCTCGATCTGCCCCGTGAGCTCCAAGTACCCCCACACCATCACGTAGAGGACGCCGAGCGTCACGATCGCGGGCTCCAGCGCCGCCGCGATCCGCGCGACGTTATCGGCGATGTAGCCCGTCAGGAGCCCGTTCAGCCAGGTATTGAATTCGGCGAAGAAGCCCACCGGCGTCCCCTAGAGCCCCATCGCGGGGAGCTTCCGGAGCGAGCCTTGGCCTGCGATCGCCTGCTCACGCGCCCGCTGAAGACGCGTCCACTCCTGCGACTGCGCCATCTGGTAGAGCACCTGAAGCTTCGTCGCCTCGTTCTGCAGCATCCCCTGCTCGGCGGCAACGCGGGTGTTGAGATCGAGCACCGCTTTCTGGTCCGTGGCACCCCCGAGTGCCGTGATGAGCGTTTGTAGGGCGGTGAAGCGGCTGCTTGAGTTTGCGAGCGCGGTTTGCGAAAGCGCGGCGAGGAGCGCGGGCGACTGCCGCGCGGTAGCCAGCTGCGCCTGCTCGGCGGGCGAGAAGGCGGCGACCTGGGCAGGGGTCAGCACGGCGTTCGAGCTCACGAGCGAAGAGACCGTGGCCGCAAGTGCCGGGTAGGAGCCGGAAGAGCCGCTCATCACCTGGGTGAGCTGCGTGGCGCTCGTTGGGAGATAGTTCCTCACCGTGCCGGCGAGCAGCAGCTGCATCCCCCGCGGCCCCGTGATCGAGGCGAACTCGCTCTGCGCCTGGGCGAGCTGGTTCTCGGCGGTCGTCAACTGCTGACTCAAGGTCTGCACCTGCACCAGGAGTTGCTGGAGCGCCGCGATGTCAATCACGGCGAACTGCGCGGCCGCCGGCCGCACACCCACAACGCTCAAACACCCCGTGAGTAACCAAGCCGTTGAAAACCTGCGCCACATGGGACACCTCCTTGACGTCAACGAAGGACCTGCTGGGAGAACACCGGGAGCCACCCTTCGGGGCTCTCGCCGAACTCGGCGATCAGGCGGTGCATGAGATCGACTGCGCTCCGCCGGCCGGAGATCACGACAAGTTCGGCATCAAAGCCCTTGAGATCAAGCTCGCAGACGATGCTCTGGTGACCCTGGCGGACGAGGAACCGCCGCGAACCGGGCTCGAGCGCCTCCTTGAGGAGCACGAACTCGCGCTCCGAGAGCCCAAAGCCCTCGCAGTAGTCGGCGCGGTGGGCGTCCGAGTTCGGGAAGAAGATCTTGGTCGGCGTCTGCTCAATCAGTGTGCGGCTGATTGGAGAGGAGAGGACATCGCTCGCGCTCTGCGTCGCAAGCGCCATGACGCCATTCAGCTTCCGCCAGGTCTTGGGCCCATCCTTCGCGAAGCTCTCGAACGCCGGATCCGCGAGCAGCCGCCAGAACTCATCCATCCAGCACACGAGCCGCCGCCCATCGAGGAGATGGCGGACGAGATGGAAGAGATAGAGCGTGACCGGAGTACGCGTGACCTCCGAATCCAGGAAGTCCGTGACGTCAAAGCCCGCCAGCGCGCTTCCTGAGAGGCGCGGGACCACGAGGTCCTCCTCGTTATCGAACACCCAGCCGTAATCGCCGCTTAAGTTCAAACACCAGGGAGTGAGCCGTGCGTAGAGTCCTTCCGCGTCGGTCGAATCCAGGAACTCGGCGAGCCGCGAGAGCCGCCGTGCGGAGAGCTCGAGCGCGAGCGTCCCCCGAAGCGCGGAGTCGAGATCCGCCTGCTCGCGCACCGTCAACACCCCGCTCGCGGGCCGAAGGAGCACCCGGAGCCACCCCTTCAGGAACTCTATATTCGGCTTCGTCGGCGGAAGCTTTAACGGATTGAAGCCTGTCGGCTCGCCGTTCTTTAGCGGACAGTACGCCCCTCCCAACGCCCGAATCAGGATCTCAAGCCCCCGGTCCTTATCGAACACGACCTGAGTCGCTCCCTGCCGCGCCAGCATCGCCAGCAGAAATCCGATGAAAACGGTCTTACCCGAGCCGGTGGGGCCACAGATCAGCGTGTGCCCGGTGTCCTTGCGCGATCCGCCTTGAGGATCTGTCGGGTCGGACGCATGCAGCGAGAAGTGATACGGCGAGCGGGCACTCGTCACCAGCACCGTGAGCGCCTCGCCCCAGTGATTGCCGCTGGGCCTGCCCGCGGGGTAGTTGTGAAAGGGCACCATCGCGGCGAAGTTCCGCGAAGTGATCGGCGCCTTCCGGGGCCGCAGCGGAAAATTCCCAGGCAACTGCGCCCAGTGGGCGGCTTCGAGGGCTAAGTCCTCGCGCGCGACCGTCATGCCGCTGTCGGCGAGCATGGAGCGCGCGAGCGCGACTGAATCGTTGAGCGCGCGAGCTCGCCGGACAATCGCCTCTGCCCCCTCCCCGCCTGGGCCCTCATCCGCGAGCACCTGGAGCGAGAAGTGGTGATCGCCCATCACGAACTCGTTACTCGTCAAGGCATCGAGCGCATCTTTCAGCTCCTCCGCTTGCGAGATGGCGAAGTCGCCCGCGTTCACCATGCGGTTGTACTGGCGCTGAAGGAGCGACTGCCCCGAGGCCTTGGACAGAAAGGTGAACGACTGGGTCAGAACGAACGGGAAGGGAGCGGACAGGAGCCCATCGAACATCCCGACTTGCGTTGGGGTCGGGTACTCCTTGATCCCTAAGACGGCCCCGACGCGCGTCGCGGTCGGCTGGCGGTACTCCAGGACCTCGGTCCCGAAGGACAGCCGCGCGGATCCCAGCACCTCGTTGATCGGGGCGCGGGGAAGCGGAACCTCCCGCAGCTCCCCATTAATAAGAGTGAACATTAAGTTAAGTAGTCCCGAGTAGCTGCGCCCGGCGCGCGAGTAGATCGTGAGCGACTCCGGCTCATAGCGATCAAGCGAGGCCTGGACGGTGTCGCGGAGCTTCTCGCAACTCTCGATCGCATCGGTGAGCTCCCACGCGGAGCTGCCATGCTGTGTCCGCTTCAAGATCCTGGATGCGAGCCCCGTCGCAACGCCTGCCGTCGGGCGATACACAAGACTCAGGTAGAGCTCGTTCACCATGAGCGTCTGCTGCGAGAGCCGCGCTCGGTAGCGGTGCTCGAGCGCGCCCGCGAAGTCCGCCGTGAGAGGCGACTGGGTCGTGACCTCCCGACGGCGGATGACGTGCGTCCAGATCGAGACCTGCGGGCTGGCGATGTTCCGCCACAGGACGTTCAAGCGCTCGTGCCAGGAGTTGAGCGTGCCATCGTCCGCACATTCAAAGCTCGCTCCGCCCAAGCGAAACGCCTGCACGTAGTCGCCGAGCTCGGTCTTGATAAGGTGTGGGGCGACGTGCGCGACGTAGGGGATGCGGCTCACCACCGCCGCCTCGCGGTGCAATGTGGCTTCCCGGGGAACAGCACTCATCGGCGCCGTACCGGAAGAGAAGCGACGGCGGTCATCGGAAGCGCGGCCCGGCGCTGTCCGCTCAGTGTGGGCAGATCGAGCCGTAACGGGGAGTAGCTGCTCGATCTCCAGTGCCGAGCGTTCGCGAGCAGCGCCGGGATTCGGGTGCGCGCCCACAGGAGCGCGAGATCGAAGAACCGCGCATCCCGGGCGCAAAGGAGTGCGGATACGCCGTGGATGGGTGCCGCCAGGAGGAGCGTCAGGAGATTGCGCGTCAGAAGAAAGATCTCCATCGTCGCGACCGCATTGAGGAGCAGTGCCGAGTACGTCACCCCCCAGCGCATCGGCGGCCGCGTGGCGCCGACGAAGAGCGGGTCGGCCGTGAGCCCAAGCGTTTCAATGCTCATCTGCTCAGACCCCAAACATGCCGCGTATCCAAGTGACGATCTGGGTAGAACCGAAAGAGATCGCAATGCCTAAGATCGCGGCGATGCACCATCCCCAGGAAATTCGGTTCGCCATCGCCATCGCCCCGAGCACCATGACGAGGATGATGGCAATGGGCGTCAGCCAGGCGAGGATGTTGCTCTGTAGCGCAGTGGCCCCTGTCAGGAATGGGGATGTCGTCGTCTGCGCGAGCGCGAGGTCAGGTACGAAGAGTGCAACCGCAGTGAAAAGGATCGCGAATGTCGATCCAACGAATCCTGTCTTCATCGCCGTATCCCCCGAATCTTGCGTGTTGGGCCTGAGTGCTTATCCCAACACGAAACTGAGGGCGTCCGCGACGCGAGTAAGTCATCTCTTTGCGCAGTTACTGCCCGGGGTTAGCGCAAAAAGGGTGCGGTTTGGTGCAGAAACTCAGACAACACGAGGGGTCGATACTCTCAAGATCAATGACCTAGCGCGAACTAAACCCCCGCTTGCGAGATCATTCGGACCGGGCTGCGCGCTGAGGCTTAAAACAAAGGCTGCTGTCGGCTTGCCTCAGCCTCTGGGGCCGAGGGGAGCGTCGGATCGTGCTCTTCGTGTGCCGCCGCACCCCGCGAGGCCGCCGCGCGCCCACCCGTGTCCTCGCGGCATGCCGGACAGACTCGGCGCGCATCGCCCATGCGGTCTACGAGGAGCGCTCCGTGGCAGTGGCGGCAGTGTCCAATCTCAAAGTCCCGCCGCTCGGTGAGCTCAAGGGCGAGTCGAATCAGCTGATCCATCGTGAAGCGCGAGTCAGGAGCCACCTGCCGGTAGACCTCGAAGACCCGACATAGCCGCTCCGCCCCCTCGAGCCCGAAGCGGTCGAGCCGGCCGCCGGCCGTCGGCGGCAGGGGAACGACCTCCAGCACCCGAGCGAGCCCGCCGATAGCGGAGGCTTCAGCCCTAAGCGCCGTGGACCTGACGAATGCGGCGACGCGCATCGGCGCGGGTCCGCGATGCCGCCGTACGCTCCCCTGCCCCCGGTGGTACGCGTGAAAGAGGTGTCGCACCCGCACTTCGGTGAAGCCGGTCAGAGCGCAGATATACCGGGTGCGTACCTCGTGCTGAATCAGACGCTGCGCGAGGTTGAGACGACGCAGATCCTTCGTATACCGATCCTCGGAGACGCGCACCGGACTTCCTTTAGGAACGGTGCCCGCGATGGCGCGTCCGCCCTGCCTCGAGCGGCCCGCGCCCGTTCTTCTTCGGCATCTTCGGGTGTCCCTCCCAGAGGTGCACTCCCACCCCGACACTCACGGTGCGCTCACCCTTTCGTCGGCTGACCTCGCGTCGATGCATGTACGCATCGAGGCGATA
Source organism: Steroidobacteraceae bacterium (assembly GCA_035568235.1). Taxonomy (GTDB): domain Bacteria; phylum Pseudomonadota; class Gammaproteobacteria; order Steroidobacterales; family Steroidobacteraceae; genus 13-2-20CM-66-19. Next base: position 127,562 of record DATMOK010000031.1, on the reverse strand, counting down.
CAGCAGTTCTCGGCCGAGTGTCGCGACGTACCGGTCCAATCCTTCGCGCGCGCGCACGGGGAACTGGCGGTTCTCGGCGAAATACTCAAACCACCCGCGTGCGGCGCGCTTCAAGTGGATGTTGTGCTCGAGCGTTGCGAGCACGTTGGCGAGGACCCGCTGGGTATGAAAGTAGTCGGGCCCCTGGGTGCCGCGAAAATAGAGGGTACGCGCGCGGGGAACGTAGCGCCTGCCCAAACGACGAACCGCTCCAATGCGCATCAGGTAGCCGAGCACCTCCCGCACGTCAAAGCGCCGATCGACACTCCTTACGAGCGCAGCGACCGACCGAGAAGGTCCCTCCAAGGGGAGCGCCCGAGGCTTGCCGAAGGGGTCGAGATAAGCGGTTTCGCCGAACCAGACGGTAAGCACATGCGCGGCGCCTTCGATTTCCCGGGTCGCGGTGGAGGCGCGCGCCGACCAGTTCTTGGGAATGCTCGCGGACTCGCTGCGCACGGCCCGAACGATATCGGCCGGAGTTGCCCCGCAGCGCGCGAGAATCCGGACGAAGCGGCCGATCGCCTCAAGTGAGGCCGGCGAAAGCGATGGCGGGTCGACAGCTCGGGGGCGCCTCCTCGCGGAGCCCCTACCGCCTGCGATCCTGGAGGGACTCATTTCCCGCGGCTCACGCGGCGATGCCGGCGATCGGGGCGCCCACGCTTTCGTCCGATCGAGCGGCCGGACGTCAGCGGGTCCTCAAAAGCGAATACGCCCACTCCCAGGCGCAGGGTGGGGCCCGCGAGCGACTCCCACTGACGCCTTCGCATACTGCCGTCGGTGTTCCAGAGAAACTTGGATGCCGACCGCTTCAGCCACCGATGGAAGGCCGGGAGTGCCCGCACCGGGAAGCGAGGGTTGACTGCCGTGCGCTCGACGATCCGGGTTGCGAGCCCGGCACAGGAGGCGTTGTGCTCAACCGTGCGCAGCATCCCGAGGAGCGACATGAGCCCATGAACGCGGCTGCTGCTCTGGCGGGGGAACAGGAGCTGCCGCCCCGTCGGGACATAGAGTGTTCCGCGTCGTCGGATCCCGCGGGCGCGGATGAGTGACTCGATGACGGCGCCGGGCTTCTCCATGGGGAGCGCGCGCGCAATGAGGGAGCGAAGGCACGGGCCGCTGGATCTCACAGGGAGTGCAATGGGCTCTCCCCTCGAGTCCAGAAACTGTGGATCGTCATGCCAGCAGGCGATGACATGCCCGAGAGCCCCTGCGTAGTTGAGTTCCTCCGGGTTCCACTGGCGGGCAGGCTCGGGCAGAGCACTGCAGATCTCGCGAAACTCCCGAGCCAGTTTTTTGGGCGAGTGACCCGCATCGACCAGTATCCGAGCGAGATGCTCAAGGAACTCTCCCGAATAGCCGATGCCCATCTCCGACGACCGGCTGGCAACGGGACGGGCGACGCGTTTCACGAGTGCGCTCCGCTAGCGCCGGCACCGGCGGACTGCCTCCAGCGTCCGCCAATCCAGCGCGTGTCGTTCGGCCCTTCCCGTGCCACTTCCGGCATGCTGACTCCGAGCGGTGATCTGCCCTTGCTGCGGCTCTTCAAGACCTCGTCCGACCGGACTGGCGTCGGCGTTGCCTGCCCCCCGCCGCCTTTTTGAACTTCTCCGAGGTGGCCGGTTCGAGGATCACCGGCTCTTCAAATACGTACATGACGACGCCGAGCCGGACCGCCTGGCGGCCGCCTCGCACCGGCGTAACGGTTGCCCGCCGCTCGTTTAGGGCGTCGTCGATCGAATTAGCGGTGGCCTCGAGCTCCTCCTGGATGTCACGAACGAGCATCGGACGGTAGCGCGGATCGAGCTGCGCGTTGACGATCCGCCGCACTAGCCGCGGCTCACCGGGGTGCTCGAGGTTGTGAAGGAGCGTCCCGCAATGCTCGGCGAGCTGCTCGCCCAGGCTCGCGATCCCGTCCGGATTCCAGCGCACGGTCGCGTACGTGCGGCTGACGGCCTTGAGGGTCCCATCGGACAGCCTCTTCACGGCGTTCACCCGCAGCAGTTCATCCAGGATCGGCGTGACACGCGGCTCGTTGCTGTATCGTTTGACGAGCTCCTTGAAGGACCGCCTCGAACCGGAGATAGGCAATACCGCCGGCTCCCTGTCGGGGGTCTGGAAGTCGGGGTCGTTCCACCAGCCTGCCAGAACGCGCTCCGCCCTATGCCGCCCGCGGTCGCTGGTGCGCCGCTCATCCGAATCCTCACTCAGCATGGCGGCCACCTCGCCGCGCGTGAGACCGGTGACAACGGCGATGCGTGAGGCATTCGGGCGCACCTCGCCGCGCCGCTCCCGACCCTCATCCCGCGCGGCGCGCACATAGGCCACCTTGACTATGGCCATGAAATCCCCCACCCCCACTCCGGCCGCGAGCAGTAGGCGCACCAAGGGGCTGAGCATGCGGAGGATCGCCGCATTGACGGCCGCTTTTAGGGAATCACTCATGCGTCCCGACGATCTTGATCAACTCAGAAAAGTCTGGTAAGAAAGCTTACCTCTAGGGTCGGTAAAACACCAGCATCAACATCAGGTAAGGGCCAGAACCTTTCCCGGTAAGCTGCCCGGCGGTGGACGAGGCTGGTTGCGGTCCGATGTCGAGCGCTGGCTGCTAGGAGAGCCTGATCCCAGTCGCACTAGTCCGGTGTGATCTAAAAGGGGCGTCGTCGCCTCGTTAGGTCGGGGTTCTGAGCGTGCGATGACATTGAGCGCATCGCCGGCCGCCGTGGGCACGATATACCGTTGGTAACGATAGGCGAGCCTGCGCGCAGGAGGAGTAAGCGAGTTAGCTCGGGCGTTGAACAGTGGTTGCACGGTGGGATCGTGCAGCCTAACGCGATGCAACAGCGCTTTAGTAGTGAGATGGGAAGCTGGTAGCCGACAGTATTCATGTGAGCTTGCGCTTTGGAAGTATCGGACAACAACGCCCAATCAACTTTTAGCTTTTCGCACCTCACCGCAAATCGCCCTTATGAAGAAAGACTCGCTCCCATTCGGGATTGCGCCATCGGTGTTGCAGCGACAATGATAGTCCCTGTAGTACAAGTGCTATAAATATCGACGGGAGTACTGTGTGGAATCCCCGGCTTCGGAAAGAGCCACTCGACGAAGCGACCGCATTCAGCATTGCGATCTGAGCGCACTGTGCTTCAAGGTGCCACGCAGGTTCCGGCAGTGGCTCAAGACTCAAGCCGCAATTAGAGGAGTGACTATGACGGAGCTTCTGACTACCGCGCTGGAAAGCTATGTAAGGACCAATCCGCCGAAGGACACTGACGGAGTCGACTAACGGTCTGCCTCCTTCAAACAGCCACTCTCTGATACGCGCAGGTGTAGACATTCATCGGTTGGCATCCGGGCCAACAAGCGTGCTCAGGGAGCGCTGCAGTCGTGAAAGGCCGAGCGCCCCTGCGCTCGTCCACAACCGCAGGCGCGCTGCATACCACTCCGACAGACATTGAACTCGCTGTTGTTCAGCCTCCGCGAGGTTCGATTGCGCCGACAGCAGTTCCAGGATATTCGCAGCCCCACTCGCATAGCGTCGCCCGGACGATTCTGCGGCTGCTCCGCTTGCGGAGAGAAGTGCCTCTGATGCGTCTAGATTGCCCAGCGCCGAGACGGCGTCCGCGTGCGCCTTGACCACATTCATCAGGATCTGATACCGCGTGTCTTCATACTGGGCCTGTGCACCCTTGGCTTGGGCCGTCGCCTCCTCGACCTTGTATGTACGCGCAAACCCTTCGAACAGGGGTACAGTAACTGTGAGCCCGTAGGTGGTCTGCCGACTCGATGTCGTCTGAATGCCCTGGCTCGGATAGCCGTTTTCAAACCAGTCGGCGCTGAAATCGACCGTTGCTCGTCCCTCAGAGCGTGTCGCAACGATCTTGCGGTTCATGGCCTCCCACTGCTCTCGCGCCGCGGTCAACGAAGGGTTTTGATTTTCAGCGGCGCTGAGCCACGCGGTCAGTTCCCCTACTGCTTCCGCGCTCGGCCTATCCAGTTCGGGTAGATTGAAAGTGACGTCCGCAGAGAGGCCCATTGAGTAGGCCAATATGCTCATCGCCTTGCCATAACTCCCAACAGCGCGCTTCTCAGCAAGCACCGATTTCGCAAGAGCAACCTGCGCCTGCAACGTGTCGCTGTGAGATGCGGCTCCTCTTTCCTCACGTCGACCCGTGGCCTCCAGTGTAGCCGAGGCAAGGCTCCGGCTTTTCTGACTGGCCCCCAGCCCTGCGAGCGCCGTCATTGCATCAAAGTACGCGCCGACAAGCCCGTCTAGGATTTCCTGAAGTTGGGCGTCATGACTGGCGATCGCCGCTGAGAGCAATAGCTGTGCGTAGTCCCGGTTCGCAGCTCGTTCGCCAAAATCGAACAGCCGCCATGTCGCGCCCGCGAAGGCGCTGTGCCCAGTGAGCGAGGCATTCTCTTGCGGGACATCAGGAAACATGTTGCGTTCGCGCTGCAGAGTGTAAGATCCCGACACGGACGGCAGATAGGCGGCCTTCGCTTCTCCCAAGACGCCGGTCTGCACCTTGATCGCTTCCCAGGTCGACCGTACCTTGGGACTGTTGCAAAGGGCCACATCCGCTGCCAACGCCAGATCGAGTGTTTGACCCGGTATAACTCGAGCCGGGCAAGGGGGTATCGCGTCGTCTCCCGGCAGCCGGCTTCCATTGCGCAGCACCTGCGGGTTGACTCCCAAAGGATCGCTCAGCGGCGGCTCCTGGCCGAAGCCTGAACTCGCTGCAAGCACGAAAATGAGTGATTTGAGGGAGCACTTCGCGCGATATGTCTTAGCGCTCACGCAGACTCTCTCCCCCATGCCGGATCAGAGGCGAAAGCAGATACTCGATTACGCGTCTGGAGCCCGTCTTGATCTCGACAGTACCGGACATGCCTGGCTCCAACGCGGCTGTTCGACCGCCATCGACCTGTAGCTTCGAGCGCTCAAGCGCGACTTTGACCGAATACAGCGGTCCCCGCTTCTCGTCATGAATGGCATCCCTCGAAACATGAATCACTCTTGCGGCGAAGATTCCGTACTTGGTGTAGTCGAAGGCATCGATCTTCACAGCAGCCGCCTGCCCCTCGCTAACGAAGCCGACGTCCTTGTTCTCCAGAAATGCCTCCATTTGCACTTGCTGCTGCAAGGGAACGATCTGCATGAGCGGTTGGGCGGCAGGTACGACACCCCCGACAGTGTGAACGGTGAGCTCCTGCACGGTTCCATCGACGGGTGCCACCAGCCTGAGCAATTCACCGTGCACGCTGGCGCGCCGTTCATCCTGAGCTGACTCGGCCAGAGTACGTTCCGCCGAGGCGAGTTCGTCCTGCGCGTCCTTGCGGGTCCCCGATTCCAGGGTCGTCAGCTGTGCGACCGTGTCGTCCAGTTGCCGCGCAATCTCTATCCTTGCCTGTTCTGCTTCGAGCCAGTCGTGCCGGGAGACATCTCCGCTTTTCGCCAACTCGGCGATGTCCGCGGCACGCCGGGTTGCCAGAGGCAATTCCTCCTCGTATCGCAGTTTTGCTGCATCGAGACGCGCCCGTTTCGCTGTCAGATCGCGCCATTGGTCTTGCAGTTGCCCCTGGGCTTCCCCCCAGCGCTGTGCCGGCACACCCGCCAATTGAGCAAGGCGAGGCGAACTTCCCCGAGCCAGGGACGAAAGCAATGCTTCTGCTCGAGCATACTGCAGACGAGCGTTCTGCCAGTCCGCCAGTGCCCGATCTCGCTCGCTATCGACCTCCCGCGAATCGAGCTCTACCAAAACGTCCCCCGCCTTCACAACCTGCCCTTCCTCAACATGCACGAGTCGTACGCTTGCAACGTCCACCGAGGCGATTTCCTTCGTGTATCCCGTCGGAATAAGCTTCCCCTCAGCCGTCACGACAATGTCCATCCGCCCCAGGCCCGACCAAACCAGCAGGCATGCAATCAACGCCATCAGGACTCGCGCAACCAACCGCCCCACCGGTGACACCGGCCTTGCTTCGATTTCAAGCGCCGCTGGGAGGAACTCCGCCTCGTGAGGCTCGAGGGCCGGTAGCGTGAGTTCAGCGCGTTCCTCCCAGGCTCGGGAAAAAACCTCCGCGTACCGCGCGAAAAGCTCCCACGCGGGCGCGCGGGTCCTTTCAGTGCTCATGCGGCACTCGCTTCCTGCCGCTGCTGAAGTGCGTAGAGACGAGCGTAGATGCCGCCCGGCGTCCCCAGTAATCGCTCGTGCGAGCCGCTTTCGACTATCTGCCCTCGTTCGAGCACTACGATGCGCGTGGCATCCCGTACCGCCGACAGTCGATGCGCAATGATCAGCACGGTCCGGCCGTGACTAATCCGACGCATATTTCTTTGGATCACGCTTTCCGACTCGTAGTCGAGCGCACTGGTCGCTTCGTCGAAGATCAGAATGCGCGGGTCTGATATAAGCGCTCTCGCGATCGCTATGCGCTGTCGTTGGCCCCCGGACAGCCCGACCCCGTGCTCTCCCACGTGGCTGTCATACCCTTCTGGCAGCTCGCAGATAAACTCATGCGCGCCAGCAAGCCTAGCGGCCTCGATAACGCTGGACAGGTCCATTGCAGGATCAACCAGCGCAATGTTCTCCCGAATCGACCGGTTGAACAGGGTGTTCTCCTGCATGACGACGCCAATCTGCTGTCGCAGGCTTGCAGTATCCACAATCGATATGTCTTGACCGTCAATCAGCACCCGTCCGCGCTCCGGTACGTATAGTCGCTGCACGAGCTTCGTTAATGTGCTTTTGCCACTTCCGGAGTGCCCTACGATCCCTACGATCTCCCCGGGGGAAACTTTAAGCGAGACCTGACGGAGCACATCGCTGGTCTCTGGTCGGTAACGGAACGACACTTGATCGAACTCGATCGCCCCGACAAGTCGCGGCATTCGTGATTTCTGGCCCGACGTTTCGGGAGGCGCATTTAGAATGTCGCCCAGTCGGCTCATTGAGACGCCGATCTGCTGAAAGTCATTCCACAGTTGCGCTATCCGCAAAATCGGACTTGAAACCTGGCCTGACAGCATGTTGAAGGCAATCAGCTCGCCTACAGTCAGCTGCTTGGAGACCACAAGCCCCGCCCCTACCCACATTGTTGCAACCGTTACGAGCTTGCTGATCAGCGTAACCATCCCGCCCGCAAAGGTCGTCACATTGGTGACGCTCAGTCCGGCGGTGACATATGCCGCGAGCTGACCTTCCCATCGCTGAGCCCAGCGAGGCTCCACCGCGGCGGCTTTAACGGTATCGATTCCACTAATCGTCTCGACGAGGAGCGATTGATTCTCGGCACCGCGATCAAACTTGGTGTTTAGCCGCCGTCGAATCATCGGAACAAAGATCAAGGAGGCGGATGCATACAGAGGAATGGACGCGAGAACGATGGCGGTCAGAACTGGGCTATAGATCGTCATTATCCCGAGGAACAGCACCGAAAAGACGGCATCAAGGACAACCGTCATCGCATTGCCCGTGAGAAAGGATCGAATGTGCTCCAGCTCCCGGACGCGGGCTACGGAATCCCCGACCCGTCTCGCATGAAAGTAAGTAAGAGGAAGCGCGAGCAGGTGCCTGAAAAGCCGCGCCCCAAGTTCGACGTCGAGCTTGCTGCTCGTGTGGGCAAACACCCAAGTCCGGATCGCCGTCAACAGGGCCTCAAACAAGATTGCACATATCAGCCCGATTGCGATCACATTCAGAGTATTCATGGCGCGGTTGACGAGAACCTTGTCCATGACGACCTGAAAGAAAAGCGGCATGACCAGCCCGAGCACCTGCAACGTGAGCGAAATCAAGAGGATTTCACCTAGGAGCTTCCGGTACTTGACGATTGCCGGAATGAACCACGAGAAGTCGAATCGCGCCATGGCGCCGATGACACTCGCCCGGCTTGCGAAGAGGATGAGCTCCCCGCTCCAGAACGCGAGAAACGCCTCCTTGGCCACCACTTCCACCGGCCCCCCGGGTCGTTGGATCAGTAAGCGGCCGCTCGACTCCCGCGAAGAACCCTCCCCACCTTTCGGACACGCCACGGGCTCATCCAGCTGATACTTAGCGAGAACGAAATACCGCCCGCTCTTGTCACGCGCTACCGCCGGAAGCGGAGCCCTGTGCAGACGTTGCACCGGCTGCTGAACAGCGCGCGCCTTTAGTCCAAGCAAGCGCGCCGCCAGGATGATGCGCATCGTATCGAATGGCGCGCGGCCAAACTCATGCACCAATCGCGCTTCATCCGGAGCCACACCATGAAGCGCGGCCATGACAAGCACCGACCAGAGGCCAGTATTCGCAGGCGCCTCCGGCGCGCCGAGTGCCCTTGACTGATTATTCACGCGCTGAATTTGGAACGTGCAAGACGCATCGGACGCCCAGCCACGGAGCGCCACGTGACCAAGCGAGCCGCGCTCATCAAATTACCCAGGCCATCGCGCGACCCCATGCCGTTCAAACCAGGTGTCCGACTGCATTTCGCAGTGGCCCGAGGCCGCACTGTAGTTGATTGTTAGCTCTTCATCGCCTGCGATGTCGCGAATCGCGGTGTAACGAATCACGCGAGCACGGGAATCGACTCGATAGCACAGGCTCGCGGGGTTACTGTGGTTGTAGAGACTCCCATACCCCAGCGCGATTGCCCGTGTCTTCGGCTCACGGGTGTGCTCCTCCCAGTTATACAAAACGTTCGCCAGACTGCGCGGCAGCATGCACTCTGACGTGAAGACGATGACTGGAGCAACCTCCACGAGCTCGCCTCTCGCGAACGCGCGCCCAGCGAAGACGCCCCGGCCCTTGATCGTACCGGTATCGTTAATGTAGAGGCTGAGGCCCCGAACTAACCTGCGACTCACCTCCATCTTAGATAGATGCCTAATGATGTCAGCACACATGGGAGCCTGCGACCCCTAAAGAATCAGGACTTTCCGTGGGTTAAGATCTGCTTGTCCCCAGAAGTGTGTCTTCTCGTACTTGGCAAACACGTCAGGGGGGATGGACGGCATCCGATCGCGCGGCGCGACCACTGCGTGAACAGTATGCAACCCCGGCATTCCGAGGTTGTCATCGTAGTCGGGAGCTTCGTAGGTCACGTTGCGAAAGTCGTGCTCAAACCAGGGCTCCTCCAGTGTCTCGTAAATACCCTTGAGAGTTTTTCGGGGCTCTCGTACCAACGTGTCATACGGGACAACGATGAGCCTGTGTGCCGATTCGGAGAACCAGGCCTCACGCAGCCCGCTCCAAGCCGCGCCTATTAGCCCCGTCTCCGAGTTCATTAGTGCCTCAACGCGCGTATAGATGGTCCCCTCGCCGTGCTGACCAAATAGCTTCGAGAGTTTCAGGGGATTTCTGACGCGCATTCGCTCAAGGCTATCGATGATCCAACCGACGTGACGGACACAACAGATGATCCTGCTCTTCGGGTACAGGGATCGAAGCAGCGCCGCCCGGCCCGTCCAAGTACGGTTGGTATCAAACACGACGTGATCGGTCGGTACACGGGCGTAGTACGCGTCAAAGATTCCTCGAAGCATCTGTGTGCATCGCGCCTCATCGAAGAACACGGAAAACTCCCCGGTCCCCCCAATGCGCTGATGTACCGCCGCGCATAGCAAAGCAACTGGTCCGGTTATGTCGGCATGGAACCTCGGGTTCTGCCGTAACACCGCCGCGAGTAGCGTCGACCCTGAACGGGGCAGGCCCGAGATGAAGTGGATTGACCCTACCAAGGGACTTGCGCCTCTTAGTTCGTGCCTTGGGCGCCAGGCCTCACCGCCATGACGCCCAAGGCTCCCTTTACGTCGAACGGTCAGAGCTTCCAGATCAGTGGTGCATTAACCGATCTTCCCTCGCTCTAAGCGTAGATGACGCGGTCAACGAGGTTAGGAAGTGTGGCGCGGAGCCGCCGCCTTCCGGCAGCGTCTCGCTGAAGGCGCCACCATCCGAGCTCCATTTCGCCATGGCGTGCACCAACTGACCGGCCGCGACGTACGATCCCCACAGAGTCGTTTCAGAGACATTATCAGGTGTGGCGATCCCCACGCGCTGCGTTGTCGCTGCCGCTTGACCTCCATATACGGTCGAAGACGTGGTGCCGAAGGCATCACGCGCAGCAATCGTTGCGATGTCGACTCCTCTCCCTCGGTCACGCTCAGAGGCACTTCTCTTGCCGTCTCCTTTTATCCCGATCGCATCGCCGCCGTAGCCGTAATAGCCGCCTCCACCATAGCCACCGTACGACCCGCCTTCCTTGACATAACCGCCCCAGCCGCTTCCCGTGTCGCCCTCACCGTACACGATATCTCCAGTGTCACTGCCCTCAACATCGATGGTGCTGTCATCGTCATATACATGATCGTTGGTTCCCCCAACGATCACCGTGTCCTGACCCTTCCCCACTACGTCATCGCCGCTCTGGTCTATGGTCGTGTAGTCCGAAGCTCCAACATCGACGACGTTGTCCGTGCCCGTACCGACACTACTGATGATTGAATCGTTGCCAACCAGAACCTGATCATCATCACCCATATCGACGTCGCCCTTTCCATTGATAACGGCGCTCGCGTCATTTCCCAGATCGATGTCTGCCGCCCCATCGCCGGCGATGTCAATGGTCTCGTCCGACATGTCAGCTCCGACGTCCACCGTGCCTCCTTGGAGCGCCCCATTCTTGCCGACCTCGTGCGTCCCGATATCGATGATATCGTCAAGGCCCATCACGCCCATGCTCTCCGTACCGGTGCTTGCGGCCAAGGACAGGGTCGCACCCTCGATACCCAACGTGTCCCCGTACCCATTGACCGCCACCGACGTGTTCCCCGATGACTGAATGGTGTTTGTTTGCGTGAAAACCTTATCGGCCGCACTGTCGCTGTCCATCAAGGTAGCGACCCCATCCGCGCCGGATATGGTCATCGTCGCCGTTGACGTCGTGCCATCGCCATTCGTGACATCGACGGTTGAAGTGGTAGAACCGGTCGATTCGCCCGAAACTGACGAAAGCCCCTTCAGCGACTCCTGGTCAAGCCCGTTCGCTTTTTCTACCGAATTGATGACCGTTGGCGAAAGGACCAACGTTCCCACGCCTGGGGTAATCGGTGCGCTGCCGATGAGAGTTGGCTCGGGAACACCCATACAGGCATCCAGCGTTGAAGCGACGGAGTTGCTGTTCGTGCCCAGCCCCAAGAATGGGTACGAGAGGTTCTCCGCATTTATGTCGTTCTTGCATGTCGTCATCGCCGTGATATAGGGCTGAAGACTTGCAAGGCTGTCTGATGCGACGAGGGTCGACTGCGGGTCGTCAGCGTTGTAGTACGCCTGGCCGGTGTATTCGTAAACCTTCAATGTGTCAGAAGGCAAGTACCCGATCGGCTTTATCTCCCCACTCGATGAGGTAGCCAGCCCGTCAAACTCATAGATCACATTTCCAGCCGGATTGAGAACTGCGATTAAGTTGTGCCCGCCCAACCCCGCCAGTAGGGGTAGCTGCGCTTCGACGATCTTGTAGTACCCGCCAGACATGATTGCCTCCTTAGCCGTTGTTGAAGACGCGACGCACTTGACGCAAACGCTCTCTCGCCCTGCTCGTTCTGCCTCGAGAGATCTGAGCGACGCGATTTAACTGACTCGGGAGCCCGTCAACAAGACGAGCGGACAAATAATCATTTACTAGAAAGCTTGAAATACGTATTTGAATATTTCCGCATTACACCGCGTGTCCCGCGAACGGGAACTGCCGCGCGACCAGACGCGTCGCCTCGGCAGATGTGGAAGCGTTGAGGTTATCGCCCGCGCTTAGAAGCCGGCGCAGGCAATTTTTGGTATGTCGACAGTGTCGACGAGGTGATCGGGTTGCGACCAGTGCAACCTGACTCGCTCAACACAGGAGTAGGGCAGCAGGCTTTGACGAACCCGATGACAATCCACCGGGTTACTACCGGTACAGTGAAGCTCAAGTTCAGCCAGTTTCGCCGTAGCTGCCTGCAGTGGCATCCCCGTCGATACCCGGTCACGGACCGCTTGCTCAAATTTCCCCTGGTTCGCGACATAGCAGCCGCCCAGAAGCAAAGCGCAAACAATTGTCAGCTGCCACTTGAAACGACCCACGTTATAAAGCCTACCGCATCTGCGATCCAAAGTGGACTGTCTGCTAGGACTGACGGTGCGTCCAGGTCCAGTTGTCCAAATGACATCCAGTGTCAGCGGACGCTCGTACGAATGATGGGTGGTTTTATCATCTACCTGACTCCCATCGCATGGACGCCTGAGCGGGACGAGCATGAACCAAAAAATGTTGAACACACCGAATCTGAGTGAGCAACGGTATAATTGTGCTTACCCAGCCCGTATTAGTGGGGCGGCGTGTTCGGCACCCAAGACACTTGGCAGATGCGACCAATGAAGTATCTCTGCATAGTTGCATTCCTAACGTTCCTCGTTGGCGCCTCGCTCTGTCAAGCCGCCGCGCCCCTTGTGCCCCCCACAGCAGGATCGGACGCGCTGCGGACTCTGCGCCGAGAAACGGCTGGTGAACTTCGACTTAAGTACCAGAAAGACGTGGAAGGAAAATCACCTGAGATCGTTTCGGTTGGGATATCTGGAAGTTATCACTACATCGACGCGGCGGAAGGACTCACTCTCCATGACTACAAGCTCCGTCGGGTCCTACAGGTGCGCCACCACAACACCTTCGTTAATGATTCGCTCTACGCGGAGGTTTGGTTTCGCGCGATGGAGCTTCGCAACAGACTGGGTATCGCACAGGCGCTCACGAATGCGGGCATTACGCCCTTAAAATCAGCGACCGACGCGACGGACGCATTCTGGATCGAATCCAACCTCGGTGCCCTGTCGCCCGAGGCCCCACAGCCCAACTTGCAGGAAGCATCTGACAACGAGTTCGTTCGCTGGCTGCTGGGCGCGGACGAAGTGGCGCGGGTGCGTTACGACGCCGCACCCATGCCCGACGAAGTCAAAGGGGCGCTACGGCGCTTCTGGCCGACCTTCACCCAGGTGCACCCGCAGATCGCCCAAGCGCTTGCCAACAGCGGCCGCATGCCTGCGGAACTGTGGTTAAAGCAGAAGCCCTTTGGCAAAGAGGCCGTAACCGCACACTGGATTCTTCTATCGCGGCACTGGGAAAAGGACGCCCACTATCCTTTGCCGCCCGGCTTGGCCGCTCACCCCACCATCGAGGCGGGAGCATTTCCAGAGATCTTCGCAACCCTGTCCGCCGCTGTCTCGGAAAAGCGTGCTACCCCCACCCAGGACGTCTATGTTCAACGGACTGAAAGTGCACTTCGGCGCGACTCCGGGCTGGAGGCTCTCGTCTGGTTGTTGGAGATGAACCTGGCCAGAGGTCACCCTCAGGGTTCCTGTCAACCACAGGACACGACACCTTACTGCCTGCTGATGGCGCGCGCCGCGCCTCTCTCTAGAGCAGATCCACGTACCGCAATTGCGTTCACGAAGCGTTCGCCAGACGAGGCTAACAGAGGTGCTTTCACAGATCTTCCAAATGCATATCTATTGCGGCTCTTGTGGGCAACACGCGCTCCGGGGGACGGCGTCAGCCGCGGCGAGGCCGAGCACGACATCCTAATGGCGCTCAACGCGAGCCCTGTAGCGAACTTCTGCAAGGACACCGGTGACTTCTACGCCGCCGCGTGGCAACCGTTCGCTGCCTGGCAAGCGTGGGATCTTGGTCGGGCGATGGCAGGCCATACGCAGGGAGATCTCTTAGACTCGATTGATACAGTCGAGGCAAATCTCTCAGCAGGCGAACGCGTCTTCTTTTGAAAGCATCACGACCGAGCCATGTCGGGCCTTGAAAGCCCAGAGTACTGCCGACAGACGGAAGGGATCGGCCAGAGCAGCCGTTCGCGGGTAAGTGTGCGTGGGTCACTTAGTACGCCGCACGTTCCGCGACTGATGTTGACCATTCCTATTCGGTTGCCTTGGTTACCGCTGTACTCCAGAACTACAACGACGCCCTGGTCGATCTGCGGCCGGAAGTCGGATCGCTGACGCCGATTCAAGTTCCCCTCGGTAAACTGGCTGACGCGGTAGCCCGTAAAGGCCAAGACAAATCGCCTAGGGCTGCCTCGTAGTCGATCCGAGTGGGGGGTCTGCCCCGTGGCTTCGCCTTCGAGGGGGTCACTATGCCGACCGCGCTCGCTGGTGCGCTGATCGTCCGAATCAGGCCACCATTGACGATGGCCATGAAGTCTCCCGCCGCGAGCAGCAGCATCACCAGGGGGCGAGCATCCGAAGGATCGCCACTTTGATGGCCGATTCCGGGGTAACACTCATCTCAGCTAAGGATCTTGCTCGCCTCGTAATCTGTGTGGTAAGAAAGTTTACCTCTCTGGTATGAAAATCGTCAGATCATGAGCATCGCCAGTACACAAGAGAGCCGCCTGACTCCCCTCCGCGAGATGGGGGGCACCCCTGAGGCTGGCGCACAAGCTCGGCCTCTACGGCCTGAGACAAGCCGGCCAACGGAGGGAGAGGAGGACCGGCTTCTTAGCGGCGTTTTTGAGGTCAACGAGCGGTGTCTTGAGATGCTGGTCAATGCGGCCCGGCAGGAGACCAAGGGGTCATTTGCACTCGTGAGGGAGCTACGTGAAGTTCTCAAGAGCACAGACCCCGCCACCCGCCGGCGCGCGGCGTGTCGCAGTTTCCTCCTCGTGGATCTGGAGTTTGGAAGCGCCGATTGGTGGCGGGGAGCGGGGAGTCACCTTTCGGACCAAGCCAGAGTCCCCTCCTGGCGAGGGTCGTTTCCACGGGCGACCGCCACGTCCTTGGCGCGAGCCACTCTCCTACTTGCATGGAACAGTCTGCGAGCTGCGCGCGATCCGGCGACCGCGCGGGTGCTACTTGGCATGACCCCGGAGGTGGGGGATCTAGTCGCAGCCTTACGGTTCGATCAGATCGATCGCATCGCGCAAAAGCGCTTCCGTTTCGTTCGCCCTCGGTGGGATGACCGGCCGGCGGTCTGGCGCCGGCTGCTGCTCGCCGCCCAAAGCGACGATTCAGGGCCCATGGGGCGATTCAATCTCCACGCCCTGCAGCTCCTCTCCGGGGAGCTCATGCGGCCGATGCCTCCCCAGGAATGACTTGGGGTTCCAAGGAGTGTCCTCGCCGCTCTCAGAGCAGCAGCTCGAACAGCTCCCGCGGATCGGCACCCAGGACGCGTGCGATTTCGATGAACTCCACGACATCCACCCGCCGCTCGCCCGCCTCCATTCTCCCTACGAAGGAGTGGGGGCGACGAAGGCGATCGGCGAGCTGCCGCTGGGTGAGGCCCGCCTTGTCTCGAGCCGCAACCAAGATGCGGATCATTGCCCGATGACTTTGGCTGCGCAGCGTCTTGCGCAACACCGAACCCTTTGCCATGCCGCTCTGCTCCGAAAGTGGAGCGCCATAGTTAAGGATTGGGACGCTTGCTCGCATAATGCGAGCAAGCGTAAGATCAACTACGAGTTCAGAGCCCGTTCCGGAACAGACGCCATGCTGGCCCTCACTCGCCGAGTCGGTGAAACCTTAAGGATAGGTGCGGACGTGACCGTGACCGTCCTCAGCATGCGGGGGCGCCACGTTCGCGTCGGCATCGTGGCGCCGAGGAGCGTGACGGTGCACCGCGAGGAGCTCTATGAACGACTGCGCAGCGGCCGAACTCTGTGCAAATCGATGAGACCGTCCGTGGTTAACCCTTGAGCAATCCCGGGAACCTCATCGAGTATGCCCACCCCCCACGCCCCTGCCGAACGCGAACCTTCTGCCACCTCGGTCACGTCGCATACGCTCCGCCTGGTGCTCAATGCGCTGAAAATGGTCGCGTTTGCGGCGTTGCGGCTGGCAGCGCCATTTGTGCGCATCCTGCTCACCGTCCTGGGGTTCCTCAGCATCCTGATCGCCCTGTTCTATCGACTCGTCTCCGCACCCCCCCGGAGCCCCTTCTGGCTCCTCTTCGGGTTCGGGCTGGCGTGCGGTTTCGTCCTACTTCTCTATGAGAAACTGCTGCTTTTCCTCTCCCAGGAACCCGCCGCTAACCGGCACTAGGCCAAGAAAGACGGGGGTCCGAGTTTCTATCCGATCCGCTACAGAAACTCCGACAGCGCACCGACCTGCTGCGGCGCCTGCGGCTAGGTGCCAGGTTTCTGCTGAAACTCGCAGCATTCCTCGACAGACATCGCACCTTACCCGGGTCATGATGTTTCACCGGCGAGAGGTCCCATCCCAGGTCCCAGGCCGCCACAACTCGAGAACGGCGGTTTGGAGTCCGTAAGGAAGTTGCACAGATGCCGAACTGCAAGAAGCCCCAGCCCCTGTCGCGTCCGATGACGCGATCCCATCCGGACGTGACCGTGCGCTCTCCTAACGACGCGATGAGTGTTTCGGGGGAGCCTATCCGCATACTTCGCTTGGCTCGGGTCCTGGATGTCACCGGCCTGGGAAAGACCAAGCTCTACGAGCTCCAAGCCGCAGGTCATTTCCCCATGCGCGTTCAGATCACGAGCCATTCCGTCGGGTGGGTCGAGCAAGAAGTACAAACATGGCTCGCGCACCGTGTCGCCGCTCGCCTCTGACCTGCGTGGCGATCTTCGTACCACCTGATCTTTGGGATGATGGCTCCGAGGGGCAGCGAGGGAGCCATGAAGAAGGCCCGTTTTTCGGAAGATGGTATGGACGCCTCCCGGACTTGTAGGTAAGGGTTGTCGGCGTCACCACTTTTTCCGGGGAGCTTCGTCATGCCAACGGTCATCGGTCTCGATATCGCCAAGCGGATTTTTCAGTTGCACTCGGCCGATCTTGAGACCGGGGAGATCCAGCGACTGAAGTTGCAGCGAGCGGAGCTGCTGGAGCACTTCGGCAACCTGGCGCCATCGATTGTCGCCATGGAGGCCTGCAGCAGCTCCCAACACTGGGCGCACCGACTTACGGCGATGGGCCATGAGGTTAGGCTGATTGCGACGAAGTTTGCGCGGCCGTTCGTCAAGACCAACAAGACGGATGCGGCCGACGCGGCAGCGATCTGGGAAGCCGCGCATCGTTCCCGTTAAGAGTGAGCAGCCGCAAGGGATTTTGGCGCTTCACAGTATGCGTGACCTTTGGTTAAGAGCCTTGCTGTGGGGCGACGTGAAGGTCGCGGGGTCGAACCTCGCGGCCGAAGGCATCGGCTCCGAGGCCTTGAACCAAGCCCGCCTTACGGCAACCATCAACGCCAGCTATAAGGTTGCGCGACTACCGCCCCTTTCCGCCGACATCCCGTCTTGCACTTTGGCGCGTATTCGGCCAGCGTCGATGATGTGGCGCGAGGTTCGCCGGGGAGGTGATAGCTTTGGGTCGTCGATACCGATTCACCCTGTTGGGAGCTGCGACGAGAGTGCGCATGCAGGTGCAGAATCTGACGAATGTCTATTTCTGGAATCTGGGCTTCAACAGCCCTACATTCTCGCAATACCAGCCACGCGCTTTTTTTGCTTATCTGACGACCGACTTCTGACCCTCTGGTATACGTCCATGATGCGGCGAATCGCCGGCCCGATGCAGTAAGCGGTCTGGGTTGGCGCCCTCCTCATGCCTACACTAAGTCTGGGATTTCTGGCAACTGTTGCCGGGACCGAAGGCAAGTCACATGAAGAATCAGATTCTCGCGCAGCGCCTTGCGGCAGGGTGGTTGGCCGCAGCTCTTCTCTCGTCGCTTAGCCTCGGCACCTCGATCGCGGCACCCGCAAGGGCTGGCAACCCACCGGCTACCGACCCGCGGCTCGACATGGTAACGGCACTCGAGGCTCTGGGTCCGCATTCCTCGCTGGGTGATCAGGCGAAGGTCTTTGGCCGTCTGATCGGAACCTGGGAGGTCGAATACACCGACTTTTCCAAGGCCGGGAAGGTAACTCACCGCTCGGGTGAGCTGATCATTGGGTGGATCATGGACGGGCGCGCTATCCAGGACCTGTGGATCGTCGATCCGTCGGGCACGCGTAAGGAACGGGAGGTCTACACCGACGTGCGCTATTTCGACCCGAGGTCTCGAACATGGCCCGCAATCTTCATTGACCCGGAGCACGCTTCAGTCGCGAAATTCACAGGCGGCGCGGTCGGGGACGATCGCATCGTGCTTGAGACTCAAGACTTCGATAACAAGGAAACCCGGTGGTCAGCCAACGATATACGTCCCAATTCCTTCGTCTGGCGCGAGGAGGAGTCGAGCGATGGCGGCCAGACGTGGCGGTTACAAGCGCAACATCAAATGAAGCGGCGGCGTGCAGCTCAACCTTGATGGAATCTGCCTGAATGTAGAACCTCGCGCACTCGACTATCAGACTGTTGGTCTGGGGTGCTGCGGATCGCACCCAATCTGACGGATCAGGGGAACCTCGGGCGGTTCCCGATCTCCCCCGCGATCGCGACGGCCGCCTGGGTGGTGGCCGACACCCATGGTTCCGTGCGCGGGTAACGCCAGTGCTCGAATCTCAGCGCATCACTACGTGATCGATCCAATCCGCGTAGTGAGACACGCGGGAGCAATAGAATCTCTGGCCGCAGACTCCTCGACGTATATCCTTTAGGTCTCCTCGCCAGGACCTCCAGGAAGTGATACCGGCCAATTTCTGGCTCCCGTTTGCATCGATTAAAACCGGGCCCCCGCTGTCGCCACTCCCAATCACCCCTTCCAGCAGCGGTGCCTGTGAACTGCAATCAAAGACATAGGTCAACCACTGGCGCTCTGCGCTGCTGACGCGGTTGTACGCCCGACGCAGCAAGCCGCGATGGGGCGAAGTCGGTTCCTCGCCGCTCGCGCCGGTTCCGGTGGCGCCTTTGCCGTACAGCGTCACTCGCTTGCCCACCTCGTCGTTAGCCCGGTAGAGCTCCGCAGGTTGCGTATCCTCGACCGGTGCGACCAGCTGGAGTAGTGCGATGTCCAGCATGCCTCTGAGCTCCCTCATTAGCGGAGCGGCGTCTCCCGCCATCACTGCCGGCGTCGGCACGCCCTCGAAGCCAGGATGAATGACCGTGCCCGCGACGGCACGCGGCTTGCCATTGATCGTGACACGATCCGGGTGATGTTCATGCACCGCGTGGGCTGCGGTGACGACCCACTGCCGGGCGATCAGCGTGCCGTGACCCTCAATCGGCAGATCGGCCAGCGGCGGGAACTCACTCGCCGGTGCGAGATAGCGGGAGTCGGGAATGCCGTCCCTGATCACGACCGCGCGAGCGATGGCCACCATGGGTAGCGCTAACAGTACGGAGCGACGAGAGTTTGTCATTTCGCGTTTGCCTGCTGCAGCATATTGGCCCCGAGAAGGAATGGCTCCCATGCGTCGGGGCGCCTCGCTCAACCCGGACGGCACAGGCGGGCGCGAAGCTGGGACTTATCGTTCGCGTGTCCGCGCAGCCACGGCGTGAGCAAGATCTTCCAGGCCTCAATTGGGCCGTTCTTGCCAAGCTCTGCCGGACCCGTCGTGCGGTCGCTGTAGTAATACAGGGTACGTCCGTCACAACCCCGTTCTCGGAGCTGTCGTCGCCCTGCCGCTGCCTAGCCAGGGTAGTCTGCGATAGCCCGGCGTCACTTCTGGTTAACAACTGCCGCCGGATAGCCCTTCCCACCGAAGTAGCATCGGACCGACTCGACCTTTCCACCTCTCATGTGCAAATGCTCAATGTTCTCGATAGTCTTCCCGTTCTTGAGGTGCAAGACGTACAGCACAAACGCATCGTTATCGCTGCCCACAATCTGCTGCAGATCGATGTGCTCGATAAAACTGACGTTGGGGTCCCAGCAACGTACCTTGTAGGCAGCTTTCCTGATGTGATCGTCATCATTCGGGCTCGTGAATGTAAAGTCATCCGCCAGCAGGATCTCGAGCGCGTGCCAATCCTTACTCTCCTGCGCTGCATAGAATTTACGGACGAGTTCTTCATTTGGCTGACTTAATCCAGCCGCAGCGCGCGCCCCACTGGTCACCCCCGCTGCCGCAATGGCACAGATGCCTGCCTCGAGCAGCATTCGGCGTGTCATCGCTTGTTTCCCCATGTCTCACCTCCCCCGTCAGATTGATGGTGACCCACTCTTTAGAACCTAAGTCCGTCCCGACTTGAGGACTCACTTCTACGGACGGACGTACTTCTATTCCCGCTTTTCAACAGTTCGTGATACCTCTTGCTCCGCATTTCCGTAACCGGCCGAGCGCGCTGCGCACTAGTCCGTTCCTTCCGGAAAACGTGTGTTCAACCAGCAGGTCGCGAAATTGTGTATTGAAGGCGCCACGCGGAAACGCATGCAGTACAGAGTGAACGCGCTCCGTCGCTGGAGAAACCCAACGAGCGCTTCGTTCATGATGATGCGGAAGCCAGCTCCAGATAGCGCTGGAGGGCCGTTTTCGCTGTCGCGATGACAGGTCCGAGCGCCGCCGCGGCATCCTTGCCAAGCATCTCAGCCCACTCCTCGCCGATCACATCAAGATCCGTGTCCAGCGCCTGCCAGAACGCTCTCTGGGCCGGCCGGCTAAACCCCGTGGCCTGGAGCACCGTATCAACCTCGGCCATGAGGGCGCACGCCGCCGCAGGATCCTGCATGGCCTTGAGCTTCTCGATCACCTGAATGCGATAGCCCTCGACTGATAACCGGGCGTCGGCAAGGTTCAATAGCACAAAGAACTCCCTTGGCTGTCTAACACACGCGCAGTCCCATCCGCAGCGTCTTTCGCGTATCGCTCGTGCCATCTCCTGACCGTAGCCAGCGCGCACTCCTCGACGGGTCCAACCGCGCAGCTAGGCATCTGTGGCGCAGCGGAAAAGCGCTAGGGGACCGATGAGGAGAGCCGCCCCGATCACCGCGGAGGCATTATTGGCGGTTCCCTTCAATATCTCTTGAGCGTCATGTTCGTTTCCTTTTGGCACACACCGTGGCTGCGAGCAGTCGGACGGCAGCCTAGTTCACTCTGGTGCTAGCCGCCTCGTTCACCAGGGTCCAATGCGCTCCCTGATCGATCGAAATCTCCAATCGTGCGCGCCGCTTTTTGGGAGACACGAAATCGTAGGTTTCGCGAGCATTGGCCACTCCACCGCTGCGTCTCGGAATTTCAAACGGCCTCGTCCAAATACGTCCGTCGACACTCATGAGGTCTTCGCGTGGCCCGCCCTCAGGGAGGACGGTCGTAAATTTAAAGGTCTTGTCAACATCGCTGTAGTAGATAAGGACGACGTCATTTCTGACGCGGCCATCATCGGCATCGGGCTGCAGGCCCACATACTCACAGACCACAAACGTACCGTGGGGGAGCATGGAACACTTCCCGTCGAAGTCTTCCGTCGCGGCATGGCTAAACTGTGTTTCCTTGGTTTCGATGCGTGTCCTCCAATGTCCTACCCAGTCCGTGAGCCTGTCGTGCGGGGACGATGAATCCTGAGCCATTGCGCCTGAAGCCAGGGCGAATAAGACCGCTGTACCCAGCGCGCCCAATGCCACTAAGAGATATCTCGATGCGCGCATCAGCAGTCACCAAACCCTTCCAACACTCTCAGTTGGATATCTAGCAGAGTCAGACAACATCCTGGATCGATTCGACCGTGCTTACAGGTTGCAGGTAGGACATGGTCGGGATCGTCTAGTAGGCGAATCCGGAACTGAAAGCTGCGCGCGTCGAGCGCTTCGGGTTCCCGCTAGTGAGCCGCCGCCGTTCCGTCCGACCAGCGGGACACCGGCACCATAAAAATCGTCTGGGGCTCCGGTTCGTCGCGGTCGTCGGCGACCACGGGAGACCCCGGCAGGTTTGCTCCCCAGCTTGCGCCTGCGACTTTTGGTACGTGGAACATCACGTGCGAGTGCCAAGGCCCGTCGGTATCGGCCAAGCGCCCCTCCTTCGACATCATGTAGGCCATGGCGCCCGGCTTGGGTAACGGGAACTCGTTGCGCGCAACTGCGGCGCGAACCTCGTCGAGTATCTTGTCCTTCGAGTCTCCCGCGAGTGCGAACTTCGTCCGCCGCAGCGCGTACACGAGGATGGACTCGGACGCTGCCAGGTTGTAGCAAATCGGTACCCTGACCTTCGGGTTCCAGAAATCGGGACTCTGGAACGGTGCCCCCCACGACCTCTCCACAAAACAGCTGAATCCGTTGGTGCCGTGGACGGCGGTCTGGTAACCGTGCGAATCGAGAGTGAGAACCGTGGCCGCATCGGAGATCGAGGCCGGCGCTGCACTGCGCGCGAGTGCGATCTCGGAATTGCGCGGCATCAGGTATTGCGCGAGAGGCGCCATCCGCTCGTACGCGGTCGCATCGGCTGCCGCCAAGCGCCACACCGCAGATAGCACCACTGCCAGCGTGCAGGCTCCGCCCCATCGATCCCAGCGTCTTCCCGCGACGGCAACTGCGGTTCTGTGCATGCTAATCACTGTTGACCTCCACGGCTGGGCCCTCGGAGCACCACGCACCACCGCTGCCGGCAGAGGCAAAGCTATGGTGCTCCGAAGTGACACTCTATGGCTTCAATCTTCACTGTCTTTCGGCGCGATCCCGCGAACGTTTTCCAGTTCCCATCGCGGACTTCGGTGTCCGCATGCAAGGGTGTCAAATGCCAAGCAGCGCGTCTTGAACGGACTTGGGTTGTAGGCAATGGTGGAGAGCTGAGCTATAGCGCGTACGGCTGACAGGTTGGTGACTAGCCCCAGCCCGGAGCCGAGGGCGCCCAGGACCATGATGCCCCCGACAGCGACGCGCAGTACACGGGCGTTGAGGACGTTCCTCGGGCTTTGCACTCGGCAAATCGTGATCCCGGACCATTAAGTCAGCGAGATACCTCAGAACGCGCTTCCCTGTCTGAAGTTCCATGCTTTGCACCTACCCGCGCCCTGCATGTAGGCGCAGACGGTCTGAGACATGGTGAGGCGCTTCCCCCAGAACATTAGGCAACGCCCGCCCCCCAGCCCCGGTGGCGGCAAGCGCGCCACGGCTCGCGTAGAGGTCACGTAACGGACTCACCGGCGATGGTCTGACCGGAGGGGGATCGTCGCTGCAGGAGGTCCTAAAAGCTGCGCACGTGAACCCAGTGAGCCATCCACGAACTCCTAGAGCATTGCCCACGCGATAGGGCTAACCCGGAAGTGAGATCGGTGGAGTTGGAATGAAGAGAGCCGGGACGCAGCCACTGCCCGACACCTCGTGACATCACATTCGTTCAAGACAATGAATAGAGGATCTGCACTTGATCTTAGAGGGCGCCCCGTTCCGAATCGGCACCTCCGGAAACGAATTCCCAAGTGCCATTGCACCGTCCGCGCCAACGGTCGCGACAATGCAGCCGCGTGCACCAAAGGCCGCGTGAGTAGGGTGAGTGCCCATGCGCATGGTTGGACACAGTCAAGGCTTGTTCGCGCTTGCAGCGGCGAGCCTCGCTATCTTCATCCTCGCTTACGGCGGCTCCGCGCCGGAAGTGCAGTTGCTACCCGCCTGGGTTGCCTGGCGCCTTTGGGTGTACGGATCCACGGTACTCGTCCTGGCTGCCAGCGTCGGTCTTTTTTTCTCGCGCACGGCCGTGTGGAGCGCATTGACGATCGGCGGGGTCCAGGCCATCCGGGCTTCGATTTACGTACCGTCGATCGTCAGCCAACCGCTCAGTGTTGGCGCGTGGTACGGCTTCGTCGAAGCCCTAACCACGGTTACCGGTGCATGGATTCTTTACGGCATGTTGCGCCGGCAGTCGCGACCCTCGGAGATGACGGTCGACAGCGAGCGTGCCGTGCGGGCGGCACAGGTCCTATTTGGTCTTTGCTGTGTCTTTTACGGCGCATCGCACTTTGTTTACGCCGATTACACCGCCAACATGGTGCCGGGCTGGTTACCAAGTCGGTTGGGCTTCGCGTACGTCACGGGGCTTGGTCACATTGCCGCTGGAGTGGGAATCGTGGTCGGGGTTCTCCCTCGTCTGGCGGCCACTCTCGAAGCGACCATGATGAGCCTATTTGGCCTTCTGGTCTGGGTGCCGAGCTTTTTCACGCAGCCCCGGCCCCGATGGGCAATGTCGCCGGAAAACCAATGGTCAGAGCTCCTCGTGACCTTGGTGCTGGCAGCCTCCGCGTGGGTGGTCGCAGATTCCTTGAGACAGCGCTCATGGGGGTTCGCTGCCCACCACCGTCGCCTAGTCGATCCAGACTCGCCGAGGTGAGGCTGACCGCGAACGCCGCGGCCTCACTGACCCGAAGGGTGCCGAGCGGCGCGGTTCGAAATTGATTGACGGCTGCCTCGCCGATCCACTGCTCGGGGGGAGAGCCTACCATTCACCTGTGTCTGGGGCGGGTGCGGCCACGAGACGTACGCCCTTATCAAAGCCCCGTACGTCACATTCCCTCAAGACACGGGACGCGCGCAGAGTGAAAAGCACGGCAACTGATATTGATTGAAGCGATCCAGGTTACGAGTGCTAGCGTCCCGGAGGCCTACGATGCGGTTACTGGTATTGGCTTTGTGCGGCCTGATCGCCACACCAATCTTGGCTGCTACGCAGCCGCTCGAAGAGAGGCTCTCAAAGGCCGTCCTCGTCACCGGTGCCAGCAGCGGTATCGGGCGGAAGATCACTGAGCGGTTAGCCGCTGACGGCTATTTCGTGTACGCCACCGCGCGAAAGGACGAGGACCTGAAGGCGCTGGCAGCGATCAAGAACGTTCAACCCCTCCGCCTGGACGTAACGCATCCGGCAGAGATAACGGCAGCAGTGGAATCGGTGACCAAAGCCGGTCGCGGCCTTTATGGACTCGTCAACAACGCCGGCATCGCTACATTTGGCACGATCGCCGACATGACTCCAGAGGAATTCGATCTTTCGATGAAGGTGAACGTTTATGGGCCGGTGATGATGGTCAAAGCGTTCGAATCGATGATCATCGCCCAGAAGGGGCGGGTCATAAACATCGGCTCCGTGTCAGGAATCCTCGCCACCCGCGACTTAGCCGCGTATCAGATGAGCAAGCACGCAATTGAGGCGCTGACAGATTCACTAGCGCTTCAGCTCGCTCCGTTCGGGGCTCAAGCCAGTGTCATCGAACCCGGCGCTTACAACTCCCACATAGTTGAGAATATGCTGGCGCGACTCTCGCCCGAGGGGAAAACATATGTGCAAAAGGTCGAGGGGCCAAAGAAGATGGACGCTCACTACCCGGAGCCCGACGAGGTTGCCGTGGCTGTCGAGGATGCGTTGTTTGAGCCCACTCCGAAGCGCCGCTATCTTGTCATTCCGCGTCACTTCACGGATCCGATAAATGCCGGGCTGGCAGAGCGGACAATCCGCGGGGAGATTGAGCAGCTCGTTCAGCTGAATGAAGGCCAGCCCTACACCTTCGACCGCGCAACCCTCATTAAGATGCTCGACGACGCTCTCAGCACAGCTCGACCGCGGACCGACTGAGCACGTCCGCAGTACGCCCATCGCCACTGAGCCGAGCGGCAGTTCCAATGCCATGGAAACCAGCCGCATGATTTTTTTGCCTATCTGGCGGCGGACTTCAGACTTGACAGAGCCTTCTGTTACTTGCGCCTCGCCAGTGCACTCAATCTTGCCAGGCGGGTCCTCGGTACTCCATATATCGCGCTGTCTTAACCGCAACGCCGTGGTCGAAGTATAGCTCCACAATGTGCAGCGCCAGCTCGATGCCAGACGTCTCGCCCCCGGCGGTATAGATCTTGGGCGCGCTGTGCACCCAGACCTTGCCCGCCACAAAATGCACCTTCGGAAAGCGCTTTTGCAGCTCCTTGACGAAGTCATGATGGCTCGTGGCTTCCAGCCCATCGAGGATCCCGGCCTGCGCAAACTTTGACGCGCCGGTACAGACCGAGATCATCAAGCGACCCCGGGTGGTCATCTGCCGTAAGTAGTCAAGATATGGGGCCGTATCTCCGGATTGCGCACCTACCACCACAATGTCCGCGTCCGGTGC
Organism: Steroidobacteraceae bacterium; assembly: GCA_035568235.1. Classification (GTDB taxonomy): domain Bacteria; phylum Pseudomonadota; class Gammaproteobacteria; order Steroidobacterales; family Steroidobacteraceae; genus 13-2-20CM-66-19. The sequence continues at coordinate 101,592 of DATMOK010000031.1, read as the reverse complement.
GTCGGCAAACGTGTAGTCCGGTATCACGCTCATCGTGCCAGCGGTGATGGGCGACCGTGTCTCGGACACTGTGAAAGTCTTGAACGGAATGCCCGGGGCTTGAATCTGATCGAACACCTGCATGGGTCCCGCAATATCAATTAGAGTTGTGCCTTCCGAGACAACAAAAGCCACTCTCACCGGGCGATCTGTCGGCACAAACAGCCGTTCCTCGGTTGGCGCGGGGCTCGCCGCAATTGTCCCCATGAATAGCAGAAGGGCAGTGATGACGCGCATAGCCTCGCTCTAGCAGTGGTTCATCTTGGCTTATTCGGACACTAACATGTTGGCGCCGCCGCTGAGGGACGCTCCTCCGACGATTTCGGACTTACGATTGCGATAACGTGCGTTCATCTTGCGGGTTGAAACCCCTCGCCCCCTACGCCCTCTGCTCGGCGGAGTTGCAAACTTCTCAGGCTCTCTAGCCGGTGTGGACTTTTCGATACCTCGTCGCAGCTCCTGCCCACGACCGTGCACTGCATCCGAGTCATTGCTCTCCCTTGGACCAATATTGGAACTCGGTCGACTGCTCGAAACCCGTAGCTGCCATAAAGAGCCCGAAGTGGAGAGTCGGCCCAAGTGTCCAACCGAAGGTGGCTGATGCCGCGGCGGCGGGCGTGATCTTCTGCCCAGCGAATCAACCGCGCACTCCAATGGTTACCCGCACTGCTGCGCTTCACGGCAAGCTTGTGAACGTAGAGTGCCGTTCCGCGGGCTGCCTCTGGCCAATACAACTCGTCGGTGCACTGTAACAGCATGCAGGCGACCGGCTGCCCAGCAACAAACCCCAGAACCAGTTCGCCCGCGTCGGCGCGGACCGCGAAGACCGCGTCCTGCAATTCGCTGGGCGCCCACCCCCGCAGATTGCGTTGATCTAGCCACTGAGATGCTTCGCGCAGAATGCCAACAGCCGCCACGGCGAACTCAGACCCAACGATTCGAATCGCCACACTCTCGGGTAGAGCGCGTTCACCGGTTAAATTCCCGGTTACTTGCCTAATTTTTTGCCTCCTAGAGACCATTCATCAGGGCGGCAGCGATGAATTGCAGAATGACCAGCGAGCCTCAGACAACAGAGCGGTAACGCCGCGGCGATGGAGAACCGCTGACGCGCCGTAGACTATCAGCGATGTGCGCACTGGAGAAGCCCGGTCACGACTCGCCGGTGTCAGTCTCTTTACGCGCAGAGCGCATCGGGCAGACCGAGATCACTGGACAAAATATCCGTAGACTTCAGGACGGGTTTCGATCCCGGGGAGCCGGCGGACACGCGTCCGCACGAGACCCCCGGGCATCTTCGGGTCAATGGGGTCATGCCATGGGGCTCGAACCGCTCGAGCACTCCACCGCCCAATTACGATAAGTCCATAGCACCGGTCCAGTCTTCGCGTCCGGTTCGTACGCCGACAAATCACATTCTTTCAAGACAACGCGCGCCCTGAGTCGCTTTCATGAGGGCAGCTGGCGCGTTGCCTCAATTACGGCACTCCTCGCACTGGCTCTCGGAGTCCAAACTTGCGGCTGTTGGATCATGTCGCTCAGTGCACTGCGCCGCTTCTCGTTCGGCAAGCGTCCGGCGACCTTTGGCAGCTTCCCGGCCCTAGCGATTATGCGCAAGAGGTGATTCGGTGCCCACTGCGCTACGTTCTCTCAGACGAACTCGTGAAGGCCTGCATTGAGCTCGCCTATTCAGACGGTAGCGGCCTTTCAGGATGTCGAGATCTGGTGCACTTTCCGGCGGAGCGGTTGTGGATCGAGTGGAACCGAACACCGCAGCATAATGAGCTCTCTCGCTTGCTGCCGGAATGCGTGCGAACAGCCGCGCCGGGCAGCTTGCGGAACGGCGCGCTCGTATACGCGCACCCGAACGGACGCTCCGGAAGACTTCGCACCTTTTGGCTGCCGGCGAGTGAACCGCGGGAGCCTCTGCTTGCAGCCGCCGAAACACTCCTGGATCTTGATTCTGACGCGCCGGATCGGCCGTGCGAGACGTTCCTCGAGGGACATGCAGTCCCGGTAGGTGACGCTCACAGTGCGCACGTTGACGGCCTCATGCGATGTGCGAGCTTTCGGCTCGATCCGCTTTGGCAACGTTACTACGCGAGCGTCGCACATAGCGCCGCTGAGCGTACGCAGGTGATTTGTCGCTCACTCGAGACGGTTGCATTCGATGTCCCGATGCTGTTAGCCCTGTTTCTCCTGATGGGACTTCGTGCTGATCTCAAAGAGAGTCCCGTTCGACCGATTCGCCTTAACGTAAAGCGAGCCCGGCACGGCAAGCAGCCGCTGCTTGAGCATGTTGAGATCTCGTGTCCCGTGTTCGCATCTACTGGGGACCCGCCGCGCAGCGAGGAGTGGACCACTCCCCGGATCGGCCCACGCATGCATCACGTCCGAGGTCACATCGTGCGCCGTCGGAACGCCGTTTTTTGGCGGCGGCCGCATTGGCGTGGACACCTGCGCCTCGGATCTGTTCGCAGTCGTACCGTGCTGCTGACCCATCCGGGTCCGGGCACTGGGGTTCCAACCGCACTGTCGGGCGTGGCGCGCGTCGGAAGCGACGCACTGTGAACACCGCAGTTCTTACGGGGAGCGTCGCTCGAGCGATAGGCGACGAACGCCTGATACCTCTGCGGGAAACCGATGCGCTTTGCCCGCCCTCATACAGTCTCTCCAAAGAGTCTGCCAATGCCAGCCGCCGCGAGCTCCCGGAAGTTCCCGGCGCATCATCAGGGGGTCGACTGGCAGCAAGTGGGTCCGAGCGAGCGATCTGACAGGCTGAAGGATAATTCAGGCCAACTGTAACCCAACACGCCGCTCCGAAGCCTCACCTTTCGGCCTCCCCGTTTGCTCTCCTGCCTGCGTTCTACGCCTAAGCGGCGGACCTCTAACCAACCGGCAAGTGTTGCCAGACTAGGGCAAGTTCATTCAAGTCAAGCGGTTCCTGTGGTGTCAGACTGACTTCTGAGGTTGAATCTGCGTTAGTTGGTTGTGTGTATTGACAGTGACCGTTGACGCCTCGACGAATCCCACGGAGGGCTAAGCAGCATGTGCAAGCGCTGGATTGTGTCGCTGGTGGCTGTTGTATGCACGGCCTGCGGTGTCGACTCCCAGCCCGGCCCCGCCCATGCAACTGGGGCGACGCAACCCACAGGTCAGAGCGGCTGGTCATCCTTTTCCGCGCGCTACATTGAGGACTACTTCAGCGCGAATCCGCTCTTCGCCGTGCGGGCGGGGCGCCACGAATTTGATGGCCGCATGGCAGACTGGAGTGCGCATGGAATTGCCGCAGAGGTCAAACGGCTCCAGCGGATGCGTAGCGCCGCGTTGGCCTTCGATGCTGCCACACTGACCGCCAGCGAGCTTTTTGAGCGTGAGCAACTGCTCACGGTGATCGATACCGACCTGTTCTGGCTCGATCGAGCGCGCTCTCCATTTACCAATCCCGCCTGGTACATCGATCAGTTGGACCCAGACGTGTACCTCAACCGGGACTACGCTCCTTTGGCGACACGACTCAGTGGCTATATTGGTTATCTGCGCGCCATTCCCCAGATTGCCGCTGATATCCGCGCAAACCTGAAGGTACCCATGCCGCCGACATTTGCGGAACGCGGCATTCAAGGATTCGGGGGATTTGCGGTCTTTTTTCGGACGGACGCACCGAAAGTCTTCTCCTCCATTCGGGATACTGTGGCGCAGACAGATCTTGCCGAAGCGAGTACCGCCGCGGCGGCCGCGATGGACGGCCTCAAGGTGTGGCTTACGGACGAGCGCACACGCGCTGCGGGTTCTTACGCGCTTGGTGAGCCCCTGTTTCTCGAGATGCTTAGCACGACCGAGCGTGTCAATCTGACCATCAAGGAGCTGCTTGCAGCTGGTAAAGCGGATCTTGAGCGAAATAGTCGCGCTCTCGCAGAGGCCTGCGCGCTGTACTCACCGAAAGAAACACTACAGGAATGCGTCGACAAAGCGCGGGCTGACAAACCGGCGGGTGGTGCAGTCGAGGGCGCACGGGCTCAGTTGGCAGATCTCCGCTCCTTCATCGTGCAGAAAGGCATCGTCACCATTCCCGGGGAAGAGCGTCCACTCGTCGCCGAAGCACCGCCGTATAACCGCGCCAACGCCGCGTATATCAATATTCCGGGCCCCCTCGAGCACGGGATCGGCGCAACCTACTGTATTTCGCCCCCCGATCCTTCCTGGAGTGCGAAAGAGCGAGAGGAGTATCTACCGGGTCGAGCGAGTCTTCTGTTCACAAGCGTGCACGAGGTCTGGCCAGGCCACTTTCTGCAGTTCCTTCATTCGAACCGCAATCCGTCGAAGATCGCAGCCCTTTGGGTCGGGTATGCCTATGCAGAAGGTTGGGCGCACTACAGCGAAGAGATGATGTGGGAAGAGGGTCTGGGAGCGGGAGACCCCGAGCAACACATCGGGCAGCTCACGGCAGCGTTGCTGCGCGATGCACGCTTTCTCTCGGCGATTGGGTTGCATGCGCAGGGCATGACGGTGGAGGACTCAGAACGTCTATTCCGGCAGAGCGCCTACTCGGATCCCGGCAACGCACATCAGCAAGCGGCACGCGGGACATACGACCCCGAATACCTGAAGTACACGTTGGGCAAACTCATGATCCGCAAGCTCCGTGCGGACTGGGTTGCACGTCAGCCTGCACCCGCCGGCGCCGACCCTCGACTTCTTTGGCATGGTTTTCACGACAAATTCCTCTCGTACGGCGGACCACCCATTCCGCTGGTGCGAACAGCAATGCTCGGTGAGGCAGGGTCCGTGCTGTAGGGAGACCACGGTAAGCGGCCATCTCATCCTCTTTGGATGTCGTTCGAGCGGCAATCGCCATGCGAAGACTGGCCCACTTGGACCGAATGGCTCGACCTGCATCCACTGGATGCCCACGACCCGCGGAACTCGGAGAAGCACTTTGGGCTTCTCTAATTGCGACGGGCCCTCGGGTGTTCGCGAGGTAGGAGCTCGTCGAGTTGGTGATCCGAAGAGGTGAGAGAGGTGAGAAGACGGGCTTTTTGCGTCTCGGGCATTTCCCTGTTTGCAGCCGCAGCACTTCGTAATGCGCCGCTTCATGCCGTGGCAGCTGACGGTGACGTACCGGCAAGGGGACTCGATGGGCGTCAGCTGACGATCCGAAAGGTAGACCTTGCCGACTTCCGGGCAAGCCTGCGCGGAGAGCTTTTGCAGGCCGGACAGACCGGTTATGACAGTGCCCGGAGAATCTGGAACGGGGCGTTCGATAAGAGGCCGGCGTTGATTGCGCGCTGCAAGGACGCCGCCGATGTCCAACAGGCGGTTCGCTTTGCGGCCGCTCACGCTCTCCAAACAGCGGTGCGAGCCGGCGGCCACAGCCTGTCGGGTCAGTCGACGTGCGACGGCGGTCTGATGATTGATCTGTCGCCCATGAGCGGCATCCACGTCGATCCGACTGCCAAGACTGCGCGCGTTGAACCGGGAGTACTGCTTGGAGCGTTCGATCGTGGCACGCAGGCTTTTGATCTTGCCACCCCGTCGGGCACAGTTTCACACACGGGCGTCGCTGGGCTTTCGTTGGGTGGAGGATTCGGGCGGTTGGCACGCAAGTACGGCCTCGCGTGCGACAATCTCACCGGAGCCAATGTAGTGACAGCGGCGGGACGCATTGTCCGCGCCGAGGCACAAGAGAATGCAGACCTGTTGTGGGGCTTGCGAGGAGGCGGTGGGAACTTCGGCGTTGTGACCTCGTTGGAGTTCGAGTTACACCGTGTCGAGCCGCTCATGTACGGAGGCCAGCTCACGTATCCGTTTGCAACCGCTCCGAAGGTCATGAGTAATTTCGCTGCCTTCAGCGCCAACGCACCGGATGACCTCTATGTGGAGACGTTACTGCAGCAGAACGCAGACGGTGAAGGGATGGTTCTTTTTGACGTCTGCTACTGCGGGCCCGCGAAGACCGCTGAGGGCGTGCTTGCGCCCCTGCGAGCGTTCAGTGCACCCGTGCATGATGACCTTGGGCCTACTCAATACATTGAGCTGCAGCGACGCAATGATGGCAGTAACCCGCACGGCCGCAGCTACTACGTCAAGTCGGGTTATCTGCAAGGATTTGGCGTAAGCACCGCTGAAGCGATCGTCGAATGCGTGGCGAGCTTCCCACGCAACGCGAGTCACATTGGGATCGTACCGCTAGGCGGCGCGATCGCACGCGTGGAGCCCGCCGCGACGGCCTACTGGCACCGCAGGGCCACTCATGCCCTGGTACTCGTCACCTCCTGGCAAGACGCCAGCGATGCTGAAGGGTCGACGCAATGGGCTCACAGCGTGTGGTCGAAGCTCGAACCTTTAACCACTGGCTACTATGTGAATCTATCCGGCAGTGACGACGGCAGCCGACGGACGCAAGCGGCCTACGGCGACAACATCGCGCGGCTGAGGATGCTCAAGAGGCTTTACGATCCGTACAACCTGTTCCGGCTTAACGCTAACGTGCAGCCCGGTTAGCCTTACACGCCGTGGCTAATGCAAAAAGTTGCCGATCAGTCACTGTCAGTAGCTCGCAGATTGTTGAATACTAGCGGGCGCGGGCGGTTACAACATTGAGTCAGCTGTTCGCGCGCCAGCGGTGATGCCATCGAACCACCGTACCCTCGAGTTATAGGCGTCTGCGGCGGCGGTCACGGCACGACTGGCATCCAGATAGCGCTTGCCTGGCTGCTGGAGCGCTGCACTGTAATGATCGCCTTCTGGTATTCCGAGGGCTTTGGCGAGAGAGGATCCGCGACGTAGGTCTGCGGGTTGCGGTCGTAGAGCGGGAAGAGGGTCGACTGGATCTGCACCATGATCCGGTGACCTGGGAGGAACACGTAGTTCTGGTTCGGCAGCGTAAAGCGGTAACGCTGCAGTTGGTTGGATGGGATCGGCGAGGGATGCTCAAAGCTGCCTCGATAGCGCCCGCGGAAGATGTCCATGCTCACCGGCAGCTCGTAACCGCCGAGATCAGGCTGGCTCGGGTACTGCGGCGGATACACGTCGATCAGCTTCACCACGAAGTCGCCATCGCTTCCGGTAGTAGTCGCCAGCAGGTCCGCAATCGGTGCGCCCTGTATCCTCACGGGAGCAGCGAGCGGCGGCGTCCGGTAAGTCAGGACATCGGGCCGGCCGTCCACGAAGCGCTGATCGTGCACCAGCCACGTCTGCCACGTCGGCCGATCGTTGAACTGCACGGCACGCGGTACGTAAGGCACAGGCTTCGCTGGGTCCGAGCTGTAGGAATCGCCTCCGGCAGTGGCCGTCGGCTTTTCAAATCCCAGCCCGAAATCGGCCTGCAGGTACATTGGCTTGAGCGGGTATGCGCACCCTTGCTCACAGGAGACCGGCCAGTCGTCGAAGCGTTGCCAACGACTCTCGGCGGGGCTGTACACCGTCACACGCGCGATGCCCGCCCGCGGGCCATCGTTGAGGTACTGATTGAAGAACGCCATGACGAAGTCGCGACGGAACTGCTCGGCCGTGTCGCCGGGCCATCGGAAGACACCCGTGTTCCAGCCGAAGTGATTTGCCTGGCTGTGAAACCAGGGTCCCAGCACCAACCAGTTGTTTGCCTTGTGACTTGCGGCCTTCAGTGCCAGCCACGCATGGTTGGCGCCCCACATGTCCTCCTGGTCCCAGAGGCCCTGCTCCCAAAGCGTCGGTACGTCTGAGGGATGCGCCGCCAACTGCTTATCCAGCGCTTGCGCCTGCCAGAACGAGTCATAGGCGGGATGCGCGAGCATCTTCCGCCACCAGCCAATCTGGTCCAGGCCGTTGGCTTTCGCATAAGCGGCGGGCGAGCCATAGTCGAGAAAGGACTCGTAGTCATCGTAGGCGACTCGCGGAACGGGCGAACCCTCGCCCTTCTGCTCCAGCTGCTGAGCAAAGTAGTCGAAGTTAACCTGGCGAAGAGCGCCGTAGTGATACCAGTCATCGCCCATCCATCCATCCACCATCGGACTCTCGGGAATTGCAGCTCTAAGCGCCGGGTGCGGCCCGAGAAGCGCCATCACGACTGTCCATCCCTCATAGGAGGAGCCGAACATGCCCACGCGTCCGTTTGATTCGGGCACGTTCTTCACCAGCCACTCGATCGTGTCCCAGGCATCCGTCGTGTCGTCCGTCGAGGTCGGATTCAACGGTCCACGGGGCGGGCGCGTCATCTCGTGGATCCCCTCCGAGCCGTACTTGCCCCGCACGTCCTGAAAGACGCGAATGAACCCTGCGTTGACAAAGTCGGAATCGGTCTCTGGCAACAGAGCGAGCATCGAAGGGTTGTTATTCGAGGCGCGCTCCCTGGCGTTATAGGGCGTGCGCGTCAGGATCATCGGCGCGTTCCGAGCGTTCTTGGGGACGATCAGAACGGTGTATAGCCTGATGCCATCGCGCATGGGAATCATCTCCACGCGCTTCACGTAGTCGTTCCGACTCGTGGGCATGACAAACTTCTCCGGAATATCGCTGGGAGGGGCGGCCGCCGATTGGGCGAGAGCCGGTGGCGATGCTTGTTCTCGCGCTGCATAGGCCAGGCCGCTTGCCAAGAGGATAACAAGGGCGATGGTGATCGCTGCTATTGGCATAAACCTGAAACGCAACTGGGCCGACCTCGCACTTCTCATGAATGCCCTCCGCTGCAGCGTGAACGGGTGCAGGATACCTATCGGTGATGCCGAAACGTGCAGCGTTCGGGACGGTACCGCCGTCATCAGGTCTCGGACCGAGTCAAATCCCGGGAGAGCAAAAAATCTGGGTCGTCATCAGTCGGCGCGCGAAGCTCGGTCAAATACCCCAGCTTGCGAGCCAAGCGAATGGATGGCGTGTTTTCCCGGTGCACGATACAAACGGTTCTGCGACCCCTCAAGTGGGCGTCGCCCCATTCGACCACCTTTCTCAGAGCCTCCGTGGCATAGCCTTGTCGGTGCGCTTCAACAGCAAGCGCCCAGCCAATTTCTGGAATTCCCACTAGGGTTGGCCATTGCTCACGATGAAAATCGGCGAAACCAAGCTCGCCAATGAAGTGTCCAGTTTGCTTGCTTTCCACTGCCCAATATCCAAAACCCAATAAGTGCCAATGACCGCAATAGGCGAGCAATCGCCGCCAGGTGAGTTGGGGGGATGCTGCGCTACCGATCGTGTATTTCGCGACCGTTGGGTCACTCCACATCGCCGCACAGGCCGGGAAATCCTCGAGCCGGTGGGCACGCAGGATGAGCCGCTCTGTTTCGAGTCGCGGGGCACATTCAACGCACGGTTTGCTCAAGGCGCTCCTCATCGTGCTCTACAGCTCTCGGGTCAACCGGCTCGAGCTTCGTTCGGGCCATCGCCCTCAATGCGAAATCGGCCGAGGCACTCGACAACCCTGATGCACTGCTCGTACGGCTGTTCCGGCACGCCGGGCTCTCCAGGACTTTCGGGCGCGCCGCGGCGCAGGCGCAGTCGATCGGATGCAGGCCGAGGTCTCGGCGAGGGCCTCCTGGGCATGCGCAACTCCCCATCAAGCGTCGAAGAACTGATTCCGCCACTGACTGGGAGCTCGGCCGGTCAGGGTCTTCACGGCTCGTGACATGTGCGCCTGGTCAGCAAACCCAAGGTTCGCGGCGATCCTCGACATGGACTCGGTCGTACTAATGATTCTCGACCACGCCGCGCGCGCGCTTAGCTCGGAACGGAACTGCGTCGGACCGGTGCCATAGGTCGCCCTGAATCCGCGGCACACGTGTTCGCGCGTCAATCTCATTGCTTCGGACCAGGCCCTAATGCGAAGTCTTGGGTTTGCGGCGAGGTCTGCCGCCAGCACGTCCGGCCAATCATGGACGCAGGCTGGGATGCATCGATGCGCCACCAACGCTTCCTCGAGGAGAGCCGAGGCTTGCCTCACATCCCGTCTGGCCGCGCACTCGATCAATTCGATGGCGCAGTTGCGGTAGATTCCGCCAGAGGACTGATCGAGGTGCCACGGCAGCCGGATTAAATCCACGCGGTCGCTGAGCATCTGGTCGAAGTGACAGTCAAAGGTCGGTTGAATCAAGACATCGCCCGCCTGAAGTCTCAGACGGCCGGCATAGGAGAATTGCTCATAGGCCCCACCGAGGACAATCGTGGCGTAGGCCTCGGCGTGCTGATGCCGAGGCAGCTCTTGCGCCGGAAGGCGTTCGAAGCCCATACGGGCGATGCGAGGCACAGCAGTAAGTTTCATGCCGGCGCTCTGATTACGGGCCTTGCTGCGGCATCGCCAAAGCGTTTCATGGTGCTGCCCCTGCCGGGTCGGCGGGCGGCGGCCCGCTCTGGAACCGCTCGAGCAGTCTCCGAGCAATCTCACGCTGCCACAATGTGGGAGCCGAGTCTGCGAGGTCGCTCAACCGGGCAGCGAGCGGTGCCAACCGGAGATCCACAGCCAGTTGCTCCGCTGCCAGGGATAGAGGTAGGTACGAATCGTCGATCGCCTCCGAGGTCAACTCGAACAGTTCCTCGAGCTGGGTTCGGTCGATCACCCGCCGAAGCTCTGGCATTGCCGAGAGAGCGGCGAGACGTAGCTGCACCGGCGCGCCGGGTTTCGCATCGGCGAGCAATGCCGAGACCGCCTGCGCCGCCCCGGTGGCGGCCAGCGCGCGGTCGAGCGCTGTCGCCACGTGAATCTCAGGACGTGTGGCACGCGCCCTCTGCAGCAATGCGACCGCGGCGGGCACTCCGGATCGGCCCAAGCTTGAGGCGGCCGCCGCACGCACGGCATAGCTCGGATCCTTCTCAAGGCGCCGCGCCAGCATCTCGTAGGTCTTCTCATCTGAAGGCAGCTCGCCAAGCGCCCGCGCGGCCGCCGCACGCACGCGACTGTCGGACTGATCGAGCCCTGCGATTAGGGCCTGCTCCGCCCCGCTTCCTTTGAGGTTTCCCAGGCTCCCCGCGGCCGCAATTCGCACCCCGAAGACAGGATCCTCCCGCAGCACTCGGCTCAGCACCTGGATCGCCTGGCCGGAATCCGCAGCGTGCGTCTTTCCGAGCTCGCCTACGGCCCAGAGCCGCGCGCTCATGCAAGGATCGCGTATCGCGGCTGCTGTCAGCGCCGGCAGCGCTTGCGGGAAGTCAAGCGTTTTCTCGATGAAGTTGTTGGGATCGAAAGCGATCCACAGGGGTTCGAAGCTCAGCGGGATGCGAAAGCGTTGCTCAGCTTGATCGTTGCGGACTCGAATCGTCAGTGACTCGCCGTTCTTGCCGTGAAAGGCGAGGTCCACCGGCATGACAAATACCGAAGGTACCTCAGGGCCCTCCTGTATCTGGGCCACCGTGACGGTCGCGGAGCGCGCAGCCGCGTCATAGACAGCCGCGACGCGGTAGACGGGGGAGCCGGCCTTGTAGACCCATTCGTCGAAGAACCAGCCGAGGTCCTGTCCAGTGGTGCGGTCAATGCTGTTGATCAGGTCCTTGGTTTCGACGCTGTGAGCGGCGTAGCGAGTCAGGTATGCGCGCAGAGCGGGGAAAAACAGCCCCTTGTCCGGATCCGGGTGGAATGCGCCATCGGATCCATCGAGGACATACCGCAGCATGTCGAGGACCACCGCACCCTTCTCATGGGTCGTCTCATCGAACATCTGCATGCCGTCATCGCTGTAGTGATGATCGACGATCGGCCGTGTATATTGCTGCCGGTCCTCGGCCAGGGCGGTCTCCTGGTACTCCTTCATCTGAAGGCGATAAGCGTCGTTTCCCTCGTGATACTGCGTATAGAGAGCCGGCAGATAGGTCGCGAAGCCCTCATTCAGCCAGATATCGGCCCAATCAAGAGCCTGCACATAGTCGCCGAACCAGTGTTGCCCCAGCTCGTGCGCGATGACCTCCGTCGGCGGATAGTCGCTCAGCGCCTGCGAATCCTGCAGTAGAACCAGGGACTCTCTTACGGTGGTAGCGCTGACGTTCTCCTGTCCGCCAAAGTCAAAGTCGTGCACCGCGACCTGTGCATACTTCTCATACGGGTAGTCAATGAGGAGGCGCGAAAAGAAACCCAGCATGTCCGGGGTGAGCTGAAATCCCCGCCGCACGGTCGCCTCGCTCACGTTCCTCGAGGCGTAGTAGTCGATCGGCTTGCCGCGATAGCTATCGTGCACCTGCTGCCAGGGTCCGATAGCGACGGAAATCAGGTAGCTGCTGTGCGGCACGCTCTCCACCCAGTCGTACGTGACGCTACCCCGGGCACGCTTGACGCCCTGCAGCCGTCCGTTGGAGACCACTACCTGATCCTCCGGAACAGTGGTGATCGTCTCGCTGGTGGCCATATCGTTCGGATAGTCCCAGCAGGGGAACCAGTGATGATTGAACTCCGTCTCCCCCTGCGACCAGATCTCCCTCGGACGATCCGGATAGTTCGTCCCCGGGTTCTCGAAAAACAGTCCGAAGCGCGGAAAGCCGTGATAGACGATGCGCACATCGAGGCGCTCCGCGGCTCCATAGGCGCGGTCGAGGCCGATCCAGAGACGTTCCTCGCGCTGCTCGAACGAGAGCGAGACCGTGTGACCCGCTCCGTCGACCAAGGAGACCGACTCAATCGTCAGGTCCACACTGTCCAGGTAGAACCGACGAAACCCGGCGGCCAGCGGCTCGAGCGTGATGACCTCATCGCCCAGCACCTCCGCCTTCTCCTGGTCAAATTGCAGCTTGAGCCGGTAGTTGCGCACGTGGTACGTGCGGTTGGGCGCGGCACGCGATCGCGAGGGGTCGCCAAAAACCTGCCCCTGAGCGAACGCCACCGTCAGGCTTGCACCGAGCAGACCCGCCGCAAGCGTGCGTTGGACATATGTCATCACTCAGGTCGCCCCGGCGTTCCGCGCTGCCTCCTCCCGACGACGAAGCCCTGTGCCATTACCCCGGCGCCTGGATCGATGTACCAGAGGCTGGCACATCAGCGATGACCAGGCTTGAAGGGACTTGCACCATGCGGGTGGCTACTCTTGCCATATTCAGCCATGCGACCGGCGGACGGTACGCGGCGACGATCTGCGTGCACCACTCTTTCAACCAGCCCCGTATAGGGATAGTTTCCACACTGGTGTAGGGCGGATACCCGTCCGGGGCCTCCGACTAAGGCGTTACCGTGGCTGACCCACACACATACCGCTCCATCCACTTTGGTGTGGAGACACTCTCGGGAGACGAGACGCACGTCCCGCGTCATCGGCACCTGGGTGGCTATGCGAATGTTGTACTGGCCGGCTCGTTTGTGGAGTCAAGCTTTGCGGGACGCATGCTGGTCGAGGCCGGCGATGTACTTCTCCACGGACGATTCGACTGCCATGCCAACCTGCCCCGCAGCCGGCGCGTACAGGTCCTGCGCCTGCCCTGGGAACAAGACGCCGTGGAGGGCCAGTTCCGGGTGCGAGATCCCGATCGCCTGGCGATCTTGGCGGCGCGTGATCCTTATGAAGCCATGCGGGTGCTCGCCGAGGAGCTCAGGCCACTGTTGTCCCGGGAACAACACTGGACGCACACACTCGCATCCTGGCTCGCCTCGGGTTCGACGCTGTCGCTGCACCAGTGCGCGCGCAAGCTCGGAATCAGGCCGTATGAGCTTTCGCGTGGTTTCCGCTGTGAATTTGGCGTCTCCCCAAAGCTGTTTAGGCTCGAGGCTCGGTCACGGCGCGCCTGGGCCGCGCTCTTCCGCTCGAGCAGATCTTTGACCCAGATTGCCCAGGACCACGGCTTCTCCGATCTCGCGCACATGAGTCGCAGCATTAGAGCGCTGACCAGCCACTCGCCTACCGAGTGGCGCGAGCTTACCCAACACGGTGCTCTCAACGGATGAGAAAGGTAATTCGGGGGCGTTTGGACTGGTGAGCTGCTACGCGCCCACCCCGGGCCGGGTCCTCACTCAGCACTGCCTAAACGACTGCGCGGACTACTACGGGTCCTTATCGGACCCATCGCGCCGCTCGCTCATATCCGATTGGCGTTCGCGCTGGATCCGCTCGTAAACCTCTTCGCGATGCACGGCCACGTGCTTCGGTGCGTTGATGCCAACGCGAACCTGACTTCCCTTGACACCCAGAACGGTAACGGTCACCACATCGCCCACCATAATAGTCTCGCCGACTCGGCGTGTGAGAATGAGCATCGTCTAGCTCCATCCCTCGCGCGTGACTGCGCAAGCCGTTCCGTGTTGATTGTTGGCAATCTCGCGGTGGGCGCCGCTGGAGCCCCCGTTGCGCGCACGCATCCCCAACGCAACAGAATTCATGACGCCCCACCCTCAGAGAACCCGCAGGCTCGAGCCCGCCCCCGAGCGGGAGGGAGCGGGCTTACTCCTTGTCTTGAACAAATGTGATATGTGAATTGCGCTTTGATGCACGTAGAACTCCAATTTGTCCGAACACAACGGGCGCGTACAGCTGCCGGCCTCTTGAAAGCGCCTCAGATTCTTGACTCGCAGGAGGGTGGAATCGTACCGTCGCGCGAAATCAATTCAAGCGCGAGAGATCTCGATGAGAGTCCGACGGCCTGTCACAGCAGCTCGCGCCTCGGCAGCGCTGCTGCTTTACGCGCTCATCCACACATCCTCCGCAGCGGCATCCGTTCCTTCCGACGCCTGGTTCCAGGCCACGACGCAGACACTCTACGACGCGGTGGCGGGCGGTGAGACAGCGGTCTGGGATCGAGTCCTCGACGCGAATTGCGTTATTACGGACGAGGACGGTCAAGTGATGGACAAGAGTGGATTCTTGAAACAGATGCGTCCGCTACCGCCCGGATCCACGGGTCGAATTCGCGTGCGAAATCTGACCGTGTTGCCGCTCGCAGATGCGGCAGTCGTGCACTACTGGCTTGATGAGACCGAGGACATTTTCGAGCAACACCTGAAGACGGTGTATGTGGAAACCGACGTTTATCGGCGCGCCGGCGGCGGGTGGAAGATGCTCGCGGCCCATCTCACGGTCGTGCCCCGTGATCTGGAACCGATCGCGGTCGATTCAAGCGGTTGGCAAGACCTCGTTGGAGACTATCGTCTGAGCGATAAGACCGCAGAGCGCTACCGAGTCTTTTTCCGTGGGAACGTGCTCTACGGAGGCAGCAAGCCGGAGACAGCCAGGCGGCTAATTCCACTAGCTCCGCTCGTTTTCTTTCTACAGGGTAGCATCCATACGCTGGTGTTTGTGAGGGATCAGCAAGGGGCCGTGGTAGAGGTGCGAGAACTGCACAAGTACAACGAGGTGCGCATGGAACGAGTAAGGGGCTAGGGAACCAGGATCTCGGGAAATCAACGTATTCGGCGATCGCATCGTCACACCTGGACATCGCTTGAGCAACGCGAATTGGTCGTGACCTGTAAGCCCCAGGATCGCTCGCATGCCGTGGCAACCGGCGCCCAGCCGAACAGCCTCAGCCGCCGACGAGCTGCGCATACGTCAATTGGCATCTTTCCGAATGCTGCTTGGCTCGTCCCCCTGATGGCAAGCTTGGTTACCGCAACATCAGCTCCCGCGGGTCCCTAGCATCGCGCGGAACTACCGGCTCGGCGCGGCTAAGTTGTGCGTCGAGACGAGACCTTTGGACGTCGGCAGCCGATACTCCTCTCGCATGGCGGGATAGTGTTCTTCGACTACAGCTTCGCGAAACAGCGGGATTACTTCGGTGTCGATCACACCTGGCTCGAGCCGGAAATGGTCACGCCCGCAGAGCTCAACGAAATCTCCGCCCGTATTGGTAGTCGCCGGAGACCGCGAATGTCACTCCGTCGGGGAACCCCGCAGCTCTGTCGGACACCGCTCCAATGTCTGCTCTTCGTCGTCCCGGGTACTGGTCACCTGAATACCGTCAGGAAGGAAAGCGAAAGAGAATTCCGCCTTTCCCGGCACCGCCGCTGCGTCTCTTGCGAGTTCGGGATTATGGCGGCGTTGGTCCTGAGTAGGAGCCGCTAGATGCCAAGCATCCAGAGAAACTTTCGCGTCGCTTTTCTGTTGTGCGTTGTCTTGGCAGGCGCTGTTTCCTCCGCGCGCGCCTCTGGAGATCGGAGTGCCTCTGGCGCATCGCCAACGCACCGCACATGTGGCACTGGTGCGGAGGCCGCCCTTCAAATACTCGGCTCAGGTGGTCCACTCAATCCCGAGGGCCGGGCATCGACATCGTACCTCGTGTGGGTGAGGGACCGTCCTTCGATCGTGGTTGACCTGGGTCCGGGCAGTCTCACCGAACTGGACCGTGCCGGGGTGACGGTAACCGAGCTCGACGCCGTATTGATCAGTCATCTGCATCCGGATCACGTGGCCGAGTTGCCCGGGCTGCTGTGGGATGAGGACATCCTGGATCGCCATCGCCCGCTGATACTCACCGGCCCCTCCGCCGGCCAGCAGTTCCCCGACTTCCGATCGTTCCTTGAGAAACTGTTCGGGACCGACGGTGCGTTCCCGTTTATGCAACCGATTCTGGATCCGCGCTCGAGCTTTCATCTCGACATCAGGGTCATCGATCCCGCGCACACCTCGCCGTCGCCCATCCGGATCGGCGCGGCGGTCGTCACTGCGTACACAGTTCCACACGGCCAGGCGCCCACATTGGCGTACCGTGTCGATGTCGATGGCGCGAGCGTCGTGTTTGCGGGTGATCAAAGCGGGGGAGACCCCGGGTTCGCCACTTTCGCCCATCACGCTGACGTGCTTGTATTGCACACGGCGCTAAGCGCCACAGCGCGCGGGCATCCGTTCGCCAGAGTTATCGGGGTACCACAGCGCTTAGCGGCTCTCGCGGCGGCCGCCGGTGTGAAGCAGGTTGTCTTGAGCCACCTGATGGCGTTTCCGCCGACGTACAAGGCTGCCAAGGACTTCTCTCTCTTCGACCCACCGAATCTCCTCGCCGCCGTGCGTTCTGTCTACCGCGGTCCCGTATCGCTCGCCTCAGACCAGCGCTGTATCGCTCTCGGGGAGACGTCCCACTAGAGGTTCGCGTCGATGGAAGGCAGCGACACCTTCACGTGATCTTCGCCGGCGACAGCGGACCGATCGCGGCAGAAGGACCCGCGTCCTGAGGACTCCGTCTGGCCGACATCGGCCTAATCGTCGTCGTTAGTTCTCCCCGCTGACCCTTTCCACATCGAAAAACGGAGCCTGGTCGGCTCAGGGGTCGGTTCGCGGACAGCGCGGCCGGCAGGGCCCGATTTTACCCAAGCACTCGCAGTGCGCCTTAGCGATAGAGGCGCCAGTGGAACCGTTATGGACAGTGAGCCTCGGTCACGCAAAGAGTCCCGATGCACGGTGCAACCCTCGCCCGCCCGCCCTCCCCAACGTCGGAGTTTGGCCATGTGGGGGCGCGGCTAAAAAGTACCTGCGCTCTCAAATGAACGAGGTCGCCCGAGCTGCATAGGTCACTTTCATTCAAGACAAGCGGTAGCCCGACACCCGGTAATCTCCGCCGCCGTGAAGGACCTCGCGTGGTTTATTCGCAACAGGGGAAAAGGGGCGCGCGGCATCGAGGGGTCGGAGGGGAAAGCTACACGTGGGAGCCCCGCGGTCGCCGCGAGGGTTTCGAAGACTCAACATCCCAAGAACTCATCTGAGGAATTAACACATGACGAACAGTCGCAGCTTGCAGAAGGCGGTACGTTTGGCGCTCGCGACGGCCTCGGCCGCCGCCGGCGTGACCGCGCTCCCTGCGCAGGAGGCCGCGCCCGCCCAGGCTGAGGCCACCCCCGCACCGCTGGCCGAGGTAGTGGTTACCGGGTCGCGCTTGTCGACGCCCAATGAGACCTCCATCAGCCCGATCACGACGGTCTCGGCGGCGGATGTGCAGGCGACCGGCCTGACGCGCGTCGAGGACATCCTGAACAACCTGCCGATGGTGTTCTCGGGCATGAACTCGACCACCTCGAACGGCGCCGACGGCACGGCCTCCGTCGACCTGCGCGGCCTCGGCAATCCGCGCACCCTGACGCTGGTGAACGGACTGCGCCTCGGGCCTGGGTCGGCCACCGGCGGCCGCAACTACTCCGACATCAATGAGATCCCGGCGGCGCTGATCGAGCGCGTCGACATCCTCACCGGTGGCGCCTCCTCCGTCTATGGCGCGGACGCCGTCGCGGGCGTGGTCAACTTCATCCTCAACACGCACTTTGACGGGTTGAAAATCGACGCGGGCTACCACTTCAACGAGCACAGCAACGACGATCCAAGCGGCGTGCAAGGGGCGGTAACCGCCGCGGGCGATGTCAACCCACCGGGCTCGGTCAACACCGCTTTCGGTAAGAACGTTTCGGTGGTCATGGGGTCGAATTTCGCCGACAACAAGGGCAACGCGACTGCCTATATCACCTACGACAACCAGGGGGCGGCGCTGCAGAAGAGCTTCGATTACAGCGCCTGCTCGCTTACCGTGAACGCTGCCAACAAGCTGGCGTGCGGCGGCTCGGAGACCTCGGCGAAGAACGGTGCCGGTGGCGCCTTCTTCGGCACCGGAACGAACGGCGTACCGTTCCTCAACAACACGGTCGATGGCCTGACGAACACCTTCCGCCCCTACCAGGAACCCGGTGACCTCTTCAACTACGGTCCGTACAACTACTACGAGACGCCGAACGAGCGCTGGACCGCAGGCACGTTCCTCAATTACGAGGTGAGTTCGCACGCCACGGTGTACGCGAACGTCATGTACATGCGCAATTCAATGTCAGCGCAGATTGCCCCGAGCGGCGACTTCGGCGACTCGTCGTTCATTCCGTGCGCCGATCCGCTGCTGAATGCCTCGGAGAAGGCGGCGATATGCAATCCCGCATTCCAGGCGGCACAAGGCAATCCCTACGAGACCTTCAACGGCACCAAGTATCCGGGGTTAAACCTCTACATCGCGCGCCGCAACGTGGAAGGCGGCCCGCGCATCGAGAGCTTCGACACCGATAGCGCTCGTGAGGTCATCGGCGTCAAAGGCGGGATCAACGATGCGTGGACCTACAACGTGTCCGCTCAGCACAGCACCGTGGACGATGGCGCCCAGAATCTGAACTTTCTGTCGAACAGCAACGTCGAGCAGGCGCTGAACGTACTGCCCGGACCGGGCGGCGGCATGGTGTGCGGCGGCCCCACCAATGCGCAGGGCAACGGGCCGCTCGTCACCCCCGGCACGGCCTTCTCGGCAAATTCAGCCTGCGCGCCGTGGAACATCTGGGCCGCGCACGGTGTAACGCCGGCAGCCCTGGCCTTCATGTCGATCCCGGAGCAGGTACACGGAATTGTTTCGGAGTACGTGACGGACGGCTCGATCACGGGTGACTTGAGCCAGTACGGTGCCAAGCTGCCCTGGGCAGACGACGGCCTGCAGGTGAATGTCGGCACCGAGTGGCGCGAGGACGAATCGGCCTACACCCCGGACTTCGTGTCGCAGCAGGGATTGGCCGCCGGTGGCGGCGGGGTCACGCCGCCGGTCTCCGGCGCCTTCAGCGTCTGGGAAGCGTTCACGGAACTGCGCCTGCCGATCGCCCAGCATCAGCCGTGGGCGGACGACTTGTCGATTGAGGGCGGCTACCGCTATTCCTCGTACAGCGAAGGCTTCACCACCAACACCTACAAGCTCGGTCTCGAGTGGGCACCGGTGAGGGATCTTCGCATGCGCGCCAGCTACAACCGCGCCGTGCGCGCCCCCAATATCGGCGAGCTGTACACGCCAACGGCAGTAGGCCTCGACGGGTCGGAGGATCCCTGCACCGGCACGACTCCCGCCGCCACGCTGACGGAGTGCGAGCGCAGCGGGGTCACGAGCTCGGAGTACGGACACCTGACCGCGAACTCCGCCCACCAATACAACGGACTGCAAGGAGGCAATCCCAACCTCAAACCGGAGATTGCCGATACCTACACGGTGGGTTTCGTGCTGCAGCCGCGCGCGGTACCGAACCTGTCGATCTCGATCGACTACTTCGACATCAAGATCAAGAACGTGATCGAGAGCCTCGGCGGCAATACCATCCTCAATGGCTGCCTCTTCGCGGATCAGTTCTGCAACCTGGTGCACCGCGATCCGGCCAACGGCACGCTGTGGCTGTCGACGCTCGGCTACGTGATTGACACGGACGTCAACGAGGGGCTGCTCGCGACCCGCGGCATCGACGTCAAGGCAACCTATCGGGTGCCGCTCCCGGCCTATGGCTCACTGAACTTCGGGTTCGAGGGCTCGGAGCTCAACTCACTGGCGACGACGCCGCTTCCGGGACAGGGCTCCTACGACTGTGCCGGGTACTTCGGCGCGGTCTGCGGTGGCAGCGACCCGAAGTGGCGCTCGGTCCTGAACATCACCTGGTCGACGCCCTGGGACGCGCTCGATGTCACCCTGCGGTGGCGCTACTTCGGCTCGCAGACCAGCGAGCAGCTCAGCCCCAGCAAGTACCTGGCGGGGACCTCCTACTACGCGCCACTGGCGCACATCCCCGCCTACAACTGGTTCGATCTGTCGACTACCTTCAATCTCTACAAGAACGTGCGGTTGCAGCTCGGCGTCAACAACATCTTTGACAAGGACCCGCCGTTGGTCGTTCTGGCCGACTGCTCCACCAGCAGTGGTGGGAACAACTCGGGTGCCAACTGCAACGGCAACACCTTCCCGGGCATCTACGATGCGATGGGGCGATATGTATTCGCCCATATCACGGCACAGTTCTGAGCTTCTGGTGCGGTGGCGCAGACGGCGGGCTACGGAGCCCGCCGTTTCGCGGGTTAGCGCCACGACATCTACGGCGGCCGACCGGGGCCCCGGGGAGTGCATTGACGCCGGCAAGCGAACTGGACCTCAAGCTGGTGCGCGCCGCGGCAGTATTGGAGCGCGATCCGGCGGCCGCCGCTGCAGAGGCCGTGCGGATTCTGCGCGAGCGCCCCGGGCATGCCGTGCATCGCGGCGCGATCCGCCGCGCCGCCGGAGACCCCCCCGAAAATCCGCCGATCACGCCGCAGTCGCGCTCCGCTCGCCGTGTTCGCGGTCCGGAGGGCCTTCGTCGGAGAGGATGCCCCCTTCGTACTGAACTGTGTGGCTTCTACGCCCGATCACGGCGAATCGGCGTGTCGCCGCTTTCCACGGCATGGTCCGATAGGCACGACGCAACTACGCACAATGGATTGCTTCTACATCAATCTGGAAGGGGCCGTTAACCGGCGGAGGACCTTGGAGCACAGCTTCCGCGACTGCATGAACTCGAAGTGGAGGCTGTATCGCTATCGCGCGGTGGACGGCAACTACGTGCGGCGGGCGGCGATTCCCGGGACCCTCACGGATGCCGAGAAGGCGTGCTTCCTAAGTCACAGGGACCTCATACAGTCGAGCCTCGGCAACTCGGAGCCAATTCTGGTGCTTGAGGACGATGCGATTCTTGGAAGTCGGACCTGTGAGCAACTCGAAGAGCTTGTGTTTCGCCGCGATCCTTCCTCCTGGGATCTCGCCTTTACCGACTTCATCGTGCCGGACCTTGCTTGCATGGCTGGGCTGCTCAAGCTGCGACAGAAACTGGCGGGCGAGGTGAGGCTGCTCGACCTGAGCACCCTCCCGTTTGCGGGCTCCACCGCCTACCTGATCAATGGACGGTCAAAGGCATTGCTTGCGGGGCTGCTCGCATCCGTCACCAGTCTCGATGTGCCATACGACCTTTTTTTGCGCAATCACATATACGCGAAGGGACTCACTGCCTGCGGTTTTTTTCCGTTCATCACCTCATTGTCCTCTCTGTCGGAGCAATCGGACATTCAACCGACTGCCAAGACCGCGACCCTGATCTGGGATGCATTTCGTAAGCTCTCCTGGATGGACAGGGATATCGAGCGCGAAAAGCCTCTTTTGCAGAGCATTGCGAGCACGCTTTGCGATGAGGAGTGCTCGGCCTTCGGAACCATTTTTGCCGCGATGCTCTCAAAAGCGTATCAGCCACGGTAGCGTTAATGCCCTGTTGTCGCGTTCTCTGCCGCACGCGGCAAATCACGGTATTACACGGCATGGACCGCCAGACTGCCATTTCGGAAGCACTTTGCCGGTTGCCCGTTGGCGGGTGACGACTTGAGAGGTCAGAGGTCCCTCTGCCCGTGCAGTCGCTAGAGCCCGAAATTCGGGCTTTGATTGATTTTCTAACTCTCTGAATTCCTTATACAGATCTCTTGAGTCAGAGTCCTCTCCCGCAAAGACCCCCCTCCTGCGGTAGCACCGTCGCGGAGAGCCGCGAGGTTCGCGCCGTTGGCGTGAGATCCTTCCGCAAGTCATGACAGTGCTATAGGAAGTGATCCTTTTTGGGCGGCATTCGCTCGACCGTCATGCGCATTACACATTAACTTGTAGAGGTATCGATCGAATCGGAGCGTGCGTTCGCGGTCTCGGCACGACTCCGACAGTGTGGGGGTTTCCGCGTGCCGACCTGGCAATTGGCTCCGCGTTCTTGACTAGTTCGGCGAGGATAAGGCTGCCAGGAATTGCAGTAGGTCTGAGCGTTCGTCTTCCGTGATCACCAGGGGGTAGCGCTGCGATGCTCGACTATAGAGTTCCAGGTCGACCGCCTTACCGAGCGTCTCGACGCTGCCGTCGTGCATGTAAGGGCCAGTGTCGGTGACATTGCGGAGCGAAGGCGTCTTGAAGCTCCCGATGTCCTTTGGATCCAGTGTCGCGTTGAAGCGACCGAGTGCTGCCACATTGGGGTCGGATTCGATGAGCGAGTTCAGCGCATCGAACTCTCCACGCTCGCGTAGTGCCGTGACTCGCTTTGCCAAATTGCCGAGCCGCGCAACAACGCCGGCGCCAAGTGGAAGCGGTGACGTGTGGAAAGTGCCGTCCGTGAACAGCGCGGACTTCTCTCCCATCGTGTGGCAGTTTGCGCACTGCGCGCGGCCGCGGAAAAGATTGAGCCCGCGAACAGCGGCCGCGGTCATCGCTTGCGGGTCGCCTCCATATTGGTACCGATCAAAGGGCGAGTTGCCGGCGGTCAATGTGCGCTCGTACGCCGCAATAGCCAAGCCCACCTCGCGGATCGAAATGCCCTCGCGCGAGACACCCAGGAGACTGGAAAACGCCGAAACGTACTCGGGAGTTGAGCGAATTATCCTTGCAACCGCCGACTCCTCTAGTAGTGCGTGCTCCGCTGGCGCCAGCAACGGCGAGCGCACCTGGTTCTCAAGTCCCGTGACCCGACCGTCCCAAAAGAGCGCACCGGCATATCCCACGTTGAGGAGGCTCGGTGTGTGGCGCGTGAGGCGCGCACCGTGGAGGCCGTTGGCTCTTGGCCGACCGTCGGTGAAGCGCCGCTCCGGCAGGTGGCAGCTCGCGCAACTGATGCTGCCGTCGACACTTAGGCGTTTTTCGAAAAAGAGCTTCTGGCCTAGGCCAACGAGCTCAGCAGCCTTCCAGCCATCCTGCCTTTCAGACTCCGGAAGACCAAGTGGGATAGACCCCTGGGCAGAAGCGCCCATGGCCACGGCCCACAAACTCAGCACGACGCCCAGGCGGCAATAAACCCTCGACATATGAAGACGAATCAAAGTTGCGCTTCGGACGTACGCAAAAACAGCCAGCGGAATATAAGTATGACACTCCTTGAGTCTCGCAGGGGTCGGACCACGCACATGCAGTGGATCGCGGGCTTGACGTTCCTGATCTGTAATCTGGCAATCGCCTCCCCTCCCACTGCGCCCACCAACCTGACGGCGGTCGCCGCCTCCAGCACGCAGATCAATCTCTCCTGGACTGCCTCTACCGATAACCTGCAGATCACGGGCTACGTCATCGAGCGCTGCAGCGGCACGAGCTGCACGAACTTCGCGCAAGTTGGAACCGTTGCAAGCGGCACTGCCTACACCGACTCGGGGCTTAGCGCGGCCACCACCTATCGATACGAGGTCTACGGCACGGACTCCACGGGCGGCGGCCCGGTCTCGAACATCGCATCCGCGGAGACCATGGCGGCGAGCGTTGCGAGCTCGGTGACCTACGCCTACGACGCGCTCGGTCGGCTGCTGCAGGCCAACGTTGCGGCTACCAATATCGTCGAGAACTACACCTACGACAGCGCGGGGAATCTGACCTCGATCACCTCAAGTCCCGTTTCGACGCTCGACATCGCCAATTTTTCAAACCCTGTCGGTGGCCCCGGCGGCACGATCACGATCATCGGTTCGGGGTTCTCCACGACGCCCTCTTCCAACACGGTCAAGTTCAACGGCGTGACCGCAACGGTAATCTCGGCGACCGCGACGCAACTTGTTGTATCGATACCTGCCGGAGCTACCAGCGGACCCATCACGGTCACCACGGGTTCTCAGACAGTAACGAGCCCGGGCACCTTCAATGTCATTGCGGCTACCGGCGCCCCGACGATCACGTCGTTCCCGCCAAGCTCTGCCCCGGGCTCCACCATTGTCATTACAGGCACCGGCTTTCAGACCAGTCCCGGCGACAACGCCGTCCGCATCAACCAGAGCCCCGCCGCGGTGGTGTCGGTAACCGCCACCACCTTAACCGTCGTCGTGCCGCCTAGCGGGAACGCGGGGTATTTCAATGTCTCTGCCGGTCCGATCACGGTGACTACACCGTTCGGGACGGTCAGCAGTTCGACAAGCTTTGTGACCACGGGCGTGGCTCTGAGCAGCCTCGGCACCATCAGTGTCGGGGGCTCTCCCGTCACTATTTCCACCGTGAGCGGCGGGGGCACGACTTACTTCGCAGAGCTGCTCAGCGGAACCGCAGGCTCGAATCTTGTGATTAAAGGCGCCGGTGGTGCCATCACCCTGACGGTCAGCGTGATCGCCCCTAATGGCTCGATGCTGATCTACGACTCCACATTGGGTACGAGCGGTGGCGACATCCAAGTTCCGACGCTGCCCCTCTCGGGAACCTATGTGGTACTGGTGTCTGCCGGCGGGACGACCGGCAGTGCGTCATACAGTCTGGTCGGGAACGTCGCTAACACGCTGACGCTCAATGGCACGCCCACTACCGTCACGCTCAGTACTCCGGGGCAGTCGGCGGTTCTGACATTTGCTGGCACGCAAGGTGGCTACGACTCGCTTGCGTTCAGCAATGTGACGCTTACGGGCGCGACCGCGCTGGTCAGCAACCCTGACGGCACGACGCTGACCTCCATTTCACTCACCACGACGGGTGCGACCCTGCTGCCACAGCTATCGCAGACCGGAACGTACACGGTGACTGTGGTGCCGAAAGGCACGCTCACGGGCGCCTTTACTGCAGCACTCACGAGCACCTCAGCGGCCACGTTGACTATCAATGGGGCCCCTTACAACGTGACGCTCAACGGCACCACGCCTGCAACGGTGACGTTCGACGGGGCAGTGGGGCAATACCTTACCCTGGCTTTCCAGACCACCGCGAGCTTCTACCTCACTGCGACGGTGACGGGACCGAACGCAAACCAGATCGTACAGAGCTCCCAGGAGATCAGTTCGACTTCCCCGGCAGGGATCAACCTCGGCCCCCTCACTGTTGCCGGAACGTATTCGCTCACTCTGCAACAGAATGTCAGCACCAACAGCACGCTTGCAGTGACCCTGAGCGCCCCGGTTACGGGATCCGTTCCGTTTAATACGCCGACGAACATTACGCTGGGGCTGCAAGGCCAAGGGTTCGCCCAGACGTTCACCGGGAATGCCGGGCAGTCCGTCTCCGCGGCCGTCGTGACTTCGGTCTCGGCCATACCGAGCATCTACGGGACTCTCTCGCTCATCTCCCCAACCGGGGTCGTGCTGGTCACCCAGACAATCACCGGGACCTGTAACGGCTGTAACGAGTACGGGGTCGCGAGCTTCGGCCCGCTCCCCACGACCGGCACGTACACCGTCCTTCTGCAGCAGGGCACAACGACCCCCACTACAGGCTCGGCAGGCATCACTGTGACACAGGCGCTAGCGGGCACGCTGACCCTGGGTACCACGAATGCCGTGACGATCTCTGCGGGTCAGGGGTTTAACGAAACCTTCCCGGGAAGCGCGGGTGAGTATGTCTCGGTTGGCGTCTCCGCCAGCTCCGCGACCGCGCCGACCAAGGGCACGCTCTCAATACTCGACCCCTACGGAAATGTCGTTGGTTCCTCAACCTACTACGGAACCTGCTCAGGCTCGAGCTGCTCCGGGAGCGGCGTTGTCAGCGCCGGTCCCCTTGCAGCCACCGGCAACTACACCGTCGTTTTCCAGCAGACCACGAGCCCGTACGGCGTCGGCTCGGGCGCCATGAGCGTGACGCCGACTGCGGCCGCAACTGGAACGCTCACGGCGGGAACAACAGCGAATGTGACGCTCCTCGCCGGACAGGGCTTCGATCAGAGCGTCGCCGGCACGGCCGGACAGTACTTGTCTGTCGCGCTCGCGAGCAGTTCCAACATTCCCTCGGGCACGATCAGCGTGCTGACGCCGACCGGCGCTGTGCTCGCAACGGGTAGCTACACCTACTCAGGCGGCTTAGGGGCAGGCAACGTGGCCTTTGGGCCCCTTCCCGCGAGTGGGACTTACTCGGTCCTCTTCCAACAGACCGATACCAACAATGTCCTTGGTCAGGGCGTCGTGAACGTTACAGCTGAGGATACGGCTAGCGGGACGCTGACGCTCGGTACGCCGACGACTGTGAGCCTCGTGGATGGCCAGGGAGTACAGGAGACCTTTGGCGAGACGGCTGGGGACTACGACACCGTGCTGGTGTCGGAGTCGAACGGACTGATCTCTGCGGGAACAATTTGGGTGATTTCTCCGGGCGGCACCACCATCAGCAACCATACCTTCGGCTATTCGTGCCCCTCCACTTGTACCGGGAGCACGAGCTTCAACATCGGTCCGCTGCCGAGTACGGGCACTTACACTCTCCTGGTCCAGCAAGCCGATGAGGGACCGAGTCGCGGTTCAGGGTCGCTCACCCTGCAAGTGACCAACAACCCAGCGGGGACCGGAACCACGCAGAGTCTGCAGACCACGGTTGCCGGACAGGCCGCCACATTCACCTTCCTCGCTGCCGCGACTCAGCCCTTCAACCTCGCCTTCACGGGCATGACGTTCACGCCCAACACCGTCACCAGCTTCAGCATCGCGATCAAGAACTCATCGGGCACGACGGTCTATTCGAACAGCTGCTCCTCCAGTTCCTGTTCGATGTCCATCCCGACCTCCGACATCGCCGCAGACGGCACCTACACCGTTTCCGTGACTCCGAACGGGTCGGCGACCATGTCGGGCACGGCGATACTTAGCGCGACCGCGGTGGGCGAGCTCACGGCGGGAACCCCCTTAAACCTCACTCTCGCCACAGATCAGGCTGCCTCGCTGCTGTTCAGCGCCACCGCCAATCAGACGCTGGCGCTCTATATCTCGGGGATCTCGACGACACCCTCGGGCGGTTCCTATTACGTCACGGTTTTCAACCCATCGGGGGCGGGCATTGGAACGGCGGTTCCATCGAGTGCAACCACGATCAATCTGCCCAATCTCGCCGCCGGGACTTACACAGTGAACATATCCGCCGAAGGGACCTACAGCGGCACGATGCAGGTGACCCTTGCCGCAGGCGTAACGGGCACGCTGCCCCTCACCGGGTCCGGTGTGAACATCAGTACTTCGACGCCGGGAGATACCGCCTACTGCACCTTTGCCGGAACGCAGCAGCAGGGCGTGACGCTCGCCATCTCCAATCTCACGCTGACGCCCAGTTCCGTGACGAGTATTGCTCTCGGCCTCCCAACGGCCGATGCGCTGGGCTCTCCCGGAAGCACCTGCCCCACCGCAGGCTGCGCGTTCCATTTGCCCTACCTGCCTCAGACGCAGAACTACAGCGTCTCCTTGACCCCCGCGGGCGAAGCGACGATGAGCCTTACTGCGACCCTCTCGCAGGATGTGACGGGCACTCTCGCGGCGGGAACCCCGCTCAATCTGAGCTTAAGTGACCCGGGCCAGAGCGCGGTGCTGACATTTGTCCTAGCCGCGCCGGGTGAGGATAACACTGAGCTCTATATCAGTAATTTCTCCAAAAATCCCACAACGAGCTCGTACACCCTGTCGATCTACGAGGTGCTTTCCTCCAGCGCGGAATACAAGCCGATTAGGAGCGTCACGCTGACTTCCGCCGCCCAGGCGGTGAACCTCTCGGACCTTGCTCCGGGGACCTACATCGCCGCGATCACTCCGAACTCAGCCGCGGTGGCGAGTCTGCAACTGACGCTCTACGCACCGGCCGGCGTTTCAGTGCCCTCTGGAGGTTCGCCGGTCACAGTGAGCACGACCGGGCCCGGACAGAACGCGTATCTCACCTTCCAAGGCAATGCAGGGCAGTACCTGAGCCTACCGCTCACAAACTTCACGCTCACGCCGAGCACCACTACGAGCCTTACAGCGACGGCTTACACGCCCACCGGAACCCAGGTCGGTTACGTGAACTGTAGTGTCCCCTCGCTCGGGTGTGAGCTCTACGTGGCCAATCTCCCCGTAACCGACACCTACAATGTCACGATCGTGCCGAGCAGCTCTCCCCTCGATACGATGAGCTTCTCGGTGGCCGAGCCAGCGCCCGTCACCGGCACGTTGGCGCTCAGCACGCCGACGAACGAGTCGCTCTCGGTCGTCGGGCAAATCGCGAACCTTAGCTTCACGACGACCGCGACAGAGACCGTTACGGTATCGATTGGATCGATTGCGACGACCCCGAGTGGCAACTCGATCACGGCCTTCGTGTACAACTCGAGCGGCACGAACGTTGGTCCTTATTACGGATCGAGCGGTTCGGCCACTCAGCCGATCACGATCACCCTCACGAACCTTCCCGCGGGTACCTACTCGCTGGTGATCTACCCGCAGCTCCCCACGACCGAGACGATGCAGGTGACGGTTACCCCATGATCGCCATGACCACTACCCACTCGAGACCGCTCATGCGCGCAAATTCACTTTGCACGGCAGCCCGTCGCTGGCGCTCCGTCTTACGATCTCTCCTGACTCTGTCGCTAGCCTGCTGGCTCGGTGGGGTCTCGATAACCGCATTCGGGCAAACGGGGGCCAGCACGGCGCCCTCCGAACTGACTGTTCGACCTGCCCCCGACCTTGCGGGGCAGAGCATCACTCTGCTACCGGACGGGCGTTGGATGCTCGTTGGAGGCACGGGCGAGCACGGAGTCGCCGCCGCCATCGAGGTGCAATCGGGAACCACGAAGACCCTCCTGGCATCGCTCCTCTATGCCCGGGCTGGGCACACAGCGACCGTGCTCCCCGATGGAACCGTGTTGATCTTCGGAGGACGGGGCCCGGATGACCGACTGGTCGACGTGGCAGAAGTCATTGATCCGGTCGCCGGAGCCGTCAAGCAATTGCCGCCCACGGGGCTCACGCCGCGATCCGAGCACACGGCGACGCTCCTCACGAGTGGTGAGTTGCTGATTGCGGGCGGTCGAGATGCCGCAGGCAACGCGCTCGCGAGCGTGCAGCTGTGGGATTCGACCACGGGTCAGGCGTCGCTGCTCGAGTCACCGCTGCAGGTCGCGCGCTATGCGCACGAGGCCGCTTTGCTCGCGACAGGTGAGGGGCTGCTCTCGGGCGGCAAGGACACCTCCGGAGAAGCGCTCGCAAGCCAGGAACTTTATGACCCCGTCACCCGCATGGTTGAAGGAGCCCTCGGCCAAAGCGATCCGCGCCTTTCGACTCGTTGGTCGGAGCAGCCTGCGATGCTCATGGACACGGTGCCGGTCGACGGCTCCGTCGGCGTCGCCCTCAATGCGGTGATTGGAATTCGCTTCAACAAGCTACTTCCGGTCACCGAGCTCAGTACCAAAACGATCACACTGGTCGGACCGGCAGGGCCGGTCGACGGAGTGGCGGTCGGCGCCGAGGGCGGAATGCTGGCTTTCTTCAAGCCGACTATGGACCTCCTGCCCGGCACGACCTATACGCTCTTCATACGGGGCGTAACTGAGGCATCCGGCACGGAGGTCCCCCTCAGCAGCGCCCGGTTCACCACCTTGCGGGTTCTGGCACCTCCCACTCCGCGCCTACCAACGGAGTTGGCCCCTCACGAAGTACCGAGCACGCCGTCGACGATCCGTGAGGAGCCGAAGGCCATCCCGGCACCCCTGATGCCTCGAACCGAAGTCGCGGCGATCAAACCGAACAATCTTCCGAACGCGCGGCCGGTGCCGCCGCCAGCTGCCGACAGCATGAGCGAGGATTGGATCCCGAGCGCCGAGAATCGCCATGGCGCGTGGCGAGTGCTCGGCTTATCCGGCGATCCACCACTGTCTGCCACTGCCACGGCCGCGCCGCTGCCCGCGGCGGCAGCAGGAGTCACAGCCATTTCCGGACGGGTTCTCCGCCTCAACGGTCTACCCCTGTCTTCAGTCCGAGTGAGTAGCGGAGCTATCGCTGTGGCGACCGACGCCCAGGGACGGTTCCTGCTCGCTCCGGTCAAGGCCGGCACTCAGCTGGTTCGGGTCGACGGCCGCAGCGTGGTCTCCAATGGACGGCACTATACCGAGCACTACATTTCTGTGTCCGCGAACGCGGGCAGCACCACGACTCTACCAGACCCCGTCTTCCTGCCACGTGTCGACCCCTCTACCGAGGTCGCAATTTCCTCGCCCGCCGACCACGACATCATCTTGACGCATCCCGCGATCCCGGGGCTTGAGGTCGTGATCCCTAAGGGCGCGGTGATACGCGAGGCGGATGGCACGGTCGTCACTAAAGTGAGCATCACTCCCGTACCCGACGATCGCGCGCCCTACCGCTCTCCCGTGCCGTTCCCGGTCTACTTCACACTCCAGCCGGGCGGAGCCTACGTTGATGGTGACCCGAGCAAGGCCGTGAGGGTTACGTATCCCAACTACCAAGGACTCGCCGTCGGCACGACCGTCGACTTCTGGAACTACAACCCGGCCGCCGGCGGCTGGCAGGTCTACGGACACGGAAAAGTGTCAACTGACGGGAAACGCGTCATCGCCGATGAGGCAGTTGGATTTCGCCAAATCATGGCCTTCGGACTCTCGCTCGGGCCCCAGAACAATACCCCGCCCGGCACCGCACCGGTTCCGAATGGGTCGTGCGCCGGCGATCCGGTCGATTGCGCGACCGGTATCTTCTCGTACGCGGTCACCGACATGGCCATAAACGATGTGATGCCGATCAGCGCGACTCGCATCTACCGAACCAACGACAACCAGATTCGACTCTTCGGCGTAGGGGCCAATCTGTCGTACGCAATGGTGCTCTACTCAACACCCGGTAGTGGCGCAAGCCTCGTTCGAGGCGATGGCAGTCAGATCGCGTTCGGCCCTGCGCCACCCGGGAGCCCATTCGAGGTTCTATACACCAACACCGGCTCTCCTACGGAATTCGACGGCGCCTTTATATTCGGAAACGAAGCTCTCGATACGTGGGATGTGACGCTGCGTGACGGGACAATCTATCGGTTCTCGGACCAACCCAGTTACCTTCTCGCCATCATCGACCGCAACGGGAACCAAGTCACGATCACCTATCAGCCGAACGGCGTAACGGGAACGAACCCGCCGATCACACAAGTGACCTCTCCCAATGGGCGGTACGTCCAGTTCTTCTACGATTCCTACAATCGAATCGTGCAAGCCGTCGACAACGCCGGCCGCTCGACCTCCTATAGCTACGACGCGTTGAGTCGGCTCTCGAGCGTGACCGACGCGGACGGCAACACCGAGAGCTACGGTTACGATCCCACCACCAACAACATGAATCTCGTGACCGACAAGCGCGGGAACTCGATGCTTCAAAATCAATACGACGCAAATGCTCGCGTGAAACAACAGACTTTGGCGGATGGGGCGGTTTGGCAGTTTGCCTACGTCCTCGGCGCCAATGGCAACGTCACCCAGACGAGCATCATCGACCCGAGAAATTACGTCCGACAGGAGACCTTTAATGCGAGCGGTTACACCACCCAGGTGATCCTTGCGCAGGGACAGCCGGAGCAGCAGACCTACACAGTTATCCGAGACAGCGGGAGCAATCTACCCCAACTCGTCACCGACACGCTGGGCCGGCAGACGCTCTACGGATACGATGGTTTCGGCGACATGACGAGCGTTACCTTTCTCTACGGGACCTCCAATGCCGTCACGTACACGATGAGCTATGACCCAACGTATCATCAACTGACGGGCGTGACCGATCCCCTGGGCCACACGACGGCGGCCTCCGTGGATGGACACGGCAACGCGCTAAGGATCGCAGACGCCCTCGGGAACACTACCAATCTGAATTATAACCCGCAGGGCATGCCGAGCTCGCTGAGTGACCCCCTGGGACATGCCACACTGTTCAACTATGTTGGTGCCGACCTTTCTACCGTGACGGATGCACTCAATCGGCAGACTCAATTCGACAACGATGCACTCGGAAGGCTACGAGGCATCACCGATCCGCTTGGCAATCTCACTCGCGTCTCTTATGACGCTATGGATCGGGTACTCAACACGACGGATGCTATGAACGAGATCACCTCGTTCGCTCACGACCAGAACGGCAATCTGCTCGTGTCAACAGACCCGCGGAACGTTGTGCAGACGTACACGTACGATAAGCGCAATCGCTTGCAGACGTACCAGGATCCGACCGGGAAAACAGCGACGTACAATTTTGACGGGATGAGCAATCTCACTTCCGTGGTGGACCGGAAGAATCAAACCACGAGCGTGCAGTACGACGGAATTAATCGACCAGAGCTAATAACCTTCCAGGACGGCTCCACAATCGCCATCACTTGGGACGGCGGCAATCGCGCAACGAAGTTCTCGGATTCGTTGAACGGCACCATTACGCGAACGTACGATGGCCTCGATAGACTGACACAGGAATCGGGGCCACAGGGGTCAGTCGGTTATCAGTACGATGCGGCTGGACGACGGCAAACCATGACGGCGACCGGACAAACCGTCGTCAACTACACGTTTGACAACGCAGATCGATTGACGCAGGTCGCGCAAGGTACAACGACGCTCGGCTTCGGGTACGACGCGGCGAGCCGCCGTAGTACCGTCACGTTGCCGAACGGAATTGTTGGGACGTTTGCGTTCGACAATGCTAATGAGCTGACGGGCATCACGTACATGAACGGGTCGACCAGTGTCGGCACGCTGACTTATGGCTACGATCTTGCCGGCCGCCGGACAAGTCTGGGCGGTACGCTTGCAGGGTTTGTGCCACCCGCGTATGTCGCTGCCCTGACGTACGATGGTGCTAACCGTCTTACCAACTGGGGAGGAACGTCCCTCAACTACGACGCGAACGGGAATTTGACTGGTTTCGGCGCCACGACCTATACCTGGAACGCCCGCAACCAAATGACCGCCACGAGTGCGGGCTCCGCGAGCTTCGCCTACGACGCGTTGGGGCGCCGCGTCAGCGCAACTGTGAGCGGCAGCACATCCCCGTACCTCTACGACGGGTTAAATCCCGCCACCGTGTCGGGAAACCTATTGCTAGCCTCCGGGAACCTCGATGAGATTTATGCTCAGGTGACCTCGTCTGCGACCACTAGTTACCTGCGCGATGGGATCAATAGCGGGTTGGCCTCGACCGCGAGCGGCGGCAGCATTACGGGCAACAGCTATTATTCGCCATACGGCGACAGCGTGCAGACTGGGACGGGAGCAACGCCCTTTCAGTTCACCGGCCGCGAGAATGACGGAGCGACTGGCCTCTACTACTACCGGTCGAGGTATTACTCTCCAGCGCTGGGACGATTCATCGGCGAAGATCCCGTCGGCCTGGCGGGCGGCACTAACTTCTATGCATATGCAAATGACGATGCAGTTAATGAAATCGATCCGGCTGGACTCCTCGGAGTTGGCGTAACGGTCGGTGGGTCGGCGGAAGGCGGGATTATCGCGGCGGGAGCGGGAGCGACGGCGAGTGCTGGTGGAGGCCTCTTCTTCAGTGGGTGGAACAGTCCGACAGTTGGGGCATTCTGCACTTTTGGCGCCTTCGCAGGCGGTCCAAGGTACGGGCCTTCGTATCCAGGCAGCCCGAGTAAGAGCAACTGGGCCCTAGGTGCCTATGGCGGTGGAGGGCTCAACGTATTTGTAACAAACGCGAATTCCGTAACCGACCTCAGTGGCCCATTTGTTACGTACTCCTTCAATATCGGATGGGGGTTGCGACTGCTAAGTCTCCAATATTCTGTTGGTCAAAATGCCGCAGGACAAACCATTGGGGTTCTGCAGTACGGAGGTCCTCTTGGGTTTCCGTCAGGCGGAGGGTTTGGTGTGAGTTTCAGCAAGTACAACACGAACACTTGGACAACTAGCGGAGGAGGTTGCGGATGCCACTAGAGTCAAGCGCCGTTGGGGCGCGATGGGTATTCATCGTCTTGTGTGTCATTTGCGCGGGAATTGCGTGGCTCGTTCTATCGATCCCCTCCTCTGAAAGTGGCTTCATGGGGTGCTGCTTGCTGGTCATAGGCGTCCTCCAAGTCGCGTGCCACAGAGTCTTTGCGCGGCAAGCTTTTGGCCAGTCCCAAGCATCGGCTGTGTTCGTCGCTGCTGTTTGGAAGCGTTTAGGGAGCAGAGGCACGCAGCTTGTCTACATGGGTGTAGGAGTTATTCTCATAATCGCAGGGACGTTCTCGTTGATCAGGTCCTACGCCGCATCCCCAAGTCCGTCGCACTTCGGTTAAATAGGGTAGTCTCGAACGTGTTCTTGACGTTGGTGAACGTCGGCCTGTTTGCGACCTCGAGCGTATCATGTGGCTGATGTGACCGGCCGTTACGTGGGCGAGGGCTTCGATGACGCACGCCTCGATACACTCTTCTGGCTATGCCCGTCTCGTGGAAGGGAACCCTGATCGAGTACGCGGGCCGCCCGCATCGGCTTCACGCGCGCAAAACGGAAGTCCGGATATATGATGACTACGTCGACCACGAGGTCCCGATGCTATTGATGCTATTGCGCGTGTTCGAACGACGGCTCACAACGTACCGCGCGATTGGGTATGCGCGTGGCGAAGCGCCCCTGGGATTCGGAGAGCCGCCGCCGGAGGCGATGGTGGAATATGACCCGGAAGCACTTCGGCATTTTGATACCACCGTGTGAGGCGCAGGGGAGATTGCGAGCAGCGCCAAGTGCGTTGGGACCGCAAAAGCGCACTCGGACGAACGGCACCGAACTCTGGCGAATGCGTTGTAGTTACCCGCTACGCTTGACCAAAAAGCGCGGGTTCAAGCACCACTCTCGCAGCGGGCAAAATAGCGGGTAATTCGAACAGTAACTGCTCTAACTCGCTGAATCTCTTAGCGAGGTCGCCCTAGAATGTTCCTCT
This sequence comes from Steroidobacteraceae bacterium, assembly GCA_035568235.1. Classification (GTDB taxonomy): domain Bacteria; phylum Pseudomonadota; class Gammaproteobacteria; order Steroidobacterales; family Steroidobacteraceae; genus 13-2-20CM-66-19. The sequence continues at coordinate 66,270 of DATMOK010000031.1, read as the reverse complement.
CCCGGGCACCATTTTCAAATACTTACAGAACATTATTGGCGTTATTTAGTAGCTAAGAATTTCTTAGCTCGCGCGCGATCCCTGCGCTTGAGCGGCAGGCACACTAAACGATTTTTCGAGTTCTCGCTCGTGCCACACGCCAGGTCCCACCGGCCGCGAGCTCTTGAAGACCAGCCGGCAAATCAGATAGGACTCAAACGTCTAAGGCGGAAAACGGTCCACCGAAGCGGGTCAACTCCAAAGCGCAAGCACCGCTACCGTTTCACAGTAGTAAGAGCTTTAGGACCGCCGGAATGACCTTCGCATTCGGCGTCACAGGCCTGAGTGCAACCTCTGCCTGCCAAGCAGCAAGGATCGGCTGCGATCCTGCACTACCATCCAATACGCCATAGGTTGAAGTCACACCATTGGCGGTGATATCTCCGGTCAAAAATCCCATGACGACCCAAACGGGACATCCATCGTAGATCCCCGAAACACCTTGCGGTCCGAGAGGAAGGTTACAGGTCTGATTCACTTGGTTCGCGTACTGGAAGTAACCCTGGAGATAGGGCAGTTGGTTATAACCCGTTGACCCGTAAAACACACCGGGAATCAGCGCTAACTGCTGATGAGGTGTTGCACGATTCGCTGCGAGGACATTATAACTTTCGGACAAATTGTAGGTTGCGCTCGAGGCGCTCGAAGTCGAGAAAACCGCGCTCGAGCAAGAATAGCTCGAAGTGCTCGAAGTGCTGAAGAAAGGCGTGCTATAGCAGTCAAACGAGATGACATCAATATAGGATCTGTTGAAGAACTGCGGGTTCCCGCACGCAGCAAACCAAGCACCTTCAGTCGCGTCGAAGTTAACCCAAAACCGGATCTTCGGATTAACGCTCTTGAGCGCCGCCGCCGTTGCGCTTAGCTGCGCGTCGATTGTTTCGATCGCGCTGGACGGAGGAGTTATGCACTGGCCGGTATCGTCATAGAAGTCGCTATCGACAGAGCTGTAAGGCGGCCCGTACGGCTCATCCACCTCGACCGCGACGACCTGCGCCCAGTCGATGGGGACGCCGTTCTGGTTGCAGGGGGTAGGCTTTGTGTTCCAGGTATTCGGTACCGTGGCCGTGGTCACGCTACCGTTCACAGTGACCCATTGGGTGTAGGGATAGTCGATCACTATGGCTGGACCAGTTGTTGTCGGACATCGACCAGTCGTCGTCGGCAGCGCGTCTAAGTACGTCGCAATGATATCAATCTGCGCCCTCGTTGGAGCCGTTGGTGTGTTGTCTGAGAGCCACAATGTCATTTGAAACGTTCTGGTCCCCGATTGGGTACCGGATTGGGCCTGTCCCTCCCCGCTGGGTGCGATGAAAACGATTGCGGCCACAAGCGCAAGAAGAATGCTTGATGAGAGTCCGTTGTGCCGGAAACCTGGCCCAACTCTCTTCTCGCCAGAGCGCGTGCGGATTGACGACGCAGCCGTTTCTGCGCCGGCCGATGGCGCCAAAGTAGTCATCGAATTGAGCTTCCTTAAGATGCGCATTGCGAATTCTCCACGACAAATGTGCCGCTAAGCGCTAAACCGCTTCACTCCGCGTCACGTTCCTAGGAGTTGGGTACGGCAACCGCAAAAATGATGGGGTAGCCAGTCGTTCCGCCACCCGAGCACCCGTTGTAATACAGATTTACCGTTTGCCCGGTCGCCTGCGCGGATATAACAGTGGCGACCACAAACTTATACGTCGTATCGGTAACCTGCAGCCAGGTAGTCCCCAGCGAGCAGCCATCCGGATTACTCATTGGTGATGTAACCAGATAAAGGTATCCAGTTGTGGTGGTGTAGTAGTTAGTGATGCTGACTGGAGTGCTGAGCCAGCCCACCGCCTGCGCGTTGGCTGTCACAACCAGCATTGTCCACGCAAGAATAACTTTCTTCATTGCCCTTCCTCCCGCAGTTAGAGCGACACGAACGCGGCCAAAACGTACTCTCGCGATAACCGAGGGTCAAGAATGTTTGAGTCGACAGTCCAACACATTGGACTGAGTTTAATGCGGTAACAACATGCCCGCGGCAGCCGTCCGCACGTCGCGCCCTTGCCGCCGCGATGCGACTGAGGCGCTGCGCGCCGCAGCAGGTTCTCCCGACCATGCGAAAACAGCCAGCTATAAGGGTTCGGCGGGCGCGAAGGCTTACCGGGCCAAGCAGGAGGAGCTCATCAAACAAGGGAAATTCAAAGAGGCTCAAGAGATGGATATTGCCGACGTCCAGGCGAATTTCGGCAACAAGTACAATGATGCCATCGAGCAACTTCGCGAATACACCGAAATGTTGAGTATGAAGTTTCTCTTCAATTGGCCGTTTGGTCCTCCTTAGGTTTAGCTGCCGGGCTTACAGATAAGGTCCTATAGGAAAAGCGATGCAGCAGTTCGATCGTGCTATGCCAAAGGTCTTAAGGCACCTGAACGGGCTGTATCCCCGGTGGGACGATGCAGGCATGGACTTTGAGCCTTACTCTGAGTTCCTGTCAGAAGAGGAAACGCGAATTTGGATTCGCGCCTGGACCGGCAACACATCTCTCGACGGCAGTCAGTTCTTAGTGTTCGGACAAGATGGAAGCGGGGGGCGTGCCATGTTTTGGTGCGTTCGACCCAACGCTTCGGTCCTCGAACAGCCAATTACATTTTTTTCTTCCGAGGGCGACGTGGGCGTCATCGCGATCAACTTCGCTGATTACCTCTGGCTGCTGGCCGGGGGGTACGGGCCGTTTGAAGCCCTCGCTTATTCGGGTCCAAAGACAGAGGCACATGAGGCCGATCCGCGCTTCACGGCGTTCGCCACCTTGAACTCCGGTTCAAAAAAGAAGACGCCCCAGGAGGTTCTATCCAAAGCGGGAGCGGAGTTCCCGAATTTCCGGGACGATATGCTATCCCTTTGCCGCTGACGGGGGACGCCCGAAGTGCGGGGAAGGGATCGCGCCCACTCATGCTAGGACGCGAAAAACGCACTCCGATGATCCACGGCGAACTGCGACGGACGCGTTGTCGTTACCCGCCACGATTCGATCAGGAAAGGGCGTTTAAGCAGGTACCCGGTAGCGGGCAAAATAGCGGGTAATTCCAACGCCCTTTCTCGCAGGTGTTTGAATCTGCGTAAATTCAAATCCCGTGATCTGGTCCTCTCCCGGGCACCAGGTCTTTTTTCTTCATACTTTTCAATTAGTTCCACGTCCGAGACAGGACTCGAACTTTCGCGCGCATCATAGATGATTCTTCTATAAGAACGCAGCACGCTCTGAGAGCGGCGATCGCGACGGGGGAGCCACCCACCAGCGCTTCTGAGGAAGCCTAGCGAGCATCTCTAGGGGGTAAATTTAGGGGGTAACTATAAGTTCGGTTCCTGAGAGTTCGGTTCCTGCCCGCGTAAAATGATCGAGAACAAGAACCGGTCTCCCATGCATCTCCCGGCAACACTCGTTGGAGGGGGCCGTGAGGCGTGGCCTGTTTGGCGCCGCGAGCACGCGAATCGTCAGGTCCACAGTTAGTAGGCTGCACGTGCCAACACTCTTGCGCCGAGCCTACGCCTCGTTACCAGCGCCAGGTTTCTACCAGCGCGTTCCTCCGCAGTTCTGGCGCAATCTCTCCAGCCTGAGCGGTGTCTACAAGGCGTCGCGATTCGAGGCCGCGGTCGAACGCTGCACCGCCGTATTTTTCGTATGCCTTGGGTCGTTGTCCCTTGGCGACTGGCTCCGGCCGTACATCGCCTATTCTTGGCCACGCCACGACCACTGGGCGGGCCTGCCATTTGCATTGTTATGCGGCTCGATCGCGATCTTTCTGTTTTGGCGTGCCGGGCTCAGCTACAAGTTCGCCGACGGCTCACTAAGCGCATTGGACTCCCGCGGCCGTACACGGTGGCAGGAGTCGCTAGAACGATTGCCGCGCGCCGACTACACATGGAATGGTATTGGGACGTACATTACGCTCCGGTGGGTTGATCGTAGGCGAACAATCCGGGTTTGGGATTCGTTGGAAAGGGCGCTACGCCGATCCTGTGATTCCTAACAGTAATGCGATGCTCAGTAGTCTCGCCGCGGGCGCTAAGAGAGATTGTGTGCCCGCGGCTCCAATCGGGCGCTTCTGCGCGGCGCTTCTGCGCGGCTCCTCAGCTCCACCGTTAGGCATCCGGAACTCCGCGTGACGACCTCCGAGGCCTCTGCGAAAGATTCGAAGCATCGCTCCGCAGTTGACGTGGCCGGCGCAATGCTCCGGGGGGAAATCACTCTGCTCTTGGGGTGCCGGCGCCTAGCCAGCCTAGCGCACCATATTGTTCCAGACTGGACGGGGGATCGGGACTTCGTCGTGTTTGGCGGCGTCGCCAGTGAAACGGATGACCTTCCACTTGGTCCTGAACGGGCGCGTTGGAGTCTTAGCGCCTTGGCTCGTGAAGATGCGAAGATCGCTGAATACGAGGCTGCAATTCGGGACACGATCCTAAAGGCGTGTCGCAACGTCGTGGTCCGCTTCGGATGCTCTGGTTCATCGAGGCCGGAGCCTGACAATCGTTGGAGGGGTTCGTGATGCGACTGCGGCTTGGCGCTTCTGTGCGGCCCCTCAACTTCATCGTCGTGCGTCATGAAGGCTGATTCACTGCCAGACGACGCAGTAACGCATGCCGGACTAGTGATGGCTCATGCCGCCGCAGTTGCTTCGGTTCTTGAACCTGGTCAGTTGATTTGTCCGTTCGCCGTACTCGCGAAGGATGGTAATCGCCAGTCACTAGCGTTTGAGGCGGAGACGCAGGACGAGGCAGTGGCGCTTGGGTGGGAAAGCCTCGAAAAGTACAAAGACCGCTTCGATATCTGGGCTCTTGCACGCGAGGGCCTCGTGTCGGCCCCAAACGGCAAGGAGGATGTCTTGGTCGTAGCTACGTGGACCCGTGGCATGGCTGAGGCCGCCGTGTTCACTCAGGGTTTCTTGCCAATTGCCAAGGGTGGTTTTCGCCTGTTGGGCCCCATCGCCGTCCGGGCGCAACCAGAAAGCGCCCTTCCCCGAATCCGTGAATTGTTTTACGCCGGGATAGCTAAGCACCCAAAAGGACACTTGTGGCAGTCTTGGCGGTAAGCGTGACGCATAACAAGCGTTTGGAGGGGGCCGTGAGCCGTGGTCTGTTTGGCGCCGCGGTGCCTGGGAAACAGTGTGCGCCCGCGGCGCTCGTCCGGCCTGGTCGTGCTGTAGGTCATGGCGCCCACTGATTACACAGATCTAATCGCAGCGTTCACCGACCCGGTAGCGGCGGAGACGCTCGCGAAGTTCATCGCCTCTATCGGCATATCGTGCGACGTCGAGGAGGTGTCGGACTATCTCGCCCAAGCACAGCCTTTCCAGACCCGCTACGGAATTCGCGTTCCGCGAGCTCAGCGCGACAATCTGAAGGGGGCTCTAAACCTCTCGCTGGTAGCAAAGTACACCGACCCAATATCCGCCGAAGTGGCTGCTGGCCGCTTGGCGCGCGAGGATATTCCCTGCGTAGTGGGATGGCCGCGGACGTTCATGTACGTATGGCTCCAGGCCGTCCCGACCGACGAGAGCGGGAGCATCGGATCGCGTACGCTTCTTGTCCCAAGATCCTTTGTCGGCGCCGCACAGCGGGTTCTCCAGCAAGACATGTCAGGTGAGGCACTCACGAATTTGGCGTTGTCCGAGGAATCGGACCCCAACGAACGACCCTAGCTCGGGTCAGTCGCACGGCGGATATCGAGAGGTGCAAGTGCAATCTAACAATCGTTGGAGCGGTCCGTGAAACGCTTCTGGGTTGACGCCAGCGGGCGCTTCTGTGCGGCCCCTCAACCCTACCGTTAGGCAACATGATCGGGCTCAGTACCAAGTTTGCCGTCACTCGAGCGCTTTGCCTAATTTGCGTCGCTCTGGTGCTGCCCTGCGGCAGTACATTGGCGGCAGCGAGGGATGCCCTAATCGAGGGCTGGGACAAACTTTCAGCCTCAGAAATTGAGGGCCGCTTGCCGAACGCGCACCCGGATAACTACTACGCTTATGCCGGTCGACTTTGGCGCGACGGCGAGAAGGACAGGGCCGTGTTCTGGCTGTACGTCGGTGAGGTGAGATTTCGCTTTTTGCTCCTGACGGAGCCAAATGCGGACCCCTCGGGTGATCCTGCACTATTCGGGGCAATGCGCGAAACGATTGGGCGGCCGATCATGACCTACGCGAGCTCCGACGTAGAGAAGTGGTCGAAGGAAATCGATGCCGCTCTACAATGGGATCAATCGAATCAAAACGGATTTACCTCGAAGAGCAGATTCAATAAGCAATGGGAAGAAGCGCGCTCCTCACTGGTAAAAACTCGCGATTACATTGTTGCTCACGCGGACGACATTCAAAAGAAGCGGACCCAGGAAGGTATTGGCGAAGTTGGAGTTGAGAACGGCGTCTACGTCGAGCAGCAGAAGAGGAAGATGCCCGCTGATTGGCCTGCACTCGAGGTGGGGACTCGAATAGAGGGAATCACCGGGGTGTATAAGGCAAGTTTCGACTTTGCAAATGCCCTGTTCTCTGAAGACCGACGAAGGGTCTTGCGGGCGACTACGTTTAGCATCGCCAAGGCCGGAACGGATACGATTCTGATCTCCGCCATCAGAGGCGACGAGGAGCTACTCAGTCGAACGATTCAGATACGCGAGGAGAAGGGTGCAGTGGTGTTTGAGGAGACAAGTAAGCCGGACTACCTGAGCGAGGGGACGGTCCGCGTCACTTCGTACTTGCGCCTGAACGACAAAGGCGAGCTGGTGATCCAGCGGGACCTTTTTTCAGAAGGAAAATATCGGAGCAACTCGATGCCTTTCAGGCAGCAGCTTACATTCTGGGTCCGCGCCGAGAGGGCATTATCGCCCCACTAGAAGGCACAAGCTTGAACGCGAAGCATGATGCCTAACAACATTGGAGGGGTCCGTGATGCGCCGGGGGCTGGCCGCCGTGGGACCCGATCGAAATTACGGGCCCGCCGCGCCTGTGACACGTGGTCGTGCGGACCCACACCGTCACGGCTATACGCCATGAGTAGGTGCTACATGCGCCGCACCTCGCCTTTTGCCGCAATCACCCTGCTTTGGTACGCGCTCGCGTATCCGCAAACCTCGATCCCTCAAGATGCGACCATCCTGCAAGTGCCGCAGCACTCAAAGGAGTCTTGGGAGACCTGCCTCAAAAGGGTCGTGCAGCAGACGAAGCTTGTTTCGGTGCAGCTGTCGGTACCGGCTTCCGAGTTCAAATCTAACGGTGACCCGAACACCATAGAAGTGGTATTCGTGACGCGTAAAGAGGACGGTCCCAGCCGCGTCTCGGACGACGGTAAGGTCGTGTTTCTCTACAACTCGTCAGGACAGGAGTTCGGCGACCTGATGCGGAAGGCATTCGAGATCCGAGTTGGCAATAGGTGTGTCGAAACCGACGTTCCCCGATCTCTAAGAGAGAACGCCGAGTGCATGTATAAGGTCCTCCAGGGGGTGCCGGGGGTTAGCGACGCGAAGCTCGGCTACGTCACAAGCGACCGATGGACTCATCCGTACTTGGAGTACCAAGCTGCCGAGAAATCTCCTTCGGTGCAACACCCGCGGTTTGAGGCAAAAAAGCTTGATAACGGCAAAGGCTACTGGTTTCAGGCCGTGCTGTCCGGCGCCGGCGCTCCCGACGTTCACATATCGGAAGCTGTGATGCAGAGATGGAAAACGCGCTGCGGTGTGGGAGCGAACATACTATTCCCATGATGGACGTTGCTCCTGGTCTCCAGGCGGCACGATGGCGCCGCGTAAAAATCGTTGGAGGGGCCGTGATGCCTGGTCTGGTTGGGGCCGAGGAACGCTGTCGAAACTGCGGCATTTGACAGTCCGCTTCGCGCAATCCGAGTGACCGCTCTCGGGACGAGCGAGGGACGGCTCGGGCCAATTGCGGACCTCAGGGAGCGAGTGCTTGCACCAGAAAAACGTACTTGAGCGAACGACAGCGAACTCTGGCGAAAGAGTGTCCGTTACCCGCTACGCGGGAGCGAAAAAGCGCGTTTAAGCCCTACTCTCGCAGCGGGCAAAATAGCGGGTAATTCGAACAGTAACTTCTCTAACTCGCTGAATCTCTTAGCGAGGTCGCCCTAGAATGTTCTCTCCCGGGCACCAGGTCTTTTTTACTTTCTAGATCAATCACTTAGTTGCTTGTTTTTCTGCTTGCGCGCCTCGAGGCGCGTACTTCTTACTATATGGGATCTGTGCGACCGGCACGCAAGTCATTGCGCGGCCGACCGAAATCCACCGAGGGCCTCCCAAGAGCTCGGCTCGGCGCCGTGTAGCGTGTGGGTAACTTTTTGAGGGCGATTTCGCGTCGGTTTCATCGCTCGTAACCTGCATTTCCCTCCAAGCTTTGCAGGTCGCGCCATGCCTCTCACTTCTCAGATCGTTCGTGCAGCGAGTGCGCGCGAACGACGCTACGTCCTCTCCGACGGGCAAGGAATGAGCCTTCATGTGATGCCCTGGGGGACGAAGTGGTGGCGCTTCCGCTATCGCTTTCAACACCGGGAAAAGATGATATCCCTCGGCATCTACCCGCGCGTGAATCTCGCCACCGCCCGGCTGCATCGGGCGGATGCGCGCGGCCTTCTCGCACGGGGCGTCGATCCGAGCGCCGATCGCAGGCAACGGCGCGCTGCCGGACGCACCTTTGAAAGTGTCGCACGAGACTGGCTTAAGCACCTCGAGGTGCCGGTCGCCAAGGGGCTAGTCACCGCCGACACCTTGAAGGATGCGACGCGAATCCTCGAGCGTCACGTCTTCCCAGAGCTCGGTGCGCGCCCGATCACCGGTATCCAGCCGCATGAGCTTCTCGCAGTGTTGAAGCAAAGCGAACTCAAGGGCCTTAACTATACGGCGCTACGTGCCAAGCAGCGCTGCAGCCGCGTGTTCCGCTATGCGGTTGGCATGGGCTACATCGAGCGGGACATCACCCAAAGCCTGCGGGGTCTCCTTCAGCCTCCGAGGATCCGCCATCGCCCAGGCATTACCGATCCGAAGCGTCTCGGCGAATTGCTCGATGCGATCGAGGGCTTCGCGGGGCGTGAAGTGATCAAGATCGCATCGAAGCTCGCCCTGCTCTTCTTCGTCCGCCCCGGCGAGCTTCGAAAGGCGCGCTGGGAACAATTCGATTTTGAGCGCGACCAGTGGCGGATTCCGGCGAGGTGCATGAAGGCACGCGTCCAGCACCTGGTTCCGCTCTCTCGGCAAGCACTTGAGCTGCTGGAAAGACTTCGCTCGCTCACGGGAAACAGTGAATACCTCTTTCCGCTGATCACCGACTCCGGCCGACCCTTGCACGGCGGGGCCCTGAGTGCTGCGCTTCAGTCACTGAGGTTCGATTCCAAAGAGGTGACGCCGCACGGATTTCGCGCGACCGCCTGCACGCTGCTCAATGAGCTGGGTTGGCGCTCGGAAGCGATCGAGCGACAGATGGCACACGGGGTCTCAGATTCGGTCCGTCGCCATTACAACTATGCGCAGCATCTCCCGGAGCGGCGCGTCATGATGCAGGCTTGGGCCGACTACCTGGACGGTCTACGCTCGGCGCAACCTTCTGATCGGCCAGACGGGCCTGATATCGCTGACATGGCGCGGGTCCGTACCCTTCAACTGGCAGACCGCTACGGATTTATCGCGACGACCTTTCCATTCTCCCAGACGTAGATCGGTACACCGTGCATGCGGGCCGTTCGCCGAGCATCCTTGGCGGCCCGGCGCAGAGCACGCCCGACCTTAGCGGCGGTCGCAGAGGAATTCCCACGGGTTCGCTTGTCCTTCATTCGCTCTTCTCCAGGAGCCGGGGCTCTCTGCCGGAATTGTCGTACACCGTCCACTGATCCGCTAGCTGGCGGTAGACGCGCTTGAAATTGCCCCAGCCCCGCGAGAAGCGCCGGACGACATCGGGTTGTGGCACATTGTGGCCACCTTCGCGGACCCGGGCGGCAATCCGCCTCAGCGCGAGGCGGCTCGACTGAAGCCTCAGGTACACGATCTCAATTCGGGTATCCGGCGCGCTTCCAAGCGCGCATGCGTCGCACGTAGCCTAAGCCGCTGAGGGTCGTCTCGAATGCGAAATCGACTCGCTCCGCGGCCAGCCGGTCGATTTCGCGCAAGACGAGCCTCCCGCCCGAAGCGCCGCGAGCTCCGGCTTAAGCGGTGATAGGCCGGCTGCGATCAGATCTGCGTTCACGAATGGATAACCCGGGCGTCCTCTGGCAAATAGCGGTGCGCAAACGTCGTCTTGCCGGAGCCATTGGGTCCGGCGATTACGATGCAACGAGATGACTGCTTTCGCATGAGTCTTCACGTGACGCCCTGGGGTTCAAAGTGGTGGCGCTTCCGTTACCGCTTTTCGACGACGTCGGGTTCATGAGCATCTCGGTCAAGCTGATATCAGGCCAGTGAGGGACCATCAATTGATAAGTCTTGCGGCCGAAGACAAGCAGATAACCACTTGCACTGTGCAAGTAGTCATGCTATGACCAGGGACAGGCTAGCCGAGAAAACTGGGGAGGCATGGCCAGAGGTCCGTCGCAACGGGAGGCGCATCGCTCCGGATGCCCGATCAACCTCACCCTTGAGGTGCTCGGCGACTCCTGGAGTCTGATCGTCATCCGCGACGTGATGTTCGGTAACCGGCGCGGCTACGGCGAGCTACTGGAGGGTTCAGAGGAAGGCATCGCCTCCAACATCCTGGCGGATCGCTTGCGGCGGCTGGTCAAGACCGGGTTGCTGTCGCGCCGTGCTGACCCTTCCCACAAGCAGAAGGTTATCTACAGCTTGACGGAGGCTTCCATCGGACTGGTGCCGCTGTTCGCCGAGATGGGCGCCTGGGGCCGGCGACATACGCCGGTCTCCCGGGAGTTGTCGGTACGGGCGGAACTCCTCGAAGAGGGCGGCCCGCCCATGTGGGAAGCGTTCATGGCGGAGCTACGCAGCCTGCATCTCGGTGCGCCGGCGCCACGGCGCTCCGTGATCGCCGAGTTGCGGAAGACATATCAACGTGCGCTACGGGCACGCAGGCGATGAGAGGAGTAGTGGACATGAGGGTGCCAGCTAAAGTGATCGTATGGGGTGCCACATTCCTGCTCGCCCTGCCCGGCTTGCCGCCGGCACTGGCGCAGAGCCCTGGGACGAAATATCCAACTATGGGGCCGGTCGAGCAATACCTCATGGATCGGGACGCGGAGATCGCACTGGCGCGCAGCGCGGCGCCGGAGACGGTATCGCGCGACGCCACCGTGTTGGTGCTCGGCCGGCAAGGCTACGAGACGGCGGTGACCGGGAAGAATGGGTTCGTCTGCCTGGTGGCGCGCGGCCTCGTCGGACCCTCCGACTGGCCGGAACATTGGAGCCCCAAGGTTCGCGGTGCGGAATGTCTCAATCCGCAGGCCGCCCGCTCAATCCTGCTCTATCACGAGTTGAGGACGACGCTGGCGCTCGTGGGTGATAGCACTGAAGAGGCCATGGACAAGATCCGGACGGCGCTGCGCCAGGGAAAACTCCCGGCTCTGGAGCCCGGAGCCATGAGCTACATGATGGCCAAGGACTCGTATCTCACGGACGAGGGCGGCCACAACGGACCGCATGTGATGTTCTACGTGCCGGTGGCGGATCAAGCCGACTGGGGTGCGAACCTCCCCGGTTCCCCTGTCGGCTCAGGTCCGTTCTGGTTCTTTTCCCAGAGCGCGCGCCAGAAGTACAAAGATCTGCCCACCATCCGTGTCTTCACCGTGAAGGTTGCCAACTGGTCGGACGGAACGCCCACCACTATCGGCCACCAGCATCAATAAAGGCCCTGTCATGGAATCAAGGATCATCGGCAAGCGGTCGGCGCCATTGTCGTTTAGAGGCCTTGTCCTCACCGCCGCGGTACTGGCCCCTTATTCATTCGCCGATACCACTACGACCACCACGCACGATCCGGGGCAGGCCCAGATCGTCACCTCCGATGTGGACCACTTCTGGCAGGCCTTCGACGATGCGGCCAATGTGCCGCCCGAGCAGCGCACGGTGATCTATGCCAAGGAATACTTCGACGTGGGAAGCCAGGGGCTCAAGGACTTCATCCCAGACCGGCTCAAGAGTCCCGAGGTGCTGTCGGCCTACGTGGAGAGTCGCCGAGACTTCTATCAGAAGGCTCGTCCGCTCATCCAGCGGGTGGTGGGACAGAAAGCCGCCATCGCGGCCGCCTTCCGCCGCCTGAAAGCCCTCTATCCCGACATCAAGTTCCCCAAGCACGTGTACTTCGTGGTCGGGCGGCGCACCAGCGGCGGCACCTCCACGGACGACGGCATCATCATGGGTGCGGAAATGTACGCCACGGCGCCCGGCACCCCTTACAGCTACGCGAGTCTGACGCCGGGCATGGTGCCTTTCTTCGTGGTGCACGAAACCATCCACTTCAACCAGGTCTCGCAGCCGGGCGACGACACGCCGCTCCTGCAGGATGTGGTGGTGGAGGGCACGGCGGACTTCATCACCTCACTGGTGCTGTCGGAGCCCACCGAGCGGCAGTTCGCGGACCGCTGGCAGTACGGCTGCGCGAACGAGGCGACGATCGCGGCGCGCCTGGTGCACGATCAGGACATCAAGAAAGCCCAACCCTGGATGTTTACCTTCACCCCTGATACCGGTTGGCCGCCGGACATGGGTTACTGGATAGGTTACCGCATCGATCAGGCCTTCTATTTCCACGCGAAGGACAAGATCGCCGCCCTGCGTGTCATGCTGCAGGCGACGGACTTCAAGGCCTACCTCAAGGCCAGCGGCTATCCCGCGACGGCGACTCCCTGCGACCCAGAAAAACCGATAGCTCGATGACCGGAAAAGGGGTCAGAGCATTTTAACCAGTATTTGATTCAGTTCAGGGCCCATCCCGACTCCCCAGATCGTCATATCGGGAGTCATATTGTTTAGTTCTATAACGTTGGGGGCGGACCGGCTCTGCGGTCCGCCCTTCTCGTTTGGGAGAACGACGATGAGCCGATGGGACCGACTGGTGGAAGCGTACGTGGAGGAGTACCGCGCTCGGGGGATCAACGCGGCGACGGTGGCACCGCAGCGGCGCTGGATCGCTGGGGGCGGTGGCTCAAGCAGCGGCGGCCGCGGGTGGCGATCGAGCGGATCGACGTCGAGTTGATCACGCGCTACATCGCGAGCTGCTCGACATTTCGCGCCAAGGCGACGGTGTACCGGACGCTGAGCACGATGCGCGGATTCGGCGACTACCTGGTGCGACAAGGACCGTGGTCGAGGAGTCCGTTGCGCTGGATGAAGGGACCGAAGCTAACTCCCCGACTGCCCAAGCGCATCGATCACGAGCACATGCAGGCATTGTGGCGCGAGGCGGGTAATCGGCGCGGCGAGTTCGAGCGAATCGACGTCGAGTGCTTCGACCGGAGCCGGGCAGTTCAGCCCGCATCTCCAGCACCTTCGCCTCCGCCTCATCAAATCCCAGATCCCAGAACACGCCGCGATTGGCCGCGGTGGTATGTCGAATCGCGCTCTTGCGGGTCATCGCATACCTTCGATGAATGGACGCTTGTGATCTGGCCAGTACATATGATCGGCGTCGCGTCCGAGCAAAACCATACGCAGCGCGTGGTGCTCTTTCGCACGCGCAGGCTGCGTCATCATCGCCTTACGCCAGCGCTTATGCCCGGATTCGCTCATCACCAGATCGCTAAGAGGTTTCCACAGCTCCGGCCACCAACAGTCCAAAGCTCCAACGAAATTGTGATGCAGCATCCACGCGCCGCTGTCTTTCAGTTGGCGAATACGCCGGAACTTCGCGACACGCTGCTGCCAGCGTCGCACAGCTCGCTTTGACACAATAGGCGCTCCATTGAGCTAACCTAACGTGTCATGGCAAATCTCCTTTCCGAGTCGACGGACTTGTCGCAAGTCCGCGAGGCTGGGTGAGCGGCCGTAGCTCACCGAACCTCAGCCCTGGCACAACACTGTCACTTCAGGCAGCAACGAAACTCGGCAGCTTGAGAGCCCTCTGATCGAACGACGCGGTCGCCTGACAGCCGAGCTCGAGGTGTCGCATGCCGATCAGACAGTCCGCAAACTCCGCCACGGAATCCTTCCAGATAAACAGCGCCTGCTCGAGCGACGGCTCTCCCTCGATTTGCAGTTCTGCCGACTCGAGCAACCCAGAGAACGTCCCCAGGATCTCGGCCTTGCTCAATCCATAGCGGCTGCGCAGCACCCACTCCGTCTCGAGTAACACCAGCTGACTGACGAACACCGGCTCGCCGCGCTCGGCCTCGCGCCGCAGCAGGCGCTGCGCTCTCGCAAACTGTCGTTCCTCGTCGCGCACTAGAAAACGCACCAAAACATTCGTGTCGATACCCAGCATCAGCGCGAGAGCTCCTCGACCGGCAGGGCCTTCCGTCCTCGCCGGCGCAGGCTCCCGGCGAGACTCATGACGCTCTTGTTCTTGACGCGCATGAGTACCGTGCCATCCGGCATCGGCGTGAACGTGATCCTGTCGCCGGGCTTCAAGCGCAGACTCTCGCGGATCGCCTTGGGGACCGTGGTCTGCCCCTTGCTGGTTAAGGTGGATTCGGTACTCATTGACGATCTCCTTACGAACTATATTCTAGTAAGGATCGTACCGGATAACAAACCCGCCGCATATTGGATGCCAGCACACCTGGACTCGACGCTAGAAGCGTTAGAACGCACTCGAACGAACGGCGGCGAACTGCCCCGGACGGATTTGCTTTACCCGCTGCGGGCCGATCAGAAACGGGTCTTTAAGCAGTCACTCGGTAGCGGGCAATTTAGCGGGTAATTCGGGCGGCGGATTTCTAACTGGCCGCCTTCGGTAATTTCTCCGAGTCAGAGTCCTCTCCCGGGCACCAGGTTTATTTTCTTCATATTTTTCAGTGTCTTGTAAGTTCGAGACAGGACTCGAACTTCGCCGCGAATCATAGATGATTCCTCTATAACTGCGCAGGGCGTTTCTAGCGCCGCGATCGTAACGGGGAGCCGCCCACCAACGCTTCTGAGGGAGCCTAGCGAAGCACTGGTTCCGCGCCTATCTGTCAGCGCTGCGGTCTCAGAATGGCCGGATCGGTCTCCGAGACTGCTCTGCCCACATCACCGAGAGCGGGACGCCTGCGATCAGGATACTGAGCACCATCAAGATGTATGGGCCGTACTGCCTCGAAATGCCCATGACATCCCCGCCGAGGAGCGGCCAAGCCGCGCCAACGGCGACCGCCAACAAGGCTGCGATTCCCAGCGTGTCGAGCGTCAGCAGGCGCAGCATCAGTCGACGCCCTCTCTGCAGCTCCGATACCGCTCCCTGATACCGCGCCCATTCCTTCTGCCGTGCGCGCCTCGCCCGTTCAGTCGCGTCTAGCTGCGATTCAACTCGCAAACGTGCCGTGAGTCGAGCGTCGAAGTCCCCCCCTGTGTCAAGGCCTCCGAAGATCGCCTGCAGGTGTTGGTCGAGTTTGGAGTCCGGTGTGCTCATGTGGTTTCGCTCGATTTGCGGACCGCGGCGCTTAGCCGGTCGCGCGCGCGGTGCAACAGCGTTTTCACTGTACCGACCGGCATTGCCAGCATAGCGGCTACCTCGTCGTAAGATTGCTCTTGCATGTAGAAGAGCATGACAACCCGCCGCTGCTTCGTGGGGAGCTGATCGACCAGCCGAAGGATCGCAGCACGATCGACACCCACATCGACTGACGGAACAGGTTTGGTCGCCTCCGCTGCTTCCATCACCTCCGGATCGGTGAGAGAAGACAGCGGACGCCGCGCACGCAACGCCGACAAACTTGTATTTCGGGCAATCGTGTAGATCCACGTGGACATGGAGGCGCGCCCGTCATATCCGGGCAGCGCCCGCCAGACTTTGATGAAGACTTCTTGGGTCACGTCTTCTGCAGCCTCACGGTCGCGAAGGAAGCTGTACGCCAAACCAAAGATCTTGCGTCGGAAGGCGGGCAATAGCAGGGTGATCGCCTCATCGTGGCGCTCTGCCCTCACGAGCTCCATCAGTCTGGCATCGGTCAACACAGCATGGCATTGCCCGTTTCGCCCGACCCCAAGGTTCTCGTGTGCTTCAGCCTAAGGCGCCTGATGGTCACCGGACGCTGACTCTTCGCGTTTTGAGCCCGCGTTGCGGCCTTCCACGAAGTAGAAGATCAGATAGGCGGCGCCGACGGCGATCGGGATCCAACCGAATCCCGTCAGGGGTGGAAGTGTCAACAGGCCGTGTGCGCCGAATGTGATGGCGAGGCCAACGCCGAGCCAGATCAGACCGCGCAGAAGATAGCGTGATCGCGGCGGCATCTGCTCGGGTTGCGGGAGCGAGTCCGGCGGCAGCTCCAACCCCTTCTCGATGGCCGCCATGCGCTCCTTATGGCGACAGTCCGCGTCGTGGACCTTGCGCCGGTGCCACACCACGACCCAGACGATCAGCGCACCCAAACTCACTG
The DNA here is from genome assembly GCA_035568235.1 of Steroidobacteraceae bacterium. Classification (GTDB taxonomy): domain Bacteria; phylum Pseudomonadota; class Gammaproteobacteria; order Steroidobacterales; family Steroidobacteraceae; genus 13-2-20CM-66-19. The sequence continues at coordinate 49,757 of DATMOK010000031.1, read as the reverse complement.
TGACCGCGAGGATGGGAATCAGCAGGGCCATTGCTGTAGACATCATTGCAACTTCCATGGGACACAACCTCACTTCAGCCAATCAGTGCGTGCAGCACCCATTCGATCTCCGCACTGTGCCGCGCGATGAGATAGCCAACAGCCGCACCGATCAGCATGCCCGACAGGGTATCAGCCATCGGCGGTTTCCTAGGGTAATTCATTCTCGCGCACCACAGGAATTGATACCCGCAAGCGGCGCATAGGGTTTCACGTTGCAGGCTGATTATTTCGCGCCGACAGTGAAACCCTCCCCCGGCCGGCGCGTATCAATCGCGTGACCCTTACCTTGCACTGCAGTGTCCAAACTGGCCATCGGTCGGGTGTATGCGGATGACCTTGGGCGGCCGATGTGAGTGAGCTAATTTGCGCGGCGCTAAGCGCAGTCATGTTCCATCTTTCGCAAGGGGTGGCCAACGCGTGGCTGCTAACATGGTTCGCGCCGGTGCCCCTGCTGTGGCTGGCATTCGGCGACACTCCGGCCTGGCGATTGCTCGCCGTCAGCTTCCTGGCCTTTCTTATCGGCCAGGTTTACATCGCGCAGTGCTACGTTGGCGCGCCGCTGATGTCTCTGCTGTCCCTGCTGGGGCTCAGGCCGGTTCTCTTTCCTTTCAGCATTCTGTTCGCACGCCTAATTCATCGCCGTCTTTCTCCGCTCCCCACGCTTCTGGCATTCCCTGCTTGCTGGACCACGATGGAGTTCGTCGCAGGACTGCTCTCTCCTCACGGCAGCTTCGGGTCGATCGCCTATAGCCAGGTTTCAACTCCGATCGTCCTGCAGAGCGCGTCGGTGTTCGGCATGTACAGCATCACCTTCGTCGTGAGTCTGTGTGCTTCGAGCCTTGCGCTCGCGGTTCGAGACAGGAGGGCCACTCTCACCGCTGCCAGCGTCGGGGCGGCCGTATGCATGGTCGATCTGCTGTTCGCCGCCACGAGACTGGTCGCGCAGCAACCGGAGATTGTCCGTGTTGCCGCCGTGGGTCCCGTCACGCAAGCGGGTGGGACTGATTCCCTCGCATCGGATAGGCAGACCTCCTCGGTCTACGCCTCGAGCTTGGACGGCCTCGCCAGACGGGGCGCAAGACTCATCGTCACTCCTGAAGAGAGCCTGACGACTCGGCGTGCCTGGTTTGCGGAGGCTTTTGCACCTCTGGCGGCAGAGTCTCAGACCACGGGCGCCGAAATCGTCGTGGGCGTTCTGCAACGCGCACCAGCGGGCGACATTGCCGTGGCGTTCGAGCCAGATGGTCACGACTCCGTGTACGCCAAGCGCCACCGGCTCATGCCGTTCGAGGCTAAATTCCCTCCTGGAACTGCCCCGGGTCTGTTGGGCGGGGGCAAGGCCATGGCTATCTGCAAGGACATGGATTTCCCGGACACGATCCGCAAGGACGCGCACGCCGGGCTGCGGCTGATAGCGGTCCCGGCATGGGACTCCGACGTCGATGCGTGGATTCACGCTCGGATGGCGGTCCTGCGCGGTGTTGAGAATGGATTCGCTGTTGCACGCGCGGCGAATCATGGTCTTTTGACCGCGAGCGACGCCAACGGCCGACTGATCGCGCGAAAGGTCGCCCGGCCGGAGCAGATGGACTGGATACTCGCAGATCTTCCACTGGGACCAGGACCCACTCTCTATACCCGAATCGGCAACCTGTTTCCTTCGGCCATCTCGGGGCTTACGCTGCTGTTGTGCGTCGTAGGCATGTCCGCGAACGGCGACCTGAGCGACCGCTTTGGGGAATCGCGAAAGTCGGCAAGGGGTCAATTGCTGACGTTTTGAGCACACCGGCTACTGACGGAAGGTCGTGTTCGCCCCCGTGCTCCGCTCTCAACGGGTCGAGGGGCGAGGTAAGAGCGTCCACGTGCGGATGCCTCCAGTCCGCTTCCGGTCCAACACCGTCCGTCGAGATTGCGAAGCCGCCTCCACAAGGCGATTCTCGCGCTTAAGGTTCTTCAAGCTAGAATGAATCGCACCATGATCAGACTCGCGACCGTGCTGCTCTTATTTCTGTTGCTGTCACCGCTCGTGAACGCAGAAGAAGTAGTCACATTTCCCAGTGGGGAGATCACCTTGCATGGGGCTCTATATAAGCCGGCTGGGAAGGGGGCGTTTCCGGCTGTCGTCTACAATCACGGAAGCGCCGGTGGCATGCTCAGCGCCAGCGCATTTGCGGCACTAGGTCCGGTGTTCGCAAGCCATGGGTGGGTATTTTTTGGGCCATATCGCCGTGGCCAAGGGCTTAGCGCTTCGGCGGGGCCCTACATCGGTGACCAAATTGCCGCGGCGCAGAAAAGCGGAGGCGACTCCGCAGCAGCCGCGATGATGGTGCAGCTGCTCGAAACGGATCACCTCGACGACCAGTTGGCGGCGCTAGCCTGGTTGCGAAAACAGGAGTTCGTGCAACCTGATCGCATCGCAGTGGCCGGCACTTCCTTTGGGGGCATTGAGGCCGTGCTGGGCGCAGAACGAGGCAGCTACTGCGCTGCCATTGATTCCGCGGGAGGTGCGCAAAGCTGGGCGGATGCTCCTGAGCTGCAAACACTCATGACTCGCGCGGTTCGAAATGCTCACACGCCTATCTTCCTTTTTCAGGCTGCCAACGATTATGACCTTACACCGAGCAAGACTTTGGCAGCCGCAATGAAGGACGCTAACAAGACATACGAGTTGAAGATCTATCCGCCATACGGGGATTCCCAGGCAGACGGCCATTCCTTCGGGTATTTTGGATCTGCTGTTTGGGCAAATGACGTCTTCGGGTTCCTCAATCGCCATTGCCGGAAATAGTCTGCCGGCCGCAGCGAAGTTGACCAATACCTGTATCGCTTGCGACACCCAATGATTGTTCGCTTGGTATGCCTCTCGTTCCGGTTGTTGAATGGTCATCCTGGCAGATGCAACTAGCGCCAGCCGGTCAGGTGGCTAGCCGGAACGCGGCCGTTGATGGACGACAGCTCAGGGTCAGTTGCGGACCTCGCGAAGCGAGTGCTAGCACCAGAAAAACGCACTCGGGCGAACTGCCGCGAACTCAAGCGGATGAGTTGTTGATGACTCCCGATATGACGCTCTCAGGAGTCGGAAATTGCCCCGAACCGAACTAAAGAGTGGTTATCGCGAAGCGTCGAAGCAGCGCATGCCGCGCCGCTGGTTCAAGGAATTACCGCACACACATGTCGCGCTCGACGACGCCCTGGAACAGGGTTATTTGTTTTGCAACATGCTCGCCGAGAACCGGCGAGCAACTTCGTGAACGCTCAAGCAGCGCGGAATGTCTGGAGTACCCCGATTTTCCGGACACCGACGTTGGGACGGCGTTCAGGCCGCGAGCACCTTCAATACATGTGTCGAATCACGCCTGATGGCTACCAAGAGCGCTTTGGCCGGTCCCGTAGGCTCGCGTAACCCCTGCTCCCAGTTGCGCAGCGTACCGACATTCATATGCAAGAGCGCCGCGAACTTCGTCTGGCTCGAGCCGGCCTTCGAGCGCAGCTCTATGATCGACGCCGCGTCACCCTTGAACTCCCGCGAGGGAGCGCGCTCACTGAGCACGATCTCGTTCATCTGCGTCATGCTCTCGACGAGATCGGCAAATAGCTTCTTGTTCACAACAAACTCTCCTGCTACCAGGTCTCGTTGAGCTTGCGGAGAATCTTCTTCTCCGCAGCTGTCAGGCTGTCCTGTCCGCCATTGCGATAGATCAGCAACATCCTTGCCTGAGCTTGCGCAGCGACGTAGAAACAGATCACGCGCACGTCGCCACTCTTCCCAGCACCCGGAACCCCGTGCGGCGGAACGCAATGCAAGGCAACGCCCTCGTGCGCCATACTCAAGCGCGCTGCCGCTGCCTGCTTAGGGCCCGGGGAGCGGAATCAGATTCAGGCGTTCGGTTTCTTTCCTGACGACGGCATAGCACTCGCAACACAGCTGTTCCAGCTTTGGCCGGTCCAGTACCGTGATGTGTCCGCGCGCGTAGCGGATCACACCCAGCTTGTCGAGCTTGCTGGCCGCTTCAGTGACGCCTTCCCGACGCACACCGAGCATGTCGGCGATGAGCTCTTGGGTCATGGTCAATTGGTTGGATGACAGCCGATCGAGTGACAGCAGCAGCCAGCGGCACAGTTGCTGGTCCACCGTGTGATGGCGGTTGCATACGGCGGTCTGCGCCATTTGCGTGATCAGGGCCTGGGTGTAGCGCAGCAGCAAGAGCTGCATCGAGCCGTTGCGATGAAACTCGTCCTTGAACAGCTGTCCGGCCAGCCGGTAAGCGTGGCCGGCGCTCTGCACGACCGCCCGACTGGGGGTAGTTTCACCGCCCATGAATAGCGCGATGCCGATGAGGCCTTCATTGCCGACCACGGAGATCTCCGCCGATGCACCGTCGGCCAGCACGTACAGCAGGGAGATGATTGAGTCGGTCGGAAAATATACGTGGCGCAGGACATCGCCGGACTCGTACAAAGCTCTGCCGAGCGGCATCGGGACGAGTTGCAGGTGCGGAAAGATCCGTTCGCGCTCGGCGGGTGCCAGCGCAGCCAGCAGGTGATTTTGCTGCGGATCGTGGGAGCCCAGCATGGAGCTCCTCCCGCTGTTAATCACGGTGATATCGTCTGGACTGAGTATAGCTCAGTACGCTACCGCACACAGCGCCTGACGCCGAGTTTCTATCTCTGCGCCCGCTGGACGAGCAGCGCAGCTAAAAAATCAAGGACTTGGGGGCGACCGCATCGAACGTGGCGCCAGGAGGTTTTTATCTGTCAGGAGTCCTTCGCAACGAGCTAAGCGGCCACCCCTACCCGGGTAAGATAGAGCCGCCGCAGATATTCCTAACCTCCGCCGGATTGCGCCTTCCGCCCCTTCCTTTCGGCGGCACTGCGATAGTGTTCAAGCGAGCCGTTCCGAGACACACCTCTGCCTTTTTCGTAGCATTGCGCGAGATGAAACTGGGCATGGCGGTCGTTTTGTGCTGCTGCCGTGCGTAACCACTCAATCGCTGACGGGCAATCAGTCTTTATCAGCTTGCCCCGGCCGATACTTCCGTAAAGCAGGCAAATCGTCATACCGGCGCGAGAGACCTTTGCGCACGCGGCCAATACGTGGGCGCTAAAGGTGATCATTGAACATTGAGCCGCCGCCGAGCACAGCCCATCGGGGCGGCCCGTGAACTGAACTAAACACTACTTATGTTGGGCCGCCCGGGAATTATTTTCCTTGTGAGCCTGTACCCGGGTGTACGTATCTTTGACGGTCTTGTAGCACCCGCAGGCAGCTACTGCGAGGCCTCCGTGGTCGACAATCGTGATTGTGCCGCGCCGGTAGGCGATGAGCTTGCGCTCTCGCAGGACCACCATCGCGGCACTGACCCCCACCCGCCGCACACCCAGCATGAGCGCAAGGAAGTCCTGCGTAATGCGAAAGTCGCTCGAGTGGACGCGGTCGCGGGTCATCAACAACCAGCGGGCCAGGCGCTGTGTCACCCGGTGGAAGCGATTGCACGCTGCGGTCTGCGCGATCTGGATCATGAGCAAGTGGGTAAAGAGGAACACCTCTCTCTTCAATGCAGCACTCGTGCTGAAATGGCGGCGAAAGTCTGCGGTCGTCATCCGCATTGCCGTGCCTTCGCCTTGGACCACCGCCCGAAAAGGCGAGACAGCGGCACCTAGTGCCATAGGGACCCCGATCATGCCCTCCGGGCCGATAAGTCCGACCTCGGCAGCCTTGTCAGCATCCACGGTCGTGAGCATCGAGACGAAACAGTCGTTGGGAAAATACACCTCGTGAATCTGAGCTTGCGATTCATAGAGAGTCTTCCCGAAGGCGAGCGTGACCGGTTCGAGGACAGGCAGCAGTCTCTGGTAATCCTTGCGGGGCAATGCAGCGAGCAAGCGATTCGGAATCGAAACTCGTCTTGCGCCTACCATGAGACTCCCGCGGCGTGCCCAATGTGCAACTCCTTCGGGGAGTCATTCTTCGAGCTTGGAAAGGGCGATCGTGGACGTGGTCGAGTCGAGGATTTCAACGGAATGACAAGTATAAATTAGTGTAACAAAAACAAGCAATTATGTTCGCCGCCGAACAGAAAATGACTACTAGCGAACACAGTGCGATCTTCTACGCGGAAGCAACTGAAGGTGACTGCTTTCTTTCTCAATGACCGCGTAGCACTCGCAACTCAGCTGTTCCACCTTTGGTCGGTCGACCGTGATGTGACCATCGACGTATTGGATGATCCCGAGCTCTTGCAACCTACCCGCAGCTTCGGTGACATCGTCTCGGCGTACGCCGAGCATGGTCGCAACAAACTCCTGGGTCATCGTCATCTGGTGAGAAGACATGCGATCGAGAGACAGCAGCAGCCAGCGGCACAATTGCTGCTCCACCGAGTGATGCCCTCTGCAGACCGCGAGCTGCGCCATCTGCGTGATGAGCATCTGCGTGTAACGGAGCAGTACCAGTTGCATCTCGCCGTTGCGATCGAGCTCTTCCTTGAGCTGCGGTCCGAGGAGTCGGTAGGCGTGGCCGGAGCTCTGCACGATCGCCCGACTCGGAGTCGGTTCACCGCCCAAGTACATAGCGACGCCGATGAGACCTTCGTTGCCAACGACCGACATTTCATCCGAAGCGCCGTCTGACATCACGTACCGGAGCGATACGATGGAGTCCGTCGGAAAGTAAACGTGACCCTGGGTGTCGCCGGACTCGTAGAAAACCCTGCCGAGCGGCATCGGGATGAGTTGGAGCTTCGGGTAGAGTCGCGCCCGCTCCGCGGCCGGCAGCGCGGCCAGGAGACGATTCTGTTGTGGATCGTGAGCCTCGGGCATGCAGATTGCTCCCATCGCCCCAATCAAGAGGCACCAGGCCCACGATATGCCGAGTGAGACCGCCTCTTATGTGCGGCCTCCCACATAGGCAGCGCTGCAGTGTTTGGAGCCCAATTCGAGCCCCCTGGCATCCACTTTCCGCTTACGACGTGTCCGGCTCCTCGATTCGGTCACCGCGCTCAATTGCCAAACGGACGTTTGCACGGCGGTACGACGCGCGCGTAAGTGACGGCGGTACCGGAGAAACCTCGCGCGAAGCTAAGAATGCAGGTGGGGGCTTGGCAATGCTGTGCGCCACACTGAGGGCCTGCGACACGAGGGATTCCGCGCAATTCAAGGCCGCTCTGACGCTTCAAAGAAGGCTCGCGGAGATCGCCGAGCATCGCACCCGAGCACGGCAGGTTGAGGTCGCACCGCTCTCGTTTTGATAGCCGCAGAGCAGACCTTCGAACGTCTCCGGGTGCGATTCTGACTGGCCGCTTTCGAGCTCCGCCTATGTCTCAGAAGAGTCAGAAGCGGCCACTTCAATGTGCCGTCCGCTCTGATGAAAACATTCGCGCTTAGATGAACTTCCGCGAGCGCTGGGACCAGAAAAGCGGAAGACAGCGAACTGCTGCGGAAGCCCTCCGGTTACCCGCTACGGTTAGCCTAAGAATGTGAGCTCAAGCATCACTCTCGCAGCGGGCAATTTAGCTGTTTCCCTGGCTGACAGCTAAATACCCAGGCTCGCTCAGCCCGAGCGCAGCGGCAACCCGCTTCAAAGTGGGACAGCTCTCCGGGTCCTCATTGCATGTGCATTGCATCGGACCATCGTTCCTTGCCGCACGCGGCAAGCCACGGCATTGCACGGCATTACACGGCATGGACCGCCAGACTGCCATTTTGCCGCACTTTGCCGCTTGCCCGGTCCATTCGGCAAGCCGATTGTCGGCCGCAGGCGCCCTCGCGACGGGCGAGGCCTTTCACCAACGACTCCTGAAGCGACCACAATGGACACCGAGCAACTCCCAGTCCTCGCCATATTGATATCGCTGTCGCTGGGCGCCTGCGGTGATGGTCAGCGAACTCACAAATGGCGGGGCTGGCGTTTGGGCCGTGTCTTATTTGTGAGAGGAGGCTAGATTTACAATGAAGAAGACCCTTATCTGGGGCGCCGTTCTATTGGGCGTGCTTTCGAGTGGTTGCGGTGGTGGCGGTGGCGGAGGCGCCGGTGGCGGCGGTGGCGGCGGTGGTGGCGGCGGTGGTGGCGGTAGCGGCGACGGCGGCGGCGCTGCCTATACCGTGGGGGGTACAGTCACCGGCCTGGTCGGGGGTGGCCTCACCTTGCGCAACAATGGCGGCGACGATCTGGAAGTAGACGCGAACGGGGCGTTTACGTTTCGGACGCCCATTCCCGCGGGTGACGCCTATAGCGTGACCATTAACATACAACCGAACAGCCCTTTCCAGGCGTGTACAGTCAGCGATGGCAAGGGGTCCGTGGCCGGCGCCGACATTAGCACGGTGGTCGTGGATTGCGCGCGCTTCGCCTTTGTGGCGAACTCCGGTTCCAACAATATCTCGGCCTATCTCATCGATAACATCAGCGGCGCGCTCAAGGCCGTCGCCGGCAGTCCCTTTGCGGCCGGTGCCAATCCGTCGCCTGTCACATTCGACCCTAGCGGGCAATTCGCATACGTCGCGAATGCTGGTTCGAACAACATCTCAGCGTATACGATCAACACGACCACCGGTGCGCTTACGGCCATCGCCGGCAGTCCCTTTGCGGCCGGTGCCAATCCGTCGCCTGTCACGTTCGACCCTAGCGGGCAATTCGTATACGTCGCGAATGTCGGCTCGAACAATATCTCAGCGTATACGATCAACACGACCACAGGTGCGCTTACGGCCATCGCCGGCAGTCCCTTTGCGGCCGGTGCCAATCCATCGCCTGTCACGTTCGACCCTAGCGGGGGATTCGCATACGTCACAAATGCCGGCTCGAACAATGTCTCAGCGTATGCGATCAACAACACCACCGGTGCGCTCACGGCCATCGCGGGCAGTCCCTTTGCGGCCGGGGCCAATCCCTCGGTTATCACGTTCAACACCACCAGCACCGGGGAATTCGCCTACGTCGCGAACCAGAATTCCAACGATGTTTCGGCCTACAGCGTAGACGCCACTACCGGTGTGCTTAGGGCCATCGCCGGCAGTCCCTTTGCGGCTGGCGCAAATCCCTCGCTTATCAATTTCAGGTTCAACGGCACCGGGTTTTTCGCCTACGTCGCGAATCAGAATTCCAACGATGTTTCGGCCTACAGCGTAGACGCCACGTCCGGTGCGCTTAGGTCCATCGCCGGCAGTCCCTTTGCGGCTGGCGCAAATCCCTCGGGTATCGCGTTCGACTACCTCGACAATGAGGAATTCGCATACGTCGTGAATGCTGGCTCGAACAATGTCTCAGCGTATTCGGTCAACACGACCACCGGTGCGCTCACGGCCATCGCGGGCAGTCCCTTCGCGACTGGCACTGGCCCAGATAGTCTCAGTTTCGACTCGAGCGGGGATTTCGCCTACCTTGCCAATCGTGGCTCCGGAAGCGTCTCGACCTTTAGCATAAATTCCACAACCGGCGCGCTTACAGCGGTCGCCGGTAGTCCCTTTGCGACCGGCGCCAATCCATACTCGGTTACTCTCCCGATAGATACCTTCGATCCCTGGGGCTACTAGTGGCCTGCAACAACTGATTCTGTACCGAGATTGGAATGCCCCCCGATGTACCTGACACGAGGCTTGGCGCGCGATGATCTCAGAGGTCGGAAGTCAGTCGGCCCGTGCGGCCGCTAGACCGTGAAAAGCGCACTTGAGCGAACGACCGCGGACTCTCGCGGATGCGTTGTTGTTGCCCGCTGTGCGTGAAGCACAAATCCGTGTCCAAGCACCGATCTCGCAGCGGGCAATGTGGCGGGTAAATCAGAGGGTGATTTTTCTAACTTTCTGAATCTCTTCCGGAAGTCGCTCGGGTTAGCGTTCTCCCGGGCACCATGGCTCTTTTACTTTCAATATCAATTACTTAATTGCGTGTTTTTGTTGCGCGCGGCTCGCGGCGCATGTTTTGCACTATAGGGGATGTCCGCGCAGCGCACGCAACTCATTGTACGGCCGGTTGCAATCAGTCTCAGTTCTCTCAAGCGCGCTTCCGGCACACGTGTCGAGTGTGGGTAGCTTTTTGGGGTGATTTCTCGCCCCGCTTTGGAGCCAGTCCTCACTCCGGTCATCGCTCAGTAACCTGCGCACTTTCCCAAGCTTCGCAGGTCGCGGCATCGGAACCCGGGCCACCGCACTTATCTACGCGGCAATTTCGGCCGTCGGCATCGCGCTGTACCTCCTGGCCGGTCATCTCGCAGACCGCTACGGCGCCGGCCGCATCTACTGCTCAGGCTTGGTATTGCGCATGATCGGCTTCGCGCTTCTGCTGGCACCATTTCTGATGTCGGAGAAGAGCCGCGCACTACTCGGAGCGGCGGGCTTTTCATTGATAGTCATTGCGTGGCCATTGCTGAGCGTCTCGGCAACCGACCTTGGCGCGCGCCTAACGCCTTTCAGTGAAGGCGCGGCGGTCGGACTGCTGAACGCCGCCCTCGCGCTGGCCACGGCTGTGGGAATTGTATTCAGTGGCCCGCTGGTGGCCCATTGGGGTTATGAAACCATTCCCGCGACCGCGCTCGCCGGGCTTACCGCATCGCTCTGGTTGGCAGTGAGCACTTGGCGTCACAGGGGTGACGTGTCCTGATGGCAGCCCACACTATTTCGTGACCCACCTCAGTTACGCAGGCGACTCCCGGCGAGATGCATGACGCTCTCGTTCTTGACGCGATGCTGGAAGCTGAAGAACGCATTCGAACCAACGGCGGCGAGCTGCCCCGAGGATTTTTGCGTCACCCGCTGCGGCTCGACCAGAACGGTTTAAGCAGTCACTCGGTAGCGGGCAATTTAGCGGGTACCTCAGGCAGCGATGGCGGTGCGCGTGACTCGGATAGTATCGGCGAACTTAGGAGTGCTATGTTCACTATGTGATCGTTGCCGCCCCATTGGGTAACTTGCTGCGCACCTGGCGCTTCCGACGCCATATGACGCAACTCGATCTCGCGCTACAGGCGGGAATTTCTGCGAGGCACCTGAGTTTCGTGGAGACCGGCCGTGCGCAGCCCAGCCGCGGTATGCTGCTGCGTCTGGCAGAGCAACTGAACATCCCGCGCCGCGAGCGCAACGAACTGTTTGCAGCCGCCGGCTTCGCACCCGTCTTTCCAGAGCGAGCGCTGAGCGATGGAACCATGGCGGCGGCCCGACAGGCGATCGACCTGATCCTCTCTGGGCATCGACCCTTTCCAGCATTCGCAATCGATCGTCACTGGGTCCTGATCGCCTCGAATGGGGTGCTGACACCGCTCCTCGGCGCCGTCAGCCCGGAATTGCTGAAACCCCCTGTCAATTCGTTGAGGCTAACCCTTCATCCCAACGGGCTCGGGTCGCAGCTTGCGGATTACGACGAGTGGCGCGGACATGTGCTAGAGAAACTTCGTCGACAAATTGCAGTCAGCGCAGATGCTGGCTTAATCGAGCTGTTCAATGAGGTAAAGGGCTATCAGGGGCCACGCACGCCTCGCACACACAAGAAGCCGTGTGCAGATCACGGTGGCGCCCCGTTCGTCTTACCGCTTCGCCTTATAACGAACTCGGGGGTTTTGTCGTTCTTGACGACCACCACCGTATTTGGCGCGCCCCTGGACGTTACCCTGGAAGAAATGTCAATCGAACTGTTCTACCCGGCTGACGCCGAGACCGCGCGTGTCTTGAACCAATTCACGCGGAGCCGTTAGAAGGCCGCACGCTGCCCAACTGAGCGCCGAGAGCGCAAGCGCTATGAGGGCGGCGCATTACGTCATAGGTAATTGACCTGTCTCGTTGCCCGGGGTCAACTGCACGCTAGGTGCGATTTCGCTCTCGTCTGACGGACGAACACGAGCTGGTCACATGATGGAGGATGCAACCATGAAACCCGAGGCGGTCGGAGTGAAAATGGTTCTGATTGGCGCGCTCGCGATGCTCGCATCTGTCGCGGCGAGCGCAGGCACCGAGGCGGACAAAATGGCCGTCTCAGCCCTCGACACCAAATACCAGACCGCAGTCAAGAGTAACGACGCGACGACAATGGATCGGATACTGGCCGACGATTTTGTGGTCGTCACGGGTACCGGGAAGATCTACAGCAAGGCTGACTTGCTCAATATGGCGCGTACAAACCGAGTCCATTATGAGCACCAGGATGAGTCGGAACAAACTGTTCGGGTTTGGGGCGACACCGCCGTGGTGACCGCGAAACTCTGGGGTAAAGGCATGGATCAGGGCAAATCTTTTGACTGGCATGTATGGTTCAGCGACACCTACGTTCGCACTCCAGCCGGTTGGCGATACGTGCACGGTCAAGCATCACTGCCTTTGCCTGCAACTGAGAAATGATTGGTGGCAGGGTTGTGGATCGCTGTTCCACTTCGCGAAAATGTTGTAGCGCCAACCGTCGCCGATCGGAGCGGACTACCACCTCGACTACTTTGATTTCCGCATTGCGGACGCCGACGGGCATTGCAACGGCATTGTCTACCGCGGTGGCAGCCGCGTCTTGATGTCCTTCAGCTCTTCCTTCAGTTGCCGCAACTCTTCTTCCAAGCGCTCGAGGCGGGAAGGCGCGGGCGGCGGCGCCGGTGCCGACCCCGTGACCGAGTCCTCCGTAAGGGCGGCAATCGTGGCGGCTCCGCTGAAGAGGTGCGCATATTGCGAATCGCGGCGACCGGGTTCGCGTTGCAGCCGCACGACGAACGGCCCATCCGCGCGGCTGCTCAGGGTCTCGAGCGCCGTCTCTACTTGCCCGACGTCGGCAAAGGCCGCCATACGGGCTGCGCGGGTGCGCAGCTCTCCGGCAGTTTGGGGTCCGCGGACCAGCAGCTCGCAGACGATCGCGAGTTCCTGCGGCATGAACTTCAGTGGCCCGAACTCGGTGTTGCAGAACCGGTGCTGGTACTTCGGCACCCGACTGCCGAAGCCTGACTTCTCGATCACGAGGTGCTTCCTGATCAGATGATCCAGGGTGGTCTGGATCGCGGCCTCGTCTGCCGACATGACCGGATTGCGATTACTCTTTTGGTTACACGCGTTGACCAGTGCGTTCAATGACAGCGGATACTGGTCCGGTGTCGTTATCTGTTTCTCGATGAGGCAGCCGAGAACGCGTGCCTCAATTGGCGAGAGCTCAATGTTCATGGGCAGGACCTACCGAAAACGAGGAGCGGGGCTCGCTTTGCTTGTTTCGGGGGAGCTAACATAATCGGTATCCTATGGTGCCGGTGACTGCCTTGAGTATAGGGTTCCCGCTCTACCATCAGGGCGCTGCGACCTGAGCCACAAACTCCTGCGCCCTGAACTGAACTAACGAGTTCGTTTGCGACGCCACTTGCCGCCGTCCAAATCTGGAGCAACGGCCCGGCCGCGGTACCGATCAAATGGGAGGAAGCGTCGAAATTCCTCCGCTCACTAGCTGAGGCACTCTTTGCGGGCCCGACGCGGCAGGTACCTGAAGTGCGGGCTCGCCCAGTCGGAACAAGGGGTCGCGATCGTCTCCCAAGTTCGCAAGTGGAGCATAGCCGCGCAGACTGGCCAACTCACGGGCTAACTCGTTCGGGCGCAACACGAACTCCACACACCCGGTGTCAATGGCACTGATGGGCATACTGGGAAAGCGCGCGGATCCCGGATATTGGGCAAATGTAATGCCGCCCGCTCGCTTAATCGCTTGAGTGCCGATGGTACCGTCGGATCCTGCGCCCGATAGGACCACACCGATCGCGCCCCGGCCTTGATCGTTAGCGAGCGAGCAGAACAGCATATCTGCGGGATGATGCGGTGCACCTGGGTTGGGCGTCGCGCCGATGCGGCCATTGTGCACGGTCAGCTTGGTATTTGCGTTTATCAAGTAGACATGGCGTTGCTCCACTACAGCGCCGTCGTGCGCGTGCATCACCGGAAGAATCGTTCGCTTGGAGAGACTTTCGAACAGCAACTTCGAGCGACCCGAATCCAGGTGTTGAGCGACGATAACGGCCGCTGCGCATTCAGCCGGCAAAGCGGACAACAGTTCGCAAGCGGCCTCAAGGTCGCCTGCGGAAGAAGCCACGGCTACGATAGGAAATGGATCCATGCCTGCTCGCGCGACCACATGCTCATGAAGCGGGCCGTCGCGGTGCCGTAAACCCGCCTCGGTCACTTGGCGCCGCCGGGTCGCGCCTGGTCGTCTGCCTGGGCACGGCGCCTTTCCCGACTCAACATTGCATGCACGTTGGACGCCGTAAGAACCGCCAGGTACGAGCGAACTCTAGCGCGCAGCGCGAGCCTGGAATGTTCCTGCGCAAAAAGACTCCGGACCTTGGCACGCGGCGCTCCCGTGCGATCGCACAACGAGGTCACTGCGCGCTCGTGTCTGACGGCTTCTTTGTCTGCTTCAAGAAGTGAGCTCATCGAAATCCTACGGTGAAATCGCCACGCATGTTAAGGCTGAACACAGTGGCCCATCGGTGCGCTGACACACAGGCCGAGCCGACCCCTACACCGACCAGGCGCCCTCTTTTGGTGCTCTCGGTTGACCGCGATTCCCGCCCTGACTATCCCTTTAACGAAACGGTACCGTTGCGTTTCTATGGAAAGGCGAGTACCGTCGCCGGGCACGTCGCGTTAGCCCAGCCGGCAGTAAGGGGAAAAAGCCAATGCCCGCACTCAAGCAGTCGGTCTTAGTCGCGGCCGCCGCCGCTGCGCTCCTTTGGCTACCGGTCACGCCGGCTGCGGCTGCCGGCCCGCTGCTCTTCGCCCCCTGGGTATTGGGGCGCGCCATCGTTGCCGGAGCGAGGCTTGCCACTCTGCCGTTGCTCGCGGCCTCGGCAGCCGCGTCCGCAGCGCAGCCACCAGCGCAATACCCACCGGCTCCCGGTTACTATGGGGGAGCGGCTGGCTATGCTGCGCCGCCTGGCTATTACGCGCGGCCGCCGCTGTATTACCCGCCGCCGCCAGGCTACTACCCTGCGCCTCAGGCGTACTATCGGTCCGCGGGCGCGTATGGTCCCCCGATGCCGCAGGTCTACCCTCGGCCGCGTAGTTACTATCCCGCACGCATGCCTTACTCTGGCTCCTATGGTGCCCGAGCCTTTTTCCACCAATCGGGCGGCTTCGCCTATCGGGGCCGCTGAGAAGCACCGCAGTTCGCCGACTCGCAAGGCACGCGGCGGCAGGCCGTCGCGTGCTGCTGCTCTACAGCTGCGCGATCGAATCCTGCAAGTCGCTACCGAGCTGTTCCTGACGGAGGGCTACGGGTCTACCTCCATCGAAGCGCTGGCTGGGCGCGCCCGCATCTCCAAGCGTACCTTTTATCACCGCTTCGATGACAAGGCGGCGTTGTTCGCCGCGGTCGTCCATCGAATCATCGAGCAGATCCGTCCGCCGCCCGGAGTTCCGCTCCTCGAGGGCGCGACCTTGCAGGAGATCCTGCGCCGCCTCGCCGGACTAATTCTGCGCGCGGCGCTCGCCCCCCAGGCGATCGCCCTGCACCGCCTCATTACGGCCGAGTCGGCGCGCTTTCCCAATCTGGTTCGCGCGGTCTACGACGAGGGTTGGGCTCAGGAGGCGACGGCGTTGATCGGCGATCTGCTCTCCCGCGAGCTGCGAGATCCGCGGCTGACCCTCGAGCTTCGAAGCTTTGCAGCGGCCCAGTTTCTGCACATGGTCGTCGCCCTGCCGCAGCGTCGCATCATGGGCCTGGGCGCACCCATGACGCCGCGCGAGCTCGACGCGTGGGCCGACGCCGCCGTCAATCTGTTCCTCAATGGCTGCCGGGGATTGTCCCGCGCGTCATCACATCAAAAACGCTGACCTGCCGCGGAACGCCCCGCAACCCAACGCGTCACCAATTGGCATCCGCTCAGCTTGGATCATGCTGGCGATAGCGGGTGTCGCCAACCATTTGACCTGCGGCCAGAACCACCACGGCCCCGCCGAGGGCAGCAACGAGCGCGCTCGCGACATCGACTCCCGCAGCGGTTCGCACTGCAAAGTAGCTGAAGATCGAACCCGCGATCACGGCGCCGATGACACACAGTCCGAAGTCCAATACCACGCCCTTGCCGGTACGCTTAAAGAACCCGCGGGCTACGTAGCCGGCGCCAAGTCCGAGCAGAATGAAGACAACGATTGACACGGGGGTACTCTGCGAAAGCGACGCGATTGCTGAACCAGGAACTCTGCTTGCCCGCAGAGGTTAGCCGGCCTGGAGCGGCTGTGTCTGTGCGACAGCGTACCCACTCCCGGTTGGCCGCGGCTCACGCCCCCCGCGGCTGGCCTAACGCGACAGCGGCCCGCTTGCTGCTTTCGGGCTAAGTACGACAGCGAACAGAGTATCCGGGCTGCGAGCCGCACAATCAACGCTGTTTACCAACTGAGGCACGGACATGAAGTCAACATTTGCAATCAGCTGCGTGCTGTTCGGTACGTTGCTCGCGCCCGCGGTTGTCGCGGTCGCCCAGGACTCGGATACAGACCGCTCGCACCCGGCCGCATTCGTAAAGGATTCGGCCATCACGACGGCGATCAAAACAAAGCTCGCTGCGGAGCATCTAACCAGCCTGGGGCGCATTCATGTCGACACCGACAAGGATGGAGTCGTATGGTTGAGCGGCAGCGCCCGATCACAGGAAGCTGCGGACAAGGCCATGTCCATTGCGCGTGATACTGAACACGTGCGGGCGGTTCACAGCGACATCAAGATCAGACAGGACGACTGAGAGTCCGCTCCCGATCGGATCTGCCGGTCCCCAGCGCACCACGCCGTGGGCGTGGTGCGCTTAGTGCGGTGTGTGCGCGATAGCGCGCCAGCAAATCGCGCAACCATTGGTTGGTCGTGACCGCCTTAGCGCCGCTACATCTCACCTGATACGGCTGACCGCCTAAGCTGCTCTTGGTTGCGACCTGCTCGATGAAGTCATCGGCCGTTTGGATTCGATCCCGCAGCGCCGGGACTTCGTACTTGTCGCGCAGGCGTGCAGCAGCCTTTTTCGCGTCATACCAGCTGCCGTTGCGAAAAAACTCACAAGCGGAGCTCTCGGTGGACCGGAGCAGATAATCGATTTCCGTCTGCGCGACCGCCGATGGCGCCGTGCGCGCAATCGGCGCAAGCGCCGGTCCAAGCAGCAGCCACATCACCGCCGACACCCGGCCGTTCATATGGGTACGCGGCGACTCACGCCATGCCGCGGGCGGAGACGTCTCATAGCTCCCCGGCAATCGGCAACCACGACAGCAGCTTCTGCTCCAGTCTTTGCCATTCGCTCCGCGCCGGCTCCCGCGTGTACTCGACGGCATTGCCGTTCTCTTGGGAATCCCATACCAGCTGCGGACCGCCGGTGTCCCGCGCGCGCCACGCCAGAGCGTAGGCCTCCGCGGGTTGCACCATGCTTTCGAAGCGCATCGCGGTCTGCTGCGCCAGCTCCGGGCTGTCGATGATCACGCCGATCTCGGTATTGAGGTGCTTCGAGCGCTGATCAAAGTTCATCGAACCGATAAAGAGCCTTTCACGATCAAACACGAATAGTTTCGCATGTAGCCCGTAGTTGCCGTAGCTCGAGACCACGGCCGTCTGACCGCTCCCCCGGGTGTTTCCCAGAAGCGCGCGTGATTCGTGCAGTTCCACGCCGTCCTCAAGGAGCGGAATTCGGTATTGCACGTAGCCGGCTTGTGCGACCGGGTCAGGCGTCGACTCCAGCGAATTGGTCAGGATGCGCACTTGCACCTGACGCCTGCGCAGCTCCTGCAATAGCACGAATTCATCAGGCGCCGGTACGAGATAAGGCGTGACAATCAGCACCTCGCACTGTGCCGCGCCGGCCGCCTTGAGCACCGACCGAGCCATCAAACGGCCGCGCCGATCACCGCTCTCAATATTCTTCTTGTCTGGACTGTCACTGACCACTTCGGCCTGGGCCCATACCAGCGGCAGTCGCCCCGAGAGGACTCCGGCGTAGGGCTCTCCGGTTGCCACACGGGCGGCGTAATCGATGCCGTCCGAGTTCAGCGTCTGCAACTGCCGCTCCGAGCGTTCGGCGGCTTGGCCGCGCCGCTCCTGCAGAGCCCTCGCCGATCCCTGATGTCGATCCAACGCCGCGGCTGGAATCGCAAAAGGACTGTTCCAGAATTCGTCGAAAGTTGCCGACAGTCGCATGGCGATAGGACCGGCTGCTAGGACATCGTCGTCAGCGAACTGCGACTCCGGGTCCATCTGGAAGTACTGATTGCCGATATTGCGGCCCCCGACGAACGCGACCGCATTGTCAACAACGAGCAGCTTATTGTGCATGCGATAGTTGAGCCGTGAGGCATGGAACATGAATTCCAGGGCTCGCCGCATGATGCTGTGTCCCCGATAGGCGAACGGATTGAAGACGCGCACCTGAATGTTTGGATGAGCGTCCAGGGCGAGGATCTGCTCGTCGCCGGCCATGGTGTCCCCGTCGTCGACCAGCACCCGCACTCGCACTCCGCGATCAGCGGCGCGCAGCAGACCGTCAGTCAGGAGTCGGCCGGTTTCGTCCCCACGAAAGATGAAATACTGGAGATCCAGGGTTTTCTCAGCAGCATCGATCACTTGTGCACGCATCAGGAACCCGTCGACCCCGACGGATATGATGCGAAACGCCGAATCACCCGAGTGCACAAGGGCCGCTTCGTCGAACCGAGCGCCGAGGTGAGTTTCCTCCGGATGGAGGAGTGCAACGGAAACGGATTTCGGAAAGCTCGTGCCCGGCTGCAGCGACACGCAGCCCGGCAATGAAAAGGTGAGGACTGCCACCAGAACCAGATGAGTCGCGATGCCACCAGGCGCGCGGCGGCTGGAGCCGCTGCGACCCCCAGTGTCACGAGTGTGGCGCTGGATCACGAATCACGCTCGCGGGCGGGGCACCCCACCCGCGAGTTCGATCTTCGCTATCGGAAACTCTCTGCAACCGGAACTTGGCTTAACGTTTGGCCTCGCTTACGTGACCACGTCCATCCCGCTCTTCATTTCCCTTAAAGTGGTCCTTATCCACGCGCTTGCCCGGCTCCGCCTTTTCGCCACGAGCCGGCAGTGCGCCCTTGTAACCGTGCTCTGGATGGTAGGCGTTATTTACGTTGCCGCGGAATTCGCTGGGGCCGTGAAACCACGGGCCAGCGCCGACAAAGACGCTCCCGCTGAACCACTCCGGGCCGTAGTAGCCAGAAGGAGCACAGTTATAAGGAGCGACGTCGTAGTAACCATAAGGGCATTCAGGGGCTGCGCCGATGTTCACGCTGAGCTGAGCCTCTGCTCTGGGAGCGGTTGCCGCGACGCAGGTTGCAGCAACTGCACCCAACATTAGATATCTAAGTCCACGCATAAAGGTACCTCGCTAGTGCCATTCGATCCTTCTTCCAAGACAGGCTCGCACGGCCACGCTGGGCAGTCTGTACGGCAACAGACGCAGAGTACACGCTACTCCGCACTGCCCCGAGGCGCGCCTCGCCGCCTTCGGAGGACACAGCTACAGCCGTCCTAACAGGAGCAGCGCCACGACAACAATCAACACCACTCCTAACCCGCCACTTGGTCCGTAGCCCCAATTGCGGCTATGCGGCCACCTCGGGATGGCGCCGATCAGCATGAGTACCAGAACGATCAACAGAATGGTTCCCAAAGTCACAGACTTCTCCTCGTAAGCGTGAAGCGTTCGTTTACCGTAGGCGCATGCCGGGCCAGGCTCTGTGCGTTGTCGAACAAATCCGCCAGCGACGCCCACGAGGTTCCCGAAGGGAGCTATCGTTGGTCATCACGGCGAACTCATCGGTCGCTCAGCGCGCTAGCCGAGCGTTGCTCGATGAGAATGGCACGGCGCCCAGGCATTGCGGCCGAGCATGCTTTCGGCCCGCGCAGCGGGAGCTGCGCGGGCCGAAGCAGATGAACCACACTTGGCGTCTGGTCTCGGTTACCTCAGCGCGATTGGCGGATTGCTGATGGTCACCTCGACGCGACGATTCTGCTGCCGGCCGGCAAAAGAATCGCTGCTTGCCACTGGGTCGCTCTCGCCACCGCCCGAGGCGGAGAGCCGCAGTGAATTGATACCCTGTGCAGTTAGATACGACTTCACTGATTCGGCGCGCCGCTCCGAGAGTCCCGGGCTGTAGCCTTCACTACTGTCCGTGTAACCCTCGATGGCAGCCGTGCGGTCCGGGTACTCATTAAGGAAGGCTACAACCTTGTCGAGGTTGCTCGTCGCACCTGCCTTCAAATCGGCACGCCCACTCGCGAACAGCACGTCGCCCAGAGTCAGTACCAACCCACGATCCGTGCGCGTGGCCTGCAGCATGTCGATTTGTCGCTGCAGCTCCATGGCTTGCCGCTCCGAGCTCGCAGCGTCCAGGTGTGCGGCATCCGCCTCACTGCGCGCCTCATCAGCCTCCATCCGCTGTTCGGTGCGATCGGCACGAGCCATCGCGGCCTGATCTCTGGCGGCGTCAGCCTCGTGTGTTCGAGCGCCCAGACGCGCACTCGCACCCTGTGCACGGAGCGCGGCATGCCGGTCTTCCGCGAGACTGGTCTCGGCCTGTGCTCTCGCGATCTCGACTCTCCGATCAGCCATGTAGACCCGGTACGCTGCCAGCCCCCTGTCCTCCTCGGGTTGCTCGGCGGCGCGCACGGCCGTATCAGCCTCCTGCATCGCCAGCGGCGCACGACTCGCCAGGTTAGGATCGGACTGCAACTGCGTCAGCTTGTTACGCACTTGCGCAGCGCCATCCGGCTGCACAGGGGCTCCCGCACAGGCGGCAAGCAATAACGCAGCTACAGCCGCGGCGATCAACGTCCTGCCTGATCTCGCGCCCCTACGGTTGCTCCGGATCATCATGGCTTGTCTCCTGGGTTGCGCTGTATCTCATCAAGCAGCGCACCGTTGTTGTGCATCAATTCATCATTCACCGCCCCTGTCTTGACAGCTGCGGTCTTCGCGGACGCGAGCTCGGCTTCAACGCGCGACTCTTCCGCAAACCGGTCTGCCAGCGTCATTTTCTGCTCCGAAGCCGCCGTGTCGGCCGACGCGAGCTTGGCACGCGCCTCACTCAGCTCTGCGGGGGCATAGCGTCCGGCCTCCGCGCCCTCGGCCTGCGAAATCGCCCGCTGAGCGGCCTGCAGGCTTGGGCTGGGCGCCGGCGGCGTCGATGCGCAGGCGGCCAGCATGAGCACCGCCGTGACGCTGACTGCCGTACGCAGGCGCGAGTCACGCTGCGCGTGAAGTGTTGGGTTCATGTTCCGTCTCCGGTTGGTAACGATGGACACCGTTGCCGGCGATCCACCAGGTGCGCGAGTGTGCGCGGTCGCAGCGGGTGCGTCCGTGCGGAGACGTACATACGTTCAATGGTGGTTCAATTGGGGCGGGATGCGTCGTGTTAGGAACAATTGCAGGATCACCGACCGCCGTCCGTCCTTGAGTGTGCAGAGAAGAAGCGAAGCATCCGTCTGGCGCCGGCGATTGACCGATCTCCGGCGACCAGCCTCATCTACTGTTCAACGTCCGAAAAAGGGGCCGTTCTTTCCGAAGCACTCCGACCACGATATCGCGCCGCATTCGATTCCTACGCACCCTATGTGCGGTAACGTCCCGACACGAGAGTAGCGTCAGTGGTGTCGTTACTCATCGGGGACGATCGGACGCAACCTCGCGCGCCGCTCCCGCTTCGGGAAGTACTTACCATGAGACTGACGTTAAGCCCAGCAGACGCATGCACTGGCGCAACGCCATCCTATGGAGCAAAGAACTCTGCGAGAGACCCACCAAATGAAGCCCGACGGCGAAGGCGAGGTGGGACGGCGTAGCTCGTTTGCATGCAATCCCGTGTTCGCGCTTGAGTGAGGTATCAATGAATCTCCATCTGACAATCGGCCCGATAGTAGCCCTGATCGCCGGCATCCTGATCCTTGTGATGCCGCGACTGCTGAACTACATCGTCGCGATCTATCTGATCATTACCGGTCTGTTGGGACTGTTCGGCAGCGGCAGCTTTCATCTGCAATAGTCCGAACCGATACCAGTAGACTACCAACCACTCTTAGGACCAGCACATGAATACGACCCCCCTAAACTGGCTTCTTGTTGCCGGTGTTCTGCTCATTGCATTGCTTGCATTGGCGGCATGGCTCCTGTCCCAAAAGAGAAAGCGATCCGCAAGGCTTCAACACCGGTTCGGTGCGGAATACGATCGCACGGTTGGTGAGCTCGGAGGCCGTACCAAGGCCGAATCGGAACTCAAAGCACGCGAAGAGCGCGTCGGGAACCTCACTATTGCACCATTGGCGCCTGCTGAGGCCGCCAGGTTCAGTCAGGCTTGGAACGCTCTACAGGGTCGCTTCGTCGATAATCCCAAGGGGGTCGTCGTTCAAGCAGACCAGTTGATTCGTGAGTTGATGCTCAAACGCGGCTACCCTATGGCGGACTTCGAGCGCCGTGCCGCCGACATCTCAGTCGACCACCCCGACGTCGTAGAAAACTACCGGGCGGCGCAAACGATCGCGGCGCGCGATGAACGGGGCCAAGCCGACACCGAGGAACTACGCCAGGCAGTCGTGCATTACCGGGTGCTTTTCGATGAAATGCTCGAGGTAAGAGCACCTACACCTAGGCAAGAGGTCCATTCACCCAACCCCGAGTCGCTGCACGCATGAATGCGCTCACATGAGGTGTCTGGGTGACTCGGCCCCGACGCAAGCAGGACGGGCGCAGCAGCGGGACATGTTCGCTACCGTACAGACTGCCTCACATTCGGCCGAGTACCGTCCGAGGCCTGAATCTAGACTCGTGCTCGCCCCCGGGCGACTGTTCGACCAGATTCAGCAGGGTTCGCCGGCGCGGTCATCTACGCCGGCGGCCCTCTTTGTCGTGTCGTCGAACCAGACGCTGAGGCGCTCGAGCCCATCACTTCATCGCTCGCCGCACTGCCTGAAGCGCCTGCTGGCGGGATCGTAAGTCGGTAGGCTCGCGCATGTTCGCGGGTCTCCCGCGCTACAGGCCAACTGTTGGTTCAACGCGCAGACTCGAACGTCCGCATGTTCAGTGGAATGCTGTCAGAAGCATTGCACTGTGTACTGCAAGACGATTCACGCCCTGCGCAAAACGTAGATGATGAGAGCGACCACAAGGATCGTGCCAAGAATTCCGCCACCGATATACATATAGAGCTCCTTCAGTTCAGGATGCTAGTGAAGCATGCAGATCATCAGCCGTCCGCGCGTTACCGCACACACACCGCCCGACGGGCGATCGTGGTCCCGCAGACCGCTATGCGGCCAGTGGCGGGATCCACAATCAGTAAGCGCATTTTCGGCCGGTTATGCGTGCCGACGGACCACCGCGCCCAATCCTGGCCGTCGCGGATTGCGCCTTCGTGCCCCACCGAACAGACTCCGGCTCGACTGATCGTCAGCCTTCCATGGAATCTACCAACCCCATTAGGAGGGCTCGTGTCACAGCCATCGTCGCTCTCAGCGGGGAATCGTCTCCTCGCCTCCCTGCCACGCAAGGAGCGTCAGCACGTGCTGGCACGTTGCGAAGAGGTCGAGCTTCGCTTCGGCGACGTGCTCTGCAACCCCGGTCAGCGCATGCGCCACGTCTTCTTCCCTACCGACGGTTTCATCTCACTGATCACTCCCGCCAATGGCCACGCCAAGCTCGAAGTCGGCTTGATCGGCGACGAGGGCATGCTCGGAGTCTCGGTGATGCTGGGCGTGGACGCTGCACCGCTGCAGGCACTGGTGCAGGGGGCGGGCGGTGCCTTGCGCATGGGAGCCTCGACATTCGCCCACGAACTGAAACATAGTCCGGCGCTGCAACGGGGTTTGAACCGTTACCTCTATGTAACGCTGAGTCAGTTGGCGCAGACGGCTGCTTGCACTCGATTTCATCTCGTGGAAGCGCGCCTCGCCCGCTGGCTGCTGATGACTCGCGATCGGGCACACGGCGATGAGTTTCAAATAACTCATGAATTCCTGGCCTACATGCTCGGCGTGCGCCGCGCCGGCGTAACGCGAGCCGCCAGTTCTCTGCGCAAACGTAAGCTGATCCGATATAAACGCGGCAAGCTTATGATTCTCGACGGTCCCGGCCTGGAAGCCGCGGCTTGCGGGTGTTATGTAGCGTTCAAGGACGCGTATGCCAAGATCCTAGGCGGCAAGGCGAACACGTAGTGATCACCGTCGACGTCGCGCATCATACGGTGCAGTGCGTTGAGTATTCACGTACCCTCGGGGCGGCTGTTCAGGATACCAACGGCCGGGCTACCGGCGGTGAGCGCCACGGCCCACGGATTGCACCATGGCAGGGACGATCCTGGCACCAAGCTTCAATGATGCCGACTGCATGGTGACACCCTTGTCGGATTGAGATGCAGACGCTGTCCTGGCACTTGCCCGGGCTGCGGGTGTTGAATTTGCTCACGGCTCGGCACCCCGCGAAAGCGCACAGCGAGGTGACCCGGTCTACCTCTGAGGTGGACGATCCGCATGTTTCTCTCCGCAGCTTTCCGCAGCGCAAACGGTGTGCAAATGAAACGAGCCAGTCGGTGAGTTGCAACCCTTATGCGGGCTGCGCAGCTACGCCCTCGCACGTGACTCATGCCTGGCTCGCGGACAATGCGGCGCCCAATCCTTCAGGCCGATCAAGCGCCGCATTGCATAGGGTGAAGAAGGGTCCGTACGGACCTGGCCATCCCAGTCGAGCGTCATGAACCGAAAAATTGGATCGACCACCTCGTTCACAACCGTGAGATCTAACCCGTAACGCTCGGCAATCGGAGCCCAATAGTGCACTCCGGCACCGCCCGGAGGATCCACGCCCATGCGGATATTCGCACTGCGAATCGCATGCATGTCGAGTACCTGGTCGAGATGGTGCGTCGTGGCGGCGCGCAACGCCTTCTCGAACGATGTTCGTCGCACGCCGCGCAGACCGCCCTCCAGAAGGTGATTCGCCCGGGCCTCAACCCATCGCGTGACCTGCTCTTCAGCGGGCCCACCGTTGGGGGGGTTGTACTTGAAGCCGCCTTCGTCGGGTGGATTGTGCGAGGGCGTGATCACGATGCTGTCCGCCTCGTTGAAGGTATTCTTGAAGGCGGACCCGCTGCCCTGAGGTGCCGAACGACACCCGCTGCGCCGCCACTGAGGCATCAGGTACATCGCTGTAGTAGGCCGTGACCAGTCGCGGCTGGTCGACCAGCGGTGCAGCCGTTGCGGGCTCACCCGCTAGCGGATCTCCCTTGACGGGCACATCCTCGACGGTGTTCATTCGATAGGCAGATGCGAGAAGTTACCAACGACCGCTCAGCCATTTCCCGCCGAGGACTGTCTCCCAGACCACCACCGCTGCGATCGCCATCACGATGACAGCGGCGAGCAAGGCGATCGATAGCACGAGGCCGTCCTCTTCGAGATAGGCCAGCGAAATCAGGGCGATCACCAGAGCGGGGACGACATTAGTCAGCGGGATCGGAGCCAGCACTACAGCGCTGTTCAGCATCACGACGACGACGCCCACCAGGCGTTTGGTCGCCTCGAGCGGGGTGGGCCAGCGTGGATGGATTAACTTCTCGAGATGTCTCAGGACTGGTATGGCTCGCTGCATCAACGCGGCGAGGTGCCGCGTCGGCAATGGACGGGCGGCGATGCGACGGGGAAATACAGGGGCGGGCTTGCCCGCGATCATTTGCAACGCAGGGATCATGAGCAGCAGGCCGGCGACGATTGACACCCCCGGCACGGCCGCGACCAGGGCGAGCATGAGCATTATCATGCCGAAGGAACGCTTGTGCAGACGGCCCATGAGCCAACCCAGGGTGACGTAGTCCCGCGGCACCTCTTCGTGCAGCTGCTGCAGCACGACCGAGGCGTGGGCAAACGTTCTCGCACCCGGGAGTGGTCTCAGCTGAACCCCGCCTCGACGCTTGACCCCGGCCGGGGTGCGTAAGCACGCAACCTCAAGGCAAACTTCCTGAGCGCAAGGACGCTGCTGCCCTCGGCCTGGGCGCACAGCTCCCGCAATTGCTCCAAGGCGCGACCATGGCTGGCGGACGTCTCATCCCAAATCTGCTGCAAACGGTCACGAAATTCGATCACGGTTCGCAGGATCTCATATCGGTCAAGCAGCTCGCGCAACTGCTGGCGGCCCCACTCGTCGAGCAGCTTAGGATGGCGAACGAGTAACTGCGGGGAGCTGCGCGTAAGCACCCTGGCACTATCGTGCTTGGCCAGCTCGCGGAACACTGGCCGTATAACGCACCGACGGTAGTCACGCAGGACGTGCATGCGATTGGTGAACAAGGCCCGCACGGTGTCGGCGTCCATGACGTCGCGGGTGCGTACGATGTTTGGCCTCGGCGCAAGGCTGCTGACGCGAGCGAGCCCCAGTGCACGCAACATGCAGATGCATAGCCACCCCATATCGATCTCCCAGCGCTGTACGGAAAAGCGCGGAGACGACGGAAACGCATGGTGGTTGTTATGCAACTCCTCGCCGGCAATCAGCATGCCCCAGGGCACGATGTTGGTAGCCGCGGTGGGCAATTCGAAACTTCGATAGCCGACGCGGTGGCCAAGCCCGTTGATGACGCCACCGCCAAAGAAGGGTTGAGCACCCAGTTGCACCGCGAGCATGGTAATGGCCGGGACGCCGAACGCGATCAGTTGCAAGGCCGCGAATAGCGTGATGCCGACCTTCGGGAAGCGGCTATAGAGATTGCGCTCGAGCCAGTCATCGGGTGTGCCACGCCCATAATTGGCGAGAATCTTCCGATCCCTGGCCGCCGCAATGTAGAGCTCGTAACCCTGCAACAGCACCCGCCTGAGACCGAAGACCACCGGGCTGTGAGGATCTCCGGAGCGATCCGTAAACGCGTGGTGTCGCCGATGGACCGCCACCCACTCTCGGGTCACCGTGCCGGAGCAGAACCACAGCCAGAATCGGAACAGGTGCCGCAGTACCGGATGTAGCACCAGGCCGCCATGGGACTGGTCGCGGTGAAGGTACAGGCTCACCCCGAGAAACATCAGCTGTACCATTGCGAAGGTTAAGGCGGCATAGCCCCACCATGGGAGTCGAATCGCCCCATAAAGCAGACTCACGGGCATCAGTACACCTCGCAA
This sequence comes from Steroidobacteraceae bacterium, assembly GCA_035568235.1. Classification (GTDB taxonomy): domain Bacteria; phylum Pseudomonadota; class Gammaproteobacteria; order Steroidobacterales; family Steroidobacteraceae; genus 13-2-20CM-66-19. The sequence goes on along the minus strand of DATMOK010000031.1, from coordinate 22,630 downwards.
GCGCGCGCGAAAGTCCAACGCCAGCAAAACAGCACAGCTACACCGAAATCGGAATCATTTCTGTTCGCTAGCGTACGCAAGCGAGGGAACCACGGCCACGCTTTGGGTATGCGCGCAAAATGGGCCGATGCTGAATGCAGTTGCCCGTTCCCTTATATCTGTACGTCACCGCACCGCCGCAGCGCTGGCAGCGCGCGTAGCATCCGGCCCAGTCATCGGAGAGCGAACATGCGCAATATTGTCGATGAGAACTGGCAGCGACTGAGGCAGCGTTTGAAGGACTTCTGGAATACCCTCATTGGGGAGAGGCGCACGCCGGGCGGCGCTGCCTGGGGGCGCTAGGCGGGACCTACCGGTGCCCGCGTGTCTCAAAGCGTCGCTGCTGACCGCGCGTCAATTGTGCGGACCCGCATGTTGGGCTGGTAGAACTGGTGGTTGGCGCGGCCAAAGGCCTTGGAGTGGAACAACGCCAGGTCCGCGCTCTTAATCAGCGTCTCTGCATCCGCACCGTCAGCGGGGTATACGCTGATGCCCACGCTCACCGTGACGTGCAACTCTTGCGCGTCGATGAGGTGCGGCGCGCTCACGGCGGCAAGTATCTTGGCGGCCGTTGAATCCGCATCCTCCGCGCGAGCCACTTCCGAGAGCAGAATCACGAATTCATCCCCACCCTGGCGGCTGACGGTGTCGGAACCTCGCACGCAAGTTACCAAACGACGCGCGATCGACTTCAGGAGCTGATCGCCGCTCGCATGACCCAGAGAGTCGTTGATGCGCTTGAAGTGATCCACATCGAGGAATAAGAGCGCGAGCGACTTACCGTGACGATGCGCCGACGCAATTGCCTGGCTCAGTCGGTCGTTCAGCAACAAGCGATTCGGTAACTCGGTGAGAAAGTCATGTTGGGCCAGGTAAGACATCCTGATCGCCATCGTGCGCGCCGCACTCACCTCGTGGAAAACGATCACGGCGCCCGTCACATGACCGCGCCGGTCGTGAATGGGGGCCGCGGTATCTTCGATGGCTGACTCGTAGCCGTCGCGGCGGATGAGCACACAGTTTGAGCTCAGGCCCACGGTCTTGTTGTGCACAATTGCCATCGCCAAGGGATTCAGGGCCGGCTCGCGACTCTCCCCGTCGATGATCCGCAACACCTCCTGGAGTCGCCGGCCGGCCGCCTCCTGTCGCAACCAGCCGGTCATACTTTCGGCGACGGCGTTGAGGTAGGTGACGTTGCCCGCAACGTCGGTGCTGATGACAGCATCCCCGATCGAGTCGAGCGTGACCTGGGCGCGCTCCATTTCCAGCAGCGGCGTCTCCGCGTACGCGCAACGCTCGAGCATGTTGTTGAGAGCCTTCGACAACGAATAACCGTCGAGGCGCTCCTGCAGGAGATAGTCTTGCGCTCCGCGCTGCACGGCAAGCCTGGCGACACTCTCGTCCCGCAAGTGACTCAAGACCAGAATTGGGACGTGAGGCGATGCGTGCAACAGCTTTTCGACAGTGTCAACTCCCTGGCTATCGGCGAGGAACAAATCGACCACGACCGCTGCGATCTCGTCCCCCTGTTGGTCGCCCAGACGTTCAATTGCGTCGCCGCAGCCGCTCACCCACTCGACTTCGAAAAGACCGTGGCGTGAGTCGGTTAGCGAGCGTGCAATCGCCTTCGCTTCCGCGGCGTGCGTCAGGACAAGAAGTATGTTCCGGGACATAAGCAAACCCCAGCAGACCTCGCTGCAGGCCTCACAAGCGTGCGCCGCGCACTCGGGGGGTCTGTGCGGCAACGTACATAGTGGCGGGAAAGTGCGCCTGAGGCGGTTGAGGACAGTGACTGCTGCGCTGAAGCCTCTGGTCAATGTCACCACCCAGCATGTCCTTGGCGTTGATATGACCCTGCTCGGCGATCGAGGACCGACCGATGCCCGGCTCAGGGCTCTGTACGCTATCGCACAGTGTGACTGGAATCGGTCTATACTGCCCCCAGCGCGCTCCACCTGAGGCGATAGCCGTCTTAATGCCTGTACCAAACTGCGATCCGCAGCAAAATCACCTGCTGGCTGCGCTGGCACCCGCCGAGCGCGAACGGATCTTTCCGCACCTGCAACTCGTCCCGATGCCGCTCGGCAAGGTCTTGTACGAGTCCGGCGATGTCCTGCGGCACGTTTACTTTCCGATCGACTCCATCATCTCTCTGCTGTACGTGCTGGCCGATGGCGCGTCGGCGGAAATTTCGGTGGTCGGTAACGAAGGCCTCATCGGTATCGCGCTGTTCATGGGCGGTGAAACTACCCCGAGCCGGGCGATCGTGCAGAGCGCAGGCTACGCCTACCGGCTGGCCGGACAGCTGCTCAAGGACGAGTTTCATCGCAATGGCCCGATGCAGCTCTTGCTGCTGCGCTACACGCAGGCGCTGATCACGCAGATGTCGCAGACCGCGGTGTGTAATCGCCATCACTCGGTGGACCAGCAGTTGTGCCGCTGGCTGCTGCTGTCGCTCGATCGGCTGTCATCGAACCAATTGATCATGACCCAGGAACTGATCGCCAACATGCTGGGCGTGCGTCGTGAAGGCGTGACCGAGGCCGCCGGCAAGCTGCACAAACTCGGCATCATCCGCTATGCCCGCGGACAGATCACCGTGCTGGACCGGCAACAGCTGGAACTCCTGTGTTGCGAGTGTTATGCCGTGGTCAAGACGGAAAGCGACCGCCTGCTGCCGCGTCCTCAAATGAGCCCTGCCCGCTACAGCAAACCACCCTCCGCGGCGCTCCCGCCCGGACAGCGGCAGACATAGCAACCTCCTGGCGGGGAGCCAGATCGCGGCAGCGCAGGCGGAGCAGGCTCTGGTTCAGCAGGACCTTCGCTAGCGCCAATCATGATGATGATAGTACTGCCCTCTTCCTCCGCCCCCGTCACGAAACCCAAGACCAATGCAACCAGTGAGCAGGCTACTCAGGATCAATAGCGCAACAACCCATTTACACATACCGGTCTCCTTTATCGTGTCGCATATGCCTCACATGACCGCGGCTGCGTGATGCCGGCACGATCATTGGATCGACGGATGCGCATAATCCCATTGGAGAAATTGGACCGTCTGCGCGTCGGTGCGCTCCGGCAGACAGCAGCGGCTGGAAGCGATCTTGTCACCTCGCATCTCGCGAATTCCCCAGAGGATGATGCGCTCGACTCCAGCCTTCTGGATGGTGGCACTGCGGGCTTCAAAGCGTGTGAGCAGGACGTCGCCGGTGACATAGGTGTTGAGCGTCGTGACGCGCCGACTTTTGTCCGTGACGTAGCGCTCGAGATCCTTCTGGATGGCGGCCTTGCCAACGCAAGGGGCGCCCGCACAGTAGCCGCTCTGCGAATCGATCACTGCATCGTCGGTAAACAAGGCGAGCGCGCCCGCCACATTGCCGCGGCTGAGCGCATCCAACAGCTGCTGCTGCACGGCCACAGGATCGTCCGGCAGCGCCGGAGCCGCCGCAGCGGTTCCGAGAATCAGCAGCGCGACGGAGCATTTGACTGCGAGGGGCTTAAGCATGGCTTGTTCCTCGAGGACGTGTGAAACCGTTCTGCGAGCAGCGCGACAAGCTACTTCGCTCTCCTGCTCGCTTGCCGGTCAATTGTTGGGAAGCAGGCAGCCAGCGTCTGTACGCTAACGCACTCATAAGGCGCGGCTCGGAATGCGATTGCACCCACCGCGCGCAGGGCCACAGACCCACACTGGGTGCGCTGGCGTACTGACAGACGGAGGCAATATGCAATGCTGCCTTCCCACACACCGGTGTGCCCACTTGATTCTCGGAGCTAGCGTATGAACCCGATCACCGCCTTTCTGACTCTCGCCCTTGTTGCTGTGGGCGCGGCAGCAGGCTACTGGGTGAATCCGTATCTGGATTCGTGTTATTCGTGGCCGCAGCCGTCATCGCGCTTTCGCTGAAAATGGCCAATGCCTGGCAGAAGTTCGTGATCCTGCGGATGGGAAAACTGCAGAGCGTCAGAGGTGCAGGTCTGTTTGCCATCATCCCGGTCCTCGACAGCGTGATCGCAGTGATCGACGGAGGCGGAGCGCGAGAAGCAGGCGCGGGTGATACTGGGATCGGCCGAGGCCGCGATCGCGCGCACGTTTGTCGAGGCCGCAGATAGTTACGCCGGCAACCCGATCGCGCTGCAACTTCGAGCGATGAACATCATCTATGAGACTACCAAGGAAAGAGGAGCTACGATCCTGATGCCAACTTCAATGGTCGACAGTCTGAACCCTTCCGCGAGCACGCTGGCGCTGGCGCTGGCGTTCGCAAGCAAGGACATGCTCAAGCCGGAGCCGGCGCGCCGTTCGGCCGCGGCATAGCATTCGGCACGAGGCACAGATGAGCGTCGACGACCTGACCACCGTCCGCGGCGGATCTGGGGACGAGAAGCGCGCCACCTTCCCGCCGAGCGGCGCGCCGCGGCGGCTCGCCATCAGGACCTCCGTCCTCTTCGGCACGTTGCTCGGGCCCGCCGTGGTCGTGAGCGGGGAGCGCACTCAGGACGATACCCAGAAGGCCCACGGAGCAACGAGTACGCTAGCGAACAGTCAGCTCGGCGCACGCCGCGTCCCAAGGGCATTCACCTAGGTTCGTTGCCGCACAGACCCGGTGTTGTGGACTAAGGTATGGTTGCGCGAAGGCTGAACCTGAATGTGTTCACCTGACCTCTTCTCCGCGATCGCTCTCGATCCGGCTCCACCACACTCCTTATTATTCACTAACGCATAGAGATTACTTATGGATATCAGAATTGTCCTGGCCACAACTGGCCTCGCAATCGTCGCCTTAGCGTCCAGCGCCGCCTCATTCGCGGCCACCGAGACGCAGATCGACACGCGAGTGTCCGAAACCCTCATTCATTTCAATACGATCAACCCCGAGAACAAGGTCCTGGGCGACAAAGCCGCGGGCGTGTTGGTGTTCCCGCGCGTGACCAAAGGCGGCGTCGGTATCGGCGGCGAGCACGGTCAAGGTGCGCTGCAGGTCAACGGCAAGACCGTCGGCTACTACAGCGTAGGAGCAGCCTCGGTCGGCTTGACGCTCGGGCTTGCCAAGCATAGCGAGATCATCATGTTCATGACGCAGGACTCGCTCAACAAGTTCACGGCCAGCGACGGTTGGTCGATTGGTGCGGATGCGGGAATCACTGTAGTTTCCGCTGGTGCCAGCGGCACTTATGACACGCAGACTGAGCAGAAGCCGATTCTCGGGTTTGCCTTTGCTGAGAAGGGCCTGATCGCCGACCTGTCATTCGAAGGTGCGAAGATCTCAAAGATCAACCCTTAAGGGTTGGTTGAATACCGGCCCGACGCTCGCACGCGTCGGGCCTTTTTTTCAATCTGCGGTTCGACCGACCTCGGCTGCGTTGGTGCGACAGCGCACGGAAGCGAACCTGAGTGGGGCTCAGTCTGTGACCCTGAGCGGGGCAGGCGTCGCGGTTAGTCGCACGCCGTGCGCTCCAGCAATCGACCGCAAAGGAATTAGCATGAGCACTCAATCAAAGCAGCGACTTATCTCGTTGCCGCGTTTGCTTCTCGCAGCGTTCATTGCTGCGCCGGGATTCGTCTCATCCCAGCCGACCATCAGCGCGACCCAAGTCGCGCCCAGCAGCGTGCCTGGGAGTATCCACGCCGATCCTTATGGGAGAGGCGCATGGGGATGCCCCCGAGGCTTTCAGGAGCAGGCAGCGCTTTGCGTTGCGGTCAAGGTGCCGGCGAACGCCTATCTGAGCGCCTTCGGCAACGAGTGGGAGTGCAATCGGGGCTACCTGAGGATCGGTGAGCGCTGCACGGCCGTCAAGGTGCCCGACAACGCTCACCCGGACGACCAGTCCTTTACGCCGGGCTGGGAGTGCGATCGAGGTTACCTGGCGGTGAACGGTGCCTGCACCCCTGTCCGGGTTCCGGCCAACGCGTATGCGGTGGATTCGGCTTTCAGCGGCGGCTGGGAGTGCGATCGAGGCTACCGGCGCGACGGCAAAGGGTGTGCGGCGGTGACGGTGCCAGCACACGGATTTCTGCAGCGTACCGGCGATGACTGGGGTTGCGATCGAGGCTATAGAAAGCAGGCTGATGCCTGTGGGCCCGTGGAAGTACCCGCGAACGCTTACCTGGACGGGACGGGCCATGGCTGGAGGTGCGAGCGCGGATTCCGGCAGCAAGGCTCGATCTGCGAGCCGCTGGTTGTCCCCGCAAGCGCCTATATCGTCTATTCCGGCAATGACTGGACGTGCGTGGACGGCTTTCGCCGGCAAGGCGAGGCATGCATCGCCAATTGATGGGACGAGCCGAGGAAGATCGCCCGTACTTTCGTGCACTTACGAGTACGGAGCCGGCCGCTGCGGTGGGTTGCACGAGTGTGCGGCGCCGTACCGATCTCGCTACGGACTTGAGGTAGCGTCGCTGATGTATATGAGGATGCGGCCATGCCTGACGACACGGTTACAACGAGCTGGAAACGATCCAGTGACAAGGTCAGGACACCGGGTGGCGTGAGCGTGCACCGTAGCTTGGCAGAAACCTGCAGAACCCTGGGCGAGCAAGCGCACTCCCACCTCTTGGGCCCTTCTTCGCACACCCATGTTGAGCCCGCGGGCGCAGGTTGCCCGACCGAGCGCAACGGGGAGGCAATCCGCCAAGCCGCAACGCTGGCGGCATGGGAGGACGAGGGCGGCACGACCGTTGTCCTTGAGTAGGCCGTCGTGGGCGTGCACTCGTTGGCGCAATCCCTGGAGCAGACCGAAGGCGGTACACCGGCCGGTATGCCGCGCATTTTGATCGTCGATGACGACGTGGATGCTGCGGACTCGCTTGCGTCTTTGCTGCAGTCGTCGGGCTATGGCGATGCGCGCGTTGCGTACACCGGCGCGGCTGCCCTCGCCCTGGCTGTCGAATTCAGGCCCACGTTCCTGCTGGTGGATCTCGATCTGCCGGATATGAGTGGGTACGACGTTGCCCGGCAGCTGTCGCAACATCCGCATCCGCAGAACCTGCGACTGATTGCCTTGACCGCCAGCAGCGAGCACCCCGGCCGCGAGTTGGCGCGCGCGGCAGGGATCGAGCGCTACCTGAGCAAGCCCGTGAGCGCCGCGGCCTTGGATGAGGTGTTCACCTGAGGTTCGGAGGAACCGATGGCTTGCGTCGCGCCTTCGGGCGCCGCGCTCCGCTCTCTCCTTGGAACAACGATGAGATCCTGCGCGCGGAGCTCTTCAGCATCGAGCGGCTGGAGCAACATGCGGCAAGCCTCGCCGCCGCCCAACGGGTCACGGAACGGCCTGTATCCCGTGTGCCTCTGCGCGCACGCCTTCGAGACAACGAATCGGTGCTGCTGGCGGCTTATCGGGCCATCGCGACGGCGGCCGCCGAAGGACGACCGATCTCGCCGGCCGCCGAATGGCTGCTCGACAATTATCATGTCGTGGAAGAGCAAATCCGCGAGATCCGCCAGGATCTTCCGCCGAGCTTCTATCGACGGCTACCCAAGCTCGGCGATGGCCCGTTTGATGGCTATCCGCGCGTGCTCGGCGTGGCCTGGGCATTCGTTGCCCACACCGACAGCCGGTTCGATCCCGAATCGCTGCAGCGCTTCGTGCGCGCCTATCAGCGCATTCAGCCCCTGACCATCGGCGAGCTCTGGGCGGTCGCAATCACGCTGCGGATCGTGCTGGTGGAAAACTTGCGCCGCGCCGCGGCACGCATTGTCAGCAGCCGCGCCGCGCGCCAGGAAGCAGACGCCCTTGCTGACCGACTTCTCGGCGTCAACGGTTACACCGCCGAGCCCGACGCCCTGCCGCGCCGCGACGCCGACAGCGACTCCTTCTCACCCGCATTTACAGTGCAGCTGTTGCAACGGCTGCGGGACCAGGACCCGAGAGTTACCCCGGCACTGCAGTGGCTGGAGGCGCTGCTCGCCGCGCAGGCAACCACCGCGGACGAGACTGTGCGCGATGAGCATCAGCGGCAGGGCGCCTCCAACGTAACCGTACGCAACATCATTACCAGCATGCGCTTGCTCTCGGATGTGGATTGGCCGGAGTTCTTCGAAAGTGTCAGCTTGGTTGACGACTTGCTGCGCTCAGGCAGTGACTTCGCTGCCTTGGATTTTCAAACCCGCGATCTCTATCGCCGGGCGATCGAGCGGTTTGCGCGCCGCTCGAGCCTGACGGAGCTCGCCGTCGCGGGTGCGGCCCTGGCGGCGGCCGGCCGCCCGGGCCCGATGGACGGCGAGTACGCTGATCCCCGTCACCATGATCCTGGCTACTACCTGATAGCAAACGGTCGGCGCGCCTTCGAAGTGACCATCGACTATCGACACCGCCTGCTGAGCTGGCGCCGCCGGCGAGGACTGCGCACCGGGATCGGCGTCTACCTGGCTGCGATCGCTGTGCTGGCGGCTGGCGCTTTGGCGCTACCGCTATTCGCCGTCAACGCCGCCGGTATCCCGCGCGCCCAGCTGGCGCTGCTCGCCCTGCTTGGCTTGATTCCGGCGCTCGATGCCGCCGTTGCGATCGTGAATCGCGCCGTAACCAGGGCGTTCCGCGCAACCACGCTACCCGCCCTCGCACTGCGCGGCGGCGTCCCGTCACACCTCAGAACGATGGTGGTTGTGCCCATCCTGCTCACTACGCGCACCGCACTCGAAGCGCAGATCGAGCGCCTCGAGATTCACTATCTCGCCTCCCCCGACGGCGAGCTGTACTTTGCGCTGCTCTCGGACTGGACCGACGCCCCGACCGAAAGCGTTGCCGGGGATGAGGCGCTGGTCGCGACGGCGCGCGCTGCGATTGCGCGACTGAACTTGCGTCACGGCGAGGCCCCGGCGGGTGCGCGCTTCCTGCTGTTGCACCGTCGCCGGGTATGGAGCGACGTGCAGCGGCAGTGGATGGGATGGGAACGAAAGCGCGGCAAGCTGCACGAGCTGAATCGCCTGCTGCGCGGCACGACCGACACCACCTTCTGCGGTATCGACGGGCGCGCCCCTGCGGTTCCCGCGGAAGTCCGCTATGTCATTACACTCGATGCCGACACCAGGCTGCCGCGCGACACAGCACGCCGACTGGTCGGCAAGATGGCCCACCCGTTGAATCGCCCGCGACTCGACGCTGCAAGCGGACAGGTGATCGAGGGCTACGCCGTCCTGCAACCGCGGGTCGCGCCATCCTTGCCGGTCGGTCGCGAGGGCTCGCTCTTTCAACGCGTCTTCTCGAGCGCGAGCGGTCTCGATCCGTATGCCGCCGCGGTGTCGGATGTTTATCAGGATCTGTTTGGTCAAGGCTCGTACGCAGGCAAAGGCATCTACGATGTGGATGCGTTCGAAGCGGCGCTGGCCGGTCGCGTAGCCGACGGCACCCTGCTCAGTCACGATCTCTTCGAGGGCATCTTCGCGGGTGCGGGGCTGGTTTCCGACGTCGAGGTCGTCGAGGAATTCCCGTCGCGCTACGACGTTGCGGCCGCACGCCAGCACCGTTGGGCGCGGGGCGATTGGCAACTGCTGCCGTGGATCTTCGGCAGGCGTGACGCGACGGCAGGCAGTCGGGTCGGCCGCGGGGTGCCGCTGATTGGGCTGTGGAAAATGCTGGACAACCTGCGGCGCTCGTTGTCGGCGCCGGCAGCTATCGCAGCCCTGCTGGCCGGATGGCTGGTAACCGGCAACGCCGCGGGGCTGTGGACTGCCTTTGTCGCATTGACGATTGGCCTGCCGGCGCTACTGCCGGTTTTCGCCGCCGTCGTGCCGCGCCGTGCCGGCGTCAACGCACGCAGCCACTTGCGCGCGCTGCGGCGTGACATCGGGGTTGCCGCCTGTCTCACCGGCTTGTTGATAGCTTTTCTCGCGTATCAGGCGTGGCTCATGCTGGATGCGATCGGTCGAACGCTGTTTCGGCTGTTCGTCAGTGGGCGCAACCTCCTTCAATGGGTTACTGCAGCTCAGGCAAACCTCCGGCCCCGGCTTGATCTCAACGGCGCCTATCGCCGCATGAGCGGGGGCGTAGCCATCGCGCTGCTTGCGGCGGCGCTGATCGCACACTTTCAGCCACAGGCCTGGGCTATGGCCATGCCGTTCGTGATCCTCTGGGCCGCCTCGCCGGCGATCGCCGTCTGGATCAGTCTCTCCCCGCTCGACGCGGGTCGCCTGTCGGTCACGGATGCCGACGCGCGCGCGTTGAGACTGGTCGCCCGCCGCACCTGGCGCTACTTCGAGACGTTTGTTACAGCGGATGATCAGATGCTGCCGCCCGACAACTTCCAGGAGGATCCGCAGCCGGTCCTGGCGCATCGAACCTCACCCACCAACCTCGGCCTCTATCTCCTGTCTACCATCAGCGCACGCGACTTCGGCTGGGCGGGAACGACCGAGACCGTCGAGCGGCTGGAAGCGACATTTGCGACGCTGCGGCGGCTTCAGCAGCATCGCGGTCACTTCTACAACTGGTACGACACCCGCGACCTGCGCCCTCTGGAACCGCGCTACGTCTCCACCGTCGATAGCGGCAACCTGGCCGCACATCTCATCGCCGTGGCCAATGCGTGTCGCGAGTGGGTCGATGTGCCGATGATCGATCGCCTCGCCTGCGAGGGAGTCGCGGACTCTCTGCTCCTCGCGCGCGAAGCCCTGCACGACCTGCCTGCCGACCTGCGCAGCCATACGAGCGGCGCTGCGCAGCTGGAATCTGCCCTCGATGCGCTCGCCGCCGCAGTTCACGAGGATGCAGCGGAAGACTGTGCTCCCGCCGCCCGCGTGGACCGCGTGGCACCTGCTGCCGCGACGCTCGCCGATATTGCGCGGGCACTATCGGGTGAGTTGGGCGATGAGCTGGGTGGCGAGACACTCTTCTGGGCAGATGCAGCACGACGCTCGATCACAAGCTCGTGGCGCGATCTGGCCCTGACGGACGACGGCGTCCGCGATCTGCGACAGCGGCTGGCCGCGCTCGCCTCGATGGCGCGCGGCATGGCCGAAGCCATGCAGTTCGCCTTTCTGCTAGATCCGGAGCGCCGACTCCTCTCGATCGGCTACCGCGCAACCGAGGGCACGCTCGATCCCAGCTGCTACGACTTACTGGCCTCCGAGGCGCGTCTGGCAAGTTTCGTTGCGATCGCCAAGAACGACGTACCGGCCCGCCACTGGTTCCGGCTCGGACGCGCCGTAACACCGGTTGAGCACGGGGCGGCGTTGATTTCCTGGTCGGGGTCGATGTTCGAGTATCTGATGCCATCGCTCGTCATGCGCGCGCCATTTGGCAGTCTCCTGGAACAGACCAATCGTCTGATTGTGCGCCGACAGATCCACTACGGGGCCGGGCTCGGCGTTCCGTGGGGCGTATCCGAGTCCGCCTACAACGCGCGCGACCTCGAGCTCACCTACCAGTATTCCAACTTCGGTGTACCGGGCCTGGGGTTCAAACGCGGCTTGAGCGAGAATACCGTGATCGCACCGTACGCGACCGCCCTGGCTGCGATGGTCGATCCGCAGCGCGCGGTGCTCAATTTCACGCGACTCACTGCAATCGGCGCACGCGGCCGCTACGGCTTCTTTGAGGCGCTCGATTACACGCGCAGCCGGCTGCCTGAGGGGGCTGCGGTCGCCATCGTTCGGGCATTCATGGCACATCACCAGGGAATGACGCTGGTTGCCATCGCCAACGTCTTGTTCGACGGCAAGATGCGCGAACGCTTTCACGCGGAGCCGAGCATCCAGGCGACGGAGTTGCTGCTGCAGGAACGCGCGCCGCGTGACGTCTCGGGGGCTCATACCCGGGCGGAAGAGGTCAGCACGGCGGCGCGGCTCAGCGATGTGCAGCTACCGGACGCGCGGCGCATCAGGACCCCGCACCAATCGACGCCGCAAACTCATCTGCTCTCGAACGGCCGCTATTCTGTGATGCTCACCGGCGTCGGCTCCGGCTACAGCCGCTGGCAGGATGTCGGCGTAACCCGCTGGCGCGAGGATTCCACGCGCGATGCTGCCGGCAGCTATTTCTTCCTGCGCGACATCGAAAGCGGCGCCCTGTGGTCCGCCGGTTATCAGCCCAGCGGCGTGGAGCCTGACAGCTACGAGGCGACATTCAGCGAGGATCGAGTGGAATTCATCCGCAGCGACGCCGCGATCACCACCATCATGGAAGTGCTTGTTTCGCCCGAAGAGGACGCCGAGGTGCGCCGCCTATCGATTGTGAACGCCGGCAACCGCGTGCGCGACCTGGAAGTCACATCGTACTGCGAGCTGGTGCTCGCTCCCCCGGCAGCCGATGCGGCACATCCGGCATTCTCGAAGCTGTTCGTGCAGACCGAGTACGTGTCCAAGGCTGGCGCGATCCTCGCTACGCGCCGACGCCGTTCGCCGGCCGAGCCGCATATTTGGCTGGCCCATCACGCCGTCATCGAAGGTGAGACCTTGGGGACAGCAGAGCTCGAGACTGATCGAGCCCGGTTCCTCGGCCGTGGGCGTGACATTCATGCAGCCATCGCCATGATCGCCGGACGTCGTCTGTCGAATACCGTGGGCGCGGTCCTCGACCCGGTGTTCGCGCTTCGCTATCGGGTGCGCGTGCCGGCGTGGGGCACCGTGCGCCTCGCCTTCTGGACCTGCGCCGCCGCTTCCCGCGAGAGCGTACTCGACCTCGTCGATAAGCACCAGGAGGCAAACGCCTTCGCGCGCGCGGCCACATTGGCCTGGACCCAGGCGCAGATACAACTTCGTCACATCGGCATCGATGCCGCGGAAGCCAGCTTGTTTCAGCGTCTTGCCGGCTACGTGCTCTACGCGGATGCATCGGCGCGGCCCGCGTCCGACACCATAGTCCGCGGTGCCGGCGGACCGGAGGCGCTTTGGACTCACGCCATTTCCGGCGATCTGCCGCTCGTGCTGCTACGAATCGATGCGGTGGAGGATATCGCCATCGCCCGGCAGCTGCTGCGCGCGCATGCCTATTGGCGGATGAAGCGGCTTGCCGTCGACCTCGTCATCCTGAATGAACGCACTTCCTATTTTCAGGATCTGCAGAGCGCACTGGAGACACAGCTTCGAATGAGTCAGCCGCAGCCGCAGATCGGCGCGGACAACATATGTGGCTCGGTATTCCTGCTGCGAACGGAGCTGCTTTCGGCACAGACGCGCGCGCGGCTCATATCGGTTGCGCGTGTCGTGCTGGTTGCACAGCGCGGCGATCTGACCGAGCAACTCGATCGCCTGCGAGCTCCCGTCGCAGCCGCCACACGGCGACTGATGAGCAGGTCATCTCCCGAGGTGGTGACCAGCATTGCGGTGCCACAGGAGCTTGAATTCTTCAACGGGCTGGGAGGATTCGCCGCGGACGGACGGGAGTACGTCACGCTCCTGGGGCCGGGATTGGCGACGCCCGCTCCGTGGATCAACGTCATCGCCAATCCCGACTTCGGATTCCAGATCTCGGCTGAGGGGAGCGGCTTCACGTGGGCGCTGAACAGTCGGGAGAATCAGCTGACGCCGTGGTCAAACGATCCCGTCGCGGATCCTGCGGGCGAAGTACTGTATCTGCGCGACGAACGAAGCGGCGAAGTGTGGGGCCCGACGGCTGCGCCAATGCGAGACTACGGTGCGCGCTATAGCGCCCGGCACGGGCAGGGATATAGCCGCTTCGAACATTCATCGCACGGCATCGACCTCGATCTGACCGTTTACGTCCCGATGGACGACCCCATCAAGATCGCACGGCTCAAAATCCGCAACACCTCACGCAGGGCGCGCAGTCTTTCCGTCACGGCCTACGCCGAATGGGTGCTGGGACCCTCGCGAGCCGCCACGGCTCCGTTTGTTGTCACGGCGATGGATCCCGACACCGGCGCGATGTTCGCGCACAACCCCTGGAGCGCGCTGTTCGGGTCGCGCGTGGCATTCGCGGACCTCGCCGGAACGCAAAAGGAATGGACTGCCGACCGTCGCGAATTTCTCGGGCGCCATGGAACGCTCGATAGACCAGCGGCCCTGACCGCGGGAACATCCCTGTCGGGGCGTGTGGGCACGGGCCTCGATCCGTGCTGCGCGCTACGAACCTACGTGGACCTCGCGGCGGATGAGACGCTGGAACTGGTCTTCTTCCTGGGTCAAGCCGCGAGCGCAACTGAAGCGCAAGCCCTGTTGATCCGCTATCGGTCGATCGATCTCGATGCGGTCTTGCGCAAGGTGGCTCAATCCTGGGACGACTTACTCGGGGTGGTCCAAGTGAAGACGCCGGACCGCTCGCTGGACATCATCCTCAATCGCTGGATGCTCTATCAGACGCTCGTCTGCCGCATGTGGGCGCGGTCGGCCTTTTATCAGGCCGGCGGCGCCTACGGATTCCGAGATCAGCTGCAGGATGGCATGGCGCTGGCTCTTTCCAGGCCCGCGTTGACGCGCGCGCATCTGTTGCGCGCGGCTGGTCGACAGTTCATCGAGGGCGATGTTCAGCATTGGTGGCTACCGCCTGAGAAGGAAGGCGCAAGCGGCTCAGGGGTTCGCACGCGCATCGCCGATGACCGGATCTGGCTCGCGTATGCCACCGCGCACTACGTCGGGGCAACGGGCGATGTCTCGGTTCTGGATGAACGGGTGCCGTTTCTCGAGGGTCAGGCGTTGCGACCAGGTGAGCAGGACGCGTATTTTCAGCCTAGCATCTCCGACGACACTGCTCCGCTCTTCGAGCACTGTGCGCGTGCGCTGGAGCAGAGCCTGGCGGTCGGAGAACACGGCCTGCCCTTGTTCGGCACGGGCGATTGGAATGACGGCATGAACCGCGTTGGCGAGCTGGGCCGCGGCGAAAGCGTCTGGCTCGGATGGTTCCTGCACGCCACGCTCGTCGCGTTCTCATCGCTCGCGCGAACCCCCGATGAGAGTGCGCGCGGGGTCCGGTGGCTGAGACACGCGGCAGCGCTCAAGGACGCGCTGGAGCGTGAGTCGTGGGATGGCCAATGGTACCGGCGGGGCTATTTTGACGACGGGACGCCGCTCGGATCAGCCGCGAGTACCGAATGTCAGATCGACTCCATCGCGCAATCCTGGAGCATTATCTCGGCGGCAGCCGACCCAATTCGCGCCGCGTGTTCGATGGCGGCCGTAAAGAGCCTTCTCATTCGGCATGATGCCGGTCTCGCGTTGCTCTTCACACCACCTTTCGATCGGGCCGTGCCTGACCCGGGCTACATCAAGGGATATCCGCCCGGAATTCGCGAAAACGGTGGTCAGTATACGCACGCTGCCACTTGGTCAGTCATCGCGTATGCGTTGCTCGGTCAGGGAAACAATGCCTGGGAGTTGTTCTCACTTCTCAATCCCATTAACCACACGAGCACGCGCGCCGACGTGCATCGCTACAAGGTCGAACCCTACGTTGTTGCTGCCGACGTGTACTCAGTCCCGCCGCACGTCGGGCGTGGCGGTTGGACGTGGTATACCGGCTCCGCCGGCTGGCTGTATCGCGCCGGACTCGAGGGGATCCTCGGATTTCGCGTACAAGGCGCTCACCTGCTCCTCAGTCCATGCATCCCGGAAAAGTGGCCGCGCTTCGAGATCGTGTTCAGGCACGGCTCTGCGCGCTACGAAATCCTGGTCGAGAACCCGCTCGGCGTCAGCCGTGGCATAGCGCTCGCTGAGTTGAATGGCAAGACACTGCCGTCGGGCTCCCAAACGCGCGTCCCGCTGGTGGATGACGGCAATACCCACCGCCTGCGACTGGTTCTCGGAGGCGCTGAGGATGGCTCATCGTCTGTGATTCGATGATCGGTACTGCCGCGGCTCCACTGTGCGCGTGCTTCCGCGGGCAACGCATTCAGGATCTGATTCCGCTCGGGTGCGCGCGCCGCGGTCATTCGTAACCCCCCCCCCGCCCCCCAAGCCATTCTCGCGGAAGTCACACCCGATCCCAGCATGCGGTAGAGCACATAGCACCAGACCGCTAACCGGGATCAGTCACCTTGACTGCTCGCTCCGAAAGGCTCTTTCCCCGCCTATGTGTGCGACCGCACAGAGGAGTCCCCGCCCAAGTGATTACCTCCGATTCCAGAAAATCCGCCAAAGCGGAGACTTGGCTATTGCGTCGACCCTTCGGGCGCGCACGTACAGCAGATGCATGTCATGGAGGTCGGATGCGGTGTACTGGAACACGACATAATGGCTTCGAGCTCAACCCGGTCACCGGTACTCATGGAGCCGATGATGGCGATGTGGTCGCGCTGCAGCTCGAGCGCGAACACGCTCTGGCGTTGCGCGCGAGCGAGGAACGCTATCGCACCCTGTTTGACTTAGTGCCCGTCGCTGTTTATGCCTGTGATGTGGGCGGCGTCATTCAGCAATTCAACCGCCGCGCAGCGGAGCTGTGGGGCCGCGAGCCCGCCTCGGGGGATACCGACGAGCGTTTCTGCGGCTCGTTCAAATTGTTCCGCCCCGATGGCACTTTCATGCCGCATGCGCAGTGCCCCATGGCCGACGTGCTGAGCGGCAAGATTGCACAGGTGCGCGATGCGGAGGTGCTCATCGAACGCCCCGACGGCTCCCGGGTAACAGTGATCGTGAATATTCGGCCGCTGCTGGGCACCCAAGGGGAGGTCGTGGGTGCCATCAATTGCTTTTTCGACATTACCGACCGCAAACGTGACGAGCAACGGTCACAAGAGTATGTCGTTCGATTGGCCGAGGCCGATCGCCGCAAGAGCGAATTCCTGGCGATGGTGGCGCACGAACTTCGCGATCCGCTTGCGACCATCCGCGCCGGACTCCAGGTGCAGCGGCTCTCTGGCACGGATGCGCGGGCCGCCCATTCCGTGACTGAACTCATGGAGCGGCAAGTTGGCCACTTGGTGGGGCTCGTCGACGATTTGCTGGACGTGAACCGCATCAGCCAGGGGAAGATCCGGTTGCGCCGCGGACCCGTTGAGCTGGCAACCGTGGTGCATGCTGCCGTCGAAACAGCGCGATCACTCATCGAGCGCATGGGACACCAGCTCATCCTCGAAGTGCCAGCAGAGCCGATCTGGCTGAACGCCGACCCCCTCCGGCTGGCTCAGGTTGTGGGGAATCTGCTCGGTAACGCCTGCAAATTCACAGAGAACGGCGGCTGCATTCGGCTGAGCGTCACAGTCCGGGGCGAAGAAGCAGAACTGCGGGTGTGCGACAACGGGGCCGGTATCCGCGCCGATCAGCTGCCGTTTGTCTTCGACCTGTACATGCAGGCCGAGACCTCGATCGAAGCCTCCAGAACCGGATTGGGAATTGGACTCGCACTCGTGAAGAAACTGGTCGAGATGCACGGCGGGACGGCAGAAGCGCGCAGTGCCGGTATGGGTCATGGGAGCGAGTTCGTGGTGCGGCTGCCGATCAGTCACGAAGCAGCGCAAACTCAACCGAATAAGCCGTCTAACGGGTCGGTCGCGACCATGACTCCCCGGCGCGTCCTGGTGGTTGATGACAATCGGGACGCCGCGCAGTCGCTCGCCATGTTCCTGCAACTGAGTGGTCACGAGACCCACGTCGCGCACGACGGCCTGGAGGCAGTAAAAAAGGCCGCACAGTTGAGCCCAGACCTCATCCTGCTAGATATCGGGTTACCTAAGATCAATGGTCTCGAGGCGGCGCGCCGGATACGGGCGCTGTCGCAGGGCAAGAGGCCGGTCCTCGTCGCCTTGACAGGATGGGATCAGGACGCGGACCGTCAAAAGTCCCGGGAAGCGGGGTTCAACACTCACATCGTGAAGCCAGTCGATCCGCAGGTCCTGGCGAGTTTGCTAGTCGACTTCCCAGCGGCCAACTTCGCCGGGTGATCGCCTCGACAGGCGTTCAGGCCGCCAGCGCTTTCAATACGTGCTAGGCCTGCAATAACGGACCCACATGGACGGCAGCGAGTGCGCTTGATTACACGACGGGCACTTGGCTGATGTTGTTCTTCGGATCCATCCAGAACGATTCGTTCACGAAGCGGCCGAAGATTTCGCGCGGCAGGATGGAGGTGCGCTCGATCGGCTCCACCTTCGGGCGCACGGTATGCAAGCCGGGCATCCCGACCCGGGCGTCGAATTCGTCCGCGTTATAGGAAACGTGGTCAAAGTCGTGTTCGAACCACGGTTCGCCGATGAACTGGTAGACCGCTCGCATGGCCGCCGATGGGTTACGCGCCAGGCTTTCGTAGGTCAGCAGCAGCAAGTGGCCGGGGGCATATTGGCCATAGAAGGCATCCTTAGTGGCCTGGAAGGAAAACCCTACCATGCCGCGCGGATCGGTCAGCGCCTCGACACGCGAGTACACCGTGGTATTGGTGTCGAACCGGAACACCTTGCTGACGCCGACTGGTTGTTTGCGTACCAGCCGCTCCATGCTGTCCAGCACCCAGGACAACTGGCGAACGCACGCTATGACCTTCGCCTCCGGAAACAGCGTGTCGAGCAACTGCATCCGACTGCACCATAGCCGGCTGGTATCGAACACGACGCCGGCGTCCGCCTGTCCCGCGTAGAAGTTCTCGACCAGGCCGCGCAGGATTGCGACGCGCTGCTCGTCGGACACGTCGAAGGAAAAATCGTTCTTGCTGCTCGCCTCCGCAATCATCACCCCCATGATGTCGGCGAGCGGGCTGGTCATGCCCGCGCGGAAGCGCGGGTTCTGGTTGAGGATGGCGGCCAAGAGCGTGCTGCCGGAGCGCGGCAGCCCGGAGATGAAGTGAAATTTTCGGGCTCCCTTCGCGGGGCGAGCTGCCGCAGCCATGTGGGCCCCTCCTCTCTATCTTTGCCCTGAACCGTATGAAACCGCCCCACCCGGGGTCTCGGAGGGATGGTAGCCGGTCTCGACGGCGAGCGGGACGCTCCGGGTCGCCACATTCCACCCCGTCACTTCGACGATCGGCGTCGCCGGCGCCGGCGCCGACGTCGCGAAATGCGCCGTCAGAGTGAGCGATTCGCCGGGCCAGAGCGTGACGTCGTTGTCGCTCCAGAGGATGGGGAGCGCCGGCTCGCCGCCTGCGGATCGCTTCACCGACACGTGCTGAAACAGCGCCACGCCCCTGGCGGAAGGGGGTACCGTGAGTGTGACCGCGACGATGTCCTCGGCGCCCTCGTGCCGCATCGTGGCCCGGACCTCAGTCGCCGTGGTGGGCAGGGACTGAAGTGCGGTGAGGTCCGCGTAACGCGTTACCGGCGTGACAGACCAGTTCGAATGCGCCCAGTCGAGCTCGTCGGTCTGGGTGGAGAGCCAATAGACATTGCGGCTGATCGGTTTGCCGCCGGCGGAAGCGAGCTCGAGCTCGACGAAGTAGACGGACGACCAGCGGGCCACCGCCGGCAGCGTGGCCACCTGCCGGGTACCGCTCGCGAGATCGAGGTCCTTGAGGTGCCGCTCGTAAGGCACGCTGCCATCCACGTTATGGACGCGGATCACAGCCTGCAGTCGACGCTCAGTGTTGGGCGTGTGATTGACCAGCAGGATCGCGCGCGTATCGTACGCGTACTGGATGTGCAGCGGCTCGTTGGCGATCCGCGCGCCGAAGTAGGCGCCGGCCGGATTCAGGAAATAGTCGTACAGATGCCAGTGCAGCGACGGCCACGCGTTGTTGAGCATCCAGTAGATGACGCCGGTCGAGGGCTTGTCCGCATCCATGCGCGCACTGAACGCCTCGAATTGCGCTCGGACGTTGTCATAGTTTTCCAGCTGCGATTTGGCGACGTAGTCCTCGAGGCTTCGGGGTGGGCCGTAGCGTTTGGCCAGCGCGGTGTCGAACGCCGCGAGCTTCGCGAAAGTCGACCAGGCGGCCGAGGCATGAAACTGCCGCACCTCGGGGTATTTCCACAGTGCCTCGAGCTCCTGCGGCGATAGCATGCGGGTCAGGTCCTCGAGCAGCGGAATGGTTGCTCCCGCGCTCACCTCGGAGTCGAACCCGAAGGCGCCGCCCAATTTGTCGGCATACCAGTAGGCCGGCGGCACCCAGTCGTAGGGCCCGTCCATTTTCATCCCGGACGGTCCGGTCGCGGCCGTGGCCTGATTCGATGCCGCCGCGATGATCGGCAGCGGCCAGTCCTCGGCCTGCAATGTGTCGACGTACCTTTTTGCAATCGCGGGCGGTGGCGCATTGTCGCTGCCGATCAGAAAGCCGATCACCGATGGATGGTTCCGCAGCAGTCGCGCCTCGCTTGCCATCGAGGCTGCGGCCACATTCTCATCCGCAGCGTCCCACGGCTCGCCACCGGTCTTGGCCCACGATTCCCACTTGTCGCAGCACTCCCAGCCGGCGAGAACCATGACGCCTGCGCGGTCAGCGAGGTCGTAGAAACGCGCATCCTCGAGCTTGCCCTCGCTGCGAATGGCGTTGAGCCCGAGATTCACGATGTAACTGAATTCGGCCTCCAGGCGCCTCGGGTCATCGCGCAGGAACATGTCCGGCGCCCAGCCGGCACCGCGAATCAGAACCGGCTTTCCGTTGACGACGAACTGCCGATAGCCCTGCGGCGTAAGGTGGGAAGTGACGCTGTGAACGCCGAAGGTCGCGCCGGCCCGATCGGAGATCGCATCATCGACGGCAGCCGTCATTTGCAGACTATAGAGCGGCTGCGCCCCCATACCGACCGGCCACCAGACCCGCGGACGGTGAAGGTCGAGGGCGGGATCGCTCCGGGGGGAAAACGACACGGCCTGTGTCTCACCGGGCGCGAGGCGAATGGCGCGCCTGAGCGCAACGCCAGCCACGACGCCCGTAATCGTGGCAGCGTGTGCCGCCCTATCGAGGTTCCGCGCCTCCACCTTCACGGTCAGCGCGGCGCGCGCCAGATCGGGCGATAGCGTCGATGTCACCTGCGGGAAGCGCAGCTGGACCGGTCCCGTCCGCACGAGATCCACGCCCCGCCACGGGCCCATGTTGTTGTCCGGTGGCGTCGGGTTCCAGTCGACCCAGCCGATCGAAAAGCTCGTCCGCGGATCTCCGGGATGCACACGCAATGCCAGGGTATTGACGCCGGCATGGATCCAGCGGGTCACATCGAGCTCATGCACGGGATAGGCGCCTGCGACCGTGGACTGCTCGGCGACCGCGTGCCCGTTCAGCCAGACCTCGGCGCTCGCAACCATGCCGTTGATCCGCAGCAATGTGCGTGCGCCTGGCGCGCCTTCATCGAGCGTGAACTCGGTGCGATACCACCAGGGGATCAGGAACAGGTTGCCGCTCGAATCAGGCTCCTCCACCGCCCGCAGGTTGTCACTGTAGAACACGTTCTCATACGCGCCGTTCTCGAGCAGCCCTGCCATCACCGTCGCACGCCCGCTCACGGGATACCAGCCCTCGGTTGAGAAGCCGGCCGAGGAGACCTCGGCGCCGCCTTGCTGCGCCTTGGCGCTCGACTGAATCTGCCAATGGGCGATGGGGGTGGCGGACGCGGCCTCGCCAGCTACCGGAGTGGGGGCATAGGCGCCGTCGGCACAGGCGAGCGACGTGCCCGCCAGCGCGGCCAGCGCCGCCATCACGCGCACTATGGGTATCCGCGGCACTCGTGTCGTGTCAGCTGCTCCCAGAACGCCATCACCACTGTCCGCGCGCGCCCACCGTATAGCTGCGCTCGGAGAAGTTAGCGTGCGCTTCCTGGCTGGGCCAGACGAGGTAGTACCGATTGTACTCGTTGGTGAGATTGCTACCGTTCACGTACACCGTGATGTACTTGTCGATCTTGTACTGGATCGACGCATCGAGATACTCCTGCGGCGCCTCGTACTCTTCCAAGCCCTGGATGCTGCCCACATCATTCTCCGCCGCTCGCTTCGAGCGGAAGTTGTACGCCGCGCGGAGCTGCAGGCGGTCGTCCTGGTACCACAGGATGAGGTTCCCCGACTCGGTCGAGTTGTCCTGGAACGGAATCGCGTGCCCGGCCAGATCTTTCTGTCCCGTGTTGCTCGGCGCGTACGTGAAGTTGAATTCCGTGCCGGTATAGCGCAGCAGCCCCGGAAGGAAGGTAAATCCCTGGCGGTAGTCGAACTCCGCGCCTTGGATGCTGTTACCGTAGCCCTGCACCGGCTCGATGATCGTGATGCAGCGATGGCGCACGACCCCATCCTCGTCCGGCAGATCGCAATTCTGCACGTTGCCGTTCTCGATGAAGCTTTTCACGTCGATGCGGAACAGCTCGAGGCCGACCATACTCACGGGGTTGATGTAATACTCGAGCGAAGCGCCGTAATTCGTAGAGCGCCACGGGTCTAGGTTCGGATTGCCGTTCGATTGCCCCTGCGCCACTTCATACAACTGAATCGGCGGCCCGCTGGGGTTGCTCGGGTTCTTGACATACGCCAGCGCGTAGTTCAATGCCAGGCCGCCGCCCCAGGTCTGGAGATCGAGCGGCTGCATGTTCTTCGATGCGGCGAAGCGAGCTATCAGCTTGTCGGTCAAGCCCAATGACAGGTTGAGAGCCGGCAGGACGTCGGTGTAACTGCGCAGGGTGTCAGTGGTGCCGATATCCGCGGCATTCGTGCCGTATAACCCCGGCAGGCCGTCCAGATGCTGCGTGATGTCCAGGTTGGTATGGATCACGCGGACGCCGACGTTGCCGTTGAACGGCATATCGCCCAACTTTTCGCTGAAGTCGGTTTGTAGATAGGCCGTTGTTTCCTTCATCCACACG
>DATMOK010000030.1:0-110032 GCA_035568235.1 Steroidobacteraceae bacterium | reverse complement strand
ACGGAGCGCCCACACAGCTCACTGGGCGATCTGACGCCCGAGGAGTATGCCGAAAGAGGTTTAGCGAGAGAGGAAGAAGGGGTATCGTTTTTAACCGCGGACTCTAACCGTGATCGGGACTAATCAGGGTGTCAGGTCGGGCTGGCAGCGAGTCCCGGGAGAGGATCTAGTTTCTGCGCCAAAGTACCTGCTTAGAACACTGCGCCGCCAAAAGCTTAGCGGGTAAATCTGACCAGCCAGCAAGGGCGGCTGCGCAGAGAAACGGCATCCATCTTAATCGCATCTCCCTGTCGCTAATTCGCATGAACGGACAGAACGCGCCCGTCGTTGCGCATGCTGTCGAGTACCGCCCGGCAACGCTCGGCGGGGCCGGGCCCCTGAAGTTGTAGATTCACGTGCGTATCGTCCACAACCTGCAGCAGGAACAGCTGGTATCCGGAGTGATTGCCGATAAGGGAGCTTAAGAATGCGCCATCGCCCGGGTTCGGCACATCCGGCGTCACCTCGACAGAAAGGCGCATCGAGCACTGAGGCGGCGCGATCGGCTCGTCGGCGTCAACCGCGTCCGTTTGGAGCAGTCCAAAAACGGCGGCAGCCGCGCTCACAGCTATTAATAGGCGCGTGAACGGCCGAGAGCACTTTGTTGATCTGCAAGTCGGACTCGGGCTCATGGCGACCCCTGCCTTGTCGAGCCGGAGCAGGGATAAGAACTTCGCACCTTTCCTCCTCCGGTTCGAGAGCGGAGCAGGGGGCTAGATCCCGCGACATCGCACCGCACCGCAGCCTTGAGACGCTGAATTGCAGCCACAGGCTACCGAATTGTTTTTGAAAGGGTCTGTGCGCCAGCACACCGGTACAACTGGCCCCTTGGGTGTTGAAAAACTTGGTCTTTGGCAAGCATCTGTGTTCGGTAGCGTCCTGACCGCTTGATCCTCTTAATGTTCCAATATCCGCTCCGACGAACAACTTGGAGATCAACATGTACATCGGCGGCGGCATACTTGGACTCATTCTGGTCGTTGCTCTCATAGTCTTTGTATTGCGTAGAGCCTGAGTCCTAACTGCGAACGGCAGGCCGAGTTGCACAAACAGCCTGCTAGCTGATCCAGCACCCAGAGGACATGCGTATGAATACTCCCCCCCTGCAATGGATCCTTGTTGCCGGCGTTGTGGTCATTGCATTGCTTGCACTAGCGGCATGGTTTTTCTCCCAAAAGAAAAAGCAATCCGCAAGACTTCAGCAACGGTTCGGTTCGGAATACGGCCGAACTGTCGGCGAGCTCGGTGGGCGAGCAAAGGCCGAATTGGAACTCAAGGCCCGCGAAAAGCGCGTTGAGAAACTCACCATCGTGCCATTAGCGCCTGCTGAGGCCGCTAGGTTCAGTCAGGCTTGGAATGCGCTGCAGGCCCGTTTCGTCGATAACCCCAAAGGGGTCGTCCTCCAGGCGGATCAGTTGGTCCGTGAGTTGATGCTTAAGCGTGGCTACCCCATGGGGGATTTCGAACGCCGTGCGGCCGATATCTCAGTCGACCACCCTACTGTCGTGGAGCATTACCGGGCGGCGCAGACGATCGCGGCGCGCGCTGAGCGCGGCGAAGCCAACACCGAGGAGCTACGCAAAGCAGTCGTGCATTACCGCGTCCTTTTCGATGACATGCTCGAGGTTCGAGACGCCAAGCAAGACGCTCTTCCAGCCAAGCAAATGCCGGTGCACGCATGAACGCCATCACGAAACAAGAGCTAGAGAAGGCAGCTCCCGATTTGGCAGGTCTTTCGAAGATGCCGCCGGCACAACAAGAGGCTGAGGGAGGTCTCAATGAGCTGCTCGAGACCCAGAATTCTGATGTGAGGACTGAAGAGAGGGAGCTTGCTCCGCTGTTCTTACCCGATGTGGCCAAAGAGTTTCGCTCGCACTGGGATGCCGTTCAAAGAGGGTTTGTCGATAACCCGAGACAGGCTGTCCGGCAGGGAGATGAGCTTGTTGTCCAGGTCATGAAGAGCTTGGGAGAAACCTTTTCCCATGAGCGCGCCACGCTTGAGGGTCAGGTGAATCAAACAGGCAACGAGTCCACAGAGACCTTGCGCATTGCCCTTAGGTGCTATCGCTCGTTTTTTGAGCGCCTGCTGTCTTTTTAATGTGAAGGAAGAAATCATCATGAAACATTCAAACCTTATAGCCGCATCACTGATGACGCTCGCCTTGAGCGCTTGTAGTGGGCCAGGTGCTCCCGGTCCCCAAGGTCCAGCGGGCAACACGGGTAATACCGGTAACACGGGTAGCACCGGTGCAACCGGCGCTACAGGCGCAACGGGTGATACGGGTAGCACCGGTGCAACCGGTAATCCGGGTAACACGGGTAATACAGGCGCAACAGGCGCAACGGGTAATACCGGTAACACCGGCGCACCGGGTAACGGTGGGACCCCTCCGCACTAAGCACGCCTGAAGAGCGCAAGGACTGGATCACGAGGTATTCGCGCCAGTCGCCCGACATGGAGCACCGCCGGTGACTAGCCTCCGTGAATCTTGTCATTCCGCCATATGGACTCGCGGGTGGGCACGCGCTTGTAATTGGCGTGGATAAAGCAGGTCCGAGCCCATAACGGCGCTATTCATTCTGCTCGATCGCTAATAGCGCGAGTCTGACTTCAGGCAACGGCGATCGACCGCCGCCTGCACGGTCTCAGCTCCTGTTACGGCATCGCTCGAAGGCCGTGGGGCTGACACGCCGAATACCAGCGGCGAATCGCAGTTTCCTGTGCGCTAACGTACGGACAGCGAAGAGAAAGGCAGCGAGGCTGAGGGAGTGCGATCGAGCACGGGAGCTAGCGCATATGAATCCAATCACGTCGTTTCTGGCGTTCGCTCTGTTTGCCGCCGGCATCGCGGTCGGTTACCTGGAGAATCTCTATCTCGGAATCGGCTTAGTCGTGGTCGCGCTCATCGTCGCCACGTCGCTGAAGATGGCCAACGTCTGGCAAAAGTTCGTGATTCTGAGGATGGGAAAGCTCCAGAGCGTAAAGGGAGCGGGCTTGTTTGCCATCATTCCAGTCCTCGACAGCGTGGTTGCGGTCATCGACGGACGTATTCAGACCACGGCCTTCAACGCCGAGCAGGCGCTGACCAAGGATACGGTTCCTGTCAACGTTGATGCGATCATCTTCTGGCACGTACAGGATGCCGAAAAGGCCGCTTTGGCCATCACCAATTACCGCGAGGCGATTGATCGAGTGGCGCAGACCTCCCTGCGCGAGATGATCGGCTCGTCGATGTTGGCCTCGCTGTTGTCGGACCGCAAGGATGCGGACGAGCAGCTGAAGGTTGAGATCGGCCAGAAGACTGCCCCTTGGGGTATATCGGTGAGTTCGGTGGAGATCCGCGATGTGGCCATTCCCGTGGCCCTCCAGGATGCCATGTCCCGGCAGGCGCAGGCTGAGCGCGAAAAGCAGGCGCGCGTGATTCTCGGCTCGGCCGAAGCGGCGATCGCAGGGAAGTTCGTCGAGGCAGCGGCGGTTTACGCCGGCCACCCATGGGCCCTGCAGCTTCGAGCGATGAACATCATCTACGAGACCACGAAGGAGCGGGGGGCGACAATCCTCATGCCAAGCTCGATGGTCGATAGCCTGAATCCCTCAGCGGCAACGCTGGCACTGGCTCTTGCGGGCAACGGCGCGCTCGATGGGAAGAGTACCCCGTTGGCGGGCAACGGTGTGGCCGTGCCCAGTCCCCCGCCGATTCCGGTCGCGGCGTAACGACACTGACTGACAACGAGTAAGAGGGAAACTCATGCTACGCAACTCGCGGTATCTGGAGAGGTGCGCCATTGCCGCCACTGACGGAGTGATCGGCGAAGTCACGGATCTCTACTTCGACGATGAAGCCTGGGTGATTCGCTATCTCGTGGTATCCACGGGCACATGGCTCTCGAATCGGAAGGTTTTGATCTCTCCGTACTCGCTCGGCCAGCCGCAACTGAGTCGAGAGTTATTGCCCGCCGCGCTCACCAAGGAGCAGGTCAAGAATAGCCCCGGCGTCGACACCGACAAGCCGATCTCGCGCCAATACGAAATGCAGTACCTCCAGTACTACAGCTATCCGTCGTATTGGGGCAGCACCGGTCTTTGGGGCGCAGGGGTGAACCCGAACCTGCTGCCGACGGATTCGGGGATCAACTGGCCCGCTGACGAATACCGTCAGGCCGAGATGGATCGGGAGGCGACGGCGCGACGTGACCACTACGACTCACACCTGCGCAGCTGCAATGCGGTGATGAAGTATCACATTCACGCGAAGGACGGCGACATCGGGCACGTAAACGCACTGCTCATCGACGATGACTCCTGGGCTATCCGCTATCTCATCGTGGAGACGAGCAACTGGTGGCTCGGACACGAGGTGCTGATCGCGCCCCAGTGGATCGACGATGTCAGCTGGTATGACTGCAAAGTCTCTGTCAGTCTGGACCGTGAGGCCGTGAAAGACGCTCCGCGATATGACGGGTCGGTGGCGCTCGATCGTGCCAAGGAAGCGGGGATATACGAACACTATCGACGTCCCGGCTATTGGGCCGTCGAGGGCGAGAGCGGAGCGGCCGGATCGCGTCGCTGAGTCCGCGCCGGGCCTCAGCGTGAGGGCGGATAACGGCGTCCAAGCGCGACCCCGTACAGACGAAGGCGACTGAGCCCAGATCGCCCGGCCGTTCATTCGTATGCGTCGGCTTCCCGTCGAGCATTCGGATTAAGGCATCACCTTCCCGCTGGCACGTTGGTCGGACGCACCCTGAAGGGTGCACGGCAACGTGGCAGCGCCGTTGCCTCGCCATATCAACCCGCGAGAAAGCCCGACTGTGCGGCGCTGGTCGTGCGAACGTGGCCGAGCGCCCGGCACGTCAGCGCCGCGCTATGTACGTCAGCGGACAGACCGAAGTAAAGAGCTTCTGGTACCCATGATCGAGGATACCTGCGACATCTAAATTGGCGCAAAGGGCAGCGAGCGGGACAGACCCGAAGTACGCCAGCGACGCGCTCACGGCCGTCGTCGGTGGCTGCACCGGTCAAGTTATGGAGTAGCGAGGTTCAAGATGCAGCTTGGAATGGTGGGCTTGGGACGCATGGGCGCGGACATGGTGCGCCGTCTGACCCGGGCCGCGCACGAGTGTGTCGTTTATGACGTCAACGCAAACGCCGTTAGCACACTTGCGCAGCGTGGCATCGTTGGGACGGCATCACCCGCGCAGTTAGTCGCCGCGCTCACACCACCGCGGGCCATCTGGTTGATGGTTCCCGCCGCAGTGGTCGATCAGGAATTGGAAAAGCTTGTTCCTTTGCTCGCGCCTGGAGACATCGTAATCGATGGCGGGAATTCCTATTACCGCGACGACCTACGACGCGGCCTAGAGTTGAAGTCGCGAGGAATTCACTACATTGACGTCGGAACAAGCGGTGGCGTCATGGGCATCGAGCGGGGTTACTGCTTAATGATCGGCGGAGAGAAGGAAATCGTCGAACATCTCAAGCCGATCTTCGTGGCGCTGGCTCCCGGTGTTGCCAAGGACTCTGATGCAACAGAAGCAGAGCGCGGCAAGAGTACGGCTGACCAGGGGTACCTACACTGTGGGCCGCAAGGTGCAGGACACTTTGTCAAGATGGTCCCCTCCCCCGAATCGGACACCCTTCCCGCGTATTCGGTAAGTGATCGATCCGGAATTCCTCGCGAAGGAAGCGATCATGAACATTCTGTATTTCCGGTTTGCGAAATTCGTTTCTGGAGCCGATCTGGAACCGCAACTACGTAGCCAGCGTTCAAATGACCTTATCGGAGAGTTTTGGCGTCGAGGGCAGAGGGGCATTCTACGAAACCGCGGGCTGCTTGCGCGATGTTGTGGAGAACCATCTGTTCCAGGTGGCCGCGCTCCTGGCGATGGAGCCACCGACTTATCGGGGCTTTGGCGCGGTGCATGGTGAGACTGCGGATGTCTTGCAGGCCATGCGCCCCCTGAAGCGCGCAGACTTGATACGCGGCCAGTACGCAGGCTACCGACGCGAGTCGCACGTAGCGGCGCATTCCGACGTTGAAACGTTTTGCGCGCTGAGGCTATTCATCGACTCCTGGCGCTGGGAGGGGGTGCCCTGGTACTTACGTTCCGGCAAGTACTTGGCGGCGTCGGCCACTGAAGTGGTGGTTCAGCTGAAGGCACCGCCGCAGCGGCTGTTCGCTGACTCGGCGTCCCTCAGCGGTGGAACAAACTATTTGCGCTTTCGGCTCGCGCCGAACTCGGCCGTAGCACTGGCAGCGCGTGTCAAACGCGCGGGGAAAGAGTTTGCGGGCGAACAGCGCGAACTCTACCTGTCGGATGAGCAGCCTGGGGAAGAAGCGCCCTATGAGCGACTGCTGGGTGATGCTATGGCTGGCGACGGCGCCCTGTTTACGCGCGAGGATTCGGTGGAGGCAGCCTGGGCAGCGGTCGATCCCGTTCTTAGGAACCATCGGCCAGCACTCCCTTACCGACGCCATAGCTGGGGGCCCAAAGAGGCTGACGCGCTGATCGCCGCGGACGGGGGTTGGCACAACCCGACGCCGGACGAGCTTGCGACTGCGCGGGGCCGCAGATGACGGAGCGCATCGCAATCGGCATTGGCGAGCTTATCCACGATGTGTTCTGCGCTCGCCCCCGAGATGAGGACTACACGCACTCCGAGTGCGGAAACGAGCGGAGGTGCTCTCGACTCGACACTCTCGGAACCTTTCTACATGCGCACCGTAGCGGCGCCCTTCTTGACCGAACTCTGTACTTAATCGACGGTCGAGACGCATGAAAACCGGAAGAGCTCACCATGCAAACCGACACTCTCACACCCGAACTACTTAAGAGGATCAACGCCTATTGGCGGGCAGCGAATTACCTGTCTGTCGGCCAGATCTATCTTTACGACAATCCGCTATTGAAGCGGCCGCTGCAGTTGTCCGATGTAAAACCACTGGTGGTCAGCCACTGGGGCACAACACCAGGGCAAAATTTCATTTACGTGCATTTGAACCGCGTGATCAATAAGTATGACTTGGATATGTTCTACGTCGCGGGTCCCGGCCACGGCGGTCCGGCAATCGTCGGCAACGTCTACCTCGAAGGCACCTGGAGCGAGGTCTACCCGAATGTGACCCAAGACGAGGCTGGACTCAAGGAGCTCTTCAAACAATTTTCATTTCCCGGGGGGATATCCAGTCACGTGGCGCCCACAACGCCCGGGTCGATCCACGAAGGGGGCGAATTGGGCTACTCCTTGAGTCACGCCTTCGGAGCGGCGTTTGATAACCCGGAGCTGATCGTCGCCTGCGTGATCGGTGACGGCGAGGCAGAAACTGGGCCCTTAGCGACCTCTTGGCAGTCCAACAAGTTCCTTGACCCGGTCACTGACGGCGCCGTATTGCCGATTCTGCATCTCAATGGCTACAAGATCAGCAATCCCACCGTGCTCGCACGTATTGAACATGAGGAACTGGAGCAGTTTTTGCGTGGCTGCGGCTGGGCTCCAGTCTTTGTCGAAGGCGATGATCCGCTGACAATGCATGAGCGCATGGCGACCGTAATGGACCACGTGATCGAGCAAATCCGGTTCATCCAATCGAAGGCACGGGACCGGCGAGACCCCTGCCGTCCGCGGTGGCCCATGATCGTATTAAGGTCCCCGAAGGGCTGGACGGGGCCGAAGGTCGTGGACGGGTTGCAGATCGAGGGCACGTTCCGGGCGCACCAGGTACCCATGCTGGTGGATCCGGAGCATCCCGAGCACGTCCCGTTGCTCGAAAGCTGGATGCGGAGCTATAGACCCGAGGAATTGTTTGACCAGAACGGTCGCCTGATCGCTGAGTTGGCGGCGCTAGCCCCGAAGGGGGACCGCCGAATGGGCGCTAACCCGCACGCTAATGGTGGCTTGCTGCTGCAAGACCTGAAGATGCCCGACTTCTGCGATCACGCAGTACATGTGCCTTTTCCCGGCGCTGTCGAGAGTTGCGATACCCAAGTGTTGGGTCACTTCTTACGCGACGTGGCGAAGTTGAACCAGGCAGAGCGCAATTTCCGCATCTTCGGCCCTGACGAAACGCTATCAAATCTCTTGGGCGCGGTCTTTGAAGTGACCAATCGCCAGTGGGATGCGCGCGAAGGTAAAAATGACGAATTTCTCGCGCCGCAGGGTCAGGTGCTCGACTCGATGTTGAGCGAGCATCAGTGCGAGGGCTGGTTGGAGGGATATCTGTTGACCGGCCGGCACGGGCTCTTTAATAGCTACGAAGCGTTTATTCGCATCGTCGATTCGATGTTCAGCCAACACGCCAAATGGCTCAAAGTTTGCATGGAACTGCCGTGGCGGCGGAACATTTCGTCATTAAATTATTTGCTTGCCTCGCATGTCTGGCAACAGGATCACAACGGATTCACCCATCAAGATCCTGGCTTTCTCGATCATGTTATTAACAAAAAAGCCGATATTGTCCGCGTGTACCTGCCGCCGGATGCAAACTGCCTGCTGTCGGTGTTTGACCATTGCCTGCGAAGCCGCAATTACGTCAATGTGGTGGTGGCTGGTAAACACGCGCTTCCCCAATGGCTCACCATGGATGCCGCGGTAGTGCACTGCACGGAAGGCATCGGCATCTGGCAATGGGCGAGCAATGACCAAGGTGGTGAGCCCGATGTCGTGATGGGCTGTTGCGGCGACACGCCGACGCTCGAGATTCTCGCCGCGGTCTCGATCCTGCGCGAGCATCTGCCTGAATTGCGAATTCGCGTCGTGAACGTTGTGGATCTCATGAAATTGCAATCCAGCACCGAGCACCCGCATGGATTAACCGACGCGGATTATGACTCTCTGTTTACGAAGGACAAGCACATCATCTTTGGCTTTCATGGCTATCCTTGGCTGGTCCACCGCCTGACCTACCGCCGATCCAACCGCAATCTACATGTCCGCGGCTATAAAGAAGAGGGCACGATCACGACGCCGTTTGATATGCGTGTGCAGAACGACCTTGACAGGTTTCACCTGGCTATCGATGTGATTGATCGGCTGTCGGGGCTGGGCACGCGGGGTGCGTATCTCAAACAAACACTCCAGGACAAGCTCGTCGAACACAAACATTTCATCAACAAGCACGGTCAGGACATGCCGGAAGTTCGTGATTGGAAATGGAAGCACGGAAATGCGAACACAGCAGGGAGCACCGTGAAAGTCTCTAATCGTGTCTCGGATCAGCCGAGGCAAACACGCAAAGCAGTCTGATCCAGAGGCTGGCGGCCGGCGGAATTGGTGCTTCGTGATCAGAAGCTGCACGGAGGCGCGGATACGGCGCCCGCGAGAGAGCGGCGCGTCTCGGGTGTGAGGGGTCGGATGTGACGGAGTCGCTGCTTTATCTGATCCGGCACGGTGAGACCGCGTGGTCGCTTAGCGGCCAACATACGGGTCGCTCGGACATCGCATTGACGCAGCATGGCGAGCAGCAGGCGCGCGAGCTGCAACCGTGGCTGCGAAGGATTGCGTTCGCACGTGTATTGAGCAGTCCGGCGCTGCGGGCGAGGCAGACTTGCGAGCTCGCGGCGCGTGGCTTTGAGGCCGAAATTGAACCGGACCTCATGGAATGGGACTACGGCGGTTATGAGGGTAAGCGCACTTCGGACATTCACCAGGAGCGACCGCACTGGAACATCTGGCGCGATGGCTGCCCGCACGGTGAAACGCCTGCGGATGTGTCCGAGCGAGCCGATCGGCTACTCGCGCGTCTACGTAAGATGCGCGCAACAATTGCGCTCTTTTCGCACGGTCAGTTTGGCTGCGCATTGGCGGTGCGATGGGTGGAAATGCCGGTGATATCGGGGCGACACTTCGTGCTCGCACCGGCATCGGTCAGTATTCTGACTCATGAGGCCGGGGACCCGAGGATTCCGGTCATCTCGCTGTGGAACGCTCGTCCCGCGGATTTATGAATCGCGCCATCGAGGGTCAGGGGGCGCGCTCCGTGGAAGCTAAGTGCGACTTGCATGTGCTTGCGTTGAATAGCGGCTCCTCGTCGCTTAAGTTTGGCCTCTATCGCGTAGGCTCTTTGGAAACCGAACGGCTGATCGCCGGCGAGGCCGAATCCATCGGCGAACATACAGGCGCGTTCCACGCGGTAGACGCAAAGGGCGGTTCTCTAATTCGTGAGTCCGCGCCGCTACCCAGTCAACAGGCTGCGATCCTTCGAATAGCTCATTTACTGACTGCCGTGCGGATGCCCGCACCGCAGACGATCGGGCATCGCATCGTGCACGGCGGTCCGAAGCTCAGAGGGCATTGCGTAATAGACGAGCCAGTTCTTAAAGAACTTAACGCGGCCGCTGCCTTCGCGCCATTGCACATGCCGATCGCGCTATCCGTTATCCGGTATTGCCAAGTGCGTTTCCCCGGGCTACCGCAGGTCGCATGTTTTGACACCGGCTTTCACGCGCATATTCCCGACATCGCAAGCGTGCTGCCGATTCCGCGTGCGCTGCGCGCAGAGGGAATTCAACGCTATGGGTTTCATGGACTGTCATGCGAGTCGATTGTGGCGCAGCTTGGTGGTGCGCGGCCAAGGCGGCTGGTCATTGCACACCTGGGTAACGGCGCAAGTGTGACCGCTGTCCTGGAAGGCAAGTCTATTGACACCAGCATGGGATTGACCCCGACGGGTGGCGTCATCATGGGAACGCGCAGCGGGGACCTGGATCCGGGAGTCCTGGTTTATCTGGCGACGCGCAAGAATCTCAATGCGACAATGCTCGAGGACCTCGTCGATCACCGCAGCGGCCTCATCGGAATTTCTGGCGTCTCCGAAGACCTGCGAGTTTTGCACAAGGCGGCACCATCGAACGTTGATGCGCGCTTAGCCATCGACATGTTTTGCTACTCGGTAGCGAAGCAGATCGCCGCCATGAGCGCCGCGCTCGGGAACATTGATGCGATCGTGTTTACCGGTGGGATCGGGGAAAACGACGCATCCGTACGTGCCGAAGTCTGTAGTCGCCTCTCGCTATTCGGGGTACGCCTCGATGAGGCACGCAACCGCGCAGCGAGCGATCCTATCAGCGACGGCACGCTCGCGTGCCAGGTGCGCGTGCTGCCCTCAAGGGAAGACGAGCAGATCGCCCGACATGCTTGGACCTTGTACTGACGTCTGTCCCACTGCTCAAGCTGTAGAGCGCGATCATCGGTGCAATTCGCAATATCCGCGACTGGCTTTCAGGGAGACCGGCGAAGGCACACTAAGTTCGCTGGCGTACAGACCTGCGAGGCACGCGCTGTAACGCTGCGCACAGCGCTTCTGCGGAACGGGCAACGCTCTTTCCGCTCGTCCAAGGGCGCCTGAGACCTAGCCCCGTAGCGGGCGGTACTCGGAGACTGGGCCATCGGTTGCGAAGAGAATGCCGAGTCACACTGCCCCGCCATCGTTGTCGCATCTGCAGTTGCTGTCCAACGGGCGACTTCACGTGATGGTGACCGGCACGGGGGGCGGCTACACCCGCTGGAATGATCTCGCCATCACCCGTTGGCGCGAGGATGCGACGTGCAATCAGTGGGGTGCATTTTGCTACCTCCGTGATCTGGAAAGCGGGGACATCTGGTCCACGACCTATCAGCCCACCCGCCGAGCGGCGGAGCAATGCGAATTTTCCTTCGGCCCGGGACGGGCGACGTTTCGGCGTCGAGATCACGAGCTGTCGGTGGAGACCGATGTCGCCGTTGCGTCCGACGATGATCTCGAATTGCGTCGCGTCCGTATCACGAATCGTTCTGGCCGCATTAGAAAACTGGACGTCACGAGTTACGCAGAAATCGTACTCGGGCACGCCGCGGCAGATGCCGCTCATCCGGCGTTTGAGAAACTGTTCGTGGAGACCGAGATTCTGCCGGATGCCCAGGCCATCATGTGCAGGCGGCGCGCGCGCAGTCGCGATGAGTCAACGCCGTGGACGGTCCATTTTCTGGTCTCTCATGGCTCCGTTAAAGCAGACTTCTCGTTCGAAACCGATCGCATGCGATTCCTCGGGCGCGGCCGCAGCATTGCGGAACCGCAAGCGCTCGATGACCGCGCATTATCAGGCAGCGCTGGGGCTGTGCTTGACCCAGTGGCGGCGATCCGCTGCGCAGTCCGGCTGGAGCCACGCCAGACTGCAATCGTGGATCTGATCACTGGCGTGGGTGTGTCGCGCGAGGCGTGCATGACGCTCGTGCATAAATACGGCGATCGCCAGATCATTGATGGCATTCTGCCCGCGGCATCGGCGCGCGCTCAGGGAATCCTTACCCAGCTTCACGTGACTGAGACGGACACGCTGCTCTTTACCAGACTGGCGCAGTCTATTATCTATGCCAGCCCAGTGCTGCGCGCGGAGCCGAGTCTTCTTGCAAAGAACGGTGAGGGCCAATCCGGGCTCTGGGGTTACGGGATTTCAGGGGACTCACCGATCGTCCTGCTTCAGCTCGCGGCCCCCGCGGGTGTTGGAGTGGCACGCGAGTTGCTGAATGCCCAGGCGTACTGGCGTCTGCACGGACTGGCCGTCGACCTGGTCATACTCTGTGGGGACCCTGCGGACCAGCGGCCGAGCTTGGTCGAACAGATCACGCTCGTGGTAGACCAATGCGGGTGCATGAGCCGCATGGGTCAACCCGGGAGCATCTTCGTGCGGCCGATGGAGAAGGTTCCTGAGGCAGACCGCATTCTGCTGCAATCGGTCGCCCGGGTAGTGCTCCACGACGGTGCGCTCGCGCAGCAGCTCGACGGGCTGGGCCGGAGTTCGGCATCAACCGCCTGTTTGGAAGCGGAGCCAGGCAGCCACGAGGCTCAAGCGTTAGACCCAAGCGAGTGGCCGCAGGATCTGCCTCAGTACGACCTGAGCTTTCGCAACGGACTCGGCGGATTCACGCGCGACGGACGCGAGTACGTGGTGACGGTTGCAGCGGGGAACATGACACCGTGCCCGTGGGTAAACATACTGGCCAATCCGCTGTTCGGTACTCTGATTTCCGAAAGCGGGAGTGCAAACACTTGGAGCGAGAATGCCCAGGAATTGCGCCTCACACCGTGGTCGAATGACCCGGTCGGGGACGCGAATACCGAGGCGTTCTATCTGCGCGACGAGGCAAATGGACGCTTCTGGTCGCCCACTTTGCTGCCGTGCGCTGGAGTCGGTTCCTATGTGACCCGGCACGGCTTCGGCTACAGCGCTTTCGAGCACTGCGAGAGCGGAATCCGCTCAGAACTGACTGTATACGTGGCGATTGAGGCGCCCATCAAGTTCGCGGTCCTGAAGGTGTGGAACGAGTCCGGACGGCCACGCCGCCTGTCGGCGACCGGCTACGTCGAATGGGTGCTGGGGTCGGATCGGCAGAAGACTGCAATGCACATATGCACCGAGATCGACCCGAGCAGCGGTGCATTGTTCGCGCGCAATCCCTACAACACCGAATTCCCCGGACGCACGGGGTTCTTCGATGTTGACGAGCACGCGGCGGCGAGTTGGTGCGGCGATCGTCGCGAGTTTCTGGGACTCTGCGGGACGCTGGGAAATCCCGCCGCGATGTCGCAGGCGCGGCTCTCCGGCTCCGTGGGCGCGGCGCTAGATCCGTGTGCGGCAATCCGAGTGCCATTTGAGTTGGGCGACGGCCAGACACGGGAGATCGTCTTTCGCCTCGGCGCAGGCCGCAGCGCCGAAGAGGCGCGTCACATCGTCCGGCGCTGGCGCGGCGCAATTGCGGCACACACTGCACTAGCTGCGGTAAAAGTGCACTGGGGGCGAACGCTCGGTGCGGTGCAGATCGAGACGCCGGATGCCGCTCTCGATGTGTTGGCCAACGGCTGGCTCGTGTATCAAGTCATCGCTTGCAGACTTTGGGCACGCAACGCCCTTTACCAATCAAGCGGTGCCTTTGGGTTCCGCGATCAGCTGCAGGACGTGATGGCGCTGGTTCATACCGCTCCGGGATTGGTGCGGGAGCATCTCCTGCGCTGCGCAGCGCGGCAGTTTGTCGAGGGGGATGTGCAGCACTGGTGGCACCCCCCGGCGGGGCGCGGCGTGCGGACCCGTTGTTCGGACGATTACCTCTGGCTCGCGTTCGCGACGTGTCGTTACGTTGCGGTCACCGGCGATACCACGGTGCTCGATGAGTTAGTGCCCTTTCTGGAGGGGCCATTGCTCGAGGAGGGAGAAGCGTCGCACTACGATTTGCCGATACAAGGGCAGCAGACGGGGACCCTCTACGAGCACTGCTGGCGGGCGGTGAATCACGGGCTGCGATTCGGCGCTCATGGCTTGCCGCTGATGGGATCGGGAGACTGGAACGATGGGATGAACCTTGTCGGAGCGGGCGGCAAAGGCGAGAGTGTTTGGCTCGGCTTTTTCCTATTTGCAGTTCTGACTCAATTCGGCGCGCTGGCCAGGCGCCGCGGAGACGCGCGGCTCGCTTCGCGCTGCAAGAGCGAATCCGTGCGGCTTCGCACCGCCATCGAACTAAGCGGTTGGGATGGCGACTGGTACGGTCGCGGCTGGTTCGATGACGGATCGCCGCTCGGGACCGCAAGCAACGTCGAATGCCGTATCACCTCGATTGTGCAGAGCTGGGCGGTACTGTCCGGTGCCGCTGATCCCGATCGCTCCCGGCGCGCCATGCGCGCCGTGGACACACACCTCGTGCGCCGCGAGGCTGCGCTCGTTCAATTGCTGGCTCCCCCGTTTGATCATTCGAATCCGAGTCCGGGCTATATCCAAGGATATGTACGCGGCGTGCGGGAAAACGGTGGTCAGTACACGCACGCCGCCGTCTGGGCGACGCTGGCTTTCGCAGCGCTCGGGGACAATGAGCGCGCGTGGGAGCTCATGGCCATGATTAATCCAATCAATCACGCCAGTAGCGAAGAAGGCATTGCGACTTACAAGTCGGAGCCCTATGTCGTTGCGTCGGACGTGTATTCGCTCGCTCCGCATGTGGGGCGGGGCGGTTGGACGTGGTACACGGGATCCGCCGGATGGATGTATCGCCTGATATTGGAGTCGCTGTTGGGTGTTACGGTGGAGTCCGACTTGCTACGAATCAGTCCCTGCATTCCCAAGGACTGGAAGGCGTTCAAGGTGCACTACCGGTATCACGAAACGGCCTATGAC
Organism: Steroidobacteraceae bacterium; assembly: GCA_035568235.1. Taxonomy (GTDB): domain Bacteria; phylum Pseudomonadota; class Gammaproteobacteria; order Steroidobacterales; family Steroidobacteraceae; genus 13-2-20CM-66-19. The sequence goes on along the minus strand of DATMOK010000030.1, from coordinate 94,858 downwards.
ATCACGGTCTTGCAGACGTCCTCCGACGAAGAGGGCTCTGAGCTGAAGCTTGATGGGGTCGTGTGTACCGGCTCGGCGATTACCCTTGTCAACGATCTGCGTGCACACGCTGTCGACGTGAGGGTATCGCGATTGCCACGGGCCGCGCCCGTAGCGGCGGTGGCGTAATGACTACGCCAATCAGTGCGCTCGCGGGGAAGCCCGCCCCGTTCTCATCCCTGATCAACGTGGCGAAACTGGTTGCGGCCTATTACGAGATCAGGCCCGACCCTTCGGTGGCGGCGCAGCGCGTCGTGTTTGGGACGTCCGGACACCGCGGCTCGGCCTTCGACGGCACGTTCAATGAGCCTCACGTACTGGCTGTCACGCAAGCGATATGCGATTTCCGTCGAGCTCACGATATTACTGGACCCCTTTTCCTGGGAATCGATACCCACGCGCTATCGGAACCGGCGAGCGCGAGCGGGCTCGAAGTGCTCGCTGCCAATGGCGTGGATGTCATGCTGGCAATAAATGATGAATACACGCCGACGCCGGTGATCTCCCACGCGATCCTGACTTACAACCGGGAGCGCACTGCCGGACGGGCCGACGGCATCGTTATCACGCCATCGCACAATCCGCCGCGCGACGGCGGCTATAAGTACAACCCGCCGAACGGCGGGCCGGCGGATCAGGACATTACGGACGAGGTGGAAGCCGCGGCCAATCGCTATATCGAGGCGGACCTCCAAGGGGTGAAGCGGATCCCATACGCGAAGGCCTTAGGTGCCTCGACGACGCACCGACACGACTATCTTGGGACCTACGTGGCCGATCTCGGATCGGTGATCGACATGGGCGCCATCCGCGACGCCAGGATCCGCATGGGCGTCGATCCCTTGGGGGGCGCGGGCGTTCACTACTGGGGCGCGATTGCCGAACGCCATCGCCTGGACCTCACGGTAGTCCGCGAGGAAGTGGACGCACGGTTCGCCTTCATGACGCTCGACTGGGACGGACAGATTCGCATGGACCCGTCCTCACCCTATGCGATGCAGGGACTGATTGCCATAAAGGACCGCTTTCAAATCGCGTTCGCCTGCGACACCGACCATGATCGCCACGGGATTGTCACCCCCGCTGGCGGTTTGCTGCCTCCAAATCACTACCTGGCGGTCGTCATCGATTACCTGTTTCGGCACCGCCCGCAGTGGGGTGAACGGGCAGCGGTCGGCAAGACGGTGGTCAGCACGCGAATGATCGATCTGGTGACCGCCAAACTCGGCCGCCGTCTCTACGAAGTGCCGGTAGGATTCAAATGGTTCTCCGCGGGGCTGCTGGACGGCAGTCTTGGGTTTGGCGGCGAGGAGAGTGCAGGTGCGACGTTTCTGCGCCGGGACGGCTCGGTGTGGACCACGGACAAAGATGGGATCACCGCCGCGCTGCTTTCCGCTGAGATCACGGCGCGCATGGGCCGTGATCCCGGCGCGTTATATATCGATCTGGCAAATGAATTCCACAATCCAGTAACCGATCGAGTCCAGGTTCCGGCGACCGCGAAGCAGAGAAAACGGCTGACGGCGCTGTCGCGGCAGGACGTCACAGTTACCGAGCTTGCCGGAGAAAGGATCGACAGCATCATCAATCGCGCGCCGGGGGACGGTGCTGCTATTGGCGGTATCAAAGTGAGTTCTGCGAGCGGCTGGTTCGCCGCGAGACCATCCGGGACTGAGGACATCTACAAGATTTATGCCGAGAGTTTTCGCGGCGCCGACCAGCTACAGCGGATTCTAGAAGAAGCGCAGGCGACCGTGGACGACGTCATTGCGCGGTCCTGAACATCATCGCAATCACCTGAAGAGAATTCAGTTCTTCACGGCCGCTAGGACTACCGATCATGAAACCTAATCCCCAACCGGAGCCGGCGAAGCGCCCCGAACTTGATCCCAAGTCCAAGGCGGACGTTAACCCCAAAACCGATGCGAACGACGATTTCAAGACGCTGCCGCTTGCTGAACTCGAGACGCGACTGCGATCTTCGCCGCAGGGACTCACTCAGGAGGAGGCCGTCGCGCGGCTCACCAAAGATGGGCCCAATGAGATCAAGGAGAAGAAGGTCAATCCAATCCTGAAGTTCCTCAAGTATTTTTGGGGGCCCATCCCGTGGATGATTGAAATCGCGGTGATCCTGTCGGGGGTTGTCAAGCATTGGCCCGATTTCTTCATCATCTTACTTCTGCTGGTCACCAACGCCGTCGTCGGGTTCTGGGAGGAACGCTCCGCCGGCAATGCTATTGCCGCATTGAAGGCCAAGCTCGCAACCAAGACGCGGGTGAAACGCGATGGCAAGTGGGTCACCCCGCCCGCGCGTGAGCTGGTCCCGGGCGATGTGATCCAGCTGAAGCAGGGGGACATTGTGCCCGCGGATGCTCGGTTGCTCGACGGGGATCCGATGTCGGTTGATCAGTCCGCGCTGACGGGCGAATCCCTACCCGCCACGCGCAACCCGGGCGAGGCGCTGTTTTCAGGCTCAATCGTCCGACGCGGTCAGAGCACGGCGCTCGTCTATACCACGGGTACGAACACCTACTTTGGCAAGACCGCGCAACTGGTGGAAAAAGCGCACAGTGTCAGCCATTTTCAAAAGGCGGTTTTGAAGATCGGCAACTACCTGATCATCCTCGCGTTGAGTCTGGTCGCCGTGATTATTGGTTTCGCGATCTACCGCGGTGACCCGATCCTGACCACGTTGGAGTTCGCCCTCGTGTTGACGGTGGCGGCAATCCCGGTGGCCATGCCGACCGTACTGTCGGTGACGATGGCCGTGGGGGCGCGCCTGCTTGCCAAGAAGCAAGCAGTCGTAAGCCGCTTGGTGGCCATCGAAGAATTGGCAGGCGTGGACGTCTTGTGCGCGGACAAGACCGGCACCCTGACCGAGGACAAGCTCACGCTGGGCGACCCGTTCTGCGTGGATACCATCAGTGCGGCGCAAGTCATTCTCGACGCCGCCTTGGCATCCCGCGCCGATAACGACGACACCATCGATCTGGCGGTACTTAAGGCCCTGAAGGATCAAGCGATCCTCAAGAGCTACGAGGTTGTGCACTTCACACCGTTCGATCCGGTGCACAAGCGCACGGAGGCCAGCATAAAGGACAAGAACGGAAAGCCGTTCAAGGTAACCAAGGGCGCACCGCAAGTGATCCTGGGCCTGGCGGCCAACGCGGGGCAGGTGAAAGCGGCGGTGCAGAAGGCAGTCGATGAGTTCGCCTCGCGCGGCTTTCGGTCGCTCGGCGTAGCACGTGCGGAAGCAGACGGGAAATGGCAGCTGGTCGGGGTATTGCCACTGTTCGATCCGCCACGCGTCGATGCCAAGGCGACCATCGCAACCGCAGTAGCGATGGGTGTGAAGGTCAAGATGGTGACCGGAGATGCCCTCGCGATCGCCAAGGAGACTGCCAACAAGCTCGGTCTGGGCACGAATATCCTTGATGCCAGCAGCTTGGGCGACACGAAGCAGGTGGAGTCGACAGTAGTGGCTACGCTGATCGAGACGGCCGACGGTTTCGCCCAGGTGTTCCCGGAGAACAAGTACGACATCATCGATGTGCTGCAGAGACGCGGGCATATCGTCGGCATGACGGGCGATGGGGTGAATGATGCCCCGGCGTTGAAGAAAGCCGATTGCGGTATCGCGGTTTCCACGGCGACGGATGCAGCGCGTGCAGCGGCGGCCATGGTCCTCATGACGCCCGGGCTGTCGGTGATCATCGACGCAATCAAGGAGAGCCGAAAGATCTTCCAACGGATGAACAGCTACGCAATCTATCGGATCGCGGAGACCCTGCGCGTGCTGCTATTCATGACGCTGGCGATCCTGATCTTTAATTTCTACCCGGTAACCGCGGTTATGATCGTCATAATCGCGCTGCTTAACGATGGGGCGATCCTGTCAATCGCGTACGATCGCGTCAACTACAGTAATGAACCCGAGGCCTGGAACATGCGCCGGGTGCTCGGGATTGCGACGGTGCTGGGCGTTATCGGCACCGTCGCCATTTTCGGACTGTTCTACCTGTCGCTCGATGTCTTTCATCTCGATCGCGCGCACACCCAGACGATGATGTATCTCAAGATGTCGGTGGCGGGGCATCTGACAATATTTCTGACGCGCACGCGCGGGCCTTTCTGGTCCATACGTCCGGCGCGGACTTTGTTGATCGCGGTAATCGGCACGCAAGCCATTGCGACCCTGATTGCGGTGTACGGCGTGTTCATGGAGCCACTCGGCTGGGGGTACGCTGGGATCGTTTGGGGCTACGCGCTGGCGTGGTTCCTCGTAAATGATCGGGTGAAGCTGCTCGCATATCGGATTTTCGATCGCCAAAGTGCGCGGTTGAAGGCGGTAGCTCAGTCAGTACCCCAGCTGGAGGCAAAAAGCGCAGCGCAACTCACTGCCACAGCGAAGGCAAAGTCTGTGCCGGCTAGCAAGGCGGAGGGAAAGCCAGTTACCCCGGCGGAGTCCATTTCTGCTGCCAAACCGGAGGCGAATCCGATTACCGACGCACAGCGCGTTTCGGCTGCCAAAGCGGACCCAGGTTCTGCGAGCAAGGCACAACCGGATATCGAGGGCGAGTCTCGAGGTGCGGCCAAGGCGAGCGTCATCCCCGATACCCGGAATGAAACTTCAGCTGCGGCCGCGGATGTGAAGCCACCTGCCAAGCCCGAGCCCGTAGCAGCGACCGAAGTGAATGCGAACTCAGAGGTTTCGGTCGAGGTGAAACCCGTTTCCGCCCCCAAAGCCCGGCCCGATTTGACGCCAAAGCTTGTCGAGCGAGTTCATGCACTGTACGAGGAGTTGGGGCGCCAGGATGTGATTGCGGTACAGGAATTCGAAAAAACGGATGAGGCATCAAGAAAGGGGACACAGCATTAGCGAATCGGGCAAGAACACGCCTGACCGCGGGTCGGTTTGCATTCCTTTTGTGACGAATCGCCTCGTCCATCAATCAACGTACAGAAAGCGCTCAAAGGTGTGCCATTGAAGATCCAGTCGGACGATTTCAGAGTGCCAGCGGGCAAACAGGTGAACCTGGACAAGTGGCCTACCATGGTGCCGCCATTTTGCAGCTCGAAGAAAAAGTATCGGACCGTCCTGGAACAGCATGTTGCGAGCTTGAGCGCGCTGCAACAGCTTCACTATGCGTCCGGTCGCTACGCAATGCTGCTGATTTTTCAGGGCATGGATTCCGCCGGCAAAGATGGCGCGATTCGACACGTCATGTCCGGGGTGAATCCGGAGGGCTGCGAGGTGTTCAGCTTTAAGCAGCCGAGCGCCGAGGAACTCAAGCACGACTTTCTGTGGCGCACGACATGCCGACTTCCGGAACGCGGGCGGATCGGCATCTTCAATCGTTCTTACTATGAAGAGGTGTTGATTACGCGAGTGCACCCGGAAATCCTGAGTACTCAAGATCTGCCGAAACACTCACGCGATACCAGGCACTTCTGGCATGAGCGATATCGCTCCATCGTCGACCTGGAGGCGCATCTGCACCGAAACGGCACACAGATCATCAAGTGTTTTCTTCACCTGTCGAATAAGGAGCAGAAAAGGCGATTCCTCGAGCGCATTGATGAGCCGGACAAGAACTGGAAATTCAGCTCATCGGACATTCATGAGAGAAAATACTGGAAGCATTACATGCACGCTTATGCGGATTGTTTGGCCGCAACCAGCACGCATCACGCCCCCTGGTACGCGATTCCGGCCGACGATAAGGACAACGCTCGCCTAATCGTGTCTCAAGTCATCATCGATGCTTTTAATGACCTTCGAATGGCCTATCCCAAGACCACTCCGAAACGTCTACGTGAACTAGAGTCCATCCGCAATCGACTCACGAGTTAGCCGACAAGACAATGAGAGAATTGAAGCCTGCCATCGAAGCGGAGCTCGAGGCCCTTGAGCGCAAATCATTCAGTTACTTTGAGAATGAGGTAAACCCTGTCAACGGATTGGTCTGCGATAAGACCGCACAACCGTGGCCCGCCAGTATTGCGGCGACGGGCTTCGCACTGGCGGCCTACCCGGTAGGAGTGGAGCGCGGGTATATCAGTCGTTCGGCGGCTATTGAGCGCACGCTTGCCACCCTGCGGTTTTTCTTGAACAGCCCGCAGGGACCGGAAGTCGACGCCTCCGGGTATCAGGGCTTTTACTATCATTTTCTGGACATGCAATCCGGACGACGCGCTTGGCAGTGCGAACTCTCAACGGTAGACAGCGCCTTTTTGCTGGCGGGGATGCTGACGGCCGCGGCGTATTTTGATGTACCTACGAGCGACGAGCAGGAAATCCGCGCGCTGGCCGAGGCGCTTTACCGACGTGCGAATTGGCACTGGGCTCAAAATGAGCGTGCCACGTTAACCCACGGCTGGAATCCGGAGAGCGGCTTCCTGCCGTATCGGTGGGAGGGTTACGACGAAGCGCTGCTGCTTTACGTCCTGGCTCTCGGTTCGCCCACGTATCCACTCGCTCAAGACGGATTTGCAGCGTGGGCCTCCACATATCAATGGAGAAGCGATTATGGGTGCGAGTATCTTTACGCAGGATCGCTGTTCACGCATCAGCTGTCGCACATTTGGATCGACTTTCGCGGGATCCAAGATAGCTTCATGCACGCAAAGGGTATTGACTACTTCGAAAACAGTCGCCGCGCTACCCTTGTGCAACAACGATATGCGATCGCCAATCCCCTCAAGTTCAAGGGCTACGGTGCTTGTTGCTGGGGGATCACTGCGAGCGATGGCCCCGGGCCCGGGTGCAGCAAGGTAGACGGGGTTGAGCGGCAATTTTTCAACTACGTGGCGCGTGGAGTACCGTTCGGACCGGATGATGGGACCGTTGCGCCGTGGGCAGTGGTGGCCTCGTTGCCGTTTGCTCCCGACATCGTGCTACCGACGATCGAGCACTTTATACATCAGCTGCAACTCAAGGCTTTCAATCCTTATGGATTCAAAGCGACATTTAACTCCACATTTCCGGGAACATACGCCAACGCGTGCGGGTGGATGTCCCCGTGGCATTACGGGCTCAACCAGGGACCCGTCGTGCTGATGATCGAGAACTATCGTAGCGAATTGCTGTGGCGATTGACGCGGAAATCTCGGTACATCGAAAGTGGGTTGCGAAGCGCCGGCTTTCGGGGAGGCTGGCTTTGAAGGCGTTCCTCCAGGCTTTCTAAGGACAAAGGCTCTGCACATGGGCGACAACGTCCAGCAGGTATCGGGATCGGGCGATCTGATCCCGCCGAATTGCGAGGTGATCGAGATTTGCATTGCCGAACTTAAGCAGCTTTTCAATGCGATGGACGCTTCCCCGTTTCGCGAAAGGGACCTTGATCCGGATGCAGAAGATCTCATAGTAGGCTGGGCCCGCGAGGCCCCGCGGGGGTCGTCACTGGCGTTGCAGGTGGTTCTGGACAGGGCCCCGGGCCTTCCCGACGAGCCTGCGGCTCTGCGCGCTGCCGTGCACGAGTTTTTCAAGCACCGCGCGCAGGCCACGAGGAGCCGGCTGCGCCAACTGCTCAACATCGGCCGCGTCAGCCTGGTGGTCGGGCTGTCGTTTCTGGTCGTGGCTATTACTCTCGGCGACTTCGTCTCGAGCGCGATGAAGGGTGAGCGGCTCGGCGAGCTGCTAAGGGAGGGTCTCGTGATCTGCGGTTGGGTTGCTATGTGGCGCCCGTTAGAGATTCTCCTGTATGGCTGGTGGCCGATCCGCACCGAGGCTCGACTCTATGATCGACTGAGCACCATGCCGGTGCGGATCGCGTACAAAGGGACTGCGGAGCCGGAAGCGTGGCGCCGCGATTGGCCGGCGGTGCCTGCCGCACAAATCACGCCGCAGAAATTACCGCAGCATGCTTCATCGCGCCGAGGCGGAAATGAGAGACCGGCAGGAGCGCTCACGATGCCCGAACGAGGGCCAATCGCTTCGGCGATCGACAGCACCGCGCCCGAGCGAGACTCGCACGCCAGACCGCCCAAGTACTGAGCGTCCGGTGCGAATAGGAGTTGCAACCGTTTGCGTTCCGACCTGCACTCAACTGCTGCCTAAGCTGAACCTTGCGGTTTCAGGTGCGAAATTCTGGCGACTTCCAGCGATGAATCGTAGGCGCTGCCGCGCCGCCTGAGTGACGAAATCAAACGAAAGCGAAAGGACCAAAAGAACTAGCGGTCGGGCGACTACGGTCAAGCTCACACCGGTCCTGGCCCGGGCGGTTTCCGTCTGCACGAGCGGTGGCGCCAACGCGCGCGATGTTGCCTACCACGCCGATTGCAGGTTCGAGAGCGCCACACACCCGTCGCGCATTCGCTCCCCCTGCTCCCATCCCTTCAACTCGTTCAGCGTGTCGACATATCCCTTGTTGTGCTTACCGTGGTGAAGCCGAAGCGTCTTCGCAGAGATTACCGGCTCTAGCGCGTTCTCGGTGTAGGGGAGCGGTGGCAGCGTGAAAACGGTAGCTGCAGCCCGCGTCATCCTGGGGCCTGCACTGGTTGTCCCCGCCGCGTGTGTACCTGCCGAGCTCCCAATCCGACCAGGGGTCCGTTCGATGGGGGTGCGCACGTTCGGTTGGCGTGGCGTGTTCATCGTGAACTCCTGATTGCAGCGAATGGCAGCGGTGGGAGCGAGTGACGGTGCGGCGCGGGTTCAGCGCACAGTGGGCAGTGGCCCGCTCCTTCTCGCAGGCCAGCCAAGTTCATGACTGGCAGGTCTAAGCAGTCACAAACCTTTCTTTGAGGAGTCTTTCAGCTCTTGCCTGACGTCGCCCAACTTTGCCTGAGCTTCGCCGCTGATTTGCTGAACCTTGCCTTTTACTTCCAGCTTCTTATCGCCCGCGACCTTTCCGGCGACTTCATTGACCTGGCCTTCTACTTCATGGGTCCGGCCCTTAACTTGGTCTTTGTTTACGCTCATAACACGCTCCTGATGATCCACGCCGGCAAAATGGCCGACATGCGTAATGAATCCTTGCAATCTCAAAAATCAGACTTCGGGATAAGTGCGAGGCGCGTGCCGCAATTTCTCAGTGCCAGCCGCTAAAATCAGCTCAGCTGTGAGAAATCCGGGCTAGGGAAGCCCGCGGGCTCCTGACAAACACAGGCGGCTCAAACCGTCAATCTCACTCGGCCTTCTTGATCGTAATGTCGCTATGGACCGCCCTGACGTGCTCGGTCGCACGCGCGATGGACACGGCTTGGTCTGCCGCCTCTTGACTGCCGGCGTTGCCACTCAGCCATACGACGCCATCCTTGTCCGTCTCGACATGAATGCGATCCAGGCTGGCCAGATGTTGCGCGGCCAGCTTGGTCTTGATTAGGGTCGTGGTGGCCGAATCTGCTGCGAGGGCCACCGGGTGTGAGCTGTCTGAAGAGGAGTCTTGGGCGACTACAACCGTGGCGGGCGCGAGCAACGTGCCGCAGAGTACGCAGGTCGTCGCAATAATTGTCTTCATGACCTTTGCCTTAGGTGGGTGAACCGCCGTGATTATCCGGTTCGTTTGGATTGTTCTCCGTTCGCTATCACACCAAACGATAGTTGTCGTAGTCCTTCTGAATCAAACGACAGTCCGGACGGCTGCTGCCTCGTGGACCACCCCGGTATTTACGTCGCGGCGGCGTGTGATCCGAAGATTCTCACCAATGATGTCCGGTGGCACACCCGAGGACTGGCTCGAGCGCAATCTTTATGACCGCTTCCCCAAGGTCAGCATTTCGCTGAGCGTGCTGTCGCAATTGGGCGTGTTCGGTGTGCCAACGTCACCATGGCTGTAGAACGCACTGTTCGCTGCCGTACAGACTGAACGCCATTGCAAGAACATCTTGAAACAATGGAGGGGTTTGAGTGCAAGACTGATCGGCTGTTATCCATAGGTTAGATCGAATGGCTACCACAGATTCCCCGCGGTCCTCACAAAGTCGGCCCGCAACCTCGGTAACGACGGCAAAGGATGTTCAGGTGAGTGGCTTGTCGAGCGCGGAAGCGCGCGATCGGCTGGAGAAATGTGGCCCCAACGCGATGCCCGATACGGCGCTCCATCCGTTGCGCAGAGCGCTGGGAAAATTCTGGGCCCCCGTTCCATGGATGCTGGAAGCGGCGATCGTGCTCGAGCTCGTGCTCGGCAAGTCCGTCGAGGCCGCCATCATTGCCGCTCTCCTAATGTTCAATGCGGTACTTGGCTTTTTCCAGGAGAGTCGCGCCCAGGCTACCCTTGCCGCACTGAAGTCGCGGCTCGCGCTCAATGCGTCCGTCCGGCGCGACGGCACCTGGAAGACGATCCCCGCCGCCGAGCTCGTACCGGGCGATGTAGTGAAGCTGTCGCTCGGTGGGGTGGTGGCTGCCGATGTGAAACTCACTGGGGGAGAGGTGCTGCTCGACCAATCCATGCTCACCGGTGAATCGGTTCCGATCGAAGCCGGCCCGGGCGTGCAAACGTTCGCCGGAGCGCTGGTACGGCGCGGCGAGGCGGAGGCGGAGGTCACGGCGACCGGAACGCGCACCAAGTTCGGCCGCACCGCGGAGCTCGTGCGCACCGCCCATGTCGTAGGTTCTCAGCAGAAGGCGGTTCTGCGCGTGGTGCGCAATCTCGCCGTATTCAATGGCGTGATCATCCTCATGCTGGTGGCCTATGCCTACTTTCTCAGGATGCCGCTCGCCGAGATCGTTCCCCTCGTCCTGACAGCGATCCTTGCATCGATACCGGTCGCGTTGCCGGCCACATTCACCCTTGCGGCGGCGCTCGGTGCACGGGCCTTGGGAAAGCGAGGCGTCCTTCCCACCCGCCTCTCCGCGGTGGATGAAGCGGGAACGACCGATGTGCTATGCGCCGACAAGACCGGCACGCTGACCCGAAACGCGCTGACGGTGACGAGCGTGCGCCCCATGCCCGGGTTCGATGAGGCGCATGTTCTGGCGCTGGCCGCGCTGGCCAGTTCTGATGGTGGGCAGGATCCGGTCGACGGCGCGATTCGCGTCGCCGCGGCGAGCAAGGCGGTATCCGACGCACCCAAGCTCGTCAAATTCCAGCCATTCGACCCGGCGAAAAAGATGTCCGAGGCAAGTGCAACAGATTCGACCGGGGCAACGCAACGTATCGTGAAGGGCGCCTATGCCGCGGTCATCGATCTCGCACATGCAGCGCCAACCGCTGCGGCCCCGGCACAGCAGCTCGAGGCGCAGGGTTTCCGCGTCCTGGCGGTCGCGGCCGGACCGCCCGCTGCGCTGAAGCTGGCAGGACTGATCGCGCTCAGCGACCCACCGCGCGCGGACTCGGCGAAGCTCGTCACGGAACTGCACGGCCTGGGCGTGCGCACCGTGATGGTAACGGGGGACGCGCCGTCGACCGCTGCCATCGTGGCGCGCGCGGTCGGGCTCGATGGCGCTGTTTGTCCGCCCGGTCCGATCCCCGACAGCGTTCATCCCGAGCAATTTGCGGTCTACGCCGGCGTGCTGCCGGAGGACAAGTACAAACTCGTCAAGGCGTTCCAGAAGGGCGGCCACACCGTCGGGATGTGCGGCGACGGCGCCAACGATGCGCCGGCGCTACGCCAAGCACAGATGGGCATCGCGGTCTCGACGGCGACCGATGTCGCCAAATCGGCCGCCGGCATGGTGCTTACCGAAGCCGGACTCGCCGGTATTGTCGCTGCGGTCAAGGAGGGGCGCATCACATTCCAGCGCATCCAGACCTACGCGCTAAACACCATCATCAAGAAGATCGTGACGGTGCTATTCCTGATCGTGGGCCTCATCATGACGGGGCATGCGATCTTGACTCCCCTATTGATGGTCATCGTGATGATCACCGGCGATTTCCTCTCCATGTCATTGACGACGGACAATGTGCGGCCGTCGCCGACTCCGAATTCCTGGCGCATCGGCAGCTTGACGATGGCCGGCGTCACTCTGGGTGTCTGCCTGCTCGCCTTCTGCAGCGGCGTCCTGGCCGTCGGCAAATTCGGGTTGAATCTCGGCACCGAGGCGCTGAGAACCCTGGCCTTCGTCGTCCTCGTATTCGGTGGTCAGGCGGCGGTGTATGCCATTCGCGAACGTCGGCACTTGTGGGGCTCTCGTCCGAGTCTGTTGCTTGCGGTCTCGTCCATTGCCGACATCGCCATCGCCTCGACGTTGGCGGTCGCAGGAATTGCCATGACATCCCTCCCGCTTTCAATCCTTCTCGGCACGCTTGCGGCAGCGGCCATTTTCGCGCTCCTCCTGGATTTGGTAAAAGTTCCGGTATTCGCGCGTCTCGGGATTGCCCGCAGCCCGCGTGATTACCCGGTGGCTCCTGTAATGGGGGCCACGGCGCACACCAAGGACCGACCCGAGGCGGAACCTGATGCTGGCCAACGTCAGGTTTCCGACCCGACGCCTGAAGCCATAGTCGGATTAGGTGCAACGGGTAATGCCGAACCTAAGCCCGAGCGCGAAGCCGAGTCGCCGGTTGATTTGACTGCGCGCATCGCGAAGCGGGCTTATGCATTCTACGAGGAGGGCGGCCGCAAGGACGGCGTAGCAGTTCAGAACTGGCAGAGGGCGGAATCCGAGATCCGTAAAGATCTAGCCAAAGCGGAGTCTCCGGGCGAAGCCAAAGCCGAGAGAAAGCCCGAAGTAAAGGACCAAACGCAGTCGTTAGCCAAAACGGAACCGCAGCCCGAGGCCAAGGCCGAGAGCTTGTCGGACGTGCCGCCGCAGCTCGTCAAACGAGTCCATGAACTTTACGAGGAACTCGGACGCCAAGACGTTCGAGCCGTTGAGGATTGGGACAAAGCGCGGCGGAAGATTCGCAAGGAACAACCAGCCCAGTGAATCCATGCCCATGCGGTTCGTGGCACGCATAAGGAGCCTGCCGGCCGACGGCGCACCCGGTGGCGGCGAATGCAGGAGGAGGCCCGTCACTCATATGCCGGGGTCGAGGGTTCGAGTCCCTCCGACGGCCCCCCGCATTTGAGTAGCGTCCGGGTTTAGAGTCTATCCCCGCAGGTCTTTCGCCGTAGCGTCAGGTTTCGGGTAGTTTCCCCGTCGACAGCTTGTTGAAGACGACTTGGAAATCGTCGGTAAGATCCTTCAGAAACTTGGCTCGTCGCATTGCGACGATCTGAGGCCCGCCGGAGCCCGGCTGCGCAAAGACAACGGTCGGCTTCCCGCCCACGGAGCCCCTCGAGGTCGCATCAGGCGGGGAATGGAATGCCTTCAGGACCGCCGAGTGATAGACGTGCTGCAGCGCGTCCAGGCACTGGAGGTCGACGTCGGGGACGCCTGAGAAGATCGTTTCCCCGGTAGGAATCAGCGGCCTCCGACCCTTCACCACGAGGGTGATCGGACCCAGCGGCTTTTGGCCTTTTCTTACCTCAGTAATCGGAATAGGCGGCTTCGGGCCCCTCTTGTGCGGGCGAACCTTTGGAACTTCGCGCGACGGCGCCGGAGTTGCCGGCTCCGCTGGCCGCTCCGACGGCTCTTGCTCCACCGAGGGCTGTTCTCCCGGTGCTTCCTGCTCGGACACGGTGAACACCATGACCTCATCTCCGGAGGTTGCCAGCGCCGCCTGGATGTCAGAGGGCGAAATCGCCTTCTTCGGAAACGGCTTCTTCGAACGAGCATTCTGCTTGAGCATTTCCTTCGTCATCTCGATTCCGACCGATTGGCTGATTACCGAAGGGTCGGCAACGAGCCACGCCTCGTACGCATTCGGGTGCTGCGAGATCCGGCGCAGAATTGCTAATGCTCTTTGTTCGCTCATAGAGGATCTCCCGGCGCCAGAGGCCGCGCCGCTCTGGGAATTCGCGTAAAGGAACCAGCCGAAGAGGATCAGTCCGACGAAAAGAAAGGACATGGGCACCGTCGTTTTCCAATGGATGCCTACGGTCACGTGAGACTTCGCCAACGCAGGCGCCACGGCATCCCAAGGGGCGTCATCGGCCGTGTCGTCGTACAGCTTGCGAAGCTCGTCCATGAGATTCTGGGAGCGGACGGCCTCCACCATGAGCGCGACGATGAGCTCCAGGGCCGCCAGGAACGCTCCCGCGATGGCGAATATTGATGCCCTTGCCAGAGGCGAGTCGGGATGGAGTTCGGCCGCATTGATGCTGACGAATGCGCCCACGATCGCGAGAATGAGTGCGGCGAATGCGGCCACGACATTCGCCGCCGCCGCGCGCGCCACCGCGGCAATATCCGCGAGGCGTGTACGGAAGTCGGCCCACTCTTCGCCAGTCACGACTGCACCACCCCCTCCTGCATTCTAGCCCTGACTGCCGGCAATATGCGGGAGCCTTGGTCGGCTGCCGCAGGCACAACGCTCGGGTCGCGCCTTGTCCCCGCGGCTAGCCGGCGATGGGATGGAAGGGTGTCAGTTACTGTCCCCGGCCCTTCTTCACCGGGGTCGGGGCAACCACGGGCGCCGTATCGACCTTGAATGCGCTGGCCGCGAGCGCGTCCGAGGACGAGTTGCCGAGATTCTGCTCGATGAGCGCAAAGAACGCCTTGTAGAAGTTCGGGTCCTTGACGCCGCCTTCGCCGGTCACGACGGTCTGATAGTCCTTGCCCGTTGGGATCGGCAGCGGAATTGGACCGAGTGAGGCCCAGTGGTGACTCGAGTGGTGCAGTACGGTCTGCTGTGCTGCGGAGACGGGTCGGGCAAAGCACGCCGGACGCTATTTTGCGGCACCCGACCCGGCGTGATGTTGCTGTGCGTGGATCCAGTCGTTGGTCCGCGCGTCCAGCAGATCGAGCGGCAGCACGCCGCCGTTCAGCATCTCGTCGTTGAAGCTCTTGATGTCGAACTCGCGCCCGAGTGCCTTCCTTGCACGCTCGCGCAGCTCGAGGATCTTCAGCTGGCCGAGCTTGTACGCGAGTGCCTGCGCCGGCCAGGCAATGTAGCGATCCGTCTCCGACTGGATCGTGGGCTCATCGACCGCGCCGCTGTTGCGGAAGAATTCCACCACCTGGTCGCGGCTCCAGCCCTTGGAGTGAATGCCCGTGTCCACCACCAGCCGCACCGCCCGGAACAGCTCGCTCGAGAGCCGCCCATAGTCGCTGACCGGGTCCTGGTAGAAGCCGACCTCCTTGCCGAGGCGCTCGGCATACAACGCCCAGCCTTCGATGTACCCGGAGTTACCCCCGTGACGGCGGAACCTGGGCAGGTCGGTCAGCGTCTGCGCGACGGACAACTGCATGTGGTGGCCGGGTATTCCCTCGTGGTAGGCCGTGGCCTCGTCATCGACCATCGAGCGCTGCTCGAAGTTGGAGACCGCTACGACGACACGGCCCGGGCGCTTGCCGTCGGGAGTACCGGACTGGTAATGCGTGGCGGTGCCCGGCTCGAAGTCGGGCATGGGCTCCACCGTCACAGGCAATCCCGGAATGAAGCCGAAGAGCTCAGGGAGCTTGGGCTGCATCTGGGCAAGATACTTGCGGAAGTCCTGGACGATCGCTTCCGCGGAGGCCGGGTGGTAGCGGGGATTGTTCCTCACGGACTCGCGAAACGAGGCGAGATCCGAGAAGCCCTCGCGATGGGCAATCTCCAGCATCTCGGCCTCGATGCGCTTGATTTCGGTGAGGCCGATCTGGTGGATCTGATCGGGTGTCAGATTGCTGATCGTGGTGCGGGAGCGAATGTCATTGAGATAACGCTGCTCGCCGCCGGGGAGCGAGTTCACCGCCAGCGTCGTGCGTCCGCTTGGCGCGTACTCCGTGGTGACGAAGCTGGCGAAGTCGACGTACGCGGGCAGCACCTCCTTCACCACCGTCGCGGTGATCTCCTGGCGCAGCCGCGCCTGCTCCTCGAGGGAGATGCTGCCCGGAAACTTCTTCGCGGGCAGCAGGAAGGGATCCACCGCGACCACGCCTAAGCACTGCGCGGGTACCTTCTCCAGCAGGAAGCGCACCGGCATCAGGCCATCCTGCTTGCCCGCCCGCAGCACTTCCTTGGTCTGCGTGAAGACTCGTGGGATCTGATGCAGTCGCGCGATGTAGTCCTCGTAATGCTTCACGGAATCCAGCGGCACGGCGAGCGGCAGATCGGCCAGGCGAGTCTGCGGGCCGGACATCTGGTTGAGCGGCATCTCGTATTCTTTGAAGTCGTGGTTCGCGATGCGCTGCTCGAGTGAGCGCGCCAGGACATCGTGCGACAGCCTGTCCTGCTCCGCGAACCCGATGACCGGAATCGCTTTGAGACGCGCGAGATAGGCGACGTCACGTCCGTTCTCGCTGTCTTCGCCTGCGAGCGAGTAGTCGTTCAGCTGGTCGTTGTAGCGGTAGTCACCGTAGGCGGTGGCCATCTCGGGGTGCGTCTTGAGCTCGGTTTCGTAGTACTCATCGAAGAGCGCGTTCTGCGCCGCAAGCCGCGCCTCGAGCGAGGCCGGGCTCTTCGCTGCAAGCGGGGCGCAGCACAGCAACGAGAGACACGCCAGGAGAGCCGTGAGAGATGCCGGTGTTTTCATAGGCTTGCGATGCTAGCACCCCACGGCGCGGCTCAATAAGTGGAGGAAGGTCCGGCTTACCTCAACTTGTCCAAAGAACTGACTGCCGAGCTTCAGGGTCGGTCCCCGCCGAGGGATCGGGGGGAAAGTCTCGACGCCGCGAAGGTTCTGGTTCGCGGCAGGCAGACTGGGCTGCGATACGCGCGCTGATTGAGATGTCGGGGGCAACGCGCTGATTGCAAAGAAGGTTCGCGGCGAATGATGGACCTTACGGAACCCGGCGATCGTAATTGGCCAAATTTGCCTGCTCGCCGGCAGGTTTTGACGGGAGCGCGACGTTCCCGACACCTTCCAGAGCGTTGACTCGGATTTTGCCCGAGGTGCACGATGCCGCGACGCCGACGGATCGTCACACGATATAAATAGAATCCGCCGATAAACACACAATCGCCGATAGGGAGCAACACGATGGAACTCTCGAGCAAGCGGCTGGCCTGCACCGTATTCGCTTTCGCCGCGCTGGCCTTCTCGATATCGGGCCGCGCGGTCACGACCGCGGGCGAGCCGGCCTGCGAGGCCGCCGCGAGTTACGTGCTGGCCAATTCAGCCAGCTGTCTCGCCGCGGATGATCCTAAGCATTTTCTCCGCGCCTTCGAAGAGATGGTCCAGGGCGACGATGAGCCCATGACCTTCGGTGCGCACCCGCAGTTCAACAAGTTCAGGGAAGATCCCGATCGAGTGCTCGACAACAAGCGCACCCGGCCGGGTCCGGAGCTTCGACTCAGAGGGCCGGTGACGGGAGCCGAGGAGGATTTTGCAAATCGCGCTTATCCCGGAACCGACATCCCGCTGACTGCAACGCGCAACGCGCGGGCCGCCTTCAGCCAGGTGCAGGGCCGCGGCGATGACTGGGGCGGCAGCCGTCAGTGGCGGCTGATCGGTCCCAGCGGGGTGAATTTTCCGAGCGTCCTGACGTTCAGCGGCGCGAACTACATCGACTCGGGCCGGATCACGGCGCTTGCGGTCGCGCCCCATTGTCGCGACGAGCATTGCACGTTGTACGTCGGTGCCGCGGGCGGTGGGATCTGGCGGACCGATCAGGCGCTCAACACCAACTTCCACCAGTGGTCGTTCCTCTCCGGCAGCTTCGGTACCAACGCCATCGGCACACTCATCATCGACCCGACGGACCCGAGTGGGAACACGCTCTATGCCGGAACCGGTGAGCCGAATACGTCGGCCGATTCCGAGGCTGGTGTCGGCATCTACAAGAGCACGAATGGCGGCTATAGCTGGACCAAGCTCCCGGATTTAGTCACGGCCATTACTACTACCGGAAATAGTACCTACACCGGGGATGCGTTCGCCGGCCGCTCGATCGGCGGGATCGTCATCGACCCGACGAACCCGAACGTGATCTACGTGGCCACATCACGCGGAGTGCGCGGGGTCAGCTCGACGGACGGGGGACCCACGAGCAACCCGCCGACGCCACGGCCGCCTTTTGGGCTCTGGAAGTCGACAGACGGCGGGGCGACCTTCAGCTTCATCTGGGATGGCAACGCATCGATCCGCGGCGTGATCGACATCGCACTCGATCCGAGTAATGCGAGCATCCTGTACGCATCCGCGCTGGATGAGGGGACCTGGCGCTCGATGGACGGCGGCATGACGTTCACGCAGATCCAGCCGAGCCTGAGTGCCAACGACCCGGATCGACCCTCGTTCGCTGTGACCCGGCTGCCCAACGGCAAGACCCGCATGTACCTCGGAGAGGGCGTGGCCGGGACTCCGCCGGCGCGTTTCTTCCGCACGGATGATGCGGCCGCTGCGGTACCGGTATTTACCGACCTGACCACGACGCAGAACAGCGATTACTGCACGGGGCAATGCTGGTATGACAACGTGGTCTACTCGCCACCCGGCAAGCCCGACGTCGTCTACCTCGGCGGCTCGTTTGACTACAACAACTACGCCTTCACAAATAACGGCCGCGCCTTTATCCGCTCGACAGATGCGGGCAACACCTTTACCGATGTGACGTGGGATGCGACGACGACGCCGACCACGCCGGGATCCTGCTGCCAGCCCAATGCGATCGCCCCGAATGGCACGCATCCGGACTCGCACGCGATGCTCGAGGTCCCGGGCTCGGACATCGCGTTTTTTGGTGGCGATGGCGGCCTGACGCGCACCAGCGGCCAATTTGTCAACGGCTCGGCACAGTGCACCGTCCGCGGACTCACCGGGTCAGCCCTTACGCTGTGTCAGCAACTGCTGCTGCGAATCCCAACCCATCTCTATAGCTTGAATGCCGGCCTCTCGACCATGCAGTTCCAGAGTGTCTCGGTGAATCCGCTCAATCCGAACGAAGTGATGGGTGGCACCCAGGACAACGGGACCATGGCCACGAACGGCTCGGACGGCGAGTGGCCGCAGGTGATTTACGGTGACGGCGGGCAATCGGGATTCAACGCGGCCAACCCGGCGCTGCGTTTCAACTCGTTCACGGGTCAGTTCAACGACGTGAACTTCCAGAATGGGGACCCGACAAAATGGGTCATCGCGGCGGGGCCGATTGCCTCCAGCGCCGAGAGCTCCTACTTCTATGCGCCGATCATTCCTGATCCCAACCCTGGCCGGGCCGGCACGATCTTCCAGGGCTCCAACAGTGTGTGGCGGACTCAGGACTGGGCCGGTGGCCAGGCCTATCTTGAGGCCAACTGCCCCGAGTTCTTCACCTCGGGTGCCAACCCCGCCTGCGGCGACTTCGTCGCGATTGGGCCCGCGAGTGCGACCGACCTGACCGATTCCGGAATCTACGGGCCCGCGGTGTACGGCCCCGATCGGCAGGGGGCCTTCGTGGCCGCGATCGCGCGCACCCCGAGCGACACGGGTACGCTGTGGGTCGCAACGGGGGCAGGGCGCGTGTTCATCTCGAAGAACGCGGACGCGGCATCGGCAAGCGTGATCTTCAAGCGCCTCGATTCGCTGCCGAGCGCAACGGCGTCTCCGACCCGGTTCATCACCGCCATCTATGTGGATCCGGTGAATCCGAACCACGCCTGGATTGCCTATTCCGGGTACATGTTCAACACGCCGAGCCAGCCAGGGCACGTGTTCTCGGTCGTTTACAATGGCAGCGGGGACGCCAAGTGGACCCAGATCGACGGCGGAGCAGGGGGTTTGGCGGATCTTCCCGTCACGGGCCTGGTGCGCGATGACCTGACAGGCGACCTCTACGCATCGACCGATTTCGGTGTCATGAGACTGCGCCGCGGCGGGACGACCTGGACGGTGGCGGGCGCGGGCCTGCCCATGGTTGAGGTGGCAGGGCTCAGCATCTCAGTGCAGGGACGCAAGCTCTACGCGGCGACCCATGGACGCAGCGCCTGGACGCTGGACCTGCCTGGCGCGGATGAGTAACGAGGTGATCACCTGTTCCCGAAGTGCCTGATTGCCATCGGCTGCCTGATCCCCTTTGCGGGGATTCAGGCAGCTGATGGCGCCTCCCCAGGATTCCTGGAAGGGCATCTGACGATTGTTGCGCCGGCAACGGTGGAGATCGCCGAGGCAGGAGCCGCGAAGCGCGCGGCGGTTGATTATGCGAGCTTCCCGCTCGTCGTTTTGAGCGTCGCGGACCGCAGGGAAGTCGCAACCGTGACCGCGGACAAGGATGGAAATTTCCGCGTGGCTCTCCCGCCCGGGGACTACATCCTGGATGCCAAGGGTCGTGCACCCGGGCACGTCCGGGCAAAACCCAAGAACGTCACCATCATCTCGAATCGAATCGTCCACGCTGACTTCGAGCTGGACACTGGCATCCGCTAACGGTTGCTCGCGCCGCGGTGTGCGGCGTCGGGCGGTGAACTCGCCCGCGCCAGCAAATCAGATCTTGCTGCCCGCCTCGTGGTGCTCAATGAGCGCGCGACGCGCCCGGCGAACGCTCTGCTCCTCCTGAACCTGCGCGACCGTGAGTCCCGTGCAGGTTGCGACTCCGGACAGGACGGGGTGCTCCGGGTCGCTCGGCAGGCGCAAATGGTGCGCGGTCTCCCATGCCCGGATGCGAACGTCCGGAGTATTTTCGTACGCGCACTGCTCGGCGAGCAGCAGCTGGCGTTTCTGCCGACGTTCTTCGGCTTCGTGGGCCAGGCGTTCGGCGTGCGTCCGGATGGGCTCAGGGGTGTAGGGCGGCGGCGCTGTTGTCTTTAGGCTCATTGAGGTGCTCCCGAGCGGTTAATTCATGAATCAGGTTGTGTGCGCCGCCAGGAGCACCGCAGGCGTATTCACTTACCCGCCTGCAAGCTTGCGGTCACCGTGTAGTCGAGGTGCAGTCGACAAGCCTCACTCTCGCCCACGCGCACGGCGCGGTTGCCTGTACACCCGAGGGCCCCGCTCGCTCGATGCGTCGGGTCGGCGAGGGCAGCCTTGACGGCGCTGTCCAGATCGAACTGGCCATCGCAGTCAGCGTAGGGACAGGGGTACTCAAAGAAGGCACGGGCGGCTGCGTGCAGCGTGTGTGCCTGGGCAGCGGGACTCGCCGAGTCGGGACTGTGAAAGAGCAGGTCCACCCGCAACTGCTGCACGGCGGGAAAGGCCTCGCGCAACGCGAGTGCGGTGGAGCGGCTGTCCAGCAAGCGCTCGCGGCGCAACTGGCGCTTGGCGGCCGGAGTCAGTAGCGCGAGTTTCATGACACGCCGTTCAGGATCGGGTCGGACGCCGCGACGGCATCACCCTCCGGGGCCGCGGCGGCTGCGGTGGGGGATGTGGCGCTGAGACGCGCCGTGCGACGCTGTTGCTTCTCCTCCTGCCGCACCTTCTTGGCTTGCTCTCTCTGCTTGCGGACCTGGCGATAGTTCTTACGCATCTGCACTCCGTTCTCTTAATCTAGAGGTGAACGTTGATAACTGGCTTAGGCTTGCCTCGGCCGGATGTCGGCTCTGTCAATGGTGGCGTCGCTGGAATTCTCGTGTCACATCGGCTGTTCTGAGTCGCCCAGGGAGGGCAGTGGATGAATGTCGAGCGCAACTGCCAGGCCCAAGCGGCTCAACAGCCCGAATGACCCGGCCGACAGCTCGAGGCGAAAGGTCTCGCGTGCGTACAGGCTGATGTAGAGCTCCGCGACGCCGCCCTCGGCGTGCAGTTGTTCGAGGAACCCTTGTGAGCGGCGCAGGTTCGCCAGCGTTTCCAGCAGCACAATCTCCACCGAGTACCGCTCGGATGAGAGCTGTGGCTCGTTCATCAGGCGACCCATCCAGTAGCTTTCACGGTAGACGCCTTCCAGCGCTCCGCCGGAGGGACCACGGCGCGGATCGCCCGCCCTCCACGTGTGCTGTGGCTCGATGCTCAGCGTCTGCGTAATCCTGGACGGATCGATGGTTGGATGGCGCAGGCGCAGCGAGACGGTGAACTCGTAGGCGCTCATGCAATCGTCCCGATGGTTTCGCCGGATAAGAAGCAGGTCCGAGTCAGGACCAGCGCGGCAGGCGGCTCCCTTGTTAAGTCGGCTGCGTGCCGCGCGGCCAGATTCAAGCTGCGCGCCTGAAACCAGAGGACGCGCTAGTAGCGGCGCGGCTGGCCTCCGCCTGCGCGGTCGCGCTCCTTGGCCTCGCTGACTTTCAGTGAGCGCCCGTCGAAGTCGGTGCCGTTGAGCGCTTGCATTGCGCGCGACGCATCCGCATCCGACATCTCCACGAAGCCGAAGCCACGCGGACGACCGGTGTCACGATCGTTGATCAGAGCGACCTTCTCCACGGTTCCGTGCTTGGCGAACAAGGCATTCACAGCCTCATCGGTCGCGGTGAAGGGCAGATTTCCTACATATAGTTTGGTCACTTAGAAGTACTCACAGTAAATAAGGTCAAATGGAAGAACAAACGAGCAGGCGGGAACCTGCACCGTGGATCGTGGAGCTTGCGAGGGTGAGAGACTTGCCCGGGGAGAACGCTGAAGTGCGTCGCGGGCGAGACAGACAAGCCGAAAGATTACGAGCCGGCCCCAGAATACCTGTTTTCCTGCACTCTTGCTCGCCTTTCTGTTGAAACGAACGGCGAGTCCTGCATCGGAGTATCGTGGCGCCGCTCGATTGATGTTTGACCGTCCTCCAGGAAGCGAGCCTATCAGCAAGGGCCCGGGCCTGCGGCGAGAGGCGAAGACAAACAACAGAAATCTCTGCCGAGAAGCGCGCCGCCAAGAGGGAGAGCAAGCACAGCCGAGGGTTTCAGGGCCTGCAAGGGCACAGGTGTAATGGCGCGCCAATGGCACGGCAGAGAATAGATCCTTACCGCTATCTGACCTGCGGCGGATGCGGTCGCTCCCTCGACCAGCGCGAACATTGGGGATTTCCGAACGAGAGCACTGAGCCCGCTCGAGTGCATCTGATAGCAGATGCGGCCGCACCAGCCTATGGCGTGCTGTGCACGTGCAGCCACTACACTCTGTATGTCAATCCTAAGAAGCTGCCGGTCGGTCTCCCAAAGGGCATCCGCCTGTGAGCGGCGGCCGGTACCGGCGGTGACGTTGATCCGATCCTGCCGCGCATTCCCGGTCTTGATTCAGTGTGAGTCGTGTTGCCGGTGGGAGCTCTGCGTTCTAGTGTTCGCAGCGTGCTGAGCACGGGCGCGGCGCTGCGGGAGCCGCCACCGCGAGGGGGCCACTCGCCGGCGGCGCAATGTGCAGCCGGCCACTTCCGGTCGCTGCGGCAGCGGCGCCATTCGGCCGGGTCGCCAGATAGACGCCGAGCGCCGCAAACGCGAAGCCGGCCAGCTTGTAGGACGTCAGCCTGTCGCCCAGTACCAGGAAATCGATCATGGCGGTCACCGGCGGCATAAGAAAGAAGAGTGTCGCCACCTGGTTGACCGCGCCGCGTCGTAGCAGCACGAAGAACAGCGCAAAGGCGATGAGCGAGTTGACGCCGATCATCCAGGCGAGGCTCGCCAGGACCGCAGCGGATCCGTCCACACGCAAGCCCTCGTGCAGCGCGAGCGGCAGCAGCAGCACCGTCGCGGTCAGGTTCTGTACCGCGAGGCTGGTGCGCGGGTCGACGTCGGAGGCGTGACGCTTCTGATAGAGGGTGCCGGCGCTGATGGCGAAGAGCCCGGCGAGTACGGCGAGTGAGGCGCCAGCTCCGGCGCGGCCCGGGGCGATGCCCTCACCGACCGCGAGCGCCACGCCGGCGAAACCAAGCGCAAACCCGAGCCACTGCAGCGGGCGGACCGCCTCACGAAAGAGCGCAAGTCCCACCAGCGCGACCACGATCGGCATGGTGCCGATGACGAGTGCGATCAGTCCGACGTTCACGCCCTGGGCGGCGGCCCAGTAGAGAGCGCCGAACTGCAGTGCGAGCTGCAGGCTCCCGACCGCGGCGCTGTGCAACGCCGCGCGTCCGCGGGGCCAGGAGGCCCGCGTCATCGAGGCCAGCGCCGCGAAGATCAGCCCGGCGCCGCCGAACCGCAATACGAGGAGCGTAAAGGGCGCCGCGTGATCCAGCGCGATGCGAGCCGCCGGATAGCCGGTGCTCCAGAGCACGACGAACACGGCCCCGAGCAGGGCGTCCGGCCTGCGAGCGCCCGCGGCCGGCGTTGAGCTCGAACTCGGGAGTAGAAGTGTGGTCAGGCGGTTCACGTCTCCTCCTTGACGTGGCGAGGGCTGAGGATATGCGCCGGCCGATTTGCGATAAACTGGGCAAAATGCAAATCACCATTGCTGCATTTGCAATAGTCCAGTGGACCGCCTCGAGCAACTGAGCGCCTTCGTCGAGGTCGCCCGCCGGCAGAGCTTCGCGCAGGCCGCCCGCCAGCTCGATCGCCATGTGTCCGCGGTCAGCCGCGCGGTCGCAGCTCTCGAGGGGCGGCTCGGCGTGCGGCTCCTGCAGCGAACCACGCGACGCGTAACCTTGAGCGATGCGGGTCGCGACTACTTCAAGCGCTGCGAGACGCTGCTCGCGGAGCTCGAGGGCGCGGATGCCGAGGTGCGCGAGCGCGCGGCATCGCTGCGTGGCACGTTGCGTGTCAGTGCTGCGACCGGGGCGGGACAGATGCTGATCGCGCCGCTCGTCCCTGACTTCCTCGCCGCGCATCCGCTGATGACGCTCGACCTGCAGCTCTCCAACCGCTACGTCGATCTGATCGAGGAGGGCTACGACCTGGCGCTGCGGGTCGGCACGCTGGCGGCCGACTCGCGCCTGGTCGTACGCCGCCTCGCCCCGACACGCCGCGTCCTGCTCGCGAGCCCGCCGTATCTGGCGCAGCGCGGCAGCCCCCGCACGCCGGCGCAGTTGCGCGAGCACGCGTGTCTGGTGCTCGACATCGGTCCGCACGCGCGGCGCTGGGAGCTGCAGCGCGGCCGTACCAAGGCCGCCATCGATGTCATCGGGCCGCTGCATTCGAACAACGCCTTCGTGCTGCTCGCCGCGTGCCGCAGTGGGGCTGGCATCGGCCTGCTGCCGGCGACCGTCGCAGGCCCCGATGTACGCAGCGGCACCTTGCGGCGGGTACTGCCCGGCTGGTCGAGCACCGAGCAGGGCATCTACGCGGTCTATCCGAGCGCGCGCTTCATTCCAGCGAAGGTGCGCGCGTTCGTGGAGTTCATGGCCACGCGGCTGCAAGGCTCGGGGGAGAATTGAGCTGCCGGGCGGTCTTCCTCTGGTTGCGGATGTCGGTCAAGGGGTGCTCAATGCGCCCGTTGACCTCACGGGAGAGCCTACGTGACCAACTCAGTGGCGGTGGTGACAGGGGCCAGCCAGGGCATCGGCCAGGCCACGGCCGTGCGGCTCGCAAAGGACTTCTCCTCGGTGGTATTGGTGGCCCGCAATCGCGAGAAACTGGAGGCGACCGCCACCCTGGTTCGGGAGGTCGGCGCCGAGCCGCTGGTGATCGATGTGGACTTGAGCGAAGTGCCGGCTGCACAGCTGGTGGTTGATGAGACGCTGTCGCTCTTCGGGCGGATTGACGCGCTGCTCAACATCGCCGGCGCAGTTCCCCAGATCGACCTCTTCGAGATGACCGACGCCCAATGGGATGCCGGACTCGCCTTGAAGCTTCACGGCGCCCGTCGGCTCACGCTGGCCTCCTGGCCGGCGCTCAAGCAAGTCAAGGGATCCGTCGTGCTGATGTCGGGCAACTCAGCCATATTTCCCAAAGCGCCGTATGCGGCAGTGGGCACCATCAATGCGGCGATCGCAGCGCTCGCCAAGGCGTTCGCCGATCGCGGCATCGAAGATGGGGTGCAGGTGAATAGCGTCATGCCAGGTCCCGTCATGACGGGGCGCCGCGAGTCGTATCTCGAGCAGTGGGCGCCGCTGCACGGCATGACGGTCGCTGAAGCCGTCGCCAGGTTTCCGCAAGAGGCGGGGATCTCCCGCTACGGGAGCCCGGAGGAGATCGCCGAGCTCATGGCGTTCCTCGTATCCCCTGGCGCCAAGTGGATGACGGGCTCGGTGCTGCGGATGGACGGCGGCGAGGTCAAGTCCGTCTGACATCGGCCCGAGGCGTTGTGCGGAGCCTCCCAGCTCACGGTCACGCCTCGCCGCGCCCTTCCTGAGCCGCCGGTGCCGCCGCTGCGAGCGCCGCCCGACCCAACTCGGTCGAATCTCTCTCATCGGAGATGGAATGCGATCTCTCCGGTTTGGGGCTCGCGTCTCGCCCTCCCTGCAGTGCCCAGAAGACAACGACGGCGAGGAGTATGGGTCCGGCGAGAAGCACGGTCAGGAAGATGCGAATCAAGGCGCGCATACGGAAACTCCTTCGTAACACGACCTAACACGGGTGTGAGCTGTTCGAGGTCGTCGCTGCAAGGCTAGGACAACGACCCCGTACCAACAACGCTCGTGACGTGCACGCAGTGTTTCCGCCCGCGAAATGTTCCGCTCCACGTGACGCCGAGCTTGCGCGTGCGTCCGATCGTGAGCGCGATGTGGGTTAGTTTCCTGTTGTGAAACATTGCAACAACCGCGTGAGTGTTGTTCGCCTTCCCGCCCGGCACAACGATGCGTGCCATGCGGTCAACGATACTTTCAGGTGTGTTACTGGTCCTCATGGGATGGGGCATGGCGCGCGCGGACGCGCCTTCGCAGGACGTTGGCGCGGGTGACTCCCGCGACGCCTGCGCGAGCGTCACGCAGCCTGAGCGCAGCTCGTCCAGCCCCTCACCGGAAGGTGTCGGCGCCGGCATCGTATTCGATGAGCACCTGCTGACCGATGCGCGGCGCGATGAGGACTACAACGGCGGAGGCGAGATCACCTTTTCGGGGCGCAGCGGCGGCCCCATCGGCCGGGCGCTTGATCGGGCCCTCGGCGCGGTCGATGGGGAGCTCTGCCCGTCCGGGCGTTTCAAGGGTCCGGGCTGGGAGTCCGCGTACGCCTTCGCCGCGGGACTCCTCATATTCACCCCGCGGGACCTGAGTGCCTCGCAGGTAATCCCCGGCGATCGCCCTTACGCGAGCCTTTTCTTCGTCAGCGCCGGGCGACGGTACGTGTCGAGTGATGCGGGCGTCGCCTACAACTCGAGCCTCACGGTCGGCATGCTGGGTCTTGGCGCCGCTCGCTCCGTGCAGGACGCGCTGCATCACTTAAGCGGCAGCGTGCAGCCGCAGGGCTGGGATCATCAGATCTCGGCGGGCGGCGAGCCGACCGCCCGCTACAGCGCCGCGCGTCAGGCGCTGCTCGGAGACTATGGAGAGGGTCCCTGGCACGCGGATGCCAAATGGACGCTCGCCGGCAGTGCCGGCACCGTCACCGAGGGCAGCATCGCATTCGGTGCGCGCTGGGGACGGATCGAGTCCCCGTGGTGGGGCTTCACACCGGAAGAGAACATGTATGTGCAGGAGACGCAGCCGCTGCTCCCGCCGCTCGCCTCCGGTGCACCGATCGAGGTGTTCGCATTTGCCGGAGCGCGCGCCAAGGTGCGCGCCTACAACGCCTTTCTCGAGGGGCAGTTCCGCCACAGCGATCTCGACTACCACCGGGGGGATCTCAACCAGTTGCTCGGTGAGGCCTGGGCGGGAGTCGAGATGCGCACGCCCTCGGGCTGGGCGGTTCAGTACCTGGCGCGCCTCGAGTCGCCGGAGCTCCGCTCGGGCGTTGGCTCACGCACCATCTTCTGGGGGAGCCTCGAGGTCTCGAGGACCCTGCAGTGAGCGGCGCTACTCCCTCAGAGGTCAGATCGTTTCCTCTAAAGAGAGACAGCATCCACTCCTTCGGGCTCGTACTCTCATCGGTAAACCCTCAGTGTGTACTTCAGGGATGAAGTGAAGGATCGAGACATGTTTACGCACGCCGGGCCGAGGCCCTTCTGGCCAGCAATCGTTTTCTTCCTGCCGTGGCTGCTGCTCGGGGCCGGTTATCTCCTGAGCGCGGCCCGACACACACTCCACCGGGTGCCGCGCACACTTGCCGTGCGCGCCCGCGCCTCACTGCCTTCGCGAGCGCGACGACTCCATGCGATCAGCCTGCTCGCAGTGTTGTTTCTCGTTGTGACTTCCGCTGTGCTGGCTGATCCCGTGCAGTCGCGCGCCTGCGAAACCATGACGCGAAGTGAGTCGAGCGCGCTGGCCGCAAGGCTCTTTGACAAGGGCGACTATCAGCGCGCCGCGGAGTGTTACCAGGCCGCAGGTGATATGACGCACGCCAACCTCGCGTTCCTCAAGGCGGCGGGGCCGAAGAGCCAGGACACGGCCAAGGACCTCAAGGCACAGAGCGATACCGCCAAAGCCCTGTTCGCGAGCGTCGGGCAGTCCTTCAAACGGACTCACTGAACCCTCGCGCTGACCCCGGCGGTGGCCTCTATGGCGCGCTGCCACTCTCCAGGCGGGAAACCCTCGGCGCCCAGGCGATGACGAAGTCGATGAAGGCGCGGATCTTGAGCGGCACGTACCTGCGGCTCACGTAGACGGCGTACAGCGTCACCGGCTGCAACGGATACGCCGGCAGCACGGGGACGAGGGTGCGCTTGAACACCGGATCCTCGAAGAAGAGCGCGGGCAGGATTGCCAGTCCATGGCCGGCCGCTACGGCGTTCGCCACACCCGCCATCGAGCGGTAGCGCAGCACGACACGAAGCGGGACTTCGAGCGGGCCCTCCGGTCCCATGAGGGTCCACGAATCCATGTGACCCACCGCGATGCAGTCGTGCGAGGCGAGATCGGCCGGAGACTCAGGTGTACCGCGCTGCTTCAAGTAATCCCTGGACGCGGCGAGCCAGCCGTTGATCGGACGCACGGGCCGGGCGATGAGCCCGGCGGACAGCGACTTGAGCTCCCGCGCCACACGAAAGGCGAGGTCGTAGCCTTCCTCGACGAGATCGACGAACCGATCCTCGAAGGACACATCCACCAGCACTTCCGGATACCGTTGCCGGAACTCGATGAGCGCGTCCGCGAGGACCTGTCCGGCAAACCAGCTCGGGGCCGTGAGGCGCAGCGTCCCACGGGCTGAGGTGCCGAGTGAGCCGAGCTCGAGCTCGGTCGCCTCGAGATCATCGAGGATGGTCTTGCAGCGCTCGAAGTAGACCTTGCCGGGCTCGGTGAGGCTGAGGGTGCGGCTGTTGCGGTTGAGGAGCCGTACGCCGAGCCGCTTCTCCACGTGCATCACGTGCTTGCTCACCATGGCGGTGGAGAGGTCGAGCCGATCGGCTGCGGCGACGAAGCTTCCGGACTCGACCACCTGCCGGAAGACCCTGATGCTGAGCAGCGTGTCCACGCGGCTAGTTTAGTCCGATGGGGCAAACCAACAAGAATGCGGCCCGGCATCCCTGGCCGGGCCGCGTCGGGGGAGCTCGGGCTCTCTAGCGGGCCTGCCTGTTGGCAAAACGTGCATCCAGGCTGAATGCGCCTGCGCCGTTGGCGACGAGCGTCAGGAAACCGCCGGCGATCGCGATGTTCTTGAAGAACATGATCATCTGAATCTGATCGCCGAGGTTGTTGTGGAAGGTGATGGCGGTCACCAGCGAGAAGCCCGCCAGGAGGAAGGCGACGATCCGCGTCCTGAAGCCGAGGATGATGCCCAGGCCGCCGAGTACCTCGGTCGCGATGACGACGGGCAGCAGGGCGCCCGGCACCCCGCTTGCGGTCATGTAGCCCGCGGTCGCGCTGTAGGCGCCGAGCTTACCGAGCCCCGAGAGCAGGAACAGCAGGCCGAGGAGGGCCCGGCCGGCGACTTCGGCGGTACTGCTGAGGCTGGTGTTGCGCTTGTTGATCGATGCCGAGGCACTCAAGCCCTGGGCAGAGACAGTAGAAGAGCTGTTCATGGCCGACTCCGGTGATGGTGTTTGCGATGCGGGCAAATCAGGAACCATGGAGCGAGGTTAGGTCGGGGAGAGGTATAGTGGTAGCCTATATTTCTAGATCATAATCATCGGTGCGAGCGATATATGCTGGACGCCGTCACGCTCGATCAGTTGCGCACCTTCATCGCCGCCGCCGATGAGGGCAGCTTCTCGGCCGCCGGGAGGAAGCTGCGGCGCGCGCAGTCGGTCGTGAGTCAGACGCTCGCGAATCTCGAGGGTCAGTTTGGCGTCAAGCTGTTCGATCGCACCCGCCGCCGGCCGGTGCTCACCCCGCAGGGGCAGGTGCTGCTGGCTCACGCCCGCACGGTCGCAGGCGAGGTGGACCGGCTCAAGGCGCACGCGCGGAATCTGTCGGGTGGGCTTGAGCCCGAGCTCGCGATCGCGGTCGACGTGCTCTTTCCGATGGGGATGCTGACGGCGGCGGTGTCGGCGTTTCACGCGGCATTTCCGCTCACGCCGCTGCGACTCTACGCGGAGACCATCGGCGGGGTGATGCAGTCGATCATCGATGGCCGCTCGACGATCGGTTTTGCCGGCGAGCTGGCGAGCGCTCCGGCTGCGTTATTCACCAAGGAGCCGCTCGTCAAGGTGCCGCTGATTCACGTCACCTCACCGCGACATCCGCTCGCGGGCTACCGCGGTCCGATTCCAGCCAGCGAGCTGACCCGGCACATTCAGCTCGTGCTGACTGACCGCTCGGCGATGTCGAGGGGACAGGATTTGGGGGTGCTGTCAGCCAGGACGTGGCGTCTCGCGGACCTGGGCGCCAAGCATGCGTTCCTGCGCGCGGGCCTCGGCTGGGGCGGCATGCCGCTCGATCTGGTACAGCACGATCTCGCACGCGGCACGCTGGTGAAGATCGTGGCCGAAGACGCGCCTCAGGGGTTTACGGTCGCGATGAGCGCGGTGTATCGGACCGAGGCGCCGCCCGGAATCGCCGGGCGGTGGTTCATTGACCGGCTGCGGGAGAGCACGGGGAAGGGCCGCGAGGCGGCAGCCGCCAAACACGCAGAGCGCCCACGGCGCAGGAAACGCGCTTAGCTGGCCTTCTCTACACGGTGACGGGCCCGCGCGCCTCCGCCTGGCGCAGCGCCGCGAGTCGGGCGTGGATCGCCTGCACGACGACTGAGCCCTCACCGACCGCGGAGGCGACCCGCTTGACCGAGCCCGAGCGGACGTCGCCCACCGCGTACACCCCGGCGAGGTTGGTCTGGAAGATATTGAAGGGCACCGCTGCCTCGCTGCCGCAGTCTTCGCCGGTGAGAACGAACCCGCGGCTATCGAGCCGCAGCGTGTCCTTCAGCCACGCCGTGCAAGGGTCCGCACCGATCATGACGAAGAGGCCGCACGCGTGCCGCGCCACCGCGGTTCCGTCCCCGTCGCGGATCGTGACGAGCTTGAGATGCTCGTCGCCCCCGAGCTCGACGATCTGCGAGCGCATCTCGATCCGCACGTTGGCGGCGTGCCGCAGGCGCTCGACGAGGTATTGCGACATGCTGTCCGATAAGTCCCGGCCGCGGTGCACGAGTCGCACACAGGAGGCCCGCGTCGCGAGGAACATCGCGGCCTGGCCGGCAGAGTTTCCCCCGCCGACTACGACGACCTCCTGGTCCTTGCAGCTCCGCGCCTCAAGCTCAGTCGCGGCGTAGTAGACGCCTGCGCCCTGGAAGCGCTCCTCGCCCGCAACGCCGAGCTTGCGGTAGCGCGCGCCTGTGGCAATCACTACCGAGCGGCCGAGGAGGGTGGAGCCGTCATCCAGTGTGATTTCGTAAAAGCCGGCGCGTGAACTCGGCGCGAGCTTCTGGGCGTGGCGTGGGACCGCCACGCGCGCCCCGAACTTGATGGCCTGCAGCTCCGCGCGGAACGCGAGATCTGCGCCCGACACACCGGTCGGAAAACCAAGAAAGTTCTCGATCCGGGACGAGGCGGCCGATTGCCCGCCGATCGCCACGTCGTCGAACAGGGTGGTCCGCAGACCCTCCGAGGCGCCGTACACCGCCGCCGAGAATCCGGCCGGACCGGCACCGGCAATGATGAGATCGGCAGGCTCACCGTCGCCAACCCCGAGCTCGAGACCGAGCGCGCGCGCCACCTCGGGGACTGAGGGCTCGTTGAGCAGGTGTTTGCCCCGGATCACCGCCTTCACCGCTGAGCCTTCGAATCCCCGGGTGCGGATCTCCTCCAGCTGTTTGGGGTCGGCAGGGTCAAGCCACCGATAGGGGATGCGGTTGCGCTCGGCGTACTCGAGCAGCTTTTGCAGCGCCGGTGCCCGGCCGCTCCCGACGAGAGTCAGGGTGCCCTGCTGGCGTCGCATCAGCATCAGCCTTCGCGAGGCAAACGCCGGCATCAGCGCATCGCTCACCTCCGGGTCGACCTGCACGAGCTCTGCAATGTCCCGTTGCGAGACCAGCAGGACCTCGCCTGCGGTGGCCGCAACGCAGTCGGCAAACGCCGTCTGGCCGAGCAGCAGGCCAAATTCGCCCGTGTACTGGCCGATGTCCGTGGATCCGAGGACCAGTCCATCGGGATCGCGTATCTGCAGCGTAGCTGAGATCGCGTATACGAACGGGTACTGGCGGTCATCGGTCCGGAAGATCGTCTCGCCGGCAGTGACTGAGCGGCGCTCGCCACGGGCCTGAAGGGCTGCGACCACCCGCGCGGGCAGGGGCTCATTGGCGCGGCGCCTCAGCTCCTCGTAGTTGAAACCTTCGAACACTCGCGCGTCTCCCCTAAATACAGTCGCCGCAGCCGAGCCGGCGCTGCATGCCGGCTTGATCAGCGTACCACCCCTGTCAAGGGGAGAGACTGCGCCGGCGGCAGTGGCGCACCCGGTATCTTGACAAATACTTGCTTCAGCAAATATATTACCGGCAAATATAGCCGGAGCAATATATGCGTCAGCCGTATTACAGCCTCGAATCGCTCGAGCCCGACAACAGCGTCGGTTATCTGCTGAAGCGCTGCGGCATCCTCATGCACCAGGTTGCCGAGCGGCGCTTCGAGTCGCTCCCGATCACCTTCTCGCAATGGGTGGTGCTCGTCCACCTCGCCCGGCAGGAACATATCTCCGCCACCCAGCTGAGCGCACACCTCGGACACGACATGGGGGCGCTCACCCGGGTGGTGGACGAGCTCGAGCGGCTCGGCTTCGCCCGGCGCGAGCGCAGCCGCCGCGATCGGCGGGCGGTTGAGATCGCCATCACCGCGGCCGGGCGGCGTGAGGCGACCAACGCCAAGCGCGTGGTAGTCGAGCTTCTGAACCGCCTGGTCGAGCCGTTCACTCCCCGCGAGATCGATGTCCTGCTGGGACTTCTGCAGCGCCTCCACGGTCATTTGCAGGAGGCGGCCACGCCCAAAGGTGCCGCACAGTCCGCGCCCACGCTGGCAGAGCTCGACCGGCCGCGTCGTGCGCGGCGCAAATCGGCGCATGGAGGTGCCACATGAAAGCATGCAGTGTCCTCGCCGGCTTCGCGGCCACGCTGCTCGTGTCTGGCTGCACCCTGGGTCCGAATTTCGTGCGCCCCGATGCTCCGGCCGGGGGCTATGCGCACGCGACGCCGCCCCCCACGACGACCCGCAGCATCGACTACGGTACCGATGTGGCCGACAGCTGGTACCAGCTGTTTCATTCCGCCGCGCTCGACCAGTTAGTCCGCGGCACCCTCGCCGGCAACCCGGACCTCGAGGCCGCGCGCCATGGGCTCCGCGCTGCGCAGTACGAGCTCAAGGCAGTCGCCGGCTCGCAGCTGCCGCAGCTCGATGCCACGGGCCAGATCGGACGCGCCCATATCAACGGCAGTCTCCTCTACGGCCCGGTCAATGAGATCAACGTGACCGGCAATCGTTGGGAGTTGGGACCTTCACTCGCCTATAACCTCGATCCCTTCGGCGCCACGCGCCGCCAGGTCGAGGCGCAGCGTGCGGCCACCTCCGTGGCGCGCGACCAGGCGCTCAATACTTACGTGACGCTCGTCGATCAGACCGTGATCACGGCCTTCGACTACGCGGCCGCGCAGGCCCAGATCGATGTGACGCAGGAGCTCGTCAAGGAGCTCGACTCGCAATTTCAGCTGACGCAGACGCTCGAGAACGCCGGCAAGATCATCCATAGCGACACGCTCCAGGCGCAGACCCAGCTCGAGAACCTGCGCGCGACGCTGCCGGCGCTTAAGCAGCAGCGCGATGTCTATCGCAATGCGCTGGCGCAGCTCTCGGGCCAGACCCCGGATGCCTTCGTGATGCCGCCGCTCACGCTGCGCGACTTTACGCTCCCCGAGAAGCTTCCCTTGTCGCTGCCGTCCGCGCTGGTACGCCAGCGCCCCGATATCCTGGCGGCCGAGGACTCGCTTCATCAGGCGAGTGCCAACGTCGGGGTCGCCGAGGCTTCCCGCTTTCCCTCCCTGACCATCTCGGCGCAGTACGCGCAGCAGACCACCGCGCTCTCTGACTTCCTCACCCGGCCGGGCGCGGTCTGGTCGGGGGGCCTCAATCTGACCGCGCCACTCTTTCACGGCGGCACTCTCGCCGCCCGGCAGCACGAAGCCGAAGAGCGCTACCGGCAGGCGCTC
The DNA here is from genome assembly GCA_035568235.1 of Steroidobacteraceae bacterium. Taxonomy (GTDB): domain Bacteria; phylum Pseudomonadota; class Gammaproteobacteria; order Steroidobacterales; family Steroidobacteraceae; genus 13-2-20CM-66-19. The sequence goes on along the minus strand of DATMOK010000030.1, from coordinate 60,548 downwards.
GCGAGCTACCACTCGACCGTCATCGCCGCCTTCGTCGAAGTCGCCAACGCGCTGCAGGCGCTCGAGCACGACGGTGAGGGCTATGCGGCGCACAACGTGGCGTTGAGCGCCGCGCGCGCCAACCGCGAGCTGGCGCTTAAGCAGTACGGCGCCGGCAAGTACACCGAGCTCCAGGTACTGACGGCCGAGCAGCAATACCAGGACGCCGCCCTCACCGAAGTGCAGGCCGACGTCCAGCGCTTCACCGACACCGCGGCGCTGTTTCGCGCGCTTGGCGGCGGCTGGTGGAACGCATCCCAGGATCCGGCGGTGTTCCTCGCCGCCTCAGGAGACACCCATGAGTGAGTCGCAGGACACCCCCAAGAACGAAACCAAGCCCGCCGCGGCTCCCGCCACGAATCGACGCCCGCTGCTGATTCTTGGCACGGTGGTGCTGGTCGCCGCCATCGCCTGGACCGTCTATTACCTCGCGTTCATGCGCGGGCACGTCACGACCGATGATGCCTACGTGAACGGCAACCTGGTACGCCTCACGCCGCAGGTCAGCGGTACCGTGATCGCGATCAACACGGACGAGACGCAGTTCGTGCACCGCGGCCAGACACTCGTTGAGCTCGACCCGCACGATGCGGATGTCGGCCTCGCACAGGCCAAGGCGAACCTCGCGCAGACCGTGCGCGACGTGGCGCAGCTCTTCGCCGAGGCCGCGCGCGATGCGGCCGTGATCGAGACGCAGCGCGTGCAGCTCTCTCAGGCGAGTGAGGACGTGGCGCGCGATCAGCCGCTGATTGCCATACACGGCGTGACGCAGGAGACGATGCAGCACGAGCAGAATTCGATCGCGACCGCCCGCGCGGGACTTAGGCAGGCCGAGGCGAGTCTGCAGAGCGCGCAGGCTGCGATCTCCGGCACGACTCCCGAGACCCATCCGCGCGTACTGCAGGCGGAAGCGGCGCTACGCACCGCGTGGCTCGCGGCGGCGCGCACCAAGGTGGTGGCGCCGGTATCCGGCTACGTCGTGCGCCGCTCGGTGCAGTTGGGTCAGCAGGTGACCCCGGCGACCGAGATGCTCGCCATCGTGCCGGTGGAGTCGATGTGGGTGGATGCCAACTTCAAGGAGAACCAGCTGAGCGGGCTGCGCATCGGCCAGCCGGTGAAGGTCGAGGTCGACATGTACGGCTCGCACGTGAGCTACCACGGCCGGGTGCTCGGCCTCACCCCGGGCACCGGCAGTGCGCTGGCGGTGCTGCCGGCGCAGAACGCGTCGGGCAACTGGATCAAGATCGTGCAGCGCCTGCCGGTGCGCATCGGGCTCGATCCGCGCGAGCTCGAGAGCCATCCGCTGTTCCTCGGGCTCTCCACCGACATCAACGTCGACGTGCACGACCAGAATGGTGCGGCGGTATCGCAGCAGCCGGCCTGGCCGGTAGCGCAGAACACCGACGTCTACGCGGCCCAGGACGCCGGTGCCGATGCCGCCATCAACGCGATACTCACCGCCAATCTCGGTCGGACCCCGGGCACGGTGCGCCTGGCGCGTGAGACGCGCCCGTGAGCGAGGCGGCGCCGCGCGGCATCAGCCCCTGGGTGATCGCGCCGGTGGTGGCGCTGGCGGCCTTCATGGAGATCATGGACATCTCCATCGCCAACGTGGCGCTGCCGCACATCGCGGGCTCGCTGTCCTCGAGCCAGAACGAGTCCACCTGGGTGCTGACGAGCTATCTCGTCACCAACGCCATCATCATGCCGATCACGGGATGGCTGGCGAACACCTTCGGGCGCAAGCGCCTGTTCCTGGTCTGTATCACGGGTTTCACGGTGAGCTCGCTCCTGTGCGGGCTCGCTCCCAATCTCGCCTCGCTGATCGTGATGCGCGCACTCCAGGGCGCCACGGGTGGCGGCCTGCAGCCGGTCGGGCAGGCGATCCTCACCGATAGCTTCCCGCCCGAGAAGCGCGGCATGGCGAGTGCGTTCTACGGCATCGCCGCGGTGGTCGCACCAATCATCGGCCCGACGCTCGGCGGCTGGATCACCGACAACTATGACTGGCGCTGGATATTCCTTATTAATGTGCCGGTCGGGGTCGCGCTCGTGCTGCTGGTGCAGTCACTCATCAAGGAGCGCGGCGCCGCGGCGCGCGGCCCGCGCAGCCCCGTCGACTGGGCGGGCTTTGGTTTCGTGGCGCTGGCGCTCGGCTGCCTGCAGATCGTGCTCGACAAGGGGCAGGACGCCGACTGGTTCGGCTCCGGGATGATCACCGCGCTCATCATCTTCTCGGCGCTTGGGTTCGCGCTCCTCATCTGGCGGGAGCTCACGTACTCCGACCCGATGGTGGACCTGAAGCTGTTTCGCGACCCGAGCTTCGCCATGAGCTTCGTGATGATGCTGATGCTGGGGTTCATGCTGTTCGGCAGCACCTTCCTGATCCCGGCCTTCGCGCAGCAGCTGATGGGCTACCGGGCCGTGGACGCTGGCCTGGTGCTCTCGCCCGGGGGCCTCATCACCATAGTGCTGATGCCATTCATCGGGCGTGCCATCAACAAGGTGGACTTGCGGCTGCTGGCGGGAATCGGCTTCCTGATCGGGGGCGTGAGCCTCCTCATGATGACGGAGCTTTATCTTGGCACCTCCTTCCAGACGCTGATGTGGCTGCGGCTCTTCCAGGCGGCGTCCCTCCCGTTCCTGTTCCTGCCCATCAACCAGATGGCCTTTCGCGACATCCCCCGCGACAAGACCAACAACGCATCCGCACTCATCAACCTGGCGCGCAACTTCGGCGGCAGCCTCGGCATCGCCTTTGCGTCCACGGTGCTCACCCGCCGCGCGCAATTTCATCAGAGCCGGCTAGTGGAGCAGCTGCAGGGACTGAATCCGTCTTACCCGGACTTCGCCCACCAGGTTGGCAGCGCCATCGGCGCCTCACCGGATTCGGCGGCGACGCTCGCCAGCATTTACCAGGGCGCTCAGCAGCAGGCGGCTCTGCTCTCGTATCTTGATGACTTCAAGATCCTCGGGATCCTCTTCCTGGCGCTGATCCCGCTGCTGCTGTTCGTCAGGGCGGGTAAGGGAGGAGGGGGCCCGGTGTCCGCGCATTAAAACTGTAAATCCCGCGACGGGAGGTTTGGAACTGTGTTGCCGCTATTCCCTGATCGGGACTGGTACGGTCACGTCTACAGCCGCAACAATCTGCCAAATCCCGTCGCGTCGAACCCAAGTGTCGACGAAGACGCACTGTCCCGAACGCCCGCCCGTTCGCGTCCATGTCTCGCTGCCCTGGACGACCGCTGTGTCGCCAAAGAAGCGCACATTGGCGTAATCCAAGTAATTTGAAACGAAATCGCCTGGACCCTGCAGCGCTCCGAACACCGCACGATGCTTGTCCAGCACCTCGCCTTCCCGCACCCAGACAAAATCGTCGGCCAGAATCCGCTTCACGACGGACGCATCGTTCGTGGCAACGCTTTCGGCCCATGCCGATGAGCTATCTCTTATGTATTTTTCCGCCTCGGCACGCGAGTAGTCTTCCACTGCCTGACTCATCCTCTGGCTCAGCTAACTCTGGTTGCTATTCGCTCCCGTCTAAGCGCAGGGGCGAAGCGGGTCGGCCGGCAGCGCCAGCGAGCGCCGCGCGCGGCTGGCTTGGAGCTAGCGCAGTTGGCTGTCTTTGCTGCCGCGGCGGTTGTAGCCGGAAAAGTTCGTCGAGTCCCGATCGTGAGCCTCCTGGCAGGCGATGCAAAGGCGCACGCCCGGTACTGCGGTCCGGCGTGCCTCAGGGATCGCTGCCCCACAGTTCGCACATTGGCTGAGCGACTCACCTTGCGGTAGGCGGCTCTGAGCCCGACGTACGCCGTCCTTGACGGTCGCGTCGATCTGCTCGTTGACCGCGTTGTCTCCTGCCCAGCCGGTAGCCATGTAGTGCTCCTCAAAGACCCAGTTTGCCGAGACGGGTTACTCGTGGCAAATGGCTGCTTTATCAAGCCAAACGTTTCAGTCCGGGTGCCGTGTCGAAGACGTTAGTGGTTGAGGTCCCGACGAACGTCACCCCGGGGCTGGCGGAGGAAATTCGTGGCCGCCGGGTCCGCTCCCGCCCTCTCGTCGGAGCGGAAGGCGGCCGGTGCCGGACCCCGAGTCGCCGTATGCGCCTCCCGAACCCGGTCGTTCAACAAGAGAAAAGGCGAAACTAAACTCGACACAGGATGGCCATTCCCGTTGAGGCGCTCGATCGAGACGGCGCTGCCACGGGTGCGCGACCCCGGACTGCTAAGCCTAAAACCGACCGTCATGGACTCCCCGCGAAAGAGCCTCGCTTCCAGGTGCTGATGTGGGAATTTGAAGTTTCCGGAGTGACCCGGGCCGTGTCGCCATCGGCGGCCGGGTCACTCCATTGTGATCAGGGGTCTCGTCAGTTACGTCATGGAAGACGCAGAAAGCCGTGGGCTACGCCTTTTGCGTCAATGTAGTACCCGGTGATCATTCCTTGGTCGTTGATGCCGTAAGGAAAGGTGCCGTTGAAGTCATTCGGGGTCAGATCAGCGCCGGGCGCATCGAAGGTCGTAAATGTGCCGTCGGGACTGCGCACGAAGCCGCGGTAGACGTTGTTCGCGTCAAGATAGATTCCCGTGATCGCCCCCAGGTCGTTGAGGCCAATGGGGCAGTCAGCCGCGCAGCCGATGCCATAGGGTCCTTCACCGGGAGGGTCGAAGGTGGTGACCTGACCCCAGGGACTGCGCACGAACCCGTGAGTGACATAGTTTGCATCGATGTAGTAGCTCGCGATGACCCCAAACACATTGAGCCCCCGCGAACAACCCGGGCAGCCCGTCCCTTGACCGCTGCCGGTGCCGGCGTTCGGATCGCTGAAGGTTTGCAGCGTTCCCGCCGGGGTTCGAATGAGCACGTGGGAGGCGAGATTCGCATCGTCATAACCCCCGGCGACCGTTCCAAAGACATTGATGCTGAACGCCGCCGTGCCGCCGCAAAACCCTCCTGGGGGAGCGCTGGTGCACGCCCCCGGACCGCTCCAGGTAGTCAGCGAGCCATCGGGACGCCGTAAGAAGGCGCGAGCCTGCCCGTTTGGGTCGCCGTAGTAGCCAACGATGCCGGACTCGAGGTTAATCGCAACCGGATTGGTGTAGCCCGCACTGCCGGGCGCGTCGAATGAGGTAAACCCGCCTTCGGGACTGCGCAGGAAGCCGTGACCGACATTGTTCACGTCATAGTACGCGCCGGTGATTGCTCCTGCGTCGTTGATGGCGTTCGGCACGGTCCCGTTGAAGTCATTCGCAGTCAGATCGGCGCCGGGTGCATCAAGAGTCGTGAACTTGCCCTCCCGACTGCGCACGAAACCATGGAAGACGTTGTTCGCATCCAAATAGTATCCCGTGATGACCCCGAAGTTGTTGATGAGCACGGAACAGTCGGTGCCGGCGAAACAGCCCGTACCTTGGCCGCTGCCCGTGCCGGCGCCCGGAGCGTCGAAGGTGATGATCGTCGGGCCAGCGTTTGCTGCGACCGCGATCGAGAGCGCGCAAAGGCTCGCGATGAATCGCCTGGACACACTGTGGTTGGTAGTCATGACTGAGCCCCTTTCTGTTTGAGTTGTTGAGACGACGTCGCTGCATTCATCGATGTGGAGCTGACGCGAGAAGTGCGCCCGTTGCGAGCACACTTGAGATGTTCAGAGCCTCAATGCGAGAGCCCCGTAGACGCTAGGCAAACAATGCGCCCCGTTAGCGCTGACCGTCAACGGCACCTGTCGAGCCGCACTGCAACATCTGCGTTTGCTCGTCGACGCAGCTTGTCTGATTTAGCAGCTTGTCTGATTTAACAGTTGTATTCCACCGCTGGTCCCTTCGCTGCGTTGTGACCGTGCAGGGTGCCAGTCCTTAGTCTGAACCTCTGGGAGTTGCCGCAGAGTTCAGCATTTGGCGACGACGCCGTGCGACCCGCCACCTAGTCGCATCGAGCCATTCGCGGAAAGGTGACTGTCCGCTAATCGGAAGTCTCAAGCTATCGGGCGACTGTCCGGAGTTGGCCCGCAATGAGTCAGTCTGAGAGCAACCCGCCCGCGACGTTGCCCGTCCGGTTCCGCTCGTTCAAATGGCAGATGAGCGGACACTCAGGACGTGGGCGCCCTGAAGTATTGTGTAGCGAATGAGGCGACTCCTCTGCTACGCCGTCCGCTTTTGGCTGTGAGGTGCGGCCGAATTCGACCCGAAGCGGAAATCGATGCGAGCTGAGAACGGTCAGTTGAGACCAGAGGATCGGACATTGAGGGTCGACTAGCCGGAATCCTGTCCGATGCTCGGTCACCCGCGTTTTGCGAGCACGGTCTCCTCGACAGCGGCGATTTCTTGGACCGTTCGACCGCGCTCCCTGGCCATACGATCGAACCGGTAGGCGATTCTCGGGCCGCCCGGTCGGTCGTAGGCGAGTCCCGCAATGAGCAGCACGAAGGGTTCCACATTCCGAGCGGCCTTGAGCTCGCCAAGGTCAACCGGGTGAAACCCCGTATCACGGATCAGGCGCGCCGCCTTCCGCTTCGCGGCTGCGTTGTCACCGCAGTAGACCATGTCCGGTCGATTCGCGCGGCGGCGTCCGTTAAAGACCGGAAGGAGCACCTCGCTCGGGGCGGTACTGAAGGCGGACACCACATGAGCCCTCGGCATCTTGGCCGCGAGCGCCTCGGCGCCGGACGTCGTAAGGCCAATAACCATGCGGGAGTCATCTGCACTCATCGGCATCGAGCAGGTGATCAGAGTCTTGCCCGAGAGCGAGCCGGCCTGCTGCAGCACATCGTCGACTCTCGTCCAGTGAACGGCGAGCACGACGGCGTCGGCACCGGCGACTGCTTCCGCCGGATTCCCGGCCCGAGCATTGCCACCGGCGCCTCGCGCTAGCTTCTTGAGCTTCGCATCGTCACGGGAGTAGCTGAACCTCACCTCGTGGCCGGCACGCGCGAAGATCGTGCCGAGCTTGCCCCCCATCAGTCCCGAACCGAGAATGCCGACTCGCATGATCTCTCCTTAGGCTTGATCTGGAAATTGTGCGAACCAGTGGGACGCCGCGTAGCAGGCGATCAGCGCCGAATCATGCATCCTTGTGAGCGAGCGAAGAGGACAGCTCGCGATAAGCGTTCGCTTGGGTAAGCAAGACATTGGCCTTGGTCTCGAAGGTCTGCACGGCATCGGCCCCAGCGGCAAAGCGTGACGGAGGCTCTTTGAGTCCGGCGAGATGCACAAGTGCGGCGGCGAGCTTAGCCGGGTCGCCGCCCTGCTTGCCGTCCATGCCGCTCCAGGCGGCAACGATCTCCCGGGTTTGCTTGGCGTAGTCGTCGATGGCGGGCTTGGCGTAGGTCGTGGAGTTTTTACTGAGGAGCTCAGTGCGGAAGAAGCCAGGCTCGACGAGCATTGTGCGGATGCCGAAGGGCGCGATCTCCGGGGCGAGCGACTCCATCCACCCTTCAATGCCGAACTTCGCTGCGGCATAGGCACTGCAGAACAAAAGGCCAGCGATGCCCGCGGTCGAAGAGATTGTGAGGATCAGGCCGGCGCGCTGCTTGCGCATCATCGGTAGCACCGCCCGGCTGACGTTCATTGGGCCGAACAGAAGTGTCTCGATCTGGTTTCGGACCTGTTCGGGACTCAGCTCTTCGAAGAAGCCGGCGTAGAAGTTGCCTGCATTGTTCACCAGGACGTCGATCCGGCCGAATTTCGCGACGCCGGCTGCGACCGCGGCATGGGCGTCCTCGAGGCGGGTGATGTCGAGCTTGATTGCCAACAGGTCGTTGTGGTGGCCAATCGCAGCCGTGATCTTGACGGGCTCGCGACCGGTGGCGATCACCGCGTGACCAGCAGCTAATGCTGCCTTGGCAATGTCGAGGCCCAAGCCGCGGCTTGCGCCGGTGATGAGCCAAACCTTCTTATCAGTCATGGGATGTCCTTCTCTGGTGTCTTGCTGCCACGCGGATGGGCAATTTCGATGCGCCAGTCTCGCCGGCCCGGCTCGAGGGCGTTTGCCAGAACTACCGCAATTCTTGCCTAAAACGACGATCAGTCGCCGAGAATGGGATTGGTCCATCTCTGGGAGTGCTAGAGTGGCCTGTCCTTAGCCGGAACAAAAGGCACGCATGGCCAGGTACCGATCGGTAAATAACCCCCCGGGCGCCGCAACGAACGCCCTGGCTTGCGCCATTTCGGGCATTGCCCAAAGCGACGGCGACTACCCGACCGCTGTTCCGGCGCTCTCGCTCCATCGCCGCCAATTGCCGACCGAGCCGATGCACTGCATCTATGGCCTGGGTCTTGGCATCGTTGCGCAAGGCGGCAAGCAGGTGATGCTCGGCGGCGAGGTGATGGACTATGGCCCAGGCCAATCGATGCTGACCACCATCGATCTTCCCGTAGTCGCGCATGTCATCCGTGCCAGCGCCCGCGAACCTTTCCTCGGCATGATGCTGACGTTTGAGGCACACACCATTGTGCAGCTGGCAGCTGATATCGAATTGGCACCGATACGAAAGGACCAGGGCTACCGCTCCCTTTCGATCGAGACCCTCGACGCCGGATTGCTCGGTGCTCTAGTGCGCTTGCTGGCATTGCTGGACGAGCCGGCGCTGCTGCCACGGCTTGCACCGCTCATCCAGCAGGAAATCACCATCCGCCTTTTAGTGGGCCCGCATGGGCCGTACCTGCGCCACCTTGTTTCAGTAGGCTCTCCGGGTCAGCGGATCGCCAAGACGGTGGCCTGGCTAAAGCAGCACTACGCCCAAGCGGTAGAAGTGGAAGAGCTGGCGGTCCGCGCACACATGAGCCCGTCCACCTTTCGTCAGCATTTCCGCGACATCACCGGCGTCAGCCCACTGCAGTACCAGAAGCAGCTGCGCTTGCAGGAGGCGCGGCAACTGATGCTCAACCAAGATCTCGACGCGAGCAACGCCAGCGGGCGTGTTGGCTACGAAAGCGCCTCGCAGTTCAGCCGCGAATACAGCCGCCTGTTTGGCGCGCCGCCGCAGCGTGACATTCGGAGGATACGACTAGGTCAAATATCGTCACCGTAGTGGATGAGGCGATCTCTGAAATCAACGGCCGCTTTCTGGTCGTGAGTTTGCACCTTCATAGGACCGCTTGTGGCCGATCTCTGCCGTCTACGAGGAGGGAACGGAGAGCGACTCCGGTCGTGTGAAGGCGGGCGGGATGCGCCACTCTTTATTTGCGCCACTCTTTATTAAGGTGGCGGAGCGGTGGAACTCCGCAGAATGAGCTCGAAGTTGAGTCGCGGGCGCGGCATTGGCTCGGGCCAGCCGCGGCGCTGCGGTGAGTGCTGAATGATGAGCTCGGCCGCGGTGCGTGCCATGGCGCGCACCGGCTGGCGGATGGTGGTGAGCTGCGGCCACACCATGGTCGCGACCGGCGCGTCATCGAACCCGACGACCGACAGCTCCTTGGGCAGCTCGAGCCCCCGCTGCCGGGCGACGCAGATGACCGCGGCCGCCATGTCGTCGTTGCTCGCGAAGATGGCGGTGGGGCGGCCCGACCCCTGCAGCATGCGCTCGGCGCACACCAGACCATCGCTGAAGACGAAGTTGCCCGTCTGCACCCATTGCGGCTTGATCGTGGCGCCACGGGCGCGCATCTCATCGGCAAAGCCGAGATAACGCTGCTCGGTCGCGCCGTGCTCGGCGCGTCCGAGGATGAAGCCGATCGCGCGGTGCCCGAGGTCGAGCAGATGCGCGGTCATGCGCCGCGCCGCAGTCCGGTCGTCGATTCCGACCGAGGGCGCATCGCTCGGCTCGTGCTTCGGTGCAATGCGTACGCTTGGAATGCCGGCCTCGGCGAGCTTGGCGAGGATGACCGGGTGGTCGCTGATCGGCGGCAGCAGGATGGCGCCCTCGAGCCGCAGTTGCCGCAGCAGGGTCGTCACCTGCCGCCCGACATCGGGGCTGCCGCTGTCCCACGGCTCGACCATGATGTGAAAGTCCGACTCCCGGCAGCGCTGCACCGCGCCCGCCTGGAACTCGCTCAGGTAATCGCCCGGCTTGTCGCAGAAGAGGCCGATAAGAAAGGAGCGATCCCCGGCCAGGCCGCGGGCGTTGAGATTCGGCCGATAGTCGAGCTTCTCGATCGCCTTGAGAATCCGGTTGCGCGTGACTTCGCGCACCGCCGGCTCGTGGTTGAGGACGCGCGAGACCGTCTTCGACGAGACCTCGGCGAGCTCGGCAACCTGCTCAATCGTGACTGACGGGGGACGGGAATCCTTCATGTCGATGCGCTCGAAGCATGCGCTGTGCTGCCGGTCGGGTCAACCGAATGACAGCGCTGCCATAATTGCTCACGAGTATTGGCGATTCTTGAGATGGCGTGCCAGTTTTTATCGCGCGCCCACTCTCGCGGGCTCGCTGTTGGTTGGCCGCCGCGCGGCGTCCGCGGCGTAGCGACTGGCGGGTGAGAAGAAGCTGTCGTGCGCCTCGGCGGTACGCACTTCCTTCAGCACCTCGGCGCGCAGCAGCTGGAGCGCCTGGGCGAGCTGCGCCGATTCCAGTACGGCGGTGAGCGGATCGTAGGCGCGCGGCTCGATGCCAAGCCCGTCGAGGATGTAGAACCAGCTGAGCTCGGTGAAGAGCTCGCGCGCTCGGGTGTGCACCCGCCCGGTGCCCCGGTAGAGCTCGATGCGTTCGCGCAGGCTTCCGGGAATCGCAAGCGCGCCGCACTGCTGCCAGAACGGGGTATCGCGACGTTGTGTGAGGCAGTAGTGCAGCACGATAAAGTCGCGGATGACCTCCACCTCCTCGATCACCCGCGCGTTGTACGCATCGATGTTGACCTGATCGAAGTCGCGGTCGGGGAAATGCTCGAGCAGGTGGTAGAGGCCGCTCGTCACCAGGTGGATGCTGGTCGACTCGAGCGGCTCGAGAAACCCCGACGCGAGCCCCAGAGCGATGCAGTTGCGGTTCCACAGCAGCTTCCGGCGGCCCGTCTTGAAGCGCAGAAAGCGCGGCTCACCCAAGGGCTGCGTGACCTCGGCCCTAAGGTCCGCGAGCGCCTGCTCATCCGTCACGTGCTCGCTCGAATAGACATAGCCGTTGCCGACTCGCTGCTGCAGCGGGATGCGCCAGTGCCAGCCCGCCGCGCGCGCCAGCGCCTGGGTGTACGGCGTGCGGGGACCCGCGACCGCGCTCGGCAGGGCGATGGCGCGATCGCACGGCAGTACATCCTGCCACGCGAGGTATCCGGTCTTCAGAGTCTGCTCGATCAAAAGACCCCGAAAGCCGCTGCAGTCGAGGAACAGGTCGGCCCGCAGGCGGCTGCCATCGCTGAACACGAGCTCATCCAGCAGGCCCTTATCAGTCTCAGTCGCCGCCGTGACCGTGCGCTCGAGGCGCGTCACGCCGCCACGCTCGGCGTAGGCACGCAGATACTGCGCCACGAGTCCCGCATCGAAGTGCAGCGCGTAGCGCAGCCCCGCGGCCGGCCCGGGAGCGGATGCGTCCGGGAAGCGGAACTTGCCCTCAACTCCGAGGGCGGCACAGAGGCTGAAGTCATTGAAGCGCAGCGCCGTGCCCTCGGCTCTCAGGCGCTGCCAGTAGTGCTGGAACGGCCGTCGATTGAAGGAGCTGCCGAAGGTGCCGAAGGGATGCCAGTAGCTGTGGCCGGGCGTGCTCCAGTCGCGAAAGCGGATCCCCAGCTTGAAGGTCGCCTGCGTATGGCGGACGAAGTCCGCGAGATCGATCCCCAGGAACCCGAGCAGATCGATGATCGGCGGGATGGTGGCCTCGCCGACTCCGATCGTGCCGATCTCGGGCGACTCGACGACCGTGATGGTCGTGCCGCTGCCGGCCAGCGCGCGGGACAGCATGCTGGCGGCGAGCCAGCCGGCGGTCCCGCCGCCGACGATCGCGACGTGCCGGATGTGTCGTCCGGTGCCGCGGCTACAGCTTGCCTTTGAAGCCGAAGAAGAAGCGGCGTCCGCTGTCATCGTAGGTGAAGGGCTCATTCGGCCACTGCAGGTAGGTGTGCTGCTTCTCGTCCGTCAGGTTCACCACCTGGAAGATTACGCCGAAGTGGGCGCCGATATCGTATTCGAGCTGCCCATCGAGCTGCCCGTATTTGGCGGACCAGATCGCGTAGGTCTTGGGGTTGCCGTTGATGTCCTGGAACGTGAAGAACGAGCCGACCAGCGAGTCATTCAGCGCCACGTCGCGCCACGCGTACGCGAGACGCGCCGAGAACCCCAGGTGCTCGTAGTAGCCGACCACATTGAAGGCGTTCTTCGGCACTCCGGGGATCGGCAGATTGCTCTGGAAAGAGGTGATCTGTGTCGTGTCGGAGTTGGAGCGGGTGTAGTTCGCCTGCAGGCCGAAACCGTTGTCGAAGGCGTACTGACCGACGAGCTCGGCGCCGTAGATCTTGCCGCTGCCGCCGTTCACCAGCGTCTGCACGTTCGCCGTGGAGCCGCCGGCCGTGGTGCCGTCCGGCACCAGGGTCGCGACGTTCGCCGTCGTCACGAAGTTGTCCACCTGCTTGTAGAAGCCGGTGACGGCGATGAGGCCGCTGCGGGCGAAGTAGTCCTCCCAGGAAACGAAGAACTGCGAGGCGCGGAACGGATCGAGGTTGGCGTTACCGGAGTTGCCGCCGTCGAACTTGAAGCACACTCCGCCCCCCGGACACTCGCTCGGGGCGGCGCGCGTGAAGTCATAGGTCTCGCCGCGGCCGATGTCATTCAGGTTCTGCGGCGACAGCACGCGGGCGGCGCCCAAGCGGAACTTCTGCGTATCGGTCAGGTTCAGCACGAAGTTGAAGGTCGGCAGCACGTCCGTGTACGAGCGGCTGTTCTGGAAGGGCACGTCGTTGGCATCTACGCCGTTCCAGGACGCCGTGCCGACGTAGGTCGAGCCGTTCGGATTGGTCTCACCGCCATCCACGGTGAGCTGGTTGTGCACGACCCGCACGCCGAAATTGGCGTGATAGACCTCATCGCCCGCATCTCCCATGATGAAGGCGGTGGTGGTCTTGTTGGTGACATCGTAGGAGTTGAGCGGGTCGACGAAGAAGGCCTCGGTGTTGTTCTTGATGCCGGCCTCGGCCCACACCGTGTTGAGATAGGTCGCGGGGTTGGTCATGCCGCCGGTGTAGGGGTTCTTGACCGCGATCGGGCCGGAGGCGAAGTTGTTGACGATCTGCAGCAGGTTCGGGTTGGTCTGCGGCGTCGAATAGGGGATCGCCGCGTAGCCCGGGTCCTGGTAGTAGAGCCACGTGCCACTGCCGGCGGCGGTGCAGCAGTTGCCGGCCGGCGTGCCCGCGCCCACTCCGTTGATGCCGTAGGGGTCGACGCCGTCCTCGAGGTAGCGGCCGTGGACGTAGTCCACCTCGCGCTGCTCGTAGCGCACTCCACCGGTCAGATCGAGGTTCGAGCCCGGGTGGTAGTGCAGGTCGCCCTTCAGCGCCCAGTTCTTCTCATCGATCTTGTTGGCCCACGCCCAGTTGGACTTGAAGAGCGTGTAGAGCGGATTCGAGAGGACATTCGTGTAGCCGTAGTTGTTCGGGTAGCTCACCGTGGGCAGCCCCGAGGTACCGCCATTGCTGTAGATGAAGGCGTAGCCGTGATTGCCGTTGGTGCAGCTGTTGGCGCCGTTGTTGCAGCCAGGGGCACCGGGCTGAATCGACGGATTAGGACTGCCGAATTGGGCGTAGGCGCCATGCTCGACGTCGGCCTGATCGGCCTCGTAGTTGCCGGACGCCTTGGCGAAGAACACGCCCGCATCACCGTGCCACTTGTCATTGCCGGCAAAAGTCGTGTTGAACTGCAGGTTGTGCGCCGTGGTGTCGTTCTGCTCGTAGAGCGTCGCGGTCTCGGCGCCGTTGGCCATCATCGTGGCTGACTGGATTACGCCGTTCGAGTCAATCGAGTAGGGCTGTGTCGGGTCGATCCCCGGGAACGAGGCGGGCGCCCCGGGCGCGTTGGTCTCACCGCTGCCGCCCGAGAACCACGCCTTGTTGGAATAGGTGATGCTGACTTCGTCTTCGCCGATATAGAAATAGTTGAAGGTGCTCGTGATGCTATCCGTCCAGCGCCATTCGGCGCCGAGCGTCGCACCCTTGGTCTTGATCTCGTCCCCGATGTCGCTGAAGTAGGCGAGCTGCGGATCGATGTAGGTCTGCCCGTTGGACAGCGTGGTATTGGTGCTGGCGATCGGCGAGCCGACGTACGAGCCTGGCGTGGCGGTATTGGTGACCAGCCACTGGTTGCGGTTCTGGTCCTGGAATTCCTTCGTATGCGTCTTCTCGTCGTCGTAGGAGGCGCTCGCCGTGATGGCGAAGTCGTCGCTGAACTTGAAGCCGCCGAACATCGTGGCAACCGCAGTCGGTCCGCCGTCCTGGCCCTCCGCCTTGGTGCCGCGGACGTTGCCGCCGAGGTTCAATCCCATGTCCTGCGCGAGCGGGGAGCGGGTCTTGAGATCGATGATGCCGCCCAGGCCGCCTTCGCGATCCTGCGCGGTGGGATTCTTGATGACGTCGATGCCGCCGATTTCCTCGCTCGGTATGCCTTCGAGCGAGGAGTACTGGATGTTGGCAGCACCGCCCGAGGCCTCACCCGAGGAGTACATCTCGCGGCCGGCGAGCAGCACCTCGCCGTTCAGGGTGATGAGGTTGTTGGCGAGGCCATCGATCAGCACCTGCGTGCCCTTGCCGCCGTCGCGATTGATGCTGACGCCCGGCAGCCGCTCGAGCGACTCGGCGACGTTCTGATCGGGCATCTTGCCGATGTCCTCCTCGTTCACCACCTCGATGGGCTGGATCGCCTTGCGCTTCTCATCCAGTGCCGACTGCACCGAGGCGCGGTACCCCGTGATGACGACCTCCTGGAGCTGGTCGCTCCCGGCGGGAGTGTTGCTGCTGGTCTGATCGGCCGGACCGGTCGCATCCGCGGCCGCCGGCGTTGCGGCGCCGGCGCTCCAGGGGACGAGACCCAATAGCGCGCCAGCAGACAGCGCTGTCAAACGGGTGGCACTTCGAGCGCGGACCAGCTGCCTGGCGCGCTTCTCCCGGCGATGAGACATGTGTTTATTCCCCTCAGCTAAACACTAGTTTCTTAGGTCGTCGCGCTTCTCCAGGATCGCAGGAGAGGCGGTAGTCTTAAAGGTACGCTCAGATCTCCGTAAATGTCAACGCTGTCATTTGGACGGCACCAAGCTCGGATCACAGCGCGGATGGGGCTCCCGGCGGAAGCGGATGTTGCTGAAGCTGAGCTCGAGCTGCCCCGCGGTGCGCAGCTCGAAGGGACCGGCGACGCTCACGAGCTCGCCTGCTTCGCGGACGAAGCAGGCGAGGGGGACCGTGAGCGTCCCGGTGCTTTCGGGCTTGAGATGATCGAGGAGGGCGGTGATGTCGAGCATGCCGCCGTCGTGCGCCCCGCAGCCATCTTCGTCGGCCTGGGATCCGGATGCGCAACGCAGCCCCACCTGCACTCGGTCGCCCGGCCGGCTGGCGACGCTGAGGTGCGCCTCGATCGTCTCACCGGCCGCCGCCGCCGCTCGCAGGTCGAGCGGGCGGCCGCCGATCCAGAAAACACCGCGCCCCGTGCCTGCCCAGCGGGCCGTGAGCTTGCCCTCATGCAGCTCCATGGTCACGGCGCCGCGCGGGCTCGACTGACTCGTGCCGGTCATGCGCACGCTGGCGAGCTGATCGGCGACGAACGCCGACCAGGGCGCGGTGACGTGTCCCGACTGGAAGAGACTGTCGGCATCGCCCCGATCGCTCGCGAGGTGCGGGTCTTCGGGCAGAGCCCCGATGTCGCGGCCGTGCGCGTAGCTGAGCCCGGAGCCACGCTCGAACAAGGCACCGGATGGCTGATCCGCGGCGTCGTAGGTGACGGGCATGCCGGTCGCCGGCCAGGGGAAGCTCAGGCGGCCGCGGAAATCAAAGCGCGGCTGCCCATCGCTCCCACCCACCAGCACATCCGCAATGCCCTCGGCCTCGGTGCCAGGGAGCCAGGCGGCGACGAAGGCATCCGAGGCATTGATCTCGGGGTTCACCCAGAGCGGCCGACCCGACATGAATACCGACACGGTCGGGATGCCGCGTGCGTGCAGCCGGCGCAGCAGCGCGAGGGTTTCCTCATCCTGCGCCGCGAAGTCGAGCGTCTCACGATCGCCCTCGAATTCGGCATACGGTGGCTCACCGAACACGACGACCGCCACATCCGGCCGGCCGCGAAAGCTCCCGTCGGGGCTCAGCGTGACCGATCCGCCGCCGGCTGCGACCGCCGTGCGGAGCGCTGCGTAGATCGACGTCCCGCCCGGGAAATCCGCGTTGCTGTTGTGATCGCCCTGCCAGTCTATGGTCCAGCCCCCGGCCTGCCGGTCGATGCGATCGGCGGCGGCCCCGGCGATCAGCAGATGCGCACGGGGCGACAAGGGCAGCAGCCCGTGCTGATTCTTCAGCAGCACGAGCGACTCGCGCACCGCGCGGCGCGCGAGCTCGCGGTGCGCGGGGCTGCCGAGCACGGCAAAATGTCCGGCGTCAGCGCGCTCCTTCGGCGCGCCGCGTTTGAAGATTCCCGCGAGTGCCTTGACGCGCAGGATTCGCCGCACGGCATCGTCGATCCGCGCCTGCGGAATCTCCCCGGCGCGAACCTGGGCCAGCGTGTTGTCGTAGATCCGCCGCCAGCTGTCGGGCGCCATGAGCATATCGATGCCGGCGCGGATCGCCTCCGGGCAGCTGTACTTGGTGCACCCGGGCACTTCCTCGTGGGCATTCCAGTCGCCGACCACGAAGCCGTCGAACCCGAGCCGCTCCTTGAGTACCGTCGTCAGCAGGTCGTGGTTGGCGTGCATCTTCACGCCCTGCCAGGCCGAGAAAGACGCCATGACGATGAGCGCGCCGGCATCCATGGCCGGCGGATAACCGGCCGCGTGCACGTCAATGAGCATGCGCTCGCTGGAGCGATTGTCGCCCTGATCGCGCCCATCCAGCGTGCCGCCATCGCCGAGGAAATGCTTCACCGAGGAGAGCGTATGTCCGGCGGACATAAGGGTGCCGCGCCCGCGATCGCCCTGGAGTCCGCGCACCATCGCGGCCGAATATTCAGCCACCTCTCGCGGATCGTCGGAATAGCTCTCGTACGAGCGTCCCCAGCGCACATCGCGCGCCACGGCGACCGTCGGCGCAAAGGTCCAGTCGACTCCGATCGCGGCTACCTCCTGCGCGGTCGCCTCGCCGATGTGCTCGATGAGCTCGGCGTCGTGAGTCGCACCGAGGCCGACATTGTGGGGAAAGATCGTAGCGCCGATGATCTTGGCGTTACCGTGGACCGCATCGACGCCGAACACGATCGGAATCGACGGGTGTGCAGCCGAGCTGCCCTCGAGCTCCGCGCGATAGAGCGCATCCGCGAGGTCCAGCCAGGCTTGCGGAGTGGTGCGCACCTTGCCACCCGGGGCGGCGCCGCCTCCGGCCAGCACGGCGCCGAGCTTGTACGTGCGTAGGTCATCAGGTGCGATCGAGGCGATGTCCGCCTGGATCATCTGTCCGACTTTCTCCTCGAGGCTCATATGCGAAAGCAGCCCGCTCACGAAGGCTTCCGCCTCGGCATCGGCCGGCGTCGCGTGCCGCTGCGGCCAGAGCTGAGGATGGACTGCCGCGTCCTGTGACCACGCGGGGGATCCCGCACAGAGCAGTGCCCCGAGAATCACGGTTACGCAGCGGCGCAGCACCCCGCGGTCGTTTTTCTTCTCATCCCCAGGCATTACGCGACCCCCTCAGGGGGCGATTAGGGGCCAGAATGTCAGCGCTGTCAATTCTGCGCATTCTGGCGAGTCTTCCCGGCGGCGTCACGCGTGAGCGAAGATGCCGCGGGCGCCACAGGCGTTGGCTGACCGGGGGGTTGTGGGCGGAGCGACTGCGGCAGTGCCGTCTGCCTGGGATGCAGCGGTAGTCGCCATCTATATCCCGGCACTCGTATTGCTCGGGGCGCGCGCTTCGCGCCGCCAGCGGCACGCGGAGGACTATTTCCTCGCCTCACGCAGCTCGGGCTGGGCGGCTATTGGCCTCGCGCTGCTCGCGTCCAACATCTCCTCCACCGCGCTCATTGGCCTCGCGGGCGCCGCTTTTGCCACCGGCATCTCGGTGTACGACTACGAGTGGTCGGCCGCGGTCGTGCTGGTGTTCTTTTGCGTGTTCGTGCTGCCGTTCCTCTTGAGCAGCCGCGTCTACACCATGCCGGAGTTCCTCGAGCGCCGCTATGACGGACGGGCGCGGCTCTACTTCGCGATTCTGACGCTCTTCCTCAACGTCACCGTGGATGCCGCCGCGGCACTTTATTGCGGGTCGCTCGTGATCCGCGTGCTGTTTCCGGGCACACCACTGTGGATGATCAGCTGCGCGCTCGCCGGCGCCGCCGGGATCTATACCGTGCTCGGAGGGCTGCGGGCCGTCATCTACACCGAGGTGGTGCAGGGGATCGTGCTGTTCCTCGGTGCCGTGGTGATTGCGCTCGCGGCGTTCGCGCACGCGGGCGGATGGCATACGGTGATGACGCAGGTGCCGGCCGCGAAGCTCTCATTGATCCGGCCGGTGGGCGATCCGGGCGTCCCCTGGCCGGGTCTGCTGTTCGGTATCCCGGTGCTCGGCTTCTATTACTGGTGCACCAATCAGTTCATCGTGCAGCGCATGCTGTCGGCGCGCAGTCTCGAGCAGGGACGCGCGGGTGCACTGTTCGCCGGGCTCCTGAAGCTCCCGGTGCTGTTTCTGATGGTCCTGCCGGGCACCTGCGCGATCCTGCTGTTTCCGGATCTCAAGCGCACCGATCTCGTCTATCCGTCGCTGGTCTTCGGCCTCCTGCCCGCGGGATTGCTTGGGCTCGTGGCGGCGAGCTTTGCCGCCGCCACCATGGCCGGGGTCGCATCGACCCTCAACTCAGCCTCCGCGCTCATCACCATGGACGTGGTGCGGCGCATCGCGCCGCGGCTCGCCGACCGTCAGGTAGTGCGCATCGGACGCGTCTCGACCGCCGCACTGCTGCTGGTCGCCATGCTATGGGCACCGCAGCTCGAGCACTTTGCCTCGCTCTGGCAATACCTGCAGGCGATGCTGGCTTACGTGGTCCCGCCCATCGTGGCGCTGCTCGTCGTGGGTCTCTTCTGGCGGGGCGCGACGGCCGCGGGCGCGAGCGCCACGCTCATTGCCGGCACCGCCTGCGGCTTCGGCCTGTTTCTCGCCAACGTGGTGTTTCATGCGATTCATCTGCACTTCCTGTACGCAGCCCCGCTGCTATTGCTCATCGACGTCGCGATCCTGGTCGCGGTGAGCCGGTGGCGGGGTGCGAGCGAGGCACCTCCCGAAGCCGTGATCTGGTCGAGGGCGTATTTCCGTGCCGAGAGCGAGAGCTTAAGCAGCCTCCCGCTGTGGCGTAACTACCGGGTGCAGGCCGCCGTGCTGCTGCTCCTCACGGCGTGCGTGGTGGTCGTGTTTCGCTGAACGGCGCTCACCAGTGTGCGTAGGCCCGCCAGAGAAACAGCACGCCGAGCGCGAGAAACAACAGACTCGCGGTGACATGGATCGCTTTCAATGGCAGGCGGCTCGAGAAAGCGCTGCCGAGAAACACCACCGGTGCATTGGCCGCCAGCATACCGAGCGTCGTGCCCGAGACGACGCCGAGCAGACTGGGGTAGGCGGCACCGAGCGCCACGGTGGCGATCTCGGTCTTGTCACCGAGCTCGGCGACGAAGAAGGCGATGCTGGTCGCCACGAATGCGTTGCCGCTTCGCGGCTGCGCACTCCCACCCTCGAGCGAATCGGACTTGAGAGCCCAGAGTGCCATGCCGATCATGCTCACACCGACGATGGCATCGAGGCGCGCCGGCGTCAGGTACTGTCCCAGATGCGCACCGACGTAGCCGGCCACGCCCATGCTGACGAGGCTCGCCACGAGAACACCGGCAAGAATCGGCCAGGGTCGCCTGAAGTGCGCCGCCAGCACGAGCGCCAGCAGCTGCGTGCGATCCCCCATTTCGGCGATCGCCACGGTCGAGAACGAGACCAGGAAGGACTCCATCAGGTGGCTCCGCCGTGCGCGCCGGAACCTGAGAGCCGCAAGGCCAACATGACGTAGGCGGCGATTGTAGGGAACGCGGTGAGTGCCATGCCGAATGCGCGTCCCATGGGGTGGAGCAGATAGCCGATCCAGAAGGCGTAGCGGCCGATCGTGAACAGTGTCGCCATCGCCGGGATCAGCGCGAGATGAGTGCTCGGCAGCACGGCGAGGCAAGCCCACGCGATGCAGGCGAGCACCGTCTGCTCGAGCGTGTTCTGGTTGTAGCGCAGGTTGATCTCGAGGCTCGCGCTCGCGGGCGCCCGGGTGCCGCCGATGGCCTCGGGAATGAAGCCCCGTCTTGCCGCCCGACCACCCCTGCCAGCAGGCACACGGCCGGGAGCAGCATCCAGTGCGCCGCAAAGGCGAGCCGACTGCCGGGGTCATCGGCGGGCATCGCAACTGAGGAGAACAGGGCGTCGGCATGGGGCAAGGTGAGCCCGGCGAGCAGCAGCGCCGGGAGCACTCCGGCCAGCCCGATCAATTGGTTACGGTGCAACGGCGTCAAAGCGCGGGCAGTTTACGTGCAACGCCCCTGAACCGTGAACTGGCGCACTTCCCAAGCCAATTCTGGTCAGGGCTCCCCGGACCGTATGTCAAGTTTTGTCAGCGTCGTCCGCTAACCCTCATGGGAAAACAGCATCCAGTCCCGTTCGCGCCTCTTGCTCGGGCGGGCGGGGCACAAAGGCGGATAGCAGCGTGTTGTTCGGGTCATTACGACGCAGATCGAGTGGCGGCTGGCGCGCCGGCTTCATGCGTGGCGAGCGCGAGACCGCGCTCGCCATCGTGCGCAACGCCAAGGGCCAGCGCCCGCTGCTGCGCCACTGCGCGGTGCATCCGGCGATCGAGATTCAGGCCGCACACGTCCTCGCCCCCTTGAGCCGCGCGCGCGAGCTCACGGGCGCTGCGGTGAGCGGCGTCCTGAGCAGCGATGACTATCAGCTGGTCATGGTGGAGGCGCCGGAAGTCCCCGCCGAGGAGCTGCGCAACGCGGTGCGCTGGCAGCTGCGCGACATCGTCAATTTCCCGGTCACCGAGGCCGTCATCGACGTCTTCGAGATTCCCGAGCCCGCCCGCTATGTCGAGGCACGCATGGTGTTCGCGGTGGCAGCGCGCGCCGCGGCCGTCAACGACATGGTGGAGCTCGTCAAGCCGCGGGCACGCGGCTTCGACGTGATCGATATCCCGGAGCTGTGCCTGCGAAACCTAAGCGCGCTGCTCCCGCAGGACGAGCGGGGCGTGGCGCTGCTCGCCCTCGGCGAGGGCTTCGCCCAGCTGGTGATCACCTGCCAGGGAGTCCTGTACCTCGCGCGGCGTATCGATCTCGCGCAGCGCGCCGAGGTGCTGTCGCTGGATGGCAATAGCGACGGCGACGCCTTGAGTGTCGAGCTGCAGCGCTCGCTCGATTATTACGAGAGCCACTACGACCGCCCGGCAATCTCCGACATATTCGTGGCCTCCGAGGGCGAGCGGGCCAGCCCGCTGATCGGTCCGCTGGGTGCTGCCACCGGGCGCAACGTCCAGATGTTCGACGTGCGCGAGCTGTTCGACGTCGCCGACGGCGTCGAGCCGGACACGCACTATCAGGGGCTGATCACGCTCGGCGCCGCGCTGCGCAGCGATCGGGTTGGCACATGAAGCCCGTGCGCCAGCAGATCAACCTGTATCAGCCCGCAAAGGTGCAGACCGCCAGCGGCTCGTTCGCGGCGGCGACCGCAATGCGCGCCGGCGCGCTGGCTGCGGCCTGCCTGCTCGCCGTGTGGGGCTATAGCATGTGGCGCGTCGTGCGGCTGCAACGTGCGGTGGGGTCGCTCGAGCAACAGCACCAGCGCCAGGACGCCACGATCTCTGCGCTGAGTGCGGCACGTGCCGCCGGCATGACACCCGAGCAGGTGCAGGCGCAGGTGGCGCAGCTGACCGCCGAGCTCGCCGTGCGCACGCGCGCGCTGGAGCTCCTCAAGAGCGGCGCCGCCGGCCAGGTGGACGGATTCTCGACGCGGCTGGCGGCGCTCGCGCGACGGCCCATGCCGGGACTGTGGATCGACCACGTGGTGCTCTCCGGCATGACGGATGCCATGAGCGTCGGTGGCACGGCACTCGACCCCGATCTGGTGCCGCGCTACCTGCGCGGACTGGCCGATGAGCACGCGCTCACCGGGGCGCGCTTCGATGAGCTCGTCATCGAGCGGCCTCCCCGGGAGCACGCATCGGACAAGGCAGGCGACCACGACGGTGAGCACGCCGGCGAGGCCGGGCAGGAGGCTCCCTCCCGCCTGGCAGCACCCGAGCAGAGCTTCCGCTTCCGCGCCGAGAGCGGCGTGCTGCGCGCGCCTCCGGCCACAGAGAAATCCTCATGAAGCTGCCCGCGCAAATGACCGCACTCGCCGGGCGCTTCGACCGGCTGTCTGCGCGCGAGCGGCTGTTCGTTCTCATCGCGGCGATCGCCGTACTGGTGGGCGCGTTCAAGATGCTGCTGCTCGGGCCGCTGGATGTGCGCGCTGCGGCGCTCTCGCAGCAGCTCGCGGGGCTGCAGAGCGGGATCGACGAGACCACCAAGGCGGCGGCCTCGGATGCCACGACTGCAGCCTATGCCCAGCAGGCGGACCTCAAAGCGCGCCTCGCCACCGTCAATACCGAGCTCGAATCGCGCGCCGCCGGAATGATCGCCCCGCAGCGCATGGCGGATGTGATCCACGACGTCTTGAGCCGCCAGCAGGGCGTCAAGCTGGTGAGCCTGCGCAACCTCGAGGCCATCAAGCTGCCGCTCGATGCGGCCGGCGAGGGTGCCACCAACACGGCACGACCCTACGAGCATACGGTCGAGATCGTGCTCGAGGGCCGCTACCTCGACGTGCTCGCCTATCTGCACGCGCTCGAAGCATTGCCGTGGCGCTTCTACTGGCGGCGCCTCGAGCTCACCACCACGCGCTATCCCGTCAATCGGGTGCGCGTCGAGCTCGGCACCGTGAGCATGGACAGCGACTGGATCGATCTATGAGAGCGCTCGTAGCAGGCGTCGCGGTCTCTCTTCTCTGCGTGCTGCCGTGCGGCCGCGCGGCGCGGGCCGGCAATCCACTCGTCGATCCGACGCGGCCCGCGACCGCGACCGACGTACCCGCCGAGGCGAGCGAGGCAGGCGCGGTGCGCGTGCAGGCGGTCGTGATCCGCGGCGGCTCGCGCGTCGCGGTGGTCGATGGCCGCGTGGTGCGCGCCGGCGATCGCATCGCCAATGTAGTTATTGAAGAGGTGACGCCGGACGGCGTCCGTTACTCGCAGGACGGCCACAGCCGCTTTGCGCGACTCAAGTGTCCGACACCGCTCTCCGTGCGCCACGGCGGCGCCCCATCGCAAAGAGATCCGCCATGAGACGACCGACGACCCTGATCCTGGCCGGCCTGCTCGCCTGCGCCGTATACGGTGCGGCGGCCGGAGCGCCGGCGACTGATCCGAGTGCCGCCGCTGCGGGCGGTGCCGAGGCACGCTTCGACGTAACGGTCGACAACGCGCCCGCCCGGGCCTTCTTCCAGGGGCTGGTCGAGGGCACTCCCTACAACATGCTGGTGCACCCGGAGGTGAACGGCCGCATCAGCCTGCAGTTGAAGCAGGTCACGATCGAGGAGGTGCTGGAGGCGACGCGCGACATGTACGGCTTCGACTATCGGCGCACCAGTACGGGCTTCATCGTGCTGCCGGCCATCGTGCAGGGGCGCGTTTTCCACCTCAACTATCTCGATCTGAAGCGCTTCGGGGTGTCCAACACGCGCATCAGCTCGGGCCAGGTCACCCAGAGCGGCAACAACTCGACCTACGGCAACACCGTGGCCGGCGGGCCGCAGACGGCCAGCCAGGCGGCCACCGATCCCACCGGGCGGCCCCTCGATGTGACCGGCACCTCGGTCGTGACCCGCAGTGATTCGGATTTCTGGAGCGGCATCGAGGCTGACCTGCACACGCTCATCGGCGGCAAGCCCGGCCGCAACGTGGTCATCAACCGCCAGTCGGGCCTGATCGTCGTGCACGCCATGCCGAATGAGCTGCGCGACGTGGCCGAGTACCTCGAGCAGACGGCGCACACCGTCAGCCGCCAGGTGGTGCTGGAGGCGAAGATCGTCGAGGTGGACTTGAGCGACGGCTACCAGGCGGGCATCAACTGGACCTCGCTCCTGCAGCGGGGCGCCAGCAGCACCCTGGTCGGGCAGAGCGCCCCGTCGAGTTTCCAGGCGAATCCGTTCATCACCGCGCCGAGCTCCAATCCCTACCTGCCGACCTACCCGAGCGGCGGGGTGAACGTGCAGCCCGGCATCTCGAACCCGGTCACCGGCATGATCGCCAACCCGATCTCGAGCGCCTTCACCATCGCCGCCAACTTTGCCGACTTCAACGCCTTCATTCAGCTGCTGAGCTCGCAGGGAAACACGCGCGTGCTGTCGAGCCCGCGTGTGTCGACGCTGCACAACCAGCAGGCCATCATCAAGGCGGGGACCGATGAGTTCTTCGTCACCGGCGTGCAGAGCAACACCGTGACCGGCACGGCGACCTCGACTACGCAGAACGTGCAGTTGACGCCGTTTTTCTCCGGTGTGGCGCTCGATGTGACCCCGCAGATCGACGGCGATGACTCGGTGATCCTGCACATCCATCCGACCATCAGCGAAGTGACCGATCAGACCAAGACGCTGACCGTGCAGGGACAGACCGACACCATTCCGATGGCGCTCAGCCAGATTCGCGAGTCCGACAGCATCGTGCGCGCCAAGAGCGGCCAGCTGGTCATCATCGGCGGCCTGATGCGCGAGGAGATCGACAAGACCAACTACAAGACGCCGTTCCTCGGCGACATCCCCGGTCTCGGCAAGCTGTTCCAGAGCCAGCAGAATCAGCGCACCACGGTCGAGCTCGTCATCCTGCTGCGCCCGATCGTGGTCGCGGACGCCGACTGGCCGGCGCTCATCAGCGAGCCGGCGCAGAGGCTGCAGAACCTCAATAAGACCGGCAAGTTCGGGCCGCTCGACTATCCACCACCCGCGGACGCCGGCAAGCCGTGAGCACCGAGGCCCGCAAACGGCGCGTGCGACTCGGCGAGCTGCTGCTCGAGCAGCACCTCATCACCGAGGAGCAGTTGAAGAGCGCGCTTGCCGAGCAGAAGCGCGGCGGGCTGAAGCTCGGCCGTGTGCTCACCGACTTAGGGTTCGTCAGCGACCAGGTCATTCACGAGGCCCTCGCCAAGCACCTGCAGATCCCGTTCGTCGACGTGCGGCACATGCAGCTGACGCCGGCGACCGTGCGGCTGCTTCCGGAGGTGCACGCGCGGCGCTTCCGCGCGCTGGTGCTGAAGTCCGACACCCAGGGACTCACGGTCGGCATGTCGGATCCAACCGATCTGCTCGCCTACGATGAGCTCGCCGCACGCCTCAAGCGCCCCTTGAAGCTTGCACTGGTGCGGGATGCCGACCTCATGAAGGTCATGGACGTGGTCTATCGTCGCACCGACGAGATCGCCTCCATCGCCCAGGAGGTCGGCGAGGAGCTGCGCGAGGGTGACATCGACCTGTCGCGCCTGGCCGCCGATGAGGGCTCGCCCGACGCCCCCGTCATCCGCCTCATTCAGACCATCTTCCAGGACGCCGTGCAGATGCACGCCTCGGACGTGCACATCGAGCCGGCCGAGAGCGTGCTGCGCGTGCGCCAGCGGGTCGACGGCAACCTGCACGAGCAGGTGATCGACGGGCGGCGGGTCGCGAGCGCGCTGGTGACGCGGCTTAAGCTCATGAGCGGGCTCGATATCGCCGAGAAACGGCTGCCGCAGGACGGGCGCTTCTCGGTAAAGATCAACGGCAAGTCGATCGACGTGCGCGTCGCGACCATGCCGATGCAGTACGGCGAGACCATGGTGCTGCGTCTCCTCGACCAGTCGTCGAACCTCCTGAGCCTCGATGAACTCGGCATGCCGGCGCCGCTCCTCGGCAGGTTCCGCGCCCTGATCGAGCGCAGTGCGGGCATGGTGCTCGTCACCGGGCCGACCGGCAGCGGCAAGACGACGACGCTCTATTCGGCGGTCAGCCACCTCAATCGCACCGACACCAAGATCATCACCGTCGAGGACCCGGTCGAGTACCGCCTCGATCGCGTCAATCAGGTGCAGGTGAACCAGAAGATCGGCCTCGACTTCTCGCGCGTGCTGCGCACCACGCTGCGCCAGGATCCGGACGTCATCCTGATCGGTGAGATGCGCGATCAGGAGACGGTCGACATCGCGCTGCGTGCCGCGATCACCGGACACCTGGTGCTCTCGACGCTGCACACCATGGGCGCGATTCCGACCATTCACCGCCTGCTCGATATGGGCGCCGCCGGCTACATGATCGCCGCCTCGGTGCAGGGCATCGTCGCGCAGCGCCTGTTGCGGCGGGTGTGCGAGTACTGTGCCCGTCCGGCGCCTGCGAGCGAGCACGAGACTGCCTGGCTCGCCGCGCGCCGCGGCAAGCGCTCGCACGCCGGCGAGCTCAAGGTCGGAACAGGCTGCACCTACTGCAACCTCTCGGGCTACCGGGGACGCGTCGCCGTCTACGAGATGCTGGAGATCGATCGCACGCTCGCCGAGGCGATCCGGCGCGGCGACCTGCGCGCCCTCGATGAGGCTGCGCACAATCGGCCCGACTATGTATCGCTCACCCAGGCCGCAATCGAGCTCGCGATGCGGGGTGTCACGACGCTCGCCGAGGCGATCGCGGTCACGAGCGGCCTCGAGGCGGAGGAGGACTTAAGCGGTGTGACCGCGTCCTGGCGATCACCTTTCGCCCCAGGCAGCGCCGACACGCTGCTCGGCGATGCCCTCACCGAAACCGGCGCCACCGCCGCGACCGGAGGCAAGCGGCCTTGAGGGCGCAGCGGTTCGCGGGAACCACCTAGCGCCTCAAGGCACGCACCGCGCTCATGGCCGTCTTTGCCTACACCGGACGCTCCTCGCGAGGCGAGGCCGTGCGCGGCAGCATGGAAGCGGACTCGGCGGATGCCGTGGCGGCGCGCCTCACGCAGACCGGCACCATTCCGATCGAGATCCGCAGTGCGGCTGCTGCAGGCGGTGCCGGCGCGGGCGCTGATCTGGGCGACCTCGGCCGGCGACTCGGCTTCGGCAAGCCGAGTACTGCGGACCTGATCCTCTTCACGCGCCAGATGTTCACGATCACCAAGGCGGGTATCCCGCTGCTGCGCGGTCTGCGCGGCATCAGCGCCTCGACTCACAACGTGGTGCTGCGCGGCGCGCTCGAGGATGTGCTGTCGAGCCTCGAGGGCGGCCGCGAGCTCGCCGTCGGCTTCTCCCGTCATCCGCATATCTTCACGCAGCTGTACGTCGGCGTGGTGGCGGTCGGCGAGGCGACCGGTACGCTCGAGAGCTCCTTCAAGAGGCTCGGGGAGTATCTGGGCCAGGAGCAGGACATCCAGGACCGCGTCAAGAACGCGGTGCGTTACCCGTTGATCGTGATGGCAGCGGTCGCGGTGGCGATCGGCGTCATCACGGTGTTCGTCATCCCGAAGTTCGCGCCGCTGTTTCAGCAGCTCGGCGACCAGATTCCGCTGCCGACGCGCATCATCATCGGCACCTCCAGCGCCGCCCGCAAATACTGGCACGTCGGCATCGCGCTTATCGCGCTGCTCGTCTTCATCGCCAACCGGCTCGTCTCGACCGAGAAGGGTCGCTACCGCTGGCACAAGCTCAAGCTCCGTATCCCGGTGCTGGGCACGCTGGTGCATCGGGCGATCCTGGCGCGCATCTCGCGCACCCTGGCGGTATCGCTCAATGCGGGTATGCCGATGCTGCAGACACTCGCCACCATCGCGCGCAGCGCCGGCAACGATTACATGGCGGAGCGCGTGCAGCAGCTGCGCGAGGCGGTCGAGCGCGGCGAGCCGCTGGCGCGTGCCGCGGCCGTCGGTGGATTGTTCCCGCCGCTGGTGCTGCAGATGATCGCGGTCGGCGAGGAGACCGGGGAGCTCCCCGACCTGCTCGAGGAAGTCGCGGGCTTCTACGAGCGCGAGGTCGACTACACCGTCAAAAACATGAGCGCGGCCTTCGAGCCCGTGCTGATCCTGTTCGTCGGCTTCATGGTGCTGGTCCTGGCGCTCGGCGTGTTCCTGCCGATGTGGGATCTGATCGCCAAGGTGGGCTCCGGGCATTGAACGTGACGGAGTTCACAAGCTTAAGAAATCGTTACACGGCAGGGCGGGGACAGCCCTGCAGAAGCGCGCCGATCGGCCGCTAACCTAAACGACGAAAAACTCAAGGGTTCCTGGTTCAAGTCATTTCTGGAGACGGTCTATGAATCGCTCACTGCAACGCGGCTTCACGCTCATCGAGCTGGTCGTCGTCATTGTCATCCTTGGCATTCTGGCTGCCTTCGCGGTGCCCCGCTTCATGGGACTCGAGACCCAGGCGCGCATCGCCTCGGTCAACTCACTCGCCGGCACGCTGCGCAGCGCCGCTTCGATGGCGCATAGCGTCTACGAGGCACGCGGCAATCCCGCGAACCCCGTCGTGATCGACGGCCAGAACATCAACTTTACTAACACCTACCCGGATGCGGCCAGCATCGGCCTGCTGCTCGCGGCGGGCACGCTGACCACCAACAACCTGGCGGGTGCGTTCACCCAGGCCGGCGGCACGTTCACGCTGAACGGTGCGACGACCCCGGCGAACTGCGCAGTGACCTACGCCGCGGCGGCGGCCAACGGCGATCCGACGATCGCGACCGTGCCGGCCAACTTAGGTGGCGGCAACCCGCAGGTCACCGGCGGCTGCTGAGCTGCGGCGCGCTGCGCGCGCCCCTTGAGACGGATGAGCCGCGTATGGGACCCCACACCATGCGCGGCTTCACCCTGATCGAGCTGATCACGTGCATCATCGTGCTCGGGCTGCTCGCAGCTCTCGCCGGCCCGCGCTTCTTCGATACC
Organism: Steroidobacteraceae bacterium; assembly: GCA_035568235.1. Taxonomy (GTDB): domain Bacteria; phylum Pseudomonadota; class Gammaproteobacteria; order Steroidobacterales; family Steroidobacteraceae; genus 13-2-20CM-66-19. The sequence continues at coordinate 31,514 of DATMOK010000030.1, read as the reverse complement.
CAGCCCTTCAATCAGCGCGGCTACGTCGATGAGCTCTCGGCCGCGCTGCGCTATGCCGAGGGCGTCGCGGTTGCGAGCGGCTGCAACGTGCAGGTCACGGTCACTCGGGCCGGCTACAGCGCCATGCAGCGCGCCGCGGCCGGCAATACCTGCGCGGCGGCCGGCGCCTACACGACGCAGGTGGTGCGAGCGGACGGCTCGGCCTTAAGCGGCACGCCCCCCACCAATGCCAATGTCACCGCCGGCGGCACCATCGTTTTCAATTCTTCGGGCGGCGTAGCGAACCCGCCGCCGCCTTCACTCGTGGTCGGCAGCTTCACGCTGAGCGTCGACCCGGTGAGCGGCTTCGTCACGGTGCAGTGATGCGCTATGCCCCGCATGGCCGCGGCTTCACGCTCATCGAGCTCATCGTCTCGATCGTCGTGCTGGCGATCGCGGTCGCCGGCGTGGTGGCCGCCCTGAGCGCGATCGCGGTGCGCAGCGCGACTGCCATGGTGAGCGAGCAGGCGAACACGATCGCGTCCGCCTATCTCGATGAAGTGCTGCAGAAACCATTCGGCGCCAACGACGGCCAGGTGGCACGGCCGAACCTCGACGTGGTCGACGATTACGCAGGTCTCACCAACGTCGGGGTGCAGGATCAGACCGGCACCGCGGTCGCCGGTCTCGGACAGTTCACGGTGGTCGTGAGCGTCACGCCGACCGCGCTCGGCGCGGTAGTGGCGGGTGAGGCGCGCGAGGTCGACGTGACCGTGACTCATCCGAGTGGCGTTACCGTGGTATTGAGCGGCTTTCGGACGCAGCACCCATGAGCCGCGGCCGCCAAGCCAGCGCCGGCTTCTCGCTCATCGAGCTCGTGGTGGTGATCACGCTGTCGGCGATCGTCGCCGTCTTCATGGTCTTTTTCCTCACCACGCCCGTCGAGTCCTACTTCGCGCAGACGCGCCGCGCCGATCTGGTCGATTCCGCGGACCGCATTCTGCGCAGCATCAGGACCGACGTGCGCAGCGCGCTCCCCAACAGCGTGCGCCAGAGCGCCGGCGGCGGCGTGCTCGCGCTCGAGCTGCTCTCGACCAACGGCGTTGCGCGCTACTACGGCCCGGGGGACAAGCAGTACCTGGGTGGTGCCCAGCAGCTCACCGAAGAGCTCGCGATCGGCTCCGCGGATCAGAGCTTCTATACGCTCGGCCTCTTCAGTCCCTCGAACGCCGGCAGCTATCTGGCGATCGACAACCAGGTGCCACCGCTCGCCTACGCGAGCGGCGCCGGCGTCATGACGCCGCCCGGCACGGCATTCACGATCGCGGCGGTCGGCGCGACAGCCGAGGACCACGTGCAATTTACGGCGGCTCCCGGCATGAATTTCGGCACTCCCTCTCCCACCCACAGCGTCTTCCTGGTCTCGGGGCCGGTCAGCTACCTGTGCGATACCAATGCGCAGACCCTCGAGCGCTACTCGGGCTACGCGCCGGCGGCGGCGCAGCCGACGACCAATGCGCAGCTGCTGGCCGCCGGGGCGACCGCCTCGATGATTGCGCAGAACGTCAGCGCCTGTACGGTCACGCTGGTCGCGGCGCCCGTCTCGGGCAAGTTCAATCAGCTCGTGATCCTCAACATCACGCTCTCCAACAGCGGCGAGCTGTTGCAGGTGTTCCACGAGATCGGTACGGGGTACCTGCCGTGAGGCGCGGCCTTCAAGGCGAGCGCGGCTTCTCACTCATCGCCGCCATCTTCGTCATCCTGGTGCTGGGGGCGCTCGCCGCATTCGCAGTGCGCATCGGCGCGACGCAGCAGCAGACCGCCGATTTTGCGCTGCTCAATGCACGTGCCCAGGCGGCTGCTGACAGCGGCATCGAGTTCGGCACCAACCAGGCGCTGCTGCATGGCAGCTGTCCGGCGGCGGCGACCACGCTCAATCTGACCGCGGTGGGTCTCGCCGGCTTCACGGTGACGGTGACCTGCACCGTGAGCAATCATCAGATCGGCGCGGTGCCCACGACCTATCAGGCCTATGCGCTGACCTCGGTGGCGCAGCTCGGTACCTACGGCACCTCGGGCTACGTGGCGCGAACTGCCGCGCGCACTGTGAACAACGCGCCGTAGCAGTCTCCTCGCCCCGGGCCGGTACGATGCAAGCCGGCCGTCCTGTACCCACGACTGTAACCTTTGGACTATTCACCGGACGGTGAGCGCGGACCATGATCCGCGTTCGCTGGCGGGCTGGATTGCCCCGCAGCGCTCCGAGCCTCGCAGCGCTTCACCGCATTACAAGGAGAGTCCTCATGCTGTCACCCTATCCACAGTTTTCCCCGCAAGGAGTGGTCGGCCAGTTTCCGGGCCTGTTCGGCCCGCAGAACCCCGCCGGGGTGCCGCAGTTCGGCGGCCTGCCGTTCGCGGGCTCCAACCCTTACCTGCAGGGCCAGCCCTATCAGCAGGGCCAGCCCTATCAGCAGGGCCAGCAACCCTACCAGCAAGGCCAGTGGTCGCCTTCAGCATCCATGTACTCGATGCATGCGCAGGGCACGCAGCCGGGCTCCATTACCGGCCAGCACGTGGTGCTGCAGGTCGGCTCTCTGATCGGACAGCTCGCACAGCAGATCTGCACTCAGGGCGCCATCACGCAGCAGACCGGGTTTGCGCTCGTGCAGCTCGCGCAGCAGCTCATCCAGCAGGGCCTGCACAGCCAGGGCGTGCACGCCAATTCCGGCATCGGCGCTGACGCGGCTCATCCGTTCGGCGGCCAGCAGTTCGGTGGCGGGCAGCCGTTCATGACGCAGCCGTTCGCAGGCCCTTTCGGACCCTTCGCTTCGGGGCTGCAGAGCCCGTACGGCGGCCTGAGCCCGCAGCTCGGCCCTTCCTGGAACACGCTGCGCTCGCCGACGATTCAGTAAGGAGAGCCCCATGGCCCAGGAAAAAGACGAGCGGTCCAGGGCCCCGGCGACCGGCGCCACTGCGGCCGCGGGCGCAGCAGCATCAGGCGCGACCGGCCGAGCAGGCTCGCGGGGCGCCGAAAGCACGGACGAGGGCGGGGTCGTGAGGACCCCGCCCGGACGCCGGCGCGAGCGTTACCTCATCGGACGTCGTAGCGCGAACGCGCAGCCCTTCGCCCCCAGTGCCCAGTCGATGGATGACGTGGTCGCCTATCTCAATCGCCTGGAGAACGTCGAGATCGTCAAGCGCATCAGCTTCGGCGGCACGCGCCCGTTCAGCGCCGACGGTCGCCCCACGGACGAGCTCGTCGTGGTGAAGCTCGAGGATGACCGGGCGCAGTGGCTGCGCAGCGTCGCACCACCACAACTCGTGATCGAGCGCGACGCGCCGCTGCGCGGCGCCGATTACTGGTCGACGCCGCTCTCGAGCGCGCCGCTTGCGGCGCTGCTGCCGCTACGCGCCGTGGCGACGGAAGTTCTGGTGCGCGTGGTGGGCGAGCGCGATCAGCCGCTGGCTCGCGCGACGGTCATCGTCGAGGGCGGCGGGCTGCCCGTCCAGGCCCTGACGGATGAGAGCGGCGTGGCGCGCCTGAGTTTCTTCGGCGGCTCGCTGGAGGAGATCCAGACGCTGCTGGTGCGCGCGCCTGCCAACCACTGGGACCGCGTGGTGCGCTCACCGCGCCTCACGAGTGGCACCAACACCGTGCGACTGCGGTCGCTCGCGGACTTCTATCAGGGCTTCCCGGGCACGCGGCTGCTCGGCTGGGGACTGCGCCTGATGGACATCGATCCGGCCCGCGGCCGCTTCACGGCTAGCGGGGTGAGGGTGGGACTGATCGATTCGGGCTGCGATAACTCGCATCCGCAGCTGCGGCACGTGACCCGCGGCCGGGATTTCATCGGTGGCGCTGTCGATGGCTGGACGCAGGACGCTTTGTCGCACGGCACTCACTGCGCCGGCATCGTCGGCGCGGCGAGCGTCGGACAGGGCATCGTGGGCTGCGCCCCGGAGGCCGAGCTGCACGCCTTCAAGGTGATTCCCGGTGGGCGCGTGAGCGATCTGCTCGCAGCGCTCGGCGAATGCCTGGAGCGGGAGCTCGATCTCATTCATATGGGTGTGGTGGTCGATGGAGTCTCGGAGCTCGTCGCCCAGAAGCTCGGGCAGCTGCGCGAGCGGGGGATCCTGTGCATCGCCGCGGCGGGAAACACCGGGGGTCCGGTGTGGTTCCCGGCAGCGCTTCCGGGGGTGGCGGCGGTGGCCGCGGTCGGCAAGCTCAAGGAATTTCCTGCCGACAGCTCGCATGCCTACAGCGTGAGCCAGGTCGCCATCGGGAGCGACGGCGTATTCGCCACATCCTTCAGTAGCGTGGGCCCGTTGCTGTCGCTCTCGGCCCCCGGGGTGGCGATCGTCTCGACCGTGCCGGGCGGCGGATATGCGCCGGCCGATGGCACGTCTGCGGCGGCGGCACACGTGGCCGGATTCGCTGCGCTGGTGCTCGCGCATCACCCGCTGTTTCAGGAGGGCTACAGTCTGCGCGCCGGCCAGCGAGCGCACGCGCTCCTCGAGTTGCTGCGCGCCAGCGCCGTGCAACGCGTGAGCGATCCGCGCCGGGGCGGCGCCGGCGTGCCCGACCTGGTGCGCGTACCGGGGGGCTTCCCGCCCGGCATGCCGGCCGCGGACGATGCGGCGAGCATGGGCGCTGCCGTGCCTCCCTACTGGCAGGCGTGGCCGTCAGGGGTGCCGGCGGGACTCATGGGAGGCGCAGGGACTGCGAGCTTCTACTGAAGAAACCAGGGGGCGAGCGCTGAGCTCGCCTCGAGGGTCGCGCCGTCGGCGGCGGCGCGCGCCTCGCGATGCCCCGACTGCGCGCGCAGCAGGGAGCGCAGCCGCGCCAGGGCGGCGCCGCGGCGGTGCACGTTGAGCTTCTCGCAGAGGTTATGCACGTGATTCTTGACCGTGACGGCTGCGATGCCGAGCCGCCGCGCGATCTCCTTGTTGCTGAGCCCGCAGTCGATCAGATGCGCGATCTCGAGCTCGCGCCGCGACAGGCGCCTGAGGTCCGGCGAAGCGCCGGCGTCCGCGCCCTGGGGCGCCTCCGTGCGGCTCCCGCGCATACCGTGCGTCAGCTTCGCCACCTGCCGGTACAGCGAGGCAGCAGCTCGCGCCGAGCACGGCAGCTCATCGCACATCACGCGCTCGAGCACCGCGACCACATCCGCACTCGCGGCGCCATCGCGCACGTAGCCCGCCGTACCGGCCGCGGCGAGTGCCAGGATGTGCTCGTCCGTCTCCTTCACTCCAAAGGCGACGACACGCGAACCTGGTAATTCGGCAACCAGCTCGCGGGCGCGCGCCGGGTCGGCGCGCGTGGCATCGAACAGCACGACGTCCGGGTGCAGCTGCTCGGTCTGCGCCTTGGCGTGCCTGGCATCTACGGTGCTGACGACCTCGATGGCCTCATGCTGCCCGAGCAGCAGGCGCAACCCCTCCTGGACGATGCGCACATTACTGACGACGAGAACTTTCACCCTCATGCGTCGGCGAGCTGTGATCGGCGCATTTCACTCCCCAAAAGCCCGGGACCTGTCGCTCTGACCGCGCAACTCGCGAATCGCTCCCGAAAGAAAGGTGAATTTAATGTGACCCACGGCAAGGGGCGCTGCAGCGCGGCTCGGTCGAGTCGCGGCCGCATGGCGCGATGATTGACTACCGGCGAAGGCTGATCAGCTACTTTCCGCGGCCTGCCACAGGTGCAGTGTCGCGTAGCTGCGCCACGGGCGCCACGACTCGGCGCGCTGACGAATCGCCGCGCTCGGCACGAGCGCGCGCGTCTCCGAGAGCAGACGGCGCATCTGGCGATCTCCCTCGGGAAAGGCGTCCGGCTCGGCGAGCGCATGCATCGCCACGTACTGTGCCACCCATGCGCCGACGCCGGGGAGCGCCGTGAGGCTCGCGGTCAGCTCATCCGCCGCCCCCGCGAGCGGCAGCTGTCCGTCGAGCACCGCCTGCGCCAGCGCGCGCAGCGCTACGATCTTGTCCTCAGGCAGGTCGATGCCATCGAGGTCCGCGGTCGAAAGCTGCTGCGGCGTAGGGAAAAGGAGACTCAGGTCATCGGCGGCGTCGCTGATCCGGTCCCCGGCGCGCTGCACCAGGCGCTCGGCCGCGGCGCGCGCCGCATCAGCGCAGCTCTGATGAGCAAGCACGCCGCGCACGGCACACTCGAACGTCCCCCACACTCCGGGTACCCGCAGGCCCGGATGGCGTGCGATGAGCGGCGCGAGGCGCGGATCTCCCGACAGCACCTTGACGATGGGAGCAGGGTCGGCGGTCAGATCGAACACCCGCCGCGCGGTCGCGGCGATCTCGAACAGGTGCTTCGGCTGTGCGCGGGCGACGTTGAGGCGCAGCGCGTTCTCGCGGGCGTCGGGGGCGACCAGCACGCGGGCGTAGCCGTCCTCGAGTCGGATCGTGCGGGCGTAACCCCGGGCATCGATGCGCTCGATGCCCTTGATGGCGCAGCGGCCGAGCAGCTGCGCGAGGGCCGGCCAGTCGTAAGGTGGCCGATAGCTCAAGGTGAGCGACACCTCCTCGTCAGCCACCGGATGATGATCGGCGTGCCAGCGCCGCCGGGTCGCACTCGGTGCGCAATGGAAGGCGACGCGGAAGGCCTCGTTGAAGCGGCGCAGGCTTCCGAAGCCTGCCGTCATCGCGATGCGGGTGATGGGTAGCGTCGTCTCATCGACCAGCTGCTTGGCGAAATGCAGCCGGCGGGTCTGTGCCACCGCGATCGGCGATACGCCGACGTATCGCGCGAACAGCCGGTCGAGATGCCGCGCGCCGACCCCGAGGCGCTGCGCGAGCTCCTCGACGGAAGCGCCATCGAGAGCGCCGTCGTCGATCAGACGCAGCGCCCGGCGGACGACCGCCGGTGAGCCGAGCCATGCCGGACTCCCGGGTGCCACCTCCGGCCGGCAGCGGCGGCACGGGCGATAGCCGGCCGCCGCGGCCGCCGCGGACGTTGCGTAGTAGCGCACATGGGACTTCTTGCTCTGCGGTGAGGGGCAGATGGGGCGGCAGTAGATACCGGTCGTGAGGACGGCGATGAAGAACTTGCCGTCGAAGCGCGCGTCGCGGCTGAGCCGCGCCCGATGCAGCGCGGCGCGCGTCAGTCCCGGGACCTCATCGTTCATCGCTGGCCAGGCCAGCCGACCCGGGGGGTCCGGTCGCGTAGCGCCGGCCGGGTCGGTGGCCCGCCGCAGGCCCCGCTCACCAGTGACCCGGCGCTCCGACCGGCGTCGCGATGATGGCCTGACCGTTGAGCGTGCTGCCCGTGATCTCGCCGCGATCGTTGATGTCGAAGAGGAGCGCAATCGGAGCGGTCAACTCTGGGTTGGGCTCGATCAGAGCATTGAGATTGGTCACCTGGCCGTTCTGCCAGAGCAGGGGATGAACGTCGCCGTTGGCATCGTTCGAGTAGCCGACGATCTGGCCGTGCTCGTTGATGCTGGTGGCGGCGCCCGCGATGTCCCCGGACGGCATCGGCAGAATCGTAAGTCCGCCTGCCTTAGTCCACAAGAACGGCGGCGTGAAGTTGCCGACCGTATCGCCGGGCACGCCGAGGAAGCCGACGACGTCACCGCGCTCGTTGATCATCATCGGCGTGTTCCAGTACTGCGCGCCGTTCGGGTTCGCGATGACGGTGAAGCCGCCGTTCTCCCAGATCATCATGTGCAGCGCCGTCGTTGAACCGACGGCAATGCCGCAGTTCCCGGAGATGCCGACGATCTGGCCGCGATCGTTGATCGCGGTCGCGGCCCCCGCCGTGTCCCCCTCGACGAGCGGCAGGGCGCGTGCCCCCGTCCGCCCCGGTCCCCAGATGACCGGCTTGAATCCCAGCACCTGCGGCAGGACACAGCTCGAGTCACGGGACGCGGTCTCGGCCCACCCGACGGTCTCGCCGAGATTGTTGGTGCCGGTTGCGAAGCCGTTGGTCCCGCCGAGCGTCGGCAGAGGCCGCATGCCGGTGAACGGATCCCAGACGAATCCCAGGCAGGCGTTGAAATTCGCATTCGGCAGGAAGTATCCGCAGCTCCAGCCCTCCTTGTTCGGATCGAGGGCATCGGTGAGGGAGATCCCGGAGACGAAGCCGACGACGTTCTTCACCGGCCATTGCACGCGGCTGCTGAGTGCTGCGCTGCCGAGCGTGCCCAGGTCGAGCTGGCGCCCGAATCCCCAGACGGCGGCATGCAGCGCGCCGCTGGCGAGGGTATAGCTGCCGCCCACCAGGCCGAAGTCATTGACGCTGTTGCCTTGCGCTCCCGCGGAGCTGAGCACGGTCACGCGGTAAAGGGGTTGAGCGGAGGCGGCGCTCGCCGCGCCGAGGCAAACCGCGAGCAGAAGGGGACAGAATATCCTTCGCATGTGAGTCTCCCTGCCGCGCTCGATGGCGCGTCCATGATGTGGGCGTGACCGTACCCCCTCCGCCGGCGCGAAGCCGGCGGTTTTCGGACGCACTAGTTTTTCAGGGAGTGCTGCGGCGAGCGCGCTATTCGTCGGCCGCGCAGGAGCCACTCACGCCGAGGTCGTACTGGGCGTAGATGGCGCCGCCGCCGGCGAACGGCCGCGTGATCGGTGCGCCGTTGCGCAACGCGCCGAAGTCGATCGGCTTCACACGACCCAGATCAGCGGCCCGGGTCTTCCCGGAGGCGATGCCGAGCGTGCCGAGTATGTTCGGCGCGTAGTTGGGGCCGGTGGAGGCGAGCGCACCGATGAGAAGATCGATCTCGCCGCTCGCGTAGATCACCACCTGCAGGGTGTTGGGTGCGGTGGTCCCCGCGGCCGGAATGGCCTGGTAGGTCACGATCACGCGCTGGTTGGCCGAATCGTAGCTCGCGAACACGCCCGCCCCGGACTCCGTGCTGTCGAGATCCTTCATCAGCGCGCCGATCGTCAGGCGGTTGGTGAGCAGCAGCTGGCCGCGCATGAACCACGGCGAACCGTTGTCATCCACGCCGGTATAGTCACCGGAGGTACGCGTCGTGATCGCGCCGTCCTCGCTGACGAACAGCATCGTGACGGGCGCGGGCGTTCCAGGCACCGGGAAGGAGAATCCCGGATAGCTGATTGCGGCCGTGCCGTTGCTGGCCACGCTGAGCTGCGTGGTGCCGGGATCGAGCAGCGCCGCGCCGGAGCGCACCGTCACACTGTACGCATCTCCCGTAGGAACGAACGAGATCTGATCCCCCGGCTTGAGATCGAACGGCTGCGGCCGCACGTGCTCGCAATCCCTGACGACCCGCACCAGCGGATTGCCGGCGTCCGGCAAGTCCCCTGCGGCGTGCTTGAGCGTCGCATCGAAGAACGAGAGCGCGTAGTCATTGGTGAGACGCGTGGTCTCCTCGACGGACAGCTCCGGCTCGAGGGGCATGGAGCCCTCAAGCGCCGCCGTGGCGGTGAGAATCTGCGGGTTGCCGAACAGCACCGCTTCGAGCTGCGCATTGCTCACGCCATCGAACACCGAGGCATCGCAGAAGTTGTAGACGCCGAGCTCGTACGGCCCGGTGTAGCTCCAGTAGAACGTCGAATCGAACGTGAAGTTCGCGATGTCGGACGGGTTCAAGGTCGAGGGGTCGATGAACGCCTGCGGATAGACTGCCGGGTTGATCGCCGTGAGTGAGTTGTGAATGTCCTGACACCAGCTGGTCTGGTAGCCGCCGACGTGGTGGTTCCAGCCGGCGATATCGACGCGATACTTGCGCGGGCTGCCGGTGAAGGCGTTGAAGTTGGCGTAGGCGATACCGGTGTCGTTGCCGAAGAACATGAGCGGCACACGCGCGTTGGCGTAGTCGGTCGCATCGAGCAGCAGCCCGTAGTTGGAGCCCGCGCCCATGAACGCGGCCTTGATGCGCCGGTCGGCGGGCAGCCCCTGCGCGCTGATGCCGGTCACCGTGGCGAGCGTGGTCTCGCCGCCGAGCGAGTAGCCGAGCACGCCGATGTCGTCGGCGTCGATCTGCGCGGCGAGCCGCGCATTGGCACGGTCGGCCTTACCGGCGAGCACCGCGCCGATCACGAAGCTGACGTCCTTGGCACGCTCAAAGATGGTGGCGGAGTAGATGCTCGGGTTCGGGCCGAGCTTCAGTCCCACGTAGTTCTCCATGAAGTAGGTCTGATACCAGTCATCGTCATCGCCGGTGTGCTCCACGGAGGCGACGATGTAGCCGTGAGCTGCCAGCGTCTCGAGGGTGTCCGGCATGTTCTTGGCGGCCGCGACCTCGTAGCCGTGAGTCGCCACCAGCAGCGGGAACCGTCCGTGCGCGAGCGGCGCGCCGTCGGCGACGTTGTGTGCGGAGGTGCTGCCGGTAAAAGTCAGCCCCGGCGTATCGGGCAGGCCCACGTAGACGCTGCCACCGGTGTTCTCGTTGTAGACCGGGTTGTTCCAGGTATAGCGGATCGGCTGCGACGGCTGCGCCGAAGTTGGGTACCAGATATGCAGGTACAGCGGCCGTCCCGGGGTCGTGACGGGTGTCGAGCCGTCGGGATTACGCGACGTATCGGTAAGCACGAGGGTCGTATGGCCGATCCCATAGTGCTGCCACGCTTGCGGTGAATCCGCGGCGCTGATCGTCGGTGCGCTCGCGGCGAGCAGCGCGACAACCGTTATCGTTCTCCGTGCTTGGGCGCGCATAGGAGACTCCCTGGTAGTGATCGGGTTTTTCGCAGTTGCTCTTTTATATACCCCGCATCACGAGTGTGGCAATGCATCTCCACGGAGCCACACGGGGTCTGACGTGCAACGCCCGCGGGCGCCTACGTTGGCTCGCGGCATGCGGGGGCTGCCCGTGAATGGCGCGAAGGGTAGCGTGCCTGCAAGAGAGGGCCGCAACCATGAAAGCCACCGCACTCACCGCGCTCATCTGCAGTGTTGGATTGAGCACCATGGTATTTGCACCGGCAGCACAGGCCAGCACAGCCCCCGGCGCCAGCCCCGCAGCCGCGCGGCCAGGTTCAGTGCCGCCGCCCGGACCCGCACCGATACCCGGCAATCCGCCGCCGGGCTCGACCCCGCCCGGTGCTCAACCGCCGGGGCAGGTACCTCCGCCCGGGAGCGTGCCGCCACCGCCCAACGTCCCCCCTTCGCAGACACCGACGCCACAGGACCCGCCGCCCGGCACGACGCCACCCAACAACCCCATACCTCCTCAGGATCAGCCGCCGCCACCGGACAGCATGTCACCGCCGCCTGGCAGCGTGCCGCCGCCACCGCCAGCGCCGCCACATCAGGAGACCTGACTACCAGCCGACCGCCTCGCCGTCCTTCCTGAAATCCGAAGCCCCGCGGTAGTAGCGCTGCGGGCTCCTCACGACCTCGATCACTTGCACGCCGCCGACGTCCGCGCCGTCTACTGAGCGCACCGTGTGTCCCATGGCCTCGAGCGCCGGGCCGACCAGATCGTAGAGCGGCGTCTCGAGGGTGAGGACATTGGCAACCTCGGTGTGTCGGAAGCGCGCCATGTCGGCGGCGGCCTGGATATTCGCGCCGAGGTCGATGACGTCAATGAGCAGCTGCGCATGTCCCTGCGCCTGCATGTCCCCGCCCATGAGCGTCACGGTCATCACCGGCTGGCCGTTGCGCATCAGGAGCCCGGCGGACAGCGTGTTGAACGGCCGCTTGTGGGGCGCGATCACGTTTGGGCTCTTCGGGTCGAGCGAGAACAGCGTGCCGCGGTTGTGCAGCACGAAGCCGTAGCCCGGCACGGTGATGCCGGAGCCGAACTCGTTGTAGTTGCTGTTCACCCACGACACCATGTTGCCGTCCTTGTCCGCCGTCGACAGGACGATCGTGTCGCCCTTGAGATCTGCATCGCTCGGCGGACCGGTGTCGGAGGCATGGTGCGGGTCGAAGCCCGCGCACAACGCGGCCGCATGCGCGCTCGAGAGCAGCTGTGCGAGCGGCACGTGAACCACATCCGGGTCGGCGTTGTAGTGGAACAGGTCCGCGTATGCGCGCTTCTTCGCCTCGACCAGAATGTGCCAGTACAGGGGATTGCGCGGGCCGAGTGAGGCGAGCGTTTCGCCCGGTGCCCACTTCGGCAGGCACTCCGTAACGATGTTGAGGATCTCCTCCGTCGCCCAGGCCTGGGACGGAGGCGGGAGCTCGAGCAGCTCGTAGCCGTGGTAGTGGCTGCGGGCGGGCTCGACCCACTCGCCGTGATAGCCGGCGAGGTCCCCGAGCGTCATGGTGCCGCCGAGCGAGCTCGACTTGGCGATGATCGCGCGGGCGATCGCTCCTTTATAGAAGCCATCCGCGCCCTGTGCCTGAAGAAGGCGCAAGGTGCGAGCCAGGTCAGGGTTCCTGAAGATCTGTCCGGGTGCCGGCGGCTCACCGTTCAGGTACCAGACCTTCACCGAGTCGGGATCGAGCTCGGTGCAGCAACCCTTGAGCGGCAGCGCTTCCGGCAGTATCCAGTCGCTGGCGATGCGCTCGGAGATCGGGAAGCCATTTTCTGCATACTGGGCCGCGGCCTCGAGAGTCTCCTTGAAGCTGAGGGTGCCGAAGCGCTTGAGCAGCGCCTCCCACCCCCATACCGATCCCGGTACAGTCACCGGCAGAATGCCGCCGCCGGGCATCCCCGAGGAGGGTCCCCACTTCCTGGGGTCGGCGTGATAGCCGAGCTCATTGAAGTGCGCGAGCGTCGCGCCGCTCGGTGCCACGCCGCTCGCATTCAGCACGTAAGTCTTCTGATCCTTGGCGATGTAGACCACCGCGAACAGATCACCCGCCACGCCGACCATCATGGGCTCGGTGACGCTGAGGACGGCAGCGGTCGCGACCGCGGCATCGACGGCGTTGCCGCCACCGCGCAGCACCTGAAGTCCGGCTTGAGCGGCGAGCGGCTGGCTCGTCACCACCATGCCGTTGGCGGCCATGACCTCCGAGCGAGTCTGCGCCGGCCAGCCGGAGGCGCGCATGCCGCGCACCGCATGGCAGAAGGGCGGTGCGGACTGCGCCCGGCACCAGGGGTCCGCGGACTGTGCGGAGGCGACCGTCGTTGCAGACAGCGCTCCCAGCATCACGGCCGGAGCCAGCAGCACGCAGCTTCGCATCGTCGATCTCCCGCGTTGGACGTGGCTTATGCGCGCACCCGCGCACCGCCCGGGTCGTAGAAGGGCCTGAGCGTCGCCTGCGCGGGCACGGCCCGGTCGCCGATCAGGATCTCGAAGCGCCCCGAGGCGATCAGCTGCTCGGTCACCCCGCGCTCATCGCTCACGTAACCGAGGCCGGCGGCGGCGCCGAGCGTGTGCGCAAACATTCCGGAGGTGATGAGGCCAACGCGCGCGCCGTTAAGCAGGATCGGCTCGTTGTGATAGAGCAGCGGCTCGGGGTCGGCGAGCAGGAACTGCACCAGCCGCCGGCGGCGCGGCTGCGAGCGCTGCGCGATGAGCGCCTCGCGGCCGATGAATCCGCCCGCCTTGTCCCACGCGCAGGTGAAGGCAAGGCCCGCATCGAGCGGCGTGTCATCGGGCCCGATGTCGTGCGACCAGTCGCGGTAGGCCTTCTCGATGCGCAGGGAGTTGAGCGCGTGGTAACCGCAGTGACGCAGCCCGAGCGGCAGGCCGGCCGCAACCAGCGTGTCATAGACCCCGGTCGCGAACGGCACCGGAACATAGAGCTCCCAGCCGAGCTCACCAACATAGGAGAGCCGGACGGCGAGCGCGCTCTGGTAGCCGATCTGCACTTGGCGGGCAGTGCCGAAGGGAAATGCCTCATTGGACCAGTCGCCGCTCGCAATGCCCGACAGCAACTCGCGCGAGCGCGGGCCCTGGATATTGAGCATGCACCAGCCGTCGCTCACGTCGGTGACGATGCAGTGGCGCTCAGCCCCGATGTGCTGGCGCAGCCAGGCGATCACGTGGGTGGCGGTGAAGGCTGCGGTGACCACCAGGAACTGCTCGCCCGCGAGGCGGGTGACGCTCACGTCGGCCTCGATGCCGCCGCGCTCGTTCAGGAACTGGGTGTACACGACCTTGCCCACCGGTACGCGGCACTCGGCGGTCGCGATGCGGTTCAGCGCGGCCTCGGCGTCCTTCCCCTGCACGAGGATCTTGGCGAAGGAGGTCTGCTCGAAGAGCCCGACCGCGTCGCGCACCGCGCGGTGCTCCTGCGCACAGTTCTCAAACCAGTTCTGCCGGCCCCAACTGTACTCGTAGGCAGTCTTCTGCCCCGCGTTCGCATACCAGTTGGGGCGCTCCCAGCCGGCCGACTCGCCGAAGCAGGCGCCGGCTACGGCGAGGCGCTCGTGCAGGATGCTGCGCTTCACGCCGCGCGCCGTGCTCCATTGACGGAATGGCCAGTGATCCTGGTAGCCGATGCCGAGGGTCTCCACGACGCGATCGGCGAGATAGCGGGGATTGTTCTGCCAGGCGTGGGTGCGGCGGATGTTCACCGACCAGACGTCCATGGGTGCGTTGCCATGCGCGATCCACTGCGCCATCACGAACCCGACGCCGCCTCCTGAGAGGATGCCGAGGGAGTTGAAGCCCGCGGCGACGAAGAATCCCTTTAGGTTCGGCGCCTCGCCCATCAGATAATTGTGATCGGCAGTGAAGGATTCGGGGCCGCAGAACAGGAGCTTGACGCCGGTCTGCGCGAGCACCGGCACCCGCTCGCAGGCGCGCTCGAGGTGCGGCTGCATGCGATCCCAGTCGGGCGGGATCTCGCCGAAGGCGAAGTCCGCCGGCACGCCATCGACGTTCCACGGGCGGGCGATGTCCTCGAAGATCCCGACCATGAGCTTGCCGGCCTCTTCGCGGATGTAGGTGCTGCGGCAGGGGTCGCGCAGGATCGGCAGCTTCGGATGCACGCCGGCGACGGGCTCCGAGATGAGGTAGTAGTGCTCGGCGGCCTGCAGCGGCACATCGACGCCGGCGAGGCGTCCGACCTCGCGCGCCCACATGCCGGCGCAGTTGACGACGATCTGGGTCGAGATGCGTCCGAGCGCGCTCACCACCCCGGCCACGCGGCCGTCCTGCTGCTCGATCGCCGTGACCGGGCAACGCTCGATGATCGTGACGCCCGCCTGGCGCGCACCCTTGGCGAGCGCCCGCGTCACGTCGGTCGGGTTGATGCGCCCGTCCTTCGGGAAGTGAAACGCCGCCTGCACGTCACCGACGTAGGCGAGCGGCCAGAGCTCCTGTACGCGCGCCGCATCGATCTCCTCGCACTCGATGCCCCAGCCCTGCGCGGCGCGATAGCCGCGGCGCATCTCCTCGGCCTTGGCCGGGGTGAGGGCGAGCTGAATCGAGCCGCACTCGATGAGACCGGTCGCCTGGCCGGTCTCTTCCTCCAGACGGCGGAAGAGCTGCTGCGAATAGGCGGCGAGGCGCGTCTGCGTTTCGGTGTCCCGCAGCGTCGTGAGGAGCCCCGCGGCATGCCAGGTCGTGCCGGAGGTGAGCTGCGCGCGCTCGAGCAGCACCACGTCCGTCCAGCCGAGCTTCGCCAGGTGGTAGGCGATGGAGCAGCCCGCCATGCCGCCGCCGATGATGACGACGCGCGCCTCGCGCGGCAGTGAGCGGTCACTCGCGGCACTCATTTACTCAGATGCTCCTCAAAGCTGCGGCGCTTCAGTGATCGAGCAGGCGGCTCAGCGGCTCGACGTGGCTCAACTGCGGCGGGCGATCAAGGACCGCGGCACCGCGCGGATCGCGCTCGCGCGGTGGCACGCCCGAGGTATCGATGTACCAGTTGAGGAGCCGTGCCTGCAAGCCCTGCTGCAGCTCGCGTACGCCGCGCTCATCCCAGAGGTTGTTCGCGAGCGTGGGGTCAGCGCCCACATCGTAGAGCTCGCTTTGCCCGTTAGGCCGGACGATGAGCTTGTGCCGCGCGGTGCGCACTGCGGCACAGCGGCTCACGGTCTGCGGACGCTCGTTCTGCAGGCGCGTCTTAGGTCCATACAGCCCCTCGATGATGGGCTCGAAGGCCTGCGGCTCGTAAGTGTTATAGCCGCCCTCGGTGAAGGCGGCGCGCTCTGGATCTCCCGGCGCGCCGTGCAGCTGCGGCACGAGGCTGCGCGCGAAGTGAGTGTGGGTGGCGCGGGTGGCGGCCAGCTGGAGGCAGGTCGGCATGACATCGAAGAGCTCGGTGAGCTCAGCCGCGACGTGCCCCGGAGCTCCCCCGGGAATGCGGGCGATGAGCGGCACGTGCGTCAGGCAATCCTCAAGTCCCGACGGCCATTTTTCCACCAGGCCATAGTCGCCGGTGTAGTCGCCGTGATCGGAGCACACGAAGAGCGCGGTGTCGCCCGCATGGCGGGTGCGATCGAGCGCCTCCAGGAGCTCTCCCAGCAGCCAGTCGGAATAGCTCACCTGGCCGTAGTACACGGCGCGCAGGGCGCGCCACTGCGCCGCTGAAACGGCATCGAGACCTGCGTACTCGCGCAGTGCAGCGTGAAAGCTCGGGCGGCGGGCGAGCCCGGAGGGCACCGGTGCGGGCAGGTCGGCGGCGCGGTAGAGATCGTAGAAGTCGGCGCAGATCGTATACGGCGGGTGCGGCTCGAACAGCGCCAGGAAGATGCAGAACGGCCGCTCGGTCTCACGCCGCTCGAGCACCTGGATGGCGAGACTAAGCGCCGCATAGTCGCCCGTGTGGTAGCGATCGCCGCCCGCCGGCAGCAGCATGGTGGTCGGATGCTGCGGCGTGCTGATCGCGGCGAACTGTGCGGCAGGCTCATCGGGGCTCACCCACTCGGTGACGCTGGCGGCGAGTGTCTGCGGCGCCAGCACGTCGTTCTTGCCGAACAGGAATACGTCGTAGCCCGCCTCCTTGAGGTAACGCAGCATGTTGGGCTCGTCGGGCTTGAGGAAGTCGTAGAGGCTGCGGTGCCCGCGCACGCTCGTCGGCCAGCCCGTCGCCATGCTGCAGCGGGAGGCGCCGCACACCGGAAACTGAACATGGCAGTTTTCGAAGCGGGTGCCGCTGCGCGCGAGATGATCGAAATTCGGCGTGCGCACCACGGGGTTGCCGTAGCAGCCGAGCGCATCGGCGCGCAGCTCATCGGGTACGAAGAGGATGAGGTTGGGCCGCCGCGAATTGCCCGGCGCCGTGCCAGTTGCGCCCTCGGCGGGCTCGGCTGCACCGCAGGCCTTGAGGGTCATGGCGAGGGCCAGCGACGCCGATGCGCCGAGCAGCTCGCGACGGCTCCATTTGTCTGCGCCGAAACTCATGAGGGGTCCCTCGAAGCAGCCGGGAGCGGCCTCCTCGAGGCTACCGCCGTGGCTCCCTCCCGTCACGGTCGCGGGCGTGACTCAATCCCCTTGCCACAATTTGCCCGAATTGCCCCACGGCGGCAGCCGATTGGGCCGCCACTCTCCTCTTTAAGGGCACCGAGGAGGGTAGCACCATGGTTACAGAGGACCTGCGGATCTGGCTGAATCACTTCGCGTACCACGCGACCCATCCGCGCTGCGTTCCCTCCGGGCTCGGAGATGTCCTCACGGCGCAGGAGCGCGAGCTCATCGCCGGCTCGATCGCGACCTTTCAGCTCGGCGAGCAATCCGAGGGCGGGACGCTGCTTGAGGCCACGGAGCGCTTTGCCACCGCGCGCGGCATGCCATCGCTTCTGCGGATCATGGAGCTGTTCGTGCGCGAGGAGCAGCGGCATGCGGCACTCCTCAAGGAGTTCATGGAGGATCACCGCATCCCGCTCAAGCGCCACGACTGGACCGACGGGGTATTTCGTGGCTTGCGCCGCCTCGCCGGACTCGAGCTCTACCTGCACGTGCTGATCGTGGCCGAGCTGATCGGCAAGGTGTACTACCGGGCGCTCGAGGCCGCCACCGACTGCCAGCGCCTCAAGATCCTGTGCCGCATCTTGGTGTGCGACGAGCTGGCGCACGTGGGGTTCGAGTCGCAGCTGCTGCTCGCGCTGCGCTCCGAGCGAACGCCCGTGGCGCGCGCCCTGATTCGCCTCGCGCACCGCGCCTTCTTTGCCGCGACCGTCGGCATCGTGTGGCTCACGCACCGCGCGGTGCTGCGCCGTGCCGGTTACAGTGCGCGCAGCTTCCTGCGCGGCTGCTTCACCCAGTACGCCTTCTACCTCGAGCCGACGCGGGCGTCCCTAGCCACCTCTGCCCGGTGACCTGATCGCGCGCTTGGGCGTAGCATGCGGCAGGTGAGCGGCCGGACCCGGCCGCGAGGGAGTTCACCATGAAGAACGCCGTCGCGCTGCTCGTGAGTCTCGTAGCCGTCTCGATCTGGGCATCCCTCGCGGGGGCGGCTGCCCGGGAGACCTCGCACCACTACACGCTGGCGGCGACCCCGGACAACGTGCAATGGGGTTGGTACGACCTCACGGAGAAGCCGCGGCTCACCGTCAACTCGGGCGATACCGTTTCCATCGAGACGATCTCGCACTCGCTCGGGCAGGTGAAGCCCGGCGTGGACATGGATGGGCTGGTGAAGCTGCGCACGGAGAACGACGGCGGCGGACCGCACTCGATCACCGGACCGATCTACGTCACGGGCGCCGCGCCGGGCGACACGCTCGAGGTGCGTATCCTCAAGATCGTTCCCAAAGCCGATGCCTTCAACTTCAACCTGCCGGGCAAGGAGTTTCCAACGGTCGGTCTGCTGGCGGCGGAGTTTCCCGAGGGCTTCGTGCGCTATTACAAGCTCGACCTTGCGAAGATGCAGACCGAGTTCAAGCCGGGGATCATGATCGATCTCAAGCCCTTCCCCGGAACCTTCGCCGTCGGAGTCGACCCCAACGAGCCGCCACCGAAGGCGGGGCCGCCGATCCGCGATGCCAAGGGGCGCACCAGCACGCTGCGGCCGTGGAAGAACGGCTCCAACATGGATCTCAATGAGCTGCAGGCGGGCGCAACGCTCTATCTGCCGGTGTTTCAGCCCGGCGGCCTCATCTGGACCGGTGACTCGCACTGCCGGCAGGGGAACGGCGAGGTGAACCTGACCGCGCTCGAGTGCGCCTATAAGGAGATCGAGATCCAGCCGATCGTGCGCAAGGATCTGAAGACCGAATGGCCGTGGGCGGAGACCCGCAGCGACTGGATCTTCATGGGTTACGACGAAGATCTGAATCAGGCGATGCGCATCGCGGTCGAGCAGACCGTCAACTGGCTATCCAACCAGAAGATCGTGCCGATGAGCCGCGAGGAGGCCTATGCACTCACGTCCATTGTCGGCGACTGCCGGGTGACGCAGGTGGTCGATATCCGCAAGGGCGTGCATTGCATGATTCCGAAGCACGTGTTCACCGCTCGCCGCGACGGCGTTACCCGCTAAGCGGCTGCACGCCGCCGCTCGGCGAGGGGCACTCGCCAACCTCAGCGTTCGCGGGCGAGGCCGAGCTCCTGCGCCACGCGAGCGGCGACCACGTAGGGATCTCCCACGGGCCGCTCGGGGTACTGCTGCGTGCCGCGATTCCAGGCTTCGCCGATTGCGAACCAGTCGATGGGCGGGGCCGGACGGCCCGTGCGCAGCTGCGCATCGAGCGAGTGAAAGAAAAGCTGCCAGCGCTCGCGATAGTAATCGCGCGTGAGCCCGGCCCAGTCGCGGTTTCCATAGTCGTGGAGCATCGCGCCCTCGCTCGCCTGGCGATCCCCCCAGGTGGTAAGGATCGAGCGGGCGTCGTAGCTGAGGCGCGCCCGCTCCGCGGGAGTGGATGCCCAGGAGCGCACCTGAGCCAGCCAGGTGCCGACGAGGAACGAGCGGTGGGTCGAGAGCAGCTCGTCCTCGAGGTCCATGAGCTTCAGCCAGCGCGCCGTCAATGCCTCGAACTCGGCGCGATCCTTCGCCTCGTACGCGGTCTTGATGCGTGGCAGGAGCGTGCGGCTCTCATTCGCCAGGGTCTGGCGTGCCACGTCCACCAGGTCGTAGGCGCTGCCTGGTGAGCGCGCTTTCGACTGCAGCAGCCCCGGCAGCGCCCGCCGGAAGACTGCGGCGTCGTACCGCATCGCCTCCGGTGACCAGTTCGAGACGCGATTCGCGCTCAGGCTCGGTTGCGCGTTGAACAGTGATTCCTGCGCCGCGTCGCGCTCGCTGTTGAATGCGACCGCATCGATGCGGATGTCATAGGCGGTGCTCGCGAGCACTCTCCAGGCCGCAAGCGCGTGCGGGTCGCGCGCGCCATAGCGGCGCTGCACGTAGTCGGCGCTCCAGTCGGTGACATCGACGGGTGCGTTGCGCCAGGCCATCTCCGTGAACAGATCGAGCGCGAAGGGATTGGTGCCCATGCCCTCGGTGAACACCGCGGTGCCTGCCATGTTGGCGTTGCGCTGCGCCAGCAGCTGCAGCCGCCTCGTGAGGTTGTCCACATTCGCGCCGAGCGTGGTGCGCCCGCCGAACTCCCAGATGCCCCCAAAGAGGAACGGCGCGCCCTGGAAGTCGTGCTGGCGGTCGTTGCGCGGCACCCGGTCGTGATCGATGTCGATGACCAGCAGGTGCGTGCGATCGACGCCGGCCAGCAGGTCCTGGCGCGGGTTGCCTTGCCAGGCGAGCATCATCCAGCTCGCGTTGGGGTGCGCTGCGAGCAGTGCATCCTGCACCGCGCGGGCGGCGGCGGGCACCGGGACGTCGCCGGGATCCCCGCCCTCCTGGAATACCTCCATGTCATAGATCGTGCTGTCGCCGAACAAGGCGCGCTGCTGCCGGTAGAACACCGCGGCGAGCCGCGCGAACAGCGGGTCGCGGGGATCGAGCCAGTCGGGCCGGGTGAAACCGGCCCATTTACCCTGCGGTATGACGTGCGCGCCGGGATAGCGCTTGGCGAAGTCCTGCGGCACGATGCCGTAGAAGCCCGGCAGCACGGGCGTGATGCCGAGCTCGCGCAGTCGCGCGACGATCGCGGCCGCCGAGGCTGCGCGTTTGCGCAGCAGCTCGGCGCTGATCGGGCCACCGAAGCAGCACAGGTTCCCCATCAGCTGCCAGTTCTGGTGCGCGGGTTGGGTAATCCAGGCACGCATCCCGGCGTCTGAGTAACCCAGGTCGCGGAACGTGCGGTACAGCACCGTGTCGGTGCCGCGCTCGATCAGCACGGCGTTGATACCGGATAGCGCGAGCAGATCGATCTGCCGCTCCCAGTGCGGCCAGTCCCAGTAGGGCGCCGTGTAGCCATCGACATTCTCATTGAGCGCGTAGCGCCAGCGAAACGGTGTCGCCATCTCGAGCGTCATGGCGGGCAGCGGCAGGGCGCCCTCCGGGCCCAACTGATCACCGTTTGCCGAGAAATGCACGTGCGCGACGTACTTGAGATACCAGTTCGCGCCGGCGAGCAGTGCGCTCGCGGTGCTGCCCTCGATGCGGATGCGGCCCGCGGCGTTCGAGATGCGAAAGCGCTCCTGGCCGGGGTCGGACTCGAGCGTGCGCAGCTCGAATTGCGCGGCCTGCCGGGGCAGCAGCCGCGCCAGCACCCCGGCGAGCGGCCGGGTGTCGAATGCCGCGGCGCACCCCTCGTGTGCGAGGAGCACGCAGCTGCCCCACAGGGACGCAATAAGCGCGCCGCGCCGCCGAGATCTCGAGTCACCGCTCATGGCGCGCATGATAGCGGCTGGCAAGTGCGCTAGATTGAGCTTGAGCCTGATCCATTGCCGAGGCCCTGCATAGGCTGACTCGCGCGCAGAACGTCCTCATTCTCATCGGTGTAATGGCGGGCTCGCTCCTTTATATGGTGGTGATCAACCACCTCTGGCCCGTCAAGGACCGCTACGCCAATGAGGACATGATCGGCTGGCAGCTGAGCATTCTCGGCACGACTTATGCAGTGATCCTCGGATTCATGTTCTACACCGAGTGGACCAGCTTCGTAGCGGTGCAGGTCAACGTGCAGAACGAGGCGGGGGCGCTGCAGAACCTTTACTACCTGAGCGACGGGCTGCCCTCCATGCATACGCAGCTGCGGGCGCAGGCACACGCCTATGCTTTCGCGGTGCTCAACAACGACTGGCCGGACATGGCCGCCGGGCGGCTGCCCGAGCAGAGTCACGCCGTCAACCGGCAGATGTGGAAGTCGCTGATGGCGGTGCGCGCCACCACGACATCCGAGAGCACGGCAGAGGACCATGCGCTCTCACAACTCGCCGCGCTGACGGAGTGCCGGCGTATCCGGGTGCTGCAGAGCATGTCGCGCCTGCCCGGCATCTTCTGGTGCGTGCTGGTGGTGGGTGCGGCGCTTGCGATGGTGTCGGTGGGCACCTTCGGCTCGCGAGTCTACTGGCTGCACGCCTTCCAGGTGTTCTCGCTCACGCTGCTCATCACGCTCGCCATGCTGGCCATCGCCGATCTCAACCGGCCGTTTCAGGGCTGGGTGCACGTCGAGAACACCGCCTTCCAGCGCGCTGAGCGCAACATGCACGAGACGGAGCCGGCAGCCCCGAGCGGTTAGGACGGCGCGCTAGGTGAGGATCTCCTGCGCGGCGCGATGTGCCGAGTCCATCGCCCAGTGCGCGTATGCCATCCAGGCCGCATCGGTGCCGGCGAAGTGAATGCGCCCGAGGGGCTGGTGACTCAACTGCGTCTCGCGCTTGGAGGTCGCCTCGTCGTCGAACAGCGTGTCCATGTCGTAGGCGTAGCCATGACCCCAGCGATTGACGGTGATGGCGGCAAGGTCGCGCTGCGCATCGAAGCCGCCGGGACCGAGGATGCGCGTGAGCTCATCCTTCGCCCGTGACTCGAACTCATCGAACGGCAGCGTGTAGGCGATCTGCCGACCGGCCCGCCAGGCGCTGCGCAGATCCTTGATCGGGCCCTCGGGCCACGGCACGTGCAGCAGGTGCAGGATCATTGGCTGGTCGGGATTCGCCGGGAAGCGGTAGTCGCCGAGGCTCACCGGGTAGTCGAGCTTCAGGTGGCTGTAGAAGCCCGCGGGGTTGTTGACGTAGTGCACGCCGCGGTTGACCCACGAGCGCCAGCTGCGCAGCGCGACGTTGATGTAGACGAGCGGCCCTTTGACCTGATCGGCGACCGCGTGGCGCTGCTCGGCGCCGAGATCCGGGCAGATGTAGGGCAGCATCGCCGAGTAGCCGCTGTAGACCACGTGCGCCGCGGCGGCGCGGGTCAGCTCGCCGTTGCGCATGTAGAGCACATCGGCCCCCGCACCGCGGTTACCGAGCGCCACCACCGTCGAGGAGAGCCGCAGGCGCACGTCGTTGCTGTCCTTGTCCAGGCGGCTGTAGTCGAAGCGCGCGCCGATGACATCCTCCATGGTGTCACCGGGGGCAACCGCGGGGATCAGCTGGCGCACGAACAGGCGCGCCAGGGTGGCATTGCCGTCCGGGAAATGATGGATGTAGGGATCGCCCTCGAGGATGCCCTCGCGCGACATCTTCAGGCCGAGGCCCTGAAAGCCCGGGTACTGGCATTCCCAGGCGAGGAGCGAGGACACGGCGTTGGCCTTGGCGGCGAACAGATCGAGCGTGCGGCCGTCGAACATGGCGAGCGAGCGATCGTCGAGTCCGAAGTACCCCTTGAGATAGTCGTGATAGGAGGTCTTCTCGAGCAACCGCCGCTTCTCGGCGTCGCTCTTGCCAGCGAGCACGTCCCGGGGATCGGTGTAGAGGGCGAGCAGGCGCGAGCGCTGCTCGCCCTCTATCGGGCAGTCGGCGAGGAATTGCGCCGGCGCACGTCCGTGGTGCAGCTCGGGCGGAATGTCGGTAGGGAGCTGACGCACCGGATCGCCGGTCACCAGGCGGTCAACGCCATAAGTCTCGCGCGGGAAGAAGAGTCCCGAGGACAACCCGAGTCCGGGATACAGGCCCACCTGAAAGGCCTGTTCCAGCCGGTCGACACTGACACCGATGCTGGCGATGCAATCGAGCGCCGTCCGCGACCAGCGGCGCCGCACTCCCTCGAGCGACTCGCTGCCGCCGTAGCCGAGCAGAAAACGGCCGCCGACGTTGAACTCGTTGCGGCGCGCGTGGCCGCCGAACTCATCGTGATTGTCGAGGATCAGGATGCGCGCCTTGGGGCGCGCCCGGCGCAGGTAGTGCGCTGCGGCGAGACCGCCGATCCCCGAGCCGATCACGATGTAGTCGTAGCGCTCGGTAACGGGCCTGGAGTCGAGCGCGTAGCGCTGGCCGTCGCGGATGCTATGGGCGATGGCAAAATCCTGCGGCCGGCTGCCGACGTAGCCGGTGCGCGCGGGCGGGTAGGGCGCATCGCTCGGCGCGGCGAGGCCGGGCCGGGGCGCCATGCCGGCCACGATCGTGCAGGCCACCCCGTCCATGAAGTCCCGCCGCGTGATCTGATCGTTCATTCTCGTTCTCTCCGAGGCGGTCTGGTCGGACCGTTGCTGGCATCAACGGGGCATGGATAGTATGACTTTCAACGGTCCGTTCGTCTCGCTCGAGAGCGCGACCAGGGAGGAGCCATGCGTATAGCGACACACACTGCCATCAGGCGCAGCGCACCCGCGCTGGCGCTCCTGAGCCTCTCGATCCCGCTGGCACTCGTTGCCCCGCCCGCCGCCGCGGACGATGCCGCCGCCGCACCTCACGTGGACGCGGACGGCGTCACGCATATCCCGGCGACTACCGTGCCGCCCTCGCACTTCATGAGCCCCGAGGCGCGTGCCAGGTTCATCGCGCTGTTCTCGCATCCGCCGTCCGCGGCGACGCCTGCGGCCAGCGGTCCGCCGGACTTTCGCAAGATGCGCGCGGAGGATGAGCGCAAGAACGCGCCCTACGTGGCGCGCGCCGAGGCACTCTGGCCGGTCGACATCGAGCAGCGCGTGTTGGGCGGCGTGCATGTGCAGTTGATCACGCCCAAGGCCGGCATTGCCGCCGAGAACCGCGCGCGGGTGCTCATCAATCTGCACGGCGGTGGCTTCATCTGGGGGGAGGGCAATGGCGCCCGCGCGGAGTCGATACCGATCGCGGGGGAGGGCAGGATCACCGTCATCTCGGTGGCCTACCGGATGGCGCCGGAATTCAGGTTTCCCGCGGCCAGTGAGGATGTCGCGGCGGTGTATCGCGAGCTCCTCAAGGATCACGAGGCGCAGAACATCGGGATCTACGGCTGCTCCGCCGGTGGCATCCTGGCGGGCGAGGCGATCGCCTGGTTCGCGAAGCAGAAGCTGCCGATGCCGGGCGCCATCGGCACGTTCTGCGGATCGATCGCCGCGCTCGGCGGGGACTCAAGTCACGTGGCGCCGCTGCTTACCGGCGGCTTGCCGTCTCCCGGGGCGGACCGTGACTCGCGGAGCGGCGGTCCGTACTTCAGCGACACATCCGGCACCGATCCTCTGGTGCTGCCCGTCGCCTCACCTGAGCTGCTGCGACATTTCCCGCCGACGCTCCTGATCGCCGGCTCGCGCGATTTTCTGCTGAGCTCGCTGTTCAAATCGCAGGCAGCACTTGCCAACGCCGGCGTGGATGCGGAGCTGCACGTCTGGGACGGGATGTGGCATGCCTTTTTCTTCGACCCGGATCTTCCCGAGTCGCGCGAGGTGTACCGCGTCGTGGTGGATTTCTTTGCGCGGCACCTGGGCCAGCGGCCCGCCGGCGCTGCGGCTGCGCCCGGAAGCTGAGCGCTCACAGCGCGAGGCGCGGCGGGCGTCGGGCCCGCGCGCCCCGCGTCAGTCGCCGCAGCAGCGTTACGGCTCTCAGCTACCCGGGGTGGTGCTGGAGGCGGGCGCCGTGCCCAAGCGGCTGGCGACGTCGTGATACGAGTCCTGCACCAGGCCTAAGTCACCGCGCGCCTGTGCCGTGTCCATGCGATCGACATCGGCGCGTACCCGCTCGTAGCTGTCGGTGACTCGGGCGAACTCACTGTGCAGCTCGCCTTCATTCGCGTTGCTCGATGCCGCCGCCAGGCGGAACTCATAGGCGCGCTGCGAGAGCTCGTGCGCATCGGCGGTGAAGCCCGGGGTCTCCTCGCCGTCTGCACGCGTCGCGAGCAAGCGGGCATCCTTGTCGAGGGTCTCTGCGGACTGGGCGAGCTCGAGCGAGGCCGGATGCGTGGCGGTGGGTTGGGTGCTGGCGCAACCTGCGAGTGCCAGCAGTGACGATGCGGTGGCGAGGGCCAGCGTCTGTGGCAGAGTCATGGCGCTACCTCCTGTAGCTGCAGAAAGGCTCCCCCAATGAGACCGCCGGGCATCTGCCGGGTTCCCGCGGCGAGCCTGGCCAACAGCTGAGCAGTGAGGCTAGGGGCTGGTGGCGCGGCGCCGTGCTTTGAGGAGCACGTCGACCGCCTCCGGGCGGTCGTCCCAGTAGTCGAGCCGCACCCGCCCGTCGGGCAGCTGGCTCAAGGTCGCGGGAGCTGCGCTGAAGGTGCAGTACCAGCCGCTCGGCAGTACCACGGCATTGCGCGGGCGCCCCAGGCTGCGATCGAACGTGAGCTCATCGCCCTCGAGCCGGTAACTGACCGGCGCGGTGTAGGTTTCCGCGATCCGCAGGCGCAGCGTCTGTCCCTGATGAATCTGAGCAAACGGAATCACTACCACGTGCGCGGCCGGCGGCACGGGCTCACCTACATTGATCCCGGATGCCGTGAGCTCCGCGCCGCTCATCTCGCGCGTCTGAAGCTCCTCACCGGTGTCGAGATTGCGCGCCGAGGGGTGACTCGCGACGCTGCCGGTGCGCACCACGTTGGCGTAGCCGTTGATGCCGACGCGCGTCTCCGTGTAGTCGTGATAGAGGCTGAAGGCGTGGCTTTCGGGCTGCTGCAGGAAGTAGACGATCTCGCGATCCTCGTGCGCACGCTCGGCGAGGCGCTCCTCCTCGGTGCCGCCCTCGAACGGTGATTCCCAGCTGCGCGCTTGGCTTGCGGCCTTGGGTGCCGCTTTGTCCGCCAGCTGGGCATCCCTGACGGCATGGATCACGAGCGGCGCCTCGCCCGCGCCGGCGTGCATGAAGCTCACCGCGAGCCGGCCATCCGGCTCGGTGCGGACCTGCGATGGCACCGAGACCCCCGTCACCTCGTAGCCGGCGGGCAGCACCACCTTGTTGCGTCTGACTCCGAGCGGCCGGTCGAAGACCAGCGTCTTGCCGTCGAAGTGGTAGCTCTTGGGATCCTTGTAGGTCTTGACGATGAGCACTCGCGCCTGGCCGTGCTGCGGCACCGGGTGCGCGAGCGTCACGCGGATGTAGTCGGTCGCGGGGTCGGCGTCCAGCACGAGCGGATCGCTCCGTGCCGCGGTCCCCTTCACCACCTCGAAGTGCAGCGGCGTTCCGCTTGCGGCGTCGTACACACTCTCATCGCTCGCGATGCTGCCCTTGCGGATCGGGTTATAGAAGTAGCTGGCGCCCGCGGTGGTCGCGGTCACCTCGTAGGTGATCTTGAAGCTCGCAGTCTCCGGCGCCAGCAGCTCGTAGCGTGTGTACTCGTCGGCCTCGGTCTGATCGGTTGCCGTCGGAAAGTACAGGCCGTCTTTCTCCTGCGGGGGCTCGGCGGCGAGCAGGGCGGAGGTGCCAAGCAGCGCCAGCAGCACGGCGCACGGCCCATGCCGGCCGCTCATGGCTGCCCCTGCGCGGCCCTGGGACAGCGGAACGATTTGAGCAGCACATCGGCAATGAACCCCGCGGCATCGCGGGCACCCGCGGTGGCATCGAGCGTCGCGAGCCGCTGCTTCACGGTCTTCTCCAGATCTTCCGCCGAGATCCCAGGCGGCACGCACGGGTGGCGGGTGCCATGGCCGCCCGCCAGCTGCACTCCGACGTCGATCCCCTGCGTCACCCCGAGGATATAGATGCGGCAGGCGTTGACACTCACGTGATCGGTGCCGCTGCACAGCTGGGCGAGATCTGCGGCCGTCATGGCCGGCTGATCGGACCCGGCGGCGAGCAGCAGCGGTGCCAGGGCGGCCGTCAGGATCGTGGCTCGAGACCTCATGGAAGCGCTCCCCTCGGCCTTGCGGGTGCCGTAGCGTAGCAAATCTGTGATCCCGTACCGCCAGTGCCCGGTCATCCGCCGCAGTACCCGCGCGTTGCTTTGGCTAACCTTGCTGCGAGTTGTCGTGACTCGGGAGCATCCGATGAAACGCGGCTACGCCGGGGTGCCCGCGGCCCTGGCCACCTTGGTGATCGCCCTGTTGGCGGCGCCTGCGGCGCGGCCCGATGCCCTGTCGGTCGTGCAGATGCTGCGCATCGGAGGCTGTGGCGGCCTGATCGCGGCCGCGAGCCCGCTCGATCACCGCCTCGAGCTCGATCAGGCGGCGGAGAAGTGGGCCGACGGCCACCCGCTCGCCGCCGCGGCCGAGCTCGCCGGCTACACGGCGCAATCGACGCGCGGCTTGCACGTCACCGGATCCGATGAGGCCCTGATTCAGCAGCTGCGGCGCACGCAGTGCCGCAGCGTCTCGGGCCGCGAGCTGCGCGAGGTGGGCATCTATCGCCGCGGCCGGGAGGCCTGGCTGGTGTTGGCAACTTCACCGTCCGGCGCGGGAGTTCCCCCGACTCTGACCTCCCGCGCCGCCTCCGCTGCGCCGGCGCCTTCCTATCAGCGCCCGAGCACCGCCGCGCCCGCTGTCAGTCTGACGGCCGCCGCCTCACCGGCCCTGGCATCGCGTGCACTCAAGCTGGTCAATGAGGCACGCGCCCGCGGCGCACGCTGCGGGGGCCACACCCTGAATCCCGCGCCGCCGCTCGCCTTGTCCGGCACGCTCGACAGCGTGGCGCTCGGCCATGCTACCGACATGGCCGTACACGACTACTTCGAGCACCAGGACCGCGCCGGCCAGTCGCCCGCCGACCGGGTGCGTGCGGTCGGCTATCACGAGAGGCTGGTCGGCGAGAACATCGCTTACGGCCCGGTGACGATCGAGGAGGCGGTGCGCGGATGGCTGCACAGCCCCGACCACTGCGAGAACATCATGGATCCGCGCTTCGCCGAGATGGGCATCGGCTTTGCGAGCGGACAGGCTTCGCGACGCGGCCTCTTCTGGGTGCAGTTGCTCGCCGAGCCGCGCGCCTGAGCGGCCGGTTTCGGCTAGCGCGCAGCTAACGCGTCACGCCCGAGCGCGGCATGAGCGTGCCGAGACCTAAGAGCGCAGCCGCGACCGCGAGGTACAGCGGCACCGGCAGGAGCGGCGCGTGCGTCGGCACGAGCGTCACGCGGGCTGCCACGGCGAACACGACATACCAGGTGAGTGCCAGCACGAATATCCACTGAAAGTGGCGGCGCTCCGCGCCGATCGCGGCACCCGCCAGGCGTTGCGAGCGCGCAACCAGAGCGCTGATGAGCGTGAGGCCGAGCAGCATGCACGCCAGGGCGAGCGCCATGCCCAGCACGACGCGCAGTCCCTGATCTCTTTCGATGCCGAAGTAGGACCAGCAGGCGAGCATGGCACCGTTGGTAACTCCCGCGAGCACCCAGAGGAGCTTGCGCCCATGAAGCTCGGCACGGCGCCGCCACCAGACCGCTGCCCGCAGGCCCCAGGCGCACACGAAGGCCATGCCAAGAAGCACATAGGTGACGCTCGGCTCATTCAGCGCGAAGTACACGTAGCTCACGCCGTAGAGTCCCCCGAGCAGATAGATGCCCGCGCTATGCAGCCGCCGCCAGGTCTTGAGGCTCAAGTAGCGGTTCGTCGCGCGGAAGGAAGTCACCGTCATCAGGGTCAGCGTCAGATAGATCACGTCCTCGCCAAACTGCGAGGACGAGGAGTGGATGTCGGCCAGGTCCGGTCTGAAGCGCAAGGCGAGAGTGGCGATCGGGATGAGCTGGCAGAACGCTCCCACGGCGAATGCCAGGCCGAAATAGCGCCGGTTGGCGAGCAGCCAGCGGGTCGTTGGGCCGGGAAAGAGTCGCTGCAGTGAGGAGGCGGTGAAGGTGAGGAGAAAGTAAGGCGCGGCGAGTCGCCAGTTCATCCCCATGAGCCAGCGAATATCGCTCGGGCTCGACCAGTCGAGAACCGTGACCAGGCGCAGCTCCGCGGCGAGCAGCACCAACGCCAGAGTCCAGAACAGCGGCCATCCTTGCAGACGAACCCGCACGCCGGATCGAGCAGACACCGCATCGACTTCAGCCGCCATGTCCCCCCCGCTGCTGAGGGAGTATTGTCAAGGCCACGCTGCCCGCCCGCAACTCAAAATGCGTTCCGCTCAACCGGGGGTCGCCATGGTCTCGCTGCCTGGTCTGGTGCCGCGATTTGCCGGATTGCTGCTCTGCTCCATTCCGTTATGCCACGCAGTGCCATCGAGCTACGACCTGATCATCCGTAACGGCCACATCATCGATGGCACCGGGTCGCCGTGGTACGCGGGCGATGTCGCCGTGAAGGATGGTCACATCGCCGCCGTCGGCGCCCTGGTCGAGGTGAGCGCTGCCCGGACCATCGACGCCCATGGCCTCATCGTTGCGCCGGGCTTCATCGACATGCTCGGCCAGTCGGAGACCACGCTGCTCGTCGACCCAAGAGCGCCGTCCAAGATCTTTCAGGGCATCACGACCGAGATCACCGGCGAGGGTGAGTCAGTCGCGCCTCTCAACGATGCCATGATCAGGGAGGCTCAGCCGTTCCTTGACCACTACCACCTGAAGGTCGACTGGCGCACGTTGGCGGAGTATTTCGCACGCCTGGAGCGCCAGGGGATCGGCATCAACCTCGCCACCTACATAGGCGCCGCCTCGGTACGCGAGATGGTCATCGGCTACGGGGACCGCCCGCCAACGCCGGACGAGCTCAGACGGATGCAGGACCTCATCGCGCAGGGCATGCAGCAGGGAGCGATGGGTGTCTCTACGGCGCTGCAGTATCCGCCCGCGCCGTACGCGAGTACGGATGAGCTCATCGCGCTCGCCAAAGTCGCGGCCCGCTACGGCGGCATCTACGCCACCCACATGCGCAGCGAGGGCGATGCCGAGATGGCGGCGCTGGATGAGACTTTTCGCATCGGCCGCGAGAGCGGGATCCCGGTCGAGATATTCCATCTCAAGACCTCAGGGAACCAGAAGGGCAAGATGCCGCGGGTGATCGAGCGCATCGAGAGGGCCCGGAGCGAGGGCATCGATGTGGCGGCCGACACCTATGCCTACACCGCGTGGGCCAACGGCATGGCCGCTTTCATCCCGCCGTGGGCGCACGACGGCGGCTCCGAGAAGCTCGTGCAGCGGCTCAAGGATAAGGCAACGCGCGCCAGGATTCGTCACGACATGTTGAGCCCGTCGGACAAGTGGGACAACGAGTGGCTCGAGATCAACGGGCCGGAAGATATCC
Source organism: Steroidobacteraceae bacterium (assembly GCA_035568235.1). Classification (GTDB taxonomy): domain Bacteria; phylum Pseudomonadota; class Gammaproteobacteria; order Steroidobacterales; family Steroidobacteraceae; genus 13-2-20CM-66-19. The sequence goes on along the minus strand of DATMOK010000030.1, from coordinate 420 downwards.
TCATCGCCTCGGTCAACGACAAGCAGCTGGAGAAATACCTCGGCAAACGCGTCAGCGAGATCGCGGCGCAGTGGCACGAGGATGCCATCGACACGATCTTCGACCTGCTCATCAAGGACAAGGCGGGCGTGGGAGTCGCGGTGTTCGGCATGACCGAGCCCGATGTCGTGCTGGCGCTGCAGCAGCCCTGGGTGTCAGTGTGCAACGACTATCAGGCGACATCCCCCGAGGGCATTCTTGGAGCGGAGCATCCGCACCCGCGCGCCTACGGCACGTTCCCCCGCATCCTCGCCAGGTACGTGAGAGAGCAAGGCAAGCTCAGCCTCGCGGACGCGATTCGCAAGTTCTCTGCATTACCTGCGCAACGCGAGCACCTGGGCGATCGCGGCGTGATCAAGTCCGGTATGTGGGCCGACCTCG
>DATMOK010000029.1:0-2803 GCA_035568235.1 Steroidobacteraceae bacterium | reverse complement strand
CGAACCCCTCCGTAAACCGGTCGTAGGCCGACTGCAGAACTGCTATCGCGTCAACGGAACGGCCTCGATCGCGCAGCAGCCGGGCAAGGCTCGTGGCGGCGCGCAGTTCCCAGGATAAGGCGCCTTGCCGGCGCGCCCAGTCAAGTGCTCGCCGGAAGTGATCCTCGGCCGCAGCTGCGGCTCCTTGTACGCCCTGCGACAATAGAAGCTCACCCTTGACGCGCAGCAATTCGGCAATGCACCACCGCCCCTCAGTCTCATCAGAACGTGCGATCGCCCGCTCGGCCGCGGCCAGTCCGTCAGCGATATGCCCGGCACGACCCAAGGCCTCCGCGATCTCAGTCAAGAACGGGAAGAACCGAGAGGCGAAGTTGGCCTCGGCAACCTCATCAAGCCCCGTGCGTAGTCCGGTCATGACATCACTGCGCCTGATGACCAGCACTCCCTGATAGCCCTGACCAAACGCGCGCCACAGCGGAAGCACATGCCTTGTCGCATGGTCGAGCAGCATTCTCACGTGATTTTCCGCTGCGGCCAGATCGCCAAGCCACAGCGCGAGCGGGCACGCCGCGTGGGCCAGTGCGTAACACAGTGATATCGTGTGATTGCCCGCGCGAGCGTCCTCGACACTGCTGTCGGCGGTGCGCATCGCCTGATCTGGAAACCCCTGCAGCCACAAAATTCGCCCAAGGACGGCGCGCGCGGTCACCCGCTGGTCGAGCAGGAAGCGAATGATATGGGACCGTCGGACGGGAGTGACATAATCAGCGAGCACGCGCTCGACATGGCGCCGCGCGCTGGGCTGATCGCCTAGATAATGCTGCGAGACCCCGGTCAGTCTGTCACCGATCAGCCGATCGTTCGGGTCGGGCCGGCTCGCCGCCAGGCTACTGAACCTTTGCGCCAGTGCCAGAGCGACGCGATACCGACCACTGTCGAGGTGAAAGACCCACTGGCCCCGGAGCGACCGCAACTGGTACTCTGTGTCCTCGAGGCTTTCGGCAAGCTCGAGGGCCTTTGTCCAGGGCACGTCGGTCTCGGGACGGCTAGGACCTCTGGTATATATCAACGATGCGCCCAGTGCGGTATGCAGCTTCATCTCGCGGCGCGCGTCTGGGCTCGCTCCGTCCCCCAGGGCAGCCATCGCCCGCTCGACGCGGCTGCCGCACTCCTCCATTAGTGACAGCTGCATCCACAGCGGCACCGCGGCGGCGGTTAGCGCCACCCCGAGCGATGCCTCGCCGTTCGGCGAAAAGGCCCAGTCGAGCGCGGCGCGCAGGTTGTCGATTTGGCACCCATAATCGGCCAGCCATTCGGCGGTGGGGCGCGCCTCCAATTCGGTTTCGGCCCGCTCGAACAGGTCGCGGTAATATTCGGCGTGGCGGCGCGCGACCGCTTCGAGCTCACCGCTTTCGCCGAGCTTTTCGAGCGCATAAGCCCGCGTCGTGTGGAGCAAGCGGTAGCGCGCTACGGTGGCGTCGGCCTCGGCTGCGACGAGCGATTTCGCGACCAGGCTGGCGAGGCCCTCGACGACTTCTGACGGCGTGACCTCGGCGCTCGCCGCAACCGCGCTGGCCGCCTCCAGGCTGAAAGACCCGGCGAAGACCGCCAGACGATGGAGGATCACGCATTCGGCGTCGGCCAGCAGCTCGTAGCTCCAGTCGAGCGCTGCCCGCAATGTCTGGTGCCGCGGCAATGCCGTCCGCCGGCCGCCGGTCAGCACCCGGAACCGGTCGTCGAGGCGGGCGGCGAGTGCCTCAATGCCAAGCGCGGTGACGCGCGCCGCAGCCAGCTCGATCGCCAGCGGGATGCCATCAAGCCGCCGGCAGATCGCCGCGATCATGTCTACAACGCGCCGCTCCGGCGCAAAATGCGGGTCTTCCGACCTCGCTCTCTCGATAAACAGCCGAATGGCGCCGTATCGCAGAGTATCGTCCTGATCCTCGGCATGCTCCGCCGGCACGGCCAATGGTGGCACCGGGTAGATCTGCTCCCCCTCCGCCCGGAGCGGCTCGCGGCTGGTGGCGATGATGTGCACCGTCGAGCCCGCCCGCAGCATCGCCTCGGCCATCATGGCCGCGGCGTCGATCACATGCTCGCAGGTGTCCAGCACCAGCAACAGCCGACGCGCGGCGAGGGCCTGCGCGACGCGCTGCGCTGAAACCTCGCCGCCGCCAAGCTCGATCCCGACCGCAGCGGCAACCGTGGCGGGCATCAGGCCGGGATCGGACAGCGACGAGAGTTCGGCCACCCACACGCCGTCGACAAATTCCGACAACAGCCGGCGCGCGACCGCGAGTGCGAGCCGTCTTTTGCCGATGCCGCCGGCGCCAGTCAGGGGGACGAGCCGATGCGCGGCGGCAAGGCTCAGGATCTCGCGCAGCTCGTCGTCCCGGCCGATCAGCTCGGAAACCGGCTGCGGCAGGTTGGTTGGCGGTAGGACCGCTTCAGGTTCCACCGCAGCCACCCCCGCGACGGCGTGCTCGTCCGGGCTCGCCGGCAGGATGCGGATCTCGCCGGTAAACTGGTAACCGCGTCCGGAGACTGTGCGGATCAGCTCGCGCTCCGCCCCCAAGGCGGCCCGCAACGCCGAGATGTGCGCTTGCAGATTGTTCTCCTCGACGACCCGGTCGGGCCACACGCGCGCCATGAGCGCCTCCTTGCCGACGACGGCTCCGCGCGCCTCGATCAGCGCCATCAGCACGTCAAAGGCGCGCCCGCCAATCTTGATCGGCCGGCCGTCGGCAAGCAGCTCGCGGCGATGCGGCAACGCCCGGAAACGCCCGAACGCGACGCTCGCCGT
>DATMOK010000028.1:0-64597 GCA_035568235.1 Steroidobacteraceae bacterium | reverse complement strand
GCGCGAAGGTGGTCGCGGGAGAGGGATCGGTCAGGTCGTCGGCCGGCACGTACACCGCCTGGATGGAGGTGATGGAGCCGGTCTTGGTGGAGGTGATGCGCTCCTGCAGCACGCCCATCTCTTCGGCGAGCGTCGGCTGGTAGCCCACCGCCGAGGGCATGCGCCCGAGCAGCGCCGACACTTCGGTGCCGGCAAGCGTGTAGCGGTAGATGTTGTCGATGAAGAACAGCACGTCGCGCCCCTTGCCGCCGTCTTCGCGCGTTTCATCGCGGAAGTACTCGGCCATGGTGAGTCCGGTGAGCCCCACACGCAGGCGGTTGCCCGGGGGCTCGTTCATCTGGCCATACACCATCGCCACCTTGGAGTTCGACAGGTTGTCCTTGTCGATGACGCCCGACTCGATCATCTCGTGATAGAAGTCGTTGCCCTCGCGGGTGCGCTCGCCGACGCCGGCGAACACCGAGAGTCCGGAGTACTGCTTGGCGATATTGTTGATGAGCTCGAGCATGTTGACGGTCTTGCCGACGCCGGCGCCGCCGAACAGGCCGATCTTGCCGCCCTTGGCGAACGGCACCAGCAGATCGATGACCTTGATGCCAGTGACCAGCAGGTCGCGCCCGGCCGCCTGCTGCTCGAAGGACGGCGGCGGACGATGAATCGGCAGGAACTCCTGCGCCTCAACCGGCCCGCGGTTGTCCTGCGGATGGCCGAGCACGTCCATGATGCGCCCGAGCGTGCCCTTGCCGACCGGCACCGAGATGGGCGCGCCGGTCGCCTCGACGGCGAGGCCGCGCTTCAACCCTTCAGAGGAGCCCATGGCGATGGTGCGCACCACGCCATCGCCGAGCTGCTGCTGCACCTCGAGCGTCAAGTCCACGTCCTTGAGCTTCAGCGCCTCGTAGATGCGCGGGATGGATCCGCGCGGAAACTCGACGTCGATGACGGCGCCGATGATCTGGGTGATCTTTCCCTCGCCGGGAGTGGCCATGTTGTCGTTCCTCAAACCGCTGCGGCGCCGCCCACGATCTCCGAAAGCTCCTTCGTGATCGCAGCCTGGCGGGCCTTGTTGTAGATGAGTTGCAATTCGTTAATGAGCTTGCCGGCGTTGTCGGAGGCCGCACCCATGGCGACCATGCGCGCCGCCATCTCGGAGGCGACGTTCTCGACCGCGCCGCGGTACACCTGCGACTCGATGTAGCGCATCAGCAGCCCATCGAGGATGCCCGCGGCGTCCGGCTCGTAGATGTAATCCCAATGCTCCTGGAGTCCCTCGGTATCGAAGGGGCGGATCGGCAGCAGCTGCTCGACGGTGGGCTTCTGCGTCATGGTGTTGACGAACTGCGCGTTCACCAGGAACAGCCGGTCCAGCTCGCCGGCGCGATAGCCGTCCAGCATCACCTTGACGGTGCCGATCAGATCCTTGACGTGCGGCCTGTCGCCGAGGTGCGTGACGTTGGCGAGGATCGGAAGGTTGAGTCGCCGGAAGAAGGTCAGCGCCTTGGTGCCGATCAGGCACAGGCTCACCGTCGCGCCCTTCCCCTGCCACTCGCGGATCAATTTCAGCGTCTCGCGGAACACGTTGGCGTTCAGCGCTCCGGCAAGGCCGCGATCGGAGGAGATGACGATGATGCCGATGGCCTTGGGCTCACGCGTCACGAGGAACGGGTGGCGGTAGTCGGGATTCGCCTCAGTGAGGTGGCCGATGACCTCCAGCATGCGCGCGGCGTACGGGCGCGCCAGCTTCATGCGCTCCTGCGCGCGGCGCATCTTGCTGGTCGCCACCATCTGCATCGCCTTGGTGATCTTCTGAGTGCTCTTCACACTGGCGATCTTGGCGCGGATTTCCTTGGTGCCGGGCATTGCGGTTGCGTCAGTACGAAGTGACTCTGATCAGTACGTGCCGGTCGCCACGAAGTCCTCGATGACCTTCGTCATCGCCGCCTCGTTCTCCTTGGTGAGCTTAGGCGTAGCGTTGATCGCATCGAGCGTGGATTTGTGGTTGCTCTGCGCAAAGGCCTGCAGCGCCGCCTCGAAGTCGACTACTTTCTTCAAGTCCACCTTGTCCATGTAGCCGTTGTTGACTGCGTAGATCGACAGCGCCATCTCCGCCACCGACATCGGCGCGTACTGCTTCTGCTTCATGACCTCGGTGACCCGCTGGCCGCGCTCGAGCTGCTTGCGGGTGGCCTCATCCAGATCGGAAGCGAACTGCGAGAACGCGGCGAGCTCGCGGAACTGGGCGAGCGCGAGGCGGATGCCACCGCCGAGCTTCTTGATGATGTCGGTCTGCGCCGCGCCGCCGACGCGCGACACCGAGATGCCGGCGTTCATCGCCGGGCGGATACCGGCGTTGAACAGGTCGGTCTCGAGGAAGATCTGCCCGTCGGTGATCGAGATGACGTTGGTCGGCACGAATGCCGTCACGTCGCCCGCCTGCGTCTCGATGATCGGCAACCCGGTGAGCGAGCCGGTCTTGCCCTTGACCCTGCCGGAGGTCGCCTTCTCGACGTACTCCTCGTTGACGCGCGCCGAGCGCTCGAGCAGCCGCGAGTGCAGATAGAACACGTCGCCCGGGAACGCCTCGCGTCCCGGCGGCCGGCGCAGCAGCAGCGAGATCTGCCGGTAGGCGACCGCCTGCTTCGACAGATCGTCATAGATAATGAGTGCGTCCTCGCCGTTGTCCATGAAGTACTCGCCCATGGTGACGCCCGAGTAAGCGGCGATGTACTGCAGGGCGGCGGGAGTTGAGGCAGAGGCGGCCACGATCACGGTGTGGGCGAGTGCGCCGTGCTCCTCGAGCTTGCGCACCACGTTGGCGATGGTCGACTGCTTCTGGCCGATCGCGACGTAGATGCACTTAATCCCCGAGCCCTTCTGATTGATGATGGTGTCGACCGCGAGCGCGGTCTTGCCGGTCTGGCGGTCGCCAATGATGAGCTCGCGCTGGCCGCGGCCGATCGGCACCATCGAGTCGATGGCCTTGTAGCCGGTCTGCACCGGCTGGCTCACGGACTTGCGGTAGATCACGCCCGGCGCCACGCGCTCGATCGGCGAGGTGCGTGTGGCCTTCAGCGGGCCCTTGCCATCGAGCGGCGCCCCGAGCGCATCGACTACGCGCCCCAGGAGCTCAGGTCCCACCGGCACCTCGAGAATGCGCCCCGTGGTCTTGACGGTGTCGCCTTCCTTCAGATGCTTGTATTCGCCGAGCACCACGGCGCCGACCGAATCCTGCTCGAGGTTGAGCGCCAGGCCGAAGATGTTACCGGGGAATTCCAGCATCTCGCCGTAGCGCGCATCCGCGAGGCCATGGATGCGCGTGATGCCGTCGGTGACCGAGATGATCGTGCCGACGTTGCGAGCCTCGGTAACGGACTTGAAGTCCTCGATGCGTTGCTTGATGAGATCGGAGATCTCGGATGCCTTGATGGCCATTTGGATTCCTTAAGCGGTCAATTCGTAGGCGATGCGCTCGAGGCGCGTGCGGAGCGAACCGTCGATCACCAGGTCGCCACTTTGCACCACCGCGCCGCCGATGAGCGTTGGATCGGTCACGCAGTGCAGCCGCACGGAGCGCTCGAGTCTGCGCTCGAGCGCGGTGGCGAGCGTCTTCTGCTGGCCCGCATCGAGTGGCGCTGCCGAGGTGACCGTGACGTCGGCCACCCCCTCGGCGGCGTCCTTGAGCTCATCGAACTTCGCCGCGATCTCCGGCAGCACCGCGAGCCGGCGATTGGCGGCGAGGGTGCGCAAGAAGTTGCCGCCGTGCTCGCCGAGCTTCGGAGCCGCGATGCCGATCAGGAGCGTGGCGAGCTCCTCGGGCGTCACGTGCGGGTTGCCGAGCAGCACCGTGACGCGCGGATCCTCGACCACCGCGGCGGCGACGTGCAGCGCCTGCGACCACGGCTCGAGCTGCCTAGCGTCACGCGCCTCCTCGAAGGCGGCGCGCGCATAGGGCCTGGCGATGGTGCTCTTGTCCGCCATACGCTTATCTATCAGACCTCGGCGGCGAGCTGCTCGAGAAGGTCAGCGTGCTTGCGCGCATCGATCTCGCGCCCAAGAAGCTTGGCCGCCGCGCCGACGGCGATCCCGGCGACATCGCGCCGCAGGCTCTCGCGGGCACGCGTCGTGTCGAGCTCGATCTGCTGCTGCGCCGCGGCGACCAGGCGCGCGCCCTCGGCACTCGCGGTGGTTCTCGCCTGGTCCACCAGCTCGTTGGCGCGATGCTGTGCATGGTCGATGATCTGGTTGGCGCGCTCGCGTGCCTCGCGCACGATCGCGTCCGACCTGTCCCGCGCCTCGGCGAGCGTCTTCTCGCCCTGTTCGGCGGCCGCGAGCCCGTTTGCGATGCGCGTCTCGCGCTCCGTCATCGGCCCGAGAATCATCGGCCACACGACCTTCATCGTGAACCAGATGAGCAGTATGAACACGATCATCTGCACGATGAGCGTGAGATTGATGTTCACCGCTTAGCTCTCCTGCCTCGGAACCGTCGGCCGTCTAGTGGTGCAGCGCGTTGAGGAACGGATTCGCGAACGTGAAGAACAGCGCGAAGCCGATGCCGATCATGGCGACCGCGTCGAGCAGCCCCGCGACCACGAACATCTGGATGCGCAGCACCGGCAGCAGCTCCGGCTGGCGCGCCGAGCCCTCGATGAAGCGCCCGCCGAGAATGCCGAAGCCGATGGCGGTGCCCGCGGCGCCGAGACCAAAGATGATGCCGACCGCCAGTACGGTCATGGCCTGGATGTGTGCAATTTCCATTCAAATCTCCTCGAGAACGAAATCGATACGCAAAAGCCCGTGAACCCCGTCGCCCCTCAATGATGCTCGCTCGCGAGCGCCAGGTAGACGATGGTCAACACCATGAAAATGAACGCCTGCAGCACGATGATCAGCACGTGAAAGATCGACCAGGCGAGCCCGAGAATGAGCTGGAAGATGATCGCGACCCAGCCGCCCACGGTGGCGAGCGAATGCAGTCCGTGCGACAGCGTCAGCACCGCGATGAGGAGGAAGATCATCTCCCCCGCATACAGGTTGCCGAAGAGGCGCAGCGACAGCGACACCGGGCGAGCCAGCAGGGTGACCGACTCGAGCAGGAAATTCACCGGCACGAGCAGCGCCTGCAGGAACACATTCTTGGAGCTGAAGGGGTGGAGCGTCAGCTCGGCGACGAAGCCGACGAAGCCCTTCATTTTGATACTGTAGAAGATGATCAGCACGAAGACGCTGAGCGACATCGCAAACGTGGCGTTGAGATCCGTGCTCGGCACCACTTTCAGGTGCTCGAATCCCACCTGGCGCGCGGCGGCCGGCAGCAGATCCACCGGCACGAGATCCATCATGTTGAAGAGCAGAATCCAGCTGAAGATGGTGAGCGCGAGCGGCGCGATCAGCTTGCTCGTGCCGTGGAAGGTGTCCCTCACCTGCGTGTCGACGAAATTGACCAGCACCTCGACGAACAGCTGGAACTTCCCCGGCACGCCGACCGTGGCGCGCCGGGCGGCGAGATAGAAGCTGCCGGCGAACAGCACCGCGAGCAGCACCGAGAAGAACACGGTGTCGAGATTGAGCGTCGAGAAATCGACGATACCCTGGGGTGCCTTGCTCGAGAGGAACGTCTCGTGGTGGACGATGTAATCAGTCGCCCCCCCGACTGCCTCCGCGACCTTCATTGTCAGTAGACCCAGCACCGCTTCGCCTCTCCCACCGCCACTCAGCCGCCGCGGCGCATGCCGCTCGCCGACGGCAGCGCGCCAACCAGCGCAATCCAGAACACCAGGTACGTCGCCGCGAAGCTGCCGAGCATCGCCAGCGGCACCACCCGCACCGTCCGCAGCACGACTACGAACAGCGTCGCCACGACCACAAGCTTCAGCGCCTCGCCGACGTAGAACGCCGCCACGATGCGCTGCGCGTTGGCGACCGCGCCGGCAAACACCAGGGCCGCCATCGCCAGGCTCCCCGCGGTGGCGATCCCACCGCCCAGTAGCGCCGACAGCGCCGCGCGCTCACCCGCCGCCCCCCACGCGATGAGCGCTGCGACCACGGTGACGCCGGCCTGACCCAGCACGACACCGAAGGCCAGCCGCCGCGCCTGGGGCAGATCGATCGCCAACACCTTATATAAGTTCCGCCCGAGGGGTCTAAAGAGCCGCTCATCCGGCGCCTGAGCATGGCGCCTGAGGCTCAACTTACTTCGGCCGTTCAGTCACTTACGTGGCGACGGCGAAAAAGCCGCGGGATTATAGAGAGCGCGTGAGCGGCAGTCCACAGCGCTACTACCTATTGCAGCCGCGAGGCCTCAGCGGATGTGCTCCAGGATGCCGTCCAGCTCATCGAGGCTCGTATAAGTCACAACCAGTTTGCCGCCGCCCCGGCTTGAGTGCTGGATGGCGACCCGGGCGCCGAGCTTCTCGGCCAGCTCCTGCTCGAGCCGCTCGACATTCGGGTCTCGCCTGGGGACCCCATCGCCATCGGCCCCATGCACCGTCGGGGCGTTCAGGCGCCGCACCAGCGCCTCGGTCTCACGCACCGACAGCCCCTTCTTGGCCACCAGCAGGCCGACTTCGATCTGCTGGCGTCGGCCGCTCAGGGACAGGAGTGCGCGCGCGTGGCCCATCTCGAGCGAGCGCTTCTCGAGGAGCTCGGCGATCTCGTTCGGCAGCTCGAGCAGGCGCAGCAGGTTGCTCACCCCGGCGCGCGAGCGGCCGACGGATTCGGCGGCTTCCTGGTGCGTCAGGCCGAACTCGGTGATGAGGCGGGTGAGGGCGCGTGCCTCCTCGAGGGGGTTCAGGTTCTCGCGCTGGATGTTCTCGATGAGGGCGACCGCGATCGCCGCCGAATCCGGCAGGTGGCGGATGACCGCCGGAATCTCAGTCAGTCCAGCCATCTGCGCCGCGCGCCAGCGACGCTCGCCCGCGATGATCTCGTAGCGCTGCGGCGCACCCGGCGCCGGCGGCTCCAGCGCCCGCACTACGATCGGCTGTATGACGCCCTGCGCCTTGATGGAGTCGGCGAGCTCGGCGAGGGTGTCGGTGCGCATGTCGGCGCGCGGCTGGTAGCGACCGCGCTGCAGCAGATCGAGAGGGAGCTTGCGGAGCTCCTCACCGGGGCTGGCCGCGACGGTCGGGCGCACGACCGCCTGGCCGAGCAGATCCGCGAGCCCCCGGCCGAGCGACGGTTTCTTCATGCGTGCTTACCCCCCTCGAGCGTGCCGTCGGCTGACGTGCCGGCCTCGGCTGCCGGGCCGGGCGATGCGTGGGTCTCGCTGGCCCCGTTACCGGCTGGCGGGCGCGTCATGGCGGGCGGCGCCTGGCGTGCTTCCGACTGCGCTTCCTCCTCGCGGCGGATCATCTCGCCGGCGAGCGCGAGATAAGCGAGCGCGCCGCGCGATTCCTTGTCGTGAAACAGTGCCGGCTTGCCAAAGGAAGGTGCCTCGGCGAGCCGCACGTTGCGCGGGATGACGGTGCGAAACACCTTGTCGCCGAAGTGCGTGATCAGCTGGCTGCTGACTTCGGTGGAGAGATTGTTGCGCGGGTCGTACATGGTGCGCAGCAGCCCCTCGACGGTGAGTTTCGGGTTGGCGGCGTCGCGGATCTGATCGATGGTCGCGAGGAGCGCCGTCAGCCCCTCGAGCGCGTAGTACTCGCACTGCATCGGGATGAGCACGCTGTCGGCCGCCACGAGCGCATTCACCGTGAGCATGTTGAGCGCCGGCGGGCAGTCAATCAGCACCAGGTCGAACGCCCCGCGTTGCGGCTGCAGGACGTTGCGGAGCTTCGTCTCGCGTCCGATGGGTAGGGTAAGGAGGCGCACCTCGGCGGCGGTCAGCTCCTGGTTGGCGGGCAGCAGCTGGTAGCCGCCATCCGTCACCGACACCAGCGCCGCGGCGAAGTCTGCCTCCCCGAGCAGCACCTCGCAGGCGCTGTGCTTGAGCTGCCCCTTGTCGACGCCGCTCCCCATGGTGGCGTTGCCCTGGGGATCGAGGTCGATGAGCAGTACCCGCCGGCGTGTAGCGGCAAGCGAAGCGGCGAGATTCACCGCGGTCGTGGTCTTGCCGACGCCGCCTTTCTGGTTCGCGATGGCGATGACCCGCTTCATGGCCCGACAGTGTACTTCACTGCCGGCCGTCGGCCCGCGGGTCGCTGTCAGGCGACGAGTCTTTGTGCCTCGCGCCCGAGCCGCTCGCGCGCCATGCGGTCGGCGATTTCGCTGGTCGGGCGGCTCTCGCGCCGCGCGCGCTCGAAGATCTCGGTGAGCCGCGCGGGAATGCCGTGGATGTCCTCGATCACCTGCGCCTCGGTGCCGCCGTAGTACTCGCGCGCCACGCTGATGATGCCGCCGGCATTGATTACGTAGTCCGGCGCATAGAGGACGCCCGCGGCGCGCAGCGCCTCGCCGTCCTGGGTCTGGGCCAGCTGGTTGTTGGCCGCGCCGGCAATCACCGGCGCGCGCAGGCGCGCGATCGTGCGGGCATTGAGGATTGCACCAAGCGCGCAGGGCGCGAGCACGTCGGCCTCCTCCTCGAGCACGCGCACGGGAGCGACCGGGGCGGCCCCGAACTCATCGCACACGCGCGCAACCGCCGTGGGCAGGACGTCCGCAACCTTGAGCCGGGCGCCGGCTGCGGCCAGGAGGCCGCAGAGGTGATAACCGACGCCGCCGACGCCCTGCACGGCCACGGTGAGTCCGGCGAGATCGTCGCGCCCGAGGCGGAACTTCACCGCGGCTTTGAGGCCGAGGAACACCCCAAGCGCGGTCTTGGGCGCCGGGTCGCCGCCGGCCACGCCCGGGGCGCGCCCGAGGCCGGCCACGTAGCGGGTCGCGCGTGCCACGTGGGCCATATCGGCCGTGGTGGTGCCGACGTCCTCGGCCGTGACATAGCGGCCGCGGAGCGAGTCCACCACGCGGCCGAACGCCGCGAGCAGCTCGGGCGTCTTCACGGTGCGCGAATCGCCGATGATCACCGCCTTGCCGCCGCCGAACGGCAGTCCCGCCATGGCGTTCTTGTAGCTCATGCCGCGCGACAGCCGCAGCACGTCCGCCACGGCCTCAGCCTGGCTCGCGTACGGCCACATGCGGCAACCGCCGGCCGCCGGCCCGAGCGTCGTCGAGTGGATCGCGACGATGGCTTTGAGCCCCGTCGGGGCGTCATGGCCGAAAATCACGAGCTCATGGGCGTCGAATTCGCGCGCTTCGAAGATGTCCACGGCGGCCTCCCGCGACGGGTTTCTTTGAGCCGGCAGCGTACGCGGCTCCGCTGCACGCCGCGTCACAGAAGTTGCGCTGAATGACCCCTATGTGAATGATATATTCCATTAATTGCCTAATTAGTGAGATGAACGGTGCATCCGGAGCTGAGTCGCGGGGACCTGAGGATCCTGGATCTGGTACAGGAGCACGGCGACCTGTCCGCCGCCGAGATCGCCGAGCGGCTGAGCCTGAGCTCTTCGACCTGCTGGCGGCGGGTAACCCGACTGACCGAGCTCGGGATCATCAAGCGCCGCGTCGCGGTGCTGGATCGCGAGAAACTCGGGCTCTCGGTGATGGTGTTCTCGCACGTGAAGCTGGCCGGTCACGGGCGTGATGCGTTGCTGCGCTTCGAGCAGGCGGTGCGCGCGCACCCGGAGATCCTCGAGTGCTACACCCTCATGGGCGAGACGGACTTCCTGCTGCGCATCGTGTGCCGGGACATCAAGGCGTACGAGGCCTTCTTCCTCGATCATCTGTCGCGCTTTCCGGGGGTGCAGTCGGTCAACTCCTCGATTGCGATGGCGGTGATCAAGGAGACGACCGCCCTGCCGCTGCAACTGGCCTGAGGAACGCCGGCGAGGCCTGCCGCCGACCGGCTGTCACGAACGCTGGCGCGGCCAGCGTCCTTTGACCTGACGAAGGACACAATGAGTCTGCTGCAGGCTGCGCGGCGCTTGCTGAGGTCCCGCCCTGCTATCCCTGCCCGTAGACGAGAACGCAGCGCTGCGCATCGAGGCCGGGCACGGCAATGCGGCGCGAGCCGAAGAGCCGCCAGGGCGCCGGCACCGCCTCGATCTCCGCCTGCGGCCACTGTCCCTTCATCGCCAGCACGCGCGTCGCCGGCCCGCACAGCGGCGCCACCTGGGCGATGAGCTTCGGCAGCGGCGCGAGCGCGCGCGCCGCCACGGTATCGAACGGCGCCTCGGGGGCGAGCGTCTCGGCGCGCGCGTGCAGCACGCTGACGTTGGCGAGCCCGAGCGTGCGGGCCGCATGCGCCACGAAGCGCGTCTTCTTGCCGCTCGAGTCGATGAGGGTGAACTGACGCGCCGGATTTGCGATCGCGAGCGGTAGCCCCGGAAAGCCGGCCCCCGTGCCCACGTCCGCGATGCGCGTGCCGGCAAGATCCTGGTTGATGGACAGGCTGTCGAGCAGATGGTGGCTGATCATCGCCTCGCGGCCCGTGACCGCCGTGAGGTTGTAGCTGCGGTTCCAGCGCTCGAGCTCATCGAGGAGGGTGAGGAGACGCGCCGCCTGCAGGTCGCTTAAGCCGACTTCCAGTGCCGCGGCATCGCGCTGGAGGCGCTCGGTGGGGCTCAAAAAGGGCTGCTCCTTGAACGATCCGGGCCGTGGTCGATCATACTCGCGGACCCATTCCACACCCCCTTTGCCATGCGGCTGCTGCTGGTTGAAGACGATGCCATGATCGGCGAGGCCGTCCGCGCGGGCCTCAGGCGCGAGGGTTTTGCCATCGACTGGGTAACGAGCGCCGCGGCGGCCCGGGAGGCACTCGGCACCGAGGGACACGAGCTCGTGCTCCTCGACCTGGGGCTCCCCGGCACCGACGGACTGACGTTGCTCAAGGCGCTGCGGGGCCGCGGCCTCGATACCCCGGTGCTCATCATCACGGCGCGCGATGCGGTGGCCGATCGCGTCGCCGGGCTCGATGCGGGTGCCGACGACTACCTCGTCAAGCCGTTCGATCTCGATGAGCTGGCGGCGCGCATTCGCGCGCTGCTGCGGCGCAAGTCCGGGCGCGCCGGGCCGAAGCTCGAGCACCTCGGCGTGACGCTCGACCCCGCCACCCACCGGGTAACCAGGGGTGCGGACGACGTGGCGCTCTCGCCGCGGGAGTTTGCGCTGCTCGAGCTGCTGCTCGAGCGTCCGGGTACGATCCTGTCGCGCAGCCAGATCGAGGAGCGCCTCTACGGCTGGGGCGAGGAGGTCGAGAGCAACGCGGTCGAGGTTCACATCCACGGCCTGCGCCGCAAGCTCGGGGCGCAGTTCATCCTCACCGTGCGCGGCGTCGGCTACCGCGTGAGACCCGGCTCGTGAGGTCGCTGCGCGCGCGACTCCTCGCCTCGCTCCTCGCCGGCGTCGTGCTGGTCGGCGCCGCCGGCGGCTGGATCGTGTACCGCAACGCGCTCGCCGAGGCGGACGCGTTCTTCGACTATCACCTGCGCCAGACCGCTCTCATCCTGCGCGATCAGCCGGTGCAGTACCTGCTGTCGCAGCAGATCGCCCCGAGCGATGCCTCCTACGACTTCGTCGTGCAGGTCTGGTCGCTCGATGGCGTGCGTGTCTATCTGTCGCGCCCGCACGCAGTGCTGCCGCAGATCACGACGCTCGGCTTCGCCACCGTCAAGACCTCCGAGGGACGCTGGCGCGTGTACGGCGCGCAGGCGCTCACGCGGGTCATCCAGGTTGCGCAGCCGATGAGCGTGCGCGAGAGCCGCGCCGCGGAGCTCGCGCTGCATACGCTCGAGCCCTTTGCGCTGTTGCTGCCGGTGCTGGCGCTGCTCATCTGGCTGGCCGTCGGCCACGCGCTCAAGCCCCTCGAGCGGCTCACCGGACTCGTCAAGGCGCGGCGCGTGAATGCGCTCGAGCCCCTCGCGAGTGCGCGCCTGCCCGAGGAGGTGCAGCCGCTGGTCGCGGCGCTGAATGAGCTGCTCGAGCGGCTGAACGCCGCCCTGGGGCGCGAGCGTGCCTTCATGGCGGACGCAGCTCACGAGCTGCGCACCCCGCTCACGGCGCTCCACCTGCAGATGGACCTGCTGGCGCACGCGAGCAGCGATGCCGAGCGCGGCGCCGCGATGCAGCACCTGTCCGAGGGGGTGCA
The DNA here is from genome assembly GCA_035568235.1 of Steroidobacteraceae bacterium. Classification (GTDB taxonomy): domain Bacteria; phylum Pseudomonadota; class Gammaproteobacteria; order Steroidobacterales; family Steroidobacteraceae; genus 13-2-20CM-66-19. Next base: position 52,509 of record DATMOK010000028.1, on the reverse strand, counting down.
GCGCGCGATCCGCCTGGTGGGGCAGCTGCTGGCACTCGCCCGCGAGGAGCCGCGCACCGCTGCCCAGCACGCGCCGGTCGAGCTCGAGCCACTCGCCCGCGAGGTGGTAGCGGAGCTCGTGCCGTTCGCCGACGCGCGCCATATCGATCTGGGCTTATCGAGCGCCCGAGCGCTGGTCGTGTCGGGCGACCGCGAGGCGCTGCGGTCGCTGCTGCGCAATCTCATCGACAACGCCGTGCGCTACAGCGCCGAGGGCGGGCGGGTCGATGTCGCGGTGGACTTGAGTGGCACCCCGGACGCCCCGCGCGCGCAGCTCAGCGTGACGGACAACGGCCCGGGGATTCCGCCCGATGAGCATGTGCGGGTCTTCGACCGCTTTTACCGGCGCGCCGGCAGCGCGCCGCCCGGCAGCGGCCTCGGGCTCGCGATCGTCAAGACGATCGCCGATGCCCACGGCGCGACGCTCAGCCTTTCGTCAGGACCGGACGGGCGGGGACTGCGCGTCGTGGTGGTGTTCCCGCCGGAGGCCTCAACCGCGGGGTGAGACCTCACCGGCGGCGCCGCAGGTGCTGCCGGTCAAATCAGCTAGTGCGCAGCGAGGCGCTTCAGAAAGCTGGCCGCGGTCTCGAGGTAGACGTCGCGGTTCGCCTTCTTGCGATAGCCGTGACCCTCGTCCTTCGCCAAGAGGTACCACACTTCTCCGCCCCCGGAGCGCACCCGCCACACGAGCTGCTCGGACTCAGACAGCGGCACCCGCGGATCGTTGGCGCCCGCGACCACCAGCAGCGGCTTCTTGATGCGGTTCGCGTTGCTGAGCGGGGAGATGCGCTCGAGGAACTCGCGCATGCGTGGCTCGCGCTCATCGCCATACTCGGCGCGGCGCAGGTCGCGCCGGTAGGGCGAGGTGTTGGTGAGGAAGGTGACGAAGTTGCTGATGCCGACGACGTCGATTCCGCCGCGCAGCCGCTCGCCGTAGTGCACCAGCGAGGTGAGCGCCATATAGCCGCCGTACGAGTCGCCCATCACCGCGACCCGCTCGCGATCGAAGGCCGGCTGCGCCCCGATCCACACCAGCAGTGAGCCGATGTCGCGCACCGCGTCCTCGCGCAGCTCGCCGTTATCGAGCGCCAGGAACGTCTTGCCGTAGCCGGATGAGCCGCGCACGTTGGGTGCGACCACGGCGTAGCCGAGCTCGTGCACCAGGAACTGGATGAACGGATCCCACCCCGGACGGAACTGCGACTCCGGGCCGCCGTGAATGTCGATCACTACCGGGCAGCCGGCGGCATTCGGCGGCCGGTAGACGTAGGCCGAGAGCAGCCGCGGGTGGCCGCCGATGCGATCCCAGGTCGGAAAGTGGACGAGCTCGGGGGCGATGAGCGTGCGGGCATCGACCGTGCCCGCTTCGCTGCGCGTCCAGCGCTCGAGCTGCTGGTGCGCGAGATCGTACGAATACACGTCGCCGGGCGACTGTGCGGACTCGACCGCCACAGCGAGCCGCTGCCCGCTGCGGTCGAACGCGAGCCGTGAAACCACCCCCTCGGGGAGTCCGGCGGGCGAGACTTCGGCCTGGCTCTGCGTATCGAGCACGGTGAGGTGGCTGCGGCCGTCCTGGTTGACCGTATAGGCGAGGTAACGCCCGTCGGGGCTCACGTCGAACGTCTCGACGTCCCAGCCGGCATCGCCCGAGATGCGGCGCATCTGGTGCGTCACCGGCTCGATGAGCCGCAGCGCCACGTACTCGCCGTCCTCGTCCGACAGCACGTACACCCCGCGCCCGTCGGGGGCGAACCTCGCATCGCGGATGCCGACCTTATGTCCGGAGGTATCGAGCGGGGTGAGCGCGCCGCTCGCCACGTTCGCGATGTAGAGATAGCTCTCGCTGATCGATACGTAGCGCCACACCAGGAGCTTCGCGTCATCCGGCGACCAGTCGAGCGGGTACCAGGTGTCCTGCTTGCCGCCGACGATGAGCTGCGGCGCGGCGCCGCTCGTCACGTCCGCGATGTACACGTCATAGGCGACACCGTCGCGGTCGTTGCCGTAAAAGGCGACGCGCTTGCCGTCGTGCGACCAGACCGGATTGCCGTGGGTGAAATTGCCCTGTGTGAGGCGGCGCACCGCCCCGTCGGCGGCGCGGTAGTAGAGCTGCGAGTTCTCGTTTCCACCCTGGTCCTTGAGGAACACGAAGCCGCCGCCCGCGGGCGCGGCGCGGGCCACCGCCACCGGCTCGGAATAGAACGTGAGCTGCTCGCGCGCGTGACCCGGGGCGGCCACGCGGTGCACCTGCTCGGTGTCGCCGAAGCGCGTGCCGATGAGCAGCGAGCCGTCGGGCAGCCAGTCGAGGAGGCTCGCCTGGCGCGATTGCAGGTAGAGCGCGAGGCGCTCGCTCACCGCAGGGTCGGGAGCGGGAATGTTGTCGAGGACGAGGTTGCCCCGCTCACGGCGCTGTGGAATAGGCGCCACGGCAGCGATCGGCGGCCCAAGCGTCGATACCGGGGGCGCGGGCGGCGGCGGCACCACTGCCGGCTCAGGCGCCCGAGCGAAGGCCGCGGCCACGAGCGTCACGGCGAGGGCGGCGGCCGGCAGTACGCGGCCGGGAGCACTGAACGCGCGGGTCATAAGGCTTAAGCTAGCGCAGAGGTTACGACGTGTATATGCCGGACGTCCCCGTCAAGCCGACGATCTACCGCCACCCGCACGGCATCTTCGCCATCGATGCGGAGTACCTCTACTCCGGCCATGCCGCCGCCCACCTCATCGAGGATTCGGGCCACGCCGCCTTCGTCGACGTCGGCACCAACAGCTCGGTGCCGTATCTGCTCGCGGCGCTCAACGTGCTCGGCGTGGCGCGCGAGGCGGTTGATTACGTGCTCCTCACCCACGTGCACCTCGATCACGCCGGCGGCGCGGGCGCCCTCATGCGCGCGCTCCCCAACGCCCGCGCGGTGCTGCATCCGCGCGGCGCGCCGCACATGATCGATCCCGCCAAGCTGATCGCCGGCTCGAAGGCCGTCTATGGCGTGGAGCGCTTCGCGCGGCTCTACGGCGAGCTGCTGCCGATCCCGCGCGAGCGCGTGCTCGTGGCCGGTGACGGCGAGCAGGTCGCACTCGGCGGCCGCACGCTCGAGCTCATCCACGTGCCGGGGCACGCGCTGCATCACTACGCGGTCGTAGACGCTGAGCACGGCAGTATTTTCTCCGGCGACACCTTCGGCATCTCCTACCGCGGTCTCGATACCGAGCAGGGAGCCTTCATCACGCCCTCGACCGTGCCGACGCAGTTCGACCCCGAGCAGCACCTCGCCTCGGTCGACCGCATGCTCGCCTACCAGCCGCAGTCGATCTATCTCATGCACTTCAGCCGCGTCACCGGCATAGCGCGCCTCGGGGAGCTCCTGAAGAGCCAGATCCGCGAGCTCAGCGTCATCGCCCGCCGCCACGCCGGTGCGGCCGATCGCGCCGCGAGGATCCGCGCCGAGATGCTCGAATTGTGGATCGCACTCGCGCAACGCGAGGGCAGCACGTTTGACGAACGCGAGATCGAGCGTGCGCTCGCGGGCGATCTCGAGCTCAACACCCAGGGACTCATCGCCTGGCTCGACCGGAGTAAGGAGTCGAAGTCATGAAACCCTTCAGGGCATTCCGCATCCACTCCGAGGGCGGCAAGATCGTCGCGCGCTTCGAGGACCTCACACTGAATGAGCTGGCGGCCGGTGAAGTCGTGATCCGCGTCGCCTGCTCGGGCATCAACTACAAGGACGCGCTCGCCGCCACCGGGGCGGGCAAGATCCTGCGCCGCTACCCACTCGTCGGCGGCATCGATCTCGCCGGCACGGTGGAATCCTCGGGCGATGCGCGCTTTCGGCCGGGGGATGCGGTGCTCGTGACCGGCTGCGGCCTGTCGGAGACCCACGACGGCGGCTACGCGCAGTACGCGCGGGTGCCTGCCGACTGGGTGATCCCGATGCCTCCGGGGCTCGATGCCCTCACCGCCATGTCGATCGGCACCGCGGGCTTCACCGCGGCGCTCGCCATCCACCGCATGGAGCAGAACGGCCAGGCCCCGACAGGCGGTCCGATCGTGGTGACGGGCGCAACGGGCGGCGTCGGCAGTGTCGCCGTCGACATGCTGAGCACGCGCGGCTACCGGGTCGTCGCCGTGAGCGGCAAGCCCGAGGCGACGGAGTACCTCAAGGCGCTCGGCGCCACCGAGGTGCTGGATCGCAAGACGCTCGACTTAGGTACCCGGCCGCTCGAGAACGCGCGTTTCGGCGGCGCCATCGACAACCTGGGCGGCGAGGTCCTCACCTGGCTCACCCGCACCGTGGATTTCTGGGGCAACATCGCCAGCATCGGGCTTGCCTCGAGCGCGGAGCTCAAGACCACCGTGATGCCTTTCATCCTGCGCGGCATCGCCCTGATCGGCATCAACTCCTCCGCCACCCGCCGCGACTGGCGGCTCGCCGTGTGGCAGCGCATCGCGACCGACCTGCGGCCGCGGCAGCTCGCGCGCATCGTGACGCGGACCATCGGCTTCGAGGAGCTGCCGCAGGCGTTTCCCGCCTATCTCGAAGGGCGTGTCACCGGACGCACGGTCGTGAAGATTCCGTAAGCGCCTTCCGGCGGCGCCAATCCTACCGGTGAGTAGGGTCGGGGCTCGCTGGCCCGGGCCGGCGCGGCGCGTATAGAATGGCCTCCTCTTCGAGGTCGCTCATGTCGGATCGATCACTCACCGCGGGCGAGCGCCTGCGGGCCGCCGTCGAGGCGGAGCGTCCGCTGCAGGTCGTCGGCACGATCAACGCCTATGCGGCGCTGCTCGCCGCCCGCGCCGGCTTTCGCGCCATCTATCTGTCGGGCGCCGGGGTGGCGAATGCCTCCTTCGGCCTGCCGGACTTGGGCGTAACGACCCTCAACGACGTCTGCGAGGACGTGCGGCGCATCACCGGGATGTGCCAGCTGCCGCTGCTGGTCGATGCCGATACCGGCTTCGGTAGCGCCTTCAACATCGCCCGCACCTGCCGTGAGCTCATTCGCGCAGGCGCCGGCGGCATGCACCTCGAGGATCAGGTGTCCGCCAAGCGCTGCGGCCACCGCCCCGGTAAGGCGCTCGTTGCCCCCGCGGAGATGGTCGATCGCATCAAGGCCGCGGTCGATGCCCGCAGCGACGCCGCTTTTGTCGTCATGGCGCGCACCGATGCACACGCGGTCGAGGGCCTGGAGCGCGCGCTCGAGCGCGCGCAGGCCTATGTCGCCGCGGGCGCCGACATGATCTTCGCCGAGGCATTGAAGACGCTCGATGAGTACCGCGGGTTCGCCGCCCGCGTGCCTGTGCCCGTGCTCGCCAACATCACCGAGTTCGGCCAGACCCCGCTCTTCAGGCTTGAGGAGCTGCGCGCGGCCGGCGTACGCCTCGTGCTCTACCCACTGTCGGCGTTCCGCGCCGCCGCCCAGGCGCAGGTCGCGGTGTACGGGGCAATTCGCCGCGAGGGCACGCAAGCCAGCGTCGTGCCCGCCATGCAGACGCGCGCCGATCTCTACGAGGTGCTCGACTACCACGCTTACGAGAAGAAGCTCGACGAGCTGTTCGGGAAGTCCCCATGAACGACACTCCAAAACCCAAGAAGTCCGTGGCGCTGTCGGGCGTCACGGCCGGCAACACGGCGCTGTGCAGCGTCGGGCGCACGGGTAATGACCTGCACTACCGCGGCTACGACATCCTCGAGATCGCGGAAGTATCCGAGTTCGAGGAGATCGCCTTCCTGCTGATTCACGGCAAGCTGCCGAATCGCGCCGAGCTCGCCAACTACAAGGCGAAGCTGCGCTCGCTGCGCGGCCTGCCCGCGGCGGTACGCACCTCGCTCGAGGCGCTGCCGGCGGCGGCGCACCCGATGGACGTGCTGCGCAGCGGCGTCTCGGCCCTGGGGTGCGTGCTGCCGGAGAAGGAAGATCACCAGGCCGCCGGCGCGCGCGAGATCGCCGACCGGCTGATCGCATCGCTCGGCTCGATGCTCATCTACTGGTATCACTTCAGCCACTCGGGCGAGCGCATCCACACCGAGACGGCGGATGACTCGATCGGCGCGCACTTCCTCCACATGCTGCACCGCCGCCCGCCGCCTGAGGAGTGGGTGCGCGCGATGCACACCTCGCTGATCCTGTATGCCGAGCACGAGTTCAACGCCTCGACGTTCGCCGCGCGGGTGATCGCCGGCACCGGCTCAGACCTCTACTCGTGCATCTGCGGGGCGATCGGTGGGCTGCGCGGACCGAAGCACGGCGGCGCGAACGAGACCGCGCTCGTCATCCAGCAGCGCTACGAGACGGTGGATGCGGCCGAGGCCGATATCCGCGCGCGCGTCGCCAACAAGGAAGTCATCATCGGCTTCGGCCACCCGGTGTACACCATCGCCGATCCGCGCAACCAGGTGATCAAGGAAGTCGCCCGGGGGCTGTCGCAGGAGTCGGGCGACATGCGGCGTTTCGAGATCGCCGACCGCATCGAGGCGGTGATGCGCGAGACCAAGAACATGTTCGCCAACCTCGACTGGTTCTCCGCCGTCGCCTATCACCTCATGGGGATCCCGACCGAGATGTTCACGCCGCTGTTCGTCATCGCGCGCACCACCGGCTGGTCGGCGCACGTGATCGAGCAGCGCGCCGACGGCAAGATCATCCGCCCGGCGGCCAACTACATCGGTCCAGAGAACCTGAAGTTCATCCCGCTCGCCGACCGCAAGTAGCCCGGCACGTGTCATCCCAGGATGTGAAGTCGGCCGAGCGGCCGGCCCCGGATGCGGCGCTCACCGCGATCGCGGACTATGCCCGCAATGCCACGATCGTGAGCCAGCTCGCCTATGAGACCGCGCGCTACTGCCTCATGGACACGCTTGCCTGCGGCTTTCAGGCGCTGAAATATCCGGCCTGCCGCAAGCTCCTGGGGCCTTTGGTGCCGGGCGCGGTGATGCCGGGCGGGGCGCGCGTGCCCGGAACCTCCTTCGAGCTCGATCCGGTGCAGGCGGCCTTCAACATCGGCGCCATGATCCGCTGGCTCGACTTCAACGACACCTGGCTCGCCGCCGAGTGGGGTCATCCGTCCGACAATCTCGGCGCCATCCTCGCCGTGGCCGACTACCGCGCCCGGCTCGCGGTGATGTCGGGCCAGGCGCCTCTCACGGTGCGCGACCTGCTCACTGCTATGATCAAGGCGCACGAGATCCAGGGGGTCCTCGCGCTCGAGAACAGCTTCAACCGCGTCGGCCTCGATCACGTGCTGCTGGTGCGGGTCGCCTCCACCGCGGTGGTCACCGCGATGCTCGGCGGCAGCCTCGAGCAGGTGGTGAACGCCGTCTCCAACGCCTGGATCGACGGCGGGGCGCTGCGCACCTATCGGCACGCCCCCAATACCGGCTCGAGGAAGAGCTGGGCGGCGGGCGATGCCACGAGCCGCGCCGTGCGCCTGGCGCTGATCGCGCTCACGGGCGAGATGGGCTACCCGTCGGCGCTGTCGGCAAAGACCTGGGGCTTCTCGGACGTGCTCTTCAAGGGCAAGCCCATCGTGCTGCCGCAACCCTTCGGCAGCTACGTCATGGAGAACGTACTCTTCAAGATCTCCTACCCGGCCGAGTTCCATGCGCAGACCGCCGTCGAGGCGGCGATGACGCTGCACCCGCGGGTGCGCCAGGAGCTCGAATCGATCGCGCGCGTCGTCATCGAGACGCAGGAGCCCGGGGTGCGCATCATCGACAAGACCGGCCCGCTCGCCAATCCCGCCGACCGCGATCACTGCATCCAGTACATGGTGGCGATTCCACTCCTCTTCGGGCGCCTGACGGCCGCCGACTACGAGGACGAGGTGGCGCACGATGCGCGTATCGATGCGCTGCGCGCGAAGATGCAGGTGCGCGAGAACCCGCGCTTCACCGCGGAGTACTACGCCGCGGACAAGCGCTACATCGGCAACGCGGTGCAGGTGTTCTTTGAGGACGGCAGCCACACCGAGCGCGTGCAGGTCGACTTCCCGATCGGCCACCGCAAGCGCCGCGCCGAGGGCATGCCGGTGCTGGTCAAGAAATTCGAGACCGCGGTGGATGCGCATTTCGGACTCAGGCAGGCCGAGCGCGTCAAGGTGCTGTTCGCCAACTCCGCAGCGCTCGATGCCATGCCGGTGAATGAGCTCGTGGCGGCGCTGGTGACCAACAGCAAGGCCCCTTAGAAAAAACGGGGCGGCCACCGGCCGCCCCGCTCATTCACCCTTTTAAGCCGCGCCTCAGCCGACTCTCACCGGCACGAAGATGCGCGCATCGCCGCGCTGGATCAGCAGCGCGATGTGTCCCTTGGAGTTATCCACCGCGCTCTTCAGCGCCTCGCTGCTCCTCACCGGCGCGCCGTTCGCAGCCAGCACGATGTCGCCCGGCTGAATGCCGGCTTCGGCGGCCGGACCTGAGGCCTGCTCCACGAGCAGACCGCCGGCGATGTTGCCCTGGCGCTGCTCGTCACTCGTCAGCGGGCGCACCGCGAGGCCGAGCCTGCCGCCCTCGTGCTGCGGCTCGCGCGTGGAGGCGGTGCGCTGATCCTCCATGGTGCCGAGCTTCACGCTTAAGTTACGGGCGCCATGGTTGCGCCAGATCTCGAGCTGCACGCTGGTACCCGGGCTCACGCCCGCGATCTTCACCGGCAGCTCGCTCGAGTCGTTGATGGTCTCGCCGTTGAGCTTGAGGATGACATCTCCCGGCTCGACGCCCGCCTTGGCCGCCGGCCCGTCCTTCTCGACGCTCGACACCAGCGCACCCTCGGGCTGCGGCAGACCGAAGGAGTCGGCGAGCCCCTGAGACACGTTCTGGATCACGACGCCAAGCTTGCCGCGGGTCACGTGTCCGGTGCTCTGCAGCTGCTGCTCGACCTGCATGGCGACATCGATCGGGATCGAGAACGACACGCCCATGTAGCCGCCGCTGCGGCTGAAGATCTGCGAGTTGATGCCGACCACCTCGCCGCGCATGTTGAACAGCGGGCCGCCGGAATTGCCGGGGTTGATCGGCACGTCGGTCTGGATGAAGGGCACGTAATCGCCGTTCAGCGAGCGGCCCTTGGCGCTCACGATGCCGGCGGTGGCGCTGTTCTCGAAGCCGAACGGCGCGCCGATGGCGAGCACCCACTCGCCGACCTTAAGACCCCTCGAGTCGCCGATCTTCACCGTCGGCAGATCCTTCGCCGGGATCCGGATGACCGCGATGTCGGACTTCGAATCGATGCCGACCACCTTCGCGGTGTACTCGCGGCGGTCGGTGAGGCGCACCGTCACATCGCTCGCGCCCTTGACGACGTGCGCGTTGGTGAGGATCAGCCCATCGGAGCCGATGATGAAGCCCGAGCCCTCGCCGTGCATCGGCTGCGGCCGCGGCATCTGGAAACCGTGGCCGCGGAAGAACGGCGCGAACGGGCTGTTCGGGCCGAAGGGATCGTCGTTGTCGCCGCCCCCGCCGTTGTCACCCCCCTCATCGCCCTCATCGCCCTGCCAGGAGGCAGAGACCTTGGAGGTGACGGTGATATTGACGACCGCGGGGCCGTACTTCTGCACCATGGCGCTGAAATCCGGCAGCGCGAGGGTCGCGCCCGGCGCGGCCTGGGCCGAGGGCGTCGGCGCCACCTGCGCCGCGGCGGCGCTCGGGGCCGCATGGGCAACGCCCGAGTAATAGAGCGCGCTCACCGGGACCGCGACGCTGAGGGCCCCCAGCGTTGCGACCACGAGCGGCTTACGCGCGAGATTGATGAAGCTCATCGAGGACTCCTTGGGAAACGAAGACTGCTCCTGGCCACGAACAATAGGCGGCGCGCCTTAACCGAGTCTTAAGGCTCACCGAGGCGCATGCGCGAGGCCCGGCGGCCAGGCGCCAAGTCACAGAATCGACTGTGATTTTCGGCTATTCGCCGAGACGGGTGGAGGGACGCGGCTCGGTGCCGAGCGCCGGGCTCAGCTGGCTGAAGTAGCGGGCAATGATCGCGATGTCCGCTTCGCTCAGGTTCTGCGCGAATCCCTTCATCACCGGGTTCTTGCGCCCGCCGTGCTTGTACTCATTGAGCGCGCGGACGATGTAGTCCTCGTGCTGCCCGGCGAGCGAGGGGTAGATCGGCGCCGCCGCCACCCCGTCCTGGCCGTGGCAGGAGACACATAGCTGCGCCGGCTGCGGCACGGTGCCCACCGCCTTGCCGGTCGCAACCAGCGGCTTACCGGCGAGAAACGCCGCGGCATCCGCCATGTCCTGCTCACTGAGTGTCTCGGTCTGCGAGTGCATCGTGATGTGGGAGCGATCGCCGTCGCGATAGCCATGCAGCGCGATCGACAGGTACTGCGCGTTCTGGCCGCGCAGCTCCGGCACGCTGTACATCGGATAGGCGTTCTTGTAGCCCTCGATCCCGTGACAGCCCAAGCAGGTGTAGGTCACCGTCTTGCCGTGCTGGGCATCGGCAGTTGGCTCGGCTGCAGGAGCCGCGGCCGCGGCAGCCGGGGCCGCGGGGGCGGACTGCGGAGGATTCTGAGCGCGGGCGGCACACAGTGCGCAGGCGCTAAGCGCCGCAAACGAGACCGCACGCAGACTGAAGCCCATTTCCCCGCACTCCCCCGTCCGAAGCTCTGACCTCTGAAAAACGGCTCCGAATCTTACGGACTCGCCGGAGCAAATGCCACACGCGGCCCTTTCGGGTGCGACACTTCACGAAGCCAATGCGACACAATCGCTCTTCAGCATGATTGGTCTCATTCAGCGGGTCGCGAATGCCGAGGTGCGTGTCGACGGTGCCGTGGTCGGGGCGATCTCGAGGGGCGTCCTCGCCCTCATTGCGGTGCGGCGCGAGGACACCGAGGCATCGGCCGAGCGGCTGTTGGAACGCCTGCTCGGCTTTCGCGTATTTCCCGATGGCCAGGGCCGCATGAACCTTTCGACGCGGGACGTCGGAGGGGGACTGCTCCTCGTTCCGCAGTTCACCCTCGCCGCCGATACCCACAAGGGCACGCGCGCGGGGTTCTCGAGCGCCGGGGAGCCGCAGGAGGCACGACGGCTGTTCGGGCATCTCCTCGAGCGCGCTCGGGCTTCCTATGCCCCTGTTTCCGCAGGCGTATTTGGAGCTGACATGCAGGTGTCGCTGATCAATGACGGTCCGGTGACGTTCTGGCTCGAGTCCTGACCTCAACGATCGTGAAGCCGGTACCGGAATTCGCCGAACTTATGGGCCCGGGGAGGCTCATTTGACCTATGATTCCTCCTTTCCTGCGTCAGCGCGGGCTCTAAGCGGAGTGAGGGCGTTATGGGCGGTATAGGGATGCGCGAGCTGCTGATCATCCTGCTGGTCGTGCTCGTCGTATTCGGCACCAAGAAGCTGCGGACCGTGGGACAGGACCTGGGCGCCGCGGTGCGCGGGTTCAAGAAGGCCATGAATGACGGCGAGTCGGAGCAGAGCACCCCGCCGAAGCAGATCCGTTCGGAAGGCGCCGACGCCGAGTTCGACGAGGCCCGCAAGACCGAGGCCCAGGCCCAGCCCGCCCAGCCCAAGAGCGACCGGAGCGTCTGACCTGTTCGAGGGGCGCTTTCTTGAAGTTCTGATCATCTTTGTTCTGGCACTCGTCGTGCTGGGACCCGAGAAGCTGCCGCGCGTCACCTCCGAGGTCGGTCGCTGGATCGGGCGCGCGCGCGCCATGGCACGGCAATTCCGCGAGCAGCTCGAGGAGGAAGTGCAGCTCGAGGAGGCACGCCGCCGTGACCCGCCGCCGAGCAGCACCGCATCGACCGCCGCGCCGGCGGCTGCCGAGCCCGCTGCGGCCGCGCAGCCCGCTCAGACGCCGAGCCCGCCGAACATCCATAACTCGGGCCAGGAGCGTCCGTCCTGGGCCGCGGCCAGGCCGCTATCGCCCGCTGCGGCAGCGGCAGCGCCGCCCGAGCAGCCCGCGACTTCGGCGCCGGCGCAGCCCGATGAGAGCGACGCCAACACGTCCGCGGCCGCAACGCCAGCGCATTCGGAGCGGCGCGCCTGAGGCCGCTCACCGATGAGCGCGGAACCTGAGAAGCTCGTCGAAGGCACGCTGATCTCGCACCTGCTCGAGCTGCGCAGCCGGCTGCTGCGCGCGCTGGTGGCTATCGGCATCGCCTTCATTCCGTGCGTGCTCAATTCCAACGAGATCTTCTCCTTTGTCGCGCAGCCGCTGCTCTTGAAGCTCCCCGCGGGCAGCAACCTGATCGCGACCGGGGTGATGTCGCCCTTCACGACGCCGTTCAAGCTGTCGTTCTTCGTGGCGCTGCTGGCCGCGATGCCGTACGTCATCTACCAGCTGTGGGCGTTCGTCGCTCCCGGCCTGTATCGCAACGAGCGGCGCTTCGCGGTGCCGCTGCTGCTGTCCTCGATCCTGCTCTTCTATGTCGGCATCGCCTTCGCCTACTACTTCGTCTTTCCGGTCATGTTCCAGTTCTTCGCGGCCACCACGCCGAAAGGCGTCGCGATGATGACCGACATCAACAACTACCTGGATTTCGTGCTGACGATGTTCTTCTGCTTCGGACTCGCCTTCGAGGTGCCGGTGGCGGTGGTGCTGCTCGTGGTCATGGGACTGGTGCGCATCGAGAAGCTGCAGCAACACCGCGGTTACGTGCTGATCGGCATCTTCATCCTCGCTGCGCTCCTCACCCCGCCCGATGCCATCTCGCAATGCTCGCTCGCGATTCCGATGTACCTGCTCTACGAGGGCGGCATCCTCATGGCGCGGCTGCTGTCGCGCTCGCGCGCGAGCGGCGCCGCCGAGCCGAAGGGCGGCGACGGCTGAAGCCGCGCGGATTTGCGCCGCCGCCCGGCGGTAGGTCAGACTCGCCGCGCGCTGCTTAAGCTCGCTCGAGGACCGATAACAATGAGCCAGGCCGCTGAAGCCAGCCTCGTCCGTGCGCCATCCGCCCGCACCATCCTCGGCCAACCGGTCGGGCTTGCGACGCTGTTTCTCACCGAGGTGTGGGAGCGATTCACCTATTACGGGATTCAGTCGCTCCTCATCCTCTTCATGGTGGCACCCGCAGCCCGGGGCGGTCTCGGACTCGACGACAAGGCCTCGGCCTCGATCTACGGTCTGTACGTCGGCAGTACCTATCTGCTGGGGCTCCTCGGCGGCTGGATCGCCGACCGGCTGGCCGGGGCGCAGCGCGCCGTGATTGCCGGCGGCATTCTGATCGCACTCGGCAACACGCTGCTGGCCCTCGGCACGACCTCGATCTTTTTCGTCGGCCTCCTGGTGATCGCGATGGGAGTCGGGCTCTTGAAGCCCAACGTAAGTGCGCTGGTGGCGACGCTCTACCCGGAGGGCGGCGCACGGCGCGACGCCGGCTTCTCGATCTTCTACATGGGCATCAATACCGGTGCCTTTGTCGGCCCGATCGTCGTGCCGATCGTCGCGACCGCCTTCGGCTGGCGCATCGGCTTCGGTCTTTCCTCCGTTGGCATGGTGCTCGGCGTCATCTGGTTCCTGTGGGCGCGGCGCTTCCTCGGCGCCGCCGGCCGCAGCGTGCCGAGCGAGCAGCGCGCTTCGTGGACGCCGGTCGTGGTGCTGCTCGTGCTGATTGCCGCCGCGGTGCTGCTCGCCGTGAGCGGCCTGGTGCGCATCGACGCCGCGGTAGTCGGCGCGTTTGCGACCTGGGCGGTGTCGCTGCTGGCGGTCGCCTACTTCGTGTATCTGCTGTTCTTCGCCGGACTCGATGCAATCGAGCGCCGGCGGGTGATGGTGATGGTGGCGCTGTTCGTCGGCTCGGTGACCTTCTGGGCCGGATACTTTCAGCAGGGCGCTTCCTTCAACCTGTTCGCCGCGCGCTACACCGACATGCACATGTTCGGCTGGAACGCGCCGCCGGGAATACTGCAGTCGATGGATGCGCTGTTCGTCATCATCCTCGCCGGGGTATTCGCGGCGTTGTGGCTGGCACTCGGCAAGCGCCAGCGCGATCCGCCCGCGGTCGCGAAGTTCGGCGTCGCGCTGCTGCTCTTAGGCTGCGGCTTCCTCGTCATGTATGTCGCCGCGCAGCGCGTGCTGGGCGGACACCTGGTGCTCTCCACCTGGCTGATCGCTACCTACTTCCTGCACGTCTGCGGGGAGATGTGCATCTCGCCCGTGGGGCTTTCCAACATGAGCAAGCTCGTGCCGCCGCGCTTCGTCGGCCAGGCGATGGGCATGTGGTTCCTGTCGCTCGCGCTCGGCGGCAACCTCGCCGGACAGTTGACCGGCCAGTACGACGCCACTCATCTCGAATCGCTGCCGGCGCTGTTCCTGAAGATCTTCTGGTACGGCGTGATCGCGGGCGTAGTGATGCTCCTCGTCACGCCGCTCGCCAGGCGGCTGCTGGCCGCGAGATAAGCAGACTGACGATGCGGCAGCTCCCGGAGGCATCCGCAGGTGTGCTGACTCTGGTGCTGCTCGCGGGCTGCGCCCCGAGCGCACCCGGCAGCGCGGGCGGTGGCGCCGCAGCGAGCGCGCCGGCTGCGACGCAGGGGACAAAGCCACCGCCGCCTGCAAGCGGTGCTGCGCTTCCCCAACCCGCCGCCGATGCGCCGGACTTTGCGACGGCCCGCGATCGGGACAGCGACCGCCACGCGCGCGATCGACCCGCGCGCGATCAATGAGCTCGAGCCTTACTCGGCGAGCCGCATGTCGGTGACGAAGTACTCGGTGTCGCCGAAGCACGAGCTCGGGATCCACTTGTGCTGCTGGTAGCGCAGCGCGAGGCGCTTGCCAACGGCGGCGTTGAGCTTGGCGGCGACCGCATCGCTCGGCACGGTGAAGTTGAACTTCTCCGCCACCGTGCCCGGCATGGTCACCATGGCCATCTCGCCCTCCCAGGTCTTGCACAACCAGCCCTTCTTCGCGAGCTTCTGCACGTAGCCGGCGCGCTCGCCTTCCGAGTACGTCCAGTGCAGCGTCAGCCAGCTGAAGCCGGCGAGGCCGAGCAGGACGACGACCAGCAGCCCGACGAGCACCTTCGCCATGGACTCTCCTCCGGGACGCGGCACAGCGCGGATGCCACGCAGCATATCGCGCGCCGCCGCTTAAGGGCGCGTTAATATGAGCGTGGGGGCGGCTGGTAGGTCGAGCGGGAGAATAACGATATGAACACGCGAGTAGCGGCGGTCGGCGCACTCGGCGCCGAGTCACGCAAAGAGCTGACACTGCGCGGACTCGTCCTCGGCGTGGTGCTCACCATCGTGTTCACGGCCGCCAACGTCTACTTCGGACTCAAGGCCGGGCTCACCTTCTCCACCTCCATCCCCGCGGTGGTGATCTCCATGGCGCTGTTGCGTTGGCTCGGCAACACCACGGCGCAGGAAAACAACATCGTGCAGACGGTGGCCTCCACCGCCGGCACGCTCTCCTCGATCATCTTCGTGCTGCCCGGGTTCATCATGATCGGCTGGTGGACCGGCTTTCCGTATTGGCAGACGGTCGCCATCTGCGCCGCCGGCGGCATTCTCGGCGTCATGTATTCCATTCCGCTGCGCCGCGCGCTGGTGACGGACTCCGATCTCCCCTATCCCGAGGGCACCGCCTGCGCTGAGGTCATCAAGGTCGGCTCCGGCGACGTGGCGGACAAGGACTCGGTGGAATCCGGCGGCAAGGGCCTGAAAGCGGTGCTGGTCGGCTCGCTGGTCTCGGCCCTCTTCCTGGTGATGGTGCAGACGCGGCTGTTCCTCGGGGACGTAGCCCACAGCTTCCGTCTGGGCAGTGACCGGCAGGCGCCGCTTACGGGTTTCGATTTCCAGCTGTCCTTCGCGCTGTTCGGCATCGGCCACCTGGTGGGCATCAGCTGCGGCGTCGCGATGTTCGTGGGTGCCCTGATCGGCTGGGGCTGGGGGGTGCCGCACTTCAGCGCATTGCACGCGACCGCTGGCGATGCCGGAGAGCTCGCGCATGCCACCTGGAATCACTATGTGCGTTACGTGGGCGCCGGCGCGATCGCCATATCCGCCGTCTGGACGCTCATCAAGCTCGTGAAGCCGGTGATCGGTGGCCTGAAAAGCGCCATGGCTTCCTCCCGGGCACGCAAGGCCGGCAAGGGCGCCACGCTGGCGCGCACCGAGCATGACATTCCCATCGATCAGGTGGGCGTGGTGTCGCTGCTGTGCATCCTGCCCATCTGCTGGCTGCTGTGGAACTTCGCGACCAGTGCCGGCCTCGGCGAGCATGCGCTGCTGCTCACCGTCGGCGGCATCATCATTGTGGTGGTGGTCGGCTTCCTGGTCTCGACCGTGTGCGGCTACATGGCGGGACTGATCGGCGCTTCCAATAGCCCGCTCTCAGGGATCGGCATCCTGGTGGTGGCCACCACCGCGTTGTTCCTGGTGGTAACCGTCAAGTCAGCGCTCCCTCCGGAGATGGGCAAGGCGCTGGTCGCTTACGCGCTGTTCGTCACCGCTGTGGTGTTCAACGTGGCGGCCATCGCCAACAACAACCTGCAGGATTTGAAGACCGGTCAGCTGGTGGAATCCACGCCCTCCAAACAACAGTGGGCGTTGGTGATCGGCGTAGTGGCGAGCGCGCTGGTGATCCCGCCGGTGCTCGACCTCGTCAACAAGGCTTACGGTTTTGCGGGTGCCCCGGGCGCGGGCGCCCACGCGCTGCCCGCACCCCAGGCGGGTCTCATCTCCGCCCTCGGCCAGGCGGTGATCCAGGCCGACCCGGAGAAATGGCAACTGATGGGCCTGGGTGCCCTCATCGGGGCCGGCATCATTGCGCTCGACTGGGTGCTCTCGAAGACCACCCGCTCGATGCGGCTGCCGCCGCTCGCCGTGGGCCTCGGCATCTACCTCCCCACGGCATCGACGCTGATGGTCACCGTAGGCGCTCTGGTCGGCTGGTGGTTTGACCAGCGCGCCGACCGGACCGCTAAACCTCAAGCCACTAAACAGCTGGGGGTGCTGCTGGCTTCCGGTTTGATCGTCGGCGAGAGCGTTCTGGCGGTGGTTTTCACGGCGCTCGTCGTTCTCACCAGCAACCCATTTCCCATCGGCGTGGTGGGAGACCCATTCGAGACCGCTTCGGAGTGGCTCGGCGGCCTCGGCTTCCTCGTGGTGATCTACGCCGTCTACCGCTGGGTGCTGCGGCTGTCGGCACGCTGAGAGCCCCGTGCCGCTCGCGGCGGCGAGCTCCGGGCCGGCGCGCGCGGCGCGAGCCGACGACCGTCAGGCTGCGGTGCGGTACAGGTCGGTACTGAGATAGCGCAGCCCCGAATCCACCGCGATCGTCGCCACGGTGGCATCGGGACCCAAGCGCTGCGCGACGGCGAGCGCGGCGACGAGATTCGCCCCCGTCGAGGTGCCGGCGAACAGAGCCTCCTCGCGTGCCGCGCGCCGCGCCATCGCCTTGGCCTCGGCGTTCGGCACCGGCACGATCTCATCCACCTCGGCGCGCCGCCACAAGGGCGGTACGAAGCCAATGCCGATGCCGTCGATGTTATGTGCGCCGGGGGCACTGCCTGAGAGCACCGCCGATTCGGCGGGCTCGACCGCCACCACCCGCAGGCGCGGGTTGTAGCGGCGCAGCGCGTGGCTCGTGCCGTGGATCGAATGCCCGGTGCCGACCGCCTGCACGAAGGCATCGACGCGGCCGCCGCTCTGCCGCCACAGCTCATCGCCGAGTGCGTAGTAGCCGGCCTCGCCGTCCTTGTTGTTGAGCTGATCGCAGTACCAGTGCCCGGGCTTCAGGCTCAACTCATCCGCGGTCGAGATCAGCGAGCGGATGAGCTGCTCGGTGATCTGGCCGCCTTCGCTCTTCACATCGGTGATGGTCGCGCCGTAGGCGCACATGGTGAGGCGCTTGTCGGGGCTGAAGGCGTTGGAGAACACGAAGTGCGCCTTGAAGCCGAGCGCGGCGCACACCAGCGCGAGTGAGATGCCGGTGGTGCCGGCGGTGTACTCGACGACGGTGTCGCCGGGCTTCAGGCGCCCGTCGGCCGCGGCGCGCTCGATCATGGCGCGCGCCACGCGATCCTTCATGCTGCCGGTCGGATTGGCGGACTCGAGCTTGACCAAGACGCGCGCGCTGCGCGCCGCGGGCAGGCGCTTGAGCTCCACGAGCGGCGTGTTGCCGATCGCCTGCAGAATTGCGCCGCCCACGGCCTCACCGCGACCGGTAGCGCTCGAAGCCCTGGTGCCCGATCAGCATCGAGCCCACGAGGCCCGTCAGCCACACGATGATCCAGGTGAGGAGCGCCGCCCGGAAGCCGCCGTAGAGATGAAAGCCGGGCAGCATCCAGGCGACGAGCGCCACCATGGCGGCGTTCAGCACCAGGAGGAAGAGCCCCAGCGTCACGACCGTGATCGGCAGCGTCAGGATGAAGGCGATCGGCCGCACGATGGCATTCACCACGCCGAGCAGGAGCCCGGCCAGCAGCAGCGTCGTCGCGTTGTCGATGCGCACGCCGTGCACCCACACGGTGGCGAGCCACAGGCCGATGGCGGTGATCACCGCGCGCAGCAGGAACCCTGTCATGTGCCGGTCTCCGCCTGACGTTGCTTCTCGACTACCACCTTGAGTCGGTTGAGCGCCTGCAGCCACGCGGTGCGCAGTCGCCAGTACTGCGTATCCCAGGCGCTCTCGCCCGGCACACCGGAGCCGAGCAGGCGCACCACGGTGCCGCCGGGCGTTCCCTCGATGATCAGATCATCGACCAGCACCGTGCCTGCGGCCGGCAGTGCCGGGTTCGGCAGATAGATGAAGCGCACCCGGCGGCCGGCATCGAATACATCGATGTGCGCCTCGAGCTCGGTGACCCGATCGATGCGCGCGCGGAACAGCCCGCCTTGCCGCGGCTGCAGCTCCGCCTCCGGCGAGCACCACAGGCGCAGCAGATCGCGCTCGGTCATGGCGCGCCACACCCTGGCGGAATCGGCGGCGATGTCGACGCGGTGCGCGTAGCCTCGAACCTTCTCGCCCATGGGCGCATTGTGCCACCGGCGTGGCGCTCGCGGGCACGGCGTCGTTTATCCTAGCCGCAGGGGGTTCCCATGCCACTGGTCCACGTGATTCTCGCGGCGGCTCTCCTCGAGTTCTTCTGTTTCGCTCTGGCGGTCGCCCGGGCGCGCGTCACCTACAAGGTGCCGGCACCCGCCACGGCCGGGCACGAGGTATTCGAGCGCTATTTCCGCGTGCAGATGAACACGCTCGAGCAGCTCGTCATCTTCGTGCCGGGCATCCTGCTGTTCGCGCTGTACGTGAACCCGTGGGTGGCAGCCGCGCTCGGCGCGCTGTTCATCGTCGGCCGTGCGCTTTACTTCCGCGGCTACGTGCGCGCCGCCGAAGGGCGCCATGCCGGCTTCATGCTGAGCGTGATCCCCAATGTGACGCTGCTCGTCGGCGGCGGGCTCGGGGCCCTGTGGAGGGTGCTGGCGCGCTTCATCGCCTGAGGCACCGCTGCAGTTTCAGTGCGCCGTTCCCTCGCGCCGTGCGAGCGTGACGGCGAGCGGCACGAGCGAGGCGAGGATGATGGCGAGGGTGACGAGCCCGAAATGCTGCCTGACGAGCGGGATGTTGCCGAACAGGTATCCGCCCCAGATGAAGAGCAGCACCCACGCGCAGCCGCCCACGAGGTTATAGGCGAGGAAGCGCCCGTAGGGCATGCGGCCGATGCCGGCGACGAACGGCGCGCAGGTGCGCACGATCGGAATGAAGCGCGACAGGACGATCGCGAGTGCCCCGTGGCGGCGAAAGAACTGCTCGGTGCGGCGCAGATATTCCACCTTCAGGAGTCGATAGCGGCCGCTGAAGGCCCGTGGCCCGAGCGCGCGCCCGATGCTGTAATTCACGGTGTTACCGAGCACGGCGGCGGTGGCGAGCGCGGCGCTTGCGAGCGGCGCCGTGAGCGTGCCGCTCGTATCGACCGCGGCGAGTGCCCCGACCGCGAACAGCAGCGAATCGCCGGGCAGAAACGGTGTCACCACGAACCCGGTCTCCGCGAAGATGACCGCGAACAGGATCGGGTAGATCCACAGGTGATAGCTGACGAGCAGCTCGACCAGATGCCGGTCGAGATGCAGAACCAGATCGATCAGCGAGCCGAGCATGGCGGCAGGATAGCGGAAGCGCCCACGCCCGCCTTAAGCGGCGCTGAGCGTCAATCGATCAGGGGACGAGATCGGCGGTCGGCGGGAGTGCGGCGTCGTGTCGCGCGAGGAGACTCTTGGACTTCAAAGTCTCGAGCCCGGCGCGCACATCGGTGTCGCGCTTCAGTAGCGGCACGCCGCTCTTACCCGCCTGGGTCAGCGCTGCCCGCGCGGGCTCGCTCTCGAGAATGTCCGGCACGATGCCGACGCCCTGGATGGAGGCGCCGGAGGGGGTGAAGTAGCGCGACGTGGTGAGCTTCAGCGCCCCGCCATGGCTAAGCGGCATGACCGTCTGCACCGAGCCCTTGCCGTAGGTCTTGCGCCCGATGAGCCATGCCCGGCCGTGATCCTTGAGCGCGCCGGCGACGATCTCCGAGGCAGAGGCGGTGCCGCCGTTCACCAGCACGACGAGTGGAGCGCCGCCGATCAGGTCGCCTGGAGTTGCGTCCATGCGAAAGCGCGCCTCGGGGGTGCGGCCGTCGGCGGTGACGATCACGCCCTGCTCGAGGAAGTCATCCGCCACGGCGACCCCGGACTCGAGGACGCCACCCGGATTGTCTCTTAAATCGAGCACCAGACCCTTTAGAGAGCCGCCATTGTCTCTCTTAAGCTGCAATACGGCCCGACTGACGTCCTGCGGGGTCGCTTCGGTAAAGGTCGTGATATGCAGGTACCCGTAGCCTGGCTCGAGCGTCTCGCACTCGACGCTGGTCACCTCGACCTGCTCGCGCTGCACGCTGAACTCGATGAGCGCAGCCTCCCCTTTGCGCCGCACGGTGAGCTTCACCGTACTGCCCGAAGCCCCGCGCAGCCGGGCGGTGGCGGCCGCGAGGTCGCCGCCGACGTCGACGTCGTCGATCTTCACGATCTCATCGCCAGGCTTAAGTCCCGCGCGCTGCGCGGGCGAGCCCTCGATCGGACGCAGCACCTTCACGGCGCCCTCATCGGGCACCACCTCGATGCCGACGCCGGGGTAGGAGCCCATGGTGGAGAGGCGGATCTCCTCGAACTCCTCGCTGTCGAGGTAGGCAGAGTGCGAGTCGAGCGCGCTCACCATGCCGCGCAGCGCCCGCTCCATCAGCACGTGGTCGTCGACCTCTTCGACGTAGTCGCGCTTGATGCGCTCATAGACTTCCGCGAACAGGCTGGCCTCCTCCCACGGCAGGATGGCGCGCGATGCAACGGGCGCGGCGCTGGTGCGCTCGGCGAGCACGCCCGAGGTGAGCGCGCCGCAGAACCCGAACAGGGTTCCGGCAATGAGGGCGATCAGAGTCCGGGAGTTACTCGACATGCGCTTGGCTCGCCGCTTCAGGGAGTGGCCCCGGCGTACCACATGACATCCTCGGGCCGGCGCTGGCCGTCGGCATCATTCGGCAGCGGCAGCTCGCTCAAGAGCTCGTTGAGGGCGATCGGCTTGCCGATCGCAAAACCCTGACCGTAGTCGACACCGAGCTCGGCGACACGGCTGCTGATCTCCGCGGTCTCGACGTACTCCGCGACGGTCGTGATCTTCATGCCGCGGGACAGCTCGGCGATCGCGCGCACCATGGCCTCGGCGCGCGGGTCGCGCACCACGTCGCGGATGAAGCTGCCGTCGATCTTGAGCATGGTGATCGGCAGCTGCCGCAGGCACGAGAGCGAGGAGAGACCGGTCCCGAAATCATCGAGCGCCACGCCGCAGCCGAGCTTACGCAGCCGGCGCATCAGCTCCTCGGCGCGCGACAGATGCGCGACGGTGGCATTCTCGGTGAGCTCGAAGCAGAACAGGTCCGGGTCGAGTCCGCTGCCGCCGATCGCACCGATCAGGAAGTCGGCGAAGCCGTCGTCATCGAGTGACTGGCCCGAGAAGTTGATGTTGAAGCCGAGCGCCTTGCCCTCGAGCACGCCGGCCCGCGGCCGCAGCGCCTCGACCACGTGGTTGACCACCCAGCGGTCGATGAGCGGCATCAGCTGGTAGCGCGCCGCGGCGGACAGGAAGCTGTCGGGGCCCATGGTGAGGCCGTCGTCGTTGATCATGCGCAGCAGCAGCTCGTAGTGCGGGCGGGCGCTCTCGGCGGCGGAGAACGGCAGGATGAGCTGCGCATCGAGGCGCATGCGGTCGTTGTCGATGGCATCGCGCAGCTGCGCGGCGACCGAGATGTCGGCGAAGCGGCGCACGATGCTGGTGTCGCTCGCCTGGTAGACCTCGACGCGGTTGCGGCCGCGCTCCTTGGCGGCCTTGCAGGCGCTCTCGGCGGCGGCCAGCACGTGCGCGAGCTCCCCGCCCGAGCTGGTGTCGAGCAGCGCCACCCCGATGCTGATCGACACCGGCGGGCGCGACTCGCCCGGGCCCGGCAGCAGCTGCTCGGCCCCGGCGCGCAGTGACTGCGCGAATTTCTCGGCATCCTCGGCCTGCGCCGGCAGCAGCACCGCGAAGCGGTCGCCCGAGATGCGCGCGCCGAAGCCGCCCGGCGGCAGGCGCTTGCGAAACAGCTCGCCGAGCTGCCCGAGCACCGAGTCGCCGACGTGCATGCCGGCCTTGTCGTTGATGGCGTGCAGCTGGTCGACGTCGATATAGAGCGCGCTCCAGGGCTGGCTGCTCTTGCCGTCGGTGACCACCGCCGCCAGGCGCCGCTCGAAGGCCGGCCGGGTGTAGAGACCGCTGAGTGAGTCGTAGCTCGACTCGATGATGTCGAGCGCCTTGCGGGCGAGAATCTGGCCGATGTGTGCGTCGCGCTCGCTGAAGTGCTCGCCGCTCTCGTCGCGCAGCAGTGCCAGCATGCCGATGCAGCGGCCGGCACGGGTGCGCAGCGCGCAGCACAGCACGCGGTAGGGATTGGCGTCGGGGCTTGCCGGGTCGATCTCGTTGACGATCAGCGGCTCGCGCTGCGCCTGGGCCTGCGCCAGGAGCTTGCGGTGCGCCTTCATCATGAAGCGCGCATCGGGCGCGGCATCGCCGGCGGAGCGCAGCAGCGTCAGGTTCTTCTCCGGTACCAGCAGCGCGCCGGTGGCGGAGCGCAGGTGCTCGATGGTCTGTTTGAGCAGCATCTGCAGATCGTTGGCGCCATCGGGGGTGCCCTGGTCAGCGGCGCCGTGCGACAGCAGGAGCTCGAGGTCGCGGTTGAGGTCGGCCACGGTGCCGTGCAGCTCCTCGATCGCCGCCTGCGCGAGGAACTCGCGCCGCAGGCTCTCGAGCGCCGGCGCCAGCAGCGACTGGGCAAAGGAGAAATCCTGGTGCTTGCGGTCGCCGCCATCGTTCGGCCGGCACACCACCGCGACCATGGCGAGGAGTCCCCCCGCGTCATCGCGCAGCGAGCACAGATACAGGGGCAGATTGCCCTCCAGGGTGCGCAGCTGCCCCGCGCCCGCCTGGCTCGAGCGCGCCGCAAGCAGCGCGTCCTCGACCACGTTCATGAGATCGGGCCCGGTCATGGTCTCCGATGACCAGACCAGATCGCCGGCGACATTGAAGAGCGCCAGGCTCGAGGCGCGCGGCAGGAGCGAGCGCACCAGGCGAAAATAGGGCTCGTAACGGATTGCGGACTGCTCGGGGGGCGCAGCGTTTGAGGCAGGCACGCTCATCGGTTCGCTGTCTGTGCCGGACGGTGTGGGAGCCAGCGGACACAATTGCGCTTAATGGCGTTAAGGATCCTTGCGCGAGTTGGCGAATCGCAGCGCCGGGGGGAGGCGCAGTGCGCAAAAGGTTGACGCCAGTCACACCTTTGCGGGGCGCGCCGGCCTGCCTGCCGCGGCCCAGGCTCAAGGATCGGCGGCCTTGAACCAGGGACGGGGGTCCACGGGCCGGCCGCCCTTGCGGATCTCGAAATAGAGCTCCGGGCGCCCGCTGCCGCCAGAGTCGCCGGCGGCGGCGATGGTATCGCCGGCGGCGACGTGCTCACCGGCTGCCTTGAAGAGCCGCTCGTTGTGGCCGTAGAGGCTCAGGTACCCATCGCCGTGGTCGACGATCGCGAGCAGGCCCAGGCCCGGCAGCCAGTCGGCGTAGATCACCCGGCCATCGCACACCGCCTTGACGGGCGTCCCGCGCTCGGTCGCGACCAGCACCCCGTCCCAGCGCACCCCGCCGGCGCGCGTATCGCCGAAGCGCGCCACCAAATGACCGCTCACCGGCCAGGCGAGCTTGCCGCGCAGCTTCGTGAAGGCATCGTTCGCCTCGAGCGGATAGCGCTCGATCGCGGCGCGCAGCTCGCGCAGCAGCTGCTCGAGTCCCGACTGCTGGCTGTGCAGGCGCTCGAGACTGGCGGCGCGGCTGCGTGACTCGGCATCGAGGGAAGCGAGCACGGCGGTGCGCTGCGAGCGCGCGTGCTCGAGCCCGTTCAACTCGCCGCGCTGCCGCTGCTCGAGTTGGGTGAGCTGCGCATCCTCGGCATCGAGCGCGGCGGTGAGCTCGGCGAGGCGTTGCACGTCGTCCTCGATGAGCTTGATCTGCCCGGCACGCGCGCGGCCGAAGTAGCCGTAGTAGGCGAACATGCGGCCGGCGAGCGCCGGATCCTCCTGGTTGAGGAGGAGCTTCAGCGGCTCCTGCCGGCCGATCAGATAGGCGGCGCGCAGCTGGCCGGCGAGGTCAGCGCGATTTTTGGCGAGCTGCGCCTCGCGCTCGTGCTGCTCGGTGGTGAGCGCCGTGCGGCGTGCGGCGTGCTCGGCGCGCTGATGGCGGATCTCGGCGAGCGCCGCTCGTGCCTGCCCGACGGAGAGCTCGGCGCTCTTGAGATCGCGGCTCAGCCGGTCGCGCTCCACCTGGCTCTGGCTCACCTCGCGCGTGACGCGCTCGATCTCCGCCTTGACCGCCTCGAGCTGCGCTTCGGTCTTGCGCGCATCCGTCTCAGGTTTTGCGGCAGGGGTGCCGGCGAGGCCCGCGCCGGCCAGGGCGAGCCCCGCGGTGAGCACAGTGAGGAGCGCCTTCAGGCCCCCCCGCACGGCCCCGGGGGCCCGCGCGGCGCGCGCGCTATAATGCGCGCCCTTTTGCGACCCCTCACCGTCCCCCGAAGCCATGGACCACGTGCTCCAATTCGTGAGTCTCCACCCCTACTTGGGCATTGCCACGGCGCTCGCCGCGGCCCTGGTCGCTGTATACGAGATGCGCGCGCGGTCGGAAAGCCTTATTTCGGTGTCTCCCCAGGACCTGATCCGCCTCATGAACCAGGGGGCCCTGGTGCTCGACCTGCGCCCGCAGGAGCAGTATCAGGCCGGCCACCTGAACGGCGCGCGGCAGATGAGCGGGGAGTCCCTGCTCAACGCCGGCGAGACGTTGAAACGCCTGAAGGAGAAGGCGGTCGTCGTGTACGACGACTCAGGCTCGCTCTCCGGGGCGGCGGTGCGGCAGCTCGCCGCCCAGGGCTTCACGAAAGTGGCGGCGCTGCGCGGCGGGCTCGCCGCCTGGCGCGCCGACAACCTGCCGGTGTCGCGGGATTGATCACCGAGGCTGCGTCCGTGAGCACCCCCAGTGTGACCGCGCCCGAGGTCGTCATATACCTGAGCGACTGGTGCGGCTACTGCCGCCGGGCACGCTCGCTCCTTGAGTCCAAGGGCGTCGCGTTCACCGAGATCGACGTCGACCTCACGCCTAACAGTCGCGCCGAGATGGTGGCGCGTGGCGGGGGCAGCACCGTGCCGCAGATCTTCATCGGCGCGCTGGCGGTGGGCGGGGCGGATGAATTACAAGCGCTCGATGCAGCCGGGCGCCTCGATTCCATGTTGAAAAAAAACGGAGCCTGAGATGGCGAATGAGACTGCCGGCGCGGTGCCGGCGAATGAAGGCGATGGGCCGACGCTCACGCTGCAGTCGGTGTACCTGAAGGACTGCTCGTACGAGGCGCCGAACGGCCCGCGGATCGAGGGCAACTGGAGCCCGCAGATCAGTCTCGACCTGCAGACCGCGACGACCATGGTGACGCCGGATCTGCGCGAGGTGGTGCTCACGGTGACGGTGGCAGCGAAGCAGAACGAGGCCACCGTGTTCCTGGTGGAGGTGAAGCAGGCGGGCCTGTTCGTGATGCGCGGGCTCGCCGAGCCTGACCTGAAGCGCGCGGTGAGCGCCGTATGCCCGGGAGTGCTGTTCCCGTTCGCGCGCAGCGCGGTATCGCAGCTGGTGAGCCAGGGCGGCTTCCCGCAGTTCCTGCTGCCGCCGGTAAACTTCGAGGCCCTGTATGCGGCCAACCAGGGACAGCAGCCGCCGGTCGCACAGACCAACTGAGGGCGCGAGCGTGCCTCTCAGCCCACGCCGGGTCGGCGCATGAGCGCCCCCGCGGCGGGCGCGATCGCCGTGCTGGGCGCGGGCTCCTGGGGCACGGCGCTCGCCATCCATTTCGCGCGTGGGGGCCGGCAGGTGAAGCTCTGGGGGCGCGATGGCGCGCAGCTTGCCGCCATGGCCGCCGCGCGCCGCAACGAGCGCTATCTCCCGAGTGTTGCCTTTCCGGCGGCGCTCGAGGTCTGCGAGCAGCTGCCCGCCGCGCTCTCCGGCGCGCGCGACGTGCTGATCGTCGTCCCGAGCCCGGCGTTTCGGGGTGTGCTTGAGAGCCTCAGTCCCCACCTGACGCCGGCTATGCACCTCGCCTGGGCGACCAAGGGGTTCGAGCAGGACACCGGCCGCCTGCCGCACCAGGTGGCGCGCGACGTGTTGGGAGGCTGGCGGCGCTGCGCGGTGCTCTCCGGGCCGACGTTCGCACGCGAGGTGGGTGCGGGGTTGCCGACCGCGATGACCGTCGCCTCGCCCGATGAAGCCTATGCCGATGCGTTGGCCGCGGAGCTCAGCTCGGCGAACTTTCGCGCTTACACCTCGACCGACATCATGGGCGTCGAGATCGGCGGGGCGGTGAAGAACGCGCTCGCCGTGGGTGCCGGGCTCTCCGACGGCCTCGGTTTCGGCGCCAACACGCGCGTCGCGCTCATCACCCGGGGATTGAAGGAGATGACCCGTCTTGGCGTGGCACTCGGTGCCGAGGCGGCGACCTTCATGGGACTGGCGGGCCTGGGTGACCTGGTGCTCACCTGCACCGACGATCAGTCGCGCAACCGGCGCTTTGGTCTCGCGCTCGCCGGGGGCTCAAGTCCCGAGCAGGCGCTCGCGCAGATCGGCCAGTCGGTGGAGGGCTATACCGCCGCGCGGGCGATCCGCGGTGTGGCGGCGCGCGCCGGCGTCGAGATGCCACTCTGCGAGGGCGTCTACCGCGTGCTCTACGAGCGCGTGCCGGCGCGGGATGCGGTGCGCGAGCTCATGAGCCGGCCGCTGAAGGCGGAGATCG
Source organism: Steroidobacteraceae bacterium (assembly GCA_035568235.1). GTDB lineage: Bacteria > Pseudomonadota > Gammaproteobacteria > Steroidobacterales > Steroidobacteraceae > 13-2-20CM-66-19. The sequence continues at coordinate 25,153 of DATMOK010000028.1, read as the reverse complement.
CCTGAGCCCCGCCGGCGCGGCCGCAGGCTCCTGCGTGCTCGGATTCGCGCCGCACTGCGGGTGGGCGGCCGTGGTGGTACTCGGTGGTACGCCCGGCGAGCCGCTGGTGCTCGCGCGCGAGCGGCTCGAGCTCACCGAAGCGCGGCTCGAGGGAGCGAAGCAGCCTTATCACGCGATCGAGGGGCTGCCGATCGGGGACGCCCGGGCGCGACTTACGGGATTTGAGGCCTCGGCCGCACGACTGGCCGCCTCAGGTCTGCGCGCGCTCGCGCACACGGCGCGTGCGGCCGGCGTCGAGGCACTCGCCGCCGGGATCCTCGATTCCACGGGCCGCAGCGGCGCGACGCTCGAGGCGATCCTCGCCTCGCATGCGCTCATCCACAGCGCCGACGGCCAGCATTTCCGTGCGGCGCTGGAAGCGGGATGTGCAGCGCAGGGGCTGCCCGCCACGCGCATCCGCCAGCGCGATCTCGGAGCGCTCGCGGCCGCGGAGCTCAGGCGCTCGCCGGCGGAGCTGCGCACGCAGGTGGCGCGGCTCGGACGCGAGATCGGCGCGCCCTGGGGTGCGGATCAGAAGGGCGCGGCGCTGATTGCGTGGTTGCTGCTGGTACGCTCGCGTGGCGCCGCGGCCCGGTGAGCTGGACTGCTAGCCGGGAGTCTCAGCTGCATCAGTGCCCGCCGCATCGCCGCCGGCACGCAGCTGCTGCTTGAGCCACTGCTCGGCGCCCTCCACCGTGCGGAACACCTTGACCGGTATGCCGCGATTCACCGCCAGGTCTTCGGCGAAGCGCATCACGTCGGCTTCTGCGTTGACGTCGACGAACGCGAGTGCCTCCAGCAGGCCGTGGAAGAGCTTCGCGCCTGAGGTCACCAGGGCGAACACCTCCATGGTGCCGAGACGCGGACCCTCCAGATGCTCCTCGATGAGCAGCCGCGGGCAGCGCCGCGTGGCGGACTCCTGCATGACCTCCTGCATGTAGCCCCTGACGACCGCGGATGTATTGCTCCCGGTGACGGTGCAATGCAGGAACCCCGTCTTCTGCTCGATCTTCAGCTGATACGCCACGCGGTGCCTCGCTCGGGGCACAAAGTCTAAGCGGGCGGCGCCGCAGGCGAAACCGACTTCGCCATGGGCACGAACTCGATGGCGAGACCCCCGGGAAGCGGCCAGCGGATCTTCTCTCCGGGCTGGTAGCCGCGCGCCTGGTAGAGCCGCACGCCGGGCAGCGTCGCCATGAGCTCGAAACGCCGGAAGCCAAAGCGCTGCGCTTCCTGCTCGCAACGCTGGAGCAGCGCGCTGCCGATGCCGAGCCGCGCAAACTTCGGTCGCACGAAGAAGGCGCGGATCTTGGCGGCATCGAGCTTGGGATCGAGGGACTGCGGATCGCGGTCGGCGCGCGCATCGCTGCCGAACAGGGTGCGGCGGAAGCTCCAGCCGCCACACGCGGCGAGCTCGCCGCGCACCTCGGCCACGAAATAGCTGCGGTCCTTCAGGAGCTGCGTGTCGACCCCGAACGCGCCCTTGAGCGCCGCCTCGATGGTCGCGTGTGTGTAGTCGCCGGCCCCGAGTCCGTGCGCCGACTCGACGATGATGGCCTCGATCGCCGCCACGTCGTCCAGCGTCGCCGTGCGCAGCGCGAGCCCCTCCATGGTCGTCGCTGCCGCAGTCATGCCGTTACAGCAGCCAGCGCAGCACCCGCAGCCTCAGCCGGCCGGGTCGGCAACCACATCGATCATGATCTTGCCGCGCGCGTGACCCGCCTCGAGGTAGCGCATTGCGTCGGGCAGCTGCTGCAGCGGGTAGCGGCGGTCAATGACCGGCTTGAGCTTGCCCTGCTGGGTGAGCTCGGCGAGCAGGCTCAAGTCCTTCGGGTTGAGCTCGGCGAGGAACGGCTCGAAATGCTGGCGGACGAAGGAGGAGACGATTTTTGCCGTCAGCATGCTGGTGAGGGGACCCAGCAGCTGGCCGTTCGAGTTCGGTCCGCCGACGACGACCAGCACCCCATCCGGCGCCATGGCGTGGCGGTACTCGAGCATGGAATGGTTGCCCACGTTGTCGATGATCAGATCGTAGCGCGCGCTGCCGTGCGTGAAATCCTCGCGCGTGTAATCGATGACATGATCGACGCCGAGCGAGCGCACCAGCTCCATGTTCCTGGTGCTGCACACGCCGGTCACATCCCCCCCCATCCACTTGGCGAGCTGCACGGCAAACGTGCCGACGCCGCCCGAGGCGCCGTTGATGAGCACGCGCTCACCGCGGTGCATCTTGCCTTTGTCGCGCAGCGCCTGCAGCGCCGTGACCGCAGCGATGGGGAGCGCCGCGGCCTGCTCGAAGCTCACGCCCTCGGGCTTGAGCACGACATTGCGGCTCTCGCGCACCGTCAGGTACTCGGCAAAGGCGCCGCTGTGGCCGCCGAACACCGCATCGCCGACCTTGAAGTGCTGCACGGCTTTGCCGACGGCCTCGACGGTGCCGGAGAAGTCGACCCCCATGCGCGGATCGTCCGGCACACCGACGCCGACCCCGAGACGCATGATGTAGGGTGACCCCTCCATGTAGTGCCAGTCGAGCGGATTGAGCGACGCGGCGTGCACCTTCACCAGCAGCTCATCGTCCGCCACCGCGGGCCGCGCCACCTGCTCGACCCTCACGACCTCGGGTGAGCCATAGCAGCGCGACAGCCCGGCCTGCATGTGCGCTTCGCCACCGGCGGCGGCCGCCGTGCTCGGACAGGGTGAGTCGTGCGAGAGCACGAGCCGCAGCGCCACCACGGCCACGACGATGAGCACGAGGAGAGTGTTGAGTATCTTGTAGCGCAGCTTCATGGCACGCCCTCGATGATGCGCATGTCGCGCTCCGCTCCATTGCCCAGCGCGCGCAGCGCCTCCTGGTACGCCGGGCTGTCATGCGCGGCGAGTGCCTGCGCGAGGCTTGCGAACTCGAGAATGACCAGACGCTGCTCGAGCCCGCCTTCATAGACGCGCGCCGGGAGCCCGCGCGCCAGGAAACGCCCGCCGGCGCTCTCCAGTGCGGGGCCTGCGAGCTTGGCGTACGCCGCGAGCGCCTGCGGGTCGCGGATCGAACGGTAAGCGGAAATCCAGTATGCCTTTGCCATGACGTTTCCCCGGTTTGGTTCTTGGGAGCGCTCAGTGCCTGCGCCGAGGTCGGTCGACCGGCTTGAGCTGCATCCCGTCTTCGGCGAAGAAGATATACCCCTTCGGCGCGCCGAGCAGCCGGTGCCACCAGGAGAGGAGACCCACGCGCGTAATGGTGAGGTAAGGCGAGTTGCCGAGATTGCCGGGCGCCCAGGCGCTCTGCGACCAGTCCGCCGCTACCCGCTCGACGGCGCGGATCTCAGCCTCCAGCGGATCCCGGGCGCGCACCTGCACGAGGGTGAGGAAACCGACGGCCACGGCCGCATCGAGCGGCACCGCGATCCCGCGCCCCTGAACGGTTACCTCGTATCTCGGCACATTGCGCCGGTCAGCCCGCCGGGTGGGGCTGGCGCCTGGCGAGCCACGGCACGCCGCGGTACGAGTCCACCACCACCCAGGCGGCAGCCGTCAGCGCCCAGGAGATGACGAGCTCCGCCCGCTGCGAGGCATCGCCGCCGGCGAGCACGGCGGGTACCCATACCAGCAGTGTGAAAAGCCCCATCTGCAGGGCGGAGAGAGCCGCTGCGAGGCGCGCAAACAGGCCGGCGAGGATCGCAACTCCCGCGGCGAGATAGGCACCGCCGGTGAAATACGCCCAGCCCGTGTGCCAGGGCAGCCAGCCGGGCACGAGCGGCGCGGTCAGGTTGAGATAGGCGAAATGCGAAAGTCCAAAGGCGATCATGGCGAGGCCATAGAGCACCCTCGCGATGCGTACGCCGCTGTCGCCGGTGGCAAAAGCGAGCCGCCGGCGGTCGCGCTCGGTGGCGAACCAGGCAAACAGCACCCAGACACCCGCCACCAACACGACGTTCTCGCCGCAACTCTGATAGGAGCCCTCGACGAGCGGCTGCAGCACGATGAAACGCGCCCTGAAAAGCAGCGTCCAGAGTACGAGGAAGCCGAGCAGCACGCGGGCGGCCAGCGCGGCGGAGCGCTGCCAGAGGAGGCCGAGCCCCCCGGCGAGCGCGACCAGGGCGCACAGATAAGCCAGCGCCTCGCGAGCGGGGACGCCCTTCGACACCGGCTGCCAGACCGCCGCGAAGCTGCCGGTGACAAAACCCTGGATTCCGATGCCGATGAGACTGGCTGCCAGGAGCGCATGCCCCACGCTGACGATACGCATCGACCTGACCTCATTTCTGGTTCTTGGAAGGCCGGCTGATACCCCACCCCCTCGCTGCGGCGCAGCGGCCGAAGCGCATCGAGCGTGACCGATCGCCCTCCCCGGCGCAACAAGCGAGCCCGGCTGCAACGCCAGCGCCCACCCCTCGACCGTTAGACGAGCGCCTCGAGCGGCGTCCAGCGCTGCGCACGGCGGCGAACCCGGTCGCTCGGGCTCTCGGCTCCATAGTCCACGGCCAGCGCGGCAGGCAGCTCCGCGGGCGCCGGCGTCAGCACCGCAGTGTTGACGATGCCGTAGGCACGAGCGTCGATCTCGATCTGCGCGCCGAGGTAAACGCCACACCGGCAGCAGAGCAGGAAATCCGCGGTCCGCATGCCGAATCGGTAGCGTCGGAGAAGGCTTGCGTCAGATGCGTGAAAGCTCAGCCGCCCGGCGGGATCGGACGTGGTCCGCGCGCCGTGGGCACGGCAGAACCGGCAGCTGCAGGCGCGGACGCTCCACTGCGCCGGGGGCAATGCGCTCTGGAACGCAAAGCCGAGCGCCCCGCAGTGACAGTGAGCGCAGTAAGCACGAAGAGCGGAGGTCATGAGGTGGCAGTGAGGTGTGAGCGCAAGATCTCGGCGTACCCATCGCGCACCAGCTTGTCGGGCTCGGTTGCAGTCGAGGGATACACCTTAAGCAGTCGGTCGCCGAGCAGCCGCGGATGCACGTGCACGTGCAGGTGCGGCACCTCCTGATCCGCGGCCACGCCGACGGAGTGCCACACGCTCAATCCCTGGTTCGGGAAGGCGGCGGACACGGCGCGAGCGATGCGAGCAAGCGATGCCATGAGTGCCGCCCCGGTTGCATCGTCGAGCTCGCGCACGTCACGCAGGTGCCGACGTGGAATGACGAGTGTGTGTCCCGGGTGAAACTGGCGCAGATCGATGAAGGCCATGGTGAGTTCGTCCTGGCAGACGATGCTGGCCGGGTGCGCGCCGCGCACGATCTCGCAGAAGACGCACGCCTCCAGGCCGACCCGGTCTTGCCTTCCTGTGTGCACGGCGCGCGAGCGACCTGCGGCTTCCTGCTGGGCCGCGTCCGAGGCGGCTGCGGTCGCAGTGATTGCTAGACGGCGCTTCCCGGAGCGGCGGTGCCCTTTCTGTCGGAGGGCCAGTCGCCGAACGCCAGATAGTAGATGAAGATCAGATTGATCACCGGCACCAGAATCAACAGGCTGAGCGCGGGTGAATGACCAACTCTGTTACAGATACGCCAGAAGGGCACGACTGCGATGACAACAAAGATCAGCCACGTCGCTCCCCAGCCGTGATAGTACATGCGAGTTCTCCTCGAGCCAGTACGTCGGTCGTCAAATCGACCCCAGCGTGCCGAACAAACAGAAGCGCACCGCCGGGGCGCCGTTCACAGCTCACGTCGGCCCCGGCTATTGGCCCTCCGGTGGCTGCCAAAGCTCGACTTTGTTGCCCTCCGGATCCATCACCCAGCCAAATATCCCGAAGTCCGACTGCTCCACCTTCTCGAGCACCTGGCAGCCCTCCGCACGCAGCATTCCGAGGAGAGCATGCAGATCCGCCACGCGATAATTGATCATGAAGCCGGCAGTGCTCGGTGCGAAGTAGGAGCCGTCTCCGACTGACCAGGCGGTAGTGCCATTCGTGGGAGTTCCGGCAGCATCGACCCAGCGAAAGGCTGCGCCACCCCAGTCCTGCACATCGATGCCGAGGTGGGTTTTGTACCAGGACTGCAGCTTTGTCGGATCCTTGGCTCGGAGGAAGACTCCGCCAATTCCGGTAACACGCTTCATGAGCGACCTCGTAAGGTGATCCTGCACTTGATTGCCTGACGGCGAAGCTCAGACCCCGGCCCCAGACACCCGGACACGCCGCCGGCGCACAATATCTCCCGGCGCACGTGGCGCCAAGCTTTCCCTGCAACGGCTGTCCGTTGGGTGCGAGGGTGTGTCGTGGCATCAGAAACGCCAGGGCCGGCCGAGCGCCTGTCACGGCCTGCTCGGACGATTGTCAGGCGGCATCGACCCCGGGGCAACGCCACTTAGCATGACTACGTTCGCCAACAGCAGCGCGCCCGCCACAGCTTCTGCCCAGATGGTTACGTTCATCATCGCTGAGTGGTGCGCGATTGGCGCTCGAGTGTAGTGAAGTAGACCGCCAAATCCGCAGAGCGCGTACAGGCCCAGCACCGACAACCCGGTATTGCGCCGTCCGAAGCGATACAGCCCGTAACCGAGCAGGCCGACCACCATGAGGCAGCACCATGCGACATAAACGTCGGCTCGCGACCAGGACGGCGGAAGATGCGGATACTGAGTCAGGTACTGCGCATTGTGTGCGAAGTGCAGGAACGTCGTCGCAGCGTACGGCACAAAGACCCAGGGCAGTGCCCGGCCGCGGGCCATCACGTGGTTGTCTCGCCTGCGGAAGCCGCCCATTGCGCATCGAAAGCACGCTGGTACGCGGGCCGCGCTTCACCACGGGCGACATAGGCGGTCAGATTCGGATACTCGCTCAGCAGGCCCGATGGTTTCAGCCGAAGCAGCACCGAGACCATCAACAGGTCGCCCGCGCTGAATGCGCCATCGAGCCAGTCGGCATCGCCCAGACGAGCGGACAGTTGGCCGAGCCGGTCGCGGATGCGATCCTTGACCAGAGGCAGGCGCTCCTCGTACCAGCTCCTGTCGCGCTCGAGAAACTTCGCGACTGCGAGCTCGAGGATCGGTGGTTCCACCGTGTTGAGCGCGGCAAACATCCAGGTGATTGCGCGCGCCCGGGCGTTGCCGTCGTCCGGCAGCAGGCCGGCATGACGTGCGGCGATATGGAATACGATCGCTCCGGACTCGAACAGGACGAGATCGCCTTCCTCGTAGGTCGGAATCTGCCCGAAAGGATGTAGCGCCCGATGCGCGGGCTCCTTCATCGCACGGGACGAAACAGCCCGAACCGCGTAGGGCTGACCCACTTCTTCAAGCGCCCAGCGAACGCGCGTATCACGCGCCAGTCCCTGGCCGCCATCGGGTGAGCGTTCAAAGGCGGTAATGGTGATGGTCACCGTCAGGCCCCTACCGCCTCATGGCCTCCCCCGACGAAGGTTATACCGCCGGACATCAACTGCACCGGAAAAGCCGCGGACGCACCCCACTGCGATAGATGTCCACAGAAAAGCACGTGTCGTGCTGCTCCGCCTTCGCAACGAAGAAGATATGCCACTTACCTCGGTGGCCGTCCGAAACGTAGGTCGCGCTCGGCAGCTCGAAGTGTGCGAGGTCTATCTTGAGGCGCCTGGCTTCGTCTTCAGCAATCTGGATTGCGTCGGTTTCAGAGAGCTGTGCGGCCTCCCGCGGAGCGGAGGGCGGCGGAGCGTCCGCGTCCGCTCCGGGCGCGGACGCCAGCGCAACCAGCAAGGTGATGAGCGGCAACACGGCTGACATGGCGGTCTGACGACTCACGAACCCCTCCACCGATTGTTATACGTATGGCTCACAAAGACGCCTGAATGGCAGAATTGCCATGCGCTGCCTGACGGCGGAGCGGAGCTTGCTCGCTGCCGTGATCATCTCCTGTGCAAGGAGGTGCGCTGCAGCAGCAAGCCAAGGAGCACGGTTGCAGTTCCAAGCACCGCAGCGACCAGGTCTATGTAGTGGCCGGGACCTTGTGTCTGGCCCCAACCCATGGACGGCAGTAATTCAAACGCCTCGAATACATGGGCGAGCGCCACGATCAGAAGGCACGGAATGCCAATGAGCTGCAGCAGGTAACCAAGCGTCCTGCGGCGTCTGTAAATGATGATCCAGACGCAGACCAGCACGACCGCGATGCTCGAGGTGACGAGGCCATTCAGGACCGATGCATTCACGGGCCGACGCTCCCTACCGATGAGGCTGAGGGGCGCGGCGCGTACCTGCACAGCCGTTCACGGTCCCGCGATCTCACCTGATGTGGTAGCCGCTGACACGCCAGCGACCGTCGAGATTCTTGAGCAGAGTCACGGTTTCTGTTGCCCCGCTCTTTCTCCTGAAATCCGTCGAGAACTGAATGACGAAGTGGTCTCCTCCTGGAGCCGTGGAGTTCACAAATGTGACTGACGATACTGTACGCGACTTCACGGCTCGAAGAGGACGGCGAACCTGGGACACGGTAGACGCCCACTGCCGTTCCTCTATCGAGCTCTGGAAATAATCCGCCGCCGTAACCCAGCTCTGCTGATAGTCACCGGCGTCAAGCAAGGCCAGCCAGTTCAGGGCCGCCTGCTGTGCCTGCATCTCGGGTGTGTCCTCTGCCCGAACGGGAGGCGAAGCGGCGATGAGAACCGCGAGGGCCGCGGTCGCGATACCGGTCCATAGCTTCATGTTAGTACCCCGGCTGAAAGAGTGGTGACGCCGCGTTCTGCACGCCAAATGAGAAGTGGAGGGCCGGGTGTCGACGAGTCACGGCCGTCGCGGTTGTACCAGGCCGAGCGTGAGGAGCTGCGCCTGCAATTCCTCGGTGGATCGCCATGGCAGGATCGGAGAGTTCTGTCTCGTCCGGCGGGTTCGTGGGAAGCTGGTCGGACCAGCCACCGCAACCCACCAGGGGTAGCAGCGGGCGCTTGTGCAGCCAGGCAAGGCAGACCTCCGAAACAGTGCCGGCTCTCCCGCCGACGACCAGGCAGGCGTCGCCAGCCAAGGCCATGATCAGGTTGCGGGCATCGCCCATTCCGCACGGGATGACGACAGTCGCGGGCCAATGTGCCGGAGGCATTTGGTCCGGCGGAATGACACTGACGACCAATCCGCCAGCACGAACTGCGCGCTCGGCGGCAACCTTGGTGGCGGGACTGCCACATCCACTGATCATCGTGATGCCCAGCTTCGCGAGTAACTCCCCGGCGGCCGCAGCGAGCTCGTACGCGGCGGACCCGGGGTCGGCGCTACCCAGAACGGCCACCTGTGGACGGCGGATCGCAGTGCTCATATAGGTTGGCTCATACCTCGCTGTAAGACCAAACCAGCACCGGTACTACGGGGTGGGCTTGTACAGTAGTCCGATCACGATCCCGACTGTGCACCATTCTATGAAATATGCGATCGCGGAAAATGTCGTGAGCCTTAAGCCAATGTTGAGATTGGCGTAGTTGTGCAGCACAAACGAACACACCACAAAGGCTCCCACCAACGCTCCAAAACCCGCGCCCTGCGCCAATCCCCGTCCATGTTTGTAGAGTTTCGCGTATGGCACCGTAAGCACAGTGATGGACAAAAGCGTCGCCACCATCCCTATCGGCAGGTGGCTCATCTGTCCTTCGTGCGAGCGGTACACGCCCGGATACTTCAGCAAACTCATCCTTCAGGAAGGGTGCTCCGGCAAACATGAGTGCCCCGATAGCCAGGTACGCGACAAACGCTCCCACCGAGGCAAGACCGAGTCGGACATAGTTCATGTGGAAAGCCCCCGGGTACGGTTAGACCGCCTCGCCACTTTCGAGCTTCGCAAGCAGCCATTGCAGACCCGCAAGGTGTTGGCAGTCGTGGCTGGCCAAAAAATGCACGAGGCCAGCAAGCGTCGTACGCCTTCCCTCAAAGATTGCCGCTCTCCGCAGCTCAGCCGCCGTGAGGCCTCGGATGGTACGAACGGTGATTTCCCGGGCGTCGGTAAACTCGCGAAGTGCCAGCTCCGGATCGGCTTTGGCGTAGCCCCGCTCCCGCGCCATCCGCTCTCCGGGCAGATCTGGCAGATCGGGCATGGTCTCCCTCAGGGTGCGCGCAAAACGCACTCTGGAGCCTTCGATCTCGACGTCTCTCACGTGCCAGAGCGGCTCTGCCGCAGTAAGCCTCTCACTGGGGATACCATCCCAAGATGACGGTCGCCAGTGCCTGCCGTGGGGAGGAACACTGCGAAAGTATGTCCCCAGCAGGCGCGGGAACGCCGCCAGAGATTCCACAGTCGCGGTCAGGTCGTGCAAGGTCGCTACGAATACCTTAGCGATGATTCGGGGTGAGTACTACTCATCAGGCGCAGGTTTATCCGAGCGCTCGTTCTGCCTGTCAAACTCCATGAGCTTTTGCCGCAGAAAATCGCCTGAGCGGACCAGTCGGCCGTCCGCGAGCCGAATCTCATAGGGTGTGCCCGAAACGGATGATGCCGACGCGCAGTAACGTATAAAGTCTTCCGCCGTCCTCACCCGCGAACCGGCAGCGCTGAGTTTGAGCCGCATGTGCTTGACCGCGGCCGCGCTGTCATAGGATGTTCCATTACGAATGAACTGTGCGTTGTGCAGCGATGCAACGACCGCCAACAGGTATTCGATGCGCGCACTCTCGGCGGTCGACCGCTCATCGGCATGGGCGGCGACCGAAGCCGTTAAGAGTGCGACTGCGACCAGACGAAACATCCGGTTTCGTATACGAGCGCCCACCCGGGGTGTCCAGGATGACCTCGAGCACGGCGCTGCGCATCGGGTAGCGTCAGTTCCGTTGACGCGCGCAGTCACCGCACGCCTCTTACGATTCGCTGACCGCACGTGAGACGTCACTGGGGTCTTTTCGAACCCCCACCGCTCAGCAGGTAATAGCCCCCGACCAGGAACAGCAGGGCGCCGAAAATGACGCCCGTGGAATAGCCAGCGGCGTAAGCGCCTGAGCCGTGCGCTCCGCTGCCGCGATACCAGTTGAGAAGCACTGCACCGCCCCAAATGACGCCAATGGCACCCAGGATTCGGTTTCGCATCAGGGCTCCTTAGGACGCCGGCAGTGTCCGCGCGCTCCGACCATTGTCAGGCACCGGCGCGGAAGTCATCGTTGCCGATCCCGACGCCCGGGTACAAACCACCCAAATAAGACGGCTTCCAACAGCGGCCGCAGCCTGCTGGAGCGTGGGGCGGTGGCTCCCCATCGCCGTCGTCCGATGGGCCGCGGAGGTCCGCGATCAATGCAAGCGCTTCAGCCGCCTGTTCCTCCGGCACCATGATGGCACGAGCGTTGAGCGATGGCACCTGGACGCCAGGTAGTACTGAGCCAAGGCCAGCGCCGTGAACGAAGCAAGGTCCATCTCGGGCGTCGAGCATCGCAACGACGCTCACGAGCTCCGCTTCGGAGTCAGGGGTCAACCTGACGAGGCTCATCGGCGGCACCTGACGGTGAGGTTGCGGGGCCGCACGCCCGCACTGCGGTCGCCGGCGACCTTAGGAAGCTGTCGTCCGCCAGCTGAGGACGCCAAGATTCTCACCTCTGGCGAGGACGGTCTCCAGGTATTCCATCGCTCCGGAGCGACGTACCGTCACGACATAGCGCCGCTCCTGCTGCGCGCGGACAATTCCGCACGCGCCGAGAACGGTGAGCCAGCTCGCCAGGTCATCGGCGGTGACATGAGCTGCAAAGCTGACATTCACTAGGCGTTCCACGCTGCCACCTAACGGCGAAGTTGTGGGACAGGGCACCCACATCGGACGGACGCGCACTGTCGCCGGGCACCCGCGGCGCCCATCAGACCACGCATCGTGGACCCGCAACGATTCTCAGCTACCCAGCCATCGCGCGCGGCGCCATCCATAGAGGCATCCTAAAGCTATTCCCAGAGTGGTGATCAGCAACGGCCCGTAGAGAATCAGGCCCGTCAGCGCCAAAGTTCGCGCATCGGTTCGCGGGGCGCCGGCTATACCAACACCAGCGATGAAGGGGAACAGGCTCGCCACCAGCACGAAGCTCCCTGCGACGAAGCCGATGCTTCCCCACAGCCACATGCGCCAGGCAAAAGCCAGGAAATAGCTGAAGAAAATCGCGCTCGTCAGCGTGATGACTGCTGCGGCGAGTGTGAAGGCAGTGATCTCAACAAGGGCGAAGACGTATGGCATTGACAATGGCCCGGGCGCCTAACGGCCGAGTTGAGCGCTGCGCGGTCTCTGCGCCGCCAAAGGCAGGCAATCTGCGCCGAGTGCCGGCACCCATCGGGCCTCACCGAAGCTAACCGCGCGAGCGCCCCCACGAGTGTCAGGAGGCAGCAAGCAAGCTCCAATTGGTGAACAGCACGTAAATCATGAGCGCAACCACAATGAAGCCAAAGACCATCAACGTGTGAACGAGCCTGCTCAGAAACCTGGACCGCGAATTGGAAGCACTGCGCCACAGAATTATCGTCTGCAGGACGCCCAGAGCAAGTCCTATGAGCAGGTAAATCACCACGACAGGCAGGTTTTGGATGTCGACGAACAATCCGATGACGGAGTACACGACGGATATGCCGATCCCGTAGAGCCAGAAGGCGCGCGACAGCGAGACCTTGCCCCTTAGCGCATCAGCTAACCAGCGAGCCCACATGGCTGCCTCCTTACGGTTAAGCTCGAGGGCCCGGTTGGCGGACTCGTGCTCACTCGAAGAAAAATGGCGTCCACCGTTAAACCGCAATGGCAGCTGGTGGCTTAACGACGTCGTAGCAGTGATTCTCGCCCTCGTCGGAGCGGCACCGCGCCAAGGCGAGGCCGGCAGCCTCTGCGGTCGCCTCGTATGTGTTCTTTCCCAGAGATTGCGCCGTCCGGCCGGTCAGCACATCTACCCAGCTGCACTCCTCGGCAGGCGCGGTAAACAGGAATCTCCCCCTGGGTGCCAATACAGCTGCAATTCGTTCAAAAAGGCGGGGTTGCGAGTCTTGCGAGAGCAGAAACACCAATCCGCAGGCTATTACGCCGTCGAACGTTCGTCCAAAGAACTTCGACTCGTCCACAGACTCGCAGACAACGCGCGCAGGTGGGAAGTTCTCGCGAAAAGCGGCGCACAGAGTGGGCGATGCCTGGATGCCATAAACGACGTTCCCGGCACTCATCAAGGCAGCAGTATATCGGTATGCCAGATCCACAGCCCGGGTCAAGGATCGTCGCGCCGCGAGGCAGGAGCCGCGCCCAGGCCATTACTGTTTCGACACCCACCCGAGACTCTCGGCGCCTGGCGATAAATTCCTTGGCCGCTGCTTCGTAGCCGTTTGCCGGATCAGCACTCAGTCTCGGAGCGCTCGAGGCACCAAGCCCGAAGCGCATCACGGCCCCCTCCAACGATTGTTGGCAGCCGCGCGAAGCGTCGCGTAGAACGTGCTGGCAGCGGCACCGGGAGTGTCGCCTCGCTGCAGATAGCTATACCCAAGACCGGCCGAGAACGCCGGCAGCCCGAGCGCCTCCGCCAGGTCCCTGTGGCGGTTCGTCTCAAGATTGTACTTCTCCGCACCGTGAGGTGTCTGGAGCGCGCCACTGAGCGAGGTCGATTCTGCGACCTCAAACGTGGACGCCAGCAAAGAGGCATTCCCGCCGACTGGTCCGGTAAAGGTCATCCCGGGTGGCGCGAACGCCCCGGGGTTTGAGTTGTAGATATCCAGGAGAGCGCCGTCTCGATGCAGCCAGTAGACGAATATGTCGTCATCATGAACAAACGCACTGAACGCCGGACAGTGCAGCCGGTACGACAGAACTGCCGCGAAGGTAATGATCTCCGCCTCGAGCTGCGACTCACAGCTCTCGTCAAGAATCACGGTACACCCTGCAATTGTCTGCGAGACGTAGGCGGCACGCTCACTCACCGCAGCGATGACGTCTTCCTGGGTCGGGCCCCGGACTGTGACGTTGACGTAAAACGAGCCCACGGTTCCTCCCGCGGCTGCTAACGGCAATGGGGAGGAGCCTGGGACCCACGGCTGAAAGCGCCCCGGACGCACAACCCGTCGGCGCCCGCGCCCCCAGACAGACCACGCCTCACGGCCCCCTCCAGCGATAGTCAGCAGTCACTTGGCTTCGTCGATGCTTTGAACGTGCCCATCGATGATGGTCACCACCATCGGTGGAGCGCTATAACCGCGGTCATAGCGCCATATTTGAGTCGTCGAGGTGCCCACCTTGACTCCATAGGAATTCCGCACATCGTGGGTAGAAACGTTTTTGGAAGAAGGCGGGCCACATTTTTTGCGCAGTTCGGCCAGGGACACATCGGCCGATACCAGCGAGCTGCCGCAGCGGAAGAACCCATCGGACATGCAAACGCCGGGCACTATCACCAGCAGCACAGATACGATGGGAGCGATCTTCATGGCACGGCGCCTATGTGACAGCTAACAGCAAAGGTCAGGGCCGGGTGAACACGGCGGACGGATCGCGCCTCACGGCACCTGCAGCGTTTGTCAGGCGCCGATTCCAAGAGTTACTACCAACTGTTGGCCCTCAACAATCACCGATTTCAGGACTAGCCGAGTGGCGAGCTCTTTCGCGTGAGATGAATTCAGCGTGTAGATTGCATGGCCCGCATAATACGACTCCAGAGCCCTGGAAAGGGCGGCGGCGGCAGGCCTGACGTATTGCTCCGGGACCCCTTGGAGCTCCAGGCGGTCGATTTTCGGTTGCGTCAAGAGCAACTGACCTGCCTGCGGGTCGTAACGAACACCTCCAGAGGCATCCAGGGATCCGTTAAGTGCTACGGGCTGATCGCCCAGCTGGACATTGAGGGTAATGTCCAGGCCCGCGCGTACGCGATCACTGCCGTTTACCAGGATGACGCGCGGATGATCGAGCGTGATTTGAAAACCAGCAAGTAGGTCTTCGTAAACGGAAGGCGCTCTGACAGGGCTTGCTGTAGCTGCGCGGCAGTAAATCGATAGACATAGTTCCTGCCGTGGAAGTAGTAGTAGGCGCTTGCGATCGCTGCCGCGATCAAAAGCAACGTCAGGGGTATCGCGCGACGCAGAGTCATCGGGACCTGGCGTCCCTGCGGCTGAATCGAAACGGCCCGATCAATTCAACCCTGTGCAGAAGCGGGTGCAGACAGACCTCGCCTCACGAATCCTGCCAACTATTGTTGGGGACCACGCGGCGCGTCCTCCTTAGCTCCAGGCGCACGACGTTTCATCCGTGGCACCGTGACGAAGTACCAGACGAAGAGCGCCAGAAGGAATGCCTCGAGTACGGGAAGCAGGATCAGCGTGCCCAGGTCCCCCGTCGGATAGTCGGCCCGGATGCTTATGATCAGGCCGCGAAGGAAAAGAGGCAAAGCCACGACAACCAGAGAAACTACGAAGTGGCCTCTCAGTGAGCTTGCGCCCCAGGTCAAGAAAGCCCTAATCATTCAGCCCCCTACGAGTGCTGCGTCAAACCCCGAGCGCCGCGCCACGTCCGCATCCCCTCAGGGCTTCATAGGCGAAGCGTACCACCCACGCCCAAGCTCGCGATGCCGCCTCTTGGTTGAGGCTGAGGTTCTATTCCACGGACCTGCGGCGCCCCGGACCACGCATCACGGCCCCCTTCACGCCAACCCCGGCGTGCTATCCGGGAGAAACGTCTGCATGACCTCATACATTCCGGGTTCGAACTCGGCCATCGCCAACGCTCGCTCAGGGGCGAGGACCGGGATTTTCCCGCATGGCCTGATATGCCTCAATACTCTGCCACTGCGCGTACATCGTCACTCTCGTACCGTCGAAACTGCGGCGCAACCGCGCCGAGAGGAAGCCCGGCGCATGGCGCACTGACGTCTCGGTGGCCTGCGCCAGTAATTTCACCAGTTCGGCCTGGTGGGCGGGGTCAACAGTAAAGACGTTAATGAGACCGGGGGTCTGTTCATGGTGCCAGCAGCGTCACAGTCACTGCGGCGCCCCGGTGATCGGATATCTAATCGTGAGCTCACCACTGGTATTCACGAGTCCATCAGGGACGAGCGGAATAAATACGCGGAGCTCTTTGGCCGTGCTGGGAACCGTCAGCTGCTCGGCCAGCGATGCGACTCCCGCGGAGTCACTCACCTCATGGTGGACTTGCGGCCTGCCAGGCGCGGCGCTCGCGTTCGTCTCATCCTGGAACACGAGAACAATGACCCCGTGCTTGGCGATAGTCAGCGTGTATGACACTGCCACCGCGAACTTCAGCGAGCTACCCGCAACCAAGGGCGTACCCGGAGCCGGACTCACCGACAGCAGCGAAATCGAGTACCCCTCGGCTCGGGGCGCATTGAATACCCAAGGGAGCTCGTCGGCGCTTACGCCGAGCGTTGGAGTAATCGCAAGGAGAACACAGAGGAGAATTCGGACCCTCGTCATATGGGACCGTTCCTTCCAGCCGCCTGACCGTGAAGGTGAAAGGCCGACCGACCACGTGTCACGAGCAGCTCACGCATCACGGCCCCCTGTAACGCTTGTCAGACGGCGTCCGCATACGGCCGGTACGAATAATACTTAGGCTCATTTTCGACGCGAACGTGCAGCCACGCGACGCCTCCGCCGGCTGTGCTGATCCATTGGGGCTCCGCGGAGAGTCGGTGCCGCGCAGTCTGAGCCACACATTGCCAAAGAGCGTGTATCTGGGGGGAAGGAGCGCCTCTGAGGAAACGAGCGAAGTGCGTATAAGTTGCAGCCTCGTCGAGCTGACGAGGTACCACCAGAGTAGCGGTCTTGCCAAGGTTGGGGATGGCGAGCACCGCGGCGTTTGCATTTGGGCCGGCAAAGTACGAGGCGAAGACACCGGCTTCGGGGCGCGTATCCAGATGCGGATCGTTCGTGACAACAAACTCAAATGGGCGCTCGAGCGTGGTCTCCGAGATCGGTGGGGTCTCCCAGCGGAAGGCGGCGCTCGTGATGCCGGCGAGCTGCTGCGTCAAATACTCCCGAAATGACGCATCTTGATCGAGGAGACGCAGTGCTTCTCCAAAAGACAGGGGCGCGCCATTCGACGACAGTATGACCCTCTGCACCCCCCCGGGTCGGATACTCTCTATTTGGTGCGTCCACATGAAGGTGTAGCGTCTAACGGTGAGCTCCAGGGCCCGGCGGCGCCCATCGGACCAGCATCATGGCCTCCTACTCCACTTCCCAGCATCGCTGCTGTTCGTGCCTCTGTTCCATGCCGGTCTGGGCCCGCTTCCTTCTACGTCCGCTGCTGCTGCCATGCCGGGGTTATCGCGGGTTGTCGGTGAGTGACGGCACGGTCCTCTAACGGCGCCGTTGAGGGGTCGGCCGATCACGCTGGACAAACGCCGCGGGCCAACACCCTCCCCTCGGCCCCACGGCGCCAATCAGACCATGCCTCACGGTCCTCTCCAACGACTGATGAGCGGCGCTGTCGGCTCGCGGACCTTTCAAGCGACCGCGATCACTGCGATGGAGACTCGCATTCCTTTTGGCCGAATCGGCAGTTTGGCCCCCTGCCGGGCGGGCGGGTTTTTCGGGAACCACGTAGCCCACTCTTCATTCATGCCCGGGAAGTCGGCTTCCTCACCAAGAATAAACGTCGCGTTAACAGCCCGATCGAGAGAACTGCCTGCCTCACGTAAAATTGCCTCCACATTGCGAAGACATTGCGCCGTTTGTTCCTGGATTGTCGTCCCCACTATTTCCCCTGTCTGCGCGTCAAATGGCCCTTGACCCGAGACGAAGACGAGGCCCGCGGCCTTTACGGCTTGACTGTAGCTCGCAATGGAATGCGGGGCTGCATTGGTATGGATGATCTCCTTCGACATTGCACACCTCCAAGGTCTTACGCGTCATTCAAAGGTAACACCGCGGAGTTCCGTACAGGACTCGGCCGCCACCCTGGCGCCACGCCTCCCAAAAGCGTGGCCGACGATGAGCTCAAAGATACCGAGCCCAATGAGTCCCACACCGAATATTGCCCGTACCTACAAGATCCACATGCGAGTAAAAGCCTCCTAACGAATGTAAGGGACTTCCCCGTCCCGAAATGCCCGCCATACGCCTAACGGTGAAGTTGAGGGGCAGCACAGAAGCGCCCGATGGCGCCGAGGGCGCACAATTTCTCAGCGCCCGAGGCGCCAAGCCGCAAGCGGATCACGCCCCCCTCCAACGATTGTTAGACGGCGAACCGCACCATGGTGAGCGGTCCCTCCATGGCACGATCCTAAACTCCAGAAGTGGGTTCAGTGGCAGTTTTCGCGACGCGATTTCGATACCTAGGGAAGAGACCCTACCGCATTCCAAGGAGATGCCCGGGTGAACAAGCCATCACTGAAAGCGCTCGAAATAGAAGCCCTTGTCTATGTCTTTGGTCCCGACGACCGAGCTTCGCTGGTGCCCCGTACAGCTCGGTGGTGGAAGTCGTTCCGCAGCCCGGTTGTCATGGTCGGTGCAATCGCGGGACCGGCGCTGCTAGGGACGCTCGTAAAGCGGCTGTTCCTCTGGTAGAGGCCTTCGGCGCAGAGCCAATGTGAGGCATCTGCCGGTCGCACACGCGTACGTCGCCGTCTAACGGTCGAGCTGAGAAGCCGCGCAGCAGCGCCCGATCGGAGCCGCGGGTGCACAGTCCCTTTCCTCACCCGCGGCGAAAACCGACCACGCCTCACGGACTCCTCCAACGACGGTTAGACAACACGTTCACTACGCGGCCAGCATCGTAGTTCTTAACAAGCGCTTTCGGGGCAACTAGTCGCCACGCACGCTCGATGAGGCTTGGCAACTCATGTTCTTCGACGGCGGAGAAACGCACCAAGATCCAAGGGTAATCTTGATAGTGATCCGTTATGAAGAAGGCGCTAGGAGCGGACTGCATCAGAATCTGACGATCAAGGAAGTCCGCGCGAAGGACAAGGCAGTCAATGCTTTGATGGAGCCGGGCGAGCAGCTTGCCGCGGACTTTGAGGGCCGGGGTCCCGTACGAAGTGCTGTCCTCTACCCCAGGGAAGGTGAACGCAACAGATCGTACCTGTTCGAAGGCTACGCCCGCTGATGCTGGGCGATGGCGTCCCGGTGTGCGTTTCGGAGACGGAGCTGGCCGCTTGCGCTGACGTTTCACGTGTTGTCTTAACGGCAAAGTCGAGGGGCCAGCCTGCCACGCCCGATGGCGCCGAGGGCGCACAATCTCTCAGCGCCCGAGGCGACAAGCCGCAAGCGCGTCACGGCCCTCTCCAACCATTGTTAGACGTCGGTCCCAAAAGCCCCCCTACGGGCATCGATAGGCAACGCCCTGCGCGGGGGCGCCCACTAGTCCGTATGTCACTAAGCCGGTATTACCCCCTAGTCCGACGGTCTGGTTTCGAAACTCGGTTGCCGCGCTCGCAATGTCCACGGTGCCAGTAGACGGATTAGTCGGTACCTTGATGTTGCCCACCGCAGCGCAGGCCGCGACATCCGATGGGTTCTTCGTGATCCGAACCTTATCAGCACCTGGCGCGGGGGTGACGCACGCGGTCAACCAAAGTGCGACCACGACCATAACGGAAGCGCCGGAGATTAAGCGCATGCCGACCTCCAATCAGTGAGATGACGCAAATGAGCACCGACGCCTAACGAATGTAAGGGACTTCCCCGTCCCGATGAGACACCGAGGTGTCAGGATTGAGTTGCGAAACCGATCCTTCAGAAAGAGGAAGTCCCATGAATGCAGTTTCTACGCTTAGAATCGACTTGGCAAAAAATACCTTTTCCGTGCACTGTGTCGACGCGGAGGGCGTGGTGACGGTGCGGCGTACAGTCTCGCGAGGGAAGCTCGCTGAGCTCGTGGCGCGACTGCCTCCATGCTTGCAGATTCCACAGCATGCCGGGCCAGGATTCCAGGTGATGTCGGGCCGGTATTCCACGGCAAGCCGGGCCACCGTGACACCTAACGGTGAAGTTTAAGGGCCGCATAGAAGCGCCCGATCATGGCGCCGAGGACGCACAATTTCTCAGCGCCCGAGGTGCCAAGCAAGAAGCGCCTCACGGACCCCTCCAACGATTGTTAGCCGTCGCGGACAACGAGGGCGACGCTTCGGACACATGGTGGCGGACATAGAACCTCCACGTAAGCCTCAATGTTCTGACGTTCTTGGCGTGTCGGGCGGCCCGACAACTTAGCCGCGTGGCACAACCAGCACCGAGGGTTACCGCAGCCGCTGACGCGTTGCCCCTTGCGGAAGCGACCGGCCTGGAGCTCGCAAACGCAGGCGACCGTGCCGCCGTGAGTGCGGAGATGACGGCGCCACACCATCAGCGTGCGTGTCTTCTCTTCAGCTGCGCGTCTCATTGACGTCTAACGGTGGAGCTGAGGGGCCGCGCAGAAGCGTCCCGGGGGCGCCGACGCTAGGCACCCGTCACGAGCACCGATCATTTGCGCTTACGGTGCACGATGAAGGCCGCGAGAATGACGATGAAGATAGCAATGAAAGGTGCCGTACTCATGTGCCGCTCCGAAATGTGGCGGCGCCCCAAGCACCAGCGGCTCACGGACCGCTCCAAGCGCTGGTTAGAAGTCACCCCACCAACCACCACTGTGCGCGTGCGCCGCTACGTCGGCAAGCGAAGGCAACCTAGTCCCACGTTAAGCGCGCCCAGGCCTCAACCGAAGCGGCCCCGGGGCCTCGGTGCGCTGCCGTGTGAAGGCGGAGTGGTCGGCGCGCGCCTCGAGCCCCATCGCAGCTGCAAGGGCGGCGCAGGCGCACGCCGGTTGCCTCAAACGAAGACGCGCGCCGGACGAGCGAGTCAGCTGTCGCCAACATGGTTGAGGAGTTAAGCGAAGCCGGCCGTTTCATCTCTGCGCGACGCTGAGATATCCCCTAAGTGAACTTCTAACGGTGGAGCTGAGGGGCCGCACAGAAGCGCCCGATCGGAGCCGCGGGTGCACAATCTCTTCCAGCACCCGCGGGCGACACTACTGCGCATCACGGACCCCTCCAGCGATTGTTAGACGGCGGTGCGATCACTGGCGGGCCCTAGACTTAACCAATTTGCGGTAGCGCCACTCGCACCAAGACCAAGTGAGTGCGCCAAAAGCCAATCCCGCCAGTGCCCAGGCCACAGCATCAATCAGAATTAAACGCAGAGTTAAAGCATGAGCAGGACCGACAAAGAAAGTCATGGCGGCCGCACGACCACGCCAGAGAGGGGCCGCGGGCCCACCATTTCTCCCGGGTCCTGCGGCCCCAAACAGACCACGCCTCACGGCCCCCTCCAACGATTGTTAGACATCGCCTGCGGTGAATTCCGATAGCCTTCGGGCCTCGCGGTTGGCCGATAATCGCCAAGCCCTAACTCTCGGGATAGCGCGACACCGACGTCACAATAGGCCGCCTTCGAGATCTGTGTTTCTGCCAAGTCAAACCAGTAGGCCGGGCCGATATCCCCGGCAGTATTCTGCTTCAGTGTGTAGAACTTGAAGGTCACGGGCGCGTTATCGGTGTAAGAGGTCAAAAGCGGGTGATCCGCGACTATCAGTAATGGTGCGCGTCCTCTCTTCGGCCTAAGCAAACGAAAGTCATGAAGGAGGCAGTCAGCCCCCCCTGACACCTGCACAGAGAGCGCTTCTTTGTCTTTATCCCACAGCCCGACGATATCGAGGCCTTTGGCAGCGTCCCTGTCCCAAAGGTAGAAGTTGACGACGTCGAAACTGTGAGCGTTGAAATTCTCGCGGTGCCCGATGACTACCGAAACGGGGTGCCCACCAAAGGCTAGATCCAAATTGTTGAGGCCAGGGTGCAACTTTACGACCGAGTACCCGCTGAGATCCATCGCCGACGCCGAGGTTGCCCCGAGAGCCAAAGCACTAACGAGAGCAAGAGGCCGGAGGTCAGGCATATCAGGCGATGTCTAACGGTGAAGTTGAGGGGCCGCGCAGAAGCGCCAGCCCTTGGCGCCGAGGGCGCACAATTTCTCCGCGCCCGAGGCGCCAAGCCAGAAGCGCATCACGGACCCCTCCAACGATTGTTAGCTGGCAGACCGCGTCGGATAAATGTCCTGAGAATCGCCAAAGCAGATAGCGCAAGAACATCAACTGCGACGTACACAGGATCCGAACCTCCGAAGCTCACCGTGATATCAGCGCCCAGCGCTCTAATTCCAAAGCGAGCGCTGGACCAGAACACTGGGAGACCGAACAGAGGCACGTATTGATAAGAGAAGCCGGGGAGCGTCAGTGAAATGGCCTGAGCACCGAAGCTCACAATACTGAGTCGTGGGCCAAGTCGGTGGCGGCGGACAGTCAGTACTCCCGCGACGCCGGTTATGAGCAGGAGACAGAGCGTTAGTAACGCGGTTGCGCCCCAAACCACAAGCGCGGAAACCGGAAGAATACTGAGCTTTGACACGTCGGCCAAATGGAAGCGTTCGGACGAAAACGTCCGATAACACAACCAGAGACAGTAGGCAGCGGCCGCTATCTGATACCAGCCAATTATCATCACCCACGTGCTCAGGTCCCGCGGTTCCGGCGGCGACTGTGTCTCAGGTGGGCGTGTTTTCAGCTCCTCAACCAGGCTTTGATAATTCCTCGGATATCGATGCCTATCGATGCGAGTCAGGGCCTCTTCGAGCTGCGCCCGAGAGAGTTGAGCGTCGCGCGGTCTTTGCGACGCCAAACAAAGGCACTTTATCCACGCCTTCGACACGCAGCTGGCCTCTCCGGAGGTGACCGCGCGAGCGCTCCAACGATTGTTAGAGCTCGCCCCCATCGCAGCTACTGTGCGCGCGCGAAGCGCCACGCGCAAATTGAACCCACAGATCCATGCCGGCAGCCATCGGCGCTGCCGCTCCCTCGCGCGCGCACAAGACACCACCAAACGAAGGGTCTTGGACCAAACTCCCGGCTCTGCATGAGTCTCAAGATGACTCTTGGTATGCGGGGCTCTAACGGATGAGTTGAGGGGCCGCCCAGAAGCGCCCGATTGGAGCCGCGGGCGCACACTGTCTTCCCGCGCCCGCGGCGACACTACCGAGCATCACGGACCCCTCCAGCGATTGTTAGAGGCCACGGCGGTAACGTATCTGCGGGTGCTCATTTACTGGGCTTCTCACCCTGTTGTGCTTTGTATGCGGGGTCATCGGCCGAAACACAATGAATCATGTACGTGCCGTTCACGTGTTGGCCCAGGGCAACCATACCCCGCTTCTCGCATCCGGCTTGTGATCGCGCGAGAGCCTGTGCCTCAATTTTGGCTCGCGCCTCGGCTTCGGTCGGCTTGGGCGAGTCCGCTGCCGCCGTTGTCACTGCGAGAAAAGCTATCGAAAGATGTGCAACAGTTCTAGCCAGAATCGTCTTCATGGCAGTCTCCTATACAAAGCAAAGCGGAAACGGTGAAACGTGGCCTCTAACGGTGAAGTTGAGGGGCCGCACAGAAGCGCGGGCCCTTGGCGCGGAGGGCGCACAATTTCTCGGCGCCCGAGGCGCCAAACCGCTCACGCTTCACGGCCCCCTCCAACGATTGTTAGATGCCCAGGCGGCTTACGTATCCAGTAGTACCAAGTACCAAAGGAACACAAGAGCCAGATCGCAGCGATAAGTACGGCGGCGCCTGACTCGCGCTCCACGGTCTGACGCGGTGTTGTATAGCGGACTACAAAGCCAGAGCCATCCATGAGGGACCGCGGCACAATTAAGTAAGAGCGCTGCGCCGGAGTAACCACGCAGGGCTGAGCATTGACACAGGAACTGCCGCCGCCGCCAGTTCCCACGAGAATGGCGACTTCCCCGCGGTGCAGCTCGAGCGCGGCGAGATCGCTCGGGCGAGGTTCAAGTGCGCCGTAGAGCGCGAGCAGCGGCCACCCCAACGCCATGAGAGGTGCCCACAGGCGCGAAAACACCCACCAAGTGATACGCCAGAGCGTCCGGTACCACGGGACCATATGGGCATCTAACGGTGAAGTTGAGGGGCCGGGCAACCACGTCCGCCAGGCGCCGCGGGCGCACACTGTCTTCCCGCGCCCGCGGAGCCTAACTCACCACGCATCACGGCACCCTCCAACGATTGTTAGACGTCGCTCAGGCGCTCTTCTTGTGCTTGGCAATGAGCTCGCGGACGGTCGGCACCAGCGCCGCGGGAACGTCCATGACCGTCGAGGCTGAAAGCGCCGCCTCGTCTTCCGCAACCGCTTCTTCGTCAGTCTGCGATTCGTAATGTTCGAGAACGCGCCTCACGCGCTCCTCGTCCCAACCCGCAGGAAATTTGGTTTGCTTCATCGCTTCTTGCGCCGTCGGCGCCGGTATGCCATCGCAGCCTTACCCAGCAGCTCATAGGCAGTGATTACAAAGTGGCTGTCGGGCTGCGGGTCTGGAACATAAATTACGCGCAAAAGCCGGCCAGATAAAGTGCGCCCAACCGCGACCCTGGAGCCGTCGCGGCCAGGGCGATCCTCACCCGCGCGGCCAAGAACCTGCTCCACTTCAGCCTCAGACACCCGATGCTTGTGGATGTGCGGCTCGCCAGTTTCGGGATCGATGTAGAAACGAAGCCGCATGCGTTAAGTCATACCACCAAGCAATCGAGTGGTACAGCGACGTCTAACGGTGGAGCTGAGGGGCCGCGCAGAAGCGCCCGAGTGGAGCCGCGGGTGCACAATCTCTCTCAGCGCCCGCGGCGACACTACTGAGCGTCACGGACCCCTCCAGCGATTGTTAGGGCGCGATGGCAGCATCAACAGTCCCCATGCCAGCAGATGATCAAAAAGCCGTAGTACCACCAAATAGGAACGCCCACTGCGCTTGTCACTGCCGTCGTGACGACAATCGAGCGCCAAGGCGCGCCCTCTCTTACGAGGAAGCCGGGGGTAAGCGCATAGAGCACCCCGAGGGGAATGAATAGGGCGGCGTAAAGCGCGAAGGGCCGCGTGATGCTGTGCGGCGGCACCGAGTAGGCGATCAGGGCAAATCCCAAGATGGCGACAACCACCGCGCCCGAGAGGATCTTGAGGTAAAGGCCGAAGGCACTCAGTTGTGAGCAAGGAACTGCCACGGCTGAAACGAGTCCGCTCATGGCTACAGCAAGAAAGACGGCCAGTATCATGGACAGCCCAATCGCGCCCTAACGGTGAAGTTGAGGGGCCGCACGACCACGCCGGTCAGGCGACGCGGGCGCACACTGTCTTCCCGCACCCGCGGCGCCAATCAGACCATGCCTCACGGACCCCTCCAACGATTGTTAGACGGCGACGCGTTCACCGT
>DATMOK010000027.1:0-109969 GCA_035568235.1 Steroidobacteraceae bacterium | reverse complement strand
GTGATCGGAGACCCATTCGGGCTCGACCCGGGCGGCGAGCGCCTTCACCTGGCGCAGGTACTCGCGATTCAGGGGAGCGGTACTGCCGATCGAGAGCGACACCCCGTGCAGGGCGAGTGGGTAGCGCTCGCGGATCCGCATCAGGTAATTCAAGGGCTTCCCGCCCGGCACCAGGTAGTTCTCGGTCAGCACCTCGAACCAGTCGACCGGCGGGCGATCGGCGAGCACCGCCTCGTAGTGATCGACGCGGAGCCCCAGGCCAAAGCCGAGGGAGGGTTGGGTCAGCACTTCGTGCGTCTCTCTCTATTAATGCGGATTGTAGCGCGCGGTCTCATCCAGTAGACCGGACCGTGCACTACTGGATTGCCGGACCGCCCCGGCGCGCCGTCAAATGCTCCCTCGGCCCTTGAAATGTGGCGTGCCCGGATCGACTACAATGGACTGGCACGCGTCTGCCTGACGCAACCCCCGACTCGCTAGTGAAAGTGAAGGAATGAACGACCCTTCCGGTGGTGATGCCATCCTCGTGCGTGGCGCCCGCCAGAACAATCTCAAGAATCTCGATCTCGACATCGCGCTGAACGAGCTCGTGGTCGTGACGGGCGTCTCCGGTTCGGGCAAGTCCTCGCTCGTGTTCGACACTCTCTACGCCGAGGGACAGCGCCGCTACGTCGAGACCTTCTCGCCCTACGCGCGGCAGTTTCTCGATCGCATGGACAAGCCGCAGGTCGATTCCATCTCCGGCATTCCGCCCGCGATCGCCATCGACCAGACGAACCCGGTGCGCACCTCGCGCTCGACCGTCGGCACGATGACCGAGCTCAATGACCACCTGAAGCTGCTGTTTGCGCGCGCGGCGCAGCTCCACTGCCGGCGCTGCGCCCGGCCGGTACGGCGCGACAGCGCCGAGAGTATCTACACCGATCTCATCTCGCGGGCGCAAGCCGCCGGCGACCCGCGGCTGCTGCTCACCTTCCCGGTGGCAGTCCCGGCGAGCTTCAGCGAGGCGGAGGTACGGGAGCTGCTGGCGCGCCAGGGGTACACGCGGCTGCTGGAGTCGGCATCGGGCGCGCCCGCGGCCGCGCCCGAGGACGGCCCGCGGCGCAGCGCATCGAAGCGCCGGCGCGCCAAACCCACGGACGCACCCTCGAGGACTCTCGAGGTGGTGCAGGATCGCCTGCGCGCCGGCGCGGCCGATCGCGGCCGGCTGCTGGAATCGCTCGAGGCGGCGCTGCGCGTCGGGCGCGGCCGTGTCAACGTGGCTGTCGTCGATGCGTCCGAGTCGCCGCAGGTGCGGGATACCTGGCGCTACTCGAGCGAGCTGCACTGCGCGCACTGCGATCTCAGCTATCGCGAGCCGACGCCGAGCGAGTTCTCGTTCAATTCACCGCTCGGCGCCTGCGACACCTGCCGCGGCTTCGGTCGCACCATCGGCATCGACTACGGGCTCGTGATCCCGGACGACAGCAAATCGCTGCGCGGCGGCGCCATCCGGCCGTGGCAGACCAAGTCGTACGCCGAGTGCCAGCAGGACCTGGAGAAGTACGCCAAGCTGCGTGGCATTGCGCTCGACACGCCCTGGCGCGAGCTCTCCGCCGAGGCTCGCCGCTGGGTGATCGAGGGCGAAGGCGCCTGGAACCGCAAGGTGTGGTACGGCGCGAAGCGCTTCTTCGCGTGGCTCGAGACGCGCGCCTACCGCATGCACGTGCGGGTACTGCTGTCGCGCTATCGCGCCTATACGCCCTGCACCGCCTGCGAGGGGGCACGCCTCAAGACCGAGGGGCTGCTGTGGCGCGTGGGCTCGCGCGAGCTCGCCGCCCGGGCGCTCGGCGCCCGGCCGAGGTTTCGCCCGGTGGGCACCGAGTGGAGCGAGGCGACGCTCGCCGCGCTCCCGGGACTGTCGATCCACGATCTGGTGCTGCTGCCGGTGGAGCGCGCCCATGAGTTCTTTGGCGAGCTCGCGCTGCCGCGCCCGCTCGATGAGGCCACCGAGCTGCTGCTCGGTGAGATCCGCGGGCGCTTCCGTTACCTCGCCGACGTCGGGCTCGGCTATCTGACGCTCGACCGGCAGTCGCGTACCCTCTCGGGCGGCGAGGTGCAGCGGATCAATCTCACCACCGCGCTCGGCACCTCGCTCGTCAACACACTGTTCGTGCTGGATGAGCCTTCGATCGGGCTGCACCCGCGCGACATGCAGCGGGTCATCGGCGTGATGAAGCGCCTGCGCGATGCCGGCAATTCACTCGTCGTGGTCGAGCACGACCCGCAGATCATGCTCGAAGCCGACCGTATCCTCGACCTGGGTCCCGGCGCCGGCGAGCGCGGCGGTGAGATCGTCTTCTACGGCAGCCCCGCGCAGCTGCGCACCGATGAGCGCTCGCTCACCGGACAATACTTAAGCGGCCGGCGCAGCGTGGTGCCGCCGCAGCCGCGCGCCAGCGCGGCGCGCTCGAGCGCCGACGGCGGCGCCGTCGCCGAGGCGCGCGCCAACCGCTGGCTCGAGCTCAAGGGCGTGAGCGAGCACAACCTGAAGAATCTCGACGTGCGCATCCCGCTCAAGCGCCTGGTGGTGGTTACCGGGGTGTCGGGCTCGGGAAAATCGACACTCGTCGAGGATGTGCTCTACCCGGCGCTTCTCAAGTACCGTGGCAAGCCGACCGAGGCGCCCGGCCGCTTCGCCGGACTTGCGGGGGCCGAGCTCATCGACGATGTGGTGATGGTCGATCAGAACGCAATCGGCCGTACGACGCGCTCCAACCCCGCCAGCTACGTCGGCGCCTTCGATGCGATCCGCGCGCTGTTTGCCACCGAGCCCGCGGCCCAGGAGCGCAAGTACACCGCCGGCACCTTCAGCTTCAATTCCGGCAACGGCCGCTGCCCGACCTGCAGCGGCAACGGCTTCGAGCACGTCGAGATGCAGTTCCTCTCGGACGTGTACCTGCGTTGTCCGGACTGCGACGGCCGGCGCTACCGCGACGAGGTGCTCGACATCCGCCGCGAAGGGGCCGATGGCCGCCGCGCCAGCATCGCGGACGTTCTCAACATGACGGTGACCGAGGCGAATGCCTTCTTTGCAGACGCGCCCGAGCTGGCAGCGCGCCTCGCACCGCTCGCCGACGTCGGGCTCGAGTACCTGAAGCTCGGCCAGCCGGTACCGACCCTCTCGGGCGGCGAGGCGCAGCGCCTGAAGCTCGCCGGTCACCTGGCGGCAGCCGGCTCGGTGCTCTCCTCGACCACGCACCGCGGCAAGCTGTTCCTGTTCGATGAGCCGACGACGGGACTGCATTTCGAGGACGTCGCCAAGCTCCTCAAGGCGTTCCGCAAGCTGCTCGCAGCCGGCCACTCCCTGCTCGTCATCGAGCACAACCTGGATGTGATCGGCGCCGCTGACTGGCTCATCGACCTGGGTCCCGAAGGGGGCGATCGGGGCGGCGAGCTGGTCTGCTGCGGAACCCCCGCCGAGGTGCGCGCCAATCCGGCCTCGCACACCGGGCGCGCGCTCGAGGCGTACGTCCAGGCGCTGTCGCGTGCGCACCACCCGACGCCCGCCGAGCCCGCGCGCGCGGTGGCCGAGCCGCGGGCGCGCTACGGCGGCAACGGCGCTGCGCGGCGCGCGGTGCTGATTCACAAGGCGCGCGAGCACAACCTGAAGAACATCGACGTCGAGATCCCGCGCGATCGCTTCACGGTGATCACCGGCGTATCGGGCTCGGGCAAGTCGACGCTCGCCTTCGATATTCTCTTCAACGAAGGCCAGCGCCGTTATCTCGAGTCGCTCAACGCCTATGCGCGGCAGTTCGTGCAGCCGGCGGCGCGCCCGGACGTCGATGCGATCTTCGGCATCCCGCCGACGGTGGCGATCGAGCAGCGCACCAGCCGCGGCGGCCGCAAGAGCACCGTGGCGACGCTCACCGAGATCTACCACTTCATGCGGCTGCTGTACGTGAAGCTCGGCACGCAGTACTGCCCGGATTGCGATGCCGCCATCGAGCCGCAGAGCGCCGCCTCGATCGCGGCACGGCTGCTGCGCGAGTACCGCGGCCGCATGATCAAGCTGCTCGCGCCGCTCGTGGTGGCACGCAAGGGCTACTACACCGATCTGGCGCGCTGGGCGGCGAAGAAAGGCTTCAAGGCGCTGCGTGTCGACGGCGAGATGCTGCCGACCTCGCCCTGGCCGCGCCTGTCGCGCTTCCGCGAGCACACGATCGAGCTGCCGGTGGCGGAGCTTGTGGTGGGTGCCAGGACGGATGCCGCGCTGCATGCCGCGCTGGCGCGGGCGCTCGATTTCGGCAAGGGACTGCTGCACGTGCTCGCACCGCGATCGGCCACGGTGACCGTGTTCTCCACCAAGCGCGCCTGCCCCTCCTGCGGCCGCAGCTTCGCCGAGCTCGATCCGCGCCTGTTCTCCTTCAACTCCCGCCACGGCTGGTGCGCGAGCTGCTATGGCACCGGGGTCGAGATGCCGGGGTTCGACGGCGAGCAGAGCGGCGAGGAGCCGTGGTGGAACGAGTGGTACGCGACCGAGGTCAAGGTGTGCGGCGCCTGTAAGGGGCAGCGTCTCAACCCGGTCGCGGTCAACGTGCGCTTCCGCGGCCGCTCGATCGCCTCACTCGCCGCCGAGTCGGTGGCCGACAGCGCCGCGTTCTTTGCCGACCTGCGCCTCAAGCCCCGCGAGCGCGAGATCGCGCGCGATCTGCTCGCCGAGATCCGCGCACGGCTCAGGTTCCTCGACCGTGTCGGTCTCTCCTACCTCGAGCTCGACCGCGCCGCCCCGACGCTCTCCGGCGGCGAGGCGCAGCGTATCCGGCTCGCCGCGCAGCTCGGCTCGAACCTGCAGGGCGTGTGCTACGTGCTCGATGAGCCGACGATCGGGCTGCATCCGCGCGACAACGAGATCCTGCTCGACTCACTCACCGAGCTCGCCGGCCAGCGCAACACGCTGGTAGTGGTGGAGCACGACGAGGAGACCATCCGCCGCGCCGACCATGTGCTCGACCTCGGGCCGCAGGCCGGCGTGCGCGGCGGGGAGGTGGTCGGCTCGGGAACGGTGCGCGACCTGATCGCCAATCCGCGCTCGATCACCGGCCGGTTTCTGCGCTCCCCGCTCATGCATCCCGCCCAGCCGCACCGCGCGGTGGGCGCCGACACGGCGCACCTGACACTCGAGCGGGTCAAGCTCCACAATCTGCGTGGCGCCGATGTACGCATCCCGCTCGGTCGGCTGGTGGTGATCACCGGTGTCTCCGGGTCGGGCAAGTCGACCGTGGCGCGCGATGTGCTGTATGCGAGCCTGAAGCGCCTGCTGGCCGGTGGCCGTGGGCGGCGGCGGCGCGCCGGCAGCGCACTGGCCGTCGGCTGCGCGGCGGTGCGCGGCCTCGAGCAGATCGGGCGCGTGCTCGAGGTCGATCAGACGCCGATCGGCAAGACGCCACGTTCCTGTCCGGCGACCTACATCGGCCTGCTCGATGACATCCGCCGCATCTACGCCGGCACGACCGAGGCGCGCATGCGCGGCTACAGCGCCAGCCGCTTCTCCTTCAATACCGCCGGCGGCCGCTGCGAGGCGTGCGAGGGCCAGGGCGTGAAGACCATCGAGATGAGCTTCCTGCCCGATGTGAAAGTGCTGTGCGACGTGTGCGGCGGCAAGCGCTTCAACTCCGAGACGCTCAGCGTCCTGTGGCGCGACAAGAGCATCGGCGACGTACTGGCGATGGACGTGGACGATGCGGTCGAGTTCTTCGCCGCGCACGCGCGCGTGCACCGGGCGCTGAAGCTCCTGCGGGACGTCGGGCTCGGCTACCTCACCCTCGGGCAGCCGAGCCCCACCCTGTCCGGCGGCGAGGCGCAGCGCATCAAGCTGGTCGCCGAGCTCTCCAAGGTGCGCGATGACGAGCTGCCGGGCCTGCGCGCGGCCGCACGCCATACGCTGTACGTGCTCGATGAGCCGACCGTCGGGCTCCACATGGCCGACGTCGAGAAGCTGATCCACGTGCTGCACCGCCTGGTTGCGGCCGGCAACACCGTGGTCGTGGTCGAGCACAACCTGGACGTGATGGCCGAGGCCGACTGGATCATCGACCTTGGGCCTGAGGCGGGCGCGGGCGGCGGCCGCATCGTCGCGCAGGGGCCGCCGGCGCACATCGCGCGGCGCCGCAAGTCCTCGCACACCGGGCGAGTGCTGGAAGCATTCCTGCGCGAGCGGACCAGTAAGATCGCACCGGCTGCCTGAGGCCGCAGACGCCCCGGTGGGGTAACCTGTGCCCTCATGGCGCATGATCTCGTCTGCTGGAAATGCGGCGCTTCGCTCAGCGAGCTGACTCTGCCGCTGCGGCGGCTGGATGAATGCCCGAAGTGCCGTGCCGAGCTGCACGTGTGCCGCATGTGCGTCGACTACGATACGCGGGTCGCCAAGCACTGCCGCGAGCCGACCGCCGAAGAGGTGAGCGACAAGACGCGTGCCAACTTCTGCGATCACTTCAAGCCGCGCGCCGCCGCCTACATACCGCCGAACACCGCCGAAGTCGACAAGTCGCGCGCCGAGCTCGACAAGCTGTTCGGCAAGCGCTGAGGCGGTCGCGCGGCTCGAGCCGCCGGCGTGGCTGTCATGGCCTCGGGCTTGGCCATACCGGCGCAGCCATTTAGGAGCGCGCTCAGGAGTGCTGCGGCCTGCGGCTTGCGAGGCATGACAGAGCTCCCGCGCCACGCCCGTTGTGTTGGTTTGGGAGCGCGTGACCTGGCCAAGTATAGGCAGGCCTGCGCCGGATGAGCGCCGCGCGGTTACGTGAGCTCGGAGGCGGGAACTACTGCTTCTTTACGCGCTCGCTGAGCCGGTCGAGCAGCCGCGCGAACGCCGAGTTCTTCTGCACCTCGACCTGCAGGTGCCGCACGCCGGTGTCGTTGAGCGTCGCGCTGCGGTCGTCCTCGATGGTGAGCTGGGTCGCCCCGAGGATCTCGAGTGTCTCCTCGAGCGAGGGACCGCCGCGGCGATCGCGGGCTCCGACCCGACCGCGGGAACGAGCGCCGCCCGGCGCGGGACGCGCGGGCGTCCCGGCCTTGGTCGCGGGGGACCGCACGGTGGCCCCGGGCGCCTTCAGCCGCGCAGCCGCCGGCAGGTTCAGCGGCTCATCCTTCATGTCGATGAGCTTGAACTCGTCCACCTCGGTGCGCCGCGGAGCTTCGGGGACGGCGAGCCTGGCTGCTTTCTTGTCGGCCTCGGTCGCGCGGGTGCGCTCCGCCGGGCTCACCGGCACGACGGCCACCGAGCCGAACTCCGAGCGCACGTAGTAGGCAACCTGCTTGGCGGAAATCGCATCGCTGAAGAAGCCGAGGCGCAGCCCGTACCAGTGCCGGCCCTCGCGGCTGCCTTCAACCGTATAGAGCGTGTAGGCGCCGAAAATCGCGAGTGGCGGTACCTTCTCGAGCTCGACCGGCTGCACGGACCACTGCAGCTGTACGGCAAACCATACCGGCGCGTTGGCGACTACCGCTTCCTTGAGGGCCTTACGCGTGCCGGTGTCATCGGGCTTGAGCAGCGGGATGTTTCTTGCCTGACCGTCGGCGGGGCTCTCGATGTCGGCCGGGCGCCGGTCCTCGAGCACCCGCAGCACCTGCGTGTCGCTCAGTGCGGCCTCGGGGGCCGGCGTGCTGCGCGGCGCTACCGGGGCGTGCATCAGGCGCGTCTCGCCCGTGGTGCTGGTCTCCCCGAGTGCGGCGAGCACATCGCGTACGTTGGAGTCTGCGAACACCGGCTTCGGCGGCACGCGGGGCGGGGCGGGGCGCGCAGCCGGGGCGGGCGCCGGGCGGCTCGCTGCGACCGGCCGCGAAGCGACAGCCGGGCGCGGCGCGGCAGCCGCGGCAGGCCTTTGCATCGGTGCGCTGCGCGCGGGAAGCGGACGCGCGGGGGCCGCACGCGCGGCAGCCGGGATCACCGGCGGCGCCGGACGCGGCCGGACAGCGGGCGCGGCGGCCGGCGCTCGCGTTGCGGGCGCAGCTACCGGAACCTGCGGCCGCTGAGCGGCTGCTACCGCGGGGCGGGGCGCGACACGAACGGGTTGCTGCGGGGCGGCATGCACCACGGGAACCCGCACGGCCGGCGGGGGACCGGCCGGCGGCCTGGCCGCGGCGGTCGGCACGGCCGCGCGCGCAACCGGACGCGGCGCGCTGGCAACACCCGGCTGGGGACCGGCCGCGTGGCGCGCCTGATCGGCGGCGGCGGCAGTGGCGCGCTCGCGGAGCTTGCGTCCCGGAGCCTCACCGGCCCACGCGCCGGGATAAATCTCGCGCACTACGTTCAGCCACTCTTCGGCTTCCGCGAGCGTCGCGAAGTAGCCCATGTGCAGCCGGAAGCGCTCACGGCCCTCCTCGAAACGGCGACTCACGAAGAAGTTGAAACGCTTGAGCTCGGGCAGCTCGGTCTGCGCCAGCGCCATCGGCGTGCTGGATGAGCACAGGTTGAGTACGAACGGGCCCGTGGCCGCTGTGAGCGGCGGCGCTTCACCCGCAGTGGCGCCGGACATGGCGTCAGGTGCCAGCTCTGGCAGTGGTGTCATTAGCTTCCCCGGACAAAAACCAAATCCCTGAAATAACCTCACCGGTGCCCCGGGACTTGCGGATCTGACGGAGAAAATAAGGGGAGTGCGAGCGCTCGCGCCTTGGTGCGCGATCGTGGCAGCCCCGCCGTCGTAGAACCCAGAGTCCTTTAGACCGGTGGCTTTGCGTCCCCGCCTTTCGACGGGTTTGCCCTTGTCACGCGTGCAGTGTCAAAGCGTCGCACTTTGCAGTCAAGTACGGTGTGCGCATTTTTGATGTGCAGCCGTTGACATATGGTGCATCGAGCGCGCGAGCGCTTTATGTCTCACTGCGGCGACACGCGTGAGGCCGGCTACCAGAAGCGTCCCGCGCTCGAGAAATGTTGGCGGTAGTAGCCGCGGCTCAACTCGCCGTATGCGACCGCACTTCCCGCGCGCGGCGCATGAATGAAGCGCCCCGCGCCGGTGTAGATGCCCACATGGTCGACGCTGCCGGAGTGGATATGGAAAAAGACCAGGTCGCCGGGCGCCAGCTCATGCGGCGCAACCGGTCGGGCCGCGCGCTGCTGCTCGCGCGCAGTACGGGGAATTGCCACACCCAACTGCTCGTGTACGTAGCGCGCGAGCCCGCTGCAATCGAAGCCCGCGGCGTCGGCGCCGCCGAACTGATACGGCGAGCCGACAAGCGAAACCGCCAGCGCGGCAATTGCGGCGCCGGGGTCAGGCGGAGGCGCGGGGCGCCGGGGTTCACTGACACACGCCGTGAGCGTGAGCGAGGCCGCAAGGAAAATGCCGGCAGCACCGGGTGCGCCGGTGCGAGGCATCAGCGGGCGCGGGCGGGCTTTCGAGGCGGCGCCGCCGCCGGAGCGCGCGAGGTGAGTCGTGCCAGCTGCTGGATGCCCGCGTAGGTATAGCGCTGCACGCCCTTGCGCCCCGCGCGCGAGGCGCCGACCACGGCGGCGGCAACGGTGCGCGCCGAAATGCCCCGATAGACGATCCGGTTGCCGGTCATGAGGAGATTGCTGAGCGGCGTGAGCGCCATCGCCATCAGCTCGAGCGGGCGCATCTCGTGGCGCCAGCCCATGAGGAGCCCGGGCTGCAGGATGTCGAGCGCCTCGAAACCGAGCGACTCGAGCTCCTCCTCCATCTCGCCCTTGGTGCGCAGATAGAAATTCCGGGATTTGGGGTTCGCGCCCGCGCTCGAGACGACGACGAAGCGCTGCGCGCGCGCGGCCAGCGCGGCGCGGGCGAAGGACACGACGTAGTCGACGTCGACCTCACGGAAACTGTCGCGCGAGCCCGCCCGCGCACGGGTGCTGCCGAGACAGCACAGGGCAACGTCGCACACCGTGCCCTGCAGCTGCGTCTCGAGACGATCGAACTGCACGATGCGGTTGGCAAGGCGCGCGTGCTCGCGCTGCAGCGGCCGGCGCGTCACGGCGATTACGCGCGAGAAGTCGGACGCGCCGAGCAGCATATCGAGCACATGACCGCCCGTGAGCCCACTCGCGCCCGCGAGCAGCGCAACCTGCGTCTGGCCATCCGCCATCGTCATCCCCGTGCCGCGCCGCGGCTTGTTCTGACACGAGCTTAGCGAGTGCATGCCGCGCGCGGCAAGGCGTACCGGCTACCAAGTGAGCTGCAACTGCGCACCGGCCTGGCCCGGTGGGCGAAACCGCGTCGTGTCGAGCGCGCCGCGCGCTGTGGAGTTGAGTTTGAGGCGCTGGCAGGCCAGTTTGAAACGACTTCTGAGCAACAGGGCGAGGGGCCCGGTACCCCCCATCCGCGACCCGAAGCGCGCGTCGTTCTCCCGCCCCTCGCGCATGTCCCGGATCATGGACATGACGTGCGCGGCACGCTCGGGGTAGTGCTCGGCAAGCCACTCCTTGAAGAGATCCTTCACCTCGTAGGGCAGGCGCAGCAGCGTGTAGCCGGCCCAGAGGGCCCCCGCCGCGGCGCAGGCCTCCAGGATCCGCTCCATCTCATGGTCGGTGAGGGCCGGGATCACCGGCGCGACCATGACGCCCACCGGGACCCCGGCCGCCGACAGCGCCGCGATGGTCCGCAGGCGCGCCGCCGGAGATGCGGCCTGGGGCTCGAGGCAGCGCTTGAGCTCATCGTCGAGAGTCGTGACGCTCAGCGCGACGCTCGCGAGGTTGTCGCGTGCCAGATCCGACAACAGATCCAGGTCCCGAACGACGAGTGCGCTCTTGGTGATCACCGCGACCGGGTGGCGGGTCTTCGCGAGCACCTCGAGGATCGAGCGCGTCACCTTCATCCGCTTCTCGACCGGCTGATAGGGGTCGGTGTTGGCGCCGAGGGTGATGGATTTGCAGACGTAGCTGGGCTGCGCGAGCTCCGTCTCGAGGGTCTTCGCGGCGTCGGCCTTGTAGAAGAGCCGCGTCTCGAAGTCTATGCCGGGCGAGAGGCCCATATAGGCATGACTCGGACGCGCGTAGCAGTTGTGGCTCACAACACCGTTAGCGATGAAATCCTCGGTCTCGGTGGTGATGTCGTAGAGGCGCATCGCCCTCAAGGGCTCGATGCTTACAACCCGGAGGCCCTCACCACTCATGACCGCCCGGCCCGCCAGGTCGAACTTGCGCGTGATCGCCGGAGAGACGCTGTGAAAAAAGCGCAGATGCTCCTTCAGCCCCCCGGTCACTCTCACGACGTCGATGGGCTTGTGATCCTCGTGGTGAACGTGCTCCACGACGAATCTGAAGTTGAAAGCTCTCAGACATCTTTCGATCCAACCGATGATCTGGGCGTCCGTGTTGGAAATGCGAAAAGCACCCTGGCTCAGCGAGCCCTCCGCGTCGAAGATTCCGGCGAGAAATCCCGCCATCCAGCCGGTTGTCGGCGCCGGCGGCCAGGCAGCCAAGCGGTAAATCGCCTGCACGTTTGCGATGCTTCCTGTCCGGATGCCGTGCATCGCGCGATGGTTACCCACTGCGGCCTGGAACTCGAACCCGCAGCTGAAGACCTCGAAGTCCATGAGGTAATTGCGCGCCCTCACCAGCGCTTCAGTGTCGCAAAGCGCGCGACGGACCTGATGAATCCGGGCGGGTCGTCCGTTGCCGCGCCGATAGTTGTGGATTCCCAGCTGAGCGTCCCCGCGGACCATTCCGCAGAGGTAGCCGCGGCGGTATTCCTCATCCTGAGCCACAGAACGCGCGAACATACCGGTCCCAACCAGCTTGTTTAGACAAGTCAGATGCGGTCTGCGATGCCGGCCGTGTTCCCGTCCCGTCACAAACTTCCAACCGCGGTTGGACAGAAACCGGTGATCGCCGCTCGTCACCAGTGTGGTTCCGTCCTCCAGCGTGGTTTGAAAGGCGCGCTTGATGGCGCTCCAGTGCGCAAGAACACGCGACAGGACGTACCGCCGATGGCGTCCCACCCGTCGCGTGCCGTAGACCTGATCGCCCACGCGCAGCTGCGCCAGCGGTCGGATGCGTCCATCGCCCATCAGGATCGGCGTGTCACCGCTCATGCAATAAGGGCACGCATGCGCACAGCCCCGATAGGGATTAATAGACTGCTCGAACGGAATGTCCGGCG
Source organism: Steroidobacteraceae bacterium (assembly GCA_035568235.1). Classification (GTDB taxonomy): domain Bacteria; phylum Pseudomonadota; class Gammaproteobacteria; order Steroidobacterales; family Steroidobacteraceae; genus 13-2-20CM-66-19. The sequence continues at coordinate 97,877 of DATMOK010000027.1, read as the reverse complement.
AATCGTTCGTCGTGATCACGCCGCGCGCGCGATCCGGCTCGAGGGTGGTCGGAATGCGCTCCGGCGATTCTTCCTGGTACCAGCCGTCGTCGACCGCGCTCAGTTGGTGGAGGTCGAAGCGCGGCGGAGGATTGGTGAGTGCTCCGTGGCCCTTACGGGCGCGCGGGCGGTCGTTCATACGGGCCATTTAGATACTGTAAACCCATACAGTATCAGCGCGTCAAGAGAAGATAACTAAATGAATTAACTAATTATTCTCTCGTGATTTGAGGCCGGAACCAGCCTCCGGCATCCGCCTTACTTCACCAGCCGCAGCGAGAACGGATAGTGATAGTGGACGCCCTCGCTCGCACGGATTGCGGCGGTGAGCGTCAAAACGAGCCAGGCGATGATGAGCGCACTGCCGAGAAGGAAACCGATGAAAACCAGCGCGGCGAACGCGCAGACGATCGCAGCGAGCGAGACCGTGATGTTGAAATTGAGGCTCTCGCGCGCCTGCTCGCCGATGAAGCTCGACTCGCCGCGCTTGGTCATCCACACGAACCACGGGCCTGCGACGTTGCCGATGACGGGCACCACGAGCCCGACGAATGCCGCGAGATGCGCGAGCATCCCCCAGGTGCGCTCGTTCTCCGTCGGCCCGGCGGGCGACACAGGGCTCGGATTGGCCTCGCTCACGCTCGCAGCCTAACGCATTTCCAACTGCCCCGCGCATGGCATGATTTGCACCGTGGAGAGCCTGCGAAACGACACCACCGGGCCTGCGCCCGCCGCCGAGTTGCTGAGTTACCTCGCGGTGGCGCCGCTGCTCGCGTCCCTGGCGTGCGTGGCCCTGCTCGGCGATTACACGGGGCGCGAGCTCGCGCAGCGCGCCGCGATCGCCTGGGGCGCGGTGCTGCTCGCCTGCACCGGCGCCGTGCACTTCGGCCTCGCGCTGGCCGGACGGCTGCCGGCGACTCCCGTGCGCACGGTGGCCTCCGCCGCGCCCGCGGTCGTCGCGACGCTGGCGGTGGTCGCCGGCGGGCAGCGCGCGCTCGCCCTGCTGGTGGTCGGTTTCGGGGTCTTCTGGCTGTACGAGCACCGCTCTCTCGGCGCGCTGTTGCCGCCGGCTTACCTGAGCTTGCGGCGCAACCTGAGCGTCGCGACCTGCGCGCTGCTGGCGCTGACGCTCATCGCCTCGGACGCCGTGGGCCTGCTGTGACGGAGCGCCGATGATCGAGGAGCTGGTGTCGGTCCCGTGGCTGCGGCGCCTGCTGACGGTCGTGCTGCTCGCCGGACTGCTGCTGCTCGGTTTCCGCGTTCTCGATCCGTTCATCGTGCCCCTGGTTTGGGCCGGCATCCTCGCCTTCGTCACCTGGCCGGCGTACGTCTGGCTGCTCGGCAAGTGCCGCGGCCGCAGCACCATCGCTTCACTGCTGATGACCGCGGTGGTGTCGGCTGCGGTGATCGCCCCGCTCGCCTGGCTCGTCGTCGTGGTGCGCCTGGAGCTCGAGCGTGCCTACCACGAGCTGCAGGCGCTGCTCGCCAGTGGCGGCATGCAGCTGCCGCCGCTGCTCCTTCGGGTGCCGTGGCTCGGCGACCAGTTGCACGATCTCGCGGCCCGCGCCGCGCAGGATCCGCACGCGCTCGGGGCGGAGCTGCGCAAGATCACCGATCACTCCTTCGAGCAAATCGCCCACCTGATCGGCGGCATCAGCCGCAACGCGGTCAAGCTGCTATTGACTGTGTTGAGCCTGTTCTTCGTGTATCGCGACGGCGAGCGGGTCGCGGGCGAAGCGGCCAGCGCGCTCGAGCATGTGCTCGGGCCACGCGTGCACAACTATCTGCGGGCGATCGGCCAGACCGTGAAGGCCGTGGTCTACGGCCTGGTGCTGGCCGCCCTGGTGCAGGGCGTGCTGGTGGGGCTCGGCTACTGGGTGGCCGGAGCCGCGGCGCCCGTGTTTCTCGCCGCGCTCACCACGGTGTGCGGTCTCATTCCGTTCGCCGCACCCGCGATCTGGCTGGGCGTTACCGCCTGGCTGTTCCTGAGGGGCAGCACGGTTGCGGCCGTGGGGCTTCTCATCTGGGGCGCACTCGTCATGGGCTGGACGGACCACATCGTGCGGCCATTCCTCATCAGCCGCGAGGCGCAGATCCCGTTCCTCGTGGTGCTGTTCGGCGTGCTCGGCGGGCTCGCCGCCTTCGGGCTGGTGGGACTATTCATCGGTCCGGTGATTCTCGCCGTGCTGCTCGCGATCTGGCGCGAGTGGCTGCTCGAGAGCCGCGCCAGCAGCTGATCGGCAAAAGTGCCCTGCGGCGCGCGCTGCTGCGCGAGGCGGGTCACGACGACAGAAACATCCGGTAGGCCGGATTGGCGCTCTCCTCGACGTAGGCGTAATCGAGCTCGCGCAGGTGCCCGAGGAACTCGGTCCGGTCCGCGGGCGGCACCTGGATCCCGGCGAGTACCCGGCCGTAGTCCGAGCCGTGATTGCGGTAATGAAACAGGCTGATGTTCCAGCGCGAGCCGACCGCCTGGAGAAACTTAAGCAGCGCCCCCGGGCGCTCCGGAAACTCGAAGCGGTACAGCAGCTCGTGCTCCAGGCCGCGCGCGTGCCCGCCGACCATGTAGCGCACGTGCAGCTTCGCCATCTCGTCCTCCGTCATGTCGGTGACCGTGAAGCCGGCGGCGCGCAGCGCACCGGCGACCGCCTCCTTCTCGCCGTGCCCCGCGGTGAGCGCAAGTCCGACGAACAGCTGTGCACCCTCGGGGCCGGCGTAGCGGTAGTTGAACTCGGTGACGCTGCGTTTGCCCAGCGTCTCGCAGAAGCGCAGGAAGCTGCCCGGCTGCTCCGGAATGACCACCGCGAACAGCGCCTCGCGCGCGCCACCGAAATCGGCGCGCTCGGCGATGTGCCGCAGGCGGTCGAAGTTCATGTTGGCGCCGCTGTTGATCGCCACCAGGCGCTTGTCGCGCCAGCCCTCGCGTGCCGCGTACTGCTTGAGCCCGGCCACCGCGAGCGCCCCGGCCGGCTCGACGATCGAGCGCGTTTCCTCGAACACGTCCTGGATCGCCGCGCAGATCTCATCCGTGCTGGTGAGCAGCACCTCATCGACCAGTCCGCGGCACACCGCGAAGGGCTCCTCGCCCACCCGCCGCACTGCCACGCCGTCGGCGAAGATGCCGACGCGCTCGAGCGTCACGCGGCGTCCGGCGCGCAGCGATTCATACATGCCGGCGGCATCGCGCGGCTCGACGCCGATCACCTTCACCGCCGGGTAGAGATACTTGACGTACACCGCGATGCCGGCCAGCAGACCCCCGCCCCCGACCGGCACGAAGATCGCATCGAGCTTGCCGCCCGACTGGCGCAGGATCTCGACCGCGATGGTTCCCTGGCCGGCGATCACGTCCGGATCGTCGAACGGATGCACGAACACCAGATTGCGCTCGCGCGCCAGGGCGAGCGCCCGCTCCTGCGCGCTGTCGTAGTCATCGCCGTGCAGCACCACCTCGGCGCCCAGGTCGATCACGGCCTGCACCTTGATGAGCGGCGTCGTCTCCGGCATCACGACCAGCGCCGGGAGCGAGCGGCGGCGTGCAGCGAGCGCCACACCCTGGGCGTGGTTACCCGCCGAGGCGCATACCACGCCGCGCGCCGCGCTCGCCTCGCCGAGGTGCGCGATGCGGTTATAGGCACCGCGCACCTTGAAGGAGAACACCGGCTGCAGGTCCTCGCGCTTCAGCAGTACCTGGTTGCCGAGGCGGCGTGACAGGCGCGGCGCCGCCTCGAGCGGCGTCTCGATCGCCACGTCGTAGACGCGTGCCTTGAGGATCCTCTCGATGTAGGGGCTCGCCATGGGGGCGAGCTTAGCGAACGCGCTGCGGCGGTGTCAGCGCTTCTCGCCCGTGCGGCGCACGGCGAACCGATACTGGGAGCGCCCGATCGTCACCTGGTCGCCGTCCTTGAGCGTCTGGCGCGAGATTCGCCGGCCGTTGACCAGCACGCCGTTGGTGCTGTTCAGGTCCTCGATGATGGTGTGCGCGGGACCGGCGAGGATCACCGCGTGGTGGCGGCTGATGTACTTGGCGTCGATCTGCAGGTCGTTGTCGGGTGTGCGGCCGATGCTGGTCTTGCGCGCGAGCACGTGCACCACCTCGCGCTCGCCGCTGCTCTGGATGAGGAGCCGTGTGGCGCCATCGGGCGCCGCCTCGCGAGCGGCAGCCGAGTCGGCGAAGTGCGCATGGTCGACGTCGTGCGGCACGTGGTGGGTGCCGGTGTCGGTGTGCCGCGTCTCCTCGAGGGTGGTGCGCCACTGCTGGTTGGCCTTCTCGAGCTCCGAGACGCGGGTGTTGCGGGCCCGCAGCTGCGACTCGAGGCGCGTGATGCCGTCCTCGGCCGCCCGCAGGTCGCCCTCCAGCTCCTGAGCGCGGGCCAGGGCGGCGTCGGAGGCGCTCTGCAGCGTATGCAGCGTCTCTGACTGCTCCGCGACACGCTCCTCGAGCTGCTTCACACGTGACTCGCCGGCGGCGATGCTCGCCAGGTGTCCACTGCGCTCGAGCTGCGCCGCGCGCAGCGCGCCGGCCCACTGCTCCATGTCGGCGCGCACCATCGCGAGCTCCTGCTCGCGCTCGGCGAGGCGCTTGCGCTCTGCGGCGAGCTCCGCCTCGCGGGTGGCGATACGCGTGCGGGTCTCGGTGAGCGCCGTCTCGTGCTCGGTGGCACGGCTGCTCGCGGTCGCGGTCGCGGCGCGTGCTCCCTCGAGCGCGGTGTTGGTGCTGGCGTGCGCGGCATGCATGCGCATGAGCTCCGCATCGCGCTGCTCGAGCGTCGCGCGCAGCGTCGCGAGCTGGCCCTCGAGTGCTGCGATCCGGGTGGCACGCTGCGCGAGCTCGGACTCGAGCTCGCCGGCCTGGGTGTCGCGCCCGGCCAGCTCGCGCGCCAGGCGCTCGCGGACTGTCTCCTGTACCGCGGCCTCGTGCTGCAGGTCCGAGACCAGTCCCTCGAGCAGCGAGCGGCGCCGCTCGGCGGAGGTGAGTGATTCGAAGAAGCTCGCGGCCCGGGTACGTATCTCCTCGAGCTCGCGCGACAGCGCGGCGAGCGCGCGTTCGCGCGCGGCGAGGGTCTGCTGGTTCTCGAGATCGCGGTCGCGCTGCGCCAGGTCGGCGACGGCGCGCTCCTCGGCAAGGCGCCGCTCGGCGGCTGCCTTCTCCTCGGCCAGCTGTCGCGCCTGCTCCGCCTCGCGCGCTTCGGCGGCGCGCCGTGTCCGGCCGAGCTCGTCCGCGAGCTCACCCGCCTGCTGACCGAGAGCAGCGCGCGCGCGCGTGAGCTCCTCGTTGAGCTCCGCGTCGCGCTTCTCGGCAGCGGCGCGCACGGCGGCGAGCTGCGCGGCGTGCTCGCTGCTGCGCCGCTCGACGGCGGCGCGGGCCTCCGCCTGCTCTGCGTTGAGTTGTGTCTCGCGCTTCTCTGCGGCGGCACGGGCCTGCGACAGCTCGTCGCCAAGGTCACCGGCCCGGCGCTCGGCTACCGCGTGGGCGCCGCGTGCTTCCTCGAGCGCGCGCTCGAGCTCCGTAAGGCGCGCGGCGCGCTTCGCGAGCAGCTCCTGCGCCTCGCGCAGGTTGGCGGCTGCGGTCTGCAGCGGGTCCTCGGCGCCGCCGCGCGTCTCGCTCGCGGTCTCGGCCTGCGGCAGCACCGGCTGGACCCAGGTGTCGGCGAGGCGCTCGCGGGCCGCGGCCTCATAGGCCGTCGGATCGAGAACCGGAAGCTGGTCGGTGCTATCGAGATCAGCCCCCGGGGGTGGTAACTCCTGGGCAGGCTGCCTCGGGCGCGGGTCCATCGGGATATGACTCCCCTTAGGCTCTTATCGCCTCAATTTTACCGCCGGCGCGGCGTCCCGGCCCCATGAAAGGGCGCAAATATGTGAGCCGAATCGCGAAAAGAAGCCCTTGCGGGATCCTCAGGCGCGCAGAAACCCCTGCACCGCCTCGGCAACTCTCCCCGGAGCGGCCTGCAACAGATCCGCGCCGAGGTCGGAAAGGTCCAGCACACGGGCCGCCGGCAGCGCACTGCGGAGCGCACTCGCCGACTCCCACCACTCATCACGCGGTCGCAGGACGAGGACAGGCTGGGTGAGGCGCGCGAGCCGCTCGCGCAGCGGATACTGCATGACCGCTGCGGCAAGCGGCCCGCCGGAAACGGCGGCACCGGCGTGCGAACCGGCGGCGGCAAGCGGGACCGAGAGCAGGACCACGCGGCGGACCTTCGCGCCGCGGCTGACGGCAAGCTCGGCGGCAACCACGGCACCCGTCCCCTGCCCGAGCACATCGACGACCCGCAGGCGCATGCTGTCGAGAAAGTCGCCGATCGCTGCCGCGTAGTCTGCGACCGGCACGGTGTGGGCGGGCGCATCGGACTCACCGTACCCCGGCAGATCAGGCGCATACACGGACCGATCACGCCCGATGAGGCCGAGAAGCGGCCCGAATGCGCGCCCGGAGCCCGGCGCACCCGGCAGGCAGATCAGTGGCGTCGCCTCCTCGAAGCCGCCCCCCGGGGGGATCGCGTTATGCACGTGCAGCTGGCCGTAACGGCACTCGAAGTAGCCGCGCCGCACGCGCGGCTCGCTCGCAGCCGCCGGCTGCCTGGGGGTCGCTCGGGACATGGCTCCAATAGTGCCACGATCGCCGCTCGACTTGCGTCGGTACGCCGGGCGCGTAAATTGGGGCAAGGCTTTGATCCTGAGGTCCAAAGTCATGCCACGTTCATGGTTGCTGGCTGCAGCCTTGCAGGCCCTGGCGCTCGGCGGCTGCGGCCTGGCGGACACCGGAGCGGCGGCGGCGGGGAGCGCCGCAAGGGAGCAGCAGCAGGCCGCACAGGCAAGACAGACTGAGCAGCGCGTGCGCCAGCAGGTCGAGGCCGCGAGCCAGCAGGCTGCGGATCGGGAGCGCGCGGCCGCAGACGCGGCGGGACGCTGAGCGCCGCGATCCGAGGCTGCGCCGTGCAGAACCTGCAGATTCGGCTCAAACACGCGCCCGCGAAGTCAGGCGACTTCGAGCTCATCGAGGGCGTGCGCCCCACGCTCACCAACGGCTCTTTTCTGGCCCGCACGCTGTGGCTGGCGATCGACCCGTTGCACCTCGGCACGTCCGGCGAGCTTAACGGCGGCGGTCTGTCGCCCGGCGATGTGGTGCCGGCGCGCGGTGTCGGCGAGGTGATCGAATCCCGCCACGACGTGTTCGGCGTCGGCAGCATCGTGGTGCTGGATGCGGGGCTGCAGGCGTTCGCGGTCTCGAACGGCCAGCACGCGCGCTTCGTGCACCCGGGACAGACGCCGGTATCGACGGCTCTCGGGGTACTCGGCGCTCCCGGCATGGCCGCTTATTTCGGTCTGCTCGACCTCGCGAAGCTGCGCCCCGGGGAGACGGTGCTGGTGTCGGCCGCCGCCAACGCCGCCGGGTCGATGGCCGGGCAGATCGCCATGCTCAAGGGAGCGCGCGCAATCGGCATCGCCGGCACGCGCGAGAAGTGCGAATGGGTGACGCGGCACGCGCGGTTGTCGGCCTGCATCAACTACCGCGCCGAGCCCTTCAGCAGGCGCCTGCGACAGCTCGCGCCGCGCGGCATCGACGTGTTCTTCGACAACACGAGCGGCGAGCTTCTCGACACGGTGATCACGCAGCGCCATCTGGCAAGCGGCGCGCGCATCGTGCAGAACAGCCTGAGCGCCGCCGATCCGGAGCCGGCGCTGATACGCGCCGGCTATCTGCCGGAGCGGGACGGCATCCAGGTGCGGCGCGCACGCGTGCGCGACTATGAGCACCGCCGCGGCGAGTTCCTGCGCGAGGCGATGGCCTGGCACGGCGCCGGGCGCATCGCCGTGAAGGATCACGTCGTCGAGGGTCTGCCTCGCGCCCCGGAGCTGCTCAGGCTCGCGATGCTCGGCGACACCTTCGGCCGCCCGCTCGTCAAGCTGTGACGCTCAGCGGTGGCGACGCGCCGGGGCGCGCCTGGCGCTCCGCCGTGCCGTGTTCTTCGCCGCCCTGCGAGCCGGTCGTCTGGCTTTCGCCTTCTTCGCCGGCCGACGCGCGACTTTCTTCACCGCCGTCTTTTTCCTGGCAGCCTTCTTTTTCGCGGCTTTCTTTTTCGCCGCCTTCTTCACCGGCTTGGCTGCCGCCGGGCGGACAGGCTGCGCGGGGACAGCGGCAGCAGCGGGCTTCGCGGTGGGGGCGGGTTTGGCAGCCGGCGTCGGCGCGGGCTTGGGCGCAGTGGCCGCCTTGGGCGCAGGGGCGGGCTTCGCCGCTGCCGCGCGCGGCATCTCGTGCACGGCGAACGCACCGCCCTGCGGATCCATGAAGAGCGCGATCCAGCTGCCGCCCGGGACTTCCATGGGGCCGTGCAGCAGTCGGCCGCCGGCGGCCTTGGCGGCACTCACCGCGCGACCCGAATCGGCGACCTGCACATAACTCAGCCACGAGGGCGGGCTCGCCGGCCCCTGCACGTTGCACATCCCGCCGAGCTGCGCGCCAAAGCGCTCGAAGATCTGGTAGATGCCCATGGCCCCCATGTCGTGGCCCGGTCCCTTGCTCCAGCCGAACAGCTCACCGTAGAAGCGCAGCGCGCCGGCGACATCGGTGGTCGCGAGCTCGTGCCACGAGAACACCCCGTTGCCGGGCGCGGGAGTCCCGCTCCCTCCGGGCAGCGGAGTGAAAAGCGCAAACGTCGCCCCCTGGGGATCGGCGAGCACGGCGAAGCGGCCCACGTTCGGGATGTCCGCCGGCGGTTTCACCACGCGGGCACCGAGGCGCTGCGCGTGCTCGGCCGTGGCATCGACGTTCGGCGTACCAACGTAAACCAGCCAGTGCGGCGGCGCACCGGCCGGATCCCCGGGCAGCGCCATGAGTCCGCCGACCTGGGCATCGCCCGCCATCCACAACGTGTATCCGGGCATGCTCGAGGGTTGGGTCCGCCACGGGACCACCTTCGGGTAGAACGCGGCAGCGCCGCCCGTGTCAGTCGTCAGCAATTCGTGCCAAACGAAGCGTCCCCGGATATCGGCAGTGCTCATGAGCTGTTCCCTCTTGTTGGCTAACGACCGCTCGACGATCACGCGGCGCGCCTCGTTTGCGCGCTGCCCTCATCGAGGATTAGCGCCGCATTCTGCCTCGCCGCGCTTTTCACTTCCATGACTGCGTGGCGGCAGGTGCGGCGCTGCAGTGCGCTCACGCCAGACGAGATAGAGACCGCTCGCTATGACGATCCCGCCGCCGAGGATCACCGTCGCCGAAGGCAACACGTGCCAGACCAGGCGGTCGATGCCTACACCCCAGAGGAGCGCCGTGTACTCGAACGGCGAGACCACCGAGGGCGGTGCCGAGCGGAACGCCTCGGTGAGCAGGTACTGACCCGCCGCGGCCAGCACGCCAAGCGCCAGCAGCCACTTCCAGTGGGCGTGCTCGATCGGAACCCAGGTGGGAGCCGCCACGAGAGCCGAGAACAGCGTCATCAGGCTGATGGTCCAGAACACGACGCTCACGGTGGTGTCGGTACGGGTGAGGACCCGGACCGCGATGCCGCTCAAGGCGTAGGCGGTGGCGCCAACCAGGGCCGCCACCGCGCCGAAGCTCGTGAGTCCGGCGGTCGTCGGGCGCAGCATGACGAGGACGCCGGCGAGACCGACCAGGATCGCCAGCCAGTTGCGCCAGTCGAGCCGCTCGCGCAGCAGCGGCACCGAGAACGCCGCTACCAGCAGCGGTGCCGACAGGAACACCGAATACGCGTTGGCGAGTGACACCGACCGTACGGCAAAGACGAAGCCGCCGATCACCACCACACTGAGACAGCCACGCAGCAGGTGCATCGGCCAGCGTCGCGGGGCGAGATCGCGCCATCTGCCGGCGAGCAGTACCGGGGCGAGGGTGAACGGCAGCGAGGTCGCGCCGCGCAGCGCCGCAACCTCCATGGGGGGATAGCGCATGGCGAAGAACTTCAGCACCCCATCCATGAAGGAGAACACCGCCACCGCGGCGATCATCGTCCCGATCGCCTGGAGCCGGTGCTCGCGCACGGCTCAGGCCGCAGGTCCGGTCTGCGCGCGGCCGGTGCCGCCGATCGATCGGTAGCGGATGCCGAGCAGCCGCGCCGGCAGCGGGAACGCGCTCACCAGCGAGACGATCAGCGAACAGGCGTACGGCACTGACTGGATCAGCAGCACCACGATCCACGCGAAGTGGTCGGGGCCCATGTTCTGCGGCAGGGCGGTGTACGACACCGCCCAGGCCGACAGCAGGAGCCCGGCCATCATGAGCGTCTCCTCGCGGGCCGCCGCGAGCGCATGCCACAGTCCCGAGGAGCTGCCCTTCTTCGGCGTGCGGAAGAAGGGCTCACTGCGGGTGACCAGCCCCTTCACGGACGCGGTGCCAATGGTGTGGGTAAGCGCGAGCCCGGCGATCGCGGCGGCGAGCGTCTGGCGCAGGTTCGCGCCGACGCGCACGCGGTAGAGGTGGAAGAGCTTGGCGATCTTGAAGGTGAACAGCGACAACGGCAGCACCGAGTACATCACGAGCGGCGCATCGACCCGCCCGGGTGCCCACACCATCGCCGCCGACCAGCCGAGAGCTGCGAGGTTGAACAGCAGGTTGACGCCATCGGCGAGCCACGGCAGCCAGCCGGCGACGAAGTGATAGCGCTGGCCGGCCGACAGCGGGCCGCCCTCGAGGAACAGCGCGCGCGCGTGCGCCTTCAAGATCTGCATCGCCCCATATGCCCAGCGGAAACGCTGCTTCTTGAAGTCGATGAAGGTGTCGGGCATCAGCCCGCGGCCATAGCTCTCGGGCACGTAGCTCGCATCGAAGCCGGCCTCGAAGATCCGCAGCCCGAGCTCGGCGTCCTCGGTGATGCACCACTCGGCCCAGCGGCAGCGCTCGAGCTGCGGGCGGCGCACCATGGTCATGGTGCCGTGCTGGATGATCGCATTGCGCTCGTTGCGCGTGATCATGCCGATGTGGAAGAAGCCGCGGTACTCCGCGTAGCACATGGCCTTGAAGGCGCTCTCCGCGGCGTCGCGGTAGTCCTGCGGGGCCTGCACGATGGCGATGCGCGCGTCCTGAAAGGTGGGAGTCAGATTGCGCAGCCAGCTCGCGTCCACCACGTAGTCGCTGTCGATGACGGCGATGATGGCCGCATCCGGCGCGATGCGCTCGAGCGCGTAGTTCAAGGCGCCGGCCTTGAAGCCTGCGAGCGGCGCCACATGGAAGAACCGGAAACGGGAGCCGAGCTGCGCGCAGTGCGCCTCGACCGGCCGCCACACGCTCTCGTCGCGCGTGTTGTTGTCGATCACCAGCACCTCGAAATCCGGGTAGTCGAGGCGCGCGAGCGCATCCAGGGTCTCGATGAGCATCGCCGGCGGCTCGTTGTAGGCCGGCACGTGGATCGAGACCTTGGGACACTGGCGGCCGTCGCTCGGGATCGGCGCTCCGAGGCGCCGCCGGTACTCGACCCAGTGTGCCTCGGCCCACTCGTGCGCCTCGGCGAGCAGCACCAGCAGTACCCCGAGCATGCCGAGCAGCAGCAGCACGCCGGAGATGACGCTCGAGACCGTCATGTACTGCTGCGTGAAGTCGTAGATCACCCACACCGCGAGGGTGGCGGCTGCGTACACCACGACGGCGAGAAAGCTGCGGCCGCGATTGCGCAGCGTGCCGCTGGTGAGATAAAGGAGTCCCAGCACCAGCAGCGACACGCCGATCGATACGGCGGCGAGAATGTGCCACTCGGGGATGCGCACGATGGGCGCGGTGAAGGCGAACTTCGGGTGGCGATTGACATCGTACACGCCCCAGTAGGAACCGACCGCCCCTTCCTGGTACGCCTTCCACGGCTGATCGAAAGCCTCCATCACGTAGTAGGTGATCTGCTCCTTCTGCGCGCGATACAGGAAGCGGCGCAGGAACAGCGCCTCGTTGGCCACCGAGGCGACCGCCGACTCGTGGGTGCGGCCGCGGCTCGGCCAGCCGATTTCCGCAATCACGATCGGCTTGTGCGGGAAGGTCTTCTGCAGGCGTTTGAACTGCGCGAACGAGTACTCGACCGCCTCATCGACCGGTACGCCCTCCCAGTACGGCAGCAGGTGCACGCCGATGAAGTCGACGTGCTGGGTGAGCTCCGGGTTGTTGAGCCAGGTGTCCCAGGTCTCGGCGGTGCCGACCGGCTGGCCGATGGCGGCGCGCGCGCGGTCGAGGTATTTCTCCAGGTCGGCAAGCGTCAGATCGCCGCGCAGCAGCACCTCGTTGCCGATCAGCACCCGCACCACGTTCTGGTGCGAGTTGGCGAGGTCGATTGCCGCGCGCAGCTGCTCCTCGTTCTTGTCGAGATGGGTATCGAGCCAGGCGCCGAGTGCGACGTTGAGTCCGTGCCGGTCGGCGAGCTCCGGTATGTCGGCGAGCGTCGCGCCGACTGAGTAGGTGCGCACCGCATTGACCTTGCCCTCGAGCAGCGCGAGATCCGCATCGATCTCCGCATCGGTCGGCATCTGGAAGTGAGTCGGGTCCTCGTTGGCGCGGAATGGCGAGAAGGCGAAGCCCTGGATGCGCGCCGGCCACGGCGGCTCACGCGTCGGACGGTTGAGGTACGCCCACACCGCGAACGTGAGGCTCGCAAAAACCGCCGCGATCAGCAGGCTGGGGAGCGTCTTCATGTGCGCTGCAGGTGGCCCTACCAGCTGCCGGTGTTGGCCATGGACTTCCAGGGCTCGGCGGGGCCGAGCGCCGCGCCCTTCTGCAGCAGCTCGATCGAGATATTGTCGGGTGAGCGCACGAAGGCCATGCGGCCATCGCGCGGCGGCCGCAGGATCGTGACGCCGTGATCGGCGAGCCGCTGGCAGGTCGCGTAGATGTCGTCCACCTGGTAGGCCAGGTGCCCGAAGTTGCGGCCGCCGCCGTAGCCTTCCGGGTCCCAGTTGTGAGTGAGCTCGACCTGCGCGCTCTCATCGCCGGGAGCGGCGAGGAACACCAGCGTGAAGCGTCCCTGCGGGTAGTCCTTGCGCGACAGCTCCTTCAGCCCGAGCGCATCGCAGTAGAACTTGAGTGAGGCGTCGATATCGGTGACGCGCACCATGGTGTGCAGGTATTTCATGAGCTCTTCCCCCCAGGCCCGAATCAGTCGCCCGTGCAGGGCACCGCCGGGACCGGGCAGGCGTTGACCCGGACCGGCGCGCGACGCCGGCTGTCGCGCACGTAGCACTCCTCGAACACGGCGCAGTAGCACACGCGCACGCCGATCTTGTCGCGCACTTCGTTGGCGCGCGCCCAGGCAAACAGGTTGACCTCCTTGCCCGACTGCACCATCCAGCCGCTCATGTCGCCCGAGGACCAGAAGTCGGTCTTTGGCAGCGCGGCGGCGGGCTCCTGCGTGCAAATTCCATCACAGTCCCTCGCGCCGCGCCGGGGTGATGCCGAGCGCCGCCTCGATGCGCGCCGGCTCGTAGAGCCTGCCGCCCTTCATCACCAGGTCGATGCGGTCGAGATCGGCGATGCGCACGCTCGGGTCGCCGTCGATCAGGATCAGGTCGGCGAGCTTGCCGGGGGCGATCACGCCGCGCTCGCCGTTCGCGCCGATCACCAGCGCCGAGGTGAGGGTGTCCATGCGCAGCACCTCGGCGGGTGAAATGCCGGCGCGCACGTACAGGTCGAGCTCGTGGTGCAGCTCGTAGCCGGGCATCGAGTCGGTACCGGGAATGATCGTCACCCCGGCGTCGTACAGTGCCTTGAGGAGCCGCAGCATCGCCGGCGTCGCCTCGCGGTAGGCGGCCTCCTCGCCCTTGGGAACCGTCAGCGCCCCGGACAGCAGTCCGCGCCGCACCTGCGGCGGCATGCGCGGCGCAACCGCCTCGAGGCCCGGCGTCACGGCGGCGGGGTCGCCGCAGAACAGGCCCTCGAACACGTTCATCGTCGGGTCGAGTACGGTGTGGTGGCGGACCAGGTAGGCGATGAAATCGCGCACCTGCGGCTTGTCGGGCGTGAAATCGCGGGCGTGCGCGGCGACCGCGGTAAAGCGGTTCATGTTGCGCGTCTCCTGCACCTCGGGGAACAGGAAGTCGAGCTCGATGAAGTTGAGGTGCTGGATCTCGTCGGCGCCGTCGGCGACGAACTGCTGCGCGCTCATGAACGCCGGCACGTGGCCGCTGACTCGCAGGCCGCGCGCGTGCGCTTCGGCGGCGATCACCGGCACGAACGCCGGCGGCACCGAGGAATAGATCTTGATCTGCCCGTAGCCATGGTCGGCATACCAGTCGACGTCCGCGACGCCCTGCGCGGCGGTGTCGATGCGCATCTTGGTCGGTCCGGCGTAGGGCCCCGTGCCGTCGATGATCCCGGACTTCCACACCCGCGGTCCGAGCTCGGTGCCGGCATCGAAGCGCGCCACGCGCTCGAGGAACTCGTCGGTGTCGTTCGCCATGTCGCGCGCGCTCGTGACGCCGTTGGCGATGTCGAGCGCTCCGGTGGTGTCGCCGAAGTGCTGGTGGTTGTCCCACAGGCCGGGCATGAGAAAACGGCCGTGCGCATCGATCACCTCGGCGCCGGCGCCTGCCGTGACGTCGGCGTCGGGGGCGACCCGCACGATGTGCACGCCGCGCACCACCACGCTGGTGCCCGGCGTGACCGACAGATCGCGCGGGTCGAAGAGCCGCGCGTTACGGATCAGCACCTCGCCCGTGGGCACGCGCGTCGCCTCGCGCGCCAGGCGCGCCGACCAGCCGGCCTGCCAGCGCGTCTGCGCCGCGGTGAGCTGCGCCAGCTGCGGCTGCAGCGCCGCGGGCAGCACCGAGAACCAGCCGGAGACGCTGGCGGAGGTGGTGGCGTCGCTCCCGAGCCATATGAGGTCCGGGGAGAAATCCAGGCCGCCGATCGCGTACAGCGTCATCGGGCCGAGTGGACCGCTCGCGACGGATGCGTCCGCGGCTGGCAGCTCGACCTTCTCGAGCGTCGCCTCGCCCGCGGGCAGCAGCGGCAGACGATGTCCGGGGGCCTTGAGGAGCGCGCGCGCCAGCACGGCAAAGATCTCCGGCGGCGCATTCACCGGCACGTAGAAGGCTTCGCCGGCGACGGCCGTGCTGCCGTGCTCGGAGCGGCTGCTCCAGGAGGCCTTGCCACCGGTGATGCGGAAGGTCTCGGTGACCGGCACCTTGTAGTAATCGTTGCCGCGCGCCTCGAAGGCGGTGAGGACCCCGGCGGCATCCAGCTTCCAGGTGGCCACGATGTGATCACCGCGGCCGCGGTCATTGAAGGAGTATTCCGCCCGCGTCCGGCCATCGCTGCCGGTGCTCACGCTCTGCGAGCCGGCCGGGTTGCCGAGAATCACGATCTGGTCCTGGCGGCTGCCGGCGGCGGCTGCAGCCACGGAGCTCGCGGCGGCGGTCAGCAGGCAGACCGCGCCGCAGGCGGCGCGCACGAGGTCTGTCATCAGAACATCTCCGAAGGTCCCGGCGTCTTGATATCAACCGGGGTACGCGAGGGAATGAACTCGCCGGTGATCATGTTCTCGTAGGTCTGTCCGGGGCCGACCATCGGGTACACGCCGGCGTCCGGGTCGATCATCACCTCGAGGAACGCCGGTCCCGCAAAGCCGACGAACTCGCCGATGACACGCGGCACGTCGGCCTTGCGCTCGAGGCGCACGGCGTAACGGAAGCCGTCGGCCTGCGCGGCACGGACGAAATCCTTCTTGTGCAGCGAGCGGTCGCTCGCCGACAGCCGCCCCTTGAAGAACAGCTTCTGCCACTGCTTGACCATGCCGTCGCCGAAGTTGTTCAGCACCATGACTTTCACCGGCAGGTCGTAGGTGGTCGCGGTCTCGAGCTCGCCGATGTTCATGCGGATCGAGGAATCGCCGTCGATGTCGACCACCAGGCGGTCGGGGTTGGCGATCTGCGCGCCGATTGCCGCCGGCAGCCCAAAGCCCATGGTCCCCATGCTGCCGGAGGTGAGCCACAGCCGCGGGCCGGCGAAATCGCAGTACTGCGCGGCCCACATCTGGTGCTGGCCGACCCCGGTGGTGATGATGGCCGCGCCGCGCGTGTGACGGTTGAGCTCCTCGAGCACATAGTAGGGCTGGATCAGCGCGCTCTCGCGGTCGTAGTTCATGGCATAGCGGCGCTTGAGCTCGGCGATCTCGGTGCGCCAGAGGCTGAAGTCACGCTGAAAACCCGCCTGGCGGCCGTGCGCGGTGAGCAGGCGCAGTGCATCCGCCACCCCACCGACGTGGCTCCACTGCACGCGCTTCACCTTGTTGACCTCGGCACGATCGACGTCGAGGTGCGCGATGCGCCGGGCGTTGCGCGCGAACTTGTCGGGCACGCCCGCGACGCGGTCGTCGAAGCGCGCACCGACGGCGATCAGGAAGTCGCAGTCATCGACCGCATAGTTGGCGAATGCCGCGCCGTGCATGCCGAGCATGCGCATCGACAGCTCGTGGCGCGTATCGAGCGAGCCGATGCCCATCAGCGTGGTAACCACGGGCACGCCGAAGGTGGTGGCGAACTCGGTGAGGGCGGGCGCGGCATTGCCGTTGATGACGCCGCCGCCGGCGTAGACGAGCGGCCGCCGCGACTCCCCGAGCATCGAGAAAAAGCGCGACGCGGCCGCGGCATCCAACCCCGCCCGGGTCAGCTCATCGAGGCGCCGCCGGTAGCCTGGAATGGGCAGCAACCCCTCACCGCGGAAGGTGCCCTCCCAGGCCTGGACGTCCTTCGGAATGTCTACGACTACCGGCCCCGGCCGGCCGGTGCGTGCGATCTCAAAAGCGGTGCGTACGGTCGCCTCGAGCTTCTCGGGCTCGGTGACCAGGAAAATATGCTTGGCCACGGCCCCCATGACCGCCGGGACCGGGGCTTCCTGAAAGGCATCCGTACCCATCGCCGCGCGGGGTACTTGGCCAGAAATTACGACAATAGGTACGGAATCTGCCATGCAGTCGCGCACTGGTGTAACAGTGTTCGTCGCACCGGGGCCTGAGGTCACCAGGCACACCCCCACCCGCCCGCTGGCCCGTGCGTAGCCTGCTGCCATGAACCCGGCGCCCTGCTCATTCGCCGGAACGATGAGCGGAATCTGCCGGTGGCCGGCGCTCGCGGCCTCCTCGTTGTAGAGGAACACCGCGTCGTAGGTGGGGAGAATCGCCCCGCCGCTGTAGCCGAAGATGGCGGTGACGCCCTCGTCAGCCAGCACCTGCATGACCATGCGCGCGCCACTCATTCTTGTGCCGGCGAGGAGATGGGCGGCGGGACGCGGCAGATTCGCGGGGTCGCTCATGGACGGGCTTTGGGGGACCTCTTGAACGGGCGAGAAGGCGACAGAACTTTTGAGCGTAACAGCTTGGCTCTGTGGTGCAAACACGCCCCAATCCTTCTATTCTGCGGCTGACATGCGCCACATCATCGCCGTGCTGCTGCAGAACGAACCTGGGGCCCTGACCCGGGTCGCGGGGCTGTTCTCGACGCGCGGCTACAACATCGAGTCCCTCTCGGTTGCGGCGACCGACGACCCCACCGTCTCGCGCCTCACCCTCGTCACCCGCGGCTCGGATGCGGTGATCCAGCAGATCGCCAACCAGCTGAACAAGCTCGTCGATGTCGTCAGCGTGCTCGACATGACGCGCGGCGAGCACCTCGAGCGGGAGCTGGTGCTGCTGCGCTTAAGGGTGGACCCGCGGCACACCGACACGGTGCGCGGTCTCGTGGTGCGCAGCGGCGGCCGCGTGCTGGATCCGGCCACCGAAGGGTTCATCGTCGAGCTCACCGCGAGCGAAGCCGAGGTCAATGGCTTCGTCGTCGACCTCGCCCGCAATGCCGAGCTCCTCGAGGTGGTGCGCAGTGGCGCGCTCGGCATCCCGCGCGCGGCGCGCGCGGTGCGGGTCGCAGCGGCGGCGGCGGCCGGCGCCCGCGAGAGCGCCTAGGGCATCAGTACCGTCGAGCCGGTGGTGCGCCGCCCCTCGAGGTCGCGGTGCGCATCGGCCGCCCTGGCGAGCGGGTATCTCTGCCCGATCACGACCCGCACCTTGCGGCTGCGCACCGCCGCGAACAGCTCGCGCGCCGCAGACTCGAGCTCCGGCCGCGTACCGATGTAATTGAAAAGGGTCGGACGCGTGAGGAACAGCGAGCCGCGCTTGGAGAGCTCGAGCGGCGCAATCGCCGGCGCCGGTCCCGAGGCATTGCCGAAGGTCACCATCATGCCGAGGCGCCGCAGGCAATCGAGCGACTCCATGAACGTGTCCTTGCCGACCGCGTCATAGACCACCGCAACGCCTGCGCCCTTGGTCGCAGCCTTGACGCCCGCCACGAGGTCGTCCCGTCCCGAGATCAGCACATGGTTGCAGCCGTGGCGCCGCGCGATCTCCGCCTTGGCCTCGCTCCCGACGACGCCGATGACCCGGGCACCGAGCGCGCGTGCCCACTGGCACAGAATAAGCCCGACCCCGCCGGCGGCCGCATGCACCAGAATCGGATCGCCGCGCTGCACCTTGTAGGTGCGGCGAATGAGGAATTGCGCGGTGAGTCCCTTCAGCATGAGCGCCGCCGCCTGCTCATCCGAGATGCCCTTCGGCACCTTGACGAGCCGCTCCGCGGGCACATTGCGCAGCTCGCTGTACGCCCCGGGGCTTGGCCACACGTACGCGATGCGATCGCCCACCTTGAAGCCGCGCACTCCGCGCCCGACTGCAGTGATCACGCCCGCGGCCTCGCGGCCGAGCCCGCTCGGCAGCGCGGCGACCGGGTAGAGCCCGGTGCGGTCGTAGACGTCTATGTAGTTGACGCCGATGGCCCGGTGGCGCACCTGCGCCTCGTGGGCGGCGGGCTTGCCCGGCTCGAGGTCCTCGCTGCGCAGCACCTCGGGTCCGCCGTGCTCGTGGAAGCGAATGGCTAGTGGCATAGATCCTCGGGCAATGAGCTACAACGCGCTGTCGTCGGTCTCGCCGGTGCGAATCCGGATCACGCGCTCGATGTCGGTGATGAAGATCTTCCCGTCGCCCACCTTGCCGGTCTTCGCGGCCTTGAGGATCGCCTCGATGACCTGGTCGACGAGCTCACCGCGCACGGCGACCTCGATGCGGGTCTTGGGAACGAAGTCGACCACGTACTCGGCGCCTCGATAGAGCTCGGTGTGGCCGCGCTGCCGTCCGAACCCCTTGACCTCCGTCACCGTCATGCCCGAGACGCCGATGTCGGAGAGCGCCGCGCGCACGTCGTCGAGCTTGAACGGCTTGATGATCGCGGTGATCAGTTTCATGGAGGTCGATCTCCGTTAACGGGCGCTGCAGTGCCGTGATTGTGCAGCTTTCGTGCCATGGGCGAAAAGCGGGCCTGGACCCGCAAACCTGCACCGCAGGCACGCCGGCGCAGCGCTGCGCCTGCACCATCCGGGAGCGGACCGCGCATCGCCGTGCTCCGCGCTGGTGCGCGTGAGCGTGCTCGGCCTGGGCTATTCTTCACGCCAATGTTCGCGCAGATCGTGATCGTCGGGGGAGGACAGGCAGCCGTACAGGCTGTCGATACACTACGCCGCCGCGGCTTCACGGGGAAGCTGACACTGATAGGCGAGGAGCCGTGGCTGCCGTATCAGCGGCCGCCACTGTCGAAGAAGTTTCTGTCCGGTGCCCTGGAGCGCGAGCGTCTGCTGATCCGCAGCGCCCCCTACTTCGCCGATCATTCCGTCACCACCCATCTCGGCCGCCGCGTCACCGACATCGCGCCGCGCGCACGCCACGTGCGGCTCGACGACGGGGTGGTGGTGCCGTACGACGCGCTGTTGCTTGCCACCGGCAGCCGGCCGCGCCGCCTGGCCGTCCCCGGCGGCGATCTCGAGGGCGTGCACTACCTGCGAACCATAGCCGATGCCGAGCGCATCCGCGCCGGCTGGGCGAGCGGCGGGCGGCTGGTGATCGTCGGCGGCGGCTACATCGGACTCGAGGTGGCCGCTACCGCGCGCGAGCTCGGGATGGAGGTCACGGTGCTCGAGATGACCGGGCGCATCATGAGTCGCGTCACCTGCCCGGAGGTGTCGGCGTTCTATGCGGCCGAACATGGCCGCCACGGCGTGGCCATCCGCTGCAACGAGACCCTGCGGGCGCTGCATGGCGATGCGCGCACCGGCCGGGTACGCGCCGTCATCACCGAGCAGGGCCACGAATATCCGGCCGACAGGGTCATCATCGGCGTCGGCGTGGTGCCGGCGGATGAGCTCGCCAGGAGCGCCGGTCTCGAGTGCGAGAACGGCGTCGTGACCGAGGCGCACTGCCGCACCTCGGATGAGGCCATTTACGCCGCCGGCGACTGCGCGAGCCATCTCAATCGGCAGTTCGGCCGGCACCTGCGGCTCGAGTCGGTCGACAACGCCTTCGAGCAGGGTACGACGGCGGCGCTCAATCTGCTGGGCAACGAGACGCTGCACGACAAGCTGCCGTGGTTCTGGTCGGATCAGTTCGACCTGAAGCTGATCATCGTCGGTGTCTCGCACGGCTACGACACCGTGGTGATGCGCGGCAGCGCCGCGACGCGCAGCTTCTGCGCGTGCTACCTGCGCGGCGGCGAGCTCATCGCCATCGATTCGGTCAACAGCCCCAAGGACCAGATGGCGGCGCGCAAGCTCATCGCCGCGCACGCGCGGCCGCAGCCCGACAAGCTCGCCGACCCGGGGGTTGCGCTCAAGGACACGCTCTGAGCGCGCGGTGCGCACCGCCCGCGGGTCCTCAGAAGGTGAAGGTCAGGCCGATGCTGGCGAGGTAGGGATTGCCGCCGACGGCCGCGAAGCGCGCGTAATCGGCGCGCAGCTCGATGAAGCGGAAGCGATACATCACGCCACCGCCGCCGGCGATGCCGACACCCGTGGTGTCGAGCGGCGGCGGGTTCACGAGCGGCGGACAGTCGCCGCCCATGGGGCAGGTCCCGACGGTCGTGTTCACCTGCGTGTGCAGCTTCGCCACCCCGGCCTTCAGATAGAAATCGACGTTAACCGGGGTCGGCAGATAGAGGATGCCGAAGGCGGCGAGGCCCTTGCGGCTCGCAGCACTGGTGAGCGGCACGTTCGAGAGCTGGTAGGTGGAGGAGCCGCTCGAGTGACCGAAGTTGATGTACTCGAGCTCCGCGGCGAGCTCCGGGATCGGACGCCAGCCAACGATGAACTGCGAAGCCGACTTGTCCGAGCCGAAGCCGCTGATCAGCCCGTTGGAGGCATCCAGCCACGCCTTGCCGAAGGTGACGCCGGCGTACGGCCCGAGCAGATCGTCGGCCCGCGCGCTGCCGGCCGCGAGTAACGGCAGCAGAACGCAGGCCAATCGGGCGTAGCCGCCGCCCGTTCGTCGCGCACCGCAGCGCCGCTCGCGCATTCGTTCGCCTCCCACTTCAGGTCCCGACAAGAGACTGAAGCATAACAAGGTGTTGGCTTCGGCGGCTGACGCCAGGCGACGACAGGCGCGCGATCGTGAGGAGCGTCACAGCGCGACACGCCGGGCACGCTCAGCGCAGCACTACGAGCAGGTCCTTGAGATCCACGCTCGCGCCCGGGCCGACCAGCAGCTCGGCCACCTCGCCGTCGGCCTCGGCACGCACCGCGGTCTCCATCTTCATGGCCTCGAGTGCCAGCAGCACGTCGCCGCGCGCGACCCGCGCGCCGACACTTGCCGCCACCGTGGTGACCGTGCCCGGCATCGGCGCACCGACGTGACGCGCATTGCCGGGCTCGGCTTTGCGCGCCGGCGGGCGCGCGGCGCGCTGCGTGCGGTCGGCAACCCGCACCGAGCGCGGCTGGCCGTTCAACTCGAAGAACACGGTACGCGTGCCGTCCTCGTGGGGCTCGCTCTGCGCCACATAGCGCACGATCAGGGTCTTGCCGCGCTCCAGATCCACGCTGATCTCATCGCCCGGCTGCATGCCGTAGAAGAACACCGGTGTCGGCAGGATCGAGGCATCGCCGAACTGCTCGCGCTCGCGCGCGTACTCGAGCCACACGCGCGGATACATGAGGTAGGACGCCAGGTCCTCGTCGGTCACCGGTCGCGGCAGGCGAGCCCGGAGGCTCGCGCGCGCGGCCTCGAGATCGACCGGCGGCAGCTGCGCACCGGGACGCGTGCTGAGCGGCGCGGCGCCGTTCAGCACCTTGCGCTGCAGCGCCTCGGGGAAGCCGCCGTAGGGCTGGCCCAGCTCGCCGCGCAAGAACTGCACCACCGACTCCGGAAAGGCGACCTCGGTCGCCGGATCGAGCAGCTGCTCACGGTTGAGGCCGGCGCTCACCATGAGGAGCGCGAGATCGCCGACCGCTTTGGAGGTCGGTGTCACCTTGATCACATCGCCGAGCAGCTGGTTCACCTCGGCGTAGGCGGCCGCCACCTCGCTCCAGCGCGCATCAGCGATGCCGAGCGCCCGTGCCTGCTCGCGCAGGTTGGTGTACTGGCCGCCCGGCATGCCGTGCACGTACACCTCGGAGGCACCGGCGCGCACCTCGCTCTCGAACGCCACGTACTGCCGCCGCACCTGCTCCCAGTACGAGGACAGCGCGCGCAGCGCGTCCGGGTCGAGGCCCGGATCGCGCGGCCCGAAGCGCAGCGCCTCGACGATCGAGCCCAGATTCGGCTGCGAGGTGAGCCCGGAGAGCGCATCGATCGCGCCATCGACCGCATCCGCCCCCGCCTCGACGGCGGCCAGCACGCTCGCCGCACCGATGCCGCTGGTGTCGTGCGTATGGAAATGCACCGGCAGACCCGTCTCCTCCTTGAGGGCCTTCACCAGCAGCTGCGCGGCGCGCGGCCGGCACAGCCCGCCCATGTCCTTGATGCCGAGAATGTGGGTGCCGGCGGCTTTCAGCTCGCGCGCCAGCCTGAGGTAGTAATCGAGCGTGTATTTCTTCTCGCGCGGATCGCTCAGGTTCCCGGTGTAGCAGATGGCCGCCTCGCACAGCTTGCCGGACTCGCGCACCGCATCGATCGCGACGCGCATGTTGTCCACCCAGTTGAGGCAGTCGAAGATGCGGAACAGGTCGATGCCGCGCGCCGCCGCGCGCGCCACGAAAAAGCGCAGCACGTTGTCCGGATAGTTGGCGTAGCCGACGGCATTCGCCGAGCGCAGCAGCATCTGCAGCAGGATATTGGGGACGCGCTCGCGCAGCTGCGCGAGCCGCTGCCACGGGTCCTCGCGCAGAAAGCGCAGTGCCACATCGAAGGTAGCTCCGCCCCAGCACTCGAGCGACAGCAGCTGCGGCGCGAGGCTCGCGTAGTAGGGCGCGATGGTGGTGAGATCGATACTGCGCAGCCGCGTGGCGAGCAGCGACTGGTGCGCATCGCGCATCGCGGTGTCGGTGAGGAGCACGCGCTGCTCATTCAGCATCCAGCGCGCGAAGCCCTCGGCGCCGAGCTGCTCGAGCTTCTGCCGCGTGCCGGGCGCCGGGGCAGGCAGGATTCCCGGCGGCAGCCGCGGCGGCGCCTGCTGCGGCGCCGGCCGCGCGCGCCCGGCAACCTCGGGGTGGCCGTTGACTATGGTGGTGCCGAGCCCGGCGAGCAGGCGCGTAGCGCGGTCGCGCTTCGCCGGCGAGTGGTACAGCTCGGGCGTCGCGTCGATGAAGCGCGTCGTGTAGTCGCCGGAGGCGAAGCGCGGGTGCGTGATCAGCTGGTCGAGGAAGTGCAGGTTCGTGACGACGCCGCGGATGCGAAACTCGGCGAGCGCGCGGTGCATGCGGGCGATGGTCTCCTCGGCCGTCGGCGCCCACGCGGTCACCTTGACGAGCAGCGAGTCGTAGGAGCGGGTGATGATCGCGCCGGTGTAGGCCGTGCCGGCATCGAGGCGGATACCGAAGCCTGCGGGACTGCGGTAGGCGCTGATCTTGCCGTAGTCGGGGATGAAGTTGTTCTCCGGATCCTCACTCGTGATCCGGCACTGCAGCGCGTGTCCCGAGACGCGGATCTGCTCCTGCGGCGGCACGCCGCTCTCGGGCGTACCGATGCGCGCCCCGCCGGCGATGCGGATCTGTGCCTTCACGAGGTCGATGCCCGTGACCTCCTCGGTCACCGTGTGCTCGACCTGGATACGCGGGTTGACCTCGATGAAGTAGCAGCGCCCGCTGTCGGCATCCTCGAGGAACTCCACCGTGCCGGCGTTGCGATAGCGCGCCGCGCGGCCGATGGCGAGCGCCGCCATGGTGAGCTCGGTGCGCTGCGCCTCGCGCAGGAATACCGCCGGCGCGCGCTCCACGACCTTCTGATGACGCCGCTGCATGCTGCAGTCGCGCTCGTAGAGGTGCACGAGGTTGCCGTGCTCATCGCCGAGGATCTGTACCTCGACGTGTCGCGCCCGCACGATGAGCTTCTCGAGGTACACCTCGTCGTTGCCGAAGGCGGTGCGCGCCTCGCGGCGCGCGAGCGGCAGCAGCTCGCGAAGCTGCGCCTCGTCGTCGACCGCGCGCGTGCCGCGCCCGCCGCCGCCCCAGCTCGCCTTGATCATCACCGGGTAGCCGATCTCGTGCGCCAGCCGCGCACATTCGGCGAGCTCCGCCGGCAAGGCTCCGGTAGCAGGCATCACCGCCACGCCGGCCGAGACCGCGAGCTCGCGGGCGGCGACCTTGTTGCCGAGCAGCTCCATGGTGTCGGGCTCGGGCCCGATAAAGAGGACCCCGGCGCGTGCGCAGCCGCGCGCCAGCTGCGGGTTCTCCGACAGCAGGCCGTAGCCGGGATGGATGGCATCGACCTGCGCCTCGCGCGCGATGCGCAGAACATCCTCGATGTCGAGGTACGCCTCGACCGGCTTCCTGTCCCGGCCGACGAGGTACGCCTCATCCGCCTTGGTGCGGTGGAGCGAGAAGCGGTCCTCCTGCGAGTAGATCGCCACGGTGCGCAGGCCGAGCTCGTTCGCCGCGCGCATGACGCGAATGGCGATTTCGCCCCGGTTCGCGACCAGGAGGCTGCGGATCCGCTGCGACGGGGCGGCTTTCACCTTAAGATTCACCACTTGAGAGCGACGCGAGGACCGCGGCAGGCGCGGGTCGCGGACGCAATGATCATAGCTGCTTTAGGGGACGCCATGTCGCGACCGCCGGCGCATTCGCTGCGCGCTTTGCTACTCGCCGCCAGCGCACTTCTCGGCTGCGCACCGCTCGAGGCTGCCGAGCACCCGGTGGTGATCGTCATCCACGGCGGCGCGGGCGTCATCGAGCGTGCCCACATGACACCCGAGCGCGAGGCCTCGTTCCGCACCGGACTCGGTGCGGCGCTCGATGCCGGCTACGCGGTGCTCGAGCGCGGCGGCTCGGCGCTGGATGCGGTGGGGACGGCGGTGCGCACCATGGAGGACGACCCGCAGTTCAACGCCGGCAAGGGCGCGGTACTCAACCACGACGGCATCTGCGAGCTCGATGCCGCCATCATGGACGGCACCGCCGGGCGCGCGGGCGCGGTGGCGGAACTGCATCACGTCAAGAATCCGATCGATCTCGCGCGTCTGGTGATGGAGAAGTCGCCGCACGTGATGCTCGCCGGTCAGGGGGCCGAGGAGTTCGCGCTGGCGCAAGGTGTGGTACTGGTGCCCGAGAGCTACTGCATCACCCCGGAGCGCATGCGCGAGCTCGAGGAAGAAAAGCGCTCGGCAGACGCCCGCGAGCCCACCGCGCCGCTGCCGATGCGGCCGTCGGCACCGAAGGGGATGGGCACGGTCGGGGCTGTGGCGCTCGATGCCCAGGGGCACCTCGCTGCGGCGACCTCCACCGGCGGCCTCACCAACAAGCTCTACGGGCGCATCGGCGACACCCCGATCATCGGCGCCGGCACCTACGCCGATGAGTCGTGCGCGGTCTCCGGTACCGGCCAGGGCGAGTTCTACATCCGCCAGGTAGTGGCGTACGACATCTGCGCCATGATGCAGTACCAGCACGTGTCGCTCTCGCGCGCCGTCGATACCATGATCCACGGCAAGCTCAAGCGCACCGGGGGCGAGGGCGGCGTGATCGCCCTCGACCGCGACGGTAACATCGCCATGGACTTCAACAGCGCCGGCATGCACCGCGGCGTGCGCGACTCACGCGGACGGCGCGAGATCGCCATGTACCGCGACACGAACTGAAGGCGGGAGGCTCGATGTACGCGATCGCCATCCACGGAGGAGCCGGCGCCGTGCCGCGCGCGACGCTGTCGCCGCAACGCGAGCAGCGCTATCGCGCCGGCCTCGAGGCCGCGCTCGACGCTGGTTACGGCGTGCTCGAGCGCGGCGGCTCGAGCCTCGATGCGGTGACCGAGGCGGTGCGCATGCTCGAGGATGAACCGATGTTCAACGCCGGCCGCGGGGCCGCCTTGACCCGCGAGGGTGCCGCCGAGCTCGACGCGGCCATCATGGACGGCCGCAATCTGCGCGCCGGCGCGGTCGCCTCGGTGCGCCACGTGCGCAACCCCGTGGAGCTCGCACGGCGCGTGATGGAGAAGTCGCGGCACGTGCTGCTCGTCGGCCCGGGGGCCGAGGAGTTCGCGCTCGAGGAAGGCATGGCGCTCATCGCCAATCATTACTTCCGTACCCCCGAGCGGCAGATGCAGCTCGAGTGCGAGCAGCGCGGCGAGCGGGTGTCGGACCTGGTACCGCCAACCGAAGCGAGCGAGCCGCCCGGGGGCACGGTGGGCGCGGTGGCCTGCGACGCCCAGGGCCACCTCGCCGCCGCCACCTCCACCGGCGGCATGACCAACAAGCGTCCCGGGCGGGTCGGCGACTCGCCCATCATCGGTGCCGGGACCTACGCCAAGGATGGCGTGTGCGCGGTGTCGGCCACCGGGCACGGGGAATACTTCATCCGCGCCGTAGCCGCGCATCACGTGTGCGCGGCGGTCGAGTACCGCGGGCTGACACTCGCGCAGGCCATCGCCGAGCTGCTGCACGAGGTTCTCAAGAGCCTCGGCGGCGATGGCGGCCTGATCGCGGTCGACCGCGGCGGCCATATCGTCATGGACTTCAGCACCGAGGGCATGTACCGCGGCGCGCGCGACTCCTCCGGCCGTCGCGAGCTCGCCATCTACTAGTCGCATCGCTCTCTACGCGTCGCAGGACTCCATTAAGATCGCATCATGAAAGCCCACGGCCCACTGTTCCTCTCTCTCTGTCTGCTGGCACCGCTCGCAGTGGTGCCCGCTCAGCCCGCGCCCACCTGGACCGCGGGACGCGACTACTTCGTGCTCGAGCAGCCGCAGCGCAGCAGCGTCGCGCCCGGCAAGATCGAGGTGCTCGAGGTGTTCTCGTACGGCTGTCCGGCCTGCAACGCCTTCCAGCCGACGCTCGAGCTGCTGAAGAAGAACCTGCCGCCCAACGCGCAGCTCGCCTACCTGCCCGCCGCGTTCATTCCCGCCGAGGACTGGCCGATGTTCCAGCGTGCCTACCTCGCCGCGCAGGCGCTCGGCATCGCCGAGCGTACCCAGCAGCAGATGTATGACGCGGTGTGGAAGAGCGGCGAGCTCGCGACCTCCGACAGACAGACGCACCAGCTCAAGAGTCCGCAGCCCTCGATCGAGCAGGCGGCGCAGCTCTACGCGCGCTGGACCGGGGTCAAGCCTGAGGATTTCCTGGCGATGGCCCGATCCTTCACGATCGCCGGCCGGATGCGCGCCGCCGACGAGCAGATCGTGGCCATGCAGGTGCCCAGCACGCCCTGCATCGTCGTCAACGGGCATTACCGGATCGCCGAGAGTAATCAGGCGCCCACCCGCCTCATCCCGCTGGTGGCCTTTCTCGTCGCGAAGGACAGCGGGCACTAGAGCGCGCCGCGCGGCTCAGCCGCTCGCCGCGGACTCGCGGCTTGCCACAGCCGCCAGGGCCGGCTCCCGGCCGTCCGGCTCACGGTGACGCAACCCGCTCGGCGGCCTCACCTCCCAGCGCGCCCACACGCGTCGCAGATGCTGCGCCGAGCCAAAGCCGGCCCGCACCGCCACGCGCTCGAGGTCGAGCCCGGTGCCGGTCACGAGCTGACGCGCGAACGCATAGCGGATGAGCTGCACGTAGTCGAGGGGTGAGCAGTGCGCGTGCGCGGCGAACAGGCGCGCGAGATTGCGCGGCCCGGTGCAGGCGACCGCCGCGAGCTGCGCCGAATCCCAGCGCGCCGCCGGATCGCGGGTCACCGCGTCCTGCACCCGATGCACCGCCGGGTGCAGATGGTTGCGGTGCATGACCCAGGGCGAGAGCGCCGGATCGGAGCCGGCGCGCCGCAGATACACGACCAGATCGCGCGCCACTTCGGCGGCCACCTGCGGTCCGAGCTGCGCACCGATGACGTGCAGTGCGAGGTCGAGCCCGGCGGTGACGCCGGCGCTGGTGGCGAGCATCCCGTCCTCGACGAAGATACGGTTGTCGTGCACCCGGGCGCGCGGCTCGGCGCGCCTGAGCTCCTCGAGGTGCTCGTGATGGGTAGTGCAGTCGCGGCCGGCGAGCAATCCCGCGTGCGCCGCCAGCACACTGCCGGTGCATACGCACAGCAGCTGGGCGCGCGCCGCCGCGCCGCCGCGCAGCCACTCGATCGCCCGCCGGGTGGCGCTCTCCCCGGGATCGAGGGCCGGGCCGCCGATGCCGGCGAGCACCAGGATCGATGCCGGGGCGAGCGCGGCGGGCAGCGGCTCGAGAGCCGCGAGGGTGAGACCCGCCGCCGCCGTCACGCTCGGCTGCGGCGACACGAAACGCAGGCGGTAGCTGCCAGGCACTCGCCGTTCGGCGCAGCGGAAAGCATCCGCGCTGCCGGCTACATCGAGCAGCACCACGCTCGGCAACAGCAGGAACACCACCTCGCGCATGCGCGTCCCCGGTCCGCGCGGCCGTCAGCTCCAGGCGTCCGCGCTCGAGACGATGCGCGCGAAACGCTGATCGAGCACCAGCTCGGTGCGCTCGCGAATCTCGGCCGCCGATACCTCGCGCCCGGCGCGCGTGCGCATCGGAAAGGTGAGCGTCGCGTCGGTCACGTAGCGCACCTTGAACCCCAGGTCCGAGGCGTGCCGCGCGGTGGTCTCGCAGCACTGCTCGGTGCGGATGCCAGTGATGAGCAGCTCGCCGATGCCGTGCGCGCGCAACCAGGACTCGAGCGTCGCGCCGGTGGCGTCGGTCCCGAGGAGTGCCGAGTGCACCTGCTTGCGGAACACGGCATCCGCTTTGAGCCTGAGCTCCGGCATCGCGCGCACCATCCCTGAGGCGGCGGTGAAGGGGTTGCCGGCGTCCTCGCCCGGCTCCTGGTGGAACACCTGCACGAGCGAGGCGCCCTCGTCCCGGCTGCGATCGATGAGCGCCTGCACGTTGCGCAGGAACGCCGGCAGCTCCTCGGCGCGGAAATACGGCCGCTGGCGGAAGGATTCCTGCACGTCGATGACCAGAAGTGCCTGTTTCAAGAGGGGCTCCGGGCTGTGTTGAAAAACGGTCATATGGTGCGATAACCGCGGCAGCTTGACCACCGCAGCATGTGACACGTGCCGGTCAAAAACGGACAGCGGTGATTTCGCGGTGCAGGCACCCTCAGGGATGCGGGCGCAAGGGCCGGCCGCCGGCCGCGGCGATTACCCCAGAGGGCGGACTTCGCCCTAAACTACCGCGCCACCCGAGGTGGCGCTGAACAGCGCCGCCGCTTGGACTAGAAAAAACTGGGGAGAAGCCACCATGCTGCCGACCACGCTCCGCATCCCGATGCTCGCCTGTCTCGCGCTCACTGGACTCGGCGCGAACGCCCTCGCCTGGGCGGCCGATGCGCCGCCGCCGCAGATCCCGACCTGCGACAAGAAGATCGGCACGCTCGCAGTGACCGAGCCCGAGAATAAGTGGTGGCTGCAGTACAACCTCGATTCGCCCGAGGCGCTGATCAAGGTGTTCGTGTCGCAGTCGAAGTGCTTCACGCTGCTCGATCGGGGTAAGGGCCTGGCGGCCGCGGAGAAGGAACGCGCGCTCGCCTCATCCGGCGAGATGCGCGGCGGCTCGAACATCGGCAAGGGGCAGATGAAGGCTGCTGATTACGTGCTGGTGCCCGACGTGGTCACCAAGAACAATAACTCCGGCGGCAGCCGCATCGGCGGCGTCCTCGGCGGCATGCTCGGTGGCGTCGCCGGCGCCGTGGTGGGCGGCGTCAGCCTGAAGAGCAAGACCGCCGATGTCGTGCTGACCCTCACCGATGTGCGCTCCACCGAGCAGGTGGCGCTCGAGCAGGGGCACTACAAGAAGACCGATCTCGGCTGGGGCGCAGGCGGCGGTGCCTTCTTCGGCGGCTTCGCCGCCGCGGGCGCGAGCAGCTACGCCAACACCGAGATCGGTCAGGTCGTGACCATGGCCTACCTCGACTCCTACACGAAGCTCGTGAACGACATCAAGGGCATGAGCCTCAACGCCAAGGCCGACAACGTCAGCCAGTCGGTCACGATGGCCAAGCCCGGCAAGATGTACAGCGCCGCCAACCTCAAGTCGCCGGTGGTACGCGACCTCGATCCCGGCATGACGCTCTACCCGAGCGGCGACAAGGACGGGATCTGGTGGAAGGTCACGGACGAGCTGGGGAACGAGGGCTGGGTGCCGTCGACGCTGTTCCAGCTGGCGAAGTAAGGCGCGCGGCCGCCCGTGCCTCGGCGGCCAGCAGCGTGAGACCGTGCATCTGCGCCTGCTCCAGGGAGCGCGCCTCTCCCGCCGCCGCCGCGGACAGTAGCAGCCGCCATACCTGAGGCCGCGCGGGCCACCGCGGGCGGAGCCACTCCGGATGCCGCTCCGCGAGGGCATGCACGCGGCGCAGCGTCATGGCGCCGATGAGCCCGGCACACGCCGGCGGCATGCCGAGCAGCAGTCGCGCCGCGGCCAGCTGCGTGCGCGCCAGGTGCCAGCCGAATGTAAGGACCAGCCGCGCCACCTCGACGGTGGCGGGCACGGTGAAGAACGCGCTGCACACCGAGGCGTCCGCATCGCCCACCTGCCCGGGCGCGGCGGGCCGCCAGCGTGCCAGGGCGGCAAACCCCACATCGAACAGCAGGTACGGACAGGCGGCGGCACGCCGCAGCGCCAGCGGCTCGAGGATCGCGCGCAGCGTCCCGACCTCGCGCAGGAGCGGCGCGGCCAGCGTGCCGTGCAGCGCCCCCGGGAGCGATGCCTCCTGCAGCAATAGCGCCAGGCCGAGCTCATTGAGCTCCGCGAGCGTCTCGAGCGTCTCCGGGCGCAGCCACGAGGTGCCCCGGCGCATGTCCCCGGCCGCGTGCGCGGCCTCGATCCCGCAGTGCAACAGCATGGCCCCCTCCCCGCAGCGATGCGCAATGGTAGCCGAGCGCCGCCCGCCAGCCATCCAAGAATTTGGTGATTTTTTACCAAATTTCAGCAATTGTGTTTTGGTGAATTTTCAGCAAAATAAACGCAACCCTCCCCTGCCGGAACCGCCGCATGCGCATTTCCGACGATCGCTATCACCGTGAGCGGCTGCGCATGGAGCTGGCGCTGCGCTTCCTGGTCCATGAGGCGCGCACGCACACGATCCGTGCCTGGACCGGACTGTCGGACGACCGCATCCGCAAGCTGTACCGCTCCTACGTACGCCACGCACGACTGCACCTGCCGCGTCATCGCGGCAAGTCGCCGCACCAGGTCGCCTACTTCACACGCTCGCTGCGTCTGCAGCAGGAGAGCGCGGCGCTGGCGAGCGTGCTGATGCTGCTTGGCGTGCTGCCGGCGCAGGCCGCCGAGGCCGCGGTGCCGCTGCCGGGCCTGCAGCGCGGCGCGGCGCTGTGCGAGGCGTTCGAGGCTTATCGCGCCGTAATTCCGGCGGCGCAGATCTCCTTCGAGCATGCGGTGTTCCTGGCGTGCGCGCTCTCGAGCGGCGAGCTGCTGCGCCTCGGCGCCTGTACGGATTGCGGCAGCGTCATGGTCACCGAGCGCTTCCCGGCGCGCGTCACGCGCTGCCAGCAGTGCGTGCAGGCGCCGCGCACGCCGGCGCCGGGCGGTGCGCCGCAGGCCGATGGCGGGCGCCCACACTGATAGAATGCGCCGCCACCTTGTCGCGGGTGAACGGCGCTAAGTGAATCCTCCCGAGCCCAACTTCTTCGCAGGCCCCTACCTCGAGCGGCGCGCCGAGGCGCGCGAGGACCCGGAGTGGATCGCGGCGGCCTGGGCCGACACCGGCAGCCGCTACCTGGTGTCGCGCGACACGGCGCAACTCATGAGCGGCGACCCGCCGCGCGCGGCGCTGCTGACGCGCGAGGTGCCGCTGGTGCGCTCCGCGCCCGCCGCCAGCCTGACGCTGCTCGGCTGGTTCGGCGGCGCGCGCTGCGTGCTGATCACGCTGCCGCGCGAGCGCGACGCGGAGGCGCCCGCCGGCACCCGTTTCGAGGAGCTGCGGCCGCTGTCGGCGCTGCTGCCCGCCGACGAGGCGGGCCTGCTGGCGTATGCGCGCGCGCTGTCCGTGTGGCGCGCGCGCACGCAGCACTGCGGCGTGTGCGGCGCGCCCACCAAGCCGACCCGCGGCGGCCACTGCCTCAACTGCAGCAACCCGGACTGCGCCGAGGAGTTCTTCCCGCGCATCGACCCGGCGATCATCGTGCTGGTGTCGGATGGCGAGCGGGCACTGCTCGGGCGCCAGGCGAGCTGGCCGGTGCGCCGCTATTCGACCATCGCCGGCTTCGTCGAGCCGGGCGAGAGCCTCGAGGACGCGGTGGCGCGCGAGGTCGAGGAGGAGACCGGCGTGCGCGTCACGGACGCGCGCTACGACTCATCCCAACCCTGGCCGTTCCCCTCTTCGCTGATGCTCGGCTTCCGCGCGAGCGCCGCCCTGGGGAGCGCGGTGCGGGTGGGCGGTGAGCTCGAGGACGCGCGCTGGTTCACGCGCGCGCAGCTCACCTCGGGCGAGGCACTCGCACCGCCCTCGCACTCGATCTCCTGGCGGTTGATTTCCGGCTGGCTCGAGGGCGGGTAGGCCGCGCGTGTGCCTGCTGGTGCTTGCCTGGGAGGCACACCCGCGCTATCGGCTCGTGGTGGCCGCCAACCGCGACGAGTACCACGCGCGGCCCGCGGCACCGCTCGGCAAGTGGCGGCAGCCGCCCGGCATCCTCGCCGGCCGCGACCTGCGCGCCAACGGCGCCTGGCTGGCGCTCGATCCGGCGCGACGCTTTGGCGTCGTGACCAACTTCCGCGAGCTGCAGGCGCCGCGGCCGCAGGCTCCCTCGCGCGGCAATCTCATTCCGCATTACCTCACCGGAACGGCGCGCCCCGCAGAGTTCTTCCGCCACCTCGAGGCGCTCGCCGGCGACTACTCCGGCTTCAACCTGCTGCTCGCCGATCGCGAGGCGCTGTGGTACGGCTCGAACCGCGCCCAGCCGTTCGCGCGCGCTCTGCCGCCGGGAGTGTACGGACTGTCGAACGAGCTGCTCGATACGCCGTGGCCGAAACTGCTGCGCGTCAAGGCGCGCTTCAGGCACTGGCTCGAGCAGCCGCAGGCGGCAGCCGCCGACCTCTTCGCCCTGCTCGCCGACCGCACCCAGGCGGTCGATGGCGGCGCGCAGCTGCCGCGGGGCGGGCTGCCGCGCGACTGGGACCGGATCCTGTCGGCGCCCTTCGTTGTCCATCCGACCTATGGGACGCGCTGCTCGACGGTCGTGCTGCTTGAGCCCGACGGCGGACTGTACCTCGGCGAGCGGCGCTTCGATGCCGCGGGCGAGCCAGCCGGTGAAGCTGACTTCCAGCTGAACGCGGGGGAGTGGCCGTAGCGGATCGCGGCGCGGGCACGGAACCGCCGCGGCGCCGCCCGCTCTCATATAAAGAGCGCCGAGCGAGTGTGCTCACGAGCCTCTAGAATTCCCTCCTCTTCCTGACTGCACGTCGAGATGACGCAGCGCACAGTCAAGCCTCGGGCTCGCCGCAGGCACCGGCGAGGTCCGGTGGCCGCCGTGGCTGCATTCGCCGTGCTCGTGAGTCTCGCGGCCGGGGCGGCGTGGGCGGCCGCCGGCGTCAACGTCGAGGTGCGCGGCGTGGACGAGACGCTGCGCTCCAACGTGCTCGCATACCTCTCCTTCGAGCGTTACAAGAAGGGCGGCGTCGAGCTCAACGCCGACATGATCGAGCGGCTGCACAACCGGGTAGAGCGCGAGGTGCAGGAGGCGCTGCGCCCGTTCGGCTACTACGAGCCGCAGGTCGACTCCACCGTCACCGATCTCGGCAAGGGCGAGTGGCGCGTGGTCGTCGACATCAAGCCGGGGCGGCCGGTGCTGGTGGGCAACATCATCGTCAGGGTGACCGGTCGGGGCGAGAACGATCCGCTCTTTACGCGCATCCTTTCGCACCCGCTGCTGACGCGCGGCGAGCGCCTCAACCAGCCCGCGTACGATGCGCTCAAGGCCGACCTGCAGCGTACCGCCGCCACCTACGGCTACTTCGACGCCAAGCTGACCCGCAACGAGCTGCTGGTCGACCCGCCGCACTACACCTCGAGCATCGCACTCGAGATGGAGACCGGCGAGCGCTACCGCTTCGGACCCACCACGGTCGAGCAGCACGTGATCAAGGAGAGCCTGGTGCGGCGCTACCTGCGCTACCACGAGGGCGACCTGTTCGATCTCACGCAGGTGCTGCGCACGCAGTTCGCGCTCGATGACACGCAGTACTTCGCCAACCTCGAGGTACGCCCCGGCACTCCGGATCCCGCCACGCATCGCGTGGCGGTCGACATCCACGCCGACCCCAACCGCCGGCATCGCTATTCGGTCGGTGCCGGCTACGCCACCGACACCGGCGCCCGCGCCACGCTCGGCTTCGAGGACCATCGGATCAACGACAACGGTCAGAGCTTCAACGCCCAGCTGCAGTTCGCCCAGATCACGCGCTACGCGGTCCAGACCGCCTACATCTTCCCGGTGGGCGACCCGGCGCTCGAGCACTTCGCGCTCAATGGCAGCATCGAGCAGCAGATCCTCGCCGACGTGACCGCCTATACCCTGTCGGCGGGGCCGAGCTTCACCGTGGTATCCAACGGCTGGCAGCACGTGTGGAAGCTGTTCGCGGTGCGCACCACCAGCGAGGACATCAACGGCACGACCACCGACCGGCTGCTGGTGCCGGAGGTGGATCTCGCCTCGGTGCCCAAGGACTATCTCGGCGAGCCGCTGTTCGAATACCCCTTCGTCGCGACGCTGCGCGGTTCGGACGCGGTGCTGGGGTCGGACTCCAACTTCATCCAGCTGCACGCGCAGCTCGAGAACGTGTTCCACCTCGGCGGCCCGTGGCACCTGCTGCTGCGCGAGGAGGCGGGGGCGAGCCTGGTGTCGCGGTTCTCGGAGCTGCCCGCGGTCTATCGCTTCTTCGCCGGCGGCGACAACAGCGTGCGCGGCTTCTACTACAATCAGCTCTCGCCCACCGAGCCGTTCTGCACCGTGGGTCCGAACGGCAAGTTCCTGCTCACCGCGAATGGCACCTGCCAGAGCATCGGCGGCTACATCCGGGTCGGAGGCAAGGATCTGATCACCGGCACGGTGGAGGTGGTCCACGACCTGCCGCGCAACCTCGGGATCGCGACCTTCGTCGACTACGGCAATGCCTTCGATCACTTCGGCACCAAGCTGTTCTATTCGGCGGGCGTCGGGGTGCGGTTCCGCACGCCGTGGCTGACGCTCGGCATCGACGTGGCGCAGCCCATCAATAACCCCGGTGCCGGCCCACGCCTGCACATCAACTTCTCGCCCAAGCTGTGAGCGGCGGTACCTCATGCGCCGCCTGCTGATCCTCTTCGCCGCCTGCCTGCTGGTGCTCATCGTGGTGGTGGTGCCCGCGACGCTGGTCGTGTGCGCCGTGTTCACGCAGTCGGGACTGCAGTTCGTGGTGCGGCATATCCCCGAGCACTTAGGTCCCGTGCGCCTCACGATCGTCGGCGTGCGCGGCACGATCGCGAGCGGGCTGCACGTCGATCGCGTCGAGATCGACCACGAGCTCGTACACCTGACGTTCACCGGGATAGACGGGCGCGTGGCGCTCGCCCCGCTGCTGCTGCAGACCATCCGCTCCCCCGAGGCCTCGGTCCACACCGCGCTCATCGAGGTTAAGCGGCGTACCCATCCGCCCACACCGTCGCCGATGCCGCCGTTCGTGCCGCGCTGGCTGCTGATCAGCGCTGAGCACGCCACGGTCGATGACGCGGTGCTCACGGTGTACAACGGTGTGCGGCTCGAGGCCACGCACATCACGACCGTCGCGGTGCTGCGCCATCGCACCATCCGCTTCTTCCAGGCACAGGGCCGCCTCTTCGACGCCGACGTGAACGCGATCGGCGAGCTGCGCGCGCGCGATCCGCTCGGGATCGAGGGCCAGGGACACCTCGACTGGGCACCGGCCGGACAGCCCGCCTGGAGCGTCGACGGCACGGCAAAGGGCAACCTCAAAGCGCTCATGCTCACGGCGCACGCGCTCAGCCCGTTCCGCGCCGACTTCACCGGGGCGGCGCTCGATCTCACCAACCGCTGGCACATCCAGGGCAATGCAGCGGTACAGAACTTCGACCTGCGGGCCTGGGGCATCTCCGGGCCGCTCGGGGTGATGACAGCGCACCTGGCGGTCGGCTGGGATGAGCACGGCTTCACCGGCCGTGGCACCGTCGACCCGACGGGGCTGCGTGCCGGCAGCTTCCAGGCGCGCTTCGAGGGTGCGTTTGCCGGCCATACGCTCACCGCGCGGCACATGGAGGCGCGTCACGAGGCCTCGGGTGCACGCGCGCAGGGCTCGGGCACTTTCACCATCGTTCCCAACGGCCCGCGACTCGACATCGCGGGCAACTGGGAGGACTTTCGCTGGCCGCTCACCGGGCACGACCCGGCGCTGAAGAGCGCCTCGGGAAGCTTCACGCTCGAGGGCCTGCTGCCCTACCACGTGCACGCGAAAGGAGAGGCGAGCGCCGCCGGGCTCCCCCCGAGCCCCATCGAGGTCACGGGCACTCTCGGCAAGGACAGCTTCGCCTTCGAGCACGCCGCTGTGGATCTCTTCGACGGCCATGCCGAAGTCACGGGCGCGGTGGAGTGGACGCCGCACGACACCTGGTCGGTGAGCGGGCAGCTCACCGGCATCAATCCGGCGACGCTGCGCGCCGATCTCCCGGGGAGCCTGAACTTCTCACTCAATGCCTCGGGGCGCGGCTTCGATCCCAAGGGGGAGCTTCGGGTCACGATTCAATCCCTGAGCGGCAAGCTGCGCGGCACGCGGGCGAGCGGCGGCGGATCGCTCGAGCACTCCTCCGACGGCTGGCGCTTCGAGCGCGTACGTGTGGCGCTCGGCGGCACGACGCTCTCGCTCGACGGACAGGCGGCTGACAGACTCGATTTGCGCTTCGCGATCGCCAGCTCCGACTTAAGCCTGCTCGGCGTCGGCGGCCGCGGCCAGCTCGACGCTTCCGGCACGGTGCGCGGTACCGCCGCGGAGCCGGCGGTCGCGGCCAGCGCCCACGGCCGCGGGCTGAGTTACGCGGGGGTCGATCTCGGGCAGCTGGACGCGGACGTCGACTTCGACGCCAGCGACCCGACGCACGCAGCGAAGATCGACGCGCGCCTGAGTGGGTTGAGCTACGCGGGCCACACGCTCGACAAGGCGGCCCTCACCGTGAACGGTCCGCCGGCCAGCACCCGGGTGCATCTCGAGGCCGAGGCCCAGGGACTCGCGCTGACCGCGCAGGCCGACGGCGCCTACGCGCACCGCCTCTTCCAGGGTCAGCTCGATTCGCTCGCCGTGAAGGGGCGCGATGCGCTTGATCTCGCCCTCGAGCATCCGGTGGGCCTGCTGGCATCGCCCGAGCGGCTGCGGGTCGAGTGGCTGTGTCTCGCCGGAACGCCGGGCAGCGTGTGCGCAGATGCCGACTGGAGCCCGCAGCACTGGTCCGCCACGCTGATGAGCAACCAGCTGCCGCTGTCGGCGCTCACCGCCGGCATGACACCGGCCGTGCAGTACCAGGGCACGGTCGACCTGCTGGCACGGGCAGCCGGCGGCGCGCACACCCCCATTACGGGAACGCTTCGCGCCCAGCTCGCCGACGCGGTGCTGTCGCACCGACTGGCAAGCCGCAAGATCGAGCACAGCCGCATCGGCTCGGGGACCGTGACCGCGAGCGCCACGCCCGAGGCAGTCAGCGTCGCCGCGGTACTCGAGAACGGCGACGTCGGCACCATCCGCGCGCGCGTCGATGCGCAACGCGGCAGCCCGCGCTGGCAGGACATGCCGCTCAGCGGCGCGCTGCACGCTGAGACCTCGAATCTCGGCCTGCTGTCGCTGTACTTCCCCGATATCGACCGCGCCTCGGGCCAGCTGCACACCGACGTGAACATCAGCGGCACACTCGGCGCGCCGCTCATGAACGGCACACTGAAAGTCGTCAACGGCGAGCTCGACCTCTACCAGGTGAATCTCGCTCTGCGCCAGGCGGCGCTCGAGGTAAACCTCGACAACGGCGGCCTCGACTTCAAAGGCAGCGCGCACGCGGGCGCGGGCAGCGCGGCCGCGAACGGTCATCTCGAGTGGCACAACCTGCTGCCGTACGGCAAATTCCACCTCGAGGGCACGAGCCTGCGGGTAGCGGATACTCCCGAGGCGCAGATCGACGCCTCGCCGAACCTCGACTTCGACGTTCAGGGCAGACGCATCGAGGTGACCGGCAAGGTGACGGTGCCGTTCGCGAAGATCCAACCCAAGGACATCACCAACGCGGTGCGCACCTCGCCGGACGAGGTGATCGTCGGCAGCGAGCCGGAAAATCCCGCCGAGCGCTTCGAGGTGATGAGCACCATCACGCTCACCCTCGGCGACAAGGTGACGGTGGACACCTCGGGGCTCACCGGCCGCCTCACCGGCGCCGTCACCATCAGGAGCGGCTACGACGCGATCACACGCGCGACCGGCGAGCTGTCGGTGGCCGACGGCAAGTACCTCGCGTACGCGCGCAAGCTGGACATCCAGCGCGGCCGGCTGATATTCACCGGTGGGGCGGTCGATGACCCGGGCATCGATCTGCGCGCCATCAAGGAGTTCCCGGACGTGACCGCCGGTATCAACGTGCGCGGCACGCTGCAGCAGCCGCGCATGTCGTTCTTCTCCGACCCGCCGCTGCCGCAGTCACAGATCGTGTCGCTCATCCTCTCGGGTGGCTCGCCGCAGTCGGCACAGACCGCGGGCAATGCAGCGCTCGGCCAGGGTGCCGCGCTGCTCGCCGCGCAGCTCGGCCAACGCGTCGGCCTGCCCGATGTCAGCCTCGAAACCGACCCGATCGCCAACGAGACCTCGCTGGTGCTCGGCCACTATCTCACGCCGCGCCTGTACGTGAGCTACGGCGTGAGCATCACCGAGACGCTGAACACCCTCAAGCTCCGCTACACGCTCGGCGACCACTGGGTCATCAAAACCGAGCTCGGCACCGCGCGCGGCGCGGACCTCGTCTACTCGATCACCAAGTAGCCGCGCAGCGGCTACTTGCTGCAGTCGCCGATGCGGTGCGCCGACATCTTGATGGTGACCGTCTGCCCCTTGTCGCTGGTCGAGACCATGGTGCCCTGGAAGGAGTCGGAGGCGAAGGTGCCCTCGAAGTGCGCGACCCGCTTGCCGCACTGGGTGGTGAACTTCACCTGCCCGCCGCTCACCGAGTGCTCGGTGATCTGGCAGTTCTGCGGCTGATTGCTCTGGCCCTGCGCAATCTGCTGACTGACGTGATCGACGTCCGACTGGCTGATGCAGTGCTGCGTCACGTTCGGCTTCTGCATCATCGCCAGCGCCTGCGGCGGCAGCTTCGCCGCCACGTCGGGCGGCAGCTGCATGTCCATGGTGCTGGTGAATTCATACATGCCGGGCGACAGGCCGAGCGTCTGCGCGTACAGGGCGAATGACAGGCCGGTGGCAGCGGCGAACAGCACGGCGCGGCGGGCGCGCATCGGGCGTCGTGATTGCATGGAGAGCCCCCCTGAAGAATGTGCGGCGCCGGGACGGCGGCGCTGGCGCGGGATTCTAGCCCACGGTTGCCCGCGTCTTGACTCCATTGCATTAATATGCACAATAATCGCATATTTATGCCTAGGCGAATCCCTGCATGCTGAGCGACACGCAACAACTGCAGCGCCGCGGCGCCATCGTGCGCATCCTGCGCTCGGGCGCCGTGCGCAAGCAGCATGACCTGGTGCGGCTGCTCAGAAAGGAAGGGTTGGATGCGACCCAGTCCTCGATCAGCCGCGACCTGCGCGAGCTCGGCGTGCTCAAGGCGAGCGGCGGCTACGTGCTGCCGCCCGATGAGCTGACGCGCGCTAACGGCGACTTCGGCACTCTGGCGCAGTTCGTGCGCGAGCTGCGCCGCGCCGGCCCCTCGATCACCGTGCTGCGCACCACCATCGGCGCGGCGCAGTCGGTCGCCGTGGCGATCGACAAGGCCGAGTGGCCCGAAGTCGCCGGCACCATCTCCGGCGATGACACCATCTTCATCGCCACCGCCAATGCGCGCGGGCAGGACGAGCTCCTCGCGCGCCTCCGTACCCTGTTCGGAATCTGACCATGCCCCACGAAGTGAGCCCAGGCGCCCCGTCCGGGGGCAGCACCCCCATCGTTCTCGCCTACTCCGGCGGCCTCGACACCTCGTTCCTGGTGCCATGGATCGCCGCCACACAGCACCGCCCGGTGATCACGGTGACGGTCGATACCGGCGGCATCGACGCCCCCGCCGCGCACGCGCTCGAGGAGCGCGCGCGCGAGCTCGGTGCCATCGCCCACCACCAGGTCGATGCGCGTGCGGCGTATTTCGAGCAGGTGCTGCGCTTTCTCATCATGGGGAACGTGCGGCGCGGGGCGCTCTATCCGCTGTGTGTGGGCGCTGAGCGCGTCATGCAGGCGCAGACCATCGCGCGCATGGCGCGCGAGCTCAAGTCCGACACGGTGGCACACGGCTGCACGGCGGCCGGCAATGACCAGGTACGTTTCGAGGTGGCGCTGCGCACCCTCGCGCCCGACCTCGCCGTGCTGGCGCCGGTGCGCGACCGCGCCTTCAAGCGCCAGGAGGAGCTCGAGTACCTCAAGGCCCGGGGGCTCCCGGTCCCGCCGACCGGCGCGGCCTACTCGGTGAATCGAGGACTCTGGGGCGTCACCATCGGCGGCAAGGAGACGCTCACCTCGGCGGGCAGCATCCCCGAGGACGCCTGGCTCCTCACCCGTGATGCTTTCGCCCGCGCACGCCAGGAGGAGCGTCACGTGCTGTCGTTCGTCAAAGGGCGGCCCACGGCGCTCGACGGCCGTGAGGGCTCGCCGGTCGCGATCGTCGAGGCGCTGGAGGCGCTCGCCGCGCCCTTCGGCATCGGCCGCGGCATTCATCTCGGCGATACGATCATCGGCACCAAGGGGCGGGTGGCCTTCGAGGCGCCGGCCGCGGAGGTGCTGCTCACGGCGCACCGCGAGCTCGAGAAGCTCACCCTCACCGCCCGCCAGCAGCGCATCAAGGAGCAGCTCGCGCAGCCGTACGGCGATCTGGTGCACGAGGGCCAGCTGCTGGATCCGGTGTGCCGCGACATCGAGGCGCTGCTCATGTCATCCCAGGAGCGCGTGACGGGCGAGGTGCGCTTCAAGCTGCAGACCGGGAGTCTCTTCATCGAGGGTGTCGAGTCGCCGTTCTCGCTGATGGCCGCTTCGCGCGGCGTGTACGGCGAGGCGGCCGGGGAATGGTCGGCGGCGGATGCGCTCGGCTTCTCGCGTATCGTCTCGCTCCCCGGGGTCTTCTACACGCGCGCGGGAAGCCAAGCCGCGCACCAGGAGAGCTGACGTGGTCAGCATGCGCAGCATCATCGTCGACAAGCTCGCCTCGGTCACCCAGGCCTGTGAGCTGTCGCACGAGGTACGCATCGCCGCCGATATCCCGGCGGAAGAAGGCGTCGTGGTCGTGGTCGAAGTGCTCAACAACAAATCGACCTACAACACGCTCGAGCTGGTCTCCGGGCGCATGGCCAAGGTCGGCAAGGGCGACATCGTCGCCGGGGCGCTCGGGCACCGCCAGGCGCTGTTCGGCTACTCCGGCCACGTGCCCGAGTCCGTCAGGCCTGGTGACGTTCTGCAGATGCTCAACATCGGCGGCGTGCTTGGCATCTGCGACTCGATCAATCCCGAGAAGGGCAAGCCGTTCGACTGCCGCGTTCTCGGCGTGGCGCTCAACTTCCCCTATCTCGGCGAGCGCATCGGCGTGCCGGCGCGTGCCGGCTACCAGCGTCTCGATGTGAACGCCGCGCTCGACACGCGCGGCGTGCCGGTGGTAGCACTGGCCGGCACCTGCATGGAAGCCGGCAAGACCGCCGCCGCCTGCGCCATCATCGCGCGCATGCGCCACCGCGGGCTGACGGTGGATGCCTTCAAGGCCACCGGCGTCTCACTGCGGCGTGACATCCTCGCCATGGAGGATGCGGGCGCGCGGCGCTGCGCCATCTTCACGGATCTGGGAGTAATCAGCACCACCCGCAGCAACGGCCCGGCGCTCACCCGCACCATGCTGAGCGAGCTCGCGGCCGGCAAGCCCGACGTGGTGGTGTTCGAGCTCGGCGACGGCATCCTCGGCACTTACGGCGTGGACGCCATCCTCGAGTGCCCCGACATCCGCATCGCGCTCAGCGGCGTGGTGCTGTCGGCGAACGATCCGGTGGCGGCCTGGGGCGGCGTGCAGCTGCTGCGCGAGCGCTTTCACATCGAGCCGTGTGTCGTCACGGGACCTGCTACCGATAACCAGGTGGGAATAGAGATCATCACGCGCCAGATGGGCGTCGCGGCCTGCAACGCGATCAGCAACGCGGCCGCACTCGGCGACCGCGTGATTGAAGCGCTGGGCCTAAGCGCCGCGGCGGCCGCATGAGCGAGCGCAGCGCGAGCGCGTCCCCCGGGGCGGTCCCGACCGTGGTGCTGGGCGGCACCGGCTATGTGGCAGGCGAGCTGCTGCGCCTCATCGCCGGCCACCCGCAGCTTGAGCTCGCCGCCGTGATGTCCGACGGCTCGCCCGGTGAGCCGGTGGCGGGGGCGTTTCCGCATCTGGCGGTCGCCTACCCGGAGACTCGTTTCACAAGTCTCGCGGAAGCTGCGCGCCGCATCGCCGAGAGCCGCACCGCGGCGGTGTTCTCGGCGGCGCCGCACGGAGTGTCGGCGGGTCTCGTCGATCAACTGCTCGGCAGCTGCGCGCGCAGCGGCACCCGTGCGCGCGTGGTCGACATCTCGGCTGACTTCCGCTATGCCTCGGCGGATGCCTACACGCAAGTCTACGGCCACGCCCACGGCGCCCCGGGGCTAATTAAGGATTTCACCTGCGCGCTGCCCGAGCACCTGGCGCAGCTGCCGACGGCACACGTGGGCCACCCGGGGTGCTTCGCGACCGCGGTGCTGCTCGCCTCGGTGCCGCTGCTCGCCCTCGGGCTCGCCGAGCCCACGCTGTTTGCGAGCGGCGTCACCGGCAGTACCGGCTCGGGGCGCAAGCCCGTCGACGGGACGCATCACCCGCTGCGCCATGGGGATCTCTACGGCTACAACGCCCTCGACCATCGCCACGCTCCCGAGATCGTCGCCTGCGCGCGCTCGGCTACGGGAGTCGAGCCGCAGCTCGCCTTCGTGCCGCACTCCGGACCCTTCGCGCGCGGCATATACGTTACCGTGCAGGCGCCGCTCAAGCGCGCGCTCGACACGACGGCGGCACGCGGCGCGCTGCGCGAGTACTACGCGCGCGCCCCCTTCGTGCGGGTCGCCGAGCGCGCGCCGCACGTTAAGGAGGTGGCCGCGAGCAACTACGCGCACCTCGCGGCGGTGAGTGATGGCCGCACGATCGCCGTCATGTGCGCGATCGACAACCTGGTGAAGGGCGCCGCGGGCGGCGCCGTGCAATGGATGAATCGGATGCTGGGCCTGCCCGAGACCTCGGGTCTCACGCAGCCCGCGCCCGGCTGGACCTGAAGGCGAGCCCCATGCCGAAGAAAACTCCGACCGCGACCGCCACGGCGAGTGGCACGCGCAGGACGCTGAAGCCCACGCAGCGCGACTTTCAGGCGCAGGTGTTCGCCCAATACCCGCTCGAGGTGGCCTCCGCCCAGGGTGTGTGGCTCACCAACAGCCGCGGCGAGCGGCTGCTCGATCTGTACGGCGGACATGCGGTCGCAGCTCTCGGCTACGGGCATCCGGAGTGGACGGCCGCGCTCGCCCGGCAGGCGCAGGAGTGCCAGTTTCAGAGCAATGCGGTCGCGATGCAGGTGCGCGCCAAGGCCGCACGCCGTCTGGTGCGCTTCTCGAAGCTCCCCTTTGGCAGCGTGTTCTTCGTCAACTCGGGAGCGGAGGCGAACGAGAACGCGCTCAAGGTGGCGCTGCGCATGACCGGCCGCGCGCACGTCGCCGCCATCGAGGGTGCCTTCCACGGCCGCACCGCGGGTGCGGGCGCGGTCACCTTTGGAGCACAGGCCAAGTGGTATGGCTATCCGCGCACCCCGTTCGAGGTCAGCTTCATTGCGCGCGGCGACCACGCCGCGATCACCGCCCAGGTGAGCCGCGACACCGCGGCGGTGATCGTCGAGCCGGTGCAGGGGGTCGCCGGCGCGGTAGCGCTCGGCGCGCCG
This sequence comes from Steroidobacteraceae bacterium, assembly GCA_035568235.1. GTDB lineage: Bacteria > Pseudomonadota > Gammaproteobacteria > Steroidobacterales > Steroidobacteraceae > 13-2-20CM-66-19. Next base: position 53,349 of record DATMOK010000027.1, on the reverse strand, counting down.
TTCCTTGCGGCGCTGCGCGCGCGCTGCGATGAGGTCGGAGCGCTCCTCATATTCGATGAGGTGCAGTGCGGCATGGGCCGCAGCGGCGAGCCATTCGCGGCCAATCTCTACGGCGTGCGGCCCGACATGCTGACCGCCGCCAAGGCGCTCGGCAACGGCTTTCCGGTCGGCGCGCTCATGATGTCGCCGCTGGTCTCCGCTTCGCTCAAAGTCGAGTCGCTCGGCACCACCTTCGGCGGCGGGCCGATGGCGTGCGCGGCGGTGAACGCGGTGCTGGCGGCGATGCGCGAGCAGAAGCTCATCGAGCGCGTGCGGCGCCTCAGTGCCTACATCCGCCGCACCTGCATCGTGGGTCCCGTGACTGCGGTGCAGGGGGTCGGGCTGCTGTTGGGGTTGCGCACCCGGCGGCCGGCGAAGGACATCCATGCCGAGCTCATCGAGTGCGGCATCCTCGCCGGCACCTCAGCCGACCCCAATGTGCTGCGGCTCCTGCCGCCCTACATTCTCGAGGAGCAGCACGTGGATGCGCTGCGCGATGCGCTCAAGGATCTCGATCCGTGAAACGCTTCGTTTCCCTGAGCGAGCTCAAGCGCGAGCAGGTGCTGTCGCTGCTGGAGTTGTCGCGGCGCCTGCAGCGCTCGCCTGAGCCGCAGGCGCTCGCCGGCAAGATCCTGGGCCTGCTCATGTTCAATCCCTCGCTGCGCACACTCGCCTCGTTCCAGGCGGCGATGGCGCGCCTCGGGGGGAGCTCGTTCGTCATTCACCCGGGACAGGGCAGCTGGCAGCTCGAGACCCGCATCGGTGCGGTGATGGATGGCGCGGCCGCCGAGCACGTGCGTGAGGCGATCCCGGTGCTCAGCTCCTACTGCGACGTGCTCGGCATCCGCCAGTTCGCCGAAGGCAGGACGCTCGAGAGCGATCTCGCCGAGACCGCCTTCAATGCCATGGCGGAGCTTACGGTGAAGCCGCTCGTCAATCTCGAGTCGGCGCTCGATCACCCGTGTCAGGCGCTCGCCGACTGGAAGACGATCGATGATCTTGGCGTGCCGCACGGCGGGCGCTTCGTGCTCTCCTGGGCGTGGCATCCGCGCGCCCTGCCGCTGGCGGTTCCCGCGGCGGCGCTGCATATGGCGGCCATGCGCGGCATGCAGGTCACCGTGCTGCGCCCGGAAGGGTTCGCGCTTCCCGCTGCCGTCATGGAGCGCGCGCAGGCAGCTGCGGCCGCCGCCGGCGGCTCGGTACGCGAGACGACCGAGCGCGCCGAGGCACTCGAGGGAGCCGACATCCTGTACGTCAAGGAGTGGGGCGCGACCGCCTGCTACGGCGATGCGGCGGGGGATGCGCGCCTGCGCAGCACGCTCAAGAGCTGGTGCGTGCGCGACGACTGGTTTACCCGCACCGCGCGCGACTGCCGCCTCCTGCACTGCCTGCCGGTACGGCGCAACACCGCGATCGCCGACGAGGTGCTCGACGGAGCGCGCAGCGCCGTGCAGCGCGAGGCGGCCAACCGGCTTAACGTGCAGATGGCCGTGCTGCACCGACTGTTGAAGCCCGAAGCGTAAGGAAAACTCCGCAAATGATCATGCATCGAGGCGACCAGACTCTCGCGATCCGCGCCCTGAAGAGCGCCGCACCCTACATCCGCATGTACAAGGGCAAGACCTTCGTGGTGAAAGCCGGCGGCGGAGTATTCGCCGAGCGCGACCTGACCCGCACGCTGGTCGAGCAGATCGGGATCCTGCATTACTTCGGCGTGCGCGTGGTGCTGGTGCACGGCGGCGGGCCGCAGCTCACCGAGCTCGCCACCGCGCTCGGCGTGCCGACGCAGATGGTCGATGGACGCCGGGTGACCGATGCGCGCTCGATCGACGTGACGGCGATGGTGCTCAACGGCCTCATCAACACGCAGCTGCTCGCCATGTGCCGCGACCTCAACGTCGATGCGGTCGGCATCAGCGGCGTCGATGCCGGGCTGGTGCGCGCCCACAAGCGCCCGCCGGTGCGCGTGAGCGAGGACGGGCCGCCCGTCGACTACGGCTTCGTCGGCGACATCGATGCGGTCGACACTACGGTCATCCGCAAGCTGCTCGACAACGGCCTCATGCCGGTCGTGAGCCCCTTGTCGGCGGATGAGAGCGGCACGCTGCTCAACATCAACGCCGACACGGTGGCGGCCGCGATCGGCGCGGCGCTCGATGCCGAGAAGCTGATCCTGTGCACCGGCACGCCGGGCATCTTGGGTTCCGTCAGCGACCCCGGCTCGCTCATCTCCTATACCGATCTGGCGGGCCTGAAGCGTCTGCGCGAAGCGGGACGGATCGCCGACGGCATGCTGCCGAAGACCAGGGCGATCGAGGACGCGCTGCGCGGCGGTGTACGCCGCGTGCACGTGGTGTCGTACCGCGCCCCGGAGGGCATCCTCGGGGAGGTGTTCACCAACGAGGGGACCGGAACCCTCATCGTCTCCGACATCAACGCCCTCACCCAGGCGGAGCAGCAGAGCACCTCATGACACGTCTCTGGGACAAGGGCGCCCCGCTCGATGAGCGTGTGCTGCGCTACACCGCCGGCGAGGACTACGCGCTCGATGAGCGCCTGGTGCGCTACGACGTGCGCGCCTCGATCGCGCACGCCGAGATGCTCAATGCCTGCCAGCTCATGTCGCTCGATGACCTCGATGCGATCCGCGCGGCGCTCGTGGCGCTGGCCGATGAGCACGCGCGCGGCCTGTGGCACGTCGAGCTCGAGGACGAGGACGGCCAGACCGCGCTCGAGCGGCGGCTCACCGAGCGGATCGGCGCCGCCGGAGCGCGCATCCACCTCGGGCGCTCGCGCAACGACCAGGTGCTCGCCGCCATCCGCCTGTACCTGCGCGAGGCCATAGAGGACTTAAGCGCCGGCGCGCTCGAGGTGGCGGATGCGCTCGATGAGCTCGGGATCCGCGAGGCCGCGACCGCGCTGCCCGGCTACACGCACATGCAGCAGGCCATGCCGAGCTCGGTGCCGCTGTGGGCCGGGGGATTCGCGGCCGAGCTGCGCGATGATGCCGCCGGCCTCACCGCGGTGTCGCGCCGCGTGTCGCGCAATCCGCTCGGCAGCGCGGCCGGCTATGGCACCCCCGGACTTGCCATCGACCGCGAGGCGACGCGCGCCGCGCTCGGTTTCGCGGCAGTGCAGGAGCCGGTGACCGCCGTACAGCTGTCGCGCGGCAAGGCCGAGGCGCAGCTGCTCTTCGAGATCACGCTCCTCATGCAGGACCTGTCGCGGTTCGCCGCCGACGTTCTGCTGTACGCCACGCGCGAGTTCGGCTTTCTCACGCTCCCGGAGGCCTTCACCACCGGCTCCTCGATCATGCCGCAGAAGCGCAACCCGGACGTATTCGAGCTCATCCGCGCCCGCTCCGCCACCGCGCAGGCGTGCCTCATCGAGGCACTCGCGGTGTGCGCCAAGCTCCCCTCCGGCTACAACCGCGACCTGCAGCTCGTCAAGTTCCCGCTGTTCCGCGGCATCGACTTAGGCCTCGAGACGCTCGCGATCCTGCCGCCCGCCATCGCTGCGATGCAATTCAACCGCGAAGCGATCAGACTCGATCCGGCGATCAACGCGGCCGAGGAAGCCAACCGCCTGGCGGTGCGCGAGGGCATCCCGTTCCGCGAGGCGTACCGGCGCGTGGCGGCCAAGCTGCGGGAATGACACAGGAGGCGCGATGCTCAAGCTGCTCGGGATCTCGGGGAGCCTGCGCCGCGGCTCCTACAACTCAAGCCTGCTGCGCGCGGCGACCCGGCTCATGCCGGACGATGCGGGCCTCGAGGTGGCGAGCATCCGCGGCATCCCGCTGTATGACGGCGACGTCGAGGCGCAGGGAATCCCTGCGGCCGTAGCGCAGCTCAAGGAGGCGGTAGTGGCCGCCGCCGGCGTGCTGCTCGTAACGCCTGAGTACAACAACAGCATTCCGGGCGTGTTCAAGAACACCATCGACTGGTTGTCGCGCCCCAACACGGATGCCAGGCGCGTATTCGGCGGCCGGCCGTTCGCTATCATCGGCGCCTCTCCCGGTGGCTTCGGAACGATTCTGTCGCAGGCGGCATGGCTGCCGGTGCTGCGCACGCTCGGCACGCAGGTCTGGTCCGGCGGACGGCTGCAGGTCGCGCGGGCGAGCACGCTGTTCGATGACGCCGGTAACCTGAAGGATGCGGGCGTCGAGGAGCAGCTCAAGCAGTTCCTCGCGGGCTACGTGGCATTCGTGCGGCGGGCCACCTCCGCCGGTTGATTCCTACTGCGCACCCTCCTGCAGCTCCGGTGCCGCGCGGGCGAATGCCGGCAGCGTCTCGAGGTGCGCGGCGATCGCGCGCAGCTGCGGATAGGGAGCGAGATCGCAGTGAAAGCGCCGCGCGTTGTACATCTGCGGCACGAGCAGCACGTCGGCGAGCGTCACCCCGGAGCCGAACATGTGCCGGCCGTCGCCGCTCGTCTTGCCTGCCTGCTGCTCGAGAGAGTGGAAGCCGCGGGCGATCCACTGGGCGTACCAGGCATTCACCGCGGCGTCATCCATCTTCAGCGCCCCACGCAGGTGCTCGAGCACGCCGGAATTGTTGAGCGGGGCCATCTCGCAGGCGATCTCGAGCGCCAGCGCGCGCACCCGGGCCCGGGCCGTCGGATCCCGCGGCAGCAACGGCGGCTGCGGGTGAGTCTCCTCGAGATACTCGATGATCGCCAGCGACTGCGTGAGCGTGTGCTCGCCATCGATGAGCACCGGCACGAGCCCCTGCGGGTTGAGCGCGAGAAACTCCGGTGTGCGCTGCCCGTGGACCTGTGGCCGCAGGTCGACTGCCACCGCCTGGTAGGCGATGCCCTTGACGTTGAGCGCGATGCGCACGCGGTAGGAGGCCGAGCTGCGGAAGAAATGATAGAGCTTCATGGCTGTGCGACGATGGTGTTGGTGAGCACTTCGAGTCCTTCGATCCCGCCCTCGAGCCGGTCGCCGGGCTGCACCGGCCCGACACCCGAGGGTGTACCGGTGAAGATGAGATCGCCGGGCCGGAGCGTGAACAGCGTCGACAGCTCGGCGATGAGATGTGGCACGTCGTACAGCATCTGACCGAGGTCAGATTCCTGACGCCGCTCGCCGTTGACGCGCAGCCAGATGCGCCCCCGGGTGAGATGACCGCGGCTCGCCGGGCGAATGGCGGCGACCGGAGCGGACTGATCGAATCCTTTCGCTATGTCCCACGGATCACCGCGCTCCTTGGCCGCCTTCTGCAGGTCGCGCCGGGTGAGATCGTTGCCCGCGGCGTAGCCGAACACGTGCTCGAGCGCGCTCGCCGGCGCGATGCGTGTGCCCGCGCGGCCGATCGCCACCACCAGCTCGATCTCGTAGTGGAAATTCGCGGTGCGCGGCGGATACGCAATCGCCGCGCCGTTGGCGACCAGGGCGTCCGCGGGCTTCATGAAGAACACCGGCGGCGAGGCCTTGGGGTCGCGCCCGAATTCGCGGATGTGGTCGGCGTAGTTGAGACCCACGCAGTAGATGCGGCGCACGGCGAAGCGCCCGCCGCCCTCGACGGCCACTGCCGGCAGGGCGGGAGGTGGCAGGACAAACTCGCTCATGAGGGTGGGAAGATTGCCACCGCGTGAGCGGCTAGACTAGCTCTCATGAGCATCTGGCGCGTGGCGACCACACCCGAGGAGCTGACGGAGCGCGGCAGCCGCACGCTGCCCGGCCATCTCGGCATCCGTATCGTCGAGATCGGGCCCGACTTCCTGCGCGCCACCATGCCCGTGAACGAGCACACGCATCAGCCCTTCGGCGTGCTGCACGGCGGCGCCTCCGTGGCGCTCGCCGAGACGGTGGGCAGCATGGCGTCCATGCTGTGCGTCGATTCCAGCTGCCTGGTGCTTGGGCAGGACATCAACGCCAATCACCTGCGCAAGGTGTCGTCCGGTCTCGTCACCGCAACGGCCCGGCCGTTTCATCTCGGCAGGACGAGTCACGTGTGGCATATTGAGATCCGCGACGAGCAGCAGCGCCTGGTGTGCGTCTCGCGGCTGACTATGGCCGTGGTGGAGCGCGCCGCGCCAAGCTGACGGTTCGCGCGATCCGCTATCGAGGTGAGTTATGCCGGACAGCAGCCCGATGACCGCCGACGCCCCGCGGGTCGATGCGTCCCTCGTCACCTACACCAACATCATCTACGCGCTGCACTCGCTGTCGGTGCTGATCGGCCTGTCGACCTTTCACACCATCATCGGCAGCTTCATCTGGGGGCTGCCGTCGATCATCGCCGTGATCATGAACTACGCGCGCCGCCACGCCACCCACGGCACCTATCTCGAGTCGCACTTCCGCTGGCAGATCCGCACCTTCTGGTACGCGGCGCTATGGAGCGTCGTCATATGGGCGGTGTCGATCCCCCTCATGCTCATCCTGATCGGCTTCCCGCTGTTCATCGCCGGCCACGTCGCGCTCTCCATCTGGATCATCTACCGCGTGGCGCGCGGCTGGATCGCGCTGCGGGACAAGCAGGCCATGTACCTCACATGAGAGGTGCGCTGCGCGTGTGGCTGGTCGCAGGCGGCGCGGCGCTGCTCGCCACGGCCTGCGGCCAGAAGGGACCGCTCTATCTGCCCGACAAGGGGGGCAAGGTAGTGACCAGCACGCCGGGGGCAACACCGGCGCAGCCTGCACCGCCGGCGCAGCCGGCAGCGCCCGCCACCGCAACGCCGAAGCCGGGCGACAAGGACCAGGATCAGGACCAACAGCCCAAGCCTTAAGCCTTGAGGAGCCCCCGCAGCGGACGGGCACGCTCGCTCTTGGGAAACACGTTTGTATCGAGCGAGCGGGTGGCAACGCTCAGGTGCTCGGCGAGCAAGCCCTTGAGCACCGAGCGCAGGTCGAGCGTCGGGGCGAGATCGCGCCCCTGGTAGAGCGAGCGTGAGGCGAGGCCGGGCCAGTCGGCGATCACGCGGCCGCCCGCTACCGCGCCGCCGACCAGCAGTGCCATGGTCGCAGTCCCGTGATCGGTGCCGCGCGTGCCGTTGATGGCGGCAGTGCGGCCGAACTCCGTGATGAGCAGCACCGCGGTGTCGTTCCACACCGGCCCGAGCTGCTCGCGCAACATGCCGAGCCCCTTGTCGAGTGCCGTCAGGCGGCCCGCAAGCTGGCCCTCGGCGCCGCCTTCGTTGGCGTGTGTGTCCCAGCCGCTGGTGTCGAACACCGCGACCTGCGGGCCATCCTCCTGGCGCAGGAATCCGGCCGCCGCACGCACGATCTGCGCATAGCGATCAGCGCCGCCCTGCGCCGCGGGCTTCGCTCCCGGCTGGGCCGATACGCCCTGGCCGGCCGCACCGGCAGCGGCCATGTCCTGTGGCGGCGTGCTCATGCCACCCGCCTGAGCGACCATGGCATCCGCGGCGAGCGCATCCGCCAGACGCACCGAGAGCAGCGGATCGTGCGCATAGAGATCAGTGAGGCGGCCAAGCGTGTCGTCATCGAGCGCGGTGAGCTTCGACGGCGACCAGGAGGTCACTGCCGCCGGCCCGCGCATCACGAGCGGCACGTTCTGGCCGAGCGCGACGCCCGCCTCGCGCCGCGCGGCACCCGGCAGCTGCGCGAGCGCGCGGTTGAGCCAGCCGCTCTGTGCGGCATGCGGCAGCGTGGTGCCGTTCTCCAGCACGTCCTGGCCGTCGAAGTGCGAGCGCTCGCGATACGGGCTCGCGACCGCGTGGAACACGATGAGCTCGCGCGCGGCGTAGGAGGCGTGCAGGAAGTTGAGCGCCGGATGCAGACCAAAGAAGCCATCGAGCGGCAGCGCGCCTTTTGCCTCACCCGGCGCCCGCAGCGCGAACTCGCCGCGCAGCTGCGCGTAGTCGCGATCGCCGAGCGGCGGCACCGCCGCCAGCCCGTCGAGCGCGCCGCGCATGATCACCACCACGAAGCGCGCGCGGCGGCGGCTGCCGGCGGCGGCGCTCGCCAGACACAGCCCGGAGGTGAGGAACGCACCGCCCGCGGCGAGTGCGCCCTGCTTGAGGAATGCGCGGCGCTCGAGGAACGGATTGCGTGGCACGGGGCTCTCCTTGCGGTCAGCGGCGCATGAATTCGGGCGCGGCCAGCAGCAGCGTAAGCGCCTGCGAGGCGCTCGCCGCGCGGCTGATGGCGGTCACACTCGCATCGCTCAAGTTTGCGCCCAACAGCTGCGGCGCGAGTGCGGTGGCATCGCGGGCGCTGCCGAGCCGGCCGCCGACCGCGTCCGCCCATTCGATGCGCTTCAGCAGCGCCGAGGCACCATCCCAGTCGGCGCTGCGATCCGGCCAGCCGGCGGGCGAGCCCGGCTGCCAGGTGCGCTGCCCGAGGAGGTCGAACGGACCGAGTGGTCCGTGGACGGCATCGACCGGCAGCGACAGGCCGCGGTAGCTCGAGACGATGAAGTCGTTCGGTGTCTTGTACTTCGGCAGTTGCTGCTCCCAAGCCTCGCGCGAGTCGATCAGCGCGCGGTACACCGCGCGCAGCTCGCCGCCGTACTCGGTGAACGCTCGTGCCACTCGGTCAACCACCGTCGGCGGCGGATCGTCCGCCACGAAGTGGCGCGCGAGCTTCGTGGCGATGTGGCGTGCGGTGGAGGGGTGCTGCGCCAGATCGTTCAGCACTTCCACGCCCTGGTTGTAGCCCGAGTCGGGATAGCGCCGCCCGAGCACGGTCTTGGGCCCGGGCTCGTGCATGCCGGGACGGAACACGAAACGTCCCGGCGGGCCGTTGGCGAACAGGCCGTTGCCGCCGCCGAGCGACCAGCCGGTGATCACCGTGGCAAACGCGGTGACGTCGGCCTGGGTGTAGCCGCCACCGACCCCTAAGGTGTGCAGCTCGAGGATCTCGCGCCCGAGATTCTCGTTGATCCCGATCGGGCGCCCGCGCTGGTGCAGTCCCGCCTTGAGCGCCGCCTCCGAGTGCGGGCCGACCGACAGATGGTTGTCGAGATAAAGCAGCATCGCCGGGTGCATCTCGGCGGCCACCAGCAGGTCGCCGAAGTTGCCGAGCACGTGCGGGCGGATCGCTTCGCGCTCGAAACTTCCGGCGAGGCCGGCCATGTACTGCTTGTCAACCGACACCGCGAAGTGATTGCTCCAGAACTGCGTCAGGCGCTCGACGAACGGGCGCTCGGTGAGCACCGCCTGCCGGACGCGCGCCGTGGCCTCGCTCGTATAGATGGGCTTGAGGAATTGCGGCAGCTTCTGCTGCACGTCGGCGCCCGCGCGCCGCTGCTGCTGAATCTCCCGCTGCAGGGCGAAGCCCTGCGCGAGGATCTCGGTCGAGCCCTGCAGGCCCTCATCGGTGAGCACCGGCGCCGCTGCGGTAAGTTGCGTGCGCAGCCAGTCGCGGCCGTCGCCGCCGATTGCAGCGAGGTCGCCCGGTCGGGCACCGAGCCCGAAGCGATTGGCCGCAATGGTTGAGCCGAGCTGCTGCATCCCAGGCTGTATAGCGCGCCAGCCCGGCGGGCGGTTGACGGACCTTGCGGGACTGTGACCGGGGCCCGTCCGTTATACTCCCGGCCCGCCAAAAGGCTCATCCTTTCATGACGCCCTCCCCCGACCTGGTCCTCGTCGACGCCTCTTCTTATGTCTATCGGGCGTTCCACGCCCTGCCGCCGCTCACCAGCTCGCGCGGCGAGCCGACCGGGGCCGTGCTCGGGGTGCTCAACATGCTGCAGAAGTTCCTCAAGGACTTCCGCCCACAGCGCATCGCCGTGGTGTTCGATGCCCCCGGCCGCACCTTCCGCGACGAGCTGTTCGCCGAGTACAAGGCGCAGCGCCCGGCGATGCCGGATGACCTGCGTTCGCAGGTGGCGCCGCTCCTCGAGATCATCGCGGCGCAGGGACTGCCGCTGCTGCGTGTGCCGGGCGTCGAGGCGGACGATGTCATCGGCACGCTGGCGCGGCGCGCGGCGCAGGCCGGACAGCGGGTGCTGATCTCGACCGGCGACAAAGACATGGCGCAGCTGGTCGACGGTTCGATCACGCTCATCAACACGATGACCAACACGGTGCTGGACCGCGACGGCGTGAAGCTCAAGTTCGACGTCTTCCCCGAGCAGATCATCGACTATCTGGCCCTCATCGGTGACAGCTCCGACAACATCCCGGGCATCGACAAGGTGGGTCCAAAGACCGGCGCGAAGCTGCTGCAGCAGTTCGGCGACCTCGACCGGCTGATCGAGCGCGTCGCAGAGGTGCCGGGCAAGGTGGGCGAGAATCTGCGCGCCGGCCTCACTACGCTCGAGCTGTCACGCCGGCTCGCGACCATCCGCACCGATCTCGAGCTGCCGATGTCGATCGAGGAGCTGACGCCGGGCGCGCCGGACAGAGAGAAGCTGCGCGAGCTGTACGCGCGCTTCGAGCTGCGCGCTCTGCAGCGCCAGCTCGAGGGTGGGGAGAGCGCCGCCGCGGAGGCAGCCGCACCCGGCACGGCCGCCGCGCCGCAAGGCGCCACGTCCGCGCAGCCGCCTGGCGCGCCGGCGACCACAGCATCTGTCTTGCCGCTCGAGCGCCACTACGAGACGCTCACGCGCTGGGAGGATTTCGAGCGCTGGCTGAAGGCGCTCGAGGCGGCGGACCTCTTTGCCTTCGACACCGAGACCACGAGCCTCGACTACATGCGCGCCGAGATCGTCGGGGTGTCCTTCGCGCTCGAGCCCGGCCATGCGGCATACGTGCCGCTGGCGCACGTCTACCCGGGCGCGCCTGACCAGCTGGACCACGCGCGGGTGCTGGCGGCGCTCAAGCCGCTGCTCGAGAGCGAGCGGCACGGCAAGGTGGGGCACAACCTCAAGTACGACGCGCACGTGCTGCTCAATGCCGGCATCACACTCGCCGGCATGCGCTTCGACAGCATGCTCGAGTCCTACGTGTGGAACAGCGTCGCCACCAACCACGACATGGATTCGGATGCGCGGCGCTACCTGGGCATCGAAACCATCAAGTTCGAGGACGTCGCCGGCAAGGGGGCGAAGCAGCTGTCCTTCGACCAGGTGCCGGTCGACAAGGCCACCGAGTACTCGGCCGAGGACGCGGACGTGACCCTGCGGCTGCACCGCACGCTATGGCCGCAGCTTCAGTCGGTGCCGGCGCTGGCGCGCCTGTATGAGGACTGCGAGCGACCTCTGATTCCCGTGCTGCTCGCCATGGAGCATCACGGCGTGCTGGTTGACCGCGAGCAGCTGCGTGCGCAGAGCCGCGAGTTCGCGCGCGAGCTGCAGGAGCTGCTCCTCAAGGCGCACCGCGAGGCGGGCCACGAGTTCAATATCGAGTCGCCGCGGCAGCTGCAGCAGATCCTGTTCGAGAGACTGCAGCTGCCGGTGCGGCGCAAGACTCCGACCGGCCAGCCCTCAACCGCCGAGGACGTGCTCGAGGAGCTGGCCGAGAGCTTCCCGCTGCCGCGCCTGGTGCTCGAGTACCGCGGGCTCGCCAAGCTCAAGTCCACCTACACCGACAAGCTGCCCGAGCAGGTGAACGAGCGCACGGGACGCATCCACACCAACTACGCGCAGGCGGTCGCCGCGACCGGGCGACTGTCCTCGCTCGATCCGAACCTGCAGAACATCCCGGTGCGGCGCCCGGAAGGCCGGCGCATCCGCCAGGCGTTCATCGCCCCGCCGGGCTGCGTGCTGCTGGCGGCCGACTACTCGCAGATCGAGCTGCGCATCATGGCGCACCTCTCGGGGGATGAGAGCCTGCAGGCCGCATTTGCCGAAGATCGCGACGTACACCAGGCGACTGCCGCAGAGGTTTTCGAGGTCGCGCCCGATGCGGTCACGCCGGACCAGCGCCGCACCGCCAAGGTGATCAACTTCGGGCTGATCTACGGCATGTCGCCCTTCGGCCTGGCGCGAAACCTGGGCATCGAGCGCAGCGCCGCCCAGCGCTACGTCGAGCGCTACTTCCAGCGCTACCCGGGAAGCAGGCGCTTCATGGACGAGACGCGCGTCAAGGCGCGGGCGCTCGGCTATGTCGAGACGGTATTCGGGCGGCGCCTCTATCTGCCCGATATCCGCTCGGGCAACGCGCAGATGCGCCAGTACGCCGAGCGCAGCGCCATCAACGCTCCCATGCAGGGCACCGCGGCCGACATCATCAAGCGCGCCATGATCGAGGTGGACGCCTGGTGCCGCCGCCCCGGCTCACCGGCGCGGCTCGTCATGCAGGTGCACGATGAGCTGGTGCTCGAGGTGCACTCGGAGGCGATCGCGGAAGTGACGCAGGCGGTGCGCGAGCGCATGGTGAACGCCGCCAGCTTAAGCGTGCCGCTCAAGGTCGACGTCGGCACGGGAGCCAACTGGGACGAAGCGCACTGAACCGCGTAACGCAAGGGCGGACATCGACGATCCGCAACACGGCGTTGTCGCCCGTGGGCAACATGTCAACCCAATCGCGGCAAGTATGTTAGGGATGCATTCTGACCGGAACACTCAAGCGAGGATCTCATGCGAAAACTTCTGCTCGTCATCGTGCTTGCGCTCGGCGCGGGCGCCGCCCAGGCCGACAACGGCATGCTCTATGTGGGAGCGGGCCTGACCAACGACAACCTGCGCGACATCGCCGCGACTAACTCCAACCTCAACAGCACCAACTGGAAGGTCTGGGCGGGCTTTCGCCCGATCAGCCTGTTCGCGGTCGAAGCCGATTACATGGATCTCGGCAGCCAGGACGTAAATACCCTGGTTCCGGGTCAGGGCCCGGTCACCACGCACATCAGCTACAAGTCCTTCGCCGGCTATGCGGTCGGCTATGTGCCGATCCCGGTTCCCTATCTCGACGTCTTCGGCAAGGTCGGGCTCGCGCGCTGGACATCGAGCGGCAGTACCTTCAGCTCTACGCCCGCTGGCCTTTTCTCTCTATCCGACAACGGCACTCAGTTCGCCTGGGGCGTTGGCGGCCAGGTGCACGTCGGCAACTTCGGCGGGCGGCTCGAGTACGAGAACTTCAGCATTCGCAACACCGGCGGCGCGAACCTGGTCTCGCTGAGCGTCTTCCTCAACCTGTTCTAACGTCGATCGAAAGGACCGCCGTGCGCAAACTCCTGCTCGCGTTCGCGCTCGTGCTCGGTGCAGGCGTCGCCCAGGCCGACAACGGCATGCTCTATGTCGGTGCCGGCCTCAGCAACGACGACCTGCGGGACATCTCGCCGACCAACTCAAACCTCAACAGCACCAACTTCAAGGTTTGGGCCGGCATTCGTCCGGTGAGCGTGTTTGCCGTGGAGGCGGACTACATCGACCTTGGTAGCCAGAGCGTTTCGACTCCCACCAGCGGCGCGGATCTCCATTACAAGGCCTACGCCGGCTACGCGGTCGGCTACCTGCCGATCCCTGTCCCCTGGGTCGACGTCTTCGGCAAGGCGGGCGTCGCCTACTGGACTCTCTCGGGAACCGCCGGCTGCCTCGGCGACCTGTGCAGCTTCAGCCGGCTGTCGGACAACGGCTCGCAGTTCGCCTGGGGCGTGGGCGGCCAGGCGCATTTTGGCAACCTCGGAGGGCGCCTCGAGTACGAGAGCTTCAGCATCCGCAATACCAGTGGCGCCAACGTCGTTTCGCTCAGCGTCTTCCTCAATCTCTTCTAGATCCTTAGGCCCGGTCCGAGATAAAGGCTCCGTCGCAGCTGACGCTTTTTGTGGCGCCGATGATACAAACGCTTAAGCAAAGTTATGATTTGAAAAGCTATTTTTTGAGGACCGGACTGGAACTCGCACGGAGCGTCCTCATCTAATTCAGCGAGTCCCTAGTGACTCCCCGCTTCCCTCCCTGAGCGGGTACGACCCGGTTCATTGAGACCTGTGCCGGGTTAGTCTGCCCCGGCGGCCTCGCAAGAGACCGCCGGGGTCTTTTAATTCCGCCCTACGCCAGCCAGCCCACCAGGACATCCTGGGCCTCGGGCACTCCGGCTCCATTGAGCGCCGAGAACAGCTGCACGGTCGCGCGCCCCTCAAGCTGCGCGCTCGCCGCGCGCAGCGTCCGCAGCCCCTCGCCACGGCCGAGCTTGTCGGCCTTGGAGAGGAGCACGTGCACGCGCTGCGCGGGATCGAGCCACTCGATGAGTCCCGCATCGCCCGCGGTCACGCCGCGCCGTACGTCGACGATCAGGAACAGCCCGCGCAGGCATTGGCGCGCCTTGAGCGCATCGATGAGCGGCTGCCACGTGAGGCGCTCCGACTCCGGGGCGCTCGCATAGCCATAGCCCGGCAGATCCACCAGGCGTTTTCCCGGCGCGAGCTCGAAAAAATTGAGCAACCGGGTGCGACCGGGGAGCTTGCTGGTGCGCGCCAGGCCGTGCCGCTTGACGATGGCATTGATGGCGCTCGACTTGCCGGCGTTCGAGCGACCGGCAAAGGCGACCTCCGCGCCGCTATCGGCCGGAAACTGCGCGGGCGCAGCGGCACTGATGAGAAAGCGGGCCTGCTGAAAACGGCTCATTTTCAGGGGACAATCACTTCGAGGGACAGAAAGCCCCAGCGTGGCCGTAGTGTACAATTCGCCGCCCTCGGATCGCGGACGTCGCACCCGGAAAGAGAACAATGCGCGAGAGCCTGAGTTGGATCGCAGTCACTGCCGCCGCCTTCGTCATGGCACATGCCGGAGCTGTCGCCCAGACGCCCCCCGCCGCGGGTGGCGCGGCTGCGGCCGCTGCTCCCCCGGTGGCCGCCGCCGCAGCCACACCGGCGAGCGCGCCCGCCGCAACCTCACCGTTCACGACCGGCAAAGCGGCCAGCGGTGAGGGCAAGGCGGCGCTGTGCTCCTCCTGCCACGGCCCGCAGGGCAACAGCACCAATCCCGAATGGCCGCGGCTCGCGGGTCAGAGCGCGGTGTACATCGCCGAGCAGCTGCGGCTGTTCAAATCCGGCGCGCGCGACAACCCCATCATGAAGCCACTCGCCGCGGCTCTGAGCGACCAGGACATCAGCGATCTCGCCGTCTACTACGAGGCGCAGACGCCCACCGGGCTGGAAGCCGATCCCTCCTACTGGAAGGCGGGCGAGGCGCTCTACCTCAGTGGCGACAGCGCACACAGCGTGCCGGCGTGCGTCGCCTGCCATGGCCCAGTTGGACGCGGCAATCTCGCCGCCGGTTACCCGGCGCTGCGAGCCCAGCAGTCGGTCTACGTGGTGAAGCAGCTCAACGATTATGCGAGCGGCGCCCGCTATCCGGGCCCGCACCCCGAGCAGGCGAGCCGCAACGGCGTGATGATGCTCACGCTGGCAAAGCGCCTCAGCCCCGAGGAGATCCGCGACGTCGCTTCCTACGTGCAGGGCATGCGTTGATCCTGTGATGCGAGGAGCGCCGATGAATCGCTGGCTTGCCCTGGCGGCCGTCGTCGCCCTGAGCGTCGCGGCCTGCTCGCGCCAGGGTGTACCGCCCCCGCCGAGCGCCCCGCCGGCCGCTTCCGCCCCGGGCGTACTCGCACCGCCCACGCCCGCAACGCCGCCCCCCGCCGCCAACACCCCCTCGCTGAGCGAGATCGAGCAGGCGCGGGCCTCGCAGGAATCCGCGGACGGCGCGGCGGGCGAGAAGACCGAGTCGAGCGATGCCTCGCTCGAGCGCATGGCGGCGCTGCCGCCCGATGCGCAGCTGCCATCCGGCCGCTGGAAGGCGGGCGTCAACTACGACCCGGTGGTGCCGGCGCAGCCGACCAGCGTCGAGTCCGGCAAGGTCGAAGTCATCGAGGTCATGTGGCTCGGCTGCCCGCACTGCTACGAGCTCGAGCCCTACGTGCGTGCCTGGCTCAAGACCAAGCCGCCCTGGATCGAGTTCTCGCGCGTGCCCGTCATGTGGCAGGGGCCCCAGCAGGCGCACGCCAAGCTGTTCTATACGCTCAAGGCGCTCGGACGTGCCGACCTCATCGACAAGGCGTTCGACACCATCCAGCAGCAGCACAATCCGCTGATCGCCGACAGCGACCAGGAATCGCTCAAGATCGCGCAGGCGTGGGCGGCGCAGCAGGGCATCAGCGCCCAGGACTTCGCCAGCGCCTTCAACTCCTTCTCGGTCAACTCCGACCTGCAGCGCGCCGAGGAGCTCACCACACGCTATCGCGTGCAGTTCGTTCCGACCTTTGTCATCAACGGCAAGTACACGACGGATGTCGGCAAGGCGGGGGGACCCACGCAGATCATCCAGCTCGTCAACGACCTGGCGGCCTACGAGCACCGGCGTTAGTGCCGGTCGGTTTATTCGAATGGCGCGCCCGACTGGATTCGAACCAGCGACCTGCAGCTTCGGAGGCTGCCACTCTATCCAACTGAGCTACGGGCGCGTTGGGGCGGGCGATGATACGCGCGGCGGGAAATGCCGTCTATTTGCCGCCCGAACGGCGGGCGCTGGCGCCTCGCGGCAGCGCCGCATTACGGCGGTCCGAGCCGAGCGGCTATACTTCGCGCCCTAGCGCGGCGCGTCCTCGACGGAAACACACGTGAGCAAGCAGGACACCCATTTCTTCAACGTCTTCAGCATGGTGATCGGCCTCCTGGTAACGATCACCGTGGTGCTGTTCGCCTTCGCGCGCATCGTCGCGAGCCGCACGCAGGAAGCCAACATCCTCACCGAGCCCGACTACGCCCGCAACGTCGCCGCCCGGGTCGAGCCGCTGTCGCACGAGGCGGTCGCCGGCCAGGACAATTCGGCGCTCGCCATCAAGAGCGAGACTCCCGCAGGGGCTGGCTCGGCGATGCCCGCGATGCCGAAGAACGGCAAGGAGCTGTTCGACCAGACCTGCAGCGTCTGCCACGGACAGGGCATCGCCGGGGCGCCGAAGGCGGGCGACAAGGCCGCCTGGGCAGCGCGCATCGCCGAGGGCAAGGCGACGCTCTACCAGCACGCGCTCAACGGCTACCAGGGCGGCCCGGGAGGCGGGGTCATGCCACCGAAGGGCGGCCGGACCGATTTGCCGGACGATCTGGTCAAGCAAGCCGTCGACTATATGGTGTCGATGGTGCACTAGAGCCTGCCGCGCAGCGGCAGCGCCTCACTTTAGTTCGCCGTCCCGAACGGCGCCCCCAATGCCCGGGACTGCAGCTGTCAGGTTGCGGGCGGCGGCGCCTCCGATGTGCCCTCGAGGGCGGCGAGTCGCGCCTCGAGCGCCTCGAGCCGCGCACGGGTGCGCTCGAGTACGCGGGTCTGCGCCTCGAACTCGTCGCGAGTGATGAGATCGAGCTTGGCTAGCCGCTCGCGCAGCACGGCGCGAAAGCCATTCTCGAGATCCGACTGCAGCGCGCGCATCGCCGGCGGCAGCTGCTCGAAGAGCCGCCGTGCCAGGTCATCGATCCTCAGTGATTCCATCGTACGGCTCCTCGCTCTGACTAAGGCGCGCGCCCCGCGATGACGCAGCCACGGGGCCCGCGGCCCCAAAACGGTGCAGTGCCGCGCCCGCCCAGCGGGCAACCCGCGGAAAAACGCCGCCCGCCGGTGGCACGGAACCTGCACTTCCCGCGCAGGACATCACTTTACGCGCCCTCGAGCGCGCGTGCAGAACGCGTTTGCGGCGCGATCAGCCCCAAATGCCGGGGAGACACCATGCCGACCGCAGCGACCGCCGCCCGAACCGCAACCCGCGTGGCCGCAGCGCTCTTAGCGCTCGTCCCCGCACTTGCCGCGGCGGACGCGCCGGTCCCCAACAAGGGCGACACCGCGTGGATGCTCACCTCCACGGCGCTGGTGCTGCTGATGTCGGTGCCGGCACTGGCGCTCTTCTACGGCGGTCTGGTGCGCACCAAGAACATGCTGTCGGTGCTCATGCAGGTGTTCGTCGGCTTCTCGCTCATCACGGTGCTGTGGTGCGTGTACGGCTACTCGCTCGCCTTCACCGAAGGCAACGCCATCATCGGCGGCTTCAGTCGCCTGTTTCTCGCCGGCACCTTCAACTCCCACACGGGCGAGTTCTCGTACGTCAGCACCTTCAGCCGCAAAACTCCCCTCTACGAGCTCGTATACGTCGGCTTCCAGGCCACCTTCGCCGCCATCACCTGCTGCCTGATCCTGGGCTCGCTCGTCGAGCGCATGAAGTTCTCCGCCGTGCTGCTGTTCCTCATGCTGTGGTTCACCTTCAGCTACCTGCCCATCGCGCACATGGTGTGGTACTGGCCCGGGCCGGATGCCTTTACCTCGCAGGCGACGGCCGCTGCGGTGAGCGCGAAGGGCGGGCTGCTCTGGCGATGGGGCGCGCTCGATTTTGCGGGCGGCACCGTGGTGCACATCAATGCCGGCGTCGCCGGGCTCGTGGGCGCGTTCGTCCTCGGGCGGCGCGTCGGCTTCGGCCGCGAGCCCATGGCACCGCACAACCTGACGCTCACCATGGTCGGGGCATCGCTCCTCTGGTTCGGCTGGTTCGGATTCAACGCCGGCTCAGCACTCGAGGCCAACGGCTCCGCCGCGCTCGCCTTCATGAATACCTATCTCGCCACCGCCTGTGCGGTGCTGTCCTGGATGACGGCCGAGTGGCTGCTGAAGGGCAGGCCCTCGATGCTGGGCGCCGCCTCGGGGGCGGTCGCGGGGCTGGTGGCCATCACGCCGGCTGCGGGCAACGTCGGCATCCCCGGCGCCTTCGTCATCGGCACAGGCGTGGGCGTCGTGTGCCTGTGGGGCGTCACGGGGCTAAAGCGCCTGCTCAAGGCCGACGACTCCCTCGACGTCTTTGGTATCCACGCGCTGGGCGGGATTTTCGGCGCGCTGACGACCGGGATCTTCAACGCGCCCATCCTCGGCGGCCCCGGCTCGACCGTCGACTACGTCACGGGCACGACCGGCTATCCCGGAATCTGGCGGCAGTTCCTCACCCAGCTGGAAGCGGTCAGCCTCGTGCTTGTATGGACCGCGGCGGTCGCACTCGCCGCCCTTTACGTCGTCAAGCTTCTGGTCGGGCTGCGCGTGCCGGAGGAGGAGGAGCGCGAGGGACTCGACATCACCTCCCACGGCGAGCGGGCCTACGACCTCTAGCCCGCCGGCCCGCTGCCAGGGTCCCGGCCGGGCGGCTGGCGCTGCCCGCCCGGTATTTGTATCGTGTGACCGGCGGCGGCCGTTCTCCCCGCGGCGATGTGACGGAGTTCAAGGGTCCGCGGGGCTTAAGCCGCCATACTGCCGCGGCGGAGGCCCTTATGTTGCGACTCGTATCTTTTGCCGCCCTCTTTCTGGCTGGTGCCTGGACCGTGGCGCACGCCGACGTGTTTCGCTGGGTCGACTCCGACGGCGTCGTGCACTACAGCGACGAGTGGGTGCCCGGCTCGGTGGTCATCAAGACCGTGAAGCCGCATCCGGAGTCGAGCGCCGCGCCCTCGGGAGCGAGCACCGGTTCGGTGAACAACCGCATCTCGCAGCAGCTGAGCACCGAGGACAATGCCCGTGCCACGCAGCAGGAAGTGTCCCGGGTGCGTGATGCGCAGTGCGCCTCCGCCAAGCAGCGCTACACGAAGGCGATCGAGTCACGGCGCCTGTACAAGGACGGCAAAGACGGCGACCGGGAGTACCTGTCGGACGCCGACGCCGACGCCTTCCGCGAGCAGGCGCGCAAGGACGTGCAGGCGGCCTGCGGCAGCGTGCCGGAGTGGAAGCCGGATCAGCCGATCCCCGAGCCCAAGCCCATCCCTGAGCCGAAGGTCAACCCCGCCGCGGCCACCTCGGAGTGAGCGCCGCGCGCTGAGCCGGGCGCGCGGGCGCCAGCGCTTCGCTCTATAGTGTCGTTCCGCGGCCGTACCGGCCGCTCGAGGTGCGAGAGCGCACCGGGGTGAGGCGATGCGCGCAGGCTTTGTCGGACTCGGCGCCATGGGCGCTGGCATGGCGCGCAATCTGCATCGCGCCGGCATGCTCACCGCGGTCTGGAACCGCACTCCATCCAAAGCAACCGCGCTCGCCGCCGAGCTCGAAGTGGCAGCCCCGGCGACGCTCGTCGAGCTCGCGCGTGAGGTCGATGCGGTCGTGTCGTGCGTCTCGGCGGATGGGGACGTTCTCGAGGTGGCGCGTGCGCTCGCGCCACATCTGAAGTCCGGAGCGCTGCTGCTCGATTGCTCCACGGTGAGCTCCGAGACCGCGCGCCAGGCGGCCGAGCTCCTCGAGCCCAAGGGCGTCGAGTTCCTCGACTGTCCGGTGTCGGGCGGCGTCGAGGGAGCCCGCGACGGCACGCTCGCCATCATGGTCGGCGGCACGCCCGAGGGGTTCGCGCGCGCCCGGCCGCTGCTGGAGGCGCTCGGCAAGACCGTGAGCCACTTCGGCCCGGTCGGCTCAGGCCAGGCTGCCAAGGCCACCAACCAGATCATGTGCGCGGGCATCATCGAGGCGGTGGCCGAGGCCATGGCGTTCGCGCGCGCCCAGGGGCTGCCGCTGCCGATTCTGATCGACACCCTCGGCAAGGGCGCCGGCTCCTCGTGGTACTTCGTGCACCGTGCACCCAACATGGCACGCGGCGCCTATCCGCCAGGCTTTCGCGTGCGCCTGCACGAGAAGGACCTGCGCATCTGTCACGACATGGCGGCGCGCTTCGGCGTCAAGCTGCCGGTGGTCGAGCGCATGCTGGGCGAATACGCCGAGCTCGTAGCGCGCGGCTACGGCGATGAGGACATCTCCGCCACCTTCCGCCTCAAGGCCGAGCTCTTCGAACGCACCAACATCATGAGCGCCCCACCACCGCGCGCCCCATGAACGCCGACGACGGCCAGCAAACCTCCCTCTACCTGCCGGACTTCTGCACCTCGCGCGCCACGCTCGCCGTGGTGCTGATCGTGGAGCTGACCGCGATCGTGCTGACGCTCGCGCGGCAGAGCACGGCGGTGGACCTGTGGACCGACCTGGTGCGCACCTCGCTGTTCCTGCTGTGGATCGGGCTCGCCGGTACCGGCCTGCTGTGCGTGCTGCGGCGTGCGCTGTCGCGGCTCACGGTCGCGGCCGGCTCGGCCGCGGTGCTGGCACTGCTCACGCTGCTGGTGGCGGTCATCTCGGTATGCGCCTGGGGGATCGGCCACACGCACCTGGTCGTCGAGTCCGGCGGCGCGGCGCTCTTTCCCGCGAGCCTCGCCGGCTTCCTGCTGCGCAACGTGTGGATCGGGCTGGTGGTGAGCGGACTGGCGCTGCGCTACTTCTACGTGTCGCACGAGTGGCGCCGCAGCGTCGAGCTGCGCGCCGCCGCCCGGGTACACGCGTTGCAGGCGCGCATCCGCCCGCATTTTCTCTTCAACAGCATGAACACCATCGCCGCCCTCACCCGCACCGACCCGCAGCGCGCGGAGGGCGCGGTGCAGGACCTTGCCGACCTGTTTCGCGCCACGCTCAGCGAGCGCCACAACACCATCACGCTGGCCGAGGAGCTGGAGGTGGCGCGCACTTACCAGCGCATGGAGCAGTTGCGCCTCGGCAGGCGCCTGACGGTCGACTGGCACACCGAATCGCTCCCCGGACAGGCGCTGGTCCCGGGGCTCATGATCCAGCCGCTGCTCGAGAACGCCATCTACCACGGCATCGAGCCGCGCCCCGAGGGCGGCACGGTCAGCATCACCGGCGAAATCAACGCCGGACTCATCACCGTCGTGGTGCGCAACCCGCTCGGCGCCGGTCCCCAGCAGCGCGACGGCAACCGCCTGGCGCTCGCCAACATCCGCGAGCGCCTCGAGCTCATGTATGGCGAGCGGGCGCTGATGAAGTCGGGGACCTTCGACGGGGAGTACATCGTCACGCTGCGCTTTCCGCTGATCGAGAGACAGGGGATGCCGAGCGCCGCGCCACCGGCGGCCGCCTGAGGCTCAGCGTGAGCGCGGTCACCCTCAAGGTCCTGATCGTCGACGACGAGTCGCCGGCGCGCGAGCGGCTGAAGAGCCTGCTCGCCGAGATTGCCGAGGTGCAGGTGGTGGGCGAGGCCGAGAGCGGCGCCGAGGCGCTCGCCCTCACCCATGACCTGTCCCCCGACATCGTGCTGCTCGATGTGCGCATGCCGGGCATCGACGGGCTGGAAGCGGCGCGCCACCTTGCGCTCTTCGAGGAGCCGCCGGCGGTGATCTTCACGACCGCCTACGATGAGTACGCGGTGGACGCCTTCGGCGCGCATGCCGTCGGCTACCTCTTGAAGCCGGTGCGCAAGGAGCAGCTCGCCACCGCCGTGGTGCGCGCCGGGCGCCTGACGCGCGCGCAGCTGCAGAAGCTCGCCGCCGCGAGCGGCGGCGCGCGGCGCACGCACATCGCGGCACGCCATCGCGAGGGACTGAAGCTGATTCCGATCGAGGAGGTGCAGTATTTCCTCGCCGACCAGAAGTACACCACCGTGCGGCACCTGCACGGCGAGGACCTCATCGAGGAGTCACTGCGGCTGCTCGAGGGTGAGTTCGGCGCGGCGTTCGTGCGCATCCATCGCAACGCGCTGGTCGCGGTGAAGCACCTCGAGGCCATCGAGCGCAATCCGGAAGGGCAGCACTTCGTGCGTCTGCGCGGCTGCCCGGCACCGCTCGCGGTGAGCCGCCGCATGGCGGGCGAGCTCAAGGAGCGCTTCAGGATCTGAGCCCTCTGCTGCGACGGCTGCGGCGCGCTTCAGTGCGGGATCGGCAGCAGTCCCTTGTCGACCAGCACGGGAGGATGGCGGTGGTGCGTGCCCTGCTCCCACGCATAGGCGATGCCGAGCAGGTCGCCGTCGCGGAACGGGCGTCCCGAGAACTCCATGCCGAACGGCAGCCCGCTCGGATAGAAGCCGCCCACCACGACTACCGCGGGCACGCCCAGCATGTTCACCCAGCTGGTCGCCGAGTGCGGACCATCGGTGACCTGGCCGTACTGCGGCATGGTCTCATCGACCGGCGGCATCTGGCTCGACGGATAGAGGTAGCCGTCGAGGTGCAGCCGCTCCATGGTGTCGAGGTATTCCTGCAGAGTGCGGCGGCGCGGACCGTAGAAGTTGCGCTCGGCATCCGCATCCGTCTCGAGCATGCGCTGATTGATCTTGATGTCCCCGGATTCGAATTCCGACTTCGCGGGCTCGGTGCCGATCATGGGAGCGCCGAGAGGTGCGCCCATGACGCGCTGATAGTCGGCGGCCGAGTGGTACTCGGCGGGCCCGAAGTCCTTGAGGAACAGGTCCGTGCCTTCGCGCCCGTAAGGATAGGTGGCGATCCGCCAGGCGCCGCGGGCGAAGCTCTCCGGCAGCACCGAGTCGTCCATCACCACGGTGGCGCCGAGCGCGCGCAGCTCTTCGATCGCCTTCATGAACGCCGCGCGCGTGCGCGGATCGAGCGGCCAGGCCTCATCGTCCGCGTGCTTCTGCGCTGCCCCGTCCGGGACCACGGCGGGCGTGCCGCGAAACGGGATGCCGATGCCCTTGAGGATGAACGCCGGCACGCCGAAGCGCTTGCCCTGGAGCGCGTCGCTCTTGAGATATTGCGTGTAGGGACCGGGCTGCGCCTTGGCGGCCGAGCCCTGGGTGACTGGATCGAGCGGGTCCTCGCCCGCCATCACACCGAGCGCGATCGCCGCATCGGTCACGTTGCGGGCAATGGGGCCGGTGTTATCGAGCAGCCAGTCGAGCGGCGCGATCCCGGCGATGCTGACGAGTCCGCGCGTCGGGAACACGCCGATGAGCGCGCTGGTGCCCGAGGGCATGCGGATCGAGTTGCCGGTGTCGGTGCCGTTACCGAGCACGGCCATGTTGCCGGTCACCGCCGTCACCGTGCCACCGGAGGAACCGCCGGGTGAGAAGCGTACGTCATAGGCGTTGCCGGTACGGCCGAAGGAGCTGCTGCGAGTGGTATCGGAGTTGGCGAAGTCCGGCATGTTGGTGTGACCGAGAATGATCGCGCCGGCCGCCTTGAGCCGCGCGACGATCGTGGCATCGCGCGGCGCGACGAGCTCGTGCCCGGGTACCGTGAAGCCTTCCCAGCCATTGGTCGTCACCTTGCCCTGAATGCTGGTGTTGGCCTTGATGACGATCGGCACACCCCAGAGCGGGCCGTGCGCGCCGCCCGCCTCGGCGTCCTCGCGCTTTGCTGCGGCACGCGCTTCGGTGTCGAACAGCTGCTCGACCGGCTCATAGGCGCCGTTGTAGCGCGCGATGCGCGCGAGGTACCAGTCGACGACCTGCGAGACGGTGTACTTGTGCTGCTCGTAATAGCGCTGCAGCTGCGGGATGGTGACCTCGATCAGATCGCGATCCATACGATCGGTCGCAGGGGCGGCTCGCTCCGCCGCGAATCCCGTCGCGGCGCTCAAAGCCGACAAGCCGATCACGAGCCGCACGATGGATGTTTTCACTGCCGGCGAGCCTCGCAAAGTCAGAGGGCGCAACAGCATAGTCGATCCGTTTGCGACCGTGGGAGCACACGGACGGCTCCCAACAACGCTCGTGTCGCGAATCTACAACGATCCTGCGGGAGGTTCTTCGCGTTGCATCTGCACGTATACTAAGACAATTAAGTCGGTGTCACGCGTGCCATGAGCACTTCAGCCGACAGCCACTGCAAGGGGAGCACACCATGATCTCGACGACAGCAAGAAGCCGCATCGCACAGGCCATCGCGATCGCACTCGGGCTCGGGCTCGCGCACGGCGCGCACGCCCAGGCGCAGGCGCCAGCCCAGGCGGCGGGCCCCGCTGGCGATCAGCTCCAGGAGGTAGTCGTCACGGCGGAGAAGCGCACCAGTACGGTTCAGGACACCGGCGCGAGCATCACGGCAGTGTCGTCGGCGGAGATCGCCGACCGCGGCATCGTCGATTTCAATTCGCTCGCACAGTCAGTGCCCGGCATCGCCATGCGCTCAGCCGGCCCCGGTCAGACGGAATTCGAGATGCGCGGACTCAACTCCGCCGGTGGCAACTCCTCGCAAGTGGGGTTCTACCTCGACGAGACGCCGCTGTCGTCACCTGCGTCGGCGCAGCTCGGCAAGGAGGAGATCGATCCGACTCTCTACGATCTATCCCGGGTCGAGGTGCTGCGTGGTCCGCAGGGAACTCTCTACGGCTCGAGCTCGATGGGCGGCGCCGTCAAGCTGGTGCTCAATCAACCCCAGCTCGGCCAATTCGCGGCCTCGGGTGAGATTGACACGGGTTATACGGGCTCCGGCGGCGACTTCAACCAGAAGGTCAACGGCATGGTCAACCTGCCGATCGGCGATGACCTCGCGGTCCGCTTCGTCGGCTCGGAGATCTCCGAGAGCGGCTGGATCAAGCGCATCGTGCTCGCCGACGGGGCGCCGGTCGACACGGGAGGCTATGCGACGCAGAACAATGCACGGCCGGCCAATTTCTACACCTACCCGGATGCGGAGCAGATCAATGGTGCCAACAGCACCACCATCGACTCGGCGCGCGTGCTGGTGCTGTGGAAGCCGTCCGACAACCTGTCGATCACACCGATGCTGATGTACCAGCTCACGCGGCAGGCCGCACCGGACGAGGTGGATGTGAACGGCAATCCGACCCATCCGACCGTGCCCAGTACCCTCGCTCACTGGGAGATCTACGATTCGCCCGAGCCGCAGGAAGACAAGTTCACACTCGGGAGCCTGAAGATCGAGTACCAGGCACCAGCCTTTACGGTCACCTCGGCCACCGCCATGTGGGGGCGCAATACGCTCATCTCGCAAGACAGCACCGAGGAGAACAACGACGCCTTCGGCTTCCCGAATTACGACTCCGGTAACGGCGCGGGAGGCAGCCCGTTCGGCATCGGACCGTCGGGTCCGGCGCCCAACGGTCCGTCGGTGACGGAGAAGGACTATACGCGCCAGATCAGCGAGGAGCTGCGCCTGACCTCGACCGGCTCCGGCCCCTTCCAGTGGATCCTCGGCTACTTTTACCAGGACCTGTATTCCGAGTGGGATGAGTGGGCCATCGCTCCACAGGCGGGAGCGGCAATGACGGCCATCGGGCTGGGACCGACCACCAATCTGTACGTGGATGTCCAGCCGCAGGTGATCACGCAGAACGCCGAGTTCGGCGAGGCCTCCTGGAACTTCACCCCCGATCTCAAGGCGACGGTGGGACTGCGTCACTACCACTACAGCCTCGGCCAGTCGAACATGGAATACGGCGTGTTCACAGTGAACGGGGGCCTCGGCAACCCCGACCTGCCTTACCTCACCGGCGATTCCAACAGCGCGAGCGGCACCGATCCGAAGTTCGATCTGAGCTGGAAGGTCGACCCTGACGTGCTGCTGTACGCCACGATCGCCAAGGGCTTCCGGCTGGGGGGTGCAAACCAGCCGATTCCGGTGGCGGCGGTCAACTGCGCGGCGCCCTCGGGGCCGCTGCAGGGCAACGAGTTTGCTCTGCAGGCCAAACTCACCAACGGCTGCAATAGCAACGTACTATTACAGGCGCCCGCCACTTTCACCTCGGACTCGGTGTGGAACTACGAGGTCGGCGAGAAATCCGAGCTGCTGGATAAGCACTTGGTCCTCAACGTCTCGGCTTACTACGAGCGCTGGACGAATCCGCAGCTCTCAACCAACCTCTCGGGGTTCGGGATCACCGCCAACGGCGCCGATGCGCGCATCTACGGTCTCGAGGCAGAGATGCAGGCGCTGCTGAGCCGCGAGTGGACGCTCGGGGTGAACGCCGGCTACACCAACGCGCAGTTCACGGCGGCCAGCCCCATCACGGGATTCCCCAGCGGCTATAACGTCCCCGACATCCCGGACTTCACGGCATCGGCTACTTTGCGCTGGAAGCATCCGCTTACGAGCGACGTCTCGCTGATCGGAACGCTCGAGGGCGATTACATCGGCACACGCACCGATGCGCCGTACGGCGAGTCCATCACGATCTATCCAAGCTCGTCGGGCTACGTCAACAATTACCTGCTGCATCTGCCGGCGTACGGGTTCCTGAACGCGCGCCTCGGATTCGCGGCCGACGCGTGGACCGCCTCACTGTACGTGAACAACCTCACGAACAAGGAAGCGCTGCTCGATCCGCAGCCGCAGATCGACCTGCAGACCAATGCCTTCGTGCGCTATCTGGTGAATCGCCCGATCACCGCGGGACTCGACTTCACCTACAAGTTCAAGTAAGCGCAGCAGCCAGCAAGGAAACAGCGCCCGGCAGATGCCGGGCGCTGTTTTTCGGCCGCGGAAACTTCAGAGAATGTAGCGGCTGAGGTCTTCGTCCTTGACGAGCTTGCCTAGGTGATCGTCGACGTACTGCGCGTCGATGGTCACGCGGCGCTTGCCGTCCGCCTTGCCCTCCTCCGCAGTCGCCTCATAGGACACCGTCTCGAGGAGGCGCTCCATGACGGTATGCAGGCGCCGCGCGCCGATGTTCTCGGTGCGCTCGTTCACCTGGAAGGCGATCTCGGCGATGCGCCGCACGCCGCTGTCGTCGAAGGCGACCTCGACGCCCTCGGTCGCCATCAGCGCCCTGTACTGCGCGGTGAGGGAGGCGTCGGGCTCGGTGAGGATGCGCACGAAATCGCCCACCTTGAGGGAATCGAGCTCCACCCGGATCGGCAGCCGTCCCTGCAGCTCCGGGATCAAGTCCGAGGGCTTCGACAGGCTGAAGGCGCCCGAGGCGATGAAGAGAACGTGATCGGTCTTCACCGGTCCGTACTTGGTGGCAACCGTCGAGCCCTCGACAAGCGGCAGCAGGTCGCGCTGCACGCCCTCGCGCGACACGTCGGCGCCGATCGTCTCCTGGCGCCGCGTCACCTTGTCGATCTCGTCGATGAAGACGATGCCGTTCTGCTCGGCGTTGGCGAGCGCCTGGACCTTGAGCTCGTCCTCGTTGATGAGCTTGCCGGCCTCCTCATCGATGAGGAGCTTCAAGGCCTCGCGCACCTTCACCTTGCGGGTGCGGGTGCGATTGCCGCCCAGATTCTGGAACATCGACTGCAGCTGCTGCTGCATCTCTTCCATGCCCGGCGGCGCCATGATCTCGACGCCCATCGGCATCGAGCGCAGCTCGATCTCGACCTCGCGGTCGTCGAGCTCGTGCTCGCGCAGCATCTTGCGGAATTTCTGGCGCGTCTCGCCGTCGCGCGCCGTGGCCGGCTCGTCGGTCGAGAAGCCCATCATGCGCGGCTTCGGCAGCAGCGCATCGAGAACGCGCTCCTCGGCGGCATCGAGCGCGCGCTCGCGCACCTTGGCCATCTCCTGCTCGCGGGTGATCTTCACCGCGACGTCGGCGAGCTCCTTGACGATCGAATCGACGTCGCGGCCGACGTAGCCCACCTCGGTGAACTTGGTCGCCTCCACCTTGACGAACGGCGCGTTGGCGAGCTTGGCGAGCCGGCGCGCGATCTCGGTCTTGCCGACGCCGGTCGGGCCGATCATGAGGATGTTCTTCGGCGTGATTTCCTGGCGCAGCGGCTCCTCGACCTGCATGCGCCGCCAGCGGTTGCGCAGCGCGATGGCCACCGCGCGCTTGGCGGCCTGCTGGCCGATGATGTGCTTGTCGAGCTCCTGGACGATCTGCCGGGGGGTGAGTGCGGATGACATGGCTTTACCTGGACCCTGCGCCCTTGCCCATGAGTTCCTCAATGGCGAGGTTGCGGTTGGTATAGATGCAGATGTCGGCGGCGATATTGAGCGAGCGCTCGACGATCTCGCGCGCGCCGAGCTCCGAGCCCTCAAGCAGCGCGCGCGCCGCGGCGAGGGCAAACTGGCCGCCGGAGCCGATCGCGGCCACGTCGTAGTCGGGCTCGATCACATCGCCGTTGCCGGAGATCACGAACAGCTTGTCGGGATCCCCGACCAGCAGCAGCGCCTCGAGGCGGCGCAGATAGCGGTCCGAGCGCCAGTCCTTGGCGAGCTCGATGGCGGCGCGGGTGAGGTTGCCGTACTTCTCGAGCTTGCCCTCGAAACGCTCGAACAGCGTGAAAGCATCCGCCGTGCCGCCGGCAAAGCCGGCCAGCACCTTGTCGCCAAACAGGCGCCGCACCTTGCGGGCGTTGCCTTTCATGACGGTGTTGCCGAGGGTGACCTGGCCGTCGCCGCCAAGCGCGACGGCACCGTTGCGTCGCACCCCGAGGATGGTGGTGCCGTGGGGATTGAACAGAGGTTCGCTCATAAGGCTCCTGGAGTCGGTCGCGGGGTTTAGGTCCCCCGGGGAGCAGGAACGGTCCGGCCTTAAGTCAGACCTTGCGCCGCGCCCGCGGGTGAGCAGCGTCGTAGATGCGGGCGAGGTGCTGGAAGTCAAGGTGGGTGTAAATCTGGGTGGTGGAGATGTCGGCGTGACCGAGCAGCTCCTGGACGCCGCGCAGCTCGCCGCCCGACTCGAGCAGGTGCGAGGCGAAGGAATGGCGGAACAGGTGCGGATGCACGTGTACACCCAGCCCCTGGCGCCTGGCCCAGTACTCGACCCGCGCCTGGATCGCGCGTGGACCGAGGCGCCGCCCGCCGCGCCCCACGAACAACGCGGTCTCGGCCGCGGCGGCGAGCGCCGCACGCTCCTTGAGCCAGGCGCGCAGTGCCGCGAGCGCGTGGCGCCCCACGGGGACGATGCGCGCCTTGCGCCCCTTGCCGAGCACCTGCACGGTACGATCCTTGAGGTCGAGATCGATGACGTCGAGCCCGACGAGCTCGGCGAGCCGCAAGCCGGAAGAATACAGCAGCTCCATCAGCGCCCGGTCGCGCGCGATGAGGCCGGCGCCGGCCGGTATCTCCAGGAGGCGCGCCATCTGGTCCGCATCGAGCGTGTGCGGCAAACGGCGCGGCGCCTTCGGCGCGCGTACCTCGAGCGCAGGGTTGACGGTGACGCGCGCGGCGCGCCGTCCTCCACGGGCAGCCTCGATCGGGGCCTCGCGCAGCAGAAATTCGTAAAAGCTGCGAATCGCGGACAAGCGCCGCTGGACGCTGCGCGGCGAGAGACCGCCGGCATGGGAGTGGGCGGCGAAAGTACGGATGTGCTGCGTGTCGAGCGCGCTCCAGTCCGGGAGATTCAAGCGGTCGCAGAATCCGACCAGCGCCTTCAGATCGCGCGCATAGCTCACGTCGGTGTGCGGCGACAGTCGTCGCTCCGTTCCCAGGTAGCGGCGAAAGCGGTCGAGCCACTCGAGTGCCGCCGGACTCATGGGGTCTGACCGCCGGCCACTGCCCTCAGGTGGCGTCGGCGGCGGTGAGCGCGTCCGCGATCAGATCCGCCATGCGGCCCAGGAACTCGGTGCTCATCCCGGGGTGGAAGCGATCCTTGTCGGGACTGCCGAGCGCCAGCAGGCCGACCGAGCCCTTGCTGCCGAGCGGCACCAGAGCGACCGAGCCCATCTCGAGCCCCTCGGGACCGAACAGGAACTCGCGCTGCGAGTCGCGCGCCTGGCCGCAGCGCGGCTTACCGCTCGCAAACAGGCTCTCGAAGGACTTGAGATTCGGATCGTCCGCGGCCACCTGGCGCACGAAACGTTGCGCCGGCAGCCCCGGGTGCTCGCCGATCAGCACCAGCGCCGCATGGAAGGCGTCGAAATCCTCGCGCAGCCCCGCCTCGATGCGCGCCACCGCCTCGGTGCGCGGCACGGCGCGCAGCAGCCGCCGCGTGAAGCGGTGCAGGCGGTCGGCGATCGCATCGTTGGCGCGCGCGGTGCGCAGCAGCTCCGCGAGCTTGCCCTCCAGACCACCGAGCTTCTCGCGCAACACCTCGATCTGCCGCTCGACGAGCGAGATCGCGGCACCGCCGCGGGCGTGCGGCAGCTTCAATCGCGCCAGCACCCCCTGGTGGCGCTCGAAGAATTCGGGATTGCGCTGCAGGTAGCCGGCGATCGTCTCCTCCTCGGATTCGGCCGCCGTAAGACCGCGAGCTTCTCTTGTTGTCATGTGCTCAGACCTCGACTTGTCCTTCGAAAGAGATTTCCGCCGCACCGCTCAGCCAGATGTGCGCCCCCGGCTGCGCCCAGTTTACGCGTAACTCGCCGCCACGTACCGCGACCCGCACGTCGGCATCGACCAGCCCGCGGCGCCGCGCGACCGCCACCGCCGCACAGGCGCCGGTACCGCAGGCGAGGGTCTCGCCAGCGCCGCGCTCGTAGACGCGCAGCTTCAGGTGCGCGCGGTCGACGATCTCGAGGAAGCCGGCATTCACCCGCCGCGGGAAGCGCGCATGGTGCTCGATCTGCGGGCCGAGCGTCGCCACCGGGGCGGTGGCGACCGAGCCGACGGTGAGCACGGCGTGCGGGTTGCCGAGCGACACCGCGCCGATCTGAAGCGTCGCGCCGTCCACCTCGAGCGGATAGCTGTCGGCCTCGGCGGCCGCCGTGAAGGGGAGCGAGGCCGGATCGAAATTCGGGACCCCCATGTCGACCGCGACCTGCGTCGGGTGCGCGACGCGCGCCTCGACGATGCCGGCGGGACTGTCGAGCCGCACGGCCCCGTCGCGCGTGCGCCCACGGCGGTGCAGGAGCGCGGCGATGCAGCGCGCGCCGTTGCCGCACTGCTCGACTTCGACACCGTCGCAGTTGAAGACGCGGTAGAAGACCGCCGTGTCGGCACGCCGCGGCGCCTCGAGCAGCAGCGCCTGATCGAAACCGATGCCGGTGCGCCGGTCGGCCAGACGTCTCAGGCTCGCGGGCTCGAGCAGCGCGCGCTCGATGGGCGCATCGAACACGACGAAATCGTTGCCGACCCCGTGCATCTTCGTGAACGCGACGCGCATTGGGCCACAAGGATAGCGCAAAACTAACGCAACGCCGCGCGGTCGCGGAACAGGCAGCGATCCATGACGGTGAAGATTCCGGCCTGCGAGGCGCGCTCCGCCGCCGCCGCATCGATCACCCCGTCCTGCAGCCACAGCGCCGGGAGCTTGAGACGCATGCATTGCCCGACGATTTCCGCGATGTGCGCGGGGCGGCGGAACACCGCGACGATGTCGATCTGCTCGCCGGGCTCGAGCTGCTCGGGCAGCTGCTCGAGGGAGGCCACCGCCGGCTCGCCGAGAATGCTCTCGGCGTAAGGGTTTACCGGAATGATGCGGTAGCCGAAACGCTGCAGAGCGCGCGCCACGCCGTGGCTGGGGCGGGTGCGGTCGGGCGACAGACCGACGATCGCAATGGTGTGCGCCGCGCGCAGCAGCTGCGCGATCTCATCCGCTGGGGGGTTCGCGAACATGGCGGCTCCTTGCCCCGGGGGGCCTGCTAGTCTATTGCCATCGTGTCGGCCCCCGGTTACAGCGTATGCATCCAGCCGCACGCCCGCTCGCTCACCGTGGCAGCCGGGGAGCCGGTGCTGCAGGCGGCGCTCGCCGCGGGCCTGAACCTGCCGCACAGCTGCAAGTCGGGCCATTGCGGGTCGTGCCGCGCGCGGCTCCTTGCGGGCGAGATCCACTACCCTAACGGCCTGCCGCTCGGCATTACCGCCGCTGAGGCGCAGCGCGGGCAGATCCTGCTGTGCCAGGCGCGGCCACGCTCGGACCTCACGGTCGAGGCGCGGCTCATCGCCGGCGTCGCCGCTGTCGAGATCAAGACGCTGCCGTGCCGTATCGCGCGCCTGACGCCGCTCGCTGCGGACGTCCTCGAGGTGAGGCTGCAACTGCCCGCGGTGGAGCGCTTAAGCTTCCAGCCCGGGCAGTATCTTGATGTGCTGCTGGACGGGGGCAGGCGACGCAGCTTCTCCATCGCCTGCCCGCCGCACGATGCGGCGCGCCTCGAGCTGCACGTGCGCCGCGTGTCAGGCGGCGGCTTCACCGAGCGGCTGTTCGGCGGCGGCGCGGACGCCCTCACGACCGGCTCGCTGCTGCGCATCGAGGGACCGATGGGGCAATTCACCTATCGGGATGGCCCCGGCCCAATGATCATGGTGGGCGGCGGCACCGGCTTTGCGCCGCTCAAGTCGATACTGCGGCACGTACTCGAGACCGGCATCCGCCGGGAGATCCACTTCTACTGGGGCGTGCGTCACCGCGCGGACCTGTACGAGGAAGCGCGCATGCTCAGCTGGGCGGCGCAGGCGCATCGCCAGCTGCGCTTCACCGCCGTGCTGTCGGAGGCCAGCGCCGCGCAGGCGCCGCACCACCGCACGGGATGGGTGCATGCGGCGGTGCTCGCCGACTATCCGGACCTGTCGCGCTTCGAAGTGTATGCCGCGGGCCCGCCGGCGATGATCGAGGCAATGCGCGCGAGCTTCCCGCGCCACGGGCTGCCGCCGGAGCGCTTGTACTTCGACTCCTTCGACTACGCGCCAGACGGCGCGCCAGACTCCCCGGCGCCCGCGCCGCCGGCCCTGTTATCCTAGCCCGCGCCCATGAGCGAGCGTGTCCCTGCGACCTGCGCGGCCATCACCGGCTGGGGAAAGTGCCTGCCGCCGGCGGTGCTGACGAACCAGGATCTCGCCACGATTCTCGACACCAGCGATGAATGGATCGTGAGCCGCACCGGGATCCGCGAGCGGCGTATCTCGCACGTGCCGCTCGGTGAACTCGCCTACGTGGCCGCGGCGCGCGCGTTGGCGAGTGCCGGACTTGGCGGCGAGCGCGTCGAGCTCATCGTGTTTGGCAGCTGCAGCTATGACGACCAGGTGCCCAACATGGCCTCCGGGATCCAGCTGCGCATCGGCGCGCGCGAGGCGGCCGCCTACGACATCAACACGGCCTGCACCAGCTTCCTCTACGGGCTGTCGACCGCGAGCGCGCTGATCCGCACCGGCGTGGTCCGCAACGCCCTGGTGATCGGCGCGGAGCTGATCTCACCCTTCATGGACTGGAGCGACCGCGACGTGGCCGTGCTGTTCGGCGATGGCGCGGCGGCGGTGGTGCTCGAGGCGAGCGAGCGCGAGGAAGGACTGCTCGCGGAGAAGCTCGGCTGCTATGGCGAGGCGCGCGAGATCCTGAGAGTCCACGGCATGGGCGGCCGCTACGCCAACCGCGGCGTACTCCACGGCATCACCCGCTGGCAGTTCGAGGGTCAGGAGATCTTCAGGCGCGCCGTGCAGGGTATGGTGCTGGCGAGCGAGGAAGCACTGCGGCGCATCGGCGCCTCCGCGCAGCAAGTCGACCTGGTGGTACCGCACCAGGCCAATCTGCGCATCATCGAGGCGGTGGCCAAACGCGTCCACGTGCCCATGGAGCGGGTGTTTGTGACCGTGCATCGCTACGGCAACATGTCGGCAGCCACCGTGCCGGTGGCGCTGTGTGAGGCGCTCGAGGAGGGCCGCGTGCGCCCCGGGACGCTGCTGCTCATGCCGGGCTTCGGCGGCGGCCTGTCTTTCTGCGCTCACGCGGTACGCTGGGGCGAGCGTACGACATCGCGCGGCGTGAGCCCGGTGGAGTTACCGCCCAACGATCGCAGCGCGCTCGAGCTGATCCGCGAGTGCCTGGCGCGCAAGACGACACCGGCGGTGGCAACCGCCGAACCGTTCGCCTGAAAGTCCTTAGCGCCCTCTGGCGGCGCGCTTCGCCTTCTTCTTCTTCTTCGCCGGGTCCTTGGGGCGCGACTTGCCGAACGACCCCTGGTAGATCTTGCCGCGGCGCGTTCTCGGATCACCCTTACCCATGAGAAACCACTCCCCAACGCTTCATCGATGATGCTGCCAATGCAAAGGGCCGGCCGTCGATGCCGTGAGGCACTGACGACCGGCCCTGTTTGCTACTCGAGCTTACCAGCGCTTCGGGGCGCCGCCGCCGCCGCCGCGGTTACCACCACCGCCGCCGCCGCCGCTGCGCTCCTGGGCCTCATTGACCCGCAGCGGACGTCCGCCCAGATCCTTACCGTTGAGATTCTGGATCGCGCGCGAGGCATCGGCGCGCGACATCTCGACGAACCCGAAGCCGCGCGGGCGGCCGGTATCGCGATCGGTGATAAGGCTCACCGACTCGACGGTGCCGTGCTGTGCGAACAGCTCGCGAACCTCGGCGTCAGTGGCGGAAAAGGGCAGGTTGCCCACGTAGATCTTCGTCATGCAATCAGACTCCTAGAACAAACACACTATCGGCAGGAGTGCTGACCGGAGATCCGAAGACTCGTCGGCGCACGCTGCCACCTGGTCGGGAACGATTCGGCTTTTCGCAGTCGGAAGCCAACTCGCAAACGAGGCGGGCGGCAGGCGCAGGAAAGGGAAAGGTCACGAACCGGCGCGGACGATACCCTAACGGCGGGCCGCGGCACAAGCGCAGGCCACGCAACCGCGCGGCGCCGCTCGCATTCCGTGCGGCTCAGCCGCCGGACATAACCGACAGCAGCGCCAGGAGCAGCAGCAGGCCGACGGCCGCGACGACGGGTAACAGGGGGCGGGGGAAGATGAACATGGCTGCAAGGCTAGCCGTGCCGGTCGTCGCGAAAAACTATCCAATCCAGAATTTATTGTTCTGGATTACCTTACAATCACGGCATGGATCAACTGGTCTGCATGCGCAGCTTCGTGCGCGTGGCGGAGCTGCGCTCGTTCACCCGCGCCGCCGATGCCCTCGGACTGTCACGGGCCGTGGTCAGCACCCAGCTCGCCGAGCTGGAACGGCACTTGCGCTGCCAGCTGCTCCACCGCACCACGCGGCGCGTCGGGCTCACCAGCGACGGCGCCGAGTACCTGACGCGCTGCCAGCGCATCCTCGCCGAGCTCGAGGCGGCCGATGAGGCGGTGCGCGGCTCGCGCCTCGCGGTGCAGGGACGGCTGCGGGTCGACGTACCGGAGGCGTTCGGCCGCGCGCTGCTGATTCCGGCGCTGCCGCGCTTCACGCAGCGCTATCCCGACCTGCATCTGGAAGTGCAGCTCAACGACCGCGTGATCGACCTCATCGAGGAGGGTGTTGATCTCGTGGTGCGGGCCGGTCCCGTCAAGGAGCCCCACCTGATCGCGCGGCCGATCGTGACCACGCGGCTCATCACCTGCGCGGCCCCGGAGTACCTGCGCCAGCACGGCATACCGGCCGACCCCGACGAGCTGCGCCGCCACAAGCTCATCGGCCATCTCTCGAGCACCAGCCATCGCCCCTCCAAGTGGCTGTTCCAGCGCGGCACCGTACGGCGAGCGCTGCAGCTGCCGTTCAGCGTCTCATTCAACTCCGTCGAGGCGCGGATACTTGCGGCGGTGCGCGGCGTCGGCATCGTGCAGTCGATCGACCTGATGGTGGCGGAGGCACTCGCTGCCGGCCGGCTGCAGGTGGTGCTGCCCGAGTGGTCGGCGCCGGGTGCGCCGCTCCTGGTCGTGTGCCGCAGCGCGCTGCGCCACTCCGTCCGCATCCGCGTGTTCGCCGATTTCGCCGCCGAGCTGCTGCTGCAATACCGGCGGCGCGTGGATCAGCTGCTGGGTGGTTGAATTGGCCGCGATCGCGGCGCCTGGTTTCTCAGCGCTTGGTGCGCCCGGCGAGCTGGTCGAGGGCGCGGATCTGCAGCACGGTGGCATCGGAGGCCGGCAGCAGCTGGTTGGCCTGGCGCACGAACCCCGGCACCTGCTGCACGGGCAGCGGGCGGCTGATGAGATAGCCCTGGGCGAAGTCGCATCCCAACCGGCGCAGCAGCCCCCAGGCCTCGGCATCCTCGACCCCCTCCGCCACCACCTTCAGCCCCATGGTGTGGCCGAGCTCGATGGTCGAGGTGACGATGGTCACCGCGCCCCCCACCGCCTGAGTGATGAGCGAGCGGTCGATCTTCAGCTCGTCCACCGGCAACAGGCTCAGCTGCGAGAGCGAGGAGTGGCCGGTGCCGAAGTCATCGATGGCGAAGCGCACCCCGGCGATGCGCAGCAGCTGCATGTTGCGGGCCGCGCCCTGCGGGTCGAGCATCACGGCGCTCTCGGTGATCTCGAGCAGCAGCGCGGTCGGGTGCACCGAATGCTGGCGCAACAGCGCCAGGATCTCATCCCCCAGGCTCGGATCGAGAATGTCGGGCGCGGACAGGTTGACCGCCAGTTGCATGTCGAGTCCCTGCTCGCGCCATTCGCCCATCTGGCGGATGGCCGTCTTCAGCACCCAGTCGGTGAGCCGGCGTGACCCACCGGTGCTCTCGGCGAGCGGCACGAACTCCCCGGGCGAGACCGGACCCAACTGCGGGTGCGTCCAGCGCACCAGCGCTTCGAGCGAGCGCACCGAGCGCGTCGCCATGGTGACCAGCGGCTGATAGACGAGCGACAGCTGGTCGCCGTCGATCGCCGCGCGCAGGTCCGTGATGAGGGTGAGGCGGCGGCGGTGCGCCTCGTCCTGTCCGGGGCGGTAGACCGCAATGCGCGTCGGCGCCTCGTGCGCGTCCTCGATGGCGATCTGGGCGCGCTGCAGCAGCTCCTCGGCGGTGCGGCCGTGCTCCGGCAGCAGGCACAGGCCACAGGCGACGTGCAGATCGAGGCCGACGCCGGCGAGGTGAAAACCGGTGTGCACCAGGCCCGCGAGCTGCTCGGCGTACAGCAGCGCCCGCTCCGGCGAGCACCCCGGGGCAATCACGACGAACTGCGCCTCGCCGAGGCGCGCCACGGTTTCCTTCTCGGAGATGTTCTGCCGCAGCCGGTGCGCCACCTCGCGCAGCACGTCATCGCCCACCGACAGTCCGAGCGAGGCGTTGATGTCGCGCAGGTTACGGATGCCGAGCAGGATGAGCGCGCCGCGCGTCCCCTGCGCAGCGCTCTCGCCCGCCAGGCGCTCGAGCACCTGCGTGGCGAACCAGCGGTTGGGCAGGTGGGTGAGCGGGTCGTGCTGGGCGTGGAAGGTGATGGCGGCCTCGCGCTCGGCGATGTTGCGCTGCATGGCGTTGAACGTCTGCGCCAGGCTGTGGAACTCATCGCCCCCGGAGACGTGTACCGCGGTGTCGTAGTGTCCCTGCTGGATGCGCTGCGCCGCCCGCGCCAGCTCGCCGATGGGGCGCGTGGCGGTGCGGCCCAGCACCGCGCCGACCAATGCCGCCATGAGGAGCGCGATGCCGTCGATCGCCAGCATCGCATTGCGCAGCTCGATATAGGGCGCCAGCACGTCGCGCTGCGCTTTGAGCAGCTGCACGTCGATCGGGTCGCCGAGCGCCTCGAGCGGACGCGACAGCGTCAGGTACTGAACGCCGCCAAGGGTGGTCAGATGAGGTGCGTCCGAGGCCTCTGCGCTCGCCGGCGGCGCGGCCGCGAGCAGCGCATCGCGCTGCGCCCCGGGGAGGGTCGAGGCCACGTGCGTGACACCGTCGTGTCCATGCAGCACCAGGGCGACCTCCGAGCCCACCAGCTCGCGAATGTTCTGCGCCAGGGCATCGGAGGCCGCAAAGCCCATCGCCACCCAGGCGATGATCTCGGGAGTGCGCACCGGGGCGAGCACCAGCTCGTAGGAATCGGGCCCCAGCACGAGGAACACCGGCTGCTCGCGCACCGCCGGATCGCGTATCAGGCGCTGTAACGAGGCCGCGACATCGGCGTCCACGGGAACGGTGGAGGCCAGCACCTTGGCGCGGGTGTCGAGCACCATGACCATGTCGGCGCCGATGCGCCGCGCGTTGTTACGCGCCGCGGACAGCACCGTCTGCGGGTCGCCGCCCGCGACCGCCTCGCGGAAGCCGAAGTCCCCGGCGGTCACCGCCACGCCGTTGGCGAGCTGCCCGGCACGGAAGCGCGTCAGCTGCACGGCGAGCACCGCACCCTGGGAGAGCTGCTCGGCCGCACGGGCCTTGACCGTTCCCCGGGTGCTGGCAAGCACTGCGGCCAGCGTCACAGTTTGCGTGACGATCACCAGACCGATGATCAGCACGAGAAGTCGTTTACGGAAACTGCCCATAATACGGGTTGCAATCCCTTCCCCATCGTAGGCGTCCCGCGGCGCAGGGAGCGAGGACATGAGTGCGGGAATGAGACCTCCGGCACGTCGAAATGGAGTGAGCCGAGTCACATCGGCGCCAGCGTGCCTGCTGGCACTGCTCGCCGCGCACGCTACGGCCGCCGCCAGCCTGGTAATCACCGTGCGCACATCCGACAGCAAGCCGCTGCAGGGGGCGGTGGTGACCGCCACTCCGCTCGATGGGGCGACGCGTCCGAGCGCGCCGGTCAAAGCGGTCATGGACCAGGTGAACCGGGCGTTCCAGCCCGACCTGCTGGTGATCCCGAGCGGCTCGACCGTCGTGTTCCCCAATACGGACAAGGTGAGCCATCAGATCTACTCGTTCTCAGCCGCCAAGCGCTTTCAACTGCCGCTCTACCACGGCACGCCGTACCCGCCGGTGCATTTCGATCAGCCCGGGGTCGTGACCCTCGGCTGCAACATTCACGATGAGATGGTCGGCTATCTGGTGGTCACGGACGCGCCCTACTACGGACGCACTGACGCTCACGGCTCGTGGTCGAGCGAGGTCGCACGCGGCCGCTACCGCGTCACGATCTGGCACCCGCGCATGCGCGACAACGACACTGATCTCACGCGCGAGGTCACGGTCGGGGAGTCGGATCACGCCGACTGGACGCTGCGGCTCGTGAAGGCTCTGCAGGTGGCGCCGCTCAGCGACCGGCCGCATTCCTGGGACTACTGATAGGGATCATCCGATTGGAAGCGTTGATCCGGCAAGGACGACCGATGGCCCGCCGCCCAGCCAATGGCTCACTGTCGCGCCGCGCGGCGCGGCTGCTGCCGCTTGTCGGGCTCGCGCTCAGCGCCATCGCGCACGCCGACGGCTGGGAGCTGAGCCTCGACGGCCGGGCCGTGAGCTCCAACGCCGATCCCTCCTACACCCAGGGCGGCATCAGCGGCGTGCGCTACGACGAGGATCAGTCGGGCATCCGGCTCGGACGCGCGCGCTTCGCGCTCACCGAATCGATCGGCGAGCTCTGGTCGGTACATCTCGATGCGTCCGCGT
Source organism: Steroidobacteraceae bacterium (assembly GCA_035568235.1). Classification (GTDB taxonomy): domain Bacteria; phylum Pseudomonadota; class Gammaproteobacteria; order Steroidobacterales; family Steroidobacteraceae; genus 13-2-20CM-66-19. Next base: position 13,701 of record DATMOK010000027.1, on the reverse strand, counting down.
GGGGGGATCACGACCGAATTCCCTTCGGGCTCACCGAGGCGTATGTGCAGTTCCGCCCCTACCCGTTCGCCGGCTACCGGCTGCGCGTCAAGGCGGGCGCCTTCTACCCGCCCATCTCGCTGGAAAACCGTGACTCCGGCTGGGAGTCTCCCTACAGCCTCTCCTACTCGGCGATCGACAGCTGGCTCGCGATCGAGGTGCGCACCGTGGGCGTCGAAGCGCAGCTGGACTGGCTCGGTACGCGGCAGGGCCATGACTTCGATGTCGGAGTGACGGCAGGCGCCTTCGGCTGGAACGAGGGCGCGGGCGGCTTCATCGCCGGCGATGGCTTCACGCTCACCGACCGCCAGACGCCGCTCGGCGGCCGCGTGGGCCTGCCGGATGACCCGGTGCTGATGAATTTCGAGCCGTTCCGCGAGCTCGACGGCCACGCGGGCGTGTACGGCGGCCTCGAGGCACGCTGGCTCGATCGCGTGGTCGTGCGCGCGCTGCGCTACGACAATCGCGCCGACCCTGCGGCGATGGACTACGCCTCAGGGGCAATCGCGTGGGAGACTACCTTCACCGCCGCCGGCGCGCGCTATGAGGGGAGCGACGGGGTGACCGCGATCGTCCAGAGCCTGCGAGGCGACACTACGATCGCCCCCGGAGGCTACTGGCTCGACTGGCCGTTCAAGGCGCAGTACGCCCTGCTCGCGAAGAGCTTCGGCCGGCATACGCTCAGCGTGCGCTATGACCATTTCGAGGTCGACTCGAGCGCGAGTGCGGGCGGCGATGGTGCGGAGACCGGGCATGCATGGACTGCAGCCTACGTATTCACACGCGATGCGCACTGGCGCTTCACGCTCGAGTGGCTGCACGTATCGAGCAATTCCTACGAGCGCGAGGACGCCTTCAACCTCGCCCCATTCGCCAGCGAGACACAGGTGCAGCTTGCGGTGCGCTACGCGCTCGGCTCGGCGCTGGATTAACTGGCCGATCAGCGGTACCGCGCCAGGAACCCCTCGAGCCCCTTGGAGCCCGGCGAGAGAGTCTCGTAGGGGATGCTGTTGAGCGGCGCCGCGGGGGTCGAGTTCACCTGGTGGAACTCGTGCTGCGCAGTCTCGTCGAGGTACAAAAGGCCCGTGAGGTACTCCCCGGCCTTCATGCGCTCCTGGATCTGCACGGCGGCGAGCGTGCGGTTGGTGGGATCGTAGCCGGCCTCGAGCTTGCGCAGCACGATGCGGCTGCCGTCGTGCATCACCACCGGCAGCATCTCACCCGCGCGGTACTCGGCCGTGATCTCGCGCTCGAGCGGGATGAAATCCGCATGCACGGCCGGCTCGTAGTGCTCGCGTGTGTAGGCATAGCTCTTGGTCGAGCCCTCGTGGTCGTTGAAGGTAACGCACGGCGAGAGCACGTCGATGAGCGCGAAGCCGCGGTGCTTCAAGCCCGCCTGGATGAGCGGCACCAGCTGCTGCTTGTCGCCGGAGAAGCTGCGCGCGACGAACGAGGCGCCGAGCGTCATAGCGAGCAGCACTGGATCGATCGGCGGCTGCAGGTTGGTCTCGCCCTTCTTTGCCTTGGTGCCGATGTCGGCCGAGGCCGAGAACTGCCCCTTGGTGAGGCCGTATACGCCGTTGTTCTCGATGATGTACAGCATGTCGAGGTTGCGGCGGATGGCGTGGCAGAACTGTCCGAGACCGATCGACAGCGTGTCGCCATCGCCCGAGACGCCGATGTAGGTGAGGTTACGGTTGGCGGCGTTCGCCCCCATGGCGATGGAGGGCATGCGGCCGTGCACCGAGTTGAAGCCGTGCCCGCCGGCGACGAAGTAGGCGGTGGTCTTGGAGGAGCAGCCGATGCCGGACAGCTTGACGACGTTCTGCGGCTCGAGCGACAGGCCCCAGGCGGCCTCGACGATCGCCGCGGTGATCGAGTCGTGCCCGCAGCCGGCGCACAACGTCGACAGCGCCCCCTCGTAGTCGCGCCGGGTGAAGCCGAGTGGGTTGCGCGGCAGCGACGGGTGGGCGACTTTGGGCTTGGCGATGAAGGTCATGCTGCAACTCCGCAGGTCAACGGCGGCGCGGCGCGGGCTCAGCCATGCGCGGCATCCTTGCGCGCGCTGCTCGCGCGCGGCTCGAGCTCGGCGAGTACGCCCTCGACGATGAAATGGGATGAGATCGGCAGCCCGCTGTAGTGCAGCAGCGAGCGCAGCTTCGACTTCTCGACCGCGGTCTCGAGCGTGAGGAGCGAGCGCAGCTGCGCATCGCGATTCTGCTCGACCACGAACAGCAGCTCATGCGCCGCCAGGAACCGCTCCACGTCCTCGGTGAACGGGAAGGAGCGAACGCGCATGTAGTCGAGCGCCACGCCGCGCGCTTTCAGCACATCGAGCGCCTCGTGCACCGCGCCGTCGCAGCTGCCGATCGAGACGATGCCGACGCGCGCGCCCGCGGTGGCGTCGATCACCGCCCGCGGCACCAGCCGCTTGGCGGTGGCCCATTTCTTCATCAGCCGGTCGAGCACCAGCTGGTACTCGGCCGAATCCTCGGTGTACACGCCGTACTGGTTGTGCCCGGAGCCGCGGGTGAAGTACGCCGCCTTGGGGTGCACGCCGGGGAGCGTGCGGTAGCCGATGCCGTCGCCATCCTTGTCGAGGAAGCGGTAGAACTTCTCGAGCTTGAGGAGCTCCTCCTTGCCGAGCATCTTGCCGCGGTCGGGGCGGTAGCTGTCGTCCCACTTCAGGTCGCGGCACATCCAGTCGTTCATGCCGATATCGAGATCCGACAGCACCAGCACCGGGGTCTGCAGGCGCTCGGCGAGATCGAAGGCCTGCACCGCCATGTAGAAGCATTCCTCGGGATTCGCCGGATACAGGCACACATGGCGGGTGTCGCCGTGCGAGGCGTAGGCGGCGAGCGTCAGGTCCCCCTGCTGCGTGCGGGTCGGCATGCCGGTGGAGGGCCCGACGCGCTGGATGTCGAACACCACGGCCGGCACTTCCGCGTAGTACGCGAGCCCGAGAAACTCGTTCATCAGCGAGATGCCGGGGCCGGAGGTGGCGGTGAAGGAGCGCGCGCCGTTCCACATGGCGCCGATCACCATGCCGATGGCGGCCAGCTCGTCCTCCGCCTGAATGAAGGCGAAGTTCTTCGCGCCCGTCTCGCGATCGACACGCGTGCGGTCGGCGAACATCTTGAAGGCGTCCATGAGCGAGGTGGACGGGGTGATCGGGTACCAGGCGGCCACGGTCGCGCCGGCGAACAGACAGCCGAGCGCCGCCGAGGTGTTGCCGTCGATCATGACGTGACCCGCGGTGCGGTCCATCTTCTCGACGCGCAGCGGCAGCGGGCACTCGAAGCTCGCGCGCGCGTAGTCGTAGCCGAGCTGGATGGCCTTCATGTTGCTCTCGACCAGCTGCGGCTTCTTCGCGTAGGTCTCGGCGAGCAGCTCGCGGATGCGCTCGAGGTCGAGATCGAGCAGCGCCGCCAGCACCCCCGCATAGCAGATGTTCTTCATCAGGATGCGGGTGCGCACGCCGTTGAAGTTCTCGTTGCACAGCCGTGCCAGCGGCACGCCGAGCACGGTGATGTCCTCGCGCTTCAACAGCGCCGGGCGCGGCCAGGTGGAGTCGTACACCAGGAAGCCGCCCGGGGCGACCTCCTTCACGTCGCGCGCGTAGGTCTCGGCGTTCATCGCCACCATGAGATCCACGCGCCCGGAGCGTGCCACGTAGCCGGCGTGCGTCACGCGGATCTCGTACCAGGTGGGCAGCCCCTGGATGTTGGAGGGGAAGTAGTTCTTGCCCACCACCGGAATGCCGCTTCTGAAGATCGACTTCATGAGCAGCGTGTTGGCACTCGCCGAGCCGGTGCCGTTCACCGTGGCGATCTTGATGGTGAAATCGTTGACGCGTGGGTCGGTCGAAGGCATGGCGCTACCAGGGTTCAGACTGCGGTCGGCGGGAAGTCGTTCAGGCGATCTTCGCAGCGCGCACCGGCGGCGGCGCGGGCTCGTCGGCGGCGTGCGGCCAGTGGAGCTCCGATTTCTGCATGTCCCACGCGGCGGTCGGGCAGCGCTCGGCGCACAGCCCGCAGTGCACGCACAGGTCCTCGTCCTTCACCATGACGCGCCCGGTCTGTGGCAGCGGGGCCGACACGTACAGCGGCTGCGCGAGATTCTTCGCCGGCGCCTTGAGGCGGCCGCGCAGCTCCGCCTCCTCGCCGTTGTGGGTGATCGTCAGGCAGTCGACCGGGCAGATGTCGAGACAGGCGTCGCACTCGATGCACAGCTTGGCCGTGAACACCGTCTGCACGTCGCAGTTGAGGCAGCGCTGCACCTCCTGCGCGACCTGCTCGGCGCTGAAGCCGAGCTCGACCTCGATATTGAGCTTCTTGAAGCGCTCCTTGAGCGAGACGTGCGGCATCAGCCGCCGCTCGACCGGCGTGTAATCGTTGGAATACGACCACTCGTGCATGCCCATCTTGCGGCTCTGCAGGTTGACGCCCGGGGGCAGCCGCTCAGCTACCGCCTCACCCTGGCAATGGCGGTGGATCGAGATCGCCGCCTGGTGGCCGTGCTCGACCGCCCAGATGATGTTCTTCGGCCCGAACGCGGCGTCGCCGCCGAAGAACACGCCGGGCCGCGTGGACTGGAACGTGACCTTGTCGATGACCGGGACGTCCCACTTGTCGAACTCGATGCCGAGATCGCGCTCGATCCAGGGGAACGCATTCTCCTGGCCGATGGCGAGGATCACATCGTCCGCCGGCAGGAACTCCTCGCCCACGGTGCGCTCTGCCGTGATGCGGCCCGTGCCGTCGAGGTCGTACTCCATGCGCTCGAACAGCATGCCGCTCAGGCGGCCGTTCTCGGTGACGAAGGCCTTGGGGGAGCGATTGATGACGATCTCGACGCTCTCCTCCTCGGCATCCTCGAGCTCCCACGCCGAGGCCTTGAAGAAGCCGCGCGGCTTGCGCGCCATGACCTTGACGCTGTCGGCGCCGAGGCGAAGGCTGGTGCGGCAGCAGTCCATGGCGGTGTTGCCGACGCCGATGATGAGGACGCGCTTGCCGATGCGCTCGATGTGGCCGAAGGCCACCGACTCGAGCCAGGCGATACCGATGTGCACGTTGGCCGCGGCCGCCTCGCGCCCGGGGAGCTTGAGCTCCTTGCCCTTCGGCGCACCGGAGCCGACGAACACCGCGTCGAATCCGCCCGCAAGCAGCTGCCTGAGGCTCGCCACCGGAGTGTTGAGCTTAAGGTCCATCCCCATCCCGGTGATCATCTCGATCTCCTCGTTGAGCACCGTGGCGGGCAGGCGGAACGAGGGGATGTTGGTCCGCATGAGCCCGCCGGGCTCGCCGTACTGCTCGAAGATCGTAACTTCGTAGCCGAGCGGCATCAGGTCATTGGCCACGGTGAGCGAGGCACAGCCCGCGCCGATGCAGGCGATCCGCTTGCCGTTCTTGACCTTCGGCACCGGCGGCAGGAGGCTCTCGACCTCGCCGCGATGGTCGGCCGCCACGCGCTTCAGGCGGCAGATTGCCACCGGCTTCTGCTCGATGCGCCCGCGCCGGCAGGCAGGCTCGCACGGCCGGTCGCACACCCGGCCGAGGATCCCGGGGAAGACGTTCGAATGCCGGTTCACCATGTAGGCGTCGGTGAAGCGGCCCTGGGCGATCAGCCGGATGTACTCGGGGACATCGGTATGGGCCGGACAGGCCCACTGGCAATCCACAACTCGATGGTAATAGTCGGGATGGGAGGTGTCGGTAGGTTCCATTCACTCACTCGGGCTCGAGCTGCCCTCACTGCCGGTGCGGGACGCAAAGTATAGGGGCGTCCCGCGGATTGTCATCGTCGTTAATGTGCCGCCGACGGGGCCTGAATCGCAGTTCCGCACTGCAAAGCGGTTTCTGCAGCGGGATTGTTGCAGTGCAGCATCACGACCCGGACCGCGCCTGCCTATACTCGCGCCATCATGACCGAGCCCATCGCCACCGAGATCCGGCTGCGCCGCAGCTCACGCGTGCTCGCGGTGAGCTTCGACGATGGCAGCCGCTTCGAGTTGCCGTTCGAATACCTGCGCGTGCACTCCCCGTCCGCCGAGGTGAAGGGCCACGGCCCCGGGCAGGAGGTGCTGGTGCTCGGCAAGGAGAACGTCGGCATCACCGCCATCGAGCCGATCGGACAGTACGCGGTGAAGCTCGTGTTCGACGACGGCCACGACACGGGACTTTATACGTGGAAATACCTGCACGAGCTCGGGCGCGAGCGCGCGCGTTACTGGGCGCGCTATCAGGAGCGGCGCGCGCGCGCGCCGCGATGAGTGCACGGCAGGCGGCACGGCGCCGCGTAGAAAGAAAACGGGCCGGACATTGCTGCCCGGCCCGCACTTTGCAAGACCCCCCTGAACGGTCGCGATTCTAGCGCATCGGGGAAGGGAAGATGCAAGCCTCCTCGAGCGATAGTGTTAACTGCGATCGACTAGAATGTGTCTCAACTTTCGAGCTCGCGTGAACGATGCCGCAAGAGCGCTCCACCGATTTCGGCTTCCAGCGTGTGCCGTATGGCGAGAAGGCGCGCCGCGTGCGTGCCGTGTTCGACTCGGTCGCCGATCGCTATGACCTGATGAACGATCTGATGTCCGCGGGCACGCATCGTCTGTGGAAGCGCTTCACGCTCTCGCTCGCCAACCTGCACGCCGGACAGTGCGCGCTCGATGTGGCCGGCGGCAGCGGTGATCTCGCGCTCGGGCTCGCGCGGCAAGTGGGTGAGCGCGGCCGCGTGGTGCTCACCGACATCAACGCCGCGATGCTCGCGCGCGGCCGTGACCGGCTGATCGATGCGGGTTGCGCCGGCAACCTCGAGTGCGTACAGGCCAACGCCGAGCGGCTGCCGTTCGCCGACGGCAGCTTCGACTGCATCACCATCGGCTTCGGGCTGCGCAACGTCACCGACAAGCCCGCAGCGCTCGCCTCCATGCGCCGCGCCCTCAAGCCCGGCGGGCAGCTGCTGATCCTCGAGTTCTCGCACCCGCGGCTCGGCGCGCTGCAGCCGCTCTATGAAGCCTATTCGCTGCGCGTGCTGCCGCTCCTCGGGCGCCTCATTGCCGGCGATGCGGCCAGCTATCGCTACCTCGCCGAGTCGATCCGCGTGCACCCCGACCAGGATAGGCTCATCGGCATGATGGCTGAGGCGGGGCTCGAGGGCTGCCGCTATCACAATCTCTCCGGCGGCATCGTCGCGGTACATCGCGGCTATCGCTACTGAGCGTGCTGACCCAGGTCCTCGGCAATCTCCTGAGCCGCGGCCTGCCGCGCTCGCTGCGTGCGCGGCAGCTGTGCGCGGAGCTCGCCGGCCGGAGCCTGGCGCTGGAGGTGAGCGGCTTCGGCACGCTGCGCATCGAGTCAACGGGCGCAACCCTCAGCGTGACGGCGGGCGGCGCGCAAGCCGATGCCCACGTGAGCGTCGGGCCGCTCGGCCTCTTGAAGCTTGCGGGCGATGGCGCGCAGCAGGCTGTGCAGCGCGGCGCCGCCGCCGTCAGCGGCGATGCCGAGGTGGCCGCGCGGTTCCGCGAGCTGCTGCAACTGCTGAGACCCGATGCCGAGGAGGAGCTGTCGCTCGTCGTCGGGGACGTGCCGGCGCATCAGCTCGGCCGTCTGGCGCGCACGCTCGTAAGCCTCATGCGCCGCACCGTCGATACCGCCTGGCGCAGCAGCGCCGACTACCTGGCGCACGAGCGCGCGGATCTCGTGCCACGGCGCGAGGGCGAGCCGTTCCTGCGCGCGGTCGATGCGCTGCGCGAGGACGTCGACCGCGCCGCAGCGCGCCTCGAGCAGCTTGGGCGCAGCCGGGCGGCAGGCGGAACTCCTACCCCGTGAAGCCGCGCGTCCTGCTGCGGCTGCTCGAGATCCAGCGGGTGCTGCTCAAGCACGGCCTGGACGATTACGTCCGCGCGACTCATCTATATAGGCCACTGCGGTTCGTCCTGTACTGCTCGCCGGGCGTGTGGCTCGAGCGGCGCCGCGGCGGCGCGCGCGGCGAGCGGCTGCGGCTCGCACTGCAAGAGCTCGGGCCGATTTTCGTCAAGTTCGGCCAGGCGGTCTCGACGCGCCGCGACCTGCTGCCGAGCGACATCGCCGATGAGCTCGCCAAGCTCCAGGACCGCGTACCGCCCTTCCCCGGGAGCGTGGCGCGCGCGCGCATCGAGGCGAGCTACGGCCGGCCGGTCGCCGCCGTGTTCGCCGCCTTCGACGAGACGCCGCTCGCCGCCGCTTCCATCGCGCAGGTGCACGCGGCGCGCCTGCCGGGGGGCGAGGAAGTCGTGGTCAAGGTGCTGCGGCCCGGTATGCGCGAGATCATCGAGCGCGACCTCGAGGTGCTGCACGCGCTCGCCGAGCTCGCGCAGCGCTACTGGAGCGAGGGGCGGCGGCTGCGGCCGCGGGAGCTGGTGGCCGAATACCACAAGACGGTGCTCGATGAGCTCGACCTGATGCGCGAGGCCGCCAACGCCGCGCAGCTGAAGCGCAACTTCGCCGGCTCCGATCTGCTGTACGTACCCGAGGTGTACTGGGACTACTGCCGCAACGACGTCATGGTCATGGAGCGCATCCACGGCGTGCCGATCAGCGACCTCGCAACGCTCAAGGCCGCCGGCACCGATATCGCGCGGCTCGCCGAGAATGGCGTGCGCATCTTCTTCACGCAGGTGTTCCGCCACAACTTCTTCCACGCGGACATGCACCCGGGGAACATCTTCGTGATGATTGACGACCCCAGGCAGCCGCGCTACGCAGCGGTGGACTTCGGCATCGTCGGCACACTCGATCCGCGCGATCAGCACTATCTCGCCGAGAACTTCCTCGCGGTGTTCGACCGCGATTACCGTCGCGTGGCGCAGCTGCACCTCGAGTCCGGCTGGGTGCCCCCGGGAGCACGCATCGACGAGATGGAGTCCGCGGTGCGCACCGTCTGCGAGCCGATCTTCGACCGGCCGCTGAAGGACATCTCCTTCGGCCGCATCCTGCTGCGCCTGTTCGAGATCTCGCGCCGCTTTGACATGCAGATCCAGCCGCAGCTGCTGCTGCTGCAGAAGACGCTGCTCAACGTCGAGGGCTTAGGCAGGGAGCTCTACCCGGAGCTCGACATCTGGAGCACCGCGAGCCCGATCCTGCGCGAGTGGATGCGCGAGCGTGCCAGTCTCGGCGCCCTGCTGCGCAGCCTGCGCTCGCAGGCCCCGGAGCTCATCGAGGCGGCGCGGGCGCTGCCGGGCCTCTTGGCAGCGCGCCTGCGCGGTGAGCAGCGCGCGGCGCCGCCGCCCGAGCGCGCCTCGGAAAAGCTGCACGCTGAACTGCGCGCCGAGCTGCGCGAGGAGCTGCGCGCCGAGCGTCGCGCACGCGATATTGTCACGGTGGGCGCGGCGCTATTACTCGGCGGCCTGGTGTGGCTCGCGGTCAACGGCGGCGGTGGCTGGCCCGGGTGGCTGCTGGCCGGCACGGGCGCCGTCGCCGCCTTCGCCGGCTTAAGGCGTTAGGTGCAGAAAAACCTCACCGAGGGGGCGATCCCCGGACTGCTGTTCGGGTTCGCGCTGCCGATTCTGTTCGCCAACGTGCTGCAGTCGCTGAATGGCTCGGTGAACTCCATCTGGGTCGGCCGCTTCCTCGGCGAGGCGGCGCTCACCGCGACCTCCAACGCCAATACGGTGATGTTCCTCTTGATCGGCGCCGCGTTCGGCGTGGCGCTCGCGGCCACCATCCTCGTCGGCCAGTGCATCGGCGCCAACAACATTCCCGAAACCAAGCGCGTGGTCGGCACCAGCGCCACCTTCTTTACCGCCATCTCGGTGGCGATGGCAGTCGCGGGACTCGTGCTGTGCCGCCCGCTGCTCATCGCGATGAGCACGCCGGCGGCGTCGCTCGATCTCGCCGTGGCCTACATGCGGGTGATCTTCCTCGCCCTGCCGTTCCTCTACCTGTACGCGTTCGTCGGCGCGATGCTGCGCGGCGCGGGCGACTCGAAGACGCCGTTCTACTTCATGCTGATGTCGGTCGGGCTCGACATCGCGCTGAATCCGGTATTCATCTTCGGCGTGGGTCCGATCCCGCGCCTGGGCATAGCCGGCTCGGCGCTCGCCACCTTCGTCGCCCAGGCGGTGAGCCTGACCGCGCTCATCCGCCACCTCTACCGGCGGCGGCACCTGCTGGTGCTGCACAAGGACGAGCTCGCGCTGCTCAAGGTTAACTGGAGCGTGGTGGCAACGCTGGTGAGAAAGGGCGTGCCCATGAGCGCGCAGATGCTGGTGCTGTCCTTGAGCGGCGTGCTGATGATCACGCTCGTCAACCGTTTCGGGGTCGACACCACGGCGGCCTTCGGCGCCGCTCTGCAGCTATGGAACTACATTCAGATGCCGGCGTTCGCGGTGGCAATGGCGATGTCGGCCATGACGGCGCAGAACGTCGGCGCCGGCAAGTGGCCGCGCGTGCACAGCATCGCCCGCTGGGGCGTGCTCTATAACGTGGTGCTCACCGGCTCCATCGCCGCCACCATGGAGCTGCTGGATGCGCCGCTGTTCGCGCTGTTCCTGCCCGCGGGGTCGCCGGCACGCACCATCGCCTCGCACCTGAATCACGTGGTGACCGGCTCATTCGTGTTCTTCGGCGTGGCGGTCGCGCTGTTCGGTGTGGTGCGCGCCACCGGCGCGGTCATCGCGCCGCTCGTGATCCTCACCATCACGCTGCTCGCGGTGCGCTTCCCGGTCGCGGAGCTATATCTCAGCCGCTATGGAGCGGATGCCGTGTGGTGGAGCTTCCCGGTGTCCTCGGCCATCACGGCACTCCTCGCGCTGCTCTACTACAAGTACGGTGGCTGGCGCCGTGCGCACATGCTGCCGGCCAATGCCCTGCAGGCTTGAGGCGGGGGCGTCGGTCTCAGTTTCGATGAAGATTACAATTTAGGTCAGCTTCATAGAAAACTAGAAAATAAGCATAGCCTCAAGCGCGTTGCGAACCAACGGTTGTTAGAGCGCAAGCCGCTTCACCATCGGTATGCCCGCGACCAGCCCGAACATTTGCTTGGGAGCCCCAATCGCCGTATAGCCGCGCTCCTGATAGAAGCGCTTTGCCGTGATCGTGCTCGAGAGACGAATCTCTGCCAAGCGCCGATTCTGCGCTTCACTTTCCAGCGCCACGAGCATTGCGGCGCTTACGCCTTGAAACCGCGCTCCGGGATCGACGTAACAAAGCAGCACCTCACCCTCGGCGCTCATCGCGGCGGAGCCGGAGACGACCCCATCAATGCATGCCACCACGCAACAGAGCTTCGGTGATCCGAACCAGGTGCGCACGGTCGGAATGGTCTTGTTCTTTAACCATAGTTCCAAGCTCTCTGAATCATTTTGGTGGTCTTGCACGCAGAGTTGCGAGATCGATCGCCGCAGAACGTCGGTGACGACCGCTGCATCTTCGACGCAGGCCAAACGAACGACGACGCCCACCGCATGCGCTCTAACGGTGCCGTTCAGGGGCCGTACAGAAGCGCCGGATGAGCGCCGCGGGCGCACACTGTCTTGCAGCGCCCGCGGAGCCAAACAGATCACGCCTCACGGACCCCTCCAACGATTGTTAGAGGTCAGCCCCATGGTGTTTCGCATATGTGTCTAGGAGACTTCGAATCATCTTCTGGTACGGAACCTTTGAAAGGGCGGCGTGGCGCTTGAAAAAATCGACGCTGCGCTTGCTCAAAGAGATGGTGACCTTCACATCGTCATCGCGCAGTACCAGCTGGGGGGTGGCAAGAAATCTTTGACGACTTCGAGCCGTCCCAGTGGTTCATCTCGGTACTTTTGAATGCGCTTCATAGATCTTCTTTCCTCGGCGCCAAGTAGCTGGCACCAATAATCCGAATCAGGTCACCGCGGTAGGTGAAGCGTACGGTGAGGATGCCACCGCCAGTCTCTCCGTATGGGTCTTCCGCCATACGTTTGTATGGGCACAAGAAGCTGACCTCTAAGAGCAATCAGCGGCACAGCAGGACCTAAAGCGCCTGAGCGGTCTCCACCGCGGTGCGCGGCTCGATCCACAGCGCCCGCGCCCGGCCGACCAGGTCGCCGTTGCCGTCGTAGAGCGCCGTGCCCGCCTCGTGCTTGCGCCCGGCGGCGCCGATCTGCCATCCCACCACTGTGCACGACTCGCCGATGCGGACCCGCCGGTCGATGTGGGCGGTGAATTCCGCCAGCAGCATCATGCGGTCATCGGGAGCGACCGCGTAGTAGCCGGGACAGTCGAGAGCAGCCGACATGAATTCGGGCCGCACTTTGCCATCGCCCGCATCGAGGGAGGCATCCGGAACCCAGGGCGCCGCGACCAGGCCGCGCTCGGCAATCGCTCCGGCAAAGATCCGCATGCCATCACCGCGGACCCGGTGAGTCCCGCACACGAAGCAGGTCGGGAAACGGTGATAGCGGAAGCCGGCGTAGTGGCGCGAGGCTTCCACCGCCTCGAGATAATCGGGCACCGGCTTGACCTCCAGGTCGAGCTGCGCGGGGCGTGCCTCGCCCACCGGCTCGCTCCCGTCCAGCACCCGCAGGCCGCCCCCCTCGAGCTCCTCCACGGTGAGCTCGCGGTCGAGTGGCGGGGGCTTCAAAAGGCGCACTGTCACGGTGCGCGTGGCGAGTGCCGCCACGCTGCCGGCGAAATAGCCGCCATTGGACGAAGTCGGCGGCCCACAGAAACGCGCCGCGATGGTTAGGGTCTTCATCGCCGCCGCAGGATGGGCGCTCCCTCGGTGGTAAGCAAATGCGGCCCCGGCGTCAGCGCTGGCGCAACGTCCGCAGCCACGCGGCCGGATCCGCGCCGCGCTCGAGCACTTCGATAAGCGCTGAGCCCACGACTACCCCGTCCACGTGCCCGGCAAGTCGCGCCACCTGCTCGCGGCTGCGGATGCCGAAGCCGGCACATACCGGAATCGGCGCGGCCGCGCGGACTCGATCGAGGTATCCGAGGACCTCATCCGGCACCGCGACGTTCTTGCCGGTAGTGCCCGTCATGGTGACGGCGTACACGAAGCCCTGACTGGCGGCGCACAGCTGCCCGAGGCGCTTGGGCTGCGTCACGGGCGTCACCATCTGCACCAGCGCCAACTGCTCGGCATCGAGCGCCGCGGAGAGCGCGCTGCTCTCATCGAGCGGCAGATCCGGCACGATGAATCCGGCGACGCCGGCGCGCGCGGCGGCCGGCACCAGCCGCTCGATGCCGAACGCCAGCAATGGGTTGAGATAGCTCATGAGCAGGAGCGGCGCCCCGATCTCCCCCAGACCCTCGAGCGCCGACAGGATCCACTTGAGGCTCACGCCCTGGGCGAGCGCGGCGAGGCTCGCGCGCTGGATGGTGACGCCGTCGGCCATCGGGTCCGTGAACGGCACTCCGATCTCGACGACGTCCGCGGCGGCGGCGAGCGCGCGCACGTTGGTGAGAAAGTCATCGCGCCTGGGAAAACCGGCCGTCAGATAGGCGACGAGCGCGGGCTCGCCGTTGGCGGCGGCGGTGCGGATCGCAGCGCCGATGCGCTCCCGCGGGCTCATGGCTGCTGCGGCCCGACGAGCATCTTCAGGAGCGTCGTCATGTCCTTGTCGCCGCGTCCCGAGAGGCATACCAGCACCGTGCCGCCGGGATGGGCCCGCGCCCAGCGCTCCGCGCCCGCGACGGCGTGCGCGCTCTC